>NZ_JAXAXL020000014.1:94517-132140 GCF_047497515.2 Stenotrophomonas maltophilia
ATTTCCGCTTCGGTGGGTGCCAACCTTGGTTGGCACATTGCATTGGTGCGGACCGAGGTCCGCACCCACCAGGCAGGTGTTACAGCTTCGCGCGCTGCTCGCGCAGGCCGGCCAGCTGGGTATTCCAGTCGGCCAGGCGCACGCGCTCCTGCTCGACCACGGCCGGTGGCACCTTGTCGGTGAACTTGGCCAGCTTGGTCTCGCTCTTCTCCTTTTCGGCGTCGACGCGGGCGATTTCCTTGTCCAGGCGCACGCGCTCGGCATCAAGATCGACCAGGCCTTCCAGCGGCACCAGCAGCTTCAGTTCACCGACGATCGCGGCGGCGGCCGGCGGTGCGCTTTCGCCTTCGGCCAGCCACTGGATGCTGTCCAGCTTCAGCAGGAACGACAGCGAGGCACTGAAGCGCTCGATGCGCACGCGGTCCTGTTCCAGCCCGGCCTGCAGGCGCAGCGGCACCAGCTTGGACGGCGCGACATTCAGTTCACTGCGCACGCGACGCACCGCACTGATCACCGCCTTCAGCCATTCCACGTCGGCCTCGGCCTGGGCGAAATCGCCTTCGAACTCGGCCGCGGTCGGGTACGGGCGCAGCGACAGCGTGGTCTCGGCCAGGCCCAGGCGCGGGGCCAGCTGCTGCCACAGCTGTTCGGTGATGAACGGGGTCAACGGGTGCAGCAGGCGCAGCAGCGCTTCCAGCACGTACAGCAGGGTGTGGCGGGTGCTCTCGGCGTCGGCGGCGTCGGCACCGTTCAGCGCTGGCTTGCTCAGTTCCAGGAACCAGTCGCAGAACGCGTTCCAGGCGAACTCGTACAGGCACTGCGCCAGCAGGTCGAAGCGGTAGGCGGCGAAATGGCCCTGTGCTTCGGCGGTGGTGGCGGCCAGGCGCGCGAGGATCCAGCGCTCGGCATCGGTGCGCGGCTTGGGCACGCCGCTGAACGCCGCGCCTTCGGTGTTCATCAGGGCAAAGCGGCTGGCGTTCCACAGCTTGTTGCAGAAGTTCTTGTAGCCCTCGGCGCGGTTCATGTCGAACTTGATGTCGCGGCCGTGGGTGGCCAGCGCGGCGATGGTGAAGCGCAGCGCGTCGGCACCGTGGGCGGCGATGCCGTCCGGGAATTCCTTGCGGGTGGCCTTCTCGATCTTCTCCACCATCTTCGGCTGCATCAGGCCGCCGGTGCGCTTGGCGACCAGGTCGTCGATGGTGATGCCGTCGATGATGTCCAGCGGATCAAGCACGTTGCCCTTGCTCTTGGACATCTTCTGGCCCTGACCGTCGCGGATCAGGCCGGTGAAGTAGACGTCCTTGAACGGGATCTTCCCGACCAGGTTGTCGGTGGCCATGATCATGCGCGCCACCCAGAAGAAGATGATGTCGAAGCCGGTGATCAGCACCGACGACGGCAGGTAGCGGTCGAAGCCACGCTCGGCCATGGCCTGCTCGTTCGGCCAGCCCAGGGTGGAGAACGGCCACAGCTGCGAGGAGAACCAGGTCTCCAGCACGTCGCTTTCCTGGTTCAGCACCACCTCGCTGCCGAGGTTGTGCTTCGCGCGCACTTCCGCTTCGCTGCGGCCGACGTAGCAGCTGCCAGTGGCGGCATCGAACCAGGCCGGGATGCGGTGGCCCCACCACAGCTGGCGGCTGATGCACCAGTCCTGGATGTTGTTCATCCAGTGGCGGTAGGTGTTGATCCAGTTCGGCGGCACGAAGGAAATGCTGCCGTCCTCCACCAGTTCCAGGCCACGCTTGGCCAGGTCGTCCATCTTCACGAACCACTGGTCGGTCAGGTACGGCTCGATCACCTGGCCGGTGCGATCACCGCGCGGTACCTGCAGCTTGTGCGCCTTGGTCTCGACCAGGATGCCCAGGTCTTCCAGCTCGGCCAGCACCGCCTTGCGCGCGGCGTAGCGGTCCAGGCCCTGGAAGCGTTCCGGCGCGTTCTCATTGAGCGCTGCCACCGGGGTGAACAGGTTGATCATCGGCAGGCTGTGGCGCACGCCCACTTCGTAATCGTTGAAATCATGCGCGGGGGTGACCTTGACCACGCCGGTGCCGAACGCACGGTCCACATAGTCGTCGGCGATCACCGGTACGCGGCGGCCGGTCAGCGGCAGCACCACGCTCTTGCCGATCAGGTGTGCATAGCGCGCGTCTTCCGGGTGCACCATCACCGCGGTATCACCCAGCAGGGTTTCCGGGCGGGTGGTGGCGACCACCAGGTAGTCGCGGGTCTCGCGCAGGGTTTCCACGCCGTCGGCATCGCGCTCGACGTGCTCGTAGCTCAGGCCTTCATCCAGCGTGTAGGCGATCGACCACAGGAAGCCGTCTTCCTCGGCGCTCTCCACTTCCAGGTCGGAGATGGCGGTCTTCAGCACCGGGTCCCAGTTGACCAGGCGCTGGCCACGGTAGATCAGGCCCTGCTCGTACCAGCGCACGAAGGCTTCGTTGACCGCGGCCGACGGCTGCGGGTCCATGGTGAAGGTGCTGCGCGACCAGTCGGCGGAGGTGCCGAGCCGGCGCATCTGGCGCTCGATGGTGTCGCCGGACTGCTGCTTCCACTCCCAGACCTTGCCGATGAAGCCTTCGCGGCCCAGCGAATCGCGGGTCTCGCCCTTGCCTTCCAGTGTCAGGTTGCGGCTGACCACCATTTCGGTGGCGATGCCGGCGTGGTCGGTACCGACCTGCCACAGCGTGTCGTAGCCGCGCATGCGGTGGTAGCGCACCAGCGCATCCATCAGGGTCTGCTGGAAGGCGTGGCCCATGTGCAGGGTGCCGGTCACGTTCGGCGGCGGCAGCAGGATGGTGTACGGCTCGCCCGTGCCGGACGGCTTGAAGTGGCCGGCCTTCTCCCAGGCCTCGTAGAGGTCGGTCTCGAAGGACTTCGGGTCGTAGCTGGAGGCGAGTTGGGTCATGCAGGGGAACCGGTAATCAAGGCGGGAAGGGAGATCAGCGCGACCCGAGGGCGCGCCGGATCTTCTGGTCGGTGTGGTACTGGCTGACCGCATAGGCGGCCCAGATGGCGGCGGGCAGCCAGCCGATCAGGGTGATCTGCAGGATCAGGCAGACGATGCCGGCCAGCGGTCGGCCGATGGTGAAAAAGGACAGCCAGGGAAGAATCAGGGCGATCAACAGGCGCATCAAGGGGACCTCGCTGGGCTTACATGTCGTGCTTGTTCAGGTCGTAACCGGCGGTCTTGTACTGGCGCCAGCGCTCGCGCAGCGGTTCGCGCGCTTCCGGATCGGCCGGCACCACTTCCAGCACGCGTTCGCACTGGCCCAGCCAGGGTTCGTCGCGCAGGTTGATCACCAGCGGCCGTACCGGTGCGTCGCCGCCCGGGGGGGCGATCAGCACCAGCGCCTCTTCCTCGTCGACATCCTCACCCACGATCTGGTGCGGGATGTAGGCATCGTCGTCGAACGACCAGAGAAGTTCGTCCAGTTCCTCGGCCTGGGCCTGGTCACGGGCCAGTACCAGGGTGAACAGCCCGGCGTCATTGGCCTTGCGCGCCAGCTCGCAGACCAGCCGCAGGGGCTCGGTCAGGAAGCGGGGCTTGGCGATCAGGTAGAAGTCGGCGCGGGGCATGGCGGCATCCAGGTGAGGCAAACGCCGCTCCAGGCCGGGACATGGCTGGAGCAGCAAGGCCCCGGCCGGCGGTTGCCGGCCAGGGTCGGGTACGGCATCAGGCGCGGGCGACCTGGTCCAGCAGCCACTGGCTCAGCAGGCCGACCGGGCGGCCGGTGGCCATGCCACGCTTGCCTTCATCGCTGGCCACGCCGGCGATGTCCAGGTGCGCCCAGCGCTGGCCTTCGGCGAAGCGCGACAGGAAGCAGCCGGCGGTGATCGCACCGGCCCAGCGGCCGCCGATGTTGTAGACATCGGCAAAGCTCGAATCCAGCATCGGCTGGTACTCGTCCCACAGCGGCAGGCGCCAGGCGCGGTCGAACACGTGCTCGCCGGCGGCCAGCAGCTCGTTGGCCAGATCGTCGTGCTTGCTCATCAGGCCGGCGGTCTGGTGGCCCAGGGCGACCATGCAGGCGCCGGTCAGGGTGGCGACGTCGACCAGCGCGGCCGGCTCGAAGCGCTGCGCGTAGGTCAGCGCGTCGCACAGGATCAGGCGGCCTTCGGCGTCGGTGTTGCCGACTTCGATGGTCTTGCCCGACATCGAGGTGATCACGTCGGACGGACGGTAAGCGTTGCCATCGATGGCGTTTTCCACCGCCGGGACCACCACCACCAGGTTCAGCGGCAGCTTGGCCTTGACCGCGGCGACGAAGGTGCCGATGACGTTGGCGCCACCGCACATGTCGTACTTCATCTCCTCGATGCCGCCCTGGGTCTTCAGGTTGACGCCACCGGTATCGAAGGTGATGCCCTTGCCCACCAGCACGTACGGCTTGGCGTCGCCGCCACCGGACCATTTCAGCACCACCAGGCGCGGGCGGTTGGCCGAGCCGCGGGCCACGGCCAGCAGCGAGCCCATGCCCAGCGCTTCCATCTGGTGCTCGTCGAGGATCTCGGCTTCGGCGCCCTCGTGCTCACCGGCAAACTTCACGCCCACCTCGGCCAGGTAGGCCGGGGTGCAGTAGTTCGGCGGCAGGTTGCCCAGCTCGCGGGCGAACTCGACGCCGGCGGCGATGGCCTGGCCCTGGGCCAGCGCCTGCGCGTCGTCACCGGCAATGGCCAGCTGCGCCAGGCCGGCGTCGTCGGCCTTCTTCTTGCCCAGGGTGGCGGTGTAGCGGTAGGCGGCGTGATCGGCGGCGATCACCGCCTGGCGGATCGCCCAGGCCGCGTCGCGGTCCTTGATCGCCACCTCGGACAGGGTGAACAGCGCGCTGCGGGTGGCGCCGGCCTTCAGCGCGCGCACGGCGTCGCCGATGGCCTTCAGGTACTGCGGCACGCCGAAGCGGGCGGCGTCGCCCAGGCCGACCACCAGCACGCGCGGGGCGGTCACGCCCGGCAGATCGTGCAGCAGGGTGGTGGCGCCGGTCTTGCCGGACAGGTCGCCGCGCTGGGCCAGGGTGGCCAGGCGGCCGCCACTGGCGGCATCCAGGGCCTGGGCGGCCGGGGTCAGGGTATGGTCGGCATAGGCGCCAACCACCAGGCAATCAACGGTGGCGGCGGCCGGAGCAACGTGGTTCAGGGTGAATTCGAGGGCCATTGAGCAGATTCCATTGGCGAGTCCGTACAATCGCAGGCCGTTTACGCCCAGACAGTAGACTGGGCGGCACCGCGAACGAACCCCAGAGTTTAAACCACCGCCCCATGCTGAAGCTCGACCGATACCTGCTGGGCGATTTCGTCCAGAGTTTCCTGGCTACCCTGATCGTCCTGCTGGTGGTCAGCGTGGGCGGCGTGCTGGTGGACATCCTCGGCAACATCGCCGACGGGCGCCTGCCGGCCAAGCTGCTGTTCTCGCAGCTGGGCCTGCAGTTCATCGCCTACCTGCCGCTGATCCTGCCGCTGGCGCTGATGCTGGGCCTGCTGCTGGCCATCGCCCGGCTGTACCGTGACTCGGAAATGGCGGTGATCACCGCCATTGGCGTCGGCCCCAAGCGCCTGTTGCGACCGCTGATGATGCTGGTGGTGCCGGTGGTGCTGCTGGTCGGCGCCTGTTCGCTGTGGCTGGGCCCCTGGGCCGGGCGGGTGGCCGAGCAGATGATCATTGAAGCCAACCGCAGCGTGCTGATGGCCGGGCTGGAGCCGGGCCGCTTCACCACCCTGCCCAACGGCGGGGTGGTCTACCTGTCCTCGATCTCGCCGGATGGCACCCAGCTGGGCAAGGTGTTCCTGCAGCGGCAGAAGGACGATCGCCTGGAAGTGGTGTCGGCCAACAGTGGCCGGATGTTCTTCGAGGGCACGCGCCAGCGCTTCCTCGAACTGGATGACGGCCACCAGGTGGAAGGGCCGGTGGCCGGCGCGCTGGATTACCGCCTGGCGACCTTTGCCCGCAACGATGTGGCGCTGCCCGACGGTGCGCAGACCCGAACCGAGGATGACCCGGAACTGATGCCGACCCTGAAGCTGTTCGGCGATGAACGACCGGAGGCGCAGGCGCAGCTGCACCGTCGCCTGGCGCCACCGTTGATCGCGCTGGCCTTCGCCCTGCTGACCGTGCCGTTGGGCCGCAGCTCGCCGCGTCAGCAGCGCTACGGCCGCATGATGCTGGCGCTGATGGCCTACATGGTGGGGACCAACCTGATGTTCATCGGCAGCGGCTGGATCGCCACCGGCAAGATTCCACCCGCGCTGGGCCTGTGGTGGCTGACATTGCCGCTGCTGGCGCTGTCGATCTGGATGTACGTGCGTGATGGCCGCCTGGGCCGCTCGAAGGGAGCCCGCGCATGAGGCTGCGCCCGATGCGTTTCGACCTGTACCTGGGGCGGTCGGTGTTCACCACGGTGCTGCTGACCTGGGCGGTGCTGGTCGGCCTGGACGTGGTGATGGCCTTCTCCGGCGAGTTCAAGGACATCGGCAAGAACGGCTACACCCTCGGTCACGCGGCGGCATGGGTGCTGTACACCGTGCCGCGCCGCGCCTACACCATGTTCCCGACCGCTGCGGTGATCGGTGCGCTGATGGGCCTGGGCCAGCTGGCGGCGACCTCCGAGCTGACCGCCCTGCGCGCGCTGGGCCTGTCGCGCAAGCGCCTCAGCGTGTCGGTGGCGATCGCCCTGTCGCTGTTGACCGCAGTGATGGTGCTCAGCGCCGAGACACTGGGGCCGTGGGGCCAGGACCGCGCCGATGCGCTGAAGTCCAGCGCCAAGTTCGGGCGGGACATCACCACCACGCGCTATTCCGGCTTGTGGGCCCGCGAAGGCGATACCTTCCTCAATGCGCAGAGCGGCGAGGAGCAGCTGGTCGGCGACAAGGGAACGCGCCTGATCCTGCGTGACGTTCGCCTGTACCGGGTGGCCGAGGATGGCCGGATCGCCTCGCTGACCCATGCCGCCACTGTCGAGCATGACAAGGATGGCTGGGTACTGACCGGGGTCCGCCGCGACACCTTCGGCGAACGCTCGGCAACGCGCGAGGAAGCGGCGCGCGAACCGTGGAATTCAAAGCTGGACCCGGCGGCGCTGGCGACCGGCATCGCCAAGCCGCGCAATCTCAGCGTTGCCGAGCTGCGTACCAGCATCGAGTACCGCGAACGCAACGGACTGGATGCGCGCGATTTTGAAGACGTGTACTGGAGCCGCTGGTTCTACCCGGTGAACGTGCTGGCGCTGTGCCTGGCCGCAGTGCCGTTCGCGTTCGGCTCGCTGCGCAGCGGCGGCATGGGCAAGCGCCTGTTCCTGGGCATCCTGTTCGCGCTGGGCTTCTGGCTGCTGCAGCTGTTCTTCGGCCGCATGGCCGGCGCGTTGAAGTTCGACTACCGCATCGCCTATGCGTTGCCGCCGATCGTGATGCTGGCGGTGTCCGGCCTGCTGTTCCGGCGCAAATCGGGCTGAGTGCTGTGGCGCTGGCCAAGACGGCCAACGCGCGGATTTCTGTAGAGCCGAGCCGATGCTCGGCTGCTTTTCACGCACCGCACGCCAGCCGAGCATGGGCTCGGCTCTACAATCAGCGCATCACCGCTTCGGCATGCGCACCACGCGGGTGCCGCTGGCGCGGTCATGCCAGGTCAGGCGGTCGCGGTCGACCCATGCCCACCAGAACCCCAGCCCGCCCAGCAGCAGGGACAGCGTGCCCACCGCGAACCGCAGCCACAGCTGGCCGCGCCGCAGCGGCAGGCCATCGCGTGATTCCAGTTTCAACCGCCACGGCCGCATGCCCAGCGTCTGTCCGCCACGGTGCCAGCTGGCCGTGGCATACCACCCGGTGATGACCCAGCACACTGCCCAGAGCAGCCATTGCCAGGCGCTGAAGGGTGCGATGTTTTCGCGCTGGGCATGGCCGCTGAAGGTATAGGCCAGGGTGAACAGGGTGCCGGCCAGCATCCATAGCGCCAGTACCGGCAGTGCGTCGTAGACCATCGCCAGCACGCGCCACAGCAGCAGCGCGCGCGGGCGGGATGTTTCGCTGGCAGCCGCAGAAGCGGTGTCGGTGGCAGGGCGGGACATGCGCCGAGCATACGCAATGCTGGCCGCGTCCGCAGTCGCCCTCGTATCCTGCACGCATGGCCCTTGTTTCCACCCCCGCCGAACGCCGCCAGCTGGTGCAGCAACTGCCGGAACTGCGCGCCGATGACGGCGCGCGCATCCAGCGTTTCCTCGACGCGATCTGGGCCGAGAACGGCCTGGCCCGCGCCACCCTGGACAGTTACCGGCGCGACCTGGAAGGGGTGGCGCGCTGGATGGATGGACGCGACGGTGGCCTGGCCGGCATCGAGCGCCCCGGCCTGTTCGACTACCTGGCCTGGCGCACCCGTCATGGCTGGTCGCCACGCAGCAACGCGCGCCTGCTGTCGGCGCTGCGCGCGTTCTTCGCCGACGGCGTGCGTCGTGGCGAGCGCAGCGAAGACCCCAGCGCGCTGCTCGATCCGCCGAAGCTGCCACGGCTGTTGCCCAAGGCGCTGGCCGAAAGCCAGATCGACGCGTTGCTGGCCGCGCCGGACATCGACAGCCCGCTGGGCCTGCGCGATCGCGCCATGCTGGAACTGATGTATGCCGCCGGCCTGCGCGTGAGCGAGCTGGTGTTGCTGCCGGCCACCGCGGTCAACCTGCGCCAGGGCGTGCTGCGGGTGACCGGCAAGGGCAGCAAGGAACGGCTGGTGCCGCTGGGCGAAGAATCACAGCACTGGCTGGAGCGTTACCTGCAGCAGTCGCGGCCGCAGCTGGTCGGCAAGGGCAGGGTGCACGCGCTGGCGGATGGGCAGACCCCGTTGTTCATCGAGCCGACGTTGCATGCGCTGACCCGGCAGGCGTTCTGGCATCTGGTGAAACGTCACGCGCAGGTAGCCGGCATCGACCCGGCGCGGATCAGCCCGCACGGCCTGCGCCACAGCTTCGCCACCCATCTGCTCAACCGCGGGGCTGACCTGCGCGCGCTGCAGATGCTGCTCGGCCACAGCTCGCTGTCCACGACCCAGATTTACACCCTGGTGGCCCGCGAGCACCTGCAGAAGCTGCACGCCCGCCATCATCCACGCGGTTGAGCGAGGGCCTGAACCTGGGCCCCGGGCCGTGCGCGGCGTCGCGGCCCGGTCGCGGTGGCTGTGTCAGAATCCGGGGTCTTCTTCTGCCGCGGAACGCTCCATGCTCCGATTTGCCATCGCCGCCGTGTTCGGTGCGCTCAGCCTGACTGCCTGCGCCCAGCCGGCCCCGCCGGCCGCCAAGGCACCTGCCGCCGCACCGGCCAAGGCCAGCCCGGCCGCCAACGGCGCGGCCGACCAGGCCGTGCGTGCGGCGCTGACCGCCCTGAACCCCGGGTTCCAGATTGACTACATCGGCGCGGCACCGTTCCCCGGCTTCCGTGAAGTGGTGGTGTCCGGCCAGCTGCTGTACGTGTCCGACGACGGCCGCTACCTGTTCCAGTCGCAGCCGTACGACACCCGCGCCAAGGGCCCGGCCAACAGCGAAGGCCTGCTGGGCTACCGTCGCGATCTGCTGGCCAAGGCCAACCACGGCGACCGCATCGTGTTCGCCGCGCCGAACGCCAAGTACACCATCAGCGTGTTCACCGATATCGAATGCGGCTACTGCCGCAAGCTGCACCAGGACATCGCCGAACTGAACCGCAACGGCATCTCCGTCGAATACCTGGCGTTCCCGCGCATGGGCCTGGGCAGCAAGGACTACATCGACATGATTTCGGTCTGGTGTGCGGCCGACCGTCGCCAGGCGCTGACCAACGCCAAGCGCGGTGGCAGCGTGCCGGCCAAGAACTGCACCAATCCGGTGGCGATGCAGTACGCGCTGGGCCAGCAGCTGGGCGTGAACGGTACACCGGCGATCTTCGCGCCCGATGGTACCCAGCTGGGCGGCTACCTGCCGCCGGCACAGCTGCGTGCGGCGCTGGAAAAGCTGTCGGCCAAGCGCTGACCGTAACGTCGCCGGGCATGGCCCGGCGGCTGTTGAATCCATGTGGAAAGCCGGGGACGCGATGCATCCCCGGCTTTTTTTCTTACTTCAGGCCATCACTGACCGCCTTGGTCAGCGTGCCCTGTGCATCGTCACCACTGAACTCCCACACGAACGCGCCGCCCAGGCCCTGGGTCTTCACGTAGCCCATCTTGCGGGTGATGTTGGCCGGGGTGTCGAAGCTCCACAGCGTGCTGCCGTTGTAGATCCAGGTGGCACCGGCGGTGTTGTCGGTGTAGCCCGGCCACGCCAGGTTCTTCAGCACCTTCCAGTCTTCGATGCCGGCCTCGTAGGTACCCGGGGCAGCACCGCTGGCGGTCTGGTACAGGCCGTTGTTGGCGTTGACCACGCCGGTCCAGCCACGCCCGTAGTAGCCGATGCCCAGGTTGAGCTTGGCGGCGGGCACGCCACGGCTGATGAAGGCCTCGATGGCGTCGTTGCTGTTGTACAGCTTCTGGTCGCCGGTGGAAGGATCATTCGGCGAATCGAACAGCGCCGACTGGTGATTGGTCTTCGCATCCCACGCGCCGTGGAAGTCGTAGGTCATCACGTTGATGTAGTCCAGGTACGGGTGGTACGCGGCCGGATCGGTGACGCGGATCTTGTCGATGCCCGCACCCACCGCCACCGTCAGCAACAGGCCCGGACGCACCGCATCGAGCTGGCGGCGGAACTCGGCCATCAGCGCGGTGAAGTTGGCGTTGTCTTCCGGCTTGCCGCATTCGATGCCACAGGCCACCGGGTATTCCCAGTCGATGTCGATGCCGTCGAACACGCCCAGCGCGGCTCCGGCACCACCGGCACCGTCGGTCACCGGCAGGTTGCCCTTGATGTAGGCGTCGATGCACGAGGCGACGAAGGCCTGGCGGTTTTCCGGGCGCGCCGCGCTGGAGAAGCCGCGCGACCAGGTCCAGCCACCCAGCGAGATCAGCACCTTCATGCCCGGGTACTTGGCCTTGAGCTGCTTGAGCTGGTTCCAGTTGCCACGCAGCGGCTGGTCCCAGGTATCGGCGCTGCCGCTGACGCTCTCGGCGGCACTGAAGGCCTTGGTGTAATCGGCGAAGGCATCGCCACCGGCACCGCTGTTCGGATCCGACGGCTGGGTGATGCCCACTTCGCAGCGGTTGTTGCGCACGTTGCCGAACGCGTAGTTGATGTGGGTCAGGCGTGCGGCCGAGCCGCTGCTGTCGATGTTCTTGACCCGGTAGTTGCGGCCGTAGATGCCCCACTGGGTGAAGTAGCCGATGACCCGCTTGCCGGTGCTGCCGCCGTCGCCGGCCAGCGTGGTGGCGCTGATCTCGGTGCCCTGTGCCGAGGCGTTGCCGGCGTTGTCGCGGGCGCGCACGCGGTAGCGGTAGGTGGTCGACGCGGTCAGGCCGCCATCGATGTAGCTGGCACTGGACGGCGAGCCGACCAGGCTGCCGTTGCGGTACACGTCATAGCCGGCCATGCCGCTGCCACCGGTGTTGTCGGTGGACGGGCTCCAGCTGAGCGCGATGCTGTTGGCAGTACGGGTCCCCACTGCCAGCCCGCCCGGCACGCTCGGCGCGGTGGTATCGCCACCGGCGGCGTTGACGGTGATGGTGATGGTGGGCGTGCTGGTGGTGGCGTTGTTGTTGTCGGTGGCCACCGCGCGCAGGGTGTGGCTGCCGGCGCTGGCGTTGCCCCAGCTGGCCGCGTACGGCGCACTGGTGGCGATGCCCAGCGAGCTGCCGTCGCGGAAGAACTCCACCTTGGCGACGCTGCCGTCCGGATCGCTGGCGTTGGCGGTCACGTTCACCGTGCTGCCGGCACTGAAGGTGGCACCGTTGGCCGGCGAGGTCAGGCTGACCACCGGCGGCTGGTTGCTGCCACTGCCATCGCAGGCACCGAGATTGGTGTAGTAGGGCGCACCGGCCGGATGGTCCGGCGGCGCGTTCCAGATGTCCTGGTTCGCCCGATAGAGGACGCCTCCTTTCTGCAGGGTATCGCCGGCCCGGTAGATCTTGGCCTGGTCCCACTGGGCCACGCCGGCACAGCTGGCGGCCTGCGCCAGGCCGGGCAGGGCGGCGGTACCGGCGGCCAGGGCAAGCAGCCAGGCCAGGCGGCGGGGACGACAGCTTCGGGTCGCACGTTCGGCACTGCGCACAATCGGGTCGTACATGGGTAAGTCTCCGATCAAAGGGCGCGCGGGCCCCGATGGCGCCGCGCGTGACGCAGGTCCGGGCGTCGCCCGGGAAGGCGACGGAGGGGGCGGACGGGGTACCTGGGAGGCCGGGGAGAGAGTCCGGCGCCAGGTGGGGACAACGTTGTCATCAATTGCGTGGTCAATCCGTGAGCAAGCGCATGGTTCGGGGATCCGGGCGGAAGGCGGCGCTGCGCGCGGTCGGCGGCCATCGGCGGAGCCCCTCGTGGCTGGGGTGGGTCGCTGAAAGCGGGTTTCCGGGGGTTGGCCGGGTGGGTGGGCTGCGCAGGGGGCGCTGCAAGTACGTCCATGTAAGCTCGATCGCCGCATCCATGCGGCTCACGCCCCTGCGCAGCCCACCCACCCGGCCACGGACAGGTTCCCGCGCGGCCAGCCACGGAAGACAGAACAGAAAATCAAAAGCAGAAGCCGGTCGCTTCGCTCCCATCCACGCATGGCGTGGATCTACCCGTTCTCGGGACCGCCAGTAGATCCACGCCATGCGTGGATGAATCCATCAGATATCGCAACAAATCCAGGGTCGGCAGATCGCGGAAGTCTGTCGGAGGCGGGGTGGGTCCGGTGGCGGGGGTGTCCGCGGCATGGATGCCGCGGCCAAGCCCCCAGGGACGGGTTTACGGCGTCCCCCGCCACCGGACCCACCCCGCCATCCCACGGGAACCCCGCTTTTGCTTTGGCCGTTGCCGTTGCCGTTGCCCTGGCCTCGGCGGGTGCCGGGCGCCGCCTGGCCAGAGCCCTTCCTCCGCTTCCGGTACAATGTCGGGCCCGTTTCCCAACTACGGTTCCCCGGACATGATGGTCCTCGAGGGCGCGCCCGCCCTGTCGCCGTTCCGCCGCGAACGTCTTGAATCCCGCCTGCAGTCCATCGCTCCCTCCCTGCGCATCAGCGGTGCCTGGCACGTCTACTTCGTGCAGCCCGAAGGCAGCGCCGCCCCCGACCTGACCACCCTGTGCCGCATCCTCGAAGCCGCGCCGCAGGCCGAGGCCGTGGCCGAAGGCGCGGTCAGCCGCATCGTGGTGCCGCGCCTGGGCACGCTGTCGCCGTGGTCGAGCAAGGCCACCGAACTGGTCCGCGGCGCGGGCCAGCCGGTCAGCCGGGTCGAGCGTGGCCTGCGTATCGACGTGCAGGGCTGGCCGGCCGATGCTGCCGCCCAGCAGGCGCTGGTCAAGGCGCTGCACGACCCGATGACGCAGTCGGTGCTGGAGACCGTGGCAGAGGGCCAGGCGCTGTTCTCGGCACCGGCCCGCGGTGAACTGGAACGCGTGCCGGTGGACCAGCTGGAGGCCGCCAACCAGCGCCTCGGCCTGGCCATGGCGCAGGACGAGATCGACTACCTGCGCGAACGCTTCACCGCGCTGGGCCGCTCGCCGTCGGACGTCGAACTGATGATGTTCGCGCAGGCCAATTCCGAGCACTGCCGGCACAAGATCTTCAACGCCAGCTGGACCATCGACGGCCAGGAACAGGACCGCTCGCTGTTCCGGATGATCAAGAACACCCACCAGCAGACCCCGCAGCACACGCTCAGCGCGTACAGCGACAATGCCGCGGTGATCGAAGGCCACCCGGCCTCGCGCTACCGCCCGGATCCGGCCAGCGGCGAATACCGCCGCGAGCCGCAGGTGCCGAGCGCGTTCCAGATCAAGGTGGAAACGCACAACCACCCGACCGCGATCGCGCCGTTCCCGGGCGCCTCGACCGGTGCCGGTGGCGAAATCCGCGACGAAGGCGCGACCGGCCGCGGCGGCAAGCCCAAGGCTGGCCTGACCGGTTTCTCGGTCTCGCACCTGCGCATCCCCGAGCTGCCGCAGCCGTGGGAAGCGCCGCGCGCGCTGAACCCGCGCATGGCGCCGGCGCTGGAAATCATGACCGACGGCCCGCTCGGCGGCGCCGCGTTCAACAACGAATTCGGCCGCCCGAACCTGCTCGGCTACTTCCGCAGCTTCGAGCTGCCCGAAGGCGCCGACCTGGTCCGCGCCTACGACAAGCCGATCATGCTGGCCGGTGGCCTCGGCGCCATCGACCGCGTGCAGGTCGACAAGATCCCGCTGCAGGCCGGTGATGCGGTCATCGTGCTCGGCGGCCCGGCGATGCTGATCGGCCTTGGCGGCGGTGCCGCCAGCTCGGTGGCTTCCGGCGAAAGTGCCGAGGACCTCGACTTCGCCAGCGTGCAGCGCGACAACCCGGAAATGGAACGCCGCTGCCAGGAAGTGATCGATCGCTGCGTGGCGATGGGGGCCAACAACCCGATCAAGTTCTTCCACGACGTCGGTGCCGGTGGCCTGTCCAACGCCATCCCCGAACTGCTGCACGACTCCAAGGTCGGCGGTGTCATCGATCTGGGCAAGGTGCCTACCGACGATCCGTCGCTGTCGCCGATGCAGCTGTGGTGCAACGAGTCGCAGGAGCGATACGTGCTCGGTGTCGCCCAGGAGCGCCTGGCCGAGTTCGCCGCGCTGTGCGCGCGCGAGCGCTGCCCGTTCGCCGCGGTTGGCGTGGCCACCGCCGAGGAACACCTGGTGGTGGCCTACGGTGCGGTGCCGGGCCACACCCCGGCCGATGCGCCGATCGACCTGCCGATGGACGTGCTGTTCGGCAAGCCGCCGAAGATGCACCGCGACACCGCGCACCCGCCGGCGCCGCGCTGGCCGGCGTTGAAGACCGGTGGCCTGGACCTGCAGGAGGCGGGCCTGCGCGTGCTGGCGCACCCGACGGTGGCCTCGAAGAACTTCCTGGTCACCATCGGTGACCGCAGCGTTGGCGGCCTGACCGCACGCGAACAGATGGTTGGCCCGTGGCAGCTGCCGGTATCGGACGTGGCGATCACGCTGGCCGATTTCGACGGCGTGGCCGGCGAAGCGATGTCGATCGGTGAGCGCACCCCGCTGGCCCTGCTCGATGCGGCCGCTTCGGCGCGCATGGCGGTGGGTGAAGCACTGACCAACCTGTGCGCGGCGCCGGTCGACGCGCTGGATGAGATCAAGCTGTCGGCGAACTGGATGGCCGCTGCCGGCCACCCGGGCGAAGACGCGCTGCTGTACGACGCGGTGAAGGCGGTGGGCATGGAGCTGTGCCCGCAGCTGGATATCAGCATTCCGGTGGGCAAGGATTCGCTGTCGATGCAGGCGCAGTGGCATGACCAGGGCGAGGCACACAAGAGCGTGTCGCCGGTGTCGCTGGTGATCACCGCGTTCGCGCCGGTTGCCGACGCACGCCAGCAGCTGACCCCGCTGCTCGACCGTGAGGTTGAAAGCGAGGTGTGGCTGATCGGCCTGGGCGCCGGAAAGCAGCGCCTCGGTGGATCGATCCTGGCCCAGGTGCATGCCGACCACGGCGACCTGCCGGCGTTCGCCGGTGCCGCGCCGGACCTGGATGACCCGCAGCGCCTGCGCGCCTTCTTCGAACTGATCCGCGATGCGCGCCAGTCCGGCCTGCTGCTGGCCTACCACGACCGCAGCGATGGCGGTGCCTTCGCCGCGCTGTGCGAGATGGCCTTCACCTCGCGCATGGGCCTGGACATCACCCTCGATGCCTGGGGCGATGACCCGTTCCGCAGCCTGTTCAACGAAGAACTGGGCGCGGTGGTGCAGATTGCCCGCGAAGACCGTGCCGCGTTTGCCGACCTGGTCGAACGCCATGCACTGACCGAATGCGCGCAGCGCATCGCCAAGCCGACCACGGCACCGGTGGTGCGCGTGTCGCTGGGCGGCGAGAACCTGGCCGAATGGCGCTGGGAAGCGTTGTTCGATGCCTGGTGGTCGGTCACCCACGCCATGCAGAAGCGCCGCGACAACCCCGCCAACGCCGATGCCGAACGCGAGATCGCGCGTGCCTTCAACGCGCCGGGACTGAAGCCGAAGCTCAGCTTCGACATCAATGAAGATGTCGCCGCGCCGTTCATCAGCACCGGCGCGCGCCCGCGCGTGGCGGTGCTGCGCGAACAGGGCGTCAACGGCCAGATCGAGATGGCCAACATCTTCGAACGTGCCGGCTTCCGCGCGTTCGACGTGCACATGAGCGACCTCATCGAAGGCCGCGTGGCGCTGCAGGAATTCACCGGCCTGGTCGCCTGCGGCGGCTTCAGCTACGGCGACGTGCTCGGTGCCGGCCGTGGCTGGGCCACCTCGATCCTGGAGCGCAGCGCGCTGCGTGATGCGTTCGCCGCGTTCTTCGCGCGCGAGGACAGCTTCGCGCTGGGCGTGTGCAACGGCTGCCAGATGATGAGCCAGCTGAAGAACATCATCCCCGGTGCCGAACACTGGCCGCAGTTCCGCCGCAACGCCAGCGAGCAGTTCGAAGCCCGTACCGCGTTGCTGGAAGTGGTGGAGTCGCCGTCGATCCTGCTGCGCGGCATGGCCGGTTCGCGCCTGCAGGTGGCGGTGGCGCATGGCGAAGGCCAGGCGGTGTTCGACAATGCGGTCGACCAGGCTGCGGCCCGTGTCTCGCTGCGCTACATCGATGGCCACGGCAACGTCGCCAGCCAGTATCCGTTGAATCCGAACGGTTCTCCGGACGGCATCACCGGCCTGACCAGCACCGACGGTCGCGTCACCATCATGATGCCGCACCCGGAACGCACCCCGCGCGCACTCAACATGAGCTGGGCCCCGGCCGAGTGGCAGGGTGATTCGCCGTGGATGCGCATGTTCCGCAACGCACGGGTATGGTGCGGCTGACGGCGCAACCGGCGCGCACGCGACAATGCGATGAAGTACGGAAAACCCGGCAGGCAACTGTCGGGTTTTTCTTTGGTTGGTCAGAAATGCGTGCCGCAACCATCAGTTACACGCGTTTACATGGCGTCGATAGTCCGTCACGCGAATATAACGAAATCACTATGTAAACAGGTGAAATAGTGAACTGCTTCACGGCAATAGGATTTGCCGTGTCAAAGTCTTGACGATCTGCAAAGATGCCGTTAACACTTGAACCCCGTTTCAGAAGCATTCATTTCGCAGTAACCGGTTGGCGCACGCGCTCGGTTTTCTGTCGCTGCGCGCCGTTCGGCAATACCCCGCAGTAAATCACGCGAATAAACGCCCCCAGGGGACGTTGGGCCGGAAAGCCCAGCGGTGGCGTTGCTTTGCCCAAAACCAGTCCAATCAGGAGCCGTACCGATGAATCGGATTTATCGCAAGGTCTGGAACAAAGCATTGGGGCAGTTGGTGGTGGCCTCGGAACTGGCCTCCGCCGGCAGCAGCGGTGGCGGGGTCGTCGACCAGCGCCGCAGCACACAGGCCACGCCCGCCGCACTGGCAGTGGCACTGGGCCTGGTCATGGGGTTGGGCATGAGCGGCAGCGCCGCTGCACAGTCGGTGCAGATCGGCGGCAGCGCGACCTGCGTGGCGTTCAGCGGCAAGCTTCTTGAAAAGTGCCTGGTGGAAGGCTCCGCCAGTGCCAAGGGCAGCAATGCGGTGGCGATCGGCAGCAACAGCAGCGCGACGGCGGCCAATAGCGTGGCACTGGGCGCCGGCTCCAAGGCCACGCGCGCCAACACCGTGTCCGTCGGCGATGCCGGCAAGGAGCGGCAGATCACCAACGTCGCGGCAGGCACCCAGGGCACCGACGCAGTGAACAAGGCGCAGCTGGATGCGCAGGCGCGGGCCACCCAGGCCGCGCTGGCCGATGTTGCCGCAGACGGCAACCGCTATTTCAAGGCCGACGGCGCAGGCGATGACAGCGACGCGGCGAAGATCGACGGTCAGGGGGCACTGGCGGCCGGTGCGGGCGCGCAGTCGCTGGCCAACGCCACCACGGCCATTGGTACCCAGGCCATCGCCGCCGGCATCGGTGCCAGCGCCTTCGGCCAGGGCGCCCTGGCGCTCGGCGATGCCAGCGTGGTGGTGGGGCAGAGCGCGGCAGCGTTCGGCCTGGGCGATACCGCCGTGGGTGCCAGCGCCACCGCCGCCAGCGAGAACGGCGCGGCCACCGCGCTCGGTGCATTGTCCGAAGCTACCGCAGACGGCGCGACTGCCGTGGGTGGCGGTGCCGTGGCGATGGGCCCGGGCAGCACCGCCGTGGGTCGCGGCGCTACCGCCGCCAACGAAGCCTCGATCGCCGTCGGTGCGTTCAGCACGGCGGTGGGGGAATACAGCACCGCACTCGGCTCCAATTCCGCCGCGGTGGCTACCGGCAGCGTGGCGCTCGGCGCCGGCTCGTTGGCCGATCGCGTCGATACCGTGTCCGTCGGTGCCGTCGAGTACGGCCTGACCCGGCAGATCACCAGCGTCGCCGCCGGCACCGAAGATACCGACGCGGTCAACGTCGGCCAGCTGAAGGACGTTGCCGCCGTGGCCGATGCCACCGCCAAGCGTTTCCAGGCCACCGGCAGCAGCAACAGCGATGCCGGTGCGCTGGCCGAGGGGGATGACGCACTGGCCGCCGGCGAGGCTGCCAATGCGATCGGCAACGGCACCACTGCGGTCGGCGCAGGCGCCACGGCGGTTGCACAGAACGCCACTGCCGTCGGCAACAACGCGCTGGCCTCGGGCCAGAACAGCGCGGCATTCGGTAACAACGCCCAGGCCAATGGCCCGGGCAGCGTGGCTGTCGGTGGCGCCGCCGTGGATGCCAACGGCAACCCGCTGATCACCAGTGGTGGCGTACCGGTCGAAACCGGCGCCACCAGTGCCGGTGTTGGTGGCACTGCGGTCGGCGCCAGCGCCGAAGCCAGCGGCTTTGCCGCGTCGTCCTACGGCGTGGGCGCCTATGCCTCCGGCGCGCAGGCATCGGCGTTCGGTGCGGTGTCCAATGCCATCGGCGACTACTCGACGGCACTGGGCACGCAGAGCACCGCCACCGGCACCAGCAGCGTCGCCATCGGTGGCCCGGCCGACCTGATTCCCGGCCTGGGCTTCTTCGTGCAGACCCAGGCCAGCGGCGAAGCCGCTACGGCGGTCGGTGCCGGTGCCATTGCCAGCGGTGACCGCGCGGTCGCCAACGGCAGCCTCAGCGAAGCATCCGGTGCCGAAGCCACTGCGGTGGGCTACTTCGCCTATGCGCCGGGCGAGAACGCCAGTGCACTCGGCGCGCAGACCTGGGCCAGTGGTGCACAGAGCACCGCAGTCGGCTACTACGCCACCGCACGCGGCGCCAACAGCGTGGCGCTTGGTGCGAACTCCGAAGCGGTGCGTGCCAACAGCGTTGCGGTCGGCAGTGCCGGCAACGAGCGCCAGATCACCAGCGTCGCTGCAGGCAGTGAAGCCACCGATGCGGTGAACAAGGCGCAGCTGGATGCGGTGGCGAACACCGCCGACAGTACCGCGCGCTTCTTCCAGGCCCAGCCGGAGGCCGACAGCGATGCCGGCGCGCTGGCCGAGGGCGAGGGCGCCATCGCCGCCGGTTCGTCGAGCAATGCGATCGGTGCCGGTGCAGTAGCCCATGGTGCGGCCGCGTCGGCGATCGGCGATGACAGCGTGGCAGTGGGCCGCAACAGCACGGCCACTGGCAACGGCGGCGTCGCCATCGGTGGCCTTGGCCAGGCCTACGACGAATTCAACCAGCCGATCATCGGCGCCGACGGCAAGGCGCAGCAGGTCGGCACCACTGCGGTTGCCGATGCCACGGCGGTCGGCAGCGGCGCGCAGGCCCTCGGTGCTGCCAGCAGCGCGTTCGGCACTGCGGCCAAGGCCAGCGGTGACAACAGCTTCGCTGCGGGCGGCAAGTCGCGCGCAACGGGCAGCTACGCGGTGGCCGTGGGAGACAGCGCGTTCGCCAGCAGCGATGACAGCACCGCCGTGGGCGGCTACAGCTGGGCCACCGCCAGCGGCGCCAGCGCCTTTGGTTCCGGTGCCTGGGCCACCGCCACCAATGCCTCGGCGTTCGGCAACGCGGCCTGGGCCAGCGGCAGCGGTGCCACCTCGATCGGCTACAACAGCTGGGCCAACGGAACCAGCGCGACCGCGCTCGGCCGCGGTGCCTTCGGCTATGGCGACAACAGCGTCGCGCTCGGTTTCCAGGCGCTCGGCAACAATCTCAACAGCATCGCCATCGGTACCAACACCGTGGCCGGCGCTGAGAGCGCGATCGCGCTGGGTGCGGGCAGCAATGCCAGTGCCAGCAACGCAGTCGCGCTGGGTGCCGGTTCGGTGGCCAACCGTGCACGCACGGTGTCGGTGGGCAGCACCGGCAATGAGCGGCAGATCACCAACGTCGCCGCTGGTACCCAGGCCACCGATGCGGTGAACAAGGCGCAGCTGGAGGCCGTGGCCAGCACCGCCACCACCACCAGCCGCTTCTTCCAGGCCAGCGGCAATGGTGACGATGTAGCCGGTGCACTGGTGGAGGGCGACAACGCACTGGCCGCAGGTGATGCGGCCAATGCCATCGGCAACGGCGCCACCGCACTGGGCAGCGGTGCCAATGCGCTGGCCAGCAATGCGCAGGCGATCGGCTTCAATGCACTGGCGACCGCCGCCAATGCCAGTGCGGTCGGTGCCAATGCACAGGCCACCGGTGAGTACGCGACCGCGCACGGCGCCGAGAGCGAAGCCAGCGGCGAACAGAGCGCGGCATTCGGCGCCGCCAGCATCGCCAGCGGCGCCGGCAGCACCGCCAGCGGCGTGTTGTCCGAAGCCTCCGGCGAAGAAGCGGTCGCGGTGGGCTATTTCAGCAATGCCAGCGGCAGCGCTGCCACCGCGGTCGGCAGCGAGAGCGTCGCCAGTGGCACCGCAGCGGCCGCGTTCGGTATCGCAGCCACCGCAAGCGGTGGCTACAGCACCGCCATCGGCGGCTATGCCCAGGCCACGGCCTTCAACGCAACTGCGTTCGGCAACTTCGCCAATGCCTCCGGCTCCAACAGCGTGGCACTGGGTGGGGATTCGGAAGCCTCGGGTGCCTACAGCACTGCGACCGGCCAGGGCAGTCTCGCCACCGGTACCAACAGTGTCGCCGTCGGTGGTTCGCTGTTCGGCACGCTGGCCACCGAAGCCTCGGGCAACTACTCCACCGCGGTGGGCGGCGGCGCCTGGTCGCCGGGCATCAACAGCACCGCGCTGGGCAATGCGGCGGAATCGCGCGCGGACAACAGCGTGGCACTCGGCGCGGATTCGATTGCCGACCGCGACAACACCGTGTCGGTGGGCGGTGGCGGCAACACCCGCCAGATCACCAACGTGGCCGATGGCACGCAGGGCAACGATGCGGTCAACAAGAACCAGCTCGATGCCGTCGCCGCCGCCGCTGAAAAGACCAGCAGGCAGTTCCAGGCCAGCGGCAATGCCGATGGTGAAAGCGGCGCCCTGGTGGAGGGCGACAATGCGCTCGCCGCCGGTGACGCCGCCAACGCAATCGGCAACGGCGCCACGGCACTGGGCAGCGGTGCCAATGCGCTGGCCGCCAATGCCACCGCAGTCGGTATCGATGCGCTGGCAAGCGGCACCAACGCAGCCGCACTGGGCAGCACGGCACAGGCCACCGGCGAGGACAGCCTGGCCCTGGGCAGTGGCGCCAGCGCCAGCGAGGTAGGGACAAGCGCGGTGGGCGCGCGTGCACAGGCCAGCGGTGTCTACAGCACCGCCAACGGCACCGAATCCAACGCCAGCGGTGCGCAGGCGCTGGCCAGCGGCTTCCGCAGTGCGGCGTCCGCCGATGGCACCACCGCCGTGGGCGGCTACGCCGAAGCCAGCGGTCGCCTCGGCACCGCACTCGGCTATGGTTCGGCGGCCAGCGGTGCCAACACCACGGCGGTCGGCTTCGGTGCGGCCGCGGCCGGTACCGGCGCGGTGGCCGTGGGTCAGTCCAGTGAAGCCAGTGGCGAGGAGAGCGTCGCCATCGGCGGCAGCACCTTCTTCGGCCTGATTCCGTCGCGTGCCAGTGGTACCGGTGCGGCGGCGTTCGGTGCGGGTGCATGGGCCACCGAGGACTACGCCACCGCCATCGGCTGGAACGCGTGGTCGGCCGGCACCAACGCGACCGCGCTGGGTGCCAACGCCACCGCCAACGGCAGCAACAGCGTCGCTCTCGGTGCGGGTTCCAAGGCAGATCGCGACAACACCGTTGCCGTCGGCAAGGCCGGCAGCGAACGCCAGGTAACCCACGTCGCGGCAGGTACCGATGCCACAGACGCGGTGAACAGGGGCCAACTCGATGCCGTGGCCAGCGTCGCCGACAAGACCAGCCGCCAGTTCCAGGCCAGCGGTAATGCCGACGGTGAGGCCGGTGCACTGGTGGACGGTGACAACGCGCTGGCGGCCGGTAATGCCGCCAATGCAATCGGCAATGGTGCCACCGCGCTGGGCAGTGGCGCCAATGCGATGGCCGCCAACGCCACGGCGGTCGGCTTCGATGCGCTGGCCACCGGCGGCAATGCCGCCGCATTGGGCAACGCCGCGCAGGCGGGCGGTGTCGACAGCGTGGCCGTGGGCAGTGGCGCCAGTGCCAGCGAAACCGGCGCCAGTGCTACCGGTGCGGGCGCCCAGGCCAAGGGCGCCTACAGCACCGCCAGCGGTGCGCAGGCCACCGCCACCGGTACGCAGTCGCAGGCCACTGGCTTCCGCGCCAGTGCCTCTGCCGACGGTGCCTCGGCCCTCGGCAGCTACGCCGATGCCAGCGGTCGCCTCGGCACCGCGGTCGGCTACGGCAGCAAGGCCACCGCCGCCAATGCCACGGCGGTGGGTGTCAGTGCCACCGCCAGCGCCGCCGGCAGCGTGGCGTTGGGTTCGGGCTCGGTGGCCGATCGTGCCAACACGGTGTCGGTCGGCAGCAGCACCAGTGATCGTCAGATCACCCGCGTCGCCGCCGGTACCGAGCGCACCGATGCGGTCAACCGTGGCCAGCTCGATGCCGTCGCGGCAACCGCCGATGGCACCGCCCGCTACGTCAAGGCCACCGGCAGCGGCGCCGCCAGTGCCAGCGGCAGCGATGCGGCCGCGCTCGGTTCGGGTGCCAATGCCAGTGGTGCGCGCAGCAACGCGCTGGGTGCCAACGCGGCGGCCATCGGCAACGGTGCGCTGGCGCTGGGCAGCAGTGCCGGTGCGAGCGGTGCGAACTCGGTGGCATTGGGTGCGGGCTCGCGCGCACTTGATGCCAACGTGGTGTCGGTCGGTGGCGGCAACGGCACCGATGGTCCGGCCACGCGCCGCATCGTCAACGTGGCCGATGGCCGCATTGGCGCCGGTAGCACCGATGCGGTGACCGGCTCGCAGCTCAACGTCACCAATCAGCGCGTGGGTGCGGTGGAGACCCGCGTGGGTGACTTCGATTCGCGCATCGCGACGGTGGAAACCACGGCGGCCAGCGCAGTCGGCTACGACGACGCCAGCCGTGACCGCCTGACCCTGTCCGGCTTCCAGGGCACCACCATCGACAACGTCGGTGCCGGCAGCATCGCCGCCGGCAGCCGCCAGGCGATCAATGGTGGCCAGCTGTTCCAGTCGCTCAGCGATGCCGCCAGCTTCCTCGGCGGTGGCGCCAGCGTTGGCATGCAGGGCGTGTTCGTGGCGCCGAACTACGTGATCCAGGGTGCCACCTACAGCAACGTCGGCGATGCGCTGGGTGCGCTGGACCGCAAGGTCAGCGAGATCGACCGCCGTAGTGCCGGTGGCACGCGTTCGGGAACGGCCAGCCTGCGTTCGATGAGTGCCTCGCTGGATGAAAACATGCTGGCCAGCGCGGCGGATGCGCCGGTGACGGCAGATGCTGCTCCGGCAAGCGCGGCCCGTGTGCAGGGCACGCCGACGGCGGCGGCGGTGGGGAGCGGGATTCCGGTCGGCACCCCGGCCACCGGCCTCAATGCGGTCGCCATGGGCGATGGCGCGGTTGCCAGTGGCGCCTCGTCCACGGCCATCGGCCAGGGCGCCAATGCCACGGCCGCAAACGCGGTGGCGCTGGGCCAGGGTTCGGTCGCCGACCGTGCCAATACGGTCTCGGTCGGCAGTGAGGGCAGCGAACGCCAGGTCACCAATGTGGCGGCGGGCACCACGGCCACCGATGCCGTCAACAAGGGCCAGCTCGACCGTGGCATGGCCACCGCCAACAGCTACACCGACAGCCGCGTGCAGGCTGTCTCCGACAGCTTCGATGTGTTCAAGGGCGAGATCGACGGACGCCTGCGCCACATGGATCGCCGCATCGACCGCCAGGGCGCGATGAGCGCCGCAATGCTCAACATGGCCACCAGTGCCGCCGGTATCCGCACCCAGAACCGGGTCGGCGTCGGCATCGGTTTCCAGGGCGGTGAATCGGCGCTGTCGCTGGGTTACCAGCGTGCGATCAGCGATCGCGCCACGGTCACCTTCGGCGGTGCGTTCAGCAGCGACGACAGTTCGGTCGGCGTCGGTGCCGGCTTCGGCTGGTAAGCCACTCCATCGCGCCGGCGGCCACCCACGCCGGCGCAGCACCTGCAACGAGGGCCTGGGGGGAGGTCACGGCAATCCCGGCTGGGCCGGCCGGGAGTCGTCAAGGAATGATGGCCGCAGTGTTGGTTCGATCCATGACCCAGAAGAGGAACTCGACGTGATCAAGAAGCAGAACCTTCGCATCAATGTTCTGGCAGCCGCAGTGCTGTCGCTGACCGGTGTTGGCCTGGCACAGGCCGCCGACCTGAAGGTAAGTGCGCCGTTGTCCGGCCCGAAGACGCAGCAGGTCGAAGGCATCATCGTGAAGTACCGCGCCGGCAGCGCCGCTGCTGCCGATGCCAACGCCAAGCTGGCCGTGGTCAACGCAGCCGTCTCGCGTGCTGCATTGGGCGGCACCAACGCGGCGGCGCGCAGTGCCGCGCTGCGTCCGCAGGTGGCGCGCAAGCTCGGCATCGGGGCCGACCTGATCCGGCTGCAGGGCGGCATCGCCAGCGCCGAGCTGGACAAGGTGCTGGCCGAACTGAAGGCCGATCCGACCGTTGAATACGCGGTGGCCGACGCCGTCATGTACCCGATCGACGCCGCCTCGACCGCACGCCTGGACGCTGCACCGAAGGCCGATGCGTCGCCGACCTTCGTGCCCAACGATCCGAACTACCAGAGCCACAACTGGCACTTCCACAACCCGGTTGGCGGCGTCAACGCGCCGGCCGCGTGGGACGTCTCGCAGGGCGAGGGCATCGTGGTGGCGGTGATCGACACCGGCATCCTGCCGGAGCACCCCGATTTCGCCGCAGGCACCCTGCTGGAAGGCTACGACTTCATCAGCCAGGCCAGCCGCTCGCGTCGTCCGGCCGATGGCCGCGTGCCGGGTGCGCTCGACTACGGCGACTGGATGCCCACCGCCAATGCCTGCTACCAGGGCTCGCCGGTGCGTGACAGCAGCTGGCACGGTACCCACGTGAGCGGCACCATCGCCGAGGCCACCAACAATGGCCTGATGGCGTCCGGCCTGGCCTACAAGGCCAAGGTGCTGCCGGTGCGCGTGCTCGGCTACTGCGGCGGCACCCTGTCGGACATCACCGATGCCATCACCTGGGCCTCGGGTGGCACCGTGGCCGGCATCCCGGCCAACCAGAACCCGGCCGAGATCATCAACATGAGCCTCGGCGGTTCCGGCAGCTGTGATCCGGCGTACCAGGCGGCCATCACCGGGGCCACCAACCGCGGTACCGTGGTGGTCGTGGCAGCCGGCAACGACGCGATGAATGTGGCCAACGCACGTCCGGCCAACTGCGAGGGCGTGGTCTCGGTCGGTGCCACCGGCATCACCGGTGCAATCGCCTACTACTCCAACTTCGGTACCCGCATCGATCTGTCCGGCCCGGGCGGCGGCGTCACCGATGGCAATCCGAATGGCTACGTGTGGCAGGCGCTTTCCAGCAACAAGACCTCGCCGCCGGCTGCCGGATCCACCACCGGTTACACCATCGGTGGCCTGGCCGGCACCTCGATGGCGGCACCGCACGTGGCGGCCGTCGCCGCGCTGGTGCAGAGCGCGCTGATCGCTGCCAACCGCGATCCGCTGACGCCGGCGGACATGCGCGCACTGCTGAAGGACACCGCGCGCCCGTTCCCGGTCAGCATCCCGTCGGCCACCCCGATCGGCACCGGCATCGTCGATGCCAAGGCCGCGCTGGACAAGGCGCTGGAAGAGCCGTGCACCGAGAACTGCGGCCCGGTGGCCAAGCCGCTGACCAACAAGGTGGCCATCGGTGGCCTGAGCGGTGCGGCCGGAAGCAGCGCGCTGTACAGCTTCGAAGCCACGGCCGGCAAGCAGCTCAGCGTCATCACCTATGGCGGCACCGGCAACGTTTCGGTGTACCTGGCCAAGGGCCGCGAGCCGGGCGCCACCGACAACGATGCGCGTTCGACCCGCCCGGGCACCTCGGAAACGGTGCGCGTGACCGCCGCAACCGCAGGTACCTACTACATCAAGGTCGTGGGTGAGGCGGCCTACAGCGGCGTGAGCATTCTCGCCACGCAGTAAGCGCGCAGTGTCGTAGTTGAATGGCCGAAGCCCGTCATCCGTGTGACGGGCTTCGTTTTTTTGCGAAAGGTGGCGACCGGGCGGCGGAAATCATGGCTTAACTGCTAAAGTCGGGCCGATCGACAGGAGAGTCACGTGAACGCGCTTGCTGCAACCGCTGCCGACGACGTCGAAGGACGCATCCTGGATGCGTTGCTGGCGCGCGGCCGTCTCAAGGAAGGGGATCTGGCGCGGGCGCGGCCGCTGCACGCCGAGGCCGGTGGCAGTCTGCTTGGCCTGCTGGTGCGGCTGGGCCTGGTGTCCGAGCGCGATCAGGCGCAGACCAGTGCCGACGTGCTGGGCCTGCCGTTGCTGGAGGGCAAGCAGTTGCCGGAGGCGCCGCCGCAGGGTCTGGCCGAAGGCCTGCCGCTGTCGCTGCGCTTCCTCAAGCAGTTCCACGTCTGCCCGCTGGCACTGGATGAACAGGGCGTGCGACTGTGGCTGGCCGACGCCCACGACCCGTATCCACAGCAGGCGGTGCAGCTCGCGCTGGGCGTGCCGGTCACGCCGGTGCTGGGCATGCGCGCGGAGATCGACGACCTGGTCGAGCGCTGGTTCGGCCAGGGCCGCAGCGCGATGGGCGCGATCGTCGAGACCGCCGACGGCGAGGGTGGTGCGGTCGACGACATCGAGCACCTGCGCGATCTCGCCTCCGAGGCGCCGGTGATCCGGCTGGTCAACCTGCTGATCCAGCGTGCAGTGGAGCTGCGTGCCTCGGATATCCATGTCGAACCGTTCGAGAGCCGGCTGAAGGTGCGCTACCGCGTCGACGGCGTGCTGGTGGAAGGCGAAAGCCCGCCGGCCAACCTGACCGCCGCGGTGATCAGCCGCATCAAGATCATGGCCCGGCTCAACATCGCCGAACGCCGCCTGCCGCAGGACGGCCGCATCATGCTGCGCGTGCAGGGCAAGGAGCTGGACCTGCGCGTGAGCACCGTACCGACCGCGCACGGCGAGAGCGTGGTGATGCGCCTGCTCGACCGCGAAACGGTGGTGTTCGATTTCCATCGGCTCGGCTTTACCGATGTTTTCCTGCCGCAGTTCCGCAAAGTGCTGGAACAACCGCACGGCATCCTGCTGGTCACCGGCCCGACCGGTTCGGGCAAGACCACCACGCTGTACACCGCGCTGAGCCAGCTCAACACCGCCGACGTCAAGATCATCACGGTGGAGGATCCGGTCGAGTACCAGATCGAAGGCATCAACCAGATCCAGGCCAAGCCGCAGATCGGCCTGGACTTCGCCAACGCGCTGCGCAGCATCGTCCGCCAGGACCCGGACATCATCATGATCGGCGAAATGCGCGATCTGGAGACCGCGCGCATCGCCATCCAGTCGGCGCTGACCGGCCACCTGGTGCTGTCCACCCTGCATACCAACAACGCGGCCGGCGGCATCACCCGCCTGCTCGACATGGGCGTGGAGGACTACCTGCTCACCTCCACCATCAACGGCATCCTGGCCCAGCGCCTGGTGCGCCGGCTGGAGCCGACCCACGCCGAGCGCTACGAAGCTTCGCCGGAAGAAATCGAGCGCTTCGAACTGCGCCGCCTGCAGCCGCAGGGGCCGATCCACCTGTTCCGTCCGAAGCCCTCGGCGCTGGCGCCAACCGGTTACCTTGGCCGTACCACCATCATGGAATTCCTGGTGATGAACGACGCGCTGCGCCGCGCGGTGATGCGCCGCGACGGCATGGGCGAGATCGAACGCATCGCGCGCGAAGCCGGCATGCGCACCATGTACGAAGATGGCCTGGCCAAGGCGCTCAGTGGCCAGACCACCATCGAGGAAGTGCTGCGCGTGACCGAGGAAAGCTGATGCGCGCAGGACGCCGGGGCTGACATGCCGAACTACCGCTACAAAGCGCTCAATCCGCACGGCGAGATCTTCGACGGGCAGATGGAAGCGGCCAGCGAGGCCGAACTGGTCGCGCGCCTGCAGGACCAGGGCCATCTGCCGATGGAGACGCAGCTGGCCGATGGCGGCGCGATCGGCGGCAGCAGCTGGCGCAACCTGCTGCGCCAGCGTCCGTTGCAGGGCGCGGCATTGCTGCAGTTCACCCAACAGCTGGCGACCCTGCTCGGTGCCGGCCAGCCACTGGACCGCGCGCTGTCGATCCTGCTCGGCCTGCCGGAAGACGAACGCTCGCGGCGCGCGATCACCGACATCCGCGACGTGGTGCGCGGCGGTGCGCCGCTGTCGACCGCACTGGAGCGCCAACATGGGCTGTTCTCGCGCCTGTACGTGAACATGGTGCGTGCCGGCGAGGCCGGTGGCAGCCTGCATGAAACCCTGCAGCGCCTGGCCGACTATCTTGAACGCAGCCGCGCGCTGCAGGGCAAGGTGATCAACGCGCTGGTGTATCCGGCCATCCTGCTGGTGGTGGTGGGTGGCGCGCTGCTGTTCCTGCTCGGCTACGTGGTGCCGCAGTTCGCGCAGATGTACGAGAGCCTGGACGTGGCCCTGCCGTGGTTCACCAACGCAGTGCTGCAGCTGGGCCTGTTCGTACGCGACTGGTGGGTCCTGCTGCTGGTGGTGCCGGCGCTGCTGGCGCTGTTCTTCGAGCGCAAGGCACGGCAACCGGCGTTCCGCCTGGCGCTGGATGGCTGGCTGTTGCAGCGTCGCAGTATCGGCCGCCTGCTCGGCGAACTGGAAACCGCACGGCTGGCACGCACGCTGGGCACCCTGCTGCGCAACGGCGTACCGCTGCTCGGCGCGCTGGGCATCGCCCGCAACGTGCTGGGCAACCGCGCGCTGGCCGCCGATGTCGAAGCCGCCGCCGATGAAGTGAAGAACGGTGCCGGCCTGTCGCTGGCATTGTCACGCGGCAAGCGTTTCCCGCGGCTGGCGCTGCAGATGATCCAGGTTGGCGAGGAATCCGGTGCACTCGATACCATGCTGCTGAAGGCCGCCGACACGTTTGAACAGGACAGCGCACGGCGCATCGACCGGCTGCTGGCGGCGATGGTGCCGGCGATCACCCTGGTGCTGGCCTCGGTAGTCGGTGCGGTGATCGTCGCCGTGCTGGTGCCGCTGTACGACCTGACCAATGCCATCGGTTGACGATGGAACCCTGCGCAACCCCGACACCCCGCAACAGAAAGGACCGTCCATGATTGCTTCCCGTCGACCGATCCGCCTTTCCTTCACCGCCGCACGCAACCAGTCGGGCATGAGCCTGCTGGAGATCATCATCGTCATCGTGCTGATCGGCGCGGTGCTGACCCTGGTCGCCAGCCGCGTGCTGGGCGGTGCCGATCGCGGCAAGGCCAACATCGCCAAGGCGCAGGTGCAGACCGTTGCGTCCAAGATCGACAACTACCAGATCGACACCGGCAAGCTGCCGGGCTCGCTCAATGATCTGGTGACCGCACCGGCCGGTGTCGGCGGTTGGCTGGGCCCGTACGCCAAGCCGGCAGACCTGAATGACCCGTGGGGCCACGCGCTGGAGTACCGCGCACCGGGCGAAGGCCAGCCGTATGAACTGGTCAGCCTGGGCAAGGATGGCAAGGCCGGTGGCAGCAGCGTCGACGCCGACATCCGCTACCAGCCGTAAACTGCATGACGCATTTCCTGCCGCGCCGGTTGCCACGCCCGCGCCTGCTCGGCAGGCGCGCGGCAGGCCTGTCGCTGTTGGAAATGCTGTTGGTGATCGCGCTGATTGCCGCGATCGGCCTGATCACCGCCGCCGGTCTGTCGCGCGGATTTTCCGGCATGCAGCTGCGCAGCGCCGGCAAGGATATCGCCAACCAGCTGCGCATGGTGCGCGCGCAGGCCATTGCCCGCGGTGAGCCGCAGCGCTTCGTGATCGAACCGGCGCGACGCCATTGGCAAGGCGCCAACCAGCGCCAGGGCGATATACCGGCGCAGCTGCAGGTGCAGTTCGAAGGGGCCGCGCAGCTGGCCACCGCGCCCGGCCAGGGCGTAATCGAGTTCCATCCCGATGGCGGCTCCAGTGGTGGCCGTATCCGCCTTCAGCGCGATGGCGCCGAATGGCGCATCGATGTCGGCTGGCTGACCGGTGAGGTCCGCTCAGGCCCATGGCGGGCGCCATGAAGCGGCGCGCGCGTGGCTTCACCCTGCTGGAAGTGATCATCGCCTTCGCCCTGCTGGGGCTGGCGCTGACCCTGCTGCTGGGCAGCCTGTCGGGGGGGGCGAAGCAGGTGCGCGACGCCGCGGTGCGTACGCGCGCGGTGCTGCACGCGCAGTCGTTGCTGGCCGAAGCCGGCGTCGCCGCACCCTTGCAGGTCGGCCGCCAACAGGGGGAGTGGGAGCAGGGCCGCTACCACTGGGAACTGCAGGTACAGCCGTGGGTGGAGCCGCGTGCCGGCAACGCCGCGCAGGTGCAGGGGCAATCACCGGGTGCGCCGTGGCTGGCCGAACTGCAGCTGCAGGTCCGCTGGGGCGACAGCGAACGCGAACAACTGCGCTGGCGCAGCCTGCGGCTGCTGCCACCTGACCTGGAGAGGGCGCGATGAAACGCCGCGCGGCAGGCTTTACCCTGGTCGAGGTGATGCTGGCCACCGTGCTGCTGGCCGGTGGCCTGGCGCTGGCGTTTGCCAGCGTGCGCTCGGCGATGGCGGTCAGCCAGCGTGGCGAGCAGATCGCCGCCGAAAGCGAACGCATGCGCGCCGTGGAGTCGTTGTTGCGGCGGCAGTTGACCGGCGCGCTGCGCACGCCGCTGGAAGCACTTGATCCAACCCGCGAACCGATCTTCTTCCAGGGCGAGGAGCAGCGCATGCTGTTCGCCGCCGATCTGCCGGGCTACCTCGGCCGGGGCGGCGCCTACCTGCACGCGTTGCAGGTGGACGGTCGCAGCGGCCAACAGCGGCTGCTGCTGGATCTGGTCCTGCTGCAGGAAGGCGAACGCATCGCCGAGAACCCGCCACGCCCGCCGGAGGTACTGGTGGAGAACCTCAAGTCGGTGCAGATGCGGTATCGCGGCATCGACGCCAGCACCGGCCAGGTCACCGATTGGATGCCACGCTGGGATGACACCCGGCGCCTGCCGATGCTGGTGGAGATCCAGATCGTGCCGGCCAAGGGCGCACCCTGGCCGCCGCTGGTGGTGGCGCCGCGCGCCGGTGGCAGTGGAGGCGCGCGATGAACCGCCAGCAGGGCGCCGCGCTGGTGCTGGTGCTGTGGTTGATCGCGCTGATGACCGCGCTGGTCGGCGCCTTTGCGCTGAGCGCACGGGTCGAGCACCTGCAGCAGCGGGTGCTCGACGACGATGCACGTGGCCAGGAACGTGCACGGGCCGGGCTGGAGTATGCACTGACACGCCTGTCCGCCGATCCGCAGCGGCCGCCGTGGCGGGCCGATGGCCGCACCTATCGCTGGCAGTTCGACGATGCCGCCATCGAGATCAAGGTGCGGGACGAGAACGGCAAGATCAACCTGAACCTGGCCGACGTGGCCCTGCTCACCGCCTTCCTCAAGGCCCTGGGCGAAGAGGACGGCGAAGCCCGGCAACTGGCCGGCGCCATCGTCGACTGGCGTGATGAAGACAGCCTGCTGCAACCCGGTGGTGGCGCCGAAGCCCCTGACTATGCGGCGGCAGGCCTGCCGTATGGGCCGCGCAACAAGCGATTTGAGACGCTGGCAGAGCTGCAGCGGGTGCTGGGCATGCGCGGGCCGTTGTACCAGGCCATGCTGCCCCATCTGACCCTGTACAGCCGCCAGGCGCGGCCGGATCCGCAGTTTGCCAGCCCGCCGGTGCTGACCGCGCTGGGGCTGGATGCGGACACCGTGCTGGCCCAGCGCGCACAGCAGGAGCGTGACGCCGATACCGCTGGTGGTACGCCGACGCTTGCCAGCAGCAGTGGCACCTATAGTATCGAGTCCCGTGTCACCGATGGCAGTGGACGCCGCTCGGTGCTGCAGGCAGTGGTACGCAATGGCTCGGGCGGGGTTCCCGGGCGGTCCTACACAGTGCTTCGCTGGGAGCAGGGAATGACAGCAAGATGACGGCTTGGCAGGACAATCTGCGACAGGTGCAGGGCCGGATCGGCCCCGGCGCCGGTCGTTTCCTGCGCTGGTGGCGGCAATCGCTGCTGGCCTGGGTGCCGGCCCGCTGGCAGTGGGCTTTGGGGTGGGCGCAGGCGCGTCTGCTGCTGCAGCGCGAGGGCGACCAGCTGCTGGTCCAGCGCGAGGCCGGCGAGCGGCGTGAATCGGTGGCGCGGCTGCCATGGCCACTGTCACCGGCTGAACTGGATCGTGTGCTGGAAGCACGCCTGCGCGGCTTGCCGCGGGTGTGGCTGCTGCCGGCCGACGATGTGCTGCGCCGCCCACTGCGCCTGCCAGCGGCCGCCGCCGACCGTCTGCGGGCAGTGGTCGGTTTCGAGATCGACCGGCAGACGCCGTTCGAATCCAGCCAGGTCAGTTATGACGTGCGCGAGCTCGGCGCCGCAGACGAAGGCCAGCTGCAGGTCGAACTGGTGGCGTGGCCCTTGCGGCAGCTGGACGCCTGGCGCAGCAGCGCGGGCGAATGGGCCGATGTGCTGGCCGGCGTCGATGTCATCGACGCGCAGGGCAACACCCTGCGGGTGAACCTGCTGCCACCGGCGCAGCGCCAGCTGCGGGTTGATCCGATGGGGCGCTGGAACCTGCTGCTGGTGGTAGCGGCTGCGGTAATGCTGGTGCTGGGTGGGTTGCAGCTGCTCGACAACCGTCGCGCGGCCGCCGACGCACTGCGTGCCGAGGTCGAGCGCAGTGCGCGCAGTGCGCGCGGCGTGGCCAGCGAGCGTGCGCAGCTGCAGGCGCTGATCGACGGCGCCGCCTTCCTGGAGACGCAGCGCAACCAGCGTGCGGGTACGGTCGAGATCTGGAACGAACTGACCCGGCGCCTGCCGGAAGGTACCTACCTGGAAAAGCTGGCGATCGAGAACAACAGCCTGCAGTTGATCGGGCTCAGCCGTGAGGCATCGCAGCTGGTGCAGCTGCTGCAGGACGCACCGCAGTGGCGCAAGGTCAACCTGACCGGTGTGCTGCAGGCCGATGGTGCTGCCAGCGGCCGCGATCGTTTCACCCTGTCCGCCGAACTGCAGCCGTTGCAGGCTGTGGCCCCGACCCGGGAGGCGGCCGATGCCGATGCCAAGCGCGCGCCGTGATCGCTGGCTGGCGCTGGCCCTGCTGCTGGCAGTGCTGGGCCTGGCCTACCTGTTGCTGGTGCACCCGTGGTTCACCCAGCCGCTGCGTGAGATCGATGCCGATGTGGCGGCGCTGCGCGAGCGCGAATCGCGCGTGCAGGCACAGTTGCAGCAGAAGCCACAGATCGAACAGCGCCTGCGCGCGACCCGCGAAGCCCTGCAGCAGCGACCGGGCTTCCTGCGCGAAGCCACCGCCGAAGCGGCGGCCGCCGCCTTGGGCGCGAAACTGCAGGATGCGGTGGCGATGGCCAGCCCGGGCAACCGCAGCTGCACCATCAGCAACCGCACACCGCTCACCGACAACCGGCGCGATGCCGAGTTCGTCCGCGTGGCCATGCAGGTGCGCCTGCGCTGCGGCGTGGCCGAACTGGCCACGGTGCTGCACAGCCTGGAAACCGGCAGCCCGCGCCTGTTCGTCGACAACCTCAACCTGATCGCACAGCGCTTCCAGCAATCTCCGAACGAGTCCGGGCTGGGCCTGGATGTGTCGTTTGAACTGGCGGGCTACCTGATGCCCGGTGCGGCGACCGAGGGCGCGCCCGTCGAAGGTGCCCCCGCAGCACCGGCACCGGACGCCGCGCCGGTGGGGCCCTCACCGCCGGCGGCGACGCCCGCGCCGGCAGAAGCCGCGCCGGTCGAAGGACAGGAGGTGGCCGATGAAGCGTGAGCCGATCAGCCTGCGCACCGGCTTCCTGCTGGCGCTGGCAGGCTGGGCGGCGGCGGTCTGGCTGGCGACCGGCTTCGGCCTTGGCAGCCAGTTGCCCGGCGCCGGTGGCGATTCCGACGCCGCGCCATCGCTGCCCGCATTGCCGCCGCTGGGCGCCGAACGCATCGCCAGTGCCGATAGCTACAGCGCGATCGGTGCGCGTCCGCTGTTTGCCGAAGACCGCATGCCGCGCCCCTACCTGCTGGGAGGCAGTGAACCTGCCGCCAGTGCTGCGCTGCGCCTGACCGGCGTGCTGCTTACCCGCGATTTCAGCATGGCTACCTTCACCACCGAACAGAACCGCTCGCTGCGCCTGCGCCTCAATGGTGATGCCGTGGATGGCTGGCAGCTGGTCGCACTGGAGCCACGCCAGGCCACGGTGATCGGCCCGGGCGGCAGTCAGGTACTGGAACTGGCGGTGTTCAATGGCCAGGGCGGTGAACCGCCCACCGTACTGCGTGGCGCCAACGGCGCGCCGCCGGTGCCAGGAAACCTGCCGCCGCCACCTCCACAGCCACCGGCTGCGGCGCAGGTGCCGCCGGCTGCGGCCCCGCGCACGGCCGATATGCCCGCAACCGCAGCGTCGGCTGCGGCGGCGGCTGCCGCCACAACACCGCCTGCCAACAACAACGGCCCCAGCGAAGCGCAGATGCAGGCCATCCGCGAACGCATCCAGGCCCGTCGCCGCCAGCTGCAACAGCAGCAACAACCGTCGCCGCCCCCGGGCGATGGCACCAACCGATAGAGTGAATGCATGAGCCTGCGTTTTCTTCCCTGGTCCTTTGCCCTCGCGCTGCTGGTCGGCTGCAGTACCGTTTCCGCACCGCATGTGCAGCGCAACGGCAATCTGTCGGCCACGCCTCCTGCCGGACAAGCGGCAGAAGTGGCCGCCGATGCGGCCCGCGACGCCCAAGGTGCGCCGCAGGCGGTGATCCGTCGCGGCACCGGCACCATGATCAACCGTGAAGCGGCACGCGCACCGGCGCCAGCCTTGCATGGGGCCAGTACCGGCGAGGCCACCTTCAACTTTGAAGGTGAGTCCGTGCATGCGGTGGTCAAGGCCATCCTCGGCGACATGCTGGGCCAGAACTATGTGATCGCGCCGGGCGTGCAGGGCACGGTCACCCTGGCCACGCCCAAGCCGGTATCACCGGCACAGGCATTGAACCTGCTGGAAATGGTGCTGGGCTGGAACAACGCGCGCATGGTCTACAGCGGCGGTCGCTACAACATCGTTGCCGCCGACCAGGCCCTGGCCGGCACCGTCGCGCCGAGTACCGCACCGGCAGCCAGCGCCCGTGGTTTTGAAGTGCGGGTGATCCCCCTGCAGTTCATTTCCGCCACGGAGATGAAGAAGGTGCTGGAGCCGTATGCGCGGCCCAACGCCATCGTCAACGTCGATAGCGGCCGCAACGTGATCACCCTCGGCGGCACCCGCGCCGAGCTGGAAAACTACATGCGCACGGTCGAGATCTTCGACGTCGACTGGTTGTCGGGCATGTCGGTGGGCGTGTTCCCGATCCAGTCGGGCAAGGCCGAGCAGGTCGCCGCCGACCTGGAGAAGGTGTTCGGCGAGGAGAGCAAGACCCCCAGCGCTGGCATGTTCCGCTTCCTGCCACTGGAAAACGCCAACGCGGTGCTGGTGATCACCCCGCAGGTGCGCTACCTGGACCAGATCCAGCAGTGGCTGGACCGCATCGACACCGCCGGGGGCAGCGCGCGCCTGTTCTCCTATGAACTGCGTTACATCAAGGCCCGTGATCTGGCCGAGCGCCTCAGCGAAGCCTTCGCCAGCAGCGGCAACCGCGGTGGTTCCAGCCCGGCGGGGCTGGCACCCGGTGCGATTCCGTCGCAGCTGGGCAGCGACGGCGACCGCGGCATGGACAGCACCAGCAGCAGCTTCGGCTCGACGCCGGGCAGCAGTTCCGGTGGCAGCAGCGGTGGCAGTGGCAGCATGAACCTGCCGCAGCGGCAGTCCGGCAACGTCAGCGTCAGCCTGGAGGTGGAGGGCGACCGTGTCGGCGTGTCGGCGGTGGAGGAAACCAACACCCTGCTGGTGCGGTCGAGCCCGCAGGCGTGGCGTTCGATCCGTGAAGTGATCGAGAAGCTGGACGTGATGCCACTGCAGGTACACATCGAAGCCCAAGTGGCCGAAGTGGCGCTGACCGGCGATCTCAAGTACGGCGTGAACTGGTTCTTCGACAACGCTGTGGCCGGGCGCGCCCTGACCGGTGCACTGGCCGGCGTGACCCTGCCGGCCGCGGCCGGCGGCTCGTGGAGCAGCCTTGCAGGTGCAGTCACCGGCGCCGATGGCGTCGGCTGGGCGTTCACCGGCCACAACGGCGCGGCCGTGGTGAGCGCGCTGGACAAGGTCACCGACGTGCGCCTGCTGCAGACCCCCTCGGTGTTCGTGCGCAACAACGCCGAAGCCACGCTCAACGTCGGTGACAAGGTGCCGATCAACACCACCACGGTGAACACCGGCCTCGGTACCGGTACCTACAGTTCGGTGCAGTACATCGACACCGGCGTGATCCTCAAGGTGCGCCCGCGCGTGACCCGCGACGGCACGGTGTTCCTGGACATCGTGCAGGAAGTGAGCAGCGCTTCGGAGGTGCCAGAGAACTGCAACCCGACCGAGCGCAACTGCAACCCGCGCATCTCGACCAAGAAACTGTCGACCGAGGCGGCAGTGCAGAGTGGTGACACCATCATGCTGGCCGGCCTGATCACCGATTCGGCCACCGACGGCAGCAGCGGCATTCCGGGCCTGAGCAGGATCCCGGTGGTCGGCGCGCTGTTCGGGCAGAAGACCCGCACCAGCCGTCGTTCGGAAGTGATCGTGCTGTTGACCCCGAGCATCGTCCGCAACGGGTTGGAGGCACGCAATCTGACCGACGAGTACAGCCAGCGCTTCCGTGCGATGGAGCCGCTGAACCAGCCGCGCGCAAAGAAGTAAGGGGATTACGGCCGGGCGGCGCCCCGGCATCCTGTGGGTAGGTGTCGACCTGGGTCGACACGGTAGATCCACGCCATGCGTGGATGAATCTCAATCGAAATCGAATATTTCGAGATCCGAGATATCTGAGCCGAGCATGGCTCGGCTCTTATCTCTTCCGACTCTGGCACCTTAGGTGCCGAGAGCCCGGCGCGGACGACCGTTCGGCTCTAGGTCTTTTCGA
>NZ_JAXAXL020000015.1:0-30019 GCF_047497515.2 Stenotrophomonas maltophilia
GGGCGGGTTGGGCAGGAAGCCCAACCCTGGTCTTGCCGTGTGCGCAGGACAGCGCACACGAGCAAGCGGCGACCGAGCTTACATGGGTGAGGGCGCTTTGCTTGCGAAGCACCGCTTCGCACGCGCCCGAACGCACAGCCGCCGGCGGCTGGGCCGGGCCCCGGAGGGGTACTTGCAGCGTCCTCCGCAACCGGACCCACCCTGCCTGCCCACAGGAAACCCGCTTCTGCTGTTGATGTTGCGGTTGCCGGCCAGCGGCCGGCACTACCACGCGTGCAGGGCCGCAGGCCCCGCCGACCCACCCGCTACTTGGCAGCGGCGATCTGCTTTTCGATGTCGGCAGCCGTCACCGGGCCAAGGAAGGTGTGCGCCAGCTTGCCCTGCGGGTCCAGCAGATGCGTCAGCGGCAGGCCGCGCGGCGTGGCGAAATCGGCCGGCGGATCGAACGGGTCGACGATCACGATCGGATAGGTCACCGGATGCTTGGTCAGGAACGCCTTCATTTCCGGCGCTTCGATGTCCTCATAGGCCAGCCCGACCACTTCGATGTTGTTGCGCATGGCATGCAACGCCGACAGCTCCGGCATCTCCTTCCGGCACGGGGCACACCAGGTTGCCCAGAAGTTCACCACCACCCACTTGCCACGGTGCGCGGCCAGGTCGTAGTCGCTGCCATCCACCGCCTTCATCTTCAGCGTCGGGAACTCGGCGGTGGCACGCTCGGCCGGGGTTTCCTCGACCGCTGCCGGCGTGGTCGGGGTCGGCGCCTGTGCCGGCGGCTGGCTGCTGGCCGGGGTCGGTTCCTGCGCTGGCTTGCAGGCCGCCAGCGCCAGCAGCAGGGCCAGCGGGAGCAGCAGCAACGGGGTCTTGCGGGTCATGGCATGTCTCCGGAATCGGTATAGATATCGCTGACCTTGCGCTTGAGGCGTTCGCGCAGGGGCAGTCGCAGGTCGTCCAGCGCCGCCAATGCGGCGCGGCCCAGGCTGTCATCGCGGTACGGCAGATGCTGCTCGGCCACCGGGATGCGCAGTTGGGTGCATTCGTACAGATCGGCCAGGCTGACCTGGTCGAGATCGCGCGACAGCAGCCATTCGCCGCGCTCATCACGGCGCAGCAGGCCGATCTCCTGCAGGTTGCAGGCCAGGTCATGCAACAGGGAGTCGGTCAGCATCGGCTCCAGCCGCAGGATTTCATCATCGGCCAGGCCCCTGCCCTTCAGGCGTGCATGGTGGAAGCGGCCCAGCAGGCGCAGCAGGCCGTAGAACTCGTAGCCCTGCGGCAGGCGCAGTTCCACCGGCTGGTAGCGGAAGGCGGCCATCGACGAGGACAACGACGCGCCCAGCAGCACGGCCACCCAGCACAGGTAGATCCACAGCAGCAGGATCGGCACGAAAGCCACCGTGCCATACAGCTTCTGGTAGGACTGGAAGCTGCCCAGGTAGGCGCCGATGCCCCACTTCACCAGTTCCAGGATCACCGCGGCCAGGATCGCGCCGGGCACCGCGTGCCGCCATTTCACGGTGTGGTGCGGTACCACCCGGAACATCAGCGTGATGCACACGAACTCAATCAGGATCGGCGCCAGCCGTAGTGCCAGTTCGGCCAGCCAGCGGCCCTCCTGGGTACCGAACAGCGGCATCGCGAATACCCGCGCCGATACCGCCAGTGAGGCGGCCGCCAGCATCGCGCCCAGCGTCAGCACGGTCCAGTAGACCAGGAAGCGGGTCAGCTTGGGCCGGGTCGAGCCGACCCGCCAGATCTGGTTGAAGGTTTCTTCAACGCTGTTGAGGGTGATCAGCAGCGACACCACCAGCGCGATGAAACCGGCGGCGGTGAGCTGGCCGGCGCTGGCCGAGAACTGCCGCAGGTAGCCTTCGGCCGCGCGCGCGGCATTGGGCACGAAGTTGGAGAAGACGTAATCGCTGAGCTGGTCGCTCCAGCGGTCGAAGACGGGGAAGGCCGAGAGCACACCGAATACCACGATCGCCAAAGGCACCAGCGCGAACACGGTGGTGTAGGCCAGCGCCGCCGCTGCCTGGAACAGACGGTCGTCGAGGAAGCGGTGCCACAGGAAGCGGCCGAAACTGATGGCCCGTGCGCGATCCCGCGCGCGCTCCATCCACAGGTTGAGCGTATCCAAAGGTTCCATCGGTGGAAGGGTACCCGATGCGGAATGCTGGCAGGATAGCCATACTGGTGGCCACACGACGAGGAGAAGCGGGCACGATGGGCGAGATTCTGGTGCTGTACTACAGCCGGGGCGGTTCGGTGGCACGGCTGGCGCGCCAGATCGCGCGGGGCATCGGCGAGGTGCCGGGGATGAGCGCGCGCCTGCGCACGGTGCCACCGGTGGCCGCAGTGACCCAGACCGCGCAGCCGCCGGTGCCCGACGATGGCGCCCCCTATGTGAACGTGCAGGACCTGGTCGAGTGCCAGGGCCTGCTGCTCGGCAGCCCGACCCGCTTCGGCAACATGGCTGCGCCGGTGAAGCACTTCCTCGATGGCCTGGGCGCCGAATGGGTCAACGGCACGCTGTCGGGCAAACCGGCCGGGGTATTCACCTCGACCGCCTCGATGCATGGTGGCCAGGAATCGACCCTGCTGTCGATGCAGGTCCCGTTGCTGCACCACGGCTGTGTGATCGTCGGCATCCCGTTCACCGAACCGGCGCTGAGCCACACCACCAGTGGCGGCACGCCCTACGGTGCAAGCCATGTGGCCGGTGCTGCCGACGACCCGCAACCGACCGACGACGAGGCCGTGCTGGCCCGTGCGTTGGGCCGCCGGGTGGCCGACATCGCGCAGCGGTTGGCCCGATGAACCGGCCGCCGCGCACGGTCCTGCTGTTGGCCCTGATGGGGCTGGCTGCGCTGTTCGCGGGCTGGTTCATCAATGACAAGCACTGGCTGGCCACCCAGCTGGTGTTCACCGCGCCGCCGCTGGCGCTGGCCTTTGCGCTGCGCCTGGGCTGGCGCAAGGCCGGCTTCTGGGCCTCTGTGCTGGCGCTGGGCTGGTTCAGCCACGGCGTGATGAGCGCCTGGAGCCACCCGGAAACGCGCTGGCTGGCGCTGATCGAGATCGCACTGGCCCTGCTGGTGATCTTCAGCGCCAGCCTGCCGGGGCTGCGTGCCCGTTTCAGCAAGCGACGCTGACGCTGCGCCCGCCGGGCCGTATCATCTGCTGTCCCGGCCCCGCGCCGCTGTACCTGTCCTGGTTTCGCGCATGCACATGATGGAAGAGCTCCTGGTCGTCACCACCGGTGGCACGATCGACAAGATCTACTTCGACGACAAGTCGGACTACCAGATCGGCGATCCGCAGATCGGCATGATCCTGCGCGAGCTGGGGGTGACGTTCCGCTTCAATGTGATTCCGATCCTGCGCAAGGATTCGCTGCACATCAACGATGAAGACCGCGAACTGATCCGCGCCACCATTGCCGCGCAGCCGACCCGGCACGTGCTGGTGACCCACGGTACCGATTCGATGGTGCAGACCGGCAAGGTGCTGGCGACGATCCCGGACAAGACCATCGTGATGACCGGCGCGCTGAGCCCGGCGCGTTTCCGTGGTTCGGATGCGGAGTTCAACATCGGCTGTGCGATCGGTGCGGTGCAGTCGCTGCCGACCGGCGTGTACATCGCGATGAACGGCCGCATCTTCGATCCGCAGCACGTGCGCAAGAACGTCGCCGCCAATCGTTTCGAGTCGGTTTGAGGAACGGCGTGCCGACCAAGGTCGGCACCTACCCAATGAAAAACGCCCCGGCCGGAGCCGGGGCGTGCCCATGGAGAGGGACTTGGGCTCAGTACTGCGCGTTCAGGGTCAGGCCCGAGAAGGTGCTGTACGCCTTCACCCGCACATACCAGGTGCCGGCGGCCGGGCTGTTGATGGTGCAGGTTTCGCTGTTGCCGCTCAGGTACGGACGGCAGGTGTAGGTGGTGTCGGTCGGGGCACTGCCCTGGCGCACGTACAGGTCTGCATCTCCGCTGCCGCCACTGATCGCCACGCGCAGCTGGGTGCTGCCGGCCGGAACCGCGACGGTGTAGTTCAGCTCGGCACCAGTCGCAGCGCCCAGGCCGGTCACCGGCACGTTGTTCTGCAGCACGTTGCCACCCGGGTTCGGGTTGCCGCCGCCATTGATCGCGGCAGCCACCGCGGCGTTGGCGTCGATGATGCCGGCGCCGCAACCACCCGAGCAGGCGCCCGGCAGCGGACGTGCCGTGCTCTTGATGATGCTTTCGACCTGCGCCGGGCTCAGCGGGCTCGGGGCGACCGACTGCATCAGTGCAACCACACCGGCCACATGCGGCGCCGCCATCGAGGTGCCGTTGTAGGACGCGTAGGTCGGGCTGGCCGGCACGGTAGTGCCGGTGTTGAGGGTGGACAGGATGCTCTGGCCTGGGCCGGAAATGTCGATGCCAGCACCATAGTTGGAGAAGCTGGCACGCGCACCGGCCGAGGTGGTGGCGGCCACCGCGATCACGTTCGCGCAGTTGGCCGGCACCGAGGTCGACACGTTGGCGTTGCTGTTGCCTGCAGCAACCACCACGGTGGTGCCACGGCCGACGGCGCCGTTGATCGCATTCTGGTAGGTAGCCGAGCAGGTGCCACCGCCACCGAGCGAGAGGTTGATGACTTCGGCCGGATTGGCATTGGCCGGCACCCCGCTGACGGTGCCACCAGAGGCCCACACGATCGCGTCGGCGATGTCGGAGGTATAGCCGCCGCACTTGCCGAGTACGCGCACCGGCACGACCTTGGCGTTGAATGCGGTGCCTGCCACGCCATTGGCGTTGTTGGTCACCGCCGCCACCGTGCCGGCAACGTGGGTGCCGTGCCAGCTGGAGTTGGAGGCCGGAATGCCCGAGCCACACTCGTTGGCGCCATACCAGTCGCCTTCATCGTTCGGGTTGTTGTCGCGGCCGCCGCCATCGCGCGCCATCGCGGCGTCGCTGATGAAGTCGTAGCCCGGCAGGATGTTGGCGTTGAGGTCGGGATGGTTGGTGATGCCGGTGTCGATCACCGCCACCACCACGCCGGTGCCGGTGGACTTGTCCCAGGCCGGCTGGATGTTGATGCCGGCGCTGGAGGTGCCAAAGCCCCACTGCTCGCTGAAGCGGGTGTCGTTCGGGGTCAGCGTGGCGCGCATGATCTGGTCGACTTCGACGTATTCCACGTTCGGGTCGGCGGCCAGCTTGCGCATCAGCAATTCGGATTCGGCCTGGTCGAGCGGACGGTCGGTCTTGACCAGGGTCGGGCCGACGGCCAGCTTGCGGACCTCCTGCAGGCCCAGCGCGCGGCCCTGGCTGCTGGACAGGCCGGCGGCGGCCGTCTTCAGCGACGAGGCCAGCGCGGTGGTGTTGGCCACGGCGGCGCTGCCGTCGCGGTACTTCACGATGAAGCGCTGGTGCGTCGGCGCGGACTGCAGGCCGCTGAGCTGGACGTCACCGGCCAGCGCAGGCGTGGCCAGCAGCAGCGATGACAGAACGGACGCACCAAGGACCACCCACACTCGACGCACACGCGGTTGCGTTACCTGGGACATCGTATTTCCCTTTCTTGTGGTGTGAATGCCGGAATCGGCAGAAGCACCGGCCCGAACCCATGGGCTGGCTTGCGTTGGCGAGGTTCGCAGTCCGGTGAGTCAGCGGATCCCCCTAACGATCCGCCGTGCAGATGACGCTAATGGCCCAAACCGGACACCACAAGATTTTCAGCGTCTTTTCAGCAAGATGAAATGTTCGTTCTGAGACTTTCCGGGTCGAGGGTTTGTGAAGGTGAAGGAACTTTCTCACGCCCTGCACGCACCTGACTGGGCCATCACATGTCCTGCAATGACTTTGCCGACATCGGCGTCCGCCGATCCGGGGTCAGATCCCTTTTCCAGAGGAAAGGGATCCGACCCGGCCCAAAACGCAGAAAGCCCGTCACGCGGACGGGCTTTCCGGGAACAAACGTCGAGCACGGCTCGACGCTGCAGGTCGGTGCAGGCGATCAGCCCAGCTTGACCAGCCAGTTGTGACGGTCCGGCAGGCGGCCGTACTGGATGTCGGTCAGTTCCTTGCGCAGCGACATGGTCACTTCGCCGGCCGGCGCATTGATGTCGCCGACCGAGAAACCTTCACCCTTCAGCTGGCCGATCGGGGTCACCACCGCCGCCGTGCCGCAGGCAAAGACTTCGCTGATCGCCCCGGAGGCAACGCCGTCCTTCCACTCGTCGATGCTGACCTTGCGCTCTTCAACCTTCATGCCACGGTCGCGGGCCAGCTGCAGGATGCTCTCGCGGGTGATGCCCTCGAGGATGCTGCCGGACAGTTCCGGAGTGACCAGGGTGCCGTCCTTGTAGACCAGGAAGACATTCATGCCGCCCAGTTCTTCCAGGTACTTGCCCTCGACCGGGTCGAGGAACAGCACCTGCGAGCAGCCCTGGGCCTGCGCCTTCTGCTGCGGCAGCAGCGAGGCGGCGTAGTTGCCACCGCACTTGGCGGCACCGGTGCCGCCTTTGGCTGCACGCGCGTACTCGGTCGACAGCCAGATCGACACCGGGGCCACGCCCTTGGCGAAGTACGGGCCGGCCGGGCTGGCGATGACGTAGTAGCCGGCCTTGTGCGCGCCGCGCACGCCGAGGAAGGCTTCGTCGCCGATCATGAACGGACGGAAGTACAGGCTGGACTCGTCAGCCGACGGCACCCAGGCGCTGTCCAGCGCGATCAGCTGCTTCAGCGATTCGACGAAGATCTCCACCGGCAGTTCCGGCAGCGCCAGGCGCTGCGCCGAACGCTGCAGGCGGCGGCCGTTGGCATCCGGGCGGAAGGTCCAGATCGAACCGTCGGCGTGGCGGTAGGCCTTGATGCCTTCGAAGATTTCCTGGCCGTAGTGCAGCACGGCCGCAGCCGGGTCCAGCTGCAGCGGACCGTACGCGCGCACGTTGGCGTTGTGCCAGCCGGCGTCCTTGTCCCAGCGCACTTCCACCATGTGATCGGTGAAGTGCAGGCCGAAGCCCGGCTTCTCCAGGATCTGGGCGCGCTCTTCAGCGCTGCGCGGGTGGTCCGAACGGGTGACGGCGAAGCTGGGAATGGACTGGGACACCGGAGGATTCCTGTTCTGGTTGCGGGTAGTGCCGGGCCCGCGTCACTGCGGGCCCTGGGTCAAAGCATGCCGGTCTCGAGACGGGCCGCCTCGGACATCATGTGCTGGTTCCACGGCGGGTCGAAGACCAGGTCGACATCGGCTTCGGCCACCGTCGGGATCATTTCGAGCTTGCTGCGCACGTCGTCGACCAGGATGTCGCCCATGCCGCAGCCCGGTGCGGTCAGGGTCATCTTCACGTCGATCTCGCGCTGGCCTTCGTCCAGGTGCTTGATCTCGACCTCGTAGACCAGGCCCAGTTCGACGATGTTCACCGGAATTTCCGGGTCGAAGCAGGTGCGAAGCTGCTGCCACACCAGCTGTTCCACCTGTTCATCGGTGGCGTCGGCGGGCAGCTCCAGCGGCGCCGGCGCCTCCTTGCCGATGGCATCCCCATCCTTGCCGGCGATGCGGAACAGGTTGCCCTCGACGAACACCGAGTAACTGCCGCCCAACGCCTGGGTGATGTACCCATAGCTGCCGGCGGGCAGGGTCACGGTATCGCCCTGCGGGACCATTACGGCCTCGCAATCGCGTTCGAAGTGGACAGGTTCGCTGCTACGGGAATACATGGGGACCGATATGGGGCCGTGGCTGCAGCCACGCAAGACGGCATTCTAGCCCAGCGGCCCCGACGCCGCCGGTGCAGCGCGGCAATCCACAGTATCCTGTGGGTGATCTTCAGGGAGCTTCGATGTCCTCCAATCCCGCGCGTGCCAGGACCGTGACCTGGCTCTGGCCCATCATGTTGTTGCTGGGCCTGGTTGTTGCTCCCCTTGCCTGGATGGTGCTGGCACTGATGACCGGCCGGCAGGTCGGCTGGATGGCGGTGCTGACCGCCCTGGAACTGGTATTCATGCTGCGCATGGGAACGCTCGGTCCGGGCCGCCTGCGCATTGTGCTGGTCGTGCTCGGCACCCTGCTGGTGGCCGCAGTGGCCAACTGGGCGATCGCCAGCGCCTGGATGGGCGGCTCGATCGGGCTGGGCCTGTGGGACGCCAGCCTGCGCATGGGCCCGCACCTGGCCTGGACCCTGGTCACCCTGGCCAATGGCGCGATGGAATGGCTGTGGTTGGCACTGGGCGTGGCTGTAGGCGCCTGGTTGGCGCGCTGACCCCACCGAGGCCCTTTGTAATGCCGTGGTAGATCCACGCCATGCGTGGATGGCGTGGTAGTGCCGGCCGCTGGCCGGCAGAAGCGTGCGGACCAAGGTCTGGACCTACCAAGTGCAGCCACCATGCGTGGATGGGGGTAGTGCCGGCCGCTGGCCGGGAGAAGCGTGCGGACCAAGGTCCGCACCTACCAAGTGCAGCCACCATGCGTGGATGGGGGTAGTGCCGGCCGTTGGCCGGCAGAAACGTGCGGACCAAGGTCTGCACCTACCGCCCCCGCGGATCCGACCCCGGCCTTCAATGCCCGCCGTCGAGCCCCTTCAACTCGCTCACCAGCGACGCCGCCGCTTCGGCACCATCGCCGTACAGCATGCGCGTGTTGTCGGCGTAGAACAGCGCATTCTCGATGCCGGCAAAGCCAGTGCCCTTGCCACGCTTGATCACCACCACGTTGCGCGCATTGACCACGTCCAGCACCGGCATGCCGTAGATCGGGCTGGCCGGATCGGTACGCGCCACCGGATTGACCACGTCGTTGGCACCGATCACCAGCACCACGTCGGTGTTGGCGAACTCCGGATTGATGTCGTCCATGTCGGCAATCAGGTCATAGGGCACGCCCGCTTCGGCCAGCAGCACGTTCATGTGCCCGGGCATGCGCCCCGCCACCGGGTGGATCGCGAACTTCACCTTGACCCCGCGCTGGCCCAGCCGCTGCGCCAGTTCCCAGATCTTGTGCTGCGCCTGCGCCACCGCCATGCCGTAGCCGGGCACGATCACCACGCGCTCGGCGAAGGCCATCATCGCGGCCACGTCGGCTGCGTCGATCGGCTTCTGCGAACCGCTGATCGCCTGCGCTTCGCCCCCGGCCCCGCCACCGAAATTGGAGAACAGCACATTGCGGATCGGCCGGTTCATCGCCTTGGCCATCAACCGGGTCAGCAGGATGCCGGCCGCGCCGACCATCATGCCCGCGATGATCAGCGCCTCGTTGCCCAGCACGTAGCCTTCGAACGACACCGCCAGTCCGGTGAACGCGTTGTACAGCGAGATCACCACCGGCATGTCGGCGCCGCCGATCGGCAGCGTCATCAGCACGCCCAGCGCCAGTGCCAGCACGAAGAAGGCGACGATCGCCCAGGTGCTGAGCGTGCTGGCGGCGATGATCGCCAGCACCACCACCGCCAGCGCCACCAAAAGATTCAGCGCCTGCTGCCCAGGCCAGGTCACCCGCTTGTCGAGGCGGCCATCCAGCTTGGCCCAGGCGATTACCGAGCCGGACAGCGACACCGCGCCGATCGCTGCACCGACCACCGCCAGCAGCAGCACCGTGCCCGACGGCTGGCGCGCGGCCAGGTCGGCAAGCGCCTGTTCGCTCCAGTGCGTGGTGTCTCGGTGGGCGAGGAAGGCATAGCGCAGCAGCTCCACTGCACCGATCGCTGCCGCCGAGCCGCCCCCCATGCCGTTGTACAGCGCCACCATCTGCGGCATGTCGGTGATGGCGACCTTGCCGGCCGACCACCAGGCCAGGCCCGCGCCGAGCAGCAGCGCCACCAGGATCAACGGCACGTTGTGCAGTTCGGGCAGGAAGAAGGTCGCCACCGTGGCCAGCAGCATGCCCAGCCCGGCCCAGCGGATGCCGCTGCGGGCAGTCAGCGGCGAGGCCATGCGCTGCAGGCCCAGCAGGAACAGGGTGGCAGCCACCAGGTAGCTGGCCTTGACCAGCCAATCGAGCAGTTCAACCGTGCTGATGTTCAAGACTGCGGCTCCTTCGGCGGGTCCTTGCCGCCTTTGGGTGCACTGGGCTTGAACATTTCCAGCATGCGCGCGGTGACCACGTAGCCACCGGCGGCATTGCCGGCGCCAAGCACCACGGCGAGGAAGCCCAGCGCTTTTTCCAGGGGTGTCTGCGCATGCCCCAGCACCACCATCGCGCCGATCAGCACGATGCCGTGGATGAAATTGGAACCCGACATCAGCGGGGTATGCAGGATGACCGGCACCCGCGAAATGATCACATGGCCGGCGATGGCCGCCAGCATGAAGATGTACAGCGCCACGAACCCGTCACTCACTGGCAACGCTCCCGCTCTGTCTTCGTCGGCCCATCATAACCACGGGCTGAACCTGGCGCGTACCCCGCGTCAACCGAAGCCGCGCTCACGCGTTGTCGATGGTGACCCCGAGCGAGGAACCGTACCCTGTGCTGGTGAGCAGCCCCGTCCCCCCGAGCGCCGAGACCGATGCCCTGCCGGCGTCGCTGGAAGCGTTCCTGGCCAGCGTCGGCCCGCGTGCATTCCGCTTCGCCGAGGCCGGCCTGCGCCAGCGCGAAGACGCCATGGACGCGGTGCAGGACGCGCTGATGCGCATGCTGGACTATGCCGACAAGCCGGCCACCGAATGGGCGCCGCTGTTCTGGAGCATCCTGCGCCGACGCGTGATCGACGTGCAGCGCCGACGCCGCTTCCGCCTGCCGTTCTGGCGCGACAACCAGGACGCTGACGGTGGCGAGATCGACTGGGCCGACCCCGGCCCGGACCCGGCGCAGGCGCATGAACAGCGCCAGCAGTACCAGCACCTGGTGCAGGCACTGCGTACCCTGCCCACACGCCAGCGCGAGGCCTTCACCCTGCGCGTGCTGCAGGACCTGGACGGGGCGACCACCGCCCGTGCCATGGGCTGCAGCGAGGGCGCCGTAAAAACCCATCTGGCACGCGCCCGGCAGGCGCTGCAGGACTACCTGGAGACCCACCCGTGAACCGCTCCCTGCCTTCCGATGACATGCTGCGCAGCCTGCACGCGCAGTCGCTGCAGGCACTGTCGCCGGCTACGCTGGTACAGTTGCGCCAGGCCCGGCACCGCGCAGGTGCGGCCGAGCGCGGCCGTTTGCGCTGGTGGCTGGCCAGCGCCTGTTCGCTGGTGGTGGCGCTGGGCATCGGCCTGCAGTTCACCGGCCACAGCCCCCTGTCGGGCCCGGCGCCGGCGCCCGTGCTGGCCTCGGTGGAAGACAACAGCGCGCTGTACGACGAGAATCCTGATCTGTACCTGTGGCTGGGCGACACCGACCTGGCGATGGAGTGAAACCATGTCCCGATTGAACCTCCTGCCGCTGTTGCTGACGCTGTCGCTGCTGCCGGCCGTCCCCGCGCTGGCGCAGAGCCCTGCACCCGCTGCGGCCCCGCGTCCTGCTCCGGCCACACCGCTGCCGGCGTGGGAACAGCTGAGTGACGCCCAGCGCGAATCACTGCTGGCGCCGCTGCGCGACCGCTGGAACGGCGCCGATGCCGGCCAGCGCCAGCGCATGCTCTCGCACGGCCAGCGCTGGCAGTCGATGAGCCCGGAAGAACGCGACAAGGCCCGCCGTGGCCTGCGCCGCTTCGAGCACATGAGCCCGGAACAACGCGAGCAGGCACGTGCCCTGTTCGGGCAGATGCGCGACATGCCGCCCGCGCAGCGCGAAGCCCTGCGCGAGCGCTGGTCGCAGATGACGCCGGAACAGCGCAAGGACTGGGTGCGCGACAATCCACCGCCGGCGAAGCCGCGGTAACGGCCCGGAGAATGGGGTCAGATCCCTTTGCCTTTGGGCAAAGGGATCTGACCCCACGTCATTCACGACTGCCAGCGCGTCTTCGCCAGCAGCTCGTCTTCCCAGTCGAATGCCAGTTGGCCCTCGCGCACGAACAGCGCAACGAAGTTGAGCAGGTTGCGCGCGTACATCTCGCTGGCCTGGGTCGCACCACGGCTGGCCAGGCCCAGCGGGCCATCGATGGTCACGCCCTGGTGTTCGATGCACTGCCCCGGTTGGGTCAGTGCGCAATTGCCGCCGCTCTCTGCGGCCAGATCGACGATCACGCTGCCGGTGGCCATGCCCTCCACCATCGCGGCGGTGACGATGGTCGGTGCCGGGCGCCCCGGTACCGCGGCGGTGCAGATCACCACGTCAACGCTGCGCAGGTGGTCGGCCAGGCGACGCTGCTGTTCGGCACGCTCCTCGTCGGTGAGCGCACGCGCATAGCCGCCCTCGCCAGCCGCGCTCACCCCCAGGTCGAGGAAGCGCGCACCTAACGACTGGATCTGCTCGCGGGTTTCCGGGCGCACGTCGAAGCCCTCCACCTGTGCGCCGAGCCGGCGCGCGGTGGCGATGGCCTGCAACCCGCCCACGCCAGCGCCGATCACCAGCACCTTGGCCGGACGCACGGTACCGGCGGCGGTGGTCAGCATCGGGAAGAAGCGCGGGGCGCGTTCGGCGGCGATCAGCGCGGCCTTGTAGCCGGCCATGCCGGCCTGCGAACTGAGCACGTCCATCGCCTGCGCACGCGTCGTGCGCGGCAGCTGCTGCAGCGGGAACAGGTGCAGGCGATCGTCGGCAGCCAGTGCCGCCAGTGCCGGATCGGTGGCCGGGGTCAGCAATCCGACCACGTTGGCACCAGGCTTCAGCTGCTCCAGCACCGCGGCTGGCGGCGCCTGCACGCACAACACGATGTCGATCTCGGCCCAGCGGCCAGCATCGAACGCACGGGCACCGGCATCGTCATAGGCGGCATCGGTGAAACCCGCCGCCAAGCCGGCGCCGGGTTCGTACCAGACCGTGATGCCCAAGGCGCCGAGCTTGCGCGCCGTTTCCGGCGTCAGCGCCACGCGCCGTTCGTCCGGTGCGGTCTCCTTGATCCCCAGCAACGCCACGGCCATGCAGGTCCCCGCTGATCGGTGAGTTTTCCCGATCCTAGCAGGCGGCCCCACTCAGTGCAGCGTGGCGCTGCCCGGGTCGAGCCGATCGATCACGCCCTGCATGGCGCTGTCGAACGCACCGTCATCCACATGGGCGCGCAACCGGCCCAGCCGCACCATCACCGCCAGTTCCTCCGGCGAGGCCACGCAGAAGCGTACGCCACGGCGGTTGACGAACAACAGGCGCGAGGAGATCGGGCTGACCCAGGACAGCTTGCCGGCCTGCACCTTGCCGTCCTTGTCGACGAAGTCCAGCCAGTTGCCGATTTCCATGCGGCGGAAGCGATCGGCGTCGGCGTTGTCGAAGTCATCGGTGTCGATCTGCCCGCTCAGCTCCACCGCCGGCGATTCAGCGACGGGGGGTGCCGGCAGCGCAACCTGCGGCAGCTCCGGCAACGCGCGCTGCAGTTCCGGCCGCGATTCGGCGATGCCCTGCAGCGTGTCATGCAGTGCATCGACTGCCCCGGTTGCCGCGTCTCCATGCACACCCACGCTGGCGAACACCTTGGCCAGCACCGGCTGCCAGGCCTGCAGCCACGGCTTGCCGACGATCTGACGGCGGGCCTCGGCCACTTCTTCCAGCAGACCATCGGCCAGGCTCAGGGCCTCGGCCACCGATGCGCCCTCCTCGCCCTCGCGCAGCAGCGCCAGGGTAAGGTGGTGCTGCCAGGGCTGGCGCAGGAACTCGGCGATGGCCGGCGGCAGGGTGGCGTCGCCGATGCGGCGGTCCAGCTCGGCGCCGGCACGGGTACGGGCCATTTCCAGCTTTTCCTGGCCGCGCTGCGTCTCGGCGGCGCGACGCTCGGCGATTTCCACGCGACGGCGATGCTGCACGAGGAACTCGCGGAATTCTTCTTCCAGGGTCAGGAAGATCGCCAGGTTCTCGTTGAACTCGGCCACCAGCCGCTCGACGATCTCCTCGACCTTGGCCATCAGCATGCGCTCGGCCTGGCTCTCACCCGTATTGCCTTCGCAGGCCTCGGCCAGCGAGTTGAGCAGCTTGCGCGCCGGGTGGGTCTTCTGCACGAACATGCGACGATCGAGCATGGCGACCTTGACGAACGGCACCACCAGGCGGCCGATCAGCTCGCGCGAGCGGCCTTCCAGTTCGCGCTCGTCCAGCATCACGTCGAACAGCATGCCGACCAGATCGATCGCATCCTCATCCTGCGGGTCCAGCCGGGTCTGGCCCGGATCGACGCCGAGGCGGGTGGCGCTGGACAGCACCTCGCTCTTCAACCGCTGCGCCAGCGATTCGCCGTCCTCGCCGATCGCCGCGCGCAGGGTCGCACTGGGCGTGGCCTGCAGCAGCGACAGCACCGACATCATCTCGCGCTGGCTGAGCGGACGCTGCTGCCCGATTGCCACCTGCGCGGCAGACGTTGCGTCCTCGCGCACGTGGCGGGTCTGCTGCAGCAGTTCGTGCAGCGCTTCCAGCAACATGCCCTGCTGGCCTGCGTAGGCTTCGCCGACCCCGGTTTCTTCGGCGCCCAGGTGCTGCTGCATATGGCCACGGCGCTCGGACCAGCGCGCGGCGAAGCGCTGCGCCCAGGCTGGCGCGGCCTGTTCGTCATCGCCGAACTCGCCGTCGAAGCCCGCACCCGGGCGCTGCTCCACCAGATCGTCCAGGCCCGACGCCATGCGCGGGTCGGGCGTGGCCGGCAGCGGACGCCGCGGCGCCCCCATCTGCGACATCACCCCGGCCGCAGCCAGTTGTTCATCCAGCTTCTCGTAGATGCGTCCCACCGGCGCGCGCAGGTCGCGCTCGCACAGCTTTATCAGCACCAGATGCACTTCAGGGGCCAGTTCGCAGCCGGCAAAGGCTTCGTGGATGGCCACGCCCAGATGCTCGGGACTGATCGGGTTGTGGTCGGCATCCAGTTCGGCGCCGCCGATCAAGCGGCCCAGGCGACGGTCCAACCGCGCCAGCACCGGCTTGAAGTCGCGCAGCAGCACGGTGGCGAAGTTGCGCACCGCCAGCCGCGATTCCAGTACGTGCTCGGCCAACAGGCTGAGGCCGTCTTCGGCCGGGCCGGACAGCGTGGTTTCGGCCGACATCGGCTCACCGCTGGCCAGCGCCTCCCAGGCCCGCTGCAGGTGGCCGGCAAAGGCGGCGGCGATGTCCTCGCGGCGGCGGCGCAGTTCGCGCATCGCATCCAGGAACAGCAACTGCGACGAGCCGGCGTTGCCGGCGCGGTCGAACAGGGCATCGTCAAAACGCGCCAGTGCCGCCCCGAAGGCCTGGCACAGCGCGGGCAGGACCATGTCCCGGGCAAGCTGGAGCTGGGCCGGGTCACGGCCCGGCGATCCCATCGGTGTGGGCGCGCTCATCATTCGGGAAGGCTCCCCACCTTCTCTGGTACGACAGACAGCGTGAACATCGCGACGGCCGGCACACCCCATGCACCGGTACGTCGATGGTAGGCCGGCCAGCCCGTCGCGGACAGTGAAACAGTCCTCACTTCAAACCTCATGACCGGGGGCCCGGCAAGATGGATATCGTAAGCGGTGCAAGGCCTGCGAGGCGAGGGGAAGCGGTCGTCCGTTTCCCGTCAGTGGCATGACGTTCATCACAGTTTGATATTGAGAGGCCGGACGCGACACAAACGGCGCCCTTGACCACCCTGACTATAATCAAACACCCGTGATGACCGGTTCAGACACCATGCCCGACCCCGCCGCCCTGCTCGCCCTGGATGCCCGCCGCTCCGTGCCTTCGCGGCAACTGGGCGAGCCCGGCCCGGACCCGGCCACCCTGCAGCGGATGCTGGCCTCGGCGGTGCGCGTGCCCGACCACGGCAAGCGCGTGCCCTTCCGCTTCCTGAAGATCGCCGGCGATGCACGTCACACTCTGGGCGACTTCCTGGTCGAACGCACCCGCCAGCGCGACCCGCAGGCCGGCGAGGCGGTGTTCGAGAAGGACCGCCAGCGCTTCAGCCACGCACCGCTGGTGATCGTGGTGGTGGCCAGCCCGCGCCCGGACCCGAAGGTGCCCGAGCAGGAGCAGCTGATGACCGCCGGCTGCGTCTGCTTTGCCCTGCTGCAGGCCGCGCAGGCGCTGGGCTTCGGCGCACAGTGGCTGACGGCGTGGATGGCCTTCGACCCCGCCGTGCACGCCTACCTGGGCCTGGCCGAGGGCGAAGCCATCGCCGGCTTCATCCACATCGGCACCCCCAAGGCGGCCGTGCCCGAACGCGAACGCCCCGACCCGGCAGCCTTGCTGCGCGACTGGACGCCGCCGGCATGACGCTGCCGGCACCGGCACCTTCGCTGTACCTGGTCGACGCCAGCATCTACGTGTTCCGGGCCTGGCACTCGCTGCCGGACCAGTTCCAGGACGCGCAGGGCTGGCCGACCAACGCCGTGCACGGCTTCGCCCGCTTCCTGCTGGACCTACTTGAGCGCGAGCGCCCCCGTCACATCGCCATCGCCTTCGACGAAGCCCTCGACAGCGGCTTCCGGCATCGCCTGTATCCGGCCTACAAGGCCAACCGCGATCCAGCGCCGGAAGCGCTCAAGCGCCAGTTCGTGCACTGCAAGGCGCTGTGCGCGGCGCTGGGCCTGGTGGTGCTGGCCCACCACGACTACGAGGCCGACGACCTGATCGGCAGCGCGCTGCACAGGCACCGTGGCAGCCATCGCGGCGTGATCATTTCCGCCGACAAGGACCTGTCGCAGCTGCTGCTCGACCACGACGAACAATGGGACTACGCGCGCAACCAGCGCTGGGACGTGGCCGGCGTCAAGGCGCGGCACGGTGTGCACGCGCACCAGATCGCCGACTACCTGGCCCTGTGTGGCGACGCGGTGGACAACATTCCCGGTGTCAGCGGCGTCGGCAGCAAATCCGCTGCGGTGCTGCTGGCCCATTTCGGCAGCATGGACGCACTGTACGAGCGCCTGGACGAAGTGCCGTTCCTGCGCCTGCGCGGTGCCGCGCAGATGGCCGTGCGCCTGCGTGAACAGCGCGAGCACGCCCAGCTCTGGCGCCAGCTGACCACCATTGCGCTGGACGCACCGCTGGAAGGCAGCCAGACCGGCCTGCTGCGCCAGGCCGCCGACCCCGAGCTGCTCGGTGGCCTGTGCCAGACCCTGCGCTTCGGCCCGATGACCCGGCGGCGGCTGTTCGATGCCGCCGGCGTGACCGACCCTCTTCCCATCCACAGCGAGCCCGCATGAGCCAGCGCAACACCGAAGCCCCGCGTGTCGTCTATGAAGGCAAGTACCAGCGCATGCTGGTGCGCGGCACCTGGGAATACAGCGAACGCACCCACGCCGGGGGCCTGGCAGCGATCATCATCGCCGTCACCCCCGAGGACAAGGTGCTGTTCGTCGAACAGTTCCGCGTGCCGCTGCAGGCACCGACCATCGAGATGCCGGCCGGCCTGGTCGGCGACATCCATGCCGGCGAGTCGATTGAAGTCTCGGCCGTGCGCGAGCTGGAAGAAGAAACCGGCTGGACCGCCGATCATGCCGAAGTGCTGATGATCGGCCCGACCTCGTCCGGTGCCAGCAGCGAGAAGATCGCCTTCGTTCGCGCCACCGGCCTGCGCCGGATCGGCGAAGGCGGCGGCGATGACAGTGAAGACATCACCGTGCACGAGATTCCGCGCGCGCAGGCTGCGGCCTGGCTGGTGCAGAAGATGGGCGAGGGCTACGAGCTGGACGCCAAGCTGTGGGCGGGCCTGTGGATGATCGAGCACCATCTGGACGGACGCGCGCGTGGCTGACGCCGACCTGCACGCGCTGCCGGCACTGCTCGGCGCCGACGACCCGGCGATCTACACGATCCACCGGGCGCAGGGCGCGTCGCCGTTCCTGCTGCTGGCCGACCACGCCGGCCAGCAGGTGCCGCGTGCCCTCGCCGGCCTGGGCTTGCCGCAGGCCGAACTGGACCGTCACATCGGCTGGGACATCGGCATCGCCGGCACCACCCGCGCACTGGCCGAACGGCTGGATGCCTGGGCCATCGAACAGACCTATTCGCGGCTGCTGATCGACTGCAACCGCCCGCTGGCCTCGCCCACGCTGATTCCGGAAGTGAGCGACCGCACCGTGGTGCCAGCCAATGCCGGGCTGTCGGCAGCGCAGCGGCAGCAACGCATCGATGCAATCCATGCGCCCTATCACGCGCGCATCGACGCCGAACTGGACGCACGCCGCGATGCCGGCTGCCCCACCCTGCTGGTGATGATGCACAGCTTCACCCCGGTGATGAACGGCATGCAGCGTCCGTGGCAGGCCGGCGTGCTGTACCACCAGGACACGCGTTTCGCCCATGCCCTGCTGCAGGCGCTGCGCGACGAAGGCGACCTGGTGGTGGGCGACAACGAACCATATTCGGTCAGCAGCACCAGCGACTACGCAGTGCCGGTGCATGGCGAAGGCCGTGGCCTTGTGCACGTGGAACTGGAAATCCGCCAGGACCTGATTGCCGATGTGGCTGGGCAGCAGGCCTGGGCGGAACGGTTGGCGCGGATTTTCAGCGCGTTGCAGCCGCAGTTGCTCGCCCTGGCATGACCCTATCCACGCATGGCGTGGATCTACCCCGAATCGGTAGTGCCGGCCGCTACCCCGAATCGGTAGTGCCGGCCGCTACCCCGAACCGGTAGTGCCGGCCGCTGGCCGGCAACTTCAGAGTAGGGAATCAATGGGTTTGCCGGCCAGCGGCCGGCACTACCGCTACCGCTGCCGGGCGCAGGCCCAGCGCGATCACCACGCCCAGCGCGGCGAACAGCGCGGCGCCGAACTGTGCATTGACCATGCCCTGCAGGGCATCAGGACTGGTGGCCGCCTGCGTGCCGCGCGCGGCGTTGGCCACCATCACCAGCACCGCCAATCCCAGCGCACCGCCGATCTGCTGGGCGGTGGCCGCCATACCGGACGCAACACCCTGCTGCGGACCCGGCACCCCCTGCCCGGCGACGATCCACATCGCCGTCCAGCTCATGCCCTGGCCGATGCTGAGCACCACGATGCCCGGCAGCAGCGGCCAATAGCTGGCGCCATGCGGCATCGCCAATGCCACCGCGGCAATGCCGATGGCACCTGCTGCGAAGCCGCGGGCCAGCACCTGTCGCGGCGAACGGCGCCGCAGCATGCGTTCGGCGATGCGGATGCCGAACGTGCACACCAGTGTCGGCAGCAGGAACGCCATGCCCGCCTGCAGCGGTCTCCAGCCGTAGCCATCCTGGAAGTACAGCGCCAGGAAGTAATACTGCACGCCATAGCTGCTCATGAAGGCGAAGGTCAGGCCGAGCGCCGCGCGCAGGCCCGGCAGGCGCAGCAGCGCGAACTGCATCAGCGGGTCACGGCTGCGCTTCTCGATCTGCACGAACACCGCCAGCAGTACAACGGAGAGCAGCAGGCAGATCATCGTCGCCGGCGCCGTCCAGCCCCACTCCGGCCCTTGCACCAGCGTGGTGACCAGCAGGCTGCCGCCGGCAGTGACGGTGAGGCAACCGGCCAGGTCGAATGAACGGCCCTGCACCCGTGGGCCATCGGCCGGCAGCCACGCACCGGCCGCGACCGCACACGCGGTGGCCAACGGCACGATCACCGCCAGCACCGCTGGCCAGCCGAACGCCTGGGTCAACACGCCGCCGAGAAGCGTTCCCAACGCCAACCCGACCGCGCTGGCCATGCTCCAGATCGCCAGCGCGCGGTTGCGTACTGGGCCTTCGCTGTACAGCGTGTTGATCAGCGCCAGCGTGGCCGGGAACAACAATGCAGCGCCGATACCCTGCGCCGCACGCGCGACGATCAACAGCGTGGCATTGGGCGCCAGCGCACCCAGCAGCGAGGCCAGCGCGAACAGCAGCATGCCCAGCCGGTAGAAGCGGCGGCGCCCGATCAGGTCGGCGGCGCGCCCGCCCAACAGCAGGCTGCCGCCGAAGGCCACGGTGTAGGCACTGACCACCCACTGCAGCTGCTGCGCGTTGATCTGCAGCGCGCGCCCCATGTCATGCAGGGCGACGAAGATGATGGTGGCGTCCAGGGCAATGATCAGCTGGGCGGTGGCCAGCAGGGTCAGGGCCCAGCGCGGGTACTTGAGAGGGGGCATCGGCGGCGATGGATCGGTGGGGAGCGCAGTCTCATTGATGCGGCGTCATCTATAAACCCCTACCCGACCATATCTGTCATGATTTTCCGCATGAATGGATCCTCGTTGGACCTCAATGCGGTGCGCATGCTGGTGCAGGTGGCCGAGGCGCGCAGCTTCACTGTCGCCGCCGGCCAGCTCGGCCTGAGCCAGTCCGGGCTGTCGCGTGCGATCAGCCGGTTGGAGGCCACGCTGGGGGTGAAGCTGCTGCAGCGGAACACCCGCAACGTGGCACTGACTCCAGATGGCCGCCAGTTCGTTGACCAGGTGGCGCCGCTGCTGTGTGGCTTCGACGATGCCGAGCGGCAGCTGGCCGATCGCCCGTGCACGCCTTCGGGCACGCTGAAGATCAGTGCGCCGTCGATGTTCGGGCGCAAGGTGCTGGTGCCGCTGCTGGGTCCGTTGCTGCAGCAGCACCCGCAGCTGCAGGTGGAGGCGGTGCTCAGTGATCGCCTGGTCGATCTGGTCGAGGAAGGCTTCGATGCCGCCCTGCGCACCGGCACCATCGCCGACCAGCGGATGGTGGCGCGCCCGTTGAAGCCACTGCGCTGGTTGACGGTGGCGAGCCCGGGCTACCTCGCCCGCTGCGGCGAGCCAGTCGATGTGGCCGCGCTGCAGGATCACGCCTGCCTGGCCGTGCGCAACCTGCGCAGCGGGCGGCTGGTGGACTGGCAGTTCCTGCAGGAAGGGCAACTGCGGGAGGTCACGCCGCCGGCGCGAATGGTGTTTGACTGCGGCGACCCGTTGGTCGAGGCGGCAATTGCCGGCATCGGCATCGTGCAGGTGATGGATTTCGCGGTGGCCGATGCCCTGGCTGATGGCCGCCTGCAACGCGTGCTGCAGCCCTTTGAAGGCCGCAGCCGCGCGCTGTCGCTGATCTACCCGCCGTCGCGGCAGCACTCACCGAAACTGCAGGTGCTGGCCGACGCGTTGCTGGCCGGGGAGTGGTAGATCCACGCCATGCGTGGAGGCTCCTGCGCTGCCCCCCCATCCACGCATGGCGTGGATCTACCGGTCAGTGCATCCGGGTCGGGGCCAGCGGCCGGCACTACCGGGCTGTGGTAGATCCACGCCATGCGTGGATGGCCCGGCGCCACCGATCGATGCATCCGGTTCGGGGTCAGATCCCGTTCCGTGGGAAGGGATCTGCCCCCTGGCGTTGCCGGCCAGCGGCCGGCACTACCTCCGATCAGGCGAAGCTATCGGTGGCGCGTACCAGCGCGTCGATGTTCTCGGCTTCGAACGCCGAGTGGCCCGAGGCCGGGGTGATTTCCAGCTTCGCCTTCTGCCATACCTTGGTCAGGTCCCAGGCGTTGGCCAGCGGGCAGACCACGTCGTAGCGACCGTGCACGATCACGCCCGGGATGTCGGCGATGCGGTGTGCGTCGCGCAGCAGCTGGTCTTCCACCTCGAAGAAGCCGCCGTTGACGAAGTAATGATTCTCGATGCGGGCGAAGGCCAGCGCGAAGTGCGGGTCTTCGTGGCTGTTGATGAAGTCGTCATCCACGTGCAGGAAGCTGGTCGCGCCTTCCCACACCGCCCACGCCTTGGCCGCTTCCAGGCGGGTGGTTTCGTCGTCACTGGTCAGGCGGCGGTGGAAGGCCGAGATCAGGTCGTGGCGCTCGACGGCCGGAATCGGCTTCAGGTAGTGCTCCCACGCATCCGGGAACAGGCGATTGGCGCCTTCCTGGTAGAACCACTCCAGTTCCCAGCGGCGCAGCATGAAGATGCCACGCAGCACCAGTTCGGTCACGCGCTGCGGGTGGGTTTCGGCATAGGCCAGGGCCAGGGTCGAGCCCCAGCTGCCGCCGAACACCTGCCAGCGATCGACCTTCAGGTGTTCGCGCAGTTTTTCGATATCGGCAACCAGGTCCCAGGTGGTGTTGTCCACCAGGTCGGCGTGCGGGGTGGAACGGCCGGCACCGCGCTGGTCGAACAGGATGATGCGGTACTTGGCCGGGTCGTGGAACTGGCGCATCTTGTCGCTGCAGCCGCCACCAGGACCACCGTGCAGCATCACCACCGGCTTGCCGTCCGGGTTGCCGCACTGTTCGAAGTACAGCGTATGGCGGTCGTCGACCTTCAGGGTGCCGACGTCGTAGGGGGTGATGGCGGGGTACAGCGTACGCATGCTTGCAGCTCCAGGGTGATGCCCTGCCGGGGCAGGAGAACCTCCATTCTAGGCCGGTCGCCGGCCGAGGGTGATGCGGTCGCGCTGCTCCAGGTCCCGCACCGTCTGCACGTCGGCGAAACGCGCCGCCTCGAACAGCGCGCGGATCGCTTCGCCCTGGTCCCAGCCATGTTCGATCAGCAGCCAGCCGCCGGGCAGCAGATGGGCCTGGCCACCGTCGACGATGCGGCGGATGTCGTCCAGGCCATCCACGCCGGAGGCCAGCGCGGTGGACGGTTCGAAGCGCAGGTCGCCCTGCTGCAGATGCGGATCGTCACTGGCGATGTACGGCGGGTTGCTGGCGATCAGGTCGAAGCGCGCGCCCTGCAGCGGCGCATACCACTCGTGCCCGCCCGCGGCGAAGCGCACGTTGTGCAGTTCATGGCGCGCGGCGTTGCGCGCGGCTACGGCCAGCGCACCCGGGCTGGCGTCGGTGGCCAGCACCTGCGCCCGCGGCCGTTCGCTGGCCAGCGCCAGCGCGATCGCACCGCTGCCGGTACCGAGATCGGCCAGTTGCAGTTCGCGGTCCAGCGGCAGGCGATCCAGCGCCAGTTCGACCAGCAGTTCGGTTTCCGGGCGCGGAATCAGGGTGGCCGGATCGACCTCCAGGTCCAGCGTCCAGAAACCGCGGCGGCCGGTCAGGTAGGCCACCGGCTCGCCAGCGGCGCGGCGCGCCAGCAGCGTTTCAAAGGCGGCCTGGTCGGCGGCGGCCAGCGGGTCGGTGGCGTGCGCGAACAGCCAGCTGCGCGGGCGCTCCAGCACGTGCAGCAGCAGCAGTTCGGCCTCATGGCGGGCCTCGAGGCCGCCCAGGCGGGCACTGGCCTCGGCCACGACCTGGCGCAGGGAGGGTTCGATTTTGACGGACATGCCGCAATTGTAGAGTCGAGCTTGCTCGACTGCTCCGCGCCCATAGTCGAGCAAGCTCGACGCTACGGAACGCCGGAATCCGTTCAGGTTCTGGCGAACGGGATAAGAAGCGGCTATCGCCCATCTTCACCCGCCAAGGAAGATTTTCCTTGTCACACAGGCAGTTGCAGGATGGCGGCGGCCGGGTTCAGTGCCTGCTCAGTGCATTTTGATAGACTCCATATATCAAATAGATGCAATCAATGGATTGTTCTTATCGCCAGCGAGTCGGTAACCTAGCTCCTGTCGATTCACCCACTCCCCTTCACCCAGAGGAATAACGATGTCCCTGATCAACACCCAGATCCAGCCGTTCGAAGCCAACGCTTACCTGAATGGCGAGTTCATCAAGGTTTCCGACAGCACCCTGAAGGGCCAGTGGTCGGTCCTGATCTTCATGCCGGCCGCCTTCACCTTCAACTGCCCGACCGAGATCGAAGACGCCGCTGACCATTACGCCGAATTCAAGAAGGCCGGCGCCGAGGTCTACATCGTCACCACCGATACCCACTTCTCGCACAAGGTGTGGCACGAAACCTCGCCGGCCGTGGGCAAGGCCCAGTTCCCGCTGGTTGGCGACCCGACCCACCAGCTGACCAACGCCTTCGGCGTGCACATTCCGGAAGAAGGCCTGGCCCTGCGCGGCACCTTCATCATCAACCCGGAAGGCGTGATCAAGACCCTGGAGATCCACTCCAACGAGATCGCCCGTGACGTCTCCGAGACCCTGCGCAAGCTGAAGGCTGCCCAGTTCACCGCCGCCAACCCGAACCAGGTGTGCCCGGCCAAGTGGAAGGAAGGCGAGAAGACCCTGACCCCGTCGCTGGACCTGGTCGGCAAGATCTAAGGCAGTACCGGCCTGCCGTGGCCCCACGCCACGGCGCGCCCCTCATCCCCGTGCCGGTCCCCCCGCCGGCGTGGGGGTGAACCCAAGACAGCCAACGCTCGCCCGCCTTGGCCAGCCAGCCCCTTCCACGGTCGCTGTCTTGGGTTCACCCCTACCCCCTGCTGGTCCGCTACCTTCTACAGCGGTGCCACGCCCCCTGTTTGCCTGAAGCCAGGAGATGACCCGATGTTGGACGCCAACCTGCAGTCGCAGCTGAAGACCTATCTGGAGCGCGTGACCCGCCCGATCCAGATCACCGCGCACGCCGACGACGGCGCCAAGTCGCAGGAGATGCTGGAACTGCTGCAGACCCTGGAAAGCCTGTCGGACAAGATCTCGCTGCAGGTGCTGCGCGACGGCCAGGGCCGCGTGCCGTCCTTCGACCTGGGCACCCCGGGCCAGGACATCCACCTGACCTTCGCCGGCCTGCCGATGGGCCACGAGTTCACCTCGCTGGTGCTGGCCCTGCTGCAGGTCGGTGGCCACCCGTCCAAGGCCACCGCCGAGCTGATCGAGCAGGTGCAGAACCTGGAGGGCGACTTCAAGTTCGAAACCTACTTCTCGCTGTCCTGCCAGAACTGCCCCGACGTGGTGCAGGCGCTGAACCTGGCGGCGGTGCTCAACCCGCGCATCCAGCACGTGGCCATCGATGGCGCCCTGTTCCAGGACGAAGTCGAGAAGCGCGAGATCATGTCGGTGCCGACCGTGTACCTCAACGGTGAGGTGTTCGATCAGGGCCGCATGACCCTGGAGCAGATCGTCGCCAAGCTGGACACCAATGCCAGCAAGCGCGATGCCGAGAAGATCGCCGCCAAGGACGCTTTCGACGTACTGGTGGTCGGCGGTGGCCCGGCGGGCGCGGCCGCAGCGATCTACGCCGCGCGCAAGGGCATCCGCACCGGCATCGCCGCCGAGCGTTTCGGTGGGCAGGTGCTGGACACCATGGCGATCGAGAACTTCATCTCGGTGAAGGAGACCGAAGGCCCGAAGCTGGCCACGGCGCTGGAACAGCACGTGCGCGAGTACGAGGTGGACATCATGAACCTGCAGCGCGCCAGCGCGCTGGTGCCGGCCGGTGAAGACGGCCTGGTGCAGGTGCAGCTGGAGAACGGCGCGGTGCTGAAGTCGCGTTCGGTCATCCTGTCCACCGGCGCGCGCTGGCGGCAGATGAACGTGCCGGGCGAAGACCAGTACCGCAACAAGGGCGTGGCCTACTGCCCGCACTGCGATGGCCCGCTGTTCAAGGGCAAGCGCGTGGCGGTGATCGGTGGCGGCAACTCCGGCGTGGAAGCGGCCATCGACCTGGCCGGCATCGTGTCGCATGTGACCCTTCTGGAGTTCGATTCCGGCCTTCGCGCCGACGAAGTGCTGCAGAAGAAGCTGCGCAGCCTGGCCAACGTGACCGTGCTGACCAGCGCGCAGACCACCGAAGTGCTGGGCGACGGCAGCCGGGTCACCGGCCTGGTCTACAAGGACCGTGTCGGCGGCGATGCCCACCGCGTCGAGCTGGAGGGTATCTTCGTGCAGATCGGGCTGCTGCCCAACACCGAGTGGCTGAAAGATGTTGTGGCGCTGTCGCCGCGTGGCGAGGTGGTCATCGACGACCGCGGCCAGACCAATCTGCCGGGTGTGTTCGCCGCCGGCGATTGCACGACGGTGCCCTACAAGCAGATCATCATCGCCATGGGCGCCGGCTCGACCGCCGCACTGAGCGCGTTCGACCACTTGATCCGCTCGTCGGTGAGCAACAGCAGCGGTGCCGTTGCTGAAGCTGCCTGAACCATCGTTCCCAGATCACCGGGAACATTGTCTGCCTGCCGGGTAACCAAGCCGTCAGCCGGTCCGTTACCCCTGGGGTGTAAGGATGAACCTACGTGATCTGAAGTACCTGGTAGCCCTGGCCGACCACAAGCATTTCGGCCGGGCTGCCGCCTCCTGCTTCGTCAGCCAGCCCACGCTGTCCACGCAGATCCGCAAGCTGGAGGAAGAGCTGGGCCTGCCGCTGGTGGAACGCGCACCGCGCAAGGTGATGCTGACCCCGGCCGGCCAGGAGGCCGCCGCGCGGGCACGGGTGATCGTGTCCGAAGTGGAACAGTTGAAGGAAGCGGCGCGACGCAGCCGCGATCCGGAGGCCGGTACGGTGCGCCTGGGGATTTTCCCGACCCTGGGCCCGTACCTGCTGCCGCACGTGATCCCACGCATCCGCGAGCGCTTCCCCGAACTGGAACTGCTGCTGGTCGAGGAAAAGAGCGACGTGCTGCTGGACCGCCTGCGCGAAGGCAAGCTCGATGCTGCATTGCTGGCGCTGCCGGTGATCGACGATCAGCTGCACGCCGAGTTCCTGTTCGAGGAACCCTTCCTGCTGGCCGTGTCCGGGCGCCACCCGCTGGCCCGCCGCGAACACCTGGACGTGCAGGAACTGGCCACGCAGAAGCTGCTGCTGCTTGAAGACGGGCATTGCCTGCGCGACCAGGCGCTGGAAGTGTGCCGCCTGTTTGGTGCCAACGAAAAGTCCGAATTCCGCGCCACCAGCCTGGAGACGCTGCGCCAGATGGTCGCTGCCGACGTTGGCATCACCCTGCTGCCAAGCCTGTCGGTACAGCCGCCGGTGCCGCGTTCGAACAACATCCGCCTGCTCGATTTCACCGGCGAAGGCCGGCCCAGCCGCCGCATCGCGATGATCTGGCGCCGCAGCTCGGCAATGAACGAGTTCTTGATGGAACTGGCCAACCAGTTCAAGCGCCTGCCGCAGGCGCTGTTCACCCTCGATGCGGTGAACGCCACCGGCGAGGCGAGCGCCCTGCCCGGCCCCGCGCTGAACGGCTGAGCCTGCGCAGCATCGGCCCGGAATCGGCAGGAGTCGATTCCGGCCGCATTTGTCCCCACAATACAGACAGGCGGCGCCGGCTGGTGCCGCCTTTTGCATGGCTTTCAACCAAGGAGCGTCACCATGAACACCGCCAGCGGCCTGCCGCCGTCGATCACCGTTTCCACCTTCGACATGGACCGCCTGGACGCCATGCTCGAATCCCCTGCGCTGAGCCAGACGCCTGCCGCACTTGCACTTGCTGAAGAACTCAACCGGGCCACCGTGCTGGCGCCGGACCAGATTCCCGAAGGCATCGTCATGATGCATTCGCGCGTGGAGTGCGAAGATGAGGTGTCGGGCGAAAAGCACGTCCTGACCCTGGTCTTCCCCCGCGAAGCCAACGTCGACGAAGGCAAGGTCTCCGTGCTTGCCCCGGTCGGCAGCGCACTGCTTGGCCTTTCGGTCGGCCAGAGCATCGACTGGAACGCGCCGGGTGGCCGCAAGCTGCGCCTGCGCGTGACCGCGGTCCACAACGACCGCCCCTGATTACCGCTGCGCACCGCGCGCGATTCGATCCCCCTGCACCAGGAGCCGTAATGAGTACCCCGTCCAAACTGTCCCAGCTGCGCGAACTGTCCGTGGTCGTTGCCGATACCGGTGACTACGACGCGATCAAGCGCCTGCAGCCGGTGGATTGCACCACCAACCCGACCCTGGTGAAGAAGGCGCTGGACCTGCCGGTCTACGCCGAACTGATCGAACGCGAACTGGCCTGGGGCCGCCAGCAGAGCGGTGACCGCGAAGCCGTGGTGCACGCCGTGGCCGATCGTCTGACCATCGGCGTCGGCGCGCTGCTGAGCACGCTGGTGCCGGGCCGCGTGTCCACCGAAGTGGATGCCGACCAGGCCCACGACACCGCCGCGACCGTGGCCAAGGCCCGCCAGTTCATCCAGATGTACGCCGATGCCGGCGTGCCGCGCGAGAAGATCCTGATCAAGATCGCCGCGACCTGGGAAGGCGTGGAAGCGGCGCGCATCCTGCAGGCCGAGGGCATCGACTGCAACCTGACCCTGATCTTCAACCCGACCCAGGCGCTGGCCTGCAGCGAAGCCGGCGCGTTTCTGATCTCGCCGTTCGTCGGCCGCATCCTGGACTGGTACGTGGCCAACGGCCAGACCCCGGCCACCATCGATGAAGACCCGGGCGTGAAGTTCGTGCGCGGCGTGTATGCCGAGTTCAAGCGCCGCGGTTCGCCGACGGTGGTGATGGGCGCCTCGTTCCGTTCGACCGCGCAGATCGAAGCGCTGGCCGGCTGCGACCGCCTGACCATTTCGCCGGACCTGCTGGAGAAGCTGGACGCCGACCATGGCGAGCTGCCGCGCAAGCTGGTGGCCGGTGCCGCCGACGGCGCAGCGGTGACCCCGATCGACGCAGCGAAGTTCGCCGCCGACCTGGCGGCCGATCCGATGGCGACCGAGAAGCTGGCGACCGGTATCGATGCGTTTGCCAAGGACCTGCAGGCGCTGCGCGAGCGCATTCGTTCGGAACTGTGATTCCGGCGAACGGCTGAGCCCCTCGTGGCGGGGGCTTGGTCGCGAAGAGCGGGTCATGCGGTTGGCAGGGTGGGTAGGCCGTGCAGGGGACGCTGCAAGTACGTCCATGTAAGCTCGGTCGCCGCATCCATGCGGCTCACGCCCCTGCACGGCCTACCCACCCTGCCTTCGACAGTTTCCGGCGGCCGCCCGCCACGGAAGAAAGAAAGAAGAGCAAAGCGGGTCGCGCGCGTCGCTTGCTCACAGTCGAGCAAGCTCGACTCTACGGAGCAATGCGGGACCAAACAGAAAGGACGCGGCGAAGGCCGCGTCCTTTTTGTTTTCTTTCAGTTCGTCAGTAACCCATGCTCTTGCCCACCGTCACCGGGAAATGATCGGAGGCGGGACGGGTGCAGATGGCGGGACCGTCCACGGCATGGATGCCGTGGCCGAGCCCCCAAGGACGGGTTTACGGCGTGTCCTGCCAGCCGCCCCCGTCCCGCCAAACCATCAGCAACCCAGAGCCGCTTTGGCTTTCAGCCGACTAACAGTCGGCTCTACCAGGCTTTGGCTTCTGCCCGCCGCAGGCGGACCACCGCGCGTCAGCGCGGCCCCTCCACATCCAGCCCGATCGGGCAGCTCACGCCCGTGCCACCAATGCCGCAGTAACCGTTCGGATTCTTCGCCAGGTACTGCTGGTGATAATCCTCGGCGTAGTAGTACGTCGGTGCCGGGTACACGATCTCGGTGGTGATCGGGCCGTAACCGGCCGCATCCAGCTGCGCCTGGTAGGCCTCGCGGCTGGCCAGCGCGGCGGCGTATTGCGCCTCGTCGGTGGCGTGGATCGCCGAGCGGTACTGGGTGCCGGTGTCGTTGCCCTGGCGCATGCCCTGGGTCGGGTCGTGGCTTTCCCAGAACAGCTGCAGCAGCCGTTCCAGGCTCACCACCGCCGGGTCGAACACCACCTGCACCACTTCGGTGTGGCCGGTCAGGCCCGAGCAGACCTCTTCGTAGGTCGGGTTCGGAGTGATGCCACCGGCATAGCCGACCGACGTGCTGTACACGCCCGGCTCGTTCCAGAACTTGCGTTCGGCGCCCCAGAAGCAGCCCAGCGCGAAGCGGATCTGCTGCAGGCCGGCGAAACGGTCCTTCAGCGGATGACTGCTCACGAAGTGCTGGTTGCTGTGCAGCGGCAGCGGCTGCTCGCGCCCCGGCAGTGCTTCTTCCGGGCGCGGCAGGCGCTGCTTGAAGGCCCCGATGCCGAGGATGCCCTGGCCAATTCCCAACATGATGCGCTCCTACGCCGGAAGGCCGGCAATGTCGTCTGCATCTGAAATGGGGTCGTCCGGCGCGTGGCCCAAGTCCAGCGCGGCCACGATGTCCTCGGCCTGCGGCCGCGCCGCATCCGGGATGCCGACCCGAAGTACGCCGAACAGCGGCAGCTCGCCCATGCCGCCCAGCAGCGACTCGCCGAACACGAAGGCCGGAATGCCGGCGTCTTCCAGCGCGTGCTTGACCAGGTGGGCGTCGAACAGGTTGTCGGCCTTGTACACGATGTGCATGCGGCGGCTCCGTGGGACAGGGGTCCAGCATACGCCCGGGCGCTGAATGGTGGTGGTGCGTTCTGCCGGCCAGCGGCCGGC
>NZ_JAXAXL020000015.1:30029-130256 GCF_047497515.2 Stenotrophomonas maltophilia
GGCACTACCGGAAGAGGGGTTGGTAGTGCCGGCCGCTGGCCGGCAACCCAGGCGCCGCCGGGCAGCCCTGCGCCGTACGCGCTAGACTGTTGGTCTTTCTGCCCTTTTTCGCCCCAGACTCATGTCCGAGCACACCCCCGCCAGCCCCGAGACCCCCGCCGACAGCCACGAAAAGCGCGATTTCATCCGCCAGATCGTGCGCGAGGACCTGGCCAGCGGAAAGCACCAGGCGATCAAGACCCGCTTCCCGCCCGAGCCGAACGGCTACCTGCACATCGGCCACGCCAAGTCGATCTGCCTGAACTTCGGCATCGCCGGTGAGTTCAGCGGTGTCTGCAACCTGCGCTTCGACGACACCAACCCGGCCAAGGAAGACCCGGAATACGTGGCCGCGATCCAGGACGACGTGCGCTGGTTGGGCTTCGAGTGGAACGAGCTGCGCCACGCCTCGGACTACTTCCAGACCTACTACCTGGCCGCCGAGAAGCTGATCGAACAGGGCAAGGCCTATGTCTGCGACCTGTCGGCCGAGGAAGTGCGCGCCTACCGCGGCACCCTGACCGAGCCGGGCCGCCCGTCGCCGTGGCGCGACCGCAGCGTCGAGGAGAACCTGGACCTGTTCCGCCGCATGCGCGCCGGTGAGTTCCCGGATGGTGCGCGCACCCTGCGCGCCAAGATCGACATGGCCAGCGGCAACATCAACCTGCGCGATCCGGCCCTGTACCGCATCAAGCACGTCGAGCACCAGAACACCGGCAACGCGTGGCCGATCTACCCGATGTACGACTTCGCGCACGCGCTGGGCGATTCCATCGAAGGCATCACCCATTCGCTGTGCACGCTGGAGTTCGAAGACCACCGCCCGCTGTACGACTGGTGCGTGGACAACGTCGATTTCGCCCACGACGATGCGCTGACCCAGCCGCTGGTCGACGCCGGCCTGCCGCGCGAAGCCGCCAAGCCGCGCCAGATCGAGTTCTCGCGCCTGAACATCAACTACACGGTGATGAGCAAGCGCAAGTTGATGGCGCTGGTCACCGAACAGCTGGTGGACGGCTGGGAAGACCCGCGCATGCCGACCCTGCAGGGCCTGCGCCGCCGTGGCTATACCCCGGCCGCGATGCGCCTGTTCGCCGAACGCGTGGGCATCAGCAAGCAGAATTCGCTGATCGACTTCAGCGTGCTGGAAGGCGCGCTGCGCGAAGACCTGGACAGCGCCGCGCCGCGCCGCATGGCCGTGGTCGACCCGGTCAAGCTGGTGCTGAGCAACCTGCCCGAAGGCCACGAAGAGCAGCTGACCTTCAGCAACCATCCGAAGGACGAAAGCTTCGGCAGCCGCCAAGTGCCGTTCGCACGCGAAGTGTGGATCGATCGCGAGGACTTCGCCGAAGTGCCGCCGAAGGGCTGGAAGCGCCTGGTTCCGGGTGGCGAAGTACGCCTGCGCGGCGCCGGCATCATCCGCTGCGATGAAGTGATCAAGGATGCCGACGGCACCATCACCGAGCTGCGCGGCTGGCTGGATCCGGAATCGCGCCCGGGCATGGAAGGCGCCAACCGCAAGGTCAAGGGCACCATCCACTGGGTCAGCGCCGTGCATGGCGTGCCGGCCGAAATCCGCCTGTACGACCGCCTGTTCTCGGTGCCGAACCCGGACGACGAATCGGAAGGCAAGACCTACCGCGATTACCTCAACCCGGAATCGCGCCGCACCGTCACCGGCTATGTCGAGCCGGCCGCGGCCAGCGCCGCCCCGGAGCAGTCGTTCCAGTTCGAACGTACCGGCTACTTCGTTGCCGACCGCCGCGACCACGCCGAGGCCAAGCCGGTGTTCAACCGCAGCGTGACCCTGCGCGACACCTGGTCGGCCTGAGGACCTGCGCGGGCGCCAGCACGGCGCCCGCACGCCCGCGACGATGATCACCGCCCTGTCTGCCCTGCTCTGGTTCATCTCGCAGCATCCGCTGCTGACGTTCTTTGCAGCGATGGTGCTGGCCGGGCTGGTCTCGTGGTGGCGCCGCTTCCCGGGTTACGCCATCGTGGTGTTCCCGCTGGCGATGCTCAACATCTTCCTAGGCAGCTTCCTCAACGCCACCTTCCTCAATGCAGTGGGCGAGCGTGGTGAAGCGGTGATCGTCAAGGCCGAGGAAACCAACTCCACCCTCAACGAGCAGTACATCTGGCGCTACGAAGCGGTGCTGCGTACCGCCGAGGGCCGTGACGTGGAGGTCGTGTTCCATACCAACACCGCCTCACTGTGGCCACTGGAGAACGCGATCCGCATTCCGGCGCAGAACCAGCCGTTCGTGGTGAAGTACACCCCGGGCTTCCCGCGCAACTTCGTCATCCTCACCAACGAATCGCCGCACGGCATCGCCCAGGCCCGGGCCAGCGCACGCGAGCGGGTGGAGGTGGCGGCACGCAAGCTGCATTTCAGCCCGGGCAATGCAGAGTTCCGCGAAGACTATCGCCTCGAGCTGGACACCTGGCTGCGTGATCATGGCAACGATCCGCAGCAGCAGTCCGACGCGCAGCGCTATCGCGCCGAACGCGAAGCACTTGACCACTAGCACCAGGCCCGGCCTGGATGTTCCACCCGATCCATCCACAGGCCTGACATGACCACGACGTCCACCGCCCTTCTCCCGCTGCTGCAGCAGGTGCTGCAGGAAAACGGCATCGCCTGCCGCGTCGACGGCAGCGCACTGCTGCTGGACAGCGGCCTGCGACTGACCCCGCATGCGATGGCTGCGCACGAACGGGACAACGGTGGCTGGCAGACCTCTACCGTCATCGAGATCCAGCACCCGCTGCTGTTCGCCGATGGCCTGTTCGAGTACCAGCACGCCAATGGCGCCGATGAGCACGCTTCGCTGCTGTCCGGCCTGCAGACCTGGACCCGGGTGGACCTGGCAACCCTGCAGACCGCCGTCGGCGCCGCAGGCGCGCAGGGCCTGCCGATGATGGGCCTGTCCTATCCGGCCGAGGACGAGGGTGAGGATCACCAGCGCACCGTGGTGCTGGGACCACTGGCCCACTACCGCGCGCAGGAGGTGGATGAAACCACCTGCAGCGAAGACGACCACGGTTCCTGCCCCTGCTGCCTGTTCACCCGCAGCATCGATGCCTTCGACGAGCTGCTGAGGGCGCGTCAGTTCCTGGCCATCCGCCTGTTCGCCTCGCGCGATGCCGAGGGCTGGTGCGAGGCCGATTGCCGGGTCAACGGCCACGACTTCGCCGCCGCCCTTCCCCTGCTGCGCGCCTACGCGGCCAGCTGGCCAAAGGCCGGCCTGGAGTTCCGCAAGCAGTACGTGGTGATCCGCACCGGCTCGCCGGGCTGACCCCTCGCCACACCCGGTACAGGCCGGTGCGGCTACACTGCGCGCCGGTTTCCCAAGCAACCGCACTTTCTTCCATCCCACACGAGGCACCCCCGCGATGCTGTACGCGCAAGTCCACCTGACCCTTCCCGCCTGGATCCACGACCAGATCGACCTGGATCGTCGATATCCGGGCGATGAGGCCAAGGTCGCGCTGGCGATCGAGCTGTCGCGGCTGAACGTCGAGCACGCCAGTGGCGGCCCTTTCGGTGCGGTGGTGTTCGGCCCGGATGACAAGGTGATCGCTGCCGGCGTGAACCGGGTGATGCCGCACGCGACCTCGCTGGCACACGCCGAGAACATGGCCTACATGCTGGCCCAGCAGCGCCTGCAGACCCCGCGCCTGAACGCGGTGCTGTCGCCGGTCACCCTGGCCACCAGTTCGCAGCCGTGTTGCCAGTGCTACGGCGCCACGGTGTGGGCCGGCATCGACCGCCTGCTGATCGGCGCCAACTCGGCCGACGTCGAGGAGCTGACCCCGTTCGACGAAGGCCCGCTGCCGGCCGACTGGGTCGGTGAACTGAACAAGCGCGGCATCGAAGTGGTGCAGGGCCTGAACCGGGACGCCGCACGCAGCGTGCTGCGCGCCTATGGGGAAAGCGATGGCGCCCGTTACTGAGGCCGGCATCGGCCTGCTGTGCCTGTGCCGGCAGGGCTTCGAGCCCGAGCTGGCCGGCGAGCTGCAGTTCCGCGCGGGCGAAGCCGGTTTCGCCGGCTATGCGCGCACCCAGCGCAATGACGGCTATGTGCTTTTCATGTGCGACGAAGCCGCTGCATTGGCACCGCGCCTGCGCTGGCGCGAGCTGATCTTCGCGCGGCAGAAGCTGGTGGTGCTGGCCGAGCTGCCGCAGCTGGATCCGGCCGACCGCATCACGCCGATGCTGGAGGTGCTGGCCGATGCGCCGCGCTTCGGCGACCTGTGGGTGGAGCATCCCGACTCGGATGCGGGCAAGCCGCTGTCCGGCCTGGCACGTGCCTTCGGCAATGCACTGCGCCCGGCGCTGCGCAAGGCCGGCAAGCTGACCGACAAGCCGAACAACCACCTGCCACGCCTGCACGTGGTGTTCGTCGATGGCACCCACGCCTTCGTCTGCGTGGCCGACCCGGCCGACAGCGCGCCGTGGGCGCTGGGCATTCCGCGCCTGAAGCTGCTGCCCGAAGCGCCCTCGCGTTCGGCGCTGAAGCTGGACGAGGCGCTGTTGACCCTGCTGACGCCGGAAGAGCGCGAGGCACTGGCCAAGCCTGGCATGCGTGCGGCCGACCTCGGTGCTGCACCGGGCGGCTGGACCTGGGTGCTGACCCGCCAGCACATGCACGTACTGAGCATCGACAACGGCCCGCTGCGCCAGCACGTGCTGGACACTGGCCTGGTCGAGCACCTGCGCGCCGACGGCTTCCACTGGCACCCGGAGCAGCCGCTGGACTGGATGGTCTGCGACATGGTCGAGCAGCCGCGCCGCGTGGCCGAGCGCATGGCGACCTGGTTCCGCGAAGGCTGGTGCCGGCATGCGATCTTCAACCTGAAACTGCCGATGAAGAAGCGTTGGGACGAGACCCGGCTGTGCCTGGACCTGTTCCAGGACCAGGCCGGCAAGCCGCTGGTGGTGCGCGCCAAGCAGCTGTACCACGACCGCGAAGAGATCACCGTACTGGCTTCGCCGCTGCGCTGAGGCCATCGTGCCCGCCGGGCATGGCCCGGCGCTACCGAGGGATGCAACCATGCGATACCGCTCGACTCCACTACTGATCGCCTTGCTGGCGGCGGCGCCTGCCCTTGCCCAGCAGTTGCCGCATACACCGGCGCAGAGCCAACCGCTGGGCCCGACCGGTGGTACGATCCGCCAGCAACCGCTGGGCGCAGGCCGGGTCACCGGCAGCGTGGAGATAGCGCAGCCGGCCGGCGAGGCACAGGTGACGGTACGTTCGCTGGAGCCGAGCAGCGTGGTTGGCCAGTACCGCATCCGTTTCAGCGAGCTGGACGTGAACGGCGATGGCTTCATCAGCCGCGAAGAAGCACAGGCCAACCCGGCGTTGGCCGACGAGTTCAACGCGCTGGACCGCAAGCACCGCGGCAAGCTTGACCGTGCCGACCTGGCGGGTTGGCTGGTCGATTGATCCACTGTCGCGATCTTCATCCACGCATGGCGTGGATCTACTGACGCCGGGCACACGACCCTCTCTCGGTAGGTGCCAACCTAGGTTGGCACCTGCCAGAGCGGCCTGTACTCCGATCAGACGCCGGCGGCGCGCTTCCAGAACGCCTGCACCAGAGGCGGCCACTTGCCCACGCAGCCCAGCGCGCGGCCGCGGGCCAGGGTCAGGTGCATCTCGTCGTTGGAGAACAAGCGGTTGATCGCATCGAAGCTGTAGGCGGCGATGTGATTGTCGCTGCGACGTTCGCGGGCCCAGCGCTGCAGCCGCTGCGGTGACAGGCGCGGCTGGCCACGGCGCGCAGCCGAAGGCGCCAGCCACTGCTGCAGGGCGGCGACGTCGCGCAGCCCCAGGTTCACGCCCTGCCCCGCCAGCGGATGCACCACGTGCGCGGCATCGCCCAGTGCCAGCACGCGGCCGGCCACGTAGTGCCGGGCCAACTGCCGGCGCAGCGGGAACGCGGCGCGCGGGGACGCCAATCGCAGTTCACCCAGGCGGGCGGCGAAGGCGCGGGTCAGTTCGCGGTTGAATGCCGTCTCGTCCAGGGCCAGCACGCGAGCGGCCTCGTCTTCGGGCAGCGTCCAGACAATCGAGCTGCGGCGCTCGGCCACCGGCAGCAGCGCCAGCGGCCCGGTCGGCAGGAAGCGCTGCCAGGCCGTGGCCTGGTTCGGCAGCTCGCTGTCCACGTAGGCCACCACGCCACGCTGGTGGTAGTCATGCCGCTCGACCTCGATCCCGGCCAGCTGGCGCAGGGTCGATTCGGCGCCATCGGCGGCCACGGCCAATGCGGCTTCCAGGCGGCGCCCATCGTCCAGGCGCAGGCGAACACTCTCTTCATCCTGCTCCAGCGCTTCCACCCGCGCCGGGCAGTGCAGCTGCACGCCGGCCGCCGTCAGCGCGGCCCACAGGCGATCCTGCAGCAGGCCGTTCTCGACGATGTAGCCCAGTTCGCTGCGACCGAAACGATCGGCATCGAACAGCAGATCCTCACCGCCGGCCGCATCCCACACCTGCATGCGCCGGTACGGCCAAGCGCGGGCCTGCGCGATCGCCGGCCACACGCCGAGGCGCTGCAACAGCTGCACATTGTCGGCGGCAAAGGCGAACACCCGCAGGTCCGGCTGTGCGGCCTGCCACGGCGCTGGCTCGCGGCCTTCGACCAGTGCAACAGAGAGACCGGCATCGGCCAGCGCCAAGGCACAGGCCGCACCGACCACGCCGCCGCCGACGATCGCCACGTCCAGTCGCGCGCGCCGGTTCATGCGGCGTCTCCACGGCACAGGCGCGGCACCTCGCCGCGGAAGCCCATCGCGCCACCGACCAGCATCGACTGCACCGAGGCGCGCTGTGCGGCCACCAGGCCCAGGCTGCGCAGCGGCCGCAACAGCGGCGCCGGGTTGCTGGTCAGGCGTGCCAGCCCACCGGAGAACGCCACTGTCTGCCGGCGATCTTCCTCGCGGCGCGCGACATACGCCTGCAGCAGCGCATCGCTGCCGGCATCGTCGTTTGAATCCTCCAGCAGTTCAGCCAGGGTCAGCGCATCGCGCAGGCCCAGGTTGAAGCCCTGCGCACCCAACGGGTGGATGGTCTGTGCGGCATTGCCGAGCAGTACCGCGCGCTCTCCGGCCAGCGCGCGCGCCAGCACCTGGATCAGCGGGTAAGCACTGCGCGGGCCCGATTCCAGCAGGCGACCGGCACGCCAACCGATCGCATGCTGCAGCCGCTGCAGCCATGCCGCATCGTCCAGCGCCGTCACCGCATCCGCCTGATCGCGGGCAACGCCGTGCACGGTGCCGAAGTGGCGGTCGCCACGCGGCAGCAGCGCGGTCGGGCCGGTATCGGTGAAGCGCTCCCACGCCGTACCGTCGGGCGCGCGCTGGCTGCGCACGCGGGCGACAAACAGCGTCTGCTGGAAATCATGGCGGTCGACCTCGATGCCCAGCGCATCGCGCACGCCACTGGGGGTGCCATCGGCACCGACCACCAGCCGGGCCAGCAGCAGGCGTTCGCCCGCCTCGTCGGCCACCCGCACCTGGCGGTAGCCATCGACCACCTCGCCCAGGCCCAGGAATCGCATCGGCCGGTAACGGCGCAGTCGCGGCAGCTCCTGCAGCCGTGCCTCCAGGGCCTGGCCGAAATCGCGCGCCACCACCACCTGCCCGAACCACGGCCGGTCGTAGTCGGCGGCGTCGAGCTGGACCCGGCCGAAATCGCCGGCGCGGCTGACATGGATACGCCGGATCGGGCCCGGCGCCATCGCCAGCTTCTGCATCACGCCCAGCGCGGTCAACGCGTTGACGGTGGCCGCAGCGAAACTGAGATTGCGCTGGTCGAACACCGCCGGCAGTTCGCCGGCCGGGCTGGCCTCAAGCAGGCCCACGTCACGGCCCAGGCGCTCCAGGGCAATGGCCAGGCTGGCGCCGACCAGCCCGCCCCCGACGATCAGCACGTCATGTCGTTCACTCATGCGTTCATGATACGCGCTCGTCCCGTCTGTACGCCGAACGGCGGGCTCTGCGCCAAGCTGCGGGGCGGGCTAGAATGAAACCTGAATCCGCTCCGGGCCCGCCGCCATGTCCGACACCGTCAACCGCGCCTTCGTCCTGTCCGTGCTGGTCCTGCTGCTGGCGGCGACGCGCGTCAACCACTTCGCGGCGATCCCCGATGCTTCCTGGGCGGTGTTTTTCATCGGCGGCTTCTACCTGGCGCGCTGGACACGCTGGGCGTTCCCGCTGCTGATGGTGTTCGCGGTGCTGGTCGACTGGATCGTGATCCGCAGCAGTGGCCTGGATTTCTGGCAGCACTACTGCGTCTCGCCGGGCTACTGGTTGCTGCTGCCGGCCTATTTCTCACTGTGGGCCGGCGGCATGCTGCTGGGCCGCAACTACCAGAGCGCACGCTGGCCAGTCCTGGCCAAGGGCGCCCTGCTGCTGGTCGCTTCGGTGGCGGTCTGCCACCTGCTGGCGCAGGGAGGCTTCTACTGGACCAGCCGCAACGTGGCCGAACCGACCCTGGCTGGCTGGGCGCAGAACTATGTGCAGTGGTTCGGGCCCTACCTGCGCACCACGGCGATCTATGTGGCGCTGGCCGCCGCCCTGCAGCTGGCCGTGGAGCAGGTGTTGAAGCTCCAGCAGGCCCGCCGCGACATCCGCCACTGAGCCGCCGCATGGGTCATCGCCTCTCGCGTATCTATACCCGCACCGGCGACGATGGCAGCACCGGCCTCGGCGACGGCCAGCGCGTGGCCAAGGATGACGCCCGGGTCGCGTCCTACGGCACCGTCGACGAGGCCAATGCCGCACTCGGCCTGTTGCTGGCAGCCCCACTGCCCGACGACGTGCGCGCCCTGGTCGTGCACCTGCAGCACCAGCTGTTCGACCTCGGCGCCGAGCTCTGCATCCCCGGCCACGCCGCGATCCACGCGGCCGATGTCTCGGCGCTGGAGCAGCAGCTGGACCACTACAACGGCGGCCTGCCGATGCTGAAGGAGTTCATCCTTCCGGCCGGCGGCGAGGCGGCCGCACGCTGCCACCTGGCACGCACCATCGTCCGCCGCGCCGAGCGCGAGACGGTCACCCTGGCGCGCCACGAAAGCGTTCGCAGCGAGGCACTGCAATACCTCAACCGGTTGTCGGACCTGCTGTTCGTGCTGGCGCGGGTACTGGCCCGCGCCGATGGCCAGGGCGAGGCGCTGTGGCAACCACAGCACCGCCAGCGCTGAGTCGGCACGATGCTGGTCTATACCCATCCGTCCTGCCTGCTGCATGACCCCGGTCCCGGCCATCCTGAATGTCCGCAACGCCTGCAATCGGTGCTTGATGCGCTGCATGCGGCCTTTCCCGGCCAGCTCGAATGGCGTGAAGCGCCGCCGGCCAAGTTCGGCGAACTGACCCGCGTCCACGACAGTGCGCTGCTCGACCTGGTGCTGCAGCCGCAGACCGCGCCGCTGCGGCAGCTGGACATGGACACCTGGACCTCACCGGGTTCGGCCAGTGCCGCGGTGCATGCGGCCGGCGCCGGCGTGGCCGCGGTCGATGCGGTGATGCTGGGCCAGGACCCGCTGGCGTTCTGCGCGGTACGCCCACCCGGCCACCATGCCACCAGCAGCGCCGCGATGGGCTTCTGCCTGCTCAACAACATCGCCATCGCCGCCGCCTACGCCCGTGACCGCCACGGCCTGGAACGGATCGCGGTGGTCGACTTCGACGTGCACCACGGCAACGGCACCCAGGACATCTTCCAGCACGACGCCCGGGTCTCGTACTACAGCACCCACCAGGCTGGCCTGTTCCCCAATTCCGGGCTGCGCCGTGACCGCGGCGCCGGTAACCTGATGAACATCCTGCTGCCCCCCGGCAGCGGCGGTTTCCGCTTCCGCAATGTCTGGGCCGACGAGATGCTGCCGGCCATCGATGACTTCCGCCCGCAGCTGCTGCTGATCTCGGCCGGCTTCGACGCCCATCTTCGCGACCCGCAGGCCGACCTGATGCTGGAAACCGACGATTTCGCCTGGATCACCCGCGAGCTGCATGCGTTGGCACGGCGCCACGCGGCGGGCCGGGTGGTCTCGATGCTGGAGGGTGGCTACGACCTGCAAGCCCTTGCCGAGTGCAGCGTGGCCCATGTCCAGGCGCTGATCTCACCGGCAGCCGGCGGTGCTGCCGGATGAACCCGAACCGGCAGGCTTCGACGCCCTTCATTGCCCCTATGCAAGGGATGGGGCAAGCTACCGTTCGTTTTCGCCCGAATCCGAACCGCGTGCGCCGAGCCCTCCGCCTGCTTCCCCTGCCCCTGAGCATCGCCATCAGCCTACCGGTGATGGCCGATGAAAAGCCGCTCAACTGGGGCCTGTGCCCGGCCACCGACGTCATTCCTGCGTTCACCGACGCCCCGACCCCGCTTCCCGGCCAGGACAAGGCCAGCGCCGCCGCCGCGCGCGAGCAGCAGCCGACCGACATCGAGGGTGACCAGCTGCTGGGCACCACCACCGTGCCGCAATACGAGGGCAACGTGGCGCTGCGCCGTGGCGACCAGTTCGTCGGCACCGACAAGCTCAGCTTCGATACCGAAACCGGCAACTACATCGCCGACGGCAACGTGCGCTACCAGGACGGGTCGATCCGGATGGTCGCCAAGCGTGCCGAGGGCAACCAGGAAAGCGACACCCACAAGATCACCGACATCAAGTACCAGCTGGTGTCGCGCCGCGGCAACGGCGACGCCGAGTCGGTCGACCTGCAGGGTGCGGTCGGCCAGATGCACCGCTCCACCTACACCACCTGCGACCCCTCGCAGCCGGTGTGGAAGCTGTCGGCGCCGCAGATCGAAGTGGACAACGACGAAGGCTTCGGCACCGCGCGCAACGCCGTGCTGCGCATCGGCAAGGTGCCGGTGCTGTGGGCACCGTACTTCAAGTTCCCGATCGACGACCGCCGCAAGACCGGCCTGCTGTTCCCGCAGCTGGGCATGTCCGGGCGCAACGGCGTGGACTATGCGCAGCCGATCTACTTCAACCTGGCGCCGAACTACGACGATACGCTGACCCCGCGCTACATGAGCCGGCGCGGCATCCTGCTCGACAACGAGTTCCGCTACCTCTACAACGGCGGCCGGGGCGAGGTGTTGACCTCTTTCATCCCCAACGACAAGCTGCGTGATCGTGATCGCGGCCGGGTGATGTTCGCCGGTTATCACAACGTGGACAGCCACTGGCAGGCCCGCGCCAACCTGGCCTGGGTCAGCGACGAGCGCTATGTCGAGGACTTCGCCAACCGCCTGGTCGGCGTGACCGCGTCGAACCTGCAGAGCACGGTCGGCCTGTACGGCACCGGCAAGAACTGGACGGCCGGGATCATGGCCGACCGCTGGCAGCTGACCGACTACACCCTCGACGAGCGCGCGCTGCCCTACAACCGCCAGCCGCGCCTGTACTTCAACTGGGACAAGCCGGTCCGTTCATGGCTGGAAACGGGCATCTACGCCGAAGCCGTGCGCTTCACCCACGACGACATCAACTTCAAGAACGCCGTCGGCACCGGCGACGATCTGCAGTACACGCGGACGGGCCAGCAGCTCACCTCCGGCGTTGGTGTCAGCGGTGGTTCGCGACTGGACGTGAAGCCGTATGTGTCGTTCCCGATCAGCGGCGCGGCCTGGTATGTGACCCCGACCCTGGCCTACCGTTACACCGCCTACCAGCTTGACCGCGGGCTGGTCGACGGCGTCAACGGCATCCAGGCCCAGATCCTGCGCTCGCAGGACATCGACCCGACCACGGCCACGCCCGAGCAGCTGCGCGGCAATACCTCGCCCAGCCGCAGCCTGCCGATCGGCAGCATCGACGCTGGCCTGTTCTTCGACCGCGAAACCAGCATCCGCGGAAAGACGTTCCTGCAGACCCTGGAGCCGCGCCTGTTCTACCTGCGCACGCCGTACCGCAACCAGGACGAGCTGCCGATCTTCGATACGCGTGACTTCACCTTCAGCTGGGGCCAGCTGTTCCGCGATTCGCGCTATACCGGCGCCGACCGCCAGAACGACGCCAACCAGCTGACCCTGGCGCTGAGTACCCGCTTCATCGACCAGACCACCGGCAAGGAGCGCTTCTCTGCCTCGATCGGCCAGATCCAGTACTTCGATGAGTCGCGAGTGACCGTCACCCCCGGCGGTGAACCGGTGGAGAAGGGCAAGTCGGCCTGGATCGCCGACGGCAACTACATGATCAACGACCGCTGGACCCTGGGCGCCACCTACCAGTGGGATCCGAAGTACAAGCGCGAGGATCTGGCCAGCGTCCGCGCCCGCTACCTGATGCCCAACGATGGCGTGGTCAACCTGAGCTACCGTTACCGCATCAATGCCGGCGCCCTGCCCGGTGCGAACAAGCACGATCGGACCCTGCTGGAGCAGGCCGACCTGTCGTTCCTGTACCCGCTGAATGCGCGCTGGAGCCTGGTCGGCCGCTATTACTACTCGCTGCAGGACAAGGAACCGCTGGAAATCATCGCCGGCGTCCAGTGGGACAGCTGCTGCCTGGCCGTGCGTGCGGTCGCCCGCCGCTACGTGCGCAACCGCGAAGGCCAAATGAACAATGCCATCCAGGTGGAGTTCGTCCTGAAGGGCCTGAGCTCCATCGGCCAGGACACGGACCGTACGCTGCGCCGTGCTATCCTCGGCTACAACCGCGACGACCTCTATCTGGTGCCGCCCAGCAACACCGGGGCGACCCGGGATGACTACGATCCGAATCTGATCCCATGACCAAGCGCTTCCCCGTTCTTCTCGCCTCACTGCTGGCGGTGTCCAGCGTGTCCGCCCCCCTGCAGGTCCTTGCCCAGCAGGCGCAGGCGCTTGACCGCATTGCCGCTGTCGTCGATGAGGACGTCATCCTGCAGAGCGAACTCCAGCGTGCAATCGCCAACATCAAGGCGCAGTACGCCGGCCGTGAGAACCAGCTGCCGCCGGAAGACGTCCTGAGCCGCCAGGTGCTCGAGCGCCTGGTGCTGGTCAAGCTGCAGGTGGCCCGCGCGCAGAGCAGCGGCATCCGCGTCGGCGACCAGGAGCTGAACCAGGCGATGAATACCATCGCCCAGCAGAACGGTTCGAACCTGGACGCCCTGCGCCAGCGCCTGGCCCATGACGGCATCGATTTCAACGATTTCCGTGCGTCGGTGCGTGACGAGATCACCGTGCAGCGCCTGCGCCAGAGCTTTGCGCAGAGCCGCATCAGTGTCAGCGAGGGCGAAGTCGATGCCGCGCTGAAGCAGCAGGCCACGGCCGGCAACCAGTACCATCTGGCGCACATCCTGGTCGCCGTGCCCGACGGCGCCAATGCCGACCAGATCGCCACCGGCCAGAAGAAGGCCGACGGCGTGAAGTCGCTGCTGGACAAGGGCGAGCTGGACTTCAATGCGGCCGCCGTACGCTATTCGGACAGCCCCAACGCGCTGGAAGGCGGCGACCTGGGCTGGCGCAGCCTGGATGAAATCCCGCAGGCGTTCGCGCAGATGATGGAAAAGATGAAGCCGGGCGAAGTGGTCGGCCCGATCCGCGGCCCCAGCGGCTTCCAGCTGCTGAAGCTGGTGGAAGTGCGCGATGCCAGCGCGGCTGCCGGCGCCAGCACCGTTACCGAGTACCACGGCCGCCACATCCTGGTGCGCGTGGACGACCACCAGACCGACGCAGCCGCCAAGGCCAAGATCGATACCCTGCGTGCCCGCATCGCCGGTGGCGCGGACTTCGAGACCGTTGCCAAGGAGTCCTCCGAGGACAACAACAGCAAGGGCCAGGGCGGCGATCTGGGCTGGTTCCCGGCCGACGCGTTCGGTCCGGCGTTTGGCCAGCAGGTTTCCGGCCTCCAGGATGGCGGCGTCAGCCAGCCGTTCCGTACCGATGCCGGTTGGCACATCGTGCAGCGCGTGGCCACCCGCCAGACCGACGTGACCAACGATAACCAGCGCGCCCAGGTCCGCGAGACCATCGGCCGCCGCAAGCTGGAGGACGAGTACAACCGCTTCCTGCAGGAACTGCGCGGCGAAGCCTACGTCAGCTTCCGCAGCGGCGACCGCGCGGAAAACACCGCCACGCCGCCGCAGTCCTGACCGATGCGCCCCGAGCTCGCTCTGGTACCGGGCGAGCCCGCCGGGATCGGTCCGGAACTGTGTGTCCGCCTGGTCCAGCAGCCGCGTGAAGATTGCCGGCTGCTGGCATTCGCCGACCCGGATACCCTGCGCGCGGCTGCGGCCGCGCTGAACCTGCCCCTGCAATTGCTGCCCGAGGACGCCGAAGCGCGCGTCCCCGGAGATCTGCGCCTGCGCGTGGTCGCCAATGCCGTGCCCAGCCGGTTTGGCCAGGCCGAGCCGGGCAATGCCCACGCCGTCATCGGCGCCCTGCTCGGCGCCGGCCAGGCCTGCCTGTCCGGTGAACTGCACGGCGTGGTGACCGGCCCGGTGCACAAGGCGGTCATCAACGAAGGCGGCATCGCCTACAGCGGCACCACCGAACTGCTGGCCGACCAGGCCGGGGTGAGCGTGGTGATGATGCTGGCCAACCCCATCGTGCGCGTGGCCCTGGCCACCACCCACCTGCCCCTGCGCGCGGTGGCCGATGCGATCACCGCCCCCGGCCTGGAACACACCCTGCGCACCGTGCACGCCGCGCTGCGCCGCGAGTTCGGCCTGCCTGCGCCGCGCATCGCCGTACTTGGCCTGAACCCACACGCCGGTGAAGACGGCCACCTGGGCCGCGAGGAGCTGGACCTGATCATCCCGCTGCTGCAGCGCCTGCGCGCAGACGGCATGGACCTGGTCGGGCCGCTGCCGGCCGACACCGCCTTCCTGCCGGCCAAGCTGGCCGGCTTCGACACCGTGCTGGCCATGTACCACGACCAGGGCCTGCCGGTGCTGAAGTACTCGGGCTTCGAACAGGCGGTGAACCTGACCCTGGGCCTGCCCTATCCGCGCGTGGCGGTCGACCATGGCACCGCGCTGGATCTGGCCGGCCGCGGCATCGCCGATCCCTCCAGCCTGCAGGCGGCAACGGCGCTGTGTGCGCAGCTTGCGCGGCAACGTACACTGAGCGCATGAATTCCCCGCATTCCCCCTCCGGCCCGGTGTTCACCGCACCGGCCAAGAAGCAGCTTGGCCAGCATTTCCTGGCCGATCGCCACTACATCGACAAGATCGTGATGGCGGTCAACCCGAAAGACGGCGACCGCCTGGTCGAGATTGGTCCTGGCCAGGGCGCGATCACGCTGCCGCTGCTGCGCGTGCATCCGAAGCTGACGGTGATCGAGTTCGACCGCGACCTGATCGCGCCGCTCACTGCCGCCGCCGAACCGCTGGGCGAGCTGACCATCGTCCACCGCGACGTGCTGCGCGTGGACTTCACCGAGCTGGCCGACGGCCAGCCGATCCGCCTGGTCGGCAACCTGCCCTACAACATCTCCTCGCCGATCCTGTTCCATGCGCTGGACCATGCCGCGGTGATCCGCGACATGCACTTCATGCTGCAGAAGGAAGTGGTCGACCGCATGGCGGCTGGTCCGGGCAGCAAAGTCTACGGCCGCCTCAGCGTGATGCTGCAGGCGTACTGCCAGGTGACCTCGCTGTTCGTGGTGCCGCCGGGTGCCTTCCGGCCGCCGCCGAAGGTCGATTCGGCCGTGGTGCGGTTGGTGCCGCGCGACCCGGCCAGCATCAACATCGCCGATCACAAGCGCTTCGCCGACGTGGTCAAGGCCGCCTTCGGCCAGCGCCGCAAGACCCTGCGCAATGCCCTGAACAATGTGGTGTCCGCCGAGCAGTTCCTTGCCGCCGGCGTGCGTCCCGATGCCCGCGCCGAACAGCTGGACGTGGCCGAATTCATCGCTTTGGCCAATGCCTCCTGATTACACTGCCGGTATGGAAAACGCTGACGTTTATGCCATCTCCGTCGAAGTCGCGCCGCGCTTCCTCGACGATCAATCCGCGCCGGAAGACGGTCGCTATGCGTTCGCCTATACGATCCGCATCCACAACCAGGGGCGGGTCGCCGCACGCCTGGTCGCACGCCACTGGCGCATCACCGATGCCAACGGTCGCGTCGAGCATGTCGATGGTGACGGGGTGATCGGCGAGCAGCCGCGCCTGCGTCCCGGTGAAGACTTCCATTACACGTCCGGTGTCATGCTGGGGACCGATCACGGGACCATGCAGGGCCACTACGACATGGTCGCCGACGACGGCACCGAATTTGCCGCGCCGGTCGCACCCTTCGTGCTGGCCATCCCGCGCACCCTGCACTGACACGGAGGCCGAACGATGAGTGTGTGGGCGATCGGCGACCTGCAGGGCTGCTACGACGTTACCCAGCGATTGCTGGAGAAGATCCGCTTCGATCCGGCGCAGGACACCCTGTGGTTCTGCGGCGACCTGGTCAACCGCGGCGGCCAGTCGCTGGAAACGCTGCGGCTGGTGCATTCGCTGCGCGAGCACAGCGTGGTGGTGCTGGGTAACCATGACCTGTCGCTGCTGGCCGTCGGTGCGCGCACCGAAGAGGAACAGCGCAAGGTCAACCCGGACCTGCTGCGCATCGTGCAGGCCGAAGACCGCGACGAACTGCTCGAATGGCTGCGCCTGCAGAAGCTGGTGCACGTGGATCGCGAGCTGGGCTGGATGATGGTGCACGCCGGCCTGGCCCCGAAGTGGACCACGCAGATGGCCGAGAAGCATGCCGCGGAAGTCGAGGTGCAGCTGCACGGTGCCGGCTACCGCAAGCTGTTCCGCAACATGTATGGCGACAAGCCCAGCTGGGCACCGAACCTGTCCGGCTATGACCGCTCGCGCGCGATCATCAACGTGCTTACCCGCATGCGCTATTGCACCCCGCGCGGGCGCATCGGCATCGAGGACAAGGGCACGCCGGGCACGCAGGAACAGGGGTTGTACCCCTGGTTCGAAGTGCCAGGCCGCGTCGAACGCGATCTGAAGGTCGTCTGCGGCCATTGGTCCGCACTGGGCCTGACCATCACCCAGGGCGTGCATGCCATCGACACCGGCGCGGTATGGGGCGGCAAGCTGACCGCACTGCAGCTGGATACCGATGAGCTGCGCGTGGTGCAGGTGCCCGGCCGCGATGTTCCGGCTCCGGTGCCCAATGCGCGCCCGCTGGCGCGCCCGGCGCATGAGCGACCGGCCGCGGCTTCGCAGGGCAAGGAACAGGGCAGCGGCAGCGCCCCTGCAGCCAACCCGGGCAGCCGTGGACCGCGCCGTCGTCGCCGTCGCGGCGGTGGCGGTGCGGGTGGTTCCCCGGGCCCAGGCAACAACGGCGCCCCGCCGCAGGCATGATGCGCGCGGGCCGGGCACCAAGGACGGTGCTGCTGCTGGCGCTGGCGCTGGCCAGCGGCTGCCAGCCCGGTTCCGCCCCTGCCCCCGGCGCCGCGGAAAACACCGCATCTTCGCCGGCACACCCGCAGGCGCCTTCGCCGCCCCTGGTGACCGCCGCACGCGCGCAGATCGGCGTGACCACCCGCTACGACCCGGCCTACCGGGTGCTGGCCTATCCCGGTGGCGATGTCCCGCTGGACCGTGGTGTCTGCACTGACGTGGTGGTGCGTGCCCTGCGCAACCAGGGCCTGGACCTGCAGGCCCGCGTGCATGAAGACATGCGCGGCAATTTCAGCGCCTATCCCGCCATCTGGGGCCTGTCCCGACCGGATCGCAACATCGATCATCGCCGCGTGCCGAACCTGATGCGCTGGTTCGAGCGGCAGGGCTGGCAGCAACCGGTCACCGCCCTCGCCACCGACTACGCGGCCGGCGACATCGTGGCCTGGAAGCTCAACGGCAACGGCCTGCTGCACGTCGGCATCGTCTCCGACCGGCGGCTGGCCGATGGCACGCCGCTGGTGCTGCACAACATCGCGCGCGGCACCCGCGAAGAGAACCTGCTGTTCCAGCACGCGATCATCGGGCATTACCGGATGCCGTAGCAGCAGTCCCGGTAGAGTCGACTGTTAGTCGACTGCTCCTGGCCCCCCTGAAAACCCCGCGCTGCGCGCGATAGTCGACTCTACCCCGTCGGTGTTTTCGTTGGCATTTCCGAGGTCAGCGGCGCACGTAGTGCACGAAGCGGAACGCGTAGGCGTGGCGCGCGTCAGCCGGGTGCGGTTCGCTGTTCACTTCCTGCCAGTCGTGCGCATCCACCTCGGGGAAATGGGTGTCGGCCGGCACTTCGGCATCAACCCAGGTCAGGTACAGGTCACTGGCCTGGTCGAGCAGCTGGCGGAAGATCTCGCCACCGCCGATGATGCACAGCTCGCTGGCGCCCTCGCCTTCGGCAATCGCCTTGGCCTCGTCCAGCGAGGCCACCGCGCGCATGCCTTCAAACGGCACCTGGCCGCTGCGGGTCAGCACCAGGTTGGTCCGCCCCGGCAGCACACGGCCGATCGATTCGGCGGTCTTGCGCCCCATCAGGATCGGCTTGCCGAGGGTCAGTGCCTTGAAGTGCTTGAAGTCATCCGGCAGATGCCAGGGCATGGCATTGCCCTGGCCGATGCCGCGGTTGCGGTCCAGCGCGACGATCATCGACAGCGTCATCGTGCTCACACCGCCACCGGTGCCTTGATCGCCGGATGCGGGTCGTAGCCGTCGATGCGGATATCGTCGAACTGGAAACCGAACAGGTCGGTCACGTCCGGGTTCAACCACAGCGTCGGCAGCGCGCGCGGTTCACGTGACAGCTGTTCGCGGGCCTGTTCGAAATGGTTCGAATACAGGTGCGCATCGCCCAGCGTATGCACGAAATCGCCCACGCCCAGGCCGGTGGCCTGCGCCACCATGTGGGTCAGCAGCGCGTAGCTGGCGATGTTGAACGGCACGCCGAGGAAGATGTCGCCACTGCGCTGGTACAGCTGGCAGCTGAGCTTGCCGTCCACCACGTAGAACTGGAACAGGTTGTGGCACGGCATCAGCGCCATCTGCGACAGCTCACCCACGTTCCAGGCACTGACCACCAGCCGGCGCGAATCGGGGTTGCGCTTGATCTCGTCCACCAGCCACTGCATCTGGTCGATCGCACCGCCATCGGCCGTGGCCCAGCTGCGCCACTGCTTGCCGTACACCGGGCCGAGATCGCCATTGGCATCGGCCCATTCGTCCCAGATGCGGACCTGGTTGTCCTTCAGGTAGCCGATGTTGGTGTCGCCCTTCAGGAACCACAGCAGCTCGTGGATGATCGAGCGCAGGTGCAGCTTCTTGGTGGTGACCAGCGGGAAGCCGTCGTTGAGGTTGAAGCGCATCTGCCAGCCGAACACGCTGCGGGTGCCGGTGCCGGTGCGGTCGCTCTTTTCGGCGCCGTGCTCAAGCACATGCGAGAGCAGGTCCAGGTAGGGCTTCATGCCTTGCCCTCAGTAGCCACCATCGGCTGCGGCTGCAGCACCGGCGCGCGGCGCGACATCACCAGCAGCACCAAGCCGAAGGCGATCAACGGCACGCACAGGATCTGGCCCTTGGTCAGCCAGCCGAAGGCCACGTAGATGCCGTTGTCCGGCATGCGCACGAACTCCACCGCGAAGCGGAAGATGCCGTACAGCAGCGCGAACAGGCCACCGATGAGGTAACGATGGCGGGGCTTGGCCGATACCGTCCACAGCACCACGAACATCACCAAGCCTTCCAGGAAGGCTTCGTACAGCTGCGACGGATGGCGCGCGAACTGGTTCAGCGCGCCGCTGGCGAACTGCGCCTGCAGCGTCGCGTGGTCGAGCTGGTTCAGCGGCGCCGGCAGGCCGGACGGGAACACCACGCCCCAGCTTCCATCGGTGTACTTGCCCCACAGTTCGGCGCCGATGAAGTTGCCGATGCGGCCGAAGCCCAGGCCCAGCGGCACCAGCGGCGCCATGAAATCCATGGTGTCGAAGAAGTGCAGCGCGTGCTTGCGCGACCACCACCAGCAGGCCGCGATCACGCCCAGCAGGCCGCCGTGGAAACTCATGCCGCCATCCCACACCTTGAACAGCAGCAGCGGGTTGTGCAGGAAATCGCCCAGCGCGTAGAACAGCATGTAGCCGATGCGCCCGCCCAGCACCACGCCGAGCATGGCGTAGAACAGCAGGTCGGAGAAGCCGTTGGCATCGACGCCCGGCAGGCGCCCGTCGGCGATGCGCTTGCGGCCCAGCAGCCAGGCCGCGGTGAAGCCGAGCAGGTACATGATGCCGTACCAATGCACCTTGATCGGCCCCAGCGAGAGGGCGATGGGGTCGATGTCGTGGAAATAGATCATGGAAGACGCCTGGCAGGAGTACGGACATTTTAGCGTCCCGGCCCGGCCCCGCGCCGGCATCGGCACGGGTCGGCCAGCACATCGCAGAACGGGGTTCAGCCCAGGATCTGCGGGGTGTCCGGCAACGCGTCATCCTCGGACCGCGCCGCCGCCGGAAAGTGCCCTTCGATCAGGCTCGACACTTCATCGATGGCGCCCTGCAGCGCCGCCACCGGGTTGGCCCCGCGCAGGCCCTCGCGCAGATGGGTGCAGACCCGCTGCCATTGCGCCGGGCTGACCCTGCCGTGCAGGCCACGATCGGCGACGATCTCGATGGCGTGGTCGGCCAGCAGCAGGTAGATCAGCACGCCGTTGTTGTGGGTGGTATCCCAGGTGCGCAGGCGGGCGAAGGCATGTTCGGCGGCCTGGCGTGGGGTGACCTTGCACCACAGCGCGTGCAGCGGCAGATCGGCCTCCACCGCGAACATCACCTGGCCGCCGTGGCGCTGCTCACCTGCCGCGATGGCCTCGGTGATCGCCTGCAGCGTGGCCGGCGGGAACGCGCGCCGTACCGACGGCGAGAACAGATGGCGGCACAGACGTTGGATCATCACCAGCCTCCCGATGCGCCGCCGCCGCCGGAACGGCCACCGCCGCCGCCCCAACCGCCGCCGCCAAAGCCACCGCCTCCACCGAAGCCGCCTCCGCCGCCCCAGCTGCCACCGCCCCAGCCACCGCCACCGGCAAAGCGGCCCGGGTGCCCGGAGAGCATGGCGACGATCAGGCCGACGATGCCGGCCAGGCCGCTGGCCAGCAGCGTGGAGGTGAACAGGAACGCCGCCAACGCCGCGCCGGCGCCGCCAAGCAGGCCGCGCAGCGGGCGCGGCACGCGCGAGAACACCCCGCGCAGGATGCTGCCGGCGAACACACCGATGAACAGCGCCAGGAACCAGGTGTCGCCCCCACCGTCGGGTTCGCGCCCGCGATGGCCGCTGACCGGCGCCGGCAGATCTTCGCCATCGATCAGCTTGACCAGCATGCCGGTAGCGTCGGTGATGCCACCGGCATAGTCACCGCTGCGGAAGCGCGGCACCAGGTATTCCTGGATGACCCGGTTGGCGATGGCATCGGGAATCGCGCCCTCCAGGCCGTAGCCGGGTTCGATGCGCACACGCCGGTCATCCTTGGCCACCACCAGCAGCACGCCGTCATCCACGCCCTTGCGGCCGATCTGCCACTGGTCGAAGACCCGCGTGGTGTACTGCGCGATGTCTTCCGGCTGGGTAGTGGGCACGACCAGCACCTGCAGCTGGCTGCCCTTGCGTTGCTGCAACTCAACGGCCTGCTGCACCAGTGCCTGCTGCTGCGTGGCATCCAGCGTGCCGGTGGTGTCCACCACCGGCGAATCCAGCGCCGGAATCGGCGCCAGCGGCTGTGCCTGCGACGCCAGCGGCAGCCACAGCAGCAGGGCCAGCAGCGCAGTGGCCAGGCGCATCGGTCAGTGGCCCGGCTGCGGTGCCGGCTGCTGCTGCGGCGCGTTGCCGAAATCAACCGCCGGCGCGTTGGAGATCTGCGCCTCGTTGTCCACCGTGAAGTTCGGCTTGGTCTTGTAGCCGAAGATCTTGGCGGTGATCACCTGCGGGAACGAGCGGATGTAGGTGTTGTAGTCCTGCACCTGCTGGATGTAGCGGCCACGGGCCACGGTGACCCGGTTCTCGGTGCCTTCCAGCTGCGCCTGCAGGTCGCGGAAGTTCTGGTCGGACTTCAGCTGCGGATAGTTCTCGGTGACCACCAGTAGCCGCGACAGCGCGCTGCCGAGTTCACCCTGGGCCTGCTGGAACTGCTTGAGCGAAGCTTCATCGTCAGCGTTGACGTTGATCTGGCCGACCCTGGAGCGCGCGTTGGTGACTTCGGTCAGCACGCGCTCTTCCTGGCTGGCGAAGCCCTTCACGGTCTGCACCAGGTTGGGCACCAGGTCGGCGCGGCGCTTGTACTGGTTGATGACTTCCGACCAGCTGGCCTTGACCGCTTCATCCTTCTGCTGGATGGCGTTGTAGCCGCAGCCGGAGAGCAGGGAGGCCAGCAGCATCAGGGGCAGGATACGAGTGAACAGGCGCATGGCGGAGGTTCCGGGTGGACGTGGCGCCGAGCATGCCATGGTTCGGGTGAAAGGCCGGCCATCGGGCGCCGCCCCCTCCGCGCCATCCATGGCGCGGATACCCCCGCCACGCCCACCCGCCCGGCCTCATACGGTTTCCCGGCACCGCGGGAAAGATCAAAAAAAAGCAAAAGCAAAAGCCCATGCTCCAGGCATTCGTGCCGACCAACGGTCGGCACCCACCATCAGCAGCAGGTTCCAACAGATCACAGGAACCTGTCGAAGGCGGGGTGGGTCCGGTTGAGGGGGCGTGAGCCGCATGGATGCGGCGACCGAGCTTACATGGACGTACTTGCAGCGTCCCCCTCAACCGGACCCACCCCGCCAACCCACGGAATGCAGGCTTTTGCCGTTGACGTTGACGTTGATTGCAGCAGGTGCAGGGCTGCAAGCCCTGCCGGAATCCAACACTCCTCAGCAAGCCTCAACCACCGCAGCGCGCGGACGCCCCAGCCACGCCAGCAACAACCCCGATGCCGCCAGCAACCCACCGGCCACCGGCACCGCCGCATACCCCAGCCCCGAGCTGATCACCGCGCCACCCAGCGCTGCACCCACCGCATTGCCCAGGTTGAACGCACCGACATTGATCGACGACGCCAGCCCCGGCGCCTCGCTGGCAGCCTCCATCACCCGGATCTGCAGCGGCGGCACGATCGCGAAGGTCGCTGCGCCGAACAGCAGTACACCCAGCGCCGCCGTGGCGTGGCTCATGAAGGCCAGCGGCAACACGAACATCAGCACGGCAAGGACCGCCAGCAGGATCCGGGTGGCGCCATCCAGCGACCAGTCGGCCATGCGCCCGCCGATGCCGTTGCCGAAGGTGAAGCCGATGCCGATCAGCGCCAGCGACATCGCAATGAACGTATTGGAGGCACCGGTCAACTCGGTCAGCACCGGCGCCACGTAGGTATAGAGCGTGAACATCGCACCGGCACCGAGCACCGTGGTGCCCATCGCCAGCAGCACCTGCGGCTGCAGGATCGCCTTCAGTTCCCGGCGCACGTCCGGACGGGGCCCGGGTGCCGACGCCGGCAGCGCGAAGCCCAGTGCGGTGATCGCGACCAGGCCCAGCACGGCGGTGCCGGCAAAGGAGAGGCGCCAGCCCAGCTGCTGGCCGACCCAGGTCGCCAGCGGCACGCCGCCGATGTTGGCAATGGTCAGGCCCATGAACATGGTCGCGACGGCCGCCGCCTGCTTGTCCTTCGGCACCAGGCTGGCGGCGACCACCGCACCGATGCCAAAGAACGCACCGTGGTTGAGGCTGGTGACCAGCCGCGACAGCAACAGCAGGCCGTAGTTCGGGGCCAGCGCCGACAGCAGGTTGCCGACCACGAAGATCGACATCAGCAGCATCAGCGCGGTGCGCCTGCCGAACCGCCCCATCAGTAGGGTCATCACCGGCGCGCCCAGCATCACGCCCACGGCATAGGCCGTGATCAGCATGCCGGCGGTGGGAATGTTCACGCCGACGCCGTCGGCAATGACCGGGAGCAGGCCCATCGGGGCGAACTCGGTGGTACCGATGGCGAAGGCGCCGACGGCAAGGGCCAGCAGGGCGGCTCGGGAATTCATGGCGGGTTCCTGCGTGGGGCAGGCCTTGGGAAGAGAGCGCGTAGCCTGCGCGCATCGTCCTGCCGGATTAAGCCCCGCGGCGGGGAAACACTGTTGCCCGAGGTTCACAAGTCGTGCGATCGCCGCTTCTGCAGATCCCTGCCCTGCAACGCAGAACCCCCGGCAGTGCCGGGGGTTCAGGATCACGCGCTTACCAGTTGCCGGCGCCCGGCACGTTGTGGTCGCGCGCGCGCCGACGCATCAGCAGGTTCAGCCACTCCACCAGCACCGAGAAACCCATCGCGGCGTAGATGTAGGGCTTGGGCACATGCAGGTCCAGGCCATCCAGGATCAGCACCGCGCCGATCATCAGGATGAAGGCCAGCGCCAGCATCTTCACGGTCGGGTTGGCGTCGATGAAGCGGCCCAGCGGGTTGGCGGCCAGCAGCATCACCATCACCGACAACAGGATGGCGGCGACCATCACCGGGATGTGGTCGGCGATGCCGACGGCGGTGATCACCGAGTCCAGCGAGAACACGATGTCGATCACCGCAATCTGGGCGATCACGTAGCCGAACACGGCCGAGGCCTTGGTGGTGCTGGGATCTTCATCCTCGCCGCCGCTGATCAGTTCCTTGATCTCCATGCAGCCCTTGATGATCAGGAACAGGCCACCAACGATCAGCACCAGGTCGCGGATGGAGATGCCCATGCCGGCCACGGTGAACAGGTTGGCGGCCATGTGCGCCAGATAGGCCAGCGACACCAGCAGCGCGATACGCGTGATGCACGCCACGGCGATGCCGAGCTTGCGCGCGAACGGGCGACGCTCTTCCGGCAGCTTGCTGACCGCGATGGAAATGAACACCAGGTTGTCGATGCCGAGCACGATTTCCAGCGCACTCAGGGTGAACAGGGTCACCCAGGCATTGGGGTCGGCGAGGAACTCAAAGGACATGGAAACTCTTCAAGGCAGTGGGGGAATGGGGTTTCAGGCGTAACTGCCGGCCAGCGCGTGCGGAACCACGACCAGCGCCCAGCACAGCAGGACGTTCATCATCAGCACGAACACTGCCGCCGAGCCCATGTCCTTGGCGCGGCCGGCCAGTTCATGGATCTCGCTGCCGTAGCGTTCGATCACCGCCTCGATGGCCGAGTTGGCCAGTTCCATCGCCAGCACCAGCAGCATCGAGCCGATCAGCAGCGCGCGTTCGACCGGGGTCTGGCCCAGCCAGATCGCGACCGGCGTCAGCACGATCAGCAGGTAGACCTCCAGCCGGAACGAGGACTCGTGCAGCCAGGCGGCGCGCAGGCCCTGCCAGGACCAGCGGGCGGCCTGGAAGATGCGGCGCGGGCCGCGGGGCAGATGACCGAACTGATCAGCCACGGGTGGAACATCCAGCAACAGGAGCGCGGCGCAGCGACCGCTCAGACGCACGGCAGGGAATCATGGGCGCACAGGAATAGGCAGATGGCCGTCATTTTGCCACAAGGCCGCCAGCCATACCCCCGGCGGCCCGGCCGAATGGCCTGTCAACGGCAAGCACCTTGCCGCCAGCAACTCCTATGATGAACGCCCCTTCTCTGCTTGGAGCGCCTGATGTCCCGTCGCCCTACCTGCCTGCTGATGCTGGGCCTGCTGACCGCCGCACCGCTGGCCCAGGCCCTGAGCCCGGCCAAGCCGCCCCAGGTACCCGAACAGGTCTCGAACGTGGCCTGGGCCGGCGACATGGCCCGCTTCGCCAGTGCCGACCAGGCCAACCCGCCACCGCGCGGCGGCGTCGAATTCATCGGCAGCTCGTCCATCCGCTTCTGGGAGAGCCTGGCCCAGGACTTCCCCGGCCAGCCGGTGTTCAACCGCGGCTTCGGGGGTTCGGAAGTGCGCGACAGCACCTGGTATGCCGGCCAGATCGTGGTGCCGTATGCGCCATGCAAGGTGTTCTTCTATGCCGGCGACAACGATCTCAACAGCGGCCGCAGCGCCGTGCAGGTGCGTGACGATGTGGTCGCCTTCGTACAGCGTGTGCATCGCGACCTGCCGAAGACCAAGGTGGAGTACCTGTCGATCAAGCCGAGCCCGTCGCGCGCGCACCTGCTGCCGGCGATCAACGAGGCCAACGCGCTGATCAAGGCCGCCCTGGCCAAGCTGCCCAACACCGGTTTCACCGACATCTACACGCCGATGCTGGGTAAGGACGGCCAGCCGGATGCGACGCTGTTCCGCGAGGACATGCTGCACATGACCGCGGCCGGCTATGCGATCTGGACCAGGGCGGTGGCGCCGAAGGTCAACTGCAACTGAGGCAGGCGGGCGCCGGGCATGGCCCGGCGCTACCGCATGACCATCCACGCATGGCGTGGATCTACTGAATTCATCCACGCATGGCGTGGATCTACCGAATTCATCCACGCATGGCGTGGATCTACTGTGGATCGCGGGAAACTGTCGAAGGCGGCGCGGTGTGCTCGCGTTTGATGTTGATGTTGCCTCGGCAGGTGCCGGGCGCAGCCGGGCAAAAGCCCTCTACCGGAAGATCACCGTGGCCTCGGTGCCCTGCCCCGGTTCGCTGGCCAGGCTGACCTTCCAGCCGAAGCGGTCGCACAGCCGGCGCACGATCGACAGGCCCAGCCCGGTGCCCTGCGGGCGGCTGGGTTCGGCGCGGTAGAACGGCTCGAACGCGCGCGCCAGCGCCTCGGCCGACATGCCGATGCCGGTGTCGCGCACCACCACCCGGTCATTGAGCACATGCACGTCGATGCGCCCCTCGTCGGTGTAGCTGCAGGCATTGCGCACCAGGTTGCTGAGCACGACCTGCAGCACCCGCGGCGGCGCATGCAGCTGCACCGGGCCATCACTGTGCAGGTGCACCGCTACCGGGCGTGCCCCCAACAGCTCGTTGGCGTTGTCCACTTCATAACGGACGATGTCGTTGACGTCGAACAGCTCGACCTGCGGCTCGACATCGGCCTCGCGGGCCAGGATCAGGAACGCATCGATCACCGCTTCCATGTCACGCCCGGCGCGCTGGATGCGTTGCAGGCTGCGGCGCAGGCGCGGCTCCAGGGTTTCATCGCCCAGCGCCATGTCACTGGCTACGCGGATGACGGTCAGCGGTGTGCGCAGTTCGTGGCTGGCATCGCGGGTGAAATTGCGTTCGCGCGCCACATGCGCGCTGACCCGGTTGGCCAGCGAATGCAGCGCGGCGGCCAGCTGCCGGGTCTCGCCCTGCATGTCGGCGGGCAGCTTGTTCGGCTCCAGATCGGCCGCCTCCGGGTGCCCCGGGTCCCAGCGCGACACGCGCCGCGCCAGCCAGTTCACCGGCGATACCAGCCGCTTCGATGCACGGTAGGTCACCCAGCTGGCGCCATACACCGCCAGCAGGGTCAACAGCACCGGCACGATGCCGAACCAGAACGCCAGCATTTCCGCACGCGAACGCAGGAACACCAGGTACAGGCGGCCGGATGGCCGCACGTCCACCAGCACCAGCTGGTCGTCCTTGGGCAGTTCGTGGAAGCCGGGCTCCAGGTTGCGCAGGTTGGCCGGCAACGACAACGCCGACTGCCCGCTTTCCAGCAGGTAGCCGCGGATGTTCTGGGTATTGGGCGGTGGCTGCACCGGCGACGCCTCGTGCAGCGTCCAGAAGTACGCCGCCTCCTCGCGCAGGGCAGCGCCCACCAGGCTGTGCTTGATCACCAGCGATACCAGCCAGGCACCCAGCAGGATACCCAGGCTGGCCAGCACTGCCTGCAGGATGAAAGCGATACGGATCTTGCGCGGCAGGCCGTGCGGCATTGCGGGGTCCCGATCAGAGCGCTGCGATTATAGGCAGCGCACTGCGCCGTGGGGGTGCACGGGCGATGACCGTCGGCAACACCGGCCGGTCATCCCCTGCCCTCGTACGTGGCCATCACCCGGCCGGGCCTGCTGCTGCACCGGCGCGGGCCCTGCTCAGGCCATCGGCTGGGCGATGTCGGCAATGCGGTAGCCGGCGCTCTGCACGGTATGCAGCAGCGGACGGTCGAACGGCTTGTCGATGATCTTGCGCAGGTTGTACAGGTGGCTGCGCAACGTGTCCGAATCCGGCAGGCCATTGCCCCAGATCTCGCGCTCGATCTCCTGACGGGTGACCACACGCGGCGATTCGCGCATCAGGATGGTCAACAGGCGCAGGCCGATCGGCGAAAGCTGCAGCTCGGTACCGGCACGGGTGGCACGCATGCTGACCGGATCGAGCACCAGATCGGCGACCTTGAGCACTTCCGAGCCGACCTGGCGACGTTCGCGGCGGATCAGCGCGCGCAGGCGGGCTTCCAGTTCCTGGATCGCGAACGGCTTGGTCAGGTAGTCATCGGCGCCGAACCCGAGGCCGGTGAGCTTGTCGTCCAGCGTATCGCGTGCCGTGAGCATCAGCACCGGAGTGGACTTGCGCGCATCGTTGCGCAGGCGACGGCATACTTCGATGCCATCCAGGCGCGGCAACATCAAGTCGAGCACCACGACGTCATAGCTGTTTTCCGCCGCAAGGCGGTAGCCATCCAGGCCGTCCTGTGCATAGTCGACTTCGAAGCCGCGACCTTCCAGGTATTCCCCGATCATCTCGGAGATGTTGCGGTTGTCTTCGACCACCAGCACCAAGCCGGAGGTCTCCTTCGTCTGACGCATGTGATTCCCTCTAACTTCAGCTTTGTGAAACATGCCGTATCGACGGTGGACGTGATGTGAAGTTCCGTCAAGAGGAAATCAAACGGTTCAGAGCAGCGGCCTGAGCAGTGGCCAGACGTTGTCCAGAACCTTTGGCTGCGCCTGCGCGGTCGGGTGCAGGCCGTCGGCCTGCATCATGCCCGGCTGCAGGGCCACGCCCTCCAGCAGGAATGGCAGCAGCGGCACCTTGTACTGCGTGGCAAGTGCCTTGTAGGCCGCAGCCAGGCGCTGGCGGTAGGCCGGTCCGTAGTTGGGCGGCACGTCGATGCCCAGCAGCAGCACCTTGGCACCCGCCTTCTGGCTGGCCTGCACCATCTTTTCCAGGTTGCCCTGCACCTGCGCCGGGGTCAGCCCGCGCAGCGCGTCGTTGCCGCCCAGCGCAATCACCACCACGGTCGGCTTTTCCTTGGCCAGCAGGGCTGGAAGGCGGGTCAGCGCACCGGCGGTGGTCTCCCCGCTCATGCTGGCGTTGACGATGCGTGCCGGCGTTTTCGACTGCTGCCTGACCCGTTGCTGCAGCAGGCTGACCCAGCCGGCGTCGGCAGGGATATTGTGGGCAGCACTGAGGCTGTCGCCGAGGACCAGCACGGTGCCGGCCGGACCTTTGGCACAAGCCAGCCCCGGCAGCAGCAGGAACGCTAGCAGCAGCACCATCATCGCGCCGGCTCGCCGGCTCCATTCCGTCTTGCGCATCTGGAGTCTCCTCATCGACAGCCTGTCCCCCCGCAGCGCGCCCGTCGCCATCGCCGTCGACCAGGTCGGCAAATCCGTGCAGGGCCCGGAGGGTGAAGTCCACATACTGGACAACATCACCCTCACCGTCCATGAAGGCACCAGCGTGGCCATCGTTGGCGCCTCCGGCTCCGGCAAGACCACCCTGCTCGGCCTGCTGGCCGGGCTGGACCTGCCCAGTCGCGGCAGCATCCATTTGGCCGGGCAGGATCTGGGCGCGCTGGATGAGGAGGCACGGGCGCAGCTGCGTGCACGCGAGGTGGGTTTCGTGTTCCAGAGCTTCCACCTGCTGCCGGCGCTGACCGCCGCCGAGAACGTGGCGCTGCCGCTGGAGCTGGCCGGGCGCGAGGACCGCGCGCGGGTCGATGAGGTGCTGGCCCAGGTCGGCCTGGCCCATCGTGCGCGCCATTACCCGCGCCAGCTGTCCGGCGGCGAACAGCAGCGCGTCGCACTGGCCCGCGCCTTCGTCACCCGTCCACGCATCCTGTTCGCCGACGAACCCACCGGCTCGCTCGACCACGCCACCGGCCAGCACATCAGCGACCTGCTGTTTGAACTCAATGCCGGCAGCGGTACTACCCTGGTACTGGTCACCCACGACCTGCGCCTGGCCCAGCGCTGCCAGTTCATCCACCGCATCGACGACGGCCGGCTGCTGCCGGTCGAACGTGGGGCCCAGGCATGAACCTGCTGCGGCATGCGTGGCGCGCGCTGCGCCGCGAGGCGCTGGCCGGCGACCTGCTGACCCTGTTCGCGGCGCTGGTGCTGGGCGTGGCGGTGATGACCGCGGTCGGCACGCTGGTGAACCGGGTCAACCTGGCACTGACCGGCAGCGCGGCGGAGATGCTCGGCGGTGACCTGGGCATCGCCGGGCGCGACGATCCACCAGCCGCCTTCGCTGAAGAAGCGCAGCGACGCGGGCTGGCCCACACCCGCATCGCCGGCTTCGGCAGCGTGCTGTTCCATGGCGATGCCAGCCAGATGGCCAGCATCAAGGCGGTGCAGGCGGGCTATCCGCTGCGTGGCACGCTGCGGGTGCGCAGCACGCCCGGGGGGGCATTGATCACCGACGCCGGCATGCCGCCCCAGGGCCAGGCCTACGCCGATCCGCGCCTGCTGCAGGCGCTGGGGCTGAAGGTCGGCGATCACCTCGAATTCGGCGTCGGCACGCTGCACATCAGCGGCATCATCGAGGCCGAGCCGGATAGCGGCGGCGACCTGCTCACGCTCTCTCCAACCCTGCTGGTCAACCGCGCCGATGTGGAAGGCACCGGCCTGCTGGGCCCGGGCAGCCGCATCAACTACCGGCTGATGTTCGCCGGGCCGGCAGACCAGATCGCGGCGTTTCGGCAATGGCTGTTGCCACAGGCCAAGGGCCTGCGCCTGCTGAGCGTGGACGACACCCAGCGCGGTGTGCGCCAGGCCTTCGACCTGGCCGGTCGCTTCCTGGGCTTGAGTGCGCTGCTGGCGGTGCTGCTGGCCGGCGTCGCCACCGCGCTGGCGGCCAACCGCTTCGCCCTGCGCCGCATCGACCAGGTGGCGGTCCTGCGCTGCCTGGGCGCGCGCCAGCGCGACATCCTGCTCGGCCTGGCACTGCAGCTGCTGATGCTGGCGGTGCCGGCCTGTGCACTTGGCATCGGGCTGGGCATGGCCGCGCAGGAGGGCCTGGTGCAGGTGCTCGGCAGCCTGGTGCCGCAGCGCCTGCCGCTGCCGGAAGCGATGCCCGCACTGACCGGCGCCGGCATCGGCCTGTTGCTGCTGTTCGGCTTCGGCCTGCCCCCGCTGCTGCGCCTGCGCGGGGTGCCGCCGATGCGCGTGCTCAACCGCTCCTTCGCCGCGCTGCCACCGGCATCGCTGCTGGCCTATGTCGCGGCACTGGCGGCCAGCCTGCTGCTGGCGGTGCAGGTCACCGGGGATCTCAAGCTTGCTCTGTGGGTGCTGGGTGGCCTGGCCGCGCTGGCGGTGGCGGCCGGTGTGGTCGGCTTCGTGCTGCTGCAGCTGCTGCGCGGCCTGCAGCACCGCCTGCATGGCAACTGGCGGCTGGGCCTGGCCGCGCTGACCCGGCGCCGCATGCTGGCGGTGATGCAGCTGGTCGGGCTGTCGCTGTCGCTGTGCGCGTTGCTGCTGCTGGCGGTGACCGGTCCCGGCCTGCTGCAGCAATGGCGCGAGCGGCTGCCAGCGGACACGCCCAACTACTTCCTGATCAACATCCAGCCGGAACAGCGCGACAGCGTGCTGGCGGCGCTGCAGGGGCTCGGCGCCAACGACGCCAGCATCGAGCCGATGGCCACCGGCCGCCTGATCGCGATCAATGGCAAGCCACCGCTGCGCGTGGATCGCAGCCCGGCCGAAGGCGGCCAACCCGCCCAGGGCGAAGCGCAGCGCGACGACGATGATGAAAACCGGCCGTTGAACTTCAGCTGGCGCAGCACGTTCCCGCCCGCCAACACGCTGGTCAACGGCACGTTCTGGACGGCCGACAGCACGGCGCCGGAAGCATCGGTGGAGATCGGCTGGGCCAAGCGCTACGGGGTTCATCCCGGCGACCGCATCAGCATTGCCGTCGGTGAGCAGGAGCGCGAATTCACCGTCACCAGCGTGCGCAAGGCCGACTGGAACACCTTCCGGCCCAACTTCTTCGTGCTGTTGAACCCGAATGCCGTCGGTGACACCCCGCACAACCTGCTGTCGGCGTTCCATCTGCCGGCCGGCAAGGCCGCGGGGCTGGGCGAACTGGTGCGCGCGCAGCCGAACCTGTCGCTGCTGGATGTGGATGCGGTGATCTCGCAGGTGCGCGATGTGATGGAGCGGGTGGCGCAGGCGGTGCAGCTGGTGATGGTGTTCAGCCTGCTGGCCGGCGTGCTGGTGCTGCTGGCCGCACTGCAGGCCACGGCCGGCGAGCGTCGTTACGACAGCGCGGTGCTGCGCACGCTGGGCGCGACCCGGCGCCAGCTGCGCGGTGCGGTGCTGGTGGAATTCGGCGCACTGGGCACATTGGCTGCGCTGCTGGCGGTGCTTGCCGCTGCCGCCATCGGCGTGGCGGTCTCGCAGAAGGTCTTCGAGCTGGCCTTGCTGCCGCCGTGGCCGGGCCTGCTGCTGGGCGGGCTGGTTGGCGTCGGGCTGAGCCTGCTGGCCGGCTGGTGGGGTACTCGGCGCATCCTGCATGCGCCGCCGGCACTGGCCCTGCGCGAAGCCTGACGCGGCAGTGACACGCACGCGAGGGCGCCAGCGCTATGCTGCGCGCCCCACTCCACGAGATCGCCCGGATGCCCGGCACGTCGTTCGCCGCTTACCTCTATCCGGTGTTGCTGCTGCTTGGCAGCAACATCTTCATGACCTTCGCCTGGTACGGCCACCTGAAGTACAAGAGCGCGCCGTTGATGACGGTGATCCTGGTCAGCTGGGGCATCGCCTTCTTCGAGTACTGCCTGCAGGTGCCCGGCAACCGGCTGGGCAGCGCGGTGTACTCGGCGCCGCAGCTCAAGGGCATGCAGGAAGTGATCACGCTGCTGGTGTTCGCGGTGTTCTCCGCGTTCTACCTGGGCCAGCCGCTGAAGTGGAACCACTACGCCGCGTTCGGGCTGATCGTGCTGGCGGCGTTCCTGATGTTCAAGGAATAGGCGCATCCACGCATGGCGTGGATCTACTGAAGATCCATGCCACGCGGGGATGCGGTTGCGGCCCTGCGTTACTGGGCCTTTTCCACGTACTTGGCGAAGACTTCGTCGATCTGCTTGTCCTTCACCTTCTTGCCGGACTGGATCTCTTCGGCCTGGGTGAACAGCGGAATGATCATCGCCATGCCGTCGATCTTGGTCTTCAGGTGCACGCCCGGGGCCTGGCCAAGGAAGCCGTCCCAGCGCTGGCGCACCTTGGCCCAGTAACCGGCGGTGGCCTGCCAGTAGTTGCGGGCCGGGGTGAAGTCGATCTCGGTGGTCTTCACGTAGTCGTTGAAGCCGAACTCGCGCGCGATCTCCACCTGGGTGCCGTCGGTATTGCGCTGCACCTTGGTGTTGAACTGCTCGTGGGTCCAGCCGTTCGGGGTCAGCGTGTGGCGGTTGATCACGGCCAGCGCGTTGTAGTCGCTGCGCTTGGTGTACTCACGGCGCGGCAGCGGACGCCAGCTCAGGTCGCTGGTCCAGCTCGGCACATTGTTGGTGTAGGTCCACTTGCCGGTGCCGCAGTAGCGCGGTGCATCGCTCACTTCGTACACGCACTGGGTCCAGGCTCCCTGGTTGGTCGCTGCCGGAATGCTGCGCACCTGCCAGGTCTGGTCGGCGCTGAACTCGAAGCGGTTCGGCGCTTCATAGACCCAGTCCTGGCGCCAGTGCTTGGTAATGTGCCCGCTCTTCTCGTCCAGCAGCAGGTGCTGCAGCACGATGCGCTTCGGCGTGTCTTCCACCACGATGACCACTTCGTTGCCGCCGCTGCGCATCGCCGGCGCGCGCTCGTAGCCGGGCTTCAGCAGCACGGTCTCGTCGAAGGCGAAATCAACGGTGTACTCGCCCTGCATGGCCAGGATGCTGTCGTGGTCGCGGGCGATGTCGGAGGGCTGCGCGCTGGCCACGCCGCTGGCGGCGAGCAACAGCAGGGCGCTGGCTGTCTGGAACTTCATCGGGGTCTTCCTTCGGGGTTGCAGGTTTGTTGAGTGGCCATCCGTGGCCGACAGGCGTTCCATCAGGTTCAAAGACGGATCAGTGGCAGGTCGCCGGGCACGCGTTGCGCGGGCCGACGTGCGGCATCGGCACAGCAGCAATCATCGATCGCCAGCTCGCCTTCGGCGCCTTCCAGGCGTGCGATGCGGCGCGCGGTGGCGGCGCCCAGCGAGGACAGGGTCGACAGGCTGGCGGCCAGGGTGCGGCCCTCGTCGGCGGCATGCAGGCGCAACGCACACAACCGCCAGCGCTGGCCGCCGAGGTGGCCGGCCAGGCGTCGCCACAGGCGCTCGCCGACGCTGCCATCGCTGTCGTGCTGTGGGCCCGGCGGCAGCGCGGCCACCAGCCGGTCCCAGGCCAGGAAATCGCTGTCCGGCAGCAGGTACAGCCGCCACACGCAACGGCCGCGACCATCTAGGAAACACAGGCTTTCGCGCAGTCCCTCGCTGTCCACGCCCTGGCAGGCATGCACGCGCACGGCCTGGCGCCAGCCGCCCAGTTCGTTGCCATCGGCGTGGTACAGGCACAACACGGTGCCGAGCGTAGCCAGCTGTGCCGGGGTCGGCCAGGCCGCACCGTTCGGTGCGGCGATGGAGTCGTTCCTGCGTGCGGACAATGCTCGGCTCATGAGGTCACCAGGAAACGGCAAGGCTGGCGGAGAAGGTGCGGCCCGGGCTGGTATAGCGGTCCAGCACACGGCTGGTCGGCAGCAGCGTCGAACCGACGTTGGACCAATCGATGTAGCGCTTGTCAGCCAGGTTGAACACGCCGACGTTGAAGGTCGCGCCCGGAGCGAAGTTCCAGTGCGCCATCAGGTCGGTCACGCCGTAGCCCGCCGGGCGATAGGCCGTGGTGCTGGCCAGCCGGTCCTTGCGCTTGACGAAGGTGCCGGCCAGTTCAACGCCCCAGGTATCGGTGTCGTACATCAGGCCGACGGTGCCACGCAGCGGGTCGACCGAGTCCAGCGGCGTGTCTTCGGTCTTGTTGTCGCCACGCGACCAGGCCACCGCACTACGCAGCGCCCAGCCCTGCAGGGTCGGGCTGATCTGCCCGAAGTCGACACCGGCCTTCAGCTCGGCGCCGTAGATGCGCGCATCGGCGATGTTGCGCGACTGGAACACCATCAGGCCCTGTGCATTGGTGCCAACCAGCGACTGCGACTCGATGAAGTCCTTGTACTCGTTGTAGTAGCCGCTGACGCTGACATAGGCGGCCGGCGACAGGAAACGCAGGCCCAGCTCCATGCCATCACTGGTTTCCGGCTTCAGGTCCGGATTGGGAATGGCGGTATAGCCGAAGGCGAAGTTGGTGAAGCCGAGGTTGACGTCGTTGTACGGCGGCGAGCGGAAACCGTGCGAATAGCCGGCGAACAGCGACCATTCGTCGGTGAAGCGATAGACCATGCCCAGCTTCGGCGAGACGCTGGTCTTGGTCAGCTTGGCCACCGGCACGCCAGGATTGTCCTCGGCGAAGATGGTGTCCACCTCCGGCTTCAGCTCGTAGCGGTCAACGCGAACGCCCGGCACCAGCGACAGCTTGCCGCCGGCCATGCGCATCTCGTCCTGCGCGTAGAGGCCCAGCTCGGTGGTCTTGCTGATCGGGAAATCGCGCACCGGGAACGCATCGGGCAGGATGGTGGTGCTGGTCTGGCCGTTGGCCAGTACCTGGAAACCATCGCGCTTCTGGCGGATCTCGGTGCGGGCGCCCTCGAAGCCGTAGGTCAGCGCGTGCTCGACGCTGCCGGTGCTGAAGGCCTTGTTGAACTGCGCCTGCAGGCCGTACACGCGCTGGTCGAAATTGAACTCGCGGTGGCGACGGCTGCGGTTGGCGCGATCCTCGTCGGTCACCTGGGTGGTCTCGCTGTGCTGGGTGTAGACCTGCCAGTGCAGGCTGTCAGCGAAGGCCTTGTCCAGCGCATCCATTTCATGTGCGAACGACACACGGGTGCGGTTCTGCTTGTCACGCGCCTTCATGCCGGTGGTGGTGGTGCGGTCGATCGACGACAGCACGTTGGTCTCGGTCTTGTCTTCGTTGCCTTCCACGGTCAGGCGGAAGCGCTGGTCCTCGCTCGGCGCGTAGACCAGCTTGGCCAGTCCGCTGCGACCGTCGCGGTCCTGCGGGTTAGGCGCGGTACGGGTGTTGTCGAGGCTGCGCACGTCACCCTTGTTGTCGGTTTCCTGGCCCTGGCGATGGTTGATGTTGACCATTCCGCTCCAGTGCTCGCCGCCGAAGGCGGTGGTGACGCCGCCAAGCAGCCCCTTCCACTCGCCGTCATAGCCGAACTTCAGTCCGACGTAGCTGTCCTTGCCGTCCTTCAGGTAGTCGGCCGGGTCCTTGGTGACGAACGCGACGACACCACCGAGCGCGTCCGAGCCGTACAGCGAGCTGGCGGGGCCGCGCACGATCTCCACGCGCTTGAGCGTGTCCAGATCGGTGAAGTTGCGGTTGGCATTGGAGAACGAGCCGATGTTGAAACTGGTGGGCATCGCGATGCCATCGGTCTGCACGCGCACGCGGTTGCCGTCCAGGCCACGGATACGGATGCTGCCGAGGCCGAAGCGCGCGGCGCTGCGGCCGACCGACAGGCCCGGCTCGTAGCGCAGCAGATCCTTGATGTCCTGCACCAGGTGCCGATCCATCTGCTCGCGGTCGATCACATCGACCGTGGCGGCCACATCACTCACCGCACGCTCGGTGCGGGTGGCGGTGACCTGCACGCGATCGAATTCGCGCGCATCGGGCGCGGCGCTGGCAGCGGTGGCAGCGTGGGCGGACAGCGGCAGGGCCATCCAGACAGCAAGGCAAAGGGCGGTATGGCGGGTCATCGGTTTCGTTCGGTCAGGCAAGGGAACCCCCGGTTACCGGTACACCCGGAGGGTGCACGCGGTAGACCGAGGGGGAGAGAGCGGGAGCGGACGGGTCGCCCACCCTGTCGGCGCTGCCGGCAGGAGGGAGGGAGGCGGGCGACCAGACCGCGATTACTTGGTCAGGATCAGCTTGTCGTTGCTGGTGTGCCGCAGGCGGTAGAAGCGGTCGCCGTGCTGGATCAGGATTTCACGACGGCCCTTGAGCAGGGCTTCGCTGTCGATGACCTCTTCCGGCGGAACGACGCGGACCGGACGATCGCGGAGGGTCAGCGTTTCGGGGCGCAGCAGTACAGGTTGAGCATTCATGAGCATCTGGACTCGTGCGAGGGACGAGTTAAATGATAATGATTCTCAGTTGACAATCAACAACCATTCTCACTTTCATTGATGAGATTAATGATCGAATTCGTAAATTCGATAGATAACATCAATCAAATGGCGACACGGGGCGCGAGCCCGAGCCGGCCTGATCGAGGCCCCCAGGCCCGGTCGGCCCCGGGATTCAGGCGAAGGCGGCTTCGACCTGGGCCCAGCCGGCCGCGTCGACCTGCTCCAGCACCTCCAGCGCCTGCAGGTTCTGCAGCAGCTGGCTGACCCGGCTGGCGCCGAGGATCACGCTGGAGACGTTCGGGTTGCGCAGGCACCAGGCAATGGCCAGGGTGGCCGGGGCATGGCCCAGCGCGCGCGCCACCTCGCTGAAACGGCGCACCTGGGCCAGGCGCACGGCCGCGTTCTGGCCCAGCACCAGATCCTGCAGCCAACCCATGCCCTCGCGCCCCAGCCGGGCATCGGCCGGGATGCCCTGGTCGTACTTGCCGCTGAGCAGGCCCGAGGCCAGCGGCGAGAAGATGGTGGTGCCCAGGCCGGCGTGCGCGTACAGCGGCGCGTACTCGACCTCGACCCGCTCGCGGTGCAGCAGGTTGTACTGCGGTTGTTCCATCGAGGGCCCCTGCCAGTTGTGGCGCGCGGCAATGTCCACCGCCTCCTCGATCTGCGCGGCCGACCATTCGGACGTGCCCCAGTACAGCACCTTGCCCTGCCGGACCAGGGTATCCATGGCGTGCACGGTCTCGGCGATGGGGGCGTCCGGATCCGGGCGGTGGCAGTAATAAAGATCCAGGTAGTCCACGCGCAGGCGCCTGAGCGCGGCATGGCAGGCATCGGTCACATGCTTGCGCGACAGGCCGCGCTGGGTCGGCCGCGGGTCCTTGGCGCTGCCGAAGAACACCTTGCTGGACACGCAGAAACCGTCGCGCGGCAAGCGCAGGTCGGCGATCACATCGCCCATCACCTGTTCGGCGCGGCCGTTGGCGTAGCCCTCGGCGTTGTCGAAGAAGTTGATGCCATGATCCCAGGCGGCGGCCACCAGGTTGCGGGCCTCGTCGCGCGGAACCTGGTCACCGAAGGTCACCCAGGCGCCGAAGGACAGGGCGGAAATCGGCAGGCCGGTGGAGCCCAGGCGACGATAGTGCATGCAAATCTCCTGCTGCGGGCCCGCATCCGGGCCGGGATCGAACCCCATTCTACCTGCCGCCGCCGGCCGCAAGCCCTTGCCGTTGCTGGCCTGATCGGTACCGATGGGCGCGCGCACGCTGCTTTTCCTTGCCCCGGCCCCGGCCCTGCACTAGGCTTCCCGTTTTTCGCGACGCCCCAGGGGAGTCACTCACATGGTCGAAGGTTTGGGCAGGATCGGCTTCGGCCTGTTCGGGTTGGCGGTGCTGATCGGCATCACCTGGTTGTTTTCCAATAACAAGCGCGCGGTTGACTGGAAGCTGGTTGCCACCGGTATCACCCTGCAGATCGCCTTTGCGGCGCTGGTGATCCTGGTGCCGGGCGGGCGCGATGTGTTCGACGCGCTGGGCCACGGCTTCGTCAAGGTGCTGAGCTTCGTCAACGAAGGCTCGGGTTTCATCTTCGGCTCGTTGATGGACACCAAGAACTACGGCTTCATCTTCGCCTTCCAGGTGCTGCCGACCATCATCTTCTTCTCGGCGCTGATGGGCGTGATGTACCACCTGAACATCATGCAGGCGATCGTGCGCGTGATGGCCTGGGCAATCACCAAGGTGATGCGCGTGTCCGGCGCGGAAACCACCAGCGTCTGCGCCAGCGTCTTCATCGGCCAGACCGAGGCGCCGCTCACCGTGCGCCCGTACATCGCCAAGATGACCCAGTCCGAACTGCTGACCATGATGATCGGTGGTATGGCGCACATCGCCGGCGGCGTGCTGGCCGCTTACGTGGGCATGCTCGGCGGTGGCGACCCGGTGCAGCAGGCGTTCTACGCCAAGCACCTGCTGGCGGCCAGCATCATGGCGGCACCGGCCACCCTGGTCGTGGCCAAGCTGCTGATTCCGGAAACCGGCACACCGCTGACCCGCGGCACGGTGAAGATGGAAGTGGAGAAGACCTCCAGCAACATCATCGATGCGGCCGCGGCCGGCGCCGGTGACGGCCTGAAGCTGGCGCTGAACATCGGCGCGATGCTGCTGGCCTTCATCGCCCTGATCGCGCTGCTGAACGCCCCGCTGACCTGGCTCGGCGACGTGACCGGCCTGGCGGCTGCGATCGGCAAGCCGACCAACCTGCCGACCATCTTCGGTTACGTGCTGGCCCCGATCGCCTGGGTGATCGGCACGCCGTGGGCCGATGCCACCACCGTCGGCTCGCTGATCGGCCAGAAGGTCGTGATCAACGAATTCGTCGCCTACACCGAGCTGTCGCAGATCGTGAACGGTCAGGTGGCCGGCGTGAGCCTGTCCGACGAGGGCCGCCTGATCGCCACCTACGCGCTGTGCGGCTTCGCCAACTTCAGCTCGATCGCGATCCAGATCGGCGGTATCGGTGGCCTGGCCCCGGAACGTCGCCACGACCTGGCCAAGTTCGGCCTGCGCGCGGTGCTGGGCGGTACCATTGCCACCTTCATGACGGCGACCATCGCCGGCGTGCTGACGCACTTCAGTTGAACCCTTGGTTGAGAAAAGATTCCCTATGAGCAGCAGTGTCGTTGTCGTCGGTTCCTTCAATGTCGATCACGTGTGGCGGTGCGAGTCGCTGCCGGCACCGGGTGCGACCATTGCCGGCCGCTACAGCACCGGCCCCGGTGGCAAGGGCTTCAACCAGGCCGTGGCGGCCTGCCGCGCCGGCGCCGACACGCACTTCGTGTGCGCGCTGGGCGATGACGCCGGTGGCGCCACCGCACGCGAACTGGCCGCGCACGATGGCTTCGGGCTGATCGCCGAAGCCAGCAGCGAGCCGACCGGCACCGCGGGCATCTACGTCGACGCCCGCGGCCGCAACACCATCGTGATCGGCCCGGGTGCCAATGCCGCGCTCAGCACCGACTTCCTGCACCAGCAGCAGGCGCTGCTGACCGGCGCCAAGGTGGTGCTGGTGCAGCTGGAATCGCCGGTGCCGACCATCGAGGCTGCGCTGGCCACCGCGCGCGAGGCCGGTGTCACTACCGTGCTCAACACCGCGCCGGCCGATGCTCCATCGACCATCGGCCTGCTCAAGCTGGCCGATGTGATCACCCCGAACGAGACCGAGTTCGCCGCCCTGCTCGGCCGCCACGTCGGTGAGCGCGTCGACGCCAACGACGTTGCCGCGCTGGACGGTGCCAGCCTGCACGCGCTGTGCCGCAAGCTGGTCGGCAACGGTACGGTGGTGGTGACCCTGGGCTCGGTGGGCGTGTTCGTCTCGCATGCCGAAGAGAACCTGCGCGGCGATACCCAGCCGTACTACCGCGTGGGTGCCGAACAGGTGCAGGCGATCGACACCACCGGTGCCGGCGATGCCTTCAACGGTGCGCTGGCTGCGTCGCTGGCGCAGGTGGCCGATGCCCCGTTCGCGCGCCACGTGCGCTTTGCCAACCAGTTCGCTGGCCGCTCGACCGAGAAGGAAGGCGCTGCAGCGGCGATGCCGCGCTTCACCCCGGCCGACGCAGAAGTGAAGTAGATCCACGCCATGCGTGGATGAACGAGCCCGGGCATGCAGATGCCCGGGCTTTTCTTTTGCGCATTGCGCAGTCCTGCGACTGCCTGTCGCATTGCCCGTCCCGCGGCCCTCGCCCACCATCCGCGCAGCTTCCTCGCACGGGCAGGACATGGACGGATTCCCCTGGTTGCTGGTCGCAGCCGCCGGCAGTGCCAGTGCGGCCCTGCTGCACATCGGCTGCATCGCCTTCGGCGCCCCCTGGTACAGATGCTTCGGTGCTGGCCCGCGCATGGTCCGGCTGGCTCAGGCCGGGCACTGGTGGCCGCCGCTGATGACCGCCGGCATCACCGCGGTGCTGGTGGCCTGGACCCTGTATGCCCTGGCCGCCGCCGGCTGGCATTCACCGTTGCCGGCCAGCCGCTGGGTGCTGACCGGCATCGCTGCATTATTGCTGCTGCGCGCGGCGATGGGCCTCGGGCTGGCGCTGTTCCGCCCCGGCTACAACGGCGTGCGCTTCTGGGCGGCCAGTTCGCTGGCCTGCCTGGGCCTGGGGCTGGCCTTCGCCCTGGGTACCCGCCAGGCCTGGCAGAGCCTGGGCTAGCCACCTACCATCGCCCGTCCTTGGGGGCGATGGAAGCAACCGTCAAGCATCTGTTGATGCCGGTACGGCATGAGCTGGGTGCGGATCGGCCTGAACCGGACCGCGCCCGACACGGCCGTACCGCCGCCCGCGCCCTACAATGGGCGCATGCAGATCGGCCCGTACACCATTGCCCCCAACGTCGTGCTGGCGCCCATGGCCGGCGTCACCGACAAGCCCTTCCGCCTGCTGTGCAAACGGCTGGGCGCGGGCTTGGCCGCCTCGGAAATGACCATCAGCGACCCGCGCTTCTGGAACACACGCAAGTCGATCCACCGCATGGACCATGACGGCGAACCGGCGCCGATCAGCGTGCAGATCGCCGGCACCGAGCCGCAGCAGCTGGCCGAGGCCGCGCGCTACAACGTGGACCACGGCGCGCAGATCATCGACATCAACATGGGTTGCCCGGCCAAGAAGGTGTGCAACGCCTGGGCGGGCTCGGCGCTGATGCGTGATGAGCAGCTGGTGGCGCGCATCCTTGAAGCCGTGGTCAACGCGGTGGATGTGCCGGTCACCCTGAAGATCCGCACCGGCTGGGACTGCGACCACCGCAACGGCCCGCTGATCGCGCGCATTGCCGAGGACAGTGGCATCGCCGCGCTGGCCGTGCATGGCCGCACCCGCGACCAGCACTACACCGGCCAGGCCGAGTACGGCACCATCGGCGAGATCAAGGCCGCGCTGCGCATCCCGGTGATTGCCAACGGCGATATCGATTCGCCGCAGAAGGCCGCCTTCGTGCTACGCCAGACCGGCGTGGATGCGGTGATGATCGGCCGCTCCGCGCAGGGCCGGCCGTGGATCTTCCGCGAGGTGGCGCACTACCTGGCCACCGGCGAAGAACTGCCACCGCCGTCGCTGGCCGAGGTGCGCGACATCCTGCTCGGCCACCTGCATGCGCTGCATGCGTTCTATGGCGAACCGCAGGGCGTGCGCATCGCGCGCAAACACCTGGGCTGGTACGCCAAGGACCGGCCGGAGAACGCCGCCTTCCGCGCAGTGGTCAACCGCGCTGAAGACCCGCAGAGCCAGATCGCGCTGACCACCGAGTACTTCGATCGCCTGATCGCCGGGGAACCGGCGATGCCTTCGGCGGCCTGACCAAACCCATCGTAGAGTCGAGCTTGCTCGACCGGCTTTCCCGAACAGTCGAGCAAGCTCGACTCTACGCGCCTTATCCTCGATCACGTTCGACGCCTCAGAGTCCCCTCTATGACCCCGCCGATCTCCTCCCCGACCTACCTGCACGGGTTTTCCGGCACCGAACAGCAGCGCCTGATGACCCAGGCCCGCCTGCTGGAATCGAGCATCTTCGGCCAGATCGACTACAGCGGCGCGCGACGCCTGCTGGAAGTCGGCAGTGGTGTCGGTGCGCAGACCGAGATCCTGCTGCGTCGCTTCCCCGAGCTGCACGTGACCGGCGTGGACCTGAGCGAAACGCAGCTGGCGACCGCGCGCGAAAACCTGGCGCGCACGCCATGGTGCAGTGACCGCTACACCCTGCAGCAGGCCGACGCCGGTGAGCTGCCGTTCGAGGCACGCAGCTTCGACGCGGCGTTCCTGTGCTGGGTGCTGGAGCACGTGCCGTCGCCGGCGCGCGTGCTCAGCGAAGTGCGCCGTGTGCTGGCGCCGGGTTCGCCGGTGTACATCACCGAGGTGATGAACGCCTCGTTCCTGCTCGATCCGTATTCACCCCACATCTGGCGTTACTGGATGGCCTTCAATGACTTCCAGTACGACCACGGCGGCGACCCGTTCGTCGGCGCCAAGCTGGGCAACCTGCTGTTGGCCGGCGGCTTCCGCGACGTGCATACCGAGATCAAGACCATCCACCTGGACAACCGTGAGCCGGCCCGTCGCAAGACGATGATCGCGTTCTGGGAGCAGCTGCTGCTGTCGGCCGCCGACCAGCTGCTGCAGGCCGGACTGGTGGACGAGGACACCGTGGAAGGCATGCGCCGTGAATTCCGCCTGGTGCAGAACGATCCCAATGCGGTGTTCTTCTACTCGTTCGTGCAGGGCCGCGCGACCGTGTATTGAGGCCGGCCCGGCTGCCCCGGCGGCGGCAGGGACAGGGGCAACCCGCTAGAATCGCGCAGTCCCGGCCTTGGAAGGGCGCGTGCCGGGGCCTCACTTCGTGCAGCGGTCGTGCATCGGTGGGCCTGTCGCGCACGGATGGACCTGACCTGCGAGCGCGAGATGAGTGACAGCGGCCAAATGCCTTTTCCTGCCCACGACCCGGGCCAGTCCGGCGGACTTCGCCCTGGCCAGGTTCGCCTGCTTGTCGCGATCGTCGCGCTGCTGTGCGTCCTCTATGTCGGCTTTGCCCTGACTCCGTCGTCCTACTCGCTGGCCTACGAGTACCTCGGCCTGGCGCCTCAGCATCCCCTGCTGGGCAGCGCGCGTTACGTCCGCACCGACGAATGGATGGTGTTCACGCCCTACATCCAGATCGCGGTCAACAACGACTTCGGCCCGGTCAATGCGCATTCGGCGTACCACGAGTCGCTGCGTACCTTCCAGGCGTTGCCACTGCTGGATTGGGGCCTGCTGTTCAAGCCCTACCACTGGGCCTTCTTCGTGCTGCCTGCGGCGAATGCCTATTCGTTCTTCTTCATGTTCATGGCCATGGCCTTCCTGTGCGGCTGGGCCGTGTTCCTGCGCCAGTTGCGGGTGCCGCCGCTGGCCGCGGTGCTGCTGTCGGCCACGCTGCTGTTCGCGCCGTTCGTGCAGGTGTGGTGGACCAGCAACGCTGGCGCCTTCGCGCTGGCGCCCTGGGCCGCCGTGGCGTGGCTGGGTATCAGCCAGCGCTGGCTGCGCATCGCGGCCAGCGCCTACGCACTGACCGCGTGGCTGCTCGCGGTGTCCTACCCGCCCTTCATCATTTCCTCGGTGCTGGTGCTGGCCGTGCTGGTGCTGGCGTTCCGCCGCGATGCCATCACCCTCGCACGCCTGGTCGACGCGGCGGTGGCCGGTGCGATCGCGCTGGCCGTGTTTGTCGGCTACTTCCACGACATCATCCCGATCGTGCGCAACACGGTGTATCCGGGCCAGCGGCAGAGTGGCGGGGGCGGCGTGGGGCTGGCCTCGCTGCTGGCGCATGTCTTTCCGAACCTGATGACGTATCGCTTCGCGCCGCTGCCGATGTTCAAGGCTTCCAACGATTGCGAGATCGCCGTGCTCGGCAGCCTGCTGCCGCTGTTCACCCTGGTGCTGGCCGATGGTGCGCGCTTGCGCGAATGGGCGCGGAGCCATCGCAGCACGTTGCTGATCCTGGCCACCGGCCTGCTGTTGATCGCCGGCTGGATCTTCCTGCCCGTGCCCGTCGTGGTCGGCCAGCTGACCGGGCTGTCGATGGTGCCGCCGGCGCGCGCCCTGCTCGCCTTCGGCCTTCTGCTCAATATTGGCTGCGCGATGATCCTGGTGCAGTGCGGCGTCCGGCTGCAGCGTTGGCGCCTGGTGTTGCTGGCTGTGCTGCTGATGGTGGGCAGCCTGGCCAAGTTCCTGTTCGGCGAAGGCCAGTTCAGCCGCCTGCACAGCGCCGCCGACGCCATTCCTTACCTGTGCCTGGCTGCGCTCGCCGTCGTCGCGCGGCGTCCGCAACTGTCGGGGCATGCCGCCAGCCTGGTGCTGGCCACGGCTGCGCTGGCCAACCTGTTGGGCAACGGCCTGTTCAATCCGGTGCAGCCGGCCGGCCCGATCTTTGCGATGGACCGTGCCGCGGTGCTGCATTCGATGCAGGCTCGCGGGGCGCACAGCAACGCCGAAGGCGTGCTGGTCGCTCCAGGTGGATTCGGGGGCCTTCTGCCCGGCGTCGGCATTCCCGCCGTGAACCACGTGCTGTACCTGCCACAGCTGGATTACTTCCGCCGGTACTTCCCTTCACTGCCCGACGACCAGTTCAATCTCATCTTCAACCGCTACCACCACATCACGGTCGCTGCCGACGGCGAAGCACCGCAGGTGCTGCAGGGTGATCTGGTCGAGGTGCCGGCAAAGGCCCTGCTGGCAGAGCCGGCCCCATGAAGCCGATCACGTCCCCCTCGCCGCCCGCTTCCACGGCGCCCCGCATCGCCGTGGTGATTCCCTGCTACAAGGTGACCCGCCACGTGCTGTCGGTGCTGGCCGCGATCGACCCGGTCGTGACCGCGATCTATTGCGTGGACGATGCCTGCCCCGATGGCAGCGGCCGGTTGATCCAGGCCGAAGCAGACGATCCGCGCATCACCGTGTTGTTCCACCCGCACAACCGCGGCGTCGGCGGGGCCATCAAGACCGGTTATCGCGCGGCCATCGCCGATGGCATGGACATCCTGGTCAAGGTCGATGGCGACGGGCAGATGGACCCGGCACTGCTGATGGACTTCGTCGGGCCCATCGCCGCCGGCCACGCCGACTACACCAAGGGTAACCGCTTCTGGAACCTGACCCACATCCGCCGCATGCCCCCGGTGCGACGGCTGGGCAACCTGCTGCTGTCCTTCATGACCAAGGCCTCATCCGGGTACTGGCAGGTATTCGACCCGACCAACGGCTACACCGCCATCCATGCCAAGGTCGCCAGCCACCTGAAGCTCGACGCGGTCAGCGACCGCTATTTCTTCGAGACCGACATGCTGTTCCGGCTGAACACCGTGCGTGCGGTGGTGCAGGACGTGGCGATGGATGCCCATTACGCCGACGAGACCAGCAACCTGCGCGTCGGCCGCATCCTGGGTGAGTTCACCTTCAAGCACCTGCGCAACACGCTCAAGCGCATTGCCTACAATTATTTCCTGCGTGACCTCAGCATCGCCTCGCTGGAGTTGATCGCCGGCAGCAGCCTGCTCGCCTTCGGCGGGCTGTTCGGGCTCTATCACTGGATCCGCTCGGCCCAGGCCGACGTCGCCACGCCGGTGGGCACGATCATGATCACCATGGTCGCGCTGATCTCCGGCCTGCAGTTCCTGTTGGCCTTCGTCGGCTTTGATATCGCCAATGTGCCGCGCCAGGTGCTGAACCGTTCGATCAAGATCAATCGCCTTCCGCAGTAGAGCCACGCCACGCGTGGCTGTTGTACGCGCCATCCACGCATGGCGTGGATCTACCCGATCAAGCCCAACGGCCATCCGCAGTAGAGCCACGCCATGCGTGGCTGTTGTACGCGCCATCCACGCATGGCGTGGATCTACCCGATCAAGCCCAACGGCCATCCGCAGTAGAGCCACGCACGCGTGGCTGTTGTACGCGCCATCCACGCATGGCGTGGATCTACCCGATCGAGCCCAACGGCCTTCCGCAGTAGAGCCACGCCACGCGTGGCTGTTGTCCGCGCCATCCACGCATGGGGTGGATCTACTGATCAATGCACGGCGGTGTTGTCGACCGCACCGGGCGGTGTCGCCGGCTCCTGCCAGATCCGCTGCCACATCGCGGCCAACCGGCGACCGACGTCAGCGCGCGCGGCAGGACTGCTGTAATCCACCCGCACCTGCTCGGGCCTGATCGCCCGCCACTGCCCATCAGCCTGTTCGGCCACGACGAAGTTGAACGTGTAATCCGGTTCCAGGCCCATGCGCAGATCACTCAGCACCAGGTGCCCGTCTACGACCTGTGCGCGCATGAAGCCACGGTTGAACCACTGCAGCTGCTGCACCGCCGGTACCGATTGCGCCTCCCGCAGCGCCTGCACGTTGGACGGATGACCCTCGAACCGCATCGGGCCATGATCGGCCACCAGCGAGCGGTCGCCGACCACGTAGCCATTCGGGGTCATCGCCACCACCCGCCACAGCAGGGTGGTGAACGGCATCGGCACCGAGAAGCGCGGTGCATCCCCCAGGCCCATCGCGGCCAGGCTTTGTTGTGCGACTCGATCGACCTGCGCCTTGGCGACCAGGCCCCAGCCCAGGTAGCCGCTGCTGATCAGCAGGGCCACGCCCAGCACCTTGCCTGCCCACGGCCGGGCGCGACCGAACCAGGCCAGCACGCAGCCCAGCAACAGCCACACCGTAGAGCCCGGGTCGATGATGAAGACGCTGGACCCCATCGCCGGGTGCGGTCGCAGCGGCCACCACAGCTGGGTGCCGTAGACAGTGAAGGCATCCAGCAGCGGATGGGTGACCAGCGCCAACTGCATCGCCCAGAACCAGCGCACCGGAGACTGCGCGACCCGACCGTTGCCGAAGCGCTTGAACAGCCACCAGAGCAGCGCCGCCAACCACGGCAGCACCAGCAGCGAATGGCTGAAGCTGCGGTGCTCGATCATGTTGGCCACCGGGTCGGCCGCAGTGAAGCCCAGCCACAGGGCATCGAGGTCCGGCAAGGTGCCGAGCGCGGCACCGGCCAGCAGGGCCGCGCGGCGATGGCCGGGCGGTGCGATGGCAGCGGCGACGGCGCCACCGAGCACGATCTGGGTCAGGGAATCCATGGACCGATGCTAACGGCTTGCGGGTGTGCCGTCTCTCTCCCGGACACCGCCTCTGTAGAGTCGACTGTCAGTCGACTATCGCGCGTAGCGCGGGGTTTCCGTAAACTGATGGAAGAGCAGTCGACTCACAGTCGACTCTACAGAAACGCGTTAGGCCGCCTGCGACATTCGCGCACCCGGCAGTTCCACCAGGGTCTGGCCGTTGTGGTCGAGCAGGCGCAGCGCGCCGTCATGGTCTTCGGCCAGCGCGGTCAGGCTCTCTACCCAGTCGCCATCGTTGGCGTAGACCAGGCCATCGCGTTCAACCAGCGCCGCGCGATGGATGTGGCCACAGACGATGCCGTCCAGGCCGCGCCGGCGCACGTCATCCAGCCCGGCCTGCACGAAGCGCTCGATATAGCGCTCGGCCGCCCCACTGCGCTTCTTCAGGAATTCCGACAGCGACCAGTAACGCATGCCCAGCCGGCGACGCACGGCGTTCAACGCCTGGTTGCCGGTCAGGATGCGGTAGTACAGCCAGTCGCCGAACTTTTCCTGCAACCCGCCGAAGTGGGTCACGCCGTCGTACTCGTCACCATGCGCGACCAGCAGGCGACGACCGTCGGCAGTCACGTGGATGGCGCGGCGGCGCACCTGCATCGCCGGCAGCATCAGCCCGCACACCTGGCGCAGCGAAGCATCGTGGTTGCCAGGAATGTAGATGATCTCGGTGCCGGCCCGGCGCAGCGCATGCAGGGCCTGGATGACTTCGCTGTGCGACTGCCGCCAGTTGGCGCGGCGATGGGCCATCCACCACAGATCGATGATGTCGCCGACCAGGTACAGTCGTTCGCAGCGCAGCTGCAAGAGGAACCGCGCCAGCTCGCTGGCATGGCAGTGGCGTGAACCCAGGTGCACGTCGGAGACGAACACTGCGCGCCGGTGCGGCGACAGGTTCGCCAGCGTGCTCATGCCGGCGTCCCCGCGTCGCGCAGGTAGCGTTTGCGCTTGTTGGGCCGGATCGCGCACAGGTCCACTTCGATCAGGCCGTCGATGGAATCGCTGAAATCCGGGTCGACGCCGAAGGCGAGGAAGCGTGCTCCGCCGGGTTCGCACAGATCGGTGTACTGCCGGTACAGCGTCGGCACGCCGGTGCCGAGTGCGGCCAGGTTGGCCTTCAGTACATCGAACGCGGCACCTGCATCCAGTTCGCCGAAACTCGGCGGTGCAGCGAAGTACTGGAACGGCCGGTTCGATTCGGCCAGGCCGGCGGAACCGCTGTAATAGCGCTGGTAATAGGCCACCAGCTGCTCGCGCGCATCGCGTGGCAGTGCGGCGCTGATCGACACCGCGCCGAACAGGTAGCGGATGCCCGGCCGGCACTGCAGGTAGGCGCCGATGCCCTGCCACAGGTAGTCCAGGCTGCGGCTGCCCCAGTAGTCGGGCACCACGAAGCTGCGGCCCAGTTCCAGGCCCTCGGCGATGTGGGTGATGGCATCGTCGGAGTAGCGGAACAGCGAGGCGCTGTAGAGCCCGGACAGGCCGTGCCGGGCCAGTGCCTGGGCGCCACGCATGATGCGGTAAGCGCCGGCGATGCGCTGTGCGGCGGCGTCCCAGATCACGATGTGCTCGTACTGCGGGTCGAAATCGTCGAGGTCGCGGCTGCGGCCAGTGCCCTCGCCCACCTGGCGGAAAGTCAGTTCACGCAGACGGCCCAGTTCCAGCAGCAACGGTGAATCGGCGCTGCAGGTCGCCAGCAGGATCTGCTTGCCATCGGCGGTCTGGCCGAGCTGGGTCGCTGCGGCGATGCCAGCGGCCACCTGCGAGGGCGGGACCGGCGCGGCCAGCGGCTCGGGGCCTGCAAGGGCAGCGGCACCGCCAGGGCCAGCCGCGCGGCCCAGCGCATACAGCGCGCGGCGCACGGCCAGCAGCTGCGCCCCCGGATCGCCCGCCTTGCCCAGCTGCATCGGCTCGCCGATGCTCAGCCGCAGCGGGCGGCCGCGGCGGGTGAACATCTCGCGTGCCAGCAGCGCGGTACCGGCCGGCTTGAACAGGGTCGAAGCGCCGTAGAACAGCGCCGAGTTGCGCGCCTCCACCCGCACCGGCAGCACTGGCGCGCCCGCAGCGCGGGCGAAGCGCACGAACCCGCGCTGCCAGCGACCGTCGCGGATGCCGCGCAGCGACAAGCGCGAGACCTCACCCGCCGGGAACACGATCACGCACTGCTCGGCGGCCAGCGCCTCTTCAACCGCATGCAGGCTGCCGCGCTGCGCCTTGCCGCCAAGGATGCGCACCGGCAGCAGCAGATCCTGCAACGGCGCGATCGCGCCCAGCAGGTCGTTGGCCACGATCCGCACGTCGCGGCGGATGCGGCCGACCGCGTCCAGCAGGGCCAGCGCGTCCAGGGCACCGGAGGGATGGTTGGCGACGATCAGCAGGCGGCCGGTGGCCGGGATCCTGGCCAGCGCGGCGGGGTCCACCTGGTACTGGCCGTCGATGAATTCCAGCCCGGCGGCGACGAAACCGAACCCGCGCAGGCCTGCGCTGCGCTGCAGGAAGGCTTCGATCTGGTCCAGCCGCGACCAGCGGCCGACGCTGCGCAGCAACGGCCGCGCCAGCTGGCCTCGGCGGCCATGGAACCAATCGGGGAAGCGTTGCTGAAGGCGCTGTTCGAGTTCCTGCATGGCGGTTCCATTCGTGCCCGGCGGCCGGTTTGGCCGACAGCCTGCGCCCGGCAGGCGGCAGCCATATGGCGGTTTCGGGGCAGAACGATGACCGCAGACCGGGCGTCGCAGGCGGCGCGGTCGGGGCCGCCAGGGTTCCGGCCCGTTGTCACGCTGGTGGAACACTGGGCACCGAGGCTGGGCCCCAATCCCCACCGGACGGCCCTTGCCGGGCCTACGCGGACTTAACCACCGGCAACCGGTACAGGTTCACAATGCACAGGCGGCGCACCCCGTGTATCATGCGCGCCCATCTTTCCATCCGAATCAAGGGATATACCGCCTGATGTCCAGCTATCTCTTCACCTCCGAGTCGGTCTCCGAAGGCCATCCGGACAAGGTTGCCGACCAGATCTCCGATGCGGTGCTGGACGCGATCCTGACCCAGGACCAGCGCGCCCGCGTGGCCTGCGAGACCATGGTCAAGACCGGCGTTGCCATTGTCGCCGGTGAAATCACCACCAGCGCCTGGATCGACCTGGAAGCGCTGACCCGCAAGGTCATCGTGGACATCGGCTATGACAGCTCCGACGTCGGCTTCGACGGCGCCACCTGTGGCGTGCTGAACCTGATCGGCAAGCAGTCGCCGCACATCGCCCAGGGCGTGGACCGCAAGAAGCCGGAAGAAATGGGCGCTGGCGACCAGGGCCTGATGTTCGGCTACGCCACCAACGAGACCGACAGCTACATGCCGGCCGCGATCCACCTGTCGCACCGCCTGGTCGAGCAGCAGGCCAAGATCCGCAAGAAGAAGAACTCGCCGCTGTCGTGGCTGCGTCCGGACGCCAAGAGCCAGGTCACCCTGCGCTATGAAAGCGGCGTGGTCTCGGCCATCGACGCCGTGGTGCTGTCGACCCAGCACGCCCCGGGCATCAAGCAGAAGGACCTCATCGAGGCCGTCCGCGAAGAGATCATCAAGCCGGTGCTGCCGGCCAAGTGGCTGCACAAGGGCACCAAGTTCCACATCAACCCGACCGGCAAGTTCGAGATCGGCGGCCCGGTGGGCGACTGCGGCCTGACCGGCCGCAAGATCATCGTCGACACCTACGGCGGCTGGGCCCGTCACGGTGGTGGCGCGTTCTCCGGCAAGGACCCGTCCAAGGTCGACCGTTCGGCGGCCTACGCGGCCCGCTACGTCGCCAAGAACGTGGTTGCCGCCGGCCTCGCCGACCGTTGCGAAGTGCAGGTTTCCTACGCCATCGGCGTGGCTGAGCCGACCTCGATCTCGGTCACCACCTTCGGCACCGGCAAGATCAGCGACGACAAGATCGAGAAGCTGATCCGCAAGCACTTCGACCTGCGCCCGTACGGCATCATCAAGATGCTGGACCTGGTGCACCCGATGTACCAGCAGACCGCGGCCTACGGTCACTTCGGCCGCAAGCCGAAGGAGTTCAGCTACCTCAACGGCGAAGGCGAGACCGTCAACGCCACGGCCTTCTCCTGGGAGAAGACCGACCGCGCCGCCGCCCTGCGCGCCGATGCGAAGCTGAAGTAAAGTCGGCTGATAAAGCCGACGGGTAGAGCCGACTGTTAGTCGGCTGACCTTCCAGAAGGGCCGCTCACGCGGCCCTTCTGCTTTCGGTAGAGCCGGCCGCTGGCCGGCTTTTTCATGGCTTCCGGAAACCATCGCGCGGTTGCCGGCCAGCGGCCGGCACGACCCGGTAACCGATACAATCCGGCGCATGTCGACCGAACTGAAAACCCACCAGCTGTCCATGACCGTGCTGATGTCGCCGGAGATGGCCAATTTCTCCGGCAAGGTCCACGGTGGCGCCATCCTGCGCCTGCTCGACCAGGTCGCCTATGCCTGCGCCAGCCGCTATGCCGGCAGTTACGTGGTCACGCTGTCGGTGGACCAGGTGATGTTCCGCCAGCCGATCGCGGTGGGCGAGCTGGTCACCTTCCTGGCCTCGGTGAACCATACCGGCACCTCGTCGATGGAGATCGGCATCAAGGTGGTGGCCGAAGACATCCTCAAGCGCAGCGTGCGCCACGCCAACAGCTGCTTCTTCACCATGGTGGCGGTGGACGAGGAAGGCCGGCCGACGCCGGTGCCGACCTTGCAACCGGCCACCTCCGACGAGAAGCGTCGCCAGGCCGCCGCGCAGATCCGCCGCCAGCTGCGCCAGGAAATGGAACAGCGGCATCTGGAATTGCTGGCGTCGAACCCGCCGTCGCCGGAGGAGTGAGGTAGTGCCGGCCGCTGGCCGGCAACCTCCTCATTGCCGGCCAGCGGCCGGCACTACCCTGTCAGGTGGATCACCCCGTGTTCTGCACGCCCTGCGAAACACCGTTCACGCACGCCACCAGCGCGCGCAGCAGATCGTCATCCTCGCGCCCGCTGGCCCGCCAGCGCTGCAGCAGGTCCACCTGCAGCACGCTGATCGGATCGACGTAGGGATTGCGCAGCCGGATCGACAGCGCCAGTCGCGCATCGTGGTCCAACAGTGTCTGTTGGTCCATCAATGCCAGCAGCCAGTGCCGGGTCAGTTCCAGTTCGCGCTGCACCTGCGGGAAGAAGCGCGCGTGCAGCTCGCCCGACAACTTCGAGAACTGCTCGGCGATGGTGATGTCACCCTTGGACAGCACCATCGCGATGTCATCCAGGAACGTGCGGAAGAACGGCCAGTCGCGTGCCATCGCGCGCAGGGTCTGCTCGTGGCCGGCATCGACTGCGGCCTGCAAGCCACTGCCCACGCCGTACCAGCCGGGAATGACCGCCCGCGCCTGGCTCCAGGCGAACACCCAGGGAATCGCACGCAGGTTGCCCAGTGCCGCGTCCTGCCCGAGCCGGCGCGATGGCCGCGAGCCCAGCGTCATCCGTTCGATCACGTCGATCGGCGTAGCAGTGCGGAAGTAGTCCATGAAGCCAGCCTGGCCGACGAAGCCGCGATACACCTCGCTGCTGGCCGAGGCCACCGCGTCCATCACCGGCCGCCAATCATCTTCGCGCGGCTCGGGTGCACGCGGGCGCAGGCTGGCACGCAGCACCGCGCCGGTGGCCTGTTCCAGCGAACGCAGCGCCAGCGCGCGGATGCCGTACTTGCGGTGGATCACCTCGCCCTGCTCGGTCACCCGCAGGCGGCCATCGATGCTGCCGCGCGGCGAGGCATCGACCGCGTGCGTGGTCTTGCCGCCACCGCGGCTGATCGAACCGCCACGGCCGTGGAAGAACGTCAGCCGGATGCCGGCCTCGGCTGCGACTTCGAGCAGCTCCACCTGCGCACGCTGCAGGCCCCAACGCGAAGCGGCGATGCCACCGTCCTTGCTGCTGTCCGAATAGCCGAGCATCACCATCTGCACGTCGTCGCGTGCTTGAAGGTGTGCGCGATAGATCGGGTCGGCCAGCAGGTCGCGCAAGGTCGCGGTGCCGCGCTTGAGGTCATCCACGGTCTCGAACAGGGGGGCGATGTCCAGGGGCACTGCCCCGCCCTCTTCCACCAGCCCACCACGGCGCGCCAATGCGAGCACCGCCAACACGTCGCTGCGGTCATGCGCCATCGAGATGATGTAGTTGCCCAGCGCATCACCGCCGTGGCGAGCGCGCGCATCGGCCAGCGCCGCGAACACCGCGTCCAGGCGCTGATTGCCTTCATCGTCACCCTTCGACAACGGCGCCTCACCACTGGCATGCGGTGCCAGCAGGCGCGCGCGGCCCACGGCATCCAGGCCGTCCCAGGCGGCGTCTCCGCCCAGCACCGTCGCCAGAGCGCGCGCATGCACGCTCGACTCCTGGCGCACATCGAGCCGTGCCAGATGGAAACCAAACGTCTTCACCCGCCACAGCAGGCGCTGCACGGCGAAGCCACCCGCATGCTCGCCGCGGTTGGCGCGCAGGCTGTCGAGGATCAGCTGCAGGTCATCAATCAGTTCATCGGGGCCGACATACGCACCCTCGCCGTCGTCCAGCGTGGCCTGCAGGCGCGCGCGCATGCGGTCGTTGAGCAGCCGGTACGGCATGTCGGCATGGCGCGGCCGTGACTGCACCTTTGGCAGCATCTGCTGGTAGTGCTGCACACGTGCCTGCAACGCATCGCTCACGCCCACCCGCTCGGTGGACTGGCTGAGCAGGCTGGCCAGCTGCAGCAGTTCCTTCTGGTAACGCCCCAGCACCGACTGCCGCTGCGCATCCAGCGTGTTGCGGATGGTGCTGGCATCCACGTTCGGATTGCCATCCATGTCGCCGCCCACCCAGGTACCGAAGCGCAGCAGGCGCGGCAGCGGCAGTTCTTCGCCGTAGGTGTCACGCAGCGCCTGTTGCAGTGATTCGTACAGCACCGGAATCACCCGGTACAGCACCTGCACCAGATAGAAGCCGACATGCTCACGTTCGTCATCGACGGTGGGACGCACCGGAGAGGAATCGGTGGTCTGCCACGACGCGGTCAGCGCCATGCGGAAGCGCGCGGCATCGGCCGCCGCTTCGCCCGGTGTGCGCTGGCCGTCGAGGTTGTCGACCAGGCTGGCCACCATCAGTTGCTCCTTTTCAAGCAGCGCGCGGCGCACAGCTTCGGTCGGATGCGCGGTGAACACCGGTTCGATATCGATGCGGGGCAGCCACTGCGCCAGTTCGTCCAGGCCCACGCCCTGCGCCTTCAGGTGTTGCAGCGCATCCTGCAGGCCATCGGGCTGCGCACCTGCGGTACCGGCGCGCTGGTAGTCACGGCGGCGCCGGATGCGATGCACGCGCTCGGCGATGTTGACCACCTGGAAGTAGGTGCTGAACGCACGCACCATGGTCTCGGCCTGCTGCGGCGTACGGCCGGCGAGGCCATCGGCCAGCTCCGACAGCGGCGCCTGGTTCTCGCGCCGGGCGATGGCGCGGGTGCGCACGTCTTCGACATCGTCGAGGAAGGCGGCAGAGACCTGTTCAACCAGCAGGTCGCCGACCAGCGCGCCGAGCCGGCGCACATCATCGCGAAGCGGAAGATCGGGAGAAGCGAATTCGATGCTGCTGCGGTACTCGTTCATCGGCGACGCACAGGCCTCGGTCAACGGATCCAGACCCCAAGCCTAAACCAGAACGGGCATCGTGCTGCGATGCAAAAATGGTTTCATCTGGTAGTGCCGGCCGCTGACCGGACCTGGTAGTGCCGGCCAGCGCTTCTTCTTCGCCTTGCCCTGCTCGGCCGGGCCGATGGTCTGCTCCAGCCAGCGCTCGCTTTCGGCCAGCATGGTCATGATCGATTCGCGTGCGCGGTAGGCATGAGATTCGTTCGGCAGCATCACCAGCCGCGCGGTGCCGCCCAGGCCCTTCACCGCGGCGAACATGCGCTCGCTCTGGATCGGGAACGTGCCGGAGTTGTTGTCGTCCACGCCGTGGATGAACAGGATCGGATCCTTGATCCTGTCGGCGTAGTTGAACGGCGCCATCTTCTGGTAGACGTCCTGCGCCTGCCAGTAATTGCGTTCCTCGGCCTGGAAACCAAACGGGGTGAGCGTGCGGTTGTAGGCGCCGCTGCGCGCGATGCCGGCCTTGAACAGGCGGGTGTGCGCCAGCAGGTTGGCGGTCATGAACGCACCGTAGGAATGGCCACCAATGGCGATGTGATCGCGATCGGTCACGCCACGGCGCACCACTTCATCCACGGCTGCCTGCGCGTTGGCCACCAGCTGTTCGATGTAGGTGTCGTTGGGTTCCTTGTCGCCCTCGCCGATGATCGGCATCGACGGGCTGGCCAGCACCACGTAACCCTTGGCCAGGAACGCCTGCGGTCCCCAGTAGCTGACCGCATTGAAGCGGTACGGCGAATCGGTCACCTGGCTGGCCGCAGCCGCACTCTTGAACTCGCCCGGGTAGGCCCACATCAGCAGCGGCCGCGGGCCGTCGCGCTTGGGGTCGTAGCCCGGCGGCAGCAGCAGGGTCGCGGTCAGGTCGACGCCATCCTTGCGCTTGTAGCGGATCTGCTCCTTCTGCACGCCCTTCAACTGCGGCAGCGGATGCGCGAAGTGGGTCAGCGCACGCGGCGCAGCACCTGCATCGGCCAGCGACTGCACGTAGAAGTTGGCCGGCTCGTCCGGGCTCTCGCGGCTCAGCAGCAGCGAGCGCGCCTGTTCGTCCAGCAGCGCGACCGGCAGCGAGTAGCTCGGCGCCTGCGAATGGAACAGGCGCGTGGCCTTGCCGCTGGCGATGTCGAAGCGGTCCACGAACGGGCGGTCGCCTTCCGGCGAGGCACCGGCACCGGCCAGGTACAGGCTGCCGCCGTCGGTGCTGGTCTGCAGCAGCGAGCGGCCGCGCTCGTCGCTGGCCAGCAGCGGACGGCCCGGATCGGCGTAGCGGTCCTGCGCGTCGCGATCCCACAGCAAGCGCGGCTCGGCACCGGCGTTGTCCGGGGCGATCAGCCAGGTCTTGGTCTTGCGGGTCTTCCACCACGACTCGGTCAGCAGCGCCAGGTCACCACGTCCCCAGCTGATGCTGGCCAGGCGGCTGCCAAGCTGGGCCAGGGTCACCGGCGGCTTGTCGAACGGGGCGGCCTGCATCAGCACCGCATCGCGCACCTTGGCCTCCCTGTTCGGGTCACCGCCGTCCTGCGCTTCGGCCCACACCAGGGTGGCATCGGCATCACCGCGCCAGCGGATGTCACGCACGCCGGTCACTTCGGCGTCGTTGCCGGTCGGCAGGCCTTCCACCAGCGGGCGCACGGCCACGGTGTGGACCAGCGTGCCGCGGGCGCGGTCGATCACTTCGATGCGGCGCGGGAAGCTGTCCACGGGCACCACGTAGGAGTACGGGCGCTGCACCTGCTGGCGCAGCACGAAGCGGCCATCCGGCGAGACCGCAAAGCCCATGAAGATGCCGGCCGTTCCGAGCGCACGGGTGCTGCCATCCAGGCTGACTTCCACGGGCTGCGCGGTGGCGTAGTAATCGAACTGGCGCGCGTCGGCCTCGTTCTTCAGCAGGTCCTGGTAGGTACGGATCGAGACGACGCCGCCGCCCTGGCTGGTCTGCTGCACGGCCGGGCCAGTCGGGATGCCGTCGGCGGCGGGGGCTGCGCCCAGGTTGGCCGGGCGGGTGAACACCACCAGCCCCCGGCTGTCCGGCAACCACTGGTAGCCGCTGCCCATCACCGTGTTCAGGCCGGCGACCAGGCGGCGGGCGTTGCCGGCAGCCACATCCACCAGCCACAGTTCATTGGCGCCGCTGGCGGCGTCCACCTGGTTGAAGGCCAGCCACTTCTGGTCCGGTGACCAGGTGACGCTGGCGATCGACAGCGTGCCCGGCAGGCCGCTGATCGGTCGCTCCTTGCCGTCGGCCACGTTCATCAGCCACAGCTTCGTGCCGAAGCTGAAGCGGCTGTCGGAGAACGTGCGCGGGTTGATGCGCTGGCCGGCCAGCTTCAGTTCCGGCTGCGCCACCACCTGGATCGACGGCAGCGACGGCATCTGCATCATCGCCGCCACGTCGCGGCGCGGCGACAGGTACAACAACGGCGCGCGCGGTGCATCGACCACCGCCTGCAAGGCGGCCGAGGGCAGTTCGTACGCCGTGACGCCCTGCGCCTGCGCCGCAGCCGGCTGCGGGGTGGCCGAGAAGGCCAGCGGGGCCACTCCCAGCAGTCCCATCGACAGGACCAGGCCGGTCCAGCGCCGTGCGCGGCGCGTGTGCATGCTCATCGTTCCACCTGTGTGATGCGTGAAATCACCGACCTTAACAGTCTGGCCACGCGATCCCATCTGCCGATGGTTGGGTCGTCCGACGCCATGCGAGGGCGAGATATACTGGGGGTTATCCCCTGCCGAGGGGCGCTGCGACCGGATCCCATGAGGCCCGGCCAGGCTCGGTAAGGTGGCTTTGTAACAACGGCGCCCGGCTAGATGCGAGCACCCGCTCGTCCACAACCGGAGCACACGAATGAACGCTGTTGCCAAGACCTTCTCCACCGAAGGTGATTACAAGATCCGCGACATCACGCTGGCCGACTGGGGCCGCAAGGAACTGGACATCGCCGAGCATGAAATGCCGGGCCTGATGTCGATCCGCCGCAAGCACGCCACCAGCCTGCCGCTGAAGGGCGTACGCGTGACCGGCTCGCTGCACATGACCATCCAGACCGCGGTGCTGATCGAGACCCTGAAGGACATCGGCGCCGACGTGCGCTGGGCCTCGTGCAACATCTTCTCGACCCAGGACCACGCCGCTGCGGCGATCGCCGCCACCGGCACCCCGGTGTTCGCCTGGAAGGGCGAGACCCTGGAAGAGTACTGGGACTGCACCCTGGACGCGCTGACCTTCACCCTGGCCGACGGCACCCTGACCGGCCCGGAGCTGGTGGTCGACGACGGCGGTGACGTGACCCTGCTGATCCACAAGGGCTACGAGCTCGAAAACGGCAGCGACTGGGTCAACACCGCCTCGTCCTCGCACGAAGAACAAGTCATCAAGAACCTGCTCAAGCGCGTCGCCAAGGAGCGCCCGGGTTACTGGGGCCGCGTGGTCAAGGACTGGAAGGGCGTCTCCGAAGAGACCACCACCGGCGTGCACCGCCTGTACCAGCTGGCCCAGGCCGGCACGCTGCTGATCCCGGCAATCAACGTCAACGACTCGGTCACCAAGAGCAAGTTCGACAACCTGTATGGCTGCCGCGAGTCGCTGGCCGATGGCCTGAAGCGCGCGATGGACGTGATGCTGGCCGGCAAGGTGGCCGTGGTCTGCGGCTACGGCGACGTGGGCAAGGGCTGCGCCGCATCGCTGCGTGCCTACGGCGCGCGCGTCATCGTCACCGAGATCGACCCGATCTGCGCGCTGCAGGCGGCGATGGAAGGCTATGAAGTCAACGCCATCGAATCGACCCTGGGCCGTGCCGACCTGTACGTCACCACCACCGGCAACAAGGACATCATCCGCATCGAGCACCTGAGCGCGATGAAGGACCAGGCCATCGTCTGCAACATCGGCCACTTCGACAACGAGATCCAGGTCGATGCGCTGGTCGCGTTCCCGGGCGTGAAGCACGTGAACATCAAGCCGCAGGTGGACAAGTACATCTTCCCGAACGGCAATGCGATCTTCCTGCTGGCCGAAGGCCGCCTGGTGAACCTGGGCTGCGCCACCGGCCACCCGAGCTTCGTGATGTCCAACAGCTTCGCCAACCAGACCCTGGCACAGATCGACCTGTGGGCGAACAAGGACAGCTACGAGAACAAGGTCTACCTGCTGCCGAAGAAGCTGGACGAAGAAGTGGCCCGCCTGCACCTGGAGAAGATCGGCGTGAAGCTGACCACCCTGAGCCAGGAACAGGCCGACTACATCGGCGTGCCGGTGGAAGGCCCGTTCAAGCCGGACCACTACCGCTACTGATGCCTGCTCGGTGCCGGCAGCGGCCGGCACTACCGGTGCATGCGACACACGGAACGGGCGCCTTCGGGCGCCCGTTCTGCGTCTGTATCCAGCCATGCATCCCGCATCCACGCATGGCGTGGATCTACTGATCATCGGTTCCCGGTAGACCACGCGATGCGTGGATATCCCCGCCCCCGTTCATCGGCGGATCCACGCCATGTATGGATATCCCCCGCCCCCGTTCATCGGCGGATCCACGCCATGTATGGATATCCCCCGGCTCCGCTTTTCAGTAGATCCACGCCATGCGTGGATGCTCCACCCGCAATAGCCTCGGTCAAGGCAACGCCCCCGCCCCGCGCTACGATGCGCGCATGACCCCGGCCATCAACCTGCTCAAGCGCGAGAAGATCGCCCACACCGTGCGCAGCTATGTGCACGACGCCCATGCCGAATCCTATGGCGGCGAAGCCGTGGAGAAACTGGGCCTGGATCCGGCCCAAGTATTCAAAACCCTGCTGGCCAGCGCCGAAGCCCACGAACTGCTGGTCGCGATCGTGCCAGTGGCCGGCCAGCTCGACCTGAAGGCGCTGGCCGAGGCTGCCCGCTGCAAGAAGTGCGAAATGGCTGCGGCCGATGCCGCGCAGCGCGCGACCGGCTACCTGGTCGGCGGCATCAGCCCGCTCGGCCAGAAGAAGCGCCTGCGCACTTTCCTGGATGCCAGCGCCGAACTACTGCCCACGCTGCATGTCAGCGCCGGCCGCCGCGGCCTGGAAGTGGAACTGGCGCCGGCCGACCTGCTGCAGCTGACCGCCGGCCACTACGCACCAATCGGCAAAGCCCGCTGATGCGTTGGCCTGGGTCCGCTCCACCATCACCCCGGCTTGAAGATCCACAGGCCGATGTATTGCTGCAGGATCTGCTGTCGCGCGATGGCAGTCGCGTCACCGCTGCCGCACATACGGTCGCCAGGTTGTTCAGCCCCCCGTCGCTGGAGGCACTGGCACCACACGCCGACCTGATAGAGCAGCGCTGCACAGGGCTCCAGCTCGGCGGCATGTTGGTCAGCAACCAGGCGCACCTGAAAGCGGCGCTGCAGCGACTGCGCTACTGGCAGGCGCGCCAGGGCTGCCTGTGCGCGCTCAACCCCGGCTATCCGTTCTTCGATCCCCGTCGCCTGCTTGAACAAGGGCAGATGCAGCTGCTCTCGGTGCAGGAAGCCGAAGACGGCTGGGGCGATTGCCACACCGTTGCCTGCACGCAGTGCGGTCAGCATTGGCAGGCGATCGACCGCGAATACCATTACCCCTGGTGGGAGTGGAACGCCATCTGACAGGGACGCAGCCACGCATGGCGTGGCTCTACTGCACCCACATCGCCCGTGGATGGCATCACCACGCCCCCAACCCGAACGGCCCCACCAACAGTAGATCCACGCCATGCGTGGATGGGGAGGTCGCCTACGGCCGCCAGTTGGCATTGTTTTCCCAGAACGCCACCGAGCGCTGGTAGGCCTCGCGGTCCAGCGCCACGCCGGAACCACCCTCCTCCACACCCAGCGCATTGCGCATCATCGTGATCGGTGCCATCTGCACTTCTTCCGGTTCGGCGGTGTAGATGCAGCCGACGATGCCCCAGTCGGCCTCGATCGGCGAACCTTCCTTGGCCAGCTGCCCGGCGCTGTACAGGATCACCACCAGATAATTCGCGCGCGGCGACTCCACGCCTTCGAACCAACGCACCAGCACCGGCAGCTCATCACGGTTGCGCGCTTCGTAGCCGCTGCGCAGCTGGTGGCGGTTGGCGTCGGTGATCGGCACCGTCAGGCAGCGCGTGCTGGTCCAGTTCTCATAGACGAACAGCTTGCAGAACGGTGCGTAGCCATCGAGCACCTTCAGCGGCGCATGCGCATTGAGGTGGGCCTCGAACTGCTCGGCGGTGCAATCCTGGATGGTGTTGCCGCGTGGCACGCGCGGGAACAGGCGGGGACGGGCGAAATCGGTGAGGACGATGGACATGGCGCGATGAGATCAGGAGTTCCGCCGCACAGGGTAACCGCCCCGCAGGCGGCAGGGGTGGATGCCGATATTCACTGGCATCCGGTCCAGGTTTGCCGCACCCTGCGCAGCACCCACCGCAAGGATCGCCGGCTCATGGAAGCAGCACGTGCATTGCCCCGCCCCGCCCCCCGTCGTCGCTGGCTGAAGGTGCTGGCCGTATTCCTGCTGGCGCCGCCGTTGCTGTTCGCCGCGGCCCTGTTCTGGCCGCTGCCGGCACCGCCGTTGCCCGAGGCCGGGAACAGCCGCGTGATCGTCAATGCCCGGGTGGTAGACGTCGTACGCGGCCAGGTCAGCGAACCGACCACGGTGACGGTACGCGACGGCACGATCACCGCCATCGGCGAAGGCGTCGCCGATGCAGCGTTGCCGGTCTTCGATGCCGGTGGCCGCTGGCTGCTGCCTGGTTTCTGGGACATGCACACCCACGCACTGCAGTTGTCGCCGCAACTGCAGTTCCCGCTGATGCTGGCCAACGGCATCACCGGCACGCGCGACATGATGGACTGCCCGCAGGCCACCGATCCGCTGATCGCCTGCGTGGCCGACAAGCGCCGCTGGACCGCGCAGACCATTGCCGGGCAGCAGGTCGCGCCGCGTTTCGTGCAGGTCGCCAGCTTCTACTTCGAAGATCCTGCGCTTGCGCCGGAAGCCGCCGCCGAGCGTGCACGCCTGTACAGCGCGCGTGGCGTCGACGGGTTGAAGGTCTACAACCGGCTGCGTGCCGATACCTACCAGCGGCTGGCCACGGAGGCGCAGCAGCTGCGTCGCCCGTTGGTCGGCCACCTGCCCAAGGCCGTGCCACTGGAAAGCGCGTTGCAGGCGGGCCAGCGCAGCTTCGAGCACGCCCATCTGTTCGTACGCCACTGCTTCGACAACGCGGCAGCGTGGCGCGGTGGCACGCTCGACGGCGAAGACCCGACCGCGCTGGCCGAACGGATGGTCAGCGGCTACCAGCCGGCCCTCTGCAGCGAAGCGTTCGGATTGATGCAGGCCAGCGGTGCGGCGTTCGTGCCGACCCACGTCACCCGCGAGGAAGACGCACGCGCACGCGATCCGGCGTTCATCAACGATCCACGCCTGGCTTATCTGGATCCGCTTTCCCGCTGGGCGTGGCGTGACGATCTGCAGGCCACGGTGGAGCGCTACCCTGGCCTGCGCGGCGACGACGTGCTGAAAGCCTACTTCGAGCACGGACTGGCGCTGACCGGCGCCGCGCATCGTGCCGGCGTCACCGTGCTGGTCGGCACCGATACCGGGCTGGGCGGCTTCCGCTACCACGATGAACTGCAGTGGCTGCGACGGGCAGGCCTGACCCAGGCCGACGTCCTGCGCGCGGCAACGCTGCAGGCCGCGCGTCATCTGGAGCTGCAGGCATCGCACGGCAGCGTCGAGGTCGGCAAGGCCGCCGACCTGGTCCTGCTCGATGGCAACCCGCTGCACGACACCGCCAACACCCGCCGCGTGCATGCAGTGCTGCTGGCCGGCCACCTCTACAACCGCCCGCGACTGGATGCCCTGCAGGCCTATGCCCAGGCACAGGGACGATCGCCCGCGGTGATGGCACGCCTGTTGTGGGGCTTCATCACCAGCCCGGTCAGCGCCGAACTGTAGCCGCTGCTACAACGCCATCCGCTCGCGCAGCTCGCGCGCCTGCCGCCGCGACACGTCCACGTCGCTGCCGTCATCCAGCGTCAGCTCGTAGCCATCGCCGATGCTCGGCGTCACGCCCCGGATGCGGCGCAGGTTGACCAGCGTGTTGCGGTTGGCACGGAAGAACAGATCCGGCGGCAGGCGTGCCTCGAGCGCGCTCAGGCTGCGGGTCAGCAATGCGTTCTGGTCGCGGAACCACAGCCGCGTGTAGTTGCCATCCACCACCAGCCGGCGGATCTCGGAGACCGCCACGAACCAGCAACGTTCGCCCTCGCGCACGAACACCTGGTCCTGCGCACACAGCGTGCCGCGCGGCTCCGGCGTTTCGCCCGCAACCACCTCGCGCTGGCGCGCCCGCTGCAGCGCCTCCAGCAAGCGCGGCGCCTCCACCGGCTTCACCAGGTAGTCCAGCGCATTGGCCTGGAACGCGCGCACTGCATAGGCGTCGTAGGCGGTGACGAACACCACCGCCGGCACCGCCTCCAGGCCCTCCAGCACATCGAAACCACTGCCGGAGGGCATCTGCACATCCAGCAGCACCAGATCCGGCGCCAGCGTAGCGATCGCCTCGCGCGCAGCGGGCACATCGTCGGCTTCGCCCACGCACTCCACCCACGGCAATGCAGACAGCAGCGTGCGCAGCTCCTGCCGCGCCAGCCGTGCGTCATCGACGATCAGTACACGCAGCACGCCACTCATTGCGGAATCTCCAGCAGGGCCTGCATGCGGTTGCCGACCGGCTGCAGGGTGAAGCGACCGCGTGAACCGAGCTGCGAACGCAGATAGGCCAGGCCGACGCCGTGCCCATGCGGCGGCTCACTGGCGCTGCCCAGTGGATTGTCTACCTGCAGGCGCAGCACGTCATTGTCCAACGTGGCACGGATCTGCACCTCGCCGCCCCCGGGGCGACTGGCAATGCCGTGCTTGATCGCGTTTTCCACCAGCAGCTGCAGCGCCATCGCCGGAAGCTGCGCCTGCAGGGCGTCATCATCGATGCGCCGAACGACCTGCAGGCGCTGTTCGAAATGGATGGCCTCGATGGCCAGATAGTCATCCACCACCGCCAGTTCCTCGGCCAGCGTGACCTGCTCGCTGCGGTTGTGCGCCAGCGCCTGGCGCAGCGTGCGCGACACGCGGGTGACCATGTCGCGCGCACGCTCGGGGTCTTCCAGGATCAGCGCGCGCAGGTTGTTCAGTGCATTGAACATGAAGTGCGGGTTGAGCCGCGCACGCAGCGCATCGCGTTCCAGCGCACTGCGTTCGGCTTCGGCGCGCAGGCGGGCCAGTTCACTGAGGCGCGCGCGACGCAGGCCATGCAGGCCCGCCCAGAGACCGGTCCACATCAGCAGGAACAGCGCAGTGTTCATCCAGTACACCAGCAGCGACGACCACCGGTAATCGGCATGGCCGCCGGGCAGCTGCACCCAGCCCAATGCCAGCGCCGGCAGCAGCAGCGCGGCAGTCACCGCCTGGGCGAGGCTGGCGCCGAGCACCACACCGGCAGCCAGTTTCAGCACCAGGCTGCCCAGGCTCCCCTCCCACCAGCGCTGGCGCAGTGCAACCGCGCGCAGCGCGCCACTGCACACCCACAAACAAGCGGCCACGCTCACGGTGATCAACACGATGCCGCTGAACACCACGCCGCCGCCGATGCGCATTCCGGCCCACAGTCCGTACATTGCATAGCCGGCCCATGCCAGCGCATTGAGCGTCCAGAAACGGAGGGAGGAGGTGGTGGCGTCCATGCGGGCTCTCGGCGGTGGCAGGAGGGCGGACAACGGTCAGGGGTGTGCGGCGAGGAAACCCTGCACCTGCGCCTGCAACCAGCGCGGATCATCCCACATCAGGAAGTGGAACCCCTGCGCGCTCATCGCGATCTGCACGCCGTGCAGCTTCGCATACTGGGCCTGGAACACGGCGAGGGTGCTGGCTTCGGTGCCGCCCATCGGCTGGTAACCGGCCCAGCTGCCCAGCACCAGCGTCGGTGCAGTGATCGCCGCGATGCTGTCACGCAGGTCGGTGGTCATGACCCCGTGCATGGCGTCGGCCGTGGTCTGGCGGTCACTGCCTTCGCCCCAGCGCCCCAGCTCAGCCTGCCGCTGCGGATCACGGGTCATGCCCGGCAAGCCTGCCTTCAACTGCGCCTGCCATTGCGCGGCGTCGGCAGCGAGCATGCCCTTGCGCAGCTGGTCGGCCATCGGCCGCACGCTGTCTGCGGTGGCGTTCGGGTCGCGCGCGGCCGGCAGGAACGGCAATGCATCAACCACTACCAGCGCGCTGACCGCCTTCGGCTCGGCCTGTGCCATCTGCAGGCCCAGCAGGCCGCCGAGGCTGTGGCCGACCACCACCACCGGCCCCAGCTGCTGGTCGTGCAGGTAGGCCAGCAGCTGCCCGCGCATCGCCGGCAGGAATTCGGCCGGGCGCGGATCGGTGGGCGCGGCGCCGGCGAAGCCCGGCAGCTGCACCAGGTGGCACTGCACATCCTTCAGCGCCAGGCAGGTCTCGCGCCAGACCTCGGCGCTGCTGTTGAGGCCGGGGATCATCAGCAGCGGGCGCCCCTTGCCGACCACCTCGACCTGCACCTTGCCGGTGCCGGTTGCTGCCGCCGCATGCGCCGAGCCAGAACCGAGCACGGCCATCGCCATGCCGATCATCGCCAGCCGGGCCAGCGCCTTCATTGCGTACCAGAGTGCCAGGAAGATCTTCATCGTCTGCTCCTTCATCGGGTGGGTGTTGCCGGGATGGGAGCAGCGTGCCGCCAGCCATGGCGCCGCGGTTGCGATTTCGGAGCAGCGGCCGCACGGCGGGGCGAACGGTCGCGGGCTTGGGATGGCGGGCCGTCACGCAGTCGTCAAACATCCATCTTGATGAAGCGATATACTGACCTGCATCCGCCGCCGCCGCCCGCGCCATGACCGCCATCAGCTTCGAGTTCTATCCGCCCAAGACCGACGATCAGCGCAGCCAGCTCGACCGCGCGGCGGCCAAGCTGAAGAGCTACGCCCCCGATTACGTGTCCTGCACCTTTGGCGCCGGCGGCTCGACCCTGAGCTACACCTCCGAGACCGTGCGCCATCTGAACCAGCACCACGGCTTCGATGCCGCGCCGCACCTGTCCTGCGTCGGCGGTACCCGACAGGAGATCCGCGAGCTGCTCAAGCTGTACCGCGCCATCGGCTGCCGCCGCCTGGTCGCGCTGCGCGGCGACCTGCCCTCGGGCATGGGCTTTCCCGGCGACATGCGCTATGCCGCCGAGCTGATTGCCTTCATCCGCGCCGAGCACGGTGATGCGTTCCACATCGAAGTGGGCGCGTACCCGGAAACGCACCCGCAGGCGAGCGACGCGCTGGCCGACCTGAAGCACTTCAAGGCCAAGATCGATGCCGGCGCCGATGCGGCGATCACCCAGTACTTCTTCAACCCGGATGCCTACTTCCACTTTGTCGATGAAGTGCGTCGGCTGGGCGTGCAGGTACCGATCACCCCCGGCATCATGCCGATCGCCAACTTCAGCCAGCTGCGCCGCTTCTCCGAACAGTGCGGCGCGGAAATCCCGCGCTGGATCGGCCGCAAGATGCAGGCCTACGGCGATGACGCCGAATCGGTCCGTGCATTCGGCACCGAAGTGGTGGCCAACCTGTGCCAGCGCCTGATCGAGGGCGGCGCGCCCGGCCTGCACTTCTACACCTTGAACCTGGCCAAGCCGACCACCTCGGTGCTGCAGCTGCTGCAGCGCTGAAAGCACGCCGCGCCACCGCGATCGGCGCTACCCTGCGTCGATGAACCGGCTTTCCTTCCTGTTGCTGCTGTCATCGATGTGCGCGGCATCCAGCATTGCCCATGCGCAGTCCACGCGCCTGAACCGCTGCACCGATGCGCGGGGGCAGAGTGTCTATACCGACCGGCCCTGCGACAGCGTGGGTGCGCAGTCACGGCTGCCACCGCCCACACCGGCCGGCAACACCGCGCCGCGCGACACGCTGGGAGCCCGCTGTCCGCGCCGGCTGAGCGAACTGGTGGAGGCCTTGCGCAGCGGCATCCTCAGCAACGATGTGAACCGGCTGTCGTCGCTGTACCTGTGGGGCGCCGTGTCCGACACGGGCGCTCAACGCATCCTTGGCCAGCTGGAATCACTGGCGCGGCGGCCGCTGGTGGACGTGGTGCCGGTGTATCCCTCACAGGCGCTGCCGTCATCGCAGGACGAAGGTCAGAGCCCTGCCGCGCAGGGATCGGAACCGGATCCGCCGGCCGTGCGCCATCCGGTCGGCCTGCGCCTGGAGCAGACGTTGCCGGGCAGCGCGGCGCGTGCCTCCACCGTGCTGGGATTGCGGCGGCAGTACGGGTGCTTCTGGATCACGTTGTGATCGCGGGGGTTCATCCACGCATGGCGTGGATCTACTACATCCGGTGAGGGGTCGGATCCCTTTCCAGCGGAAAGGGCTCTGACCCGGGCATCACGCCGGCCACAGCCCGCGGATGGCGGCGATGCCCTGCCCGCCGTGGCGACGGGCTTCGGCAATGTGGCCGGCGGCCATGCCGCCCAGCGCATAGATCGGCAGTGACACCTGCGCACGCAGCTCAGCGAAGGCTTCCCACCCCAGCGGCGCGGCATCGGGGTGGCTGGCAGTGGCCTGCACCGGGCCCAGCACCGCGAAGTCGCAGCCCAGCTGTTGTGCCGCCTGCAACTGCTGCAGGTCGTGGCAGGAGGCCGCCACCAGCTGTCCCTCGGGCAGCGGGCGCTGCGACAGCGCCAGCAGCTGTTCACTGCCCAGGTGCACGCCCACGCCCAGTGCGCGTGCCAGTTCGATATCGCGGTTGAGCAGCCACTGCACGCCGCTGCGGCGGTGCACGCGCAGGGTCTGCTCGACCAGCGCCTGCCGCTGTGGATGTGACGCGGGCAGGCGCAACTGGATACGCTGCTGGCCGCCCACCACCGCGCGCTGCAGCTGCTCATGCCAGAGCTGCACGGCGCTGGCATCGTCAGCCGGCGCGGGGGTGATCAGGTAGCGGTCGGGCTGGCGCAGCGCGGCCACCACCGGCAGGTCGGCCGGCGGCATCGAGTAGCGGCCCAGCTTGTCCGGCGCCACCCAGGTGATCGCCTGGCCCTCGCGCCCGCGCGGCGTGCCCTTCCAGCTGCGCACATGGCGCACTTCCAGGGTCAGGTGCTTGTCCGGGTAGCGCTGTGGTACGTCCATCAGCCATTCGCCGACATCGGCCTCGATGCCCAGCTCTTCGCGCAGTTCACGCACCAGCGCCTGTTCCGAGGTTTCACCGGATTCGCGCTTGCCGCCGGGAAATTCCCACAGGCCCGCCATGTCGCGGTTCTCGGTACGGCGGTTGAGCAGCACGCGGCCACGGGCGTCGGTGATGACGGCGGCCACGACATGGATCGATCGGGTGGGGGCAGGCATGGGGGGAGCATGCCCAGAACAGGGCGACCAGCGCAATCGCGGATCCTGGCCCGATCCATCCCCACAAATGAAAAGCCCCGCTTTCGCGGGGCTCTTCGGGTCAGCTCAGCTGGCCGTGGCAGTGCTTGTACTTCTTGCCACTGCCGCACGGGCACGGATCGTTGCGGCCGATCTTCGGCTCATCGCGCTGCAGCTGTGCCACGCCCTGGCGTTCGGCCTCCACCTGCGCCGCTTCCTCGTCGGCGCTGTAGCTGCCCGCGTCCTGGTGCTGGAACTGCGACTGGCTCAGGCGGGCTTCCACCTGCTGGCGCTCGGCCGCTTCCAGTGCCTGCACTTCCTCGTCGCTGCGGATGCGCACGCGCGACAGCAGGGTCACCACTTCGCGCTTGACGTTCTCCAGCATGTCCGAGAACAGCTCGAAGGCTTCCTTCTTGTACTCCTGCTTCGGCTGCTTCTGCGCATAACCCCGCAGGTAAATGCCCTGGCGCAGGTAATCCATGCGTGCCAGGTGCTCCTTCCAGCTCTGGTCCAGCACGGTCAGCATCACGTGCTTCTCCAGCGCGCGCATGGTCTCTTCGCCAACGCCAGCTTCCTTCTCGGCGAAGTGCTGGTTGACGCGCTCCTGCACCTTGGCAGCAATCGCCTCGGCGTCCAGTTCCTCGTGGTCCTTGACCAGGCCGGTCAGCGACATCTGCAGGCCGAAGTCCGACTCCAGGGTCGCCTCCAGGCCACGCAGGTCCCACTGCTCGTCGATCGAGTTCGGCGGCACGAAGCGCGCCACCACGTCGAAGATCACGTCGTCGCGGATGCCGTCGACGTTGCCCTTCACCGACTCGGCGTCCAGCAGTTCGTCGCGCTGGGCGTAGATCACCTTGCGCTGGTCGTTGTTGACGTCGTCGAAGTCCAGCAGGTTCTTGCGGATGTCGAAGTTGTGGGCCTCGACCTTGCGCTGCGCCTTTTCGATCTGGCGGCTGACCAGGCGGTCCTCGATGACGTCGTCTTCCTTCATGCCCATCATGCGCATGGCCTTCTGCACCCAGTCGGAGGCGAAGATGCGCATCAGGTTGTCTTCCAGCGACAGGTAGAAGCGGGACGAACCCGGGTCACCCTGGCGGCCCGAACGGCCACGCAGCTGGTTGTCGATACGGCGCGATTCGTGGCGCTCGGTGCCGACGATGTGCAGGCCGCCCGCAGCCTTCACTGCATCGTGGCGCTTCTGCCATTCGGCCTTGACCGCGGCCTTCTGCGCGTCGGTCGCGTCCTCGCCCAGTTCATGGATTTCCGCTTCCAGCGAACCGCCCAGCACGATGTCGGTACCACGGCCGGCCATGTTGGTGGCGATGGTCACCGCCGCCGGACGGCCGGCGTTGGCGACGATCGTGGCTTCGCGGTCATGCTGCTTGGCGTTGAGCACTTCGTGCTTCACGCCGGCCTTGTTCAGGTGCTCGGACAGCATTTCCGAGGTTTCGATCGAGGTGGTACCTACCAGCACCGGCTGGCCACGCTTGGCGCACTCTTCGATGTCGGCCAGCACCGCATTGAACTTGCCCTTGCGGTTGAGGAACACCTGGTCCGGGCTGTCCTTGCGGATGGTCGGGCGGTTGGTCGGGATCACCACCACTTCCAGGCCGTAGATGCTCTGGAACTCGAACGCTTCGGTATCGGCCGTACCGGTCATGCCGGACAGCTTCTTGTACATGCGGAACAGGTTCTGGAAGGTGATGCTGGCCAGCGTCTGGTTCTCGCGCTGGACCGGCACGCCTTCCTTCGCTTCCACCGCCTGGTGCAGGCCATCGGACCAGCGGCGGCCGGCCAGGGTACGGCCGGTGAATTCGTCGACGATGACCACTTCGCCGTCGCGCACGATGTAGTCCACGTCACGCTGGTAGATGGCGTGCGCGCGCAGCGCGGCATTGAGGTGGTGCACCACGGTCAGGTTCTGCGCCGCGTACAGGCCTTCGGTCTCGCCATCGAGGATGCCGGCTTCCACCAGCAGCCGCTCGGCGTGCTCCATGCCTGCTTCGGACAGGTGCACCTGCTTGCCCTTCTCGTCGACCCAGAAGTCGCCTTCGCCGTCTTCCACATCCTGCTTGATCAGGTGCGGCACGACGCGGTTGACGCGGATGTACAGCTCCGGGGAATCGTCGGCCGGGCCGGAGATGATCAGCGGGGTACGCGCTTCGTCGATCAGGATGGAGTCGACTTCGTCGACGATGGCGTAGTGCAGGCCGCGCTGGTAGCGGTCGGCCTTGGACAGCGCCATGTTGTCGCGCAGGTAGTCGAAACCGAATTCGTTGTTGGTGCCGTAGGTGATGTCGGCGGCGTAGGCTTCGCGCTTGTCGCTGTGCGGCATGCCCGGATACACCACGCCCACGCTCAGGCCCAGCCAGTTGTACAGCTTGCCCATCTGCGCGGCGTCGCGGCGGGCCAGGTAGTCGTTCACGGTGACCACGTGCACGCCCTGGCCTTCCAGTGCGTTGAGGTACACCGGCAGGGTCGCCACCAGGGTCTTGCCTTCACCGGTGCGCATTTCTGCGATCTTGCCCAGGTGAAGCACCATGCCGCCGATCAGCTGCACGTCGTAGTGGCGCATGCCCAGCACGCGGCGGCCGGCTTCGCGGCAGACCGCGAACGCTTCCGGCAGCACCTTGTCCAGGGCTTCACCGCCAGCGATGCGCTGCTTGAACTCCGGCGTCTTGGCCTGAAGCTGCTCGTCGGAAAGCTTCTCGATCTCCGGCTCCAGCGCATTGATCTTGGCGACGATGCGGTTGAGCTGGCGCAGCTGTCGTTCGTTACGACTGCCAAATACGCGGGTAAGCAGGCTGTTGATCATTGAAGGAACCGGGTTGGATGGACACGACGCCCGGCCTCCCCCTGGGAATCCGTCCGTCGCAAACGAAACAGGGCGCCTGGCGCCCTGTCGATGGCAACACCCATTGTAGCTTGGGACGGCCGCAAGGGGTTTCAACCCCGTGGGTAGTGCCGGCCGCTGGCCGGCAACCTCGTTCGGGCCCCTCAAGGAATTGCCGGCCAGCGGCCGGCACTACCAGATCACCCGCATCGGGTCAGAGTCCTTCCGCGGCGCGGGAGGGATCCGACCCGGGATCAGCCGCGGCTGATGCGGCCGACCGGCGTGTTGCCGCCGTCGCCGAGGAACTTGCGCGGGTTGACCACGTTGCCGTTCTCCCACACTTCGAAGTGCACGTGGGCACCGGTCGAACGGCCGGTGGAACCGGCCTTGGCCACTTCCTGGCCGGCACGGACCAGGTCGCCCACCTTCACTACCAGGCGCGAATTGTGCGCGTAGCGGGTGACATAACCGTTGCCGTGATCGACGTCGACCACGTTGCCGTAGCCACCCTTCACACCGGCGAAGCTGACCACGCCTTCGGCCACGGCCATCACCGGGTCGCCGACCTTGGCGTGGAAGTCCATGCCCTTGTGGGTGGCGGCACCGCGGCCGAACGGGTCGGCACGGGTACCAAAGCCGGAGGTCACGTAGCTGTTGCGGATCGGCATGCGCGAGGGCACGGCGTTCTGCTGCAGCTGGTGGTCGAACATCAGCGATTCCATCACCGACAACTGGCGGCCTGAAGCAGCGAAGCGCTGCTCCAGCACCTGTAAGTCGGCGTTGACGTCCTTGACCGGGATGTCGCTGGTCGGGCCACCGGCATCGCCGTCACCCAGGCCGGGGGTCTCGTTGAAGTCGAACTCGCCGTCTTCCAGCTTGCCCATCTGGGTCAGCCGTTCGCCGAGTGCGTTCAGGCGGGTGGCCTGCGCCTGCAGCTCGCCGAGGCGGGCGGCCAGCGCATTGACCTGGGTCTGCGCATCACGCTTGACCTTGGCCAGCTCCGCGTCCTGGCGGTCGACCTTGGCCTGCAGGCGCGAATCATTCAGCGCGCTGGCACCAATGCCTCCGGCAAGGCCGATAATGCAGCCTACCCCGAGCACGCTGCCCAGCAGGGCGCGGGGGCGGTCCTCGAAATAGAACCGCAAACGCGTGATCGGCGACGCCTTGGCCTGTCCTTCACGCGTTTTGATTACGATCTTTTTGAATGCCATCAGTGAGTTTTCATGTCTGAGCCGAAATCCAGCGTTCGCCCCGCAGCAGTACCGAAACCGGCGCTGGATGCGGTGATGGCTGACAAAAGCGGAAACCCGCTGCGGCGTGCCATGTGGCTCGACGCGCTGGACCGTCAGTTGCGCCCCCAGTTGCCGCCACCCCTGCGCAGCCGTTGCCGGCTTGCCAATGTGGACGGGGAACACCTCGTTTTTCTCGTCGAGTCCCCGGTCTGGCATGCCAAGTTGCGGCTTGCCGAAGCCCAGTTGCTCGACGCGGCCCGTTCCATCGGGCTGAAGGCCACCAAGGTGACCATCAAGACTGCGTCCACCACTCCCTCACGCTCCCCAGCGATCGATAACCGGAATGGCCCCCACGCAGTTTCAGCCGCCACGCACAAAGGGCTACGCGACGCCTTGGCTTGCCTGCAGGACGTTCCTTCGACGCCGAAGAAGCGGTCCTGACGACAACGGAGCATCCGGCTCCGCTCCCCGTCGCGCGTGTCACCACGGCGTGAAACATTTCGGGGGCCGGGTCGCATCCTAGCTGCCATCCGGGGGCCTGTCGTTAGATTGTTGTTAAAACCGCGTTAAATTCAGGCTTCCGATCCAACAGGTTCACAAAACCGTGACCTCGAACCGGGCTTGACGACCCTCAAGCACGCTGAATGCGCCGCGTCCGCCAGAAACAGCAACGCCGCCCGGGTAGGCGGCGTTTTTTCTTTCAGAATCAACAGCCTATGAAGGTCAGGCGTAGGCCGGCGTGGCGTATTCAACCGGATCCGGCGTGGCCGGCGAGTCGAACGTGACCCACTCCCAGGCCGTGGCGTCGGCCATCAGCGCGCGGACCAGCTTGTTGTTGAGCGCGTGGCCCGACTTGAAGCCCTCGTAGGCGCCCAGCACCTGGCCACCGGCCAGATAGAGGTCGCCGATCGCATCGAGGATCTTGTGGCGCACGAATTCGTCGGCGTAGCGCAGGCCGTCTTCGTTGAGCACGCGGAACTCGTCCAGCACGATGGCGTTGTCCATCGAACCGCCCAGGCCCAGGTTGCGCTCGCGCATGTACTCCAGGTCGCGCATGAAGCCGAAGGTGCGTGCGCGGGAGATTTCCTTGGTGTAGGCCAGCGTCGAGAACTCGATTTCCTGGCGCGACTGCTTGGCCGGGATCATCGGGTGGTCGAACTGGATGGTGAAGCCCAGCTTGTAGCCCTCGTACGGGGTGAAGCGGGCCACCTTGTCGCCCTCGGTCACCTCCACCGTCTTCAGCACGCGGATGAAGCGCTTGGGCGCATCCTGCTCCACGATGCCCGCCGACTGCAGCAGGAACACGAACGGGCCGGCCGAACCGTCCATGATCGGCAGCTCGGCCGAGGACAGTTCAACGATGATGTTGTCCACACCCAGGCCGGCCAGCGCCGACATCAGGTGCTCGACGGTCTGGATCTTGGCGTCGTTGCAGGTCAGGCCGGTGCACAGGGTCACCTCGGTGACCAGTTCGGCCTTGGCGGGCACTTCCACCACCGGGTCCAGGTCCACGCGCCGGAACACGATGCCATGGTTGACCGGTGCCGGGCGCAGGGTCATGTAGACCTTGTCACCGCTGTGCAGGCCAACGCCGGTGGCGCGGATCGTGTTCTTGAGGGTGCGTTGCTGGATCATGGGGGATGGACCGGAAGTGACACATTAGATTAACACGCACGGTGCCCTACCCCGGCTGAAAGGCAGGCAGGACACACCGGCGCGCCAATGGGACGCACATGAAGCAGGGCGGCCGGGCCCATCCTGGCCCGGCGCCCGCATTTTCAGGACATGGTGGCGCAACCCGGGGAGGACAACCCCGGGCAGCCCCGCTTAGTCCGCCTGGCGGCGCAGGAAGGCCGGGATGTCCAGGTAATCGTTCGGCAGTTCAGCCGCCGCCGGGGCCGAAGCGGCCGGGGCCGACGGCGCGGAGGCCGCCGCGGTATCGCTGCTGGCACGGCGCAGGCCCAGGCCCATGCCGCCCACGGCCTTGGACACGGCGTCGCCGCCGTTGTCGAACTCGCCGAATTCCGGCTGGCCGGTGGTGGCATTGCGGACCAGCTTGATCGGCGCACGCTCGCCCGGGCGCTGGGTCTTGCTGGCCGAGACGCGGTTCAGGCCGGTGGCGACCACGGTCACGCGCACTTCGTCCTGCATGTCCGGATCGAGCACGGTGCCGACCACCACGGTGGCGTCTTCCGAAGCGAAGCCGTCGATGGTGCGGCCGATTTCGTCGAACTCGGCCATGGTGAAGTCCGCGCCGGCGGTGATGTTGACCAGGATGCCGTTGGCACCCGCCAGGTTCACATCGTCCAGCAGCGGGTTCTGGATCGCCGATTCGGCAGCGGCCTGCGCGCGGTCATCGCCGCGGGCGGTGCCGGTACCCATCATCGCCAGGCCCATTTCGGACATGACGGTGCGCACGTCGGCGAAGTCGACGTTGATCAGGCCCGGACGCACGATCAGGTCGGCGATGCCCTGCACGGCGCCCTGCAGCACGTCGTTGGCGGCACGGAAGGCCTGGATCATGGTCGCGTTGCGACCCAGCACGGTGATCAGCTTCTCGTTCGGGATGGTGATCAGCGAGTCGCAGTGCTGGCTCAGTTCCTCGATGCCCTTCAGCGCCACCTGCATGCGGCGGCGGCCTTCGAACGGGAACGGCTTGGTGACCACGGCCACGGTCAGGATGCCCATTTCCTTGGCCAGCTGCGCCACCACCGGTGCAGCGCCGGTGCCGGTGCCGCCGCCCATGCCGGCGGTGATGAACACCATGTCCGCGCCCTGCAGGGCGTCCATGATGCGCTCACGGTCTTCCAGCGCGGCCTGGCGGCCGACTTCAGGGTTCGCGCCTGCGCCCAGGCCCTTGGTCACGTTGGTACCCAGCTGCAGCTGCAGCTTGGCACCGCAATTCTTGATGGCCTGCGAGTCGGTATTGGCGGTGATGAACTCCACGCCATCCACCGCCGAGTTGACCATGTGCGCCACGGCATTGCCGCCGCCGCCGCCCACGCCAACCACCTTGATCACCGCATTGGGTGCCATCTTTTCGATCAGTTCAAAATGCGCCATGTCCGTGTCCTCGTTGTATCCGCTTGTCGGTGGCATGGACGGTCGGGCCTCCTGCCTTCGCGTGTCATGTTGCCGTTGCGGCTGTGTGGGTTGTGTGTTGCGTTGCTGCGTCTGTGATGCGGGTGTTGCAGGTGTTGCCCGGGCATCGCCCGGTGTTGCGGGTTCCGCGTCAGAACTCGCCGCGGAACCAGGTCTTGAGTTTCTTGAACATGCTTCCAGCGCGCCCGGTCGGCAACGACGGACGCCGCGGATGCTCGATCTGGCTGCCCATCAGCAGCAGGCCCACGCCGGTGGCATGCACCGGGTTGCCGACTACTTCGCCGAGGCCGGTGACGTGCTGCGGGATGCCCACGCGTACCGGCATCTGCAGCATTTCCTCGGCCAGCTCGACCACGCCTTCCATCTTCGACGCGCCACCGGTCAGCACCATGCCGGCACGCACCAGTTCCTCGAAACCAGAGCGGCGCAGTTCGGCCTGCACCATCTCGAAGATTTCCTCGTAACGGCCCTGCACCGCCTGCGCCAGCGAATGGCGCGGCATGCGGCGCGGCGGGCGGTCGCCCACCGACGGCACCTGGATGCTTTCCTCGGCGGTGGCCAGCTGGGCCAGCGCGCAGGCGTAGCGCACCTTGATCTGCTCGGCTTCCGGGGTCGGCGTGCGCAGCATGTGCGCGATGTCGTTGGTCACGTGGTCGCCGGCGATCGGCAGCGAAGCGGTGTGGCAGATCGCACCCTGCACGAACACCGCGATGTCGGTGGTGCCGGCGCCCATGTCGACCAGCACCACGCCCAGCTCGCGTTCGTCAGCGGTCAGCACCGCCACGCTGGAGGCCAGCGAGGACAGCACCAGGTCGTCCACCTGCAGGCCGCAGCGCTGCACGCACTTGCTGATGTTGGCCGCAGCCGACTGCGCGCACACCACCAGGTGCGCATGCACCTCCAGGCGCACGCCGGTCATGCCGACCGGGTTGCGGATGCCTTCCTGCGAATCGTCCAGCACGTACTCGCGCGGAATCGCATGCAGGATCTTCTGGTCGGCCGGAATCGCCACCGCCTTGGCCGCGTCCAGCACACGATCCAGGTCGCCCCAGGTCACTTCACCGTCGCGGATCGGCACGATGCCGGGCGAGTTCTTGCACTGCACATGGTTGCCGGAGATCGAGGCGTACACCGAGCGGATCTCGCAGCCGGCCATCAGCTCGGCTTCTTCCACCGCGCGCTGGATCGACTGCACGGTCGATTCGATATCGACCACGACGCCGCGCTTCAGGCCACGCGATTCGTGCGAGCCGATGCCGATCACTTCGATCGGGTTGCCCGGCGAATACTCGCCCACCAGCGCCACCACCTTGGAGGTGCCGATGTCCAGGCCAACGATCAGCGATTTGTCACCCTTGCGATTCATGTCCTTTCCTGCGTCCTGCTGGCGGGGGTCGCCGGCGTTTTCGCCGGCGTGGCCGGGGTACCCCAGCTCAGCGTGAAACCATTGGTGTAGCGGAGGTCGGCGCGCTCGATCGGCGCGTCCTGACGGTTCAACTGCGGCAGCACCTTGACGAAGCGCTGCATGCGCGAGCGCGCGTCGTCACGGCCGACCACCACTTCGGTGCCGTTGCTCAGCACCAGCGACCAGCTGCCACGCGCGTCCATCGTCACCCGGCGCACATCGACGCCGGCCGGTGCGAACAATGCACGCGAGTCGCTGTACAGCTTCATCACTTCTTCGGTCTGGCTGTCCGGGCCGTCCAGTTCGGGCAGCGCCAGGTCGGCCAGTTTCTTCGGCGTGGGGAACAGCTTGCCCTGCTCGGAGACCAGGCGGTCGTTGCCCCAGCGCGCGAACGGCTTGTGCTCGACCAGCGTCACTTCCAGCACATCGGGCCACTGCTTGCGCACCTGCGCGCTTTCCACCCACGGCAGCTTTTCCAGCGCGTCCTGCGCGTCCTGCAGCTTGACCGCGAAGAAACCGGCATGCGCATACGGCAGCAGCACCTGCTGCAGCTGTTCGGCCGGCACCCGCTTGAATTCACCGTGCACGCGCAGCTTCGCCAGCGGCCAGCGCTCGGCGCCGACCCAGCCATTGACCACGGCCACCACCGGCAGTGCAACCACCGACAGCGCCAACAGCCAGACGAAGATGCGCAGCACCGCGTTCATGCGCGCGGGGCCTCCATTGTCTGTTCCAGCACGCGCCAGACCAGTTCTTCGAAGCCGATGCCCGCCTGTGCGGCTGCCTTGGGCACCAGCGAGTGGCTGGTCATGCCCGGTGCGGTGTTCACTTCCAGCAGGAAGAAGCGCCCGCTGGCGCGGTCACGCATCACGTCCACGCGGCCCCAACCGCGGCAACCCGCGGCACGGAACGCCGCCAGCGCGATGCGGCGGATCTCGTCTTCGTCGGCACCGTCCAGGCCAGGGCAGAGGTACTGGGTGTCCTCGGCGATGTACTTGGCGTTGTAGTCGTACCACTGGCCCTTGGGCACGATGCGGATCGACGGCAGCGCCACGTCGCCGAGGATGGCCACGGTCAGCTCGTCGCCGACCACCATCTGTTCCATCAGCAGCTGGCCGTCGTAGCGCGCGGCCAGCGCCACCGCCTCGTCCAGGCCAGCGTCATCGGTGACCCGGCTGATGCCCACGCTGGAGCCTTCGTTGGCCGGCTTCACCACCACCGGCAGGCCCAGTTCGGCGGCATTGGCGTGCACGTCCTCGGCCGTGACCTTCCGGTACTGCGGGGTCGGCAGGCCCAGCGACAGCCACACCTGCTTGGTGCGGATCTTGTCCATGCTCAGCGCCGAACCCAACACGTTCGAGCCGGTGTACGGCACGCCGAAGGCGTCCATCAGGCCCTGCACGATGCCGTCCTCACCGCCACCGTTGTGGCCGTGCAGGATGTTGAACACGCGATCGACACCGCCGGCGGCCAGCACCTTGGCCAGCGCCGGAATGCCGTCCACGGCGAACGCATCGATGCCGCGCGCCTGCAGCGCTTCCAGCACGTTGCGGCCGGAGTCCAGCGACACCTCGCGTTCGCTTGAACTGCCGCCGAGCAGCACGGCGACGCGGCCGAACACGGCCGGGTCGGTCACGCGCAGCGGCGGGAAGGTCAGCGTGCTCACGCTTCGCCCTCCGCCTTGAACCCTTCCACCGCGATGTGGCTGGCCACGGCGCCGATGTCGCCGGCCCCCATCATCAGCAGCAGGTCACCGTCCTGCAGCACGTCCGGCAGCACGCTGGCCAGTTCGGCCGCCTTGCCCACCACCACCGGCTCGCTGCGGCCGCGCGCACGGATGGCACGCGCCAGCGCATGCGAATCGGCGCCGGCAATCGGCTCTTCGCCGGCCGGGTAGACCTCGCTCAGCACCAGCGCGTCGACACTGGACAGCACCGCGGCGAACTTGTCGAACTGGTCGCGGGTACGGCTGTAGCGGTGCGGCTGGAAGGCCACCACCAGGCGCTTGTCGGCCCAGCCACCGCGCGCGGCGGCGAACACCGCTTCCAGCTCGCTCGGGTGATGACCGTAGTCGTCGATGATGCGCACCTTGGCACCGCTGGCGGTGGTCACTTCGCCCAGATCGTTGAAGCGACGGCCGACACCGGCGAACGCTTCCAGCGCGCGCGCGATGGCGTCCGGGGCCACGCCCAGCTGCCAGCCCACTGCGGCCGCGGCCAGTGCGTTCAGCACGTTGTGCTTGCCCGGCAGCGCCAGTACCACTTCCTGGCTGGTGCCCTGCGGCAGGCGCAGGGTGAAGCGCATGCGCGATCCTTCCTGCACCACGTTCTCGGCGCGCACGTCGGCCTGCGGGCTCATGCCGTAGCTCATCACGTGGCGCGGGGTCTTGGCGGCCAGTGCAGCCACTTCCGGGTCATCGATGCACAGAACGGCCAGGCCGTAGAACGGCAGGCGCTGCAGGAACTCGGCGAACGCCGCCTGCACGCGGGCAAAGTCGTTGCCGTAGTTCTCCAGGTGGTCGGCATCAATGTTGGTGATGATCGACATCAGCGGGTTCAGGCGCAGGAAGCTGCCATCGCTTTCGTCGGCCTCGGCCACCAGCCACTGGCCACCGCCCAACTTGGCGTTGGCACCGGCGGCCAGCAGCTGGCCACCGATCACGAACGTCGGGTCCAGGCCGCCTTCGCTCAACACTGCAGCGGTCAGGCTGGTGGTGGTGGTCTTGCCGTGGGTACCGGCCACTGCAATGCCGCGGCGGAAGCGCATCAGTTCGGCCAGCATCGCCGCACGCGGCATGATCGGAATGCGCTGGCTGCGCGCTTCCATCAGTTCCGGGTTGTCCTCGCGGATCGCGCTGGACACCACCACGCAGTCGGTGCCCAGCACGTTGGCTGCCGAGTGGCCGCGCATGATGCGCGCGCCGAGGCTGGCCAGGCGGCGGGTCGCGCCGTTGTCGGCGTTGTCCGAGCCGGACACTTCATAGCCCAGCGTCAGCATCACTTCGGCGATACCGCTCATGCCGGTGCCACCGATGCCGACGAAATGCACGCGCGGGAACGCGCGCACCAGGTCGTTGGTGTCGTGCAGGCGACGGATCATGCGCGGCCTCGCGCAGGGCAGGCGCGGTGGCATGCCTTCTTCATACAGCTTCCTCAAGAATGATATCGGCGATGCGCTCGGCGGCATCGACCTTGGCCAGGGCACGCGCGGCTTGCGCCATCTGCATGCGGCGGGCGGGATTTTCGGACAGATCGCGCAGCAGTGCGGCAATGCCGTCGGCCAACGTTCCGTCCTGCTTCAGCAACACCGCCGCGCCGCGCTCGACCAGGTACTCCGCATTGCGGGTCTGGTGATCGTCGACGGCGGCGGGGAATGGCACCAGCACGCTGCCGACACCGACCGCGCACAGCTCGGCCAGGGTCGACGCGCCAGCGCGGCATACAACCAGATCGGCCCAGGCGAACGCCTCGGCCATATCGGCGATGAACGGGGTGATTTCCGCCTGCACGCCGGCCTTGGCATAGGCCTCGACCGCTTCGGCGTGCAGCTTCTCACCGCTCTGGTGGCGCACCTGCACCGGCACCGCCGCGCCCAGCGCAGCGATGGCCTGCGGCACGCCGGTATTGAGCGCACGCGCGCCCTGGCTGCCACCGACCACCAGCACGCGCAGCGGGCCGTGACGGTCGGCGAAGCGTTGTTCCGGCGGTGCGATGGCGGCGATTTCCGCACGCACCGGGTTGCCGACGAACTCTTCGCGCGCGGCGAAGGTGCCCGGGAAACCGGTCAGCAGGCGGCGCGCATAGCGCGACAGGATGCGGTTGGTCAGGCCCGGTGCGCGGTTCTGCTCGTGCACGATCAGCGGCAGGCCGTGCAGGCGCGTGGCCATGCCGCCGGGGCCGGAGGCGAAGCCACCGAAGGCCACCACCGCACGCGGCTGGCGCTTGCGGATGATCATGCCGGCCGCGCGCAGCGCGCGCATCAGCCGCCACGGCGCCGCCAGCAGGGCCAGCTTGCCCTTGCCGCGCAGGCCGGTGATCGCCAGCGTGTCGATGGCGATGTCGTGCTGCGGCACCAAGCGGGTTTCCATCGCACCTTCGGCACCCATCCAGGTGACCGGCACGCCGCGCTCGCGCAGCACGCGCGCCACGGCCAGGCCGGGGAAGATGTGACCGCCGGTACCGCCGGCCAGGATCATCACCGGGCGTGCGTTGGAAGCGCTGCTCATGACAGCCTCCCGAAGGTCGGTTCGACGCGCGACTGCAGCCGGCTGGTGCCACGCGCGGCGTTCGGCGCCGCGGCAGCCACCGGCTCGGCGCTCATCGGTACGCTGGCAGCCACCGGCGCAGCCGGCTCGTCCATCGGCTCGGGAGCGGCGTCTTCGGCGCCACCGATACGCACGGCCTGGCGGCGCTCGGCGCGCTTGAGTTCATAGGACACGCGCAGCAACAGGCCCATCGCCACGCAGGTCATCAGCACCGACGAACCGCCGGAGGAGATCAGCGGCAGGGTCAGGCCCTTGGTCGGCAGGATGCCCAGGTTCACGCCAATCGAGACGAAGGTCTGCATGCTGATCCACAGGCCGATGCCGAAGGCGATGTAGCCGGAGAAGTGGCGCTTCATTTCCACGCAGCGCATGCCCAGCCAGAAGGTGCGGCCGACCAGCAGCGCGTACAGGGCCACGATCACGCAGGTGCCCAGGAAGCCGAACTCCTCGGCGGTGACCGAGAAGATGAAGTCGGTGTGCGCTTCGGGCAGGTAGTACAGCTTCTGCACCGAATTGCCCAGGCCGACGCCGGTCCACTCGCCACGGCCCACCGCCATCAGCGCGTTGGACAGCTGGTAGCCGTCGCCCTGCTGGTCGGCCCACGGGTCCAGGAAGGAGGTGATGCGGCGCATGCGGTAGGGCTCGATGATCGCCAGCGCGCTCATCCCGACCAGGCCGATGATCACCGGCATCGACATGCGCGGCATGTTGACCCCGCCCAGCACCAGCATGCCGGCGGTGATCGCCAGCAGCAGGGTCGAGGAACCGAAGTCGGGCTGCAGCAGCAACAGCACCACCAGCGCACCGGCCACGCCCAGCGGCTTGAGCATCGCCGGCCAGGTCGCGTTGACCTCGTCGCGGAAGCGCACCAGGTAGCTGGACAGCCAGACGATGTACAGCACCTTCACCGCCTCGACCGTCTGGAACTTGGAGATGCCCAGGTTGATCCAGCGGCGCGCGCCGTTGACCGTGCTGCCCAGGCCCGGCGCGAACACCGCCAGCAGCAGCACGAAGCAGCCCAGCAGCAGCATCTGGTTGTACTGCTCGATCGACTTCAGCTCGGTACGCGCGGCAATCACCGCCAGCACGATGCCGACCGCCAGGAAGATCAGGTGGCGGTTGAGGTAGTAGAACGGACTGCTCATCAAGGCGATCGAGCTGGACGCCACCATCACCACGCCCACGCCGGTGAGCGCGATGATCGCGCCCAGCAGCCACTTGTCGTAGCTGCCTTCGATGGCTTCAAGGCGTGTTGCCTGGCGGGACAGGTCGTTCATCTCAGCGCACCTTCAACGTGGCCAGGCCGATCAGCACGAGCACGACGGAGATGATCCAGAAGCGCACGATCACGCGCGGCTCCGGCCAGCCCTTCAGTTCGAAGTGGTGGTGGATCGGCGCCATGCGGAACACGCGCTTGCCGGTCAGCTTGAACGAGGCGACCTGGATCATCACCGACAGCGTTTCGATCACGAACACGCCGCCCATGATCACCAGCACCAGCTCCTGGCGGGTGATCACCGCGATCGTGCCCAGCACCGCACCCAGCGCCAGCGCGCCGATGTCGCCCATGAACACCATGGCCGGATAGGTGTTGAACCACAGGAAGCCGAGGCCCGCGCCGGCGATGGCCGCGCAGATGATGACCAGCTCGCCGGCACCCGGAATCTGCGGGATCTGCAGGTAGTTGGCGAACACCACGTTGCCCGAGGCATAGGCGAACACGCCCAGCGCGCAGGCCACCAGCACGGTTGGCATGATCGCCAGGCCGTCCAGGCCGTCGGTCAGGTTCACCGCGTTGGAGAAGCCGACGATCCAGAAGTAGGCGATGGCCACGAAGCCGATGCCCGCCAGCGGCAGCGCGATCGACTTGAACATCGGGATGTAGAAGGTCAGCGCGGCCGGCACGTCGGCCGTATAGAACAGGAACAGGCCCGCAGCCAGGCCGAAGATCGACTGCAGCAGGTACTTCCAGCGCGACTTCAGGCCGTTCGGATCACGGCGGACGATCTTGATCCAGTCGTCATACCAGCCGATGGCGCCGAAGCACAGCATCACCGCCAGCACCAGCCACACGTAGCGGTTGCGCAGGTCGGCCCACATCAGCACCGACAGGGTGATGGTGAGCAGGATCAGCGAACCGCCCATGGTCGGCGTGCCGGCCTTGGAGAAATGGGTCTGCGGACCGTCCTTGCGGATCGGCTGGCCGCCCTTGAACTGGGCAAGCTTGCGGATCATCGCCGGGCCGAGCCACAGCGACAGGAACAGGGCCGTCAGCGCGGCAAGGATGGCGCGGAACGTCTGGTAGTTGAACAGCCCGAACAGGCTCTCCAACTGCTGCAACCATCGAGCCAGTTCATACAACATGCGGGGATTCCTCTCCTTGCGCCAGCAGCGCTTTGACAATCGTGTCCATGGCGCTGCCACGGGAACCCTTGACCAGGCAGCGCACGCCCGCGTGCAGCTCATCCTTCAACGCCTGCGACAGCGCGTCATGGGTGGTGAAATGACGGCCGCCGTCGCCGAAGGCGGCGGCAGCGGCGGCGCTGAGCGGACCCAGCGCGTACAGGCGCTTGAGACCGGAGGCACGTGCACGCAGCCCGGCCTGCGCATGCAGCGCCTCGGCATCCGGGCCCAGCTCGCGCATGTCGCCCAGCACCAGCCAGCCCTCTTCCGGGGCCGCGGCCAGGGCATCGATGGCGGCGGCCAGTGAACCGGGGTTGGCGTTGTAGCTGTCATCGACCAGCACCGCGCCATTGCGCAGCTGATGGGCAATCTGGCGGCCCGGCACCGGCTGCGCCTCGGCCAGTCCGGCCGCGATCAGCGCCAGGTCGACACCGGCGGCGAGCGCCAGGCTGGCCGCGGCCAGCGCATTGCTGACGTTGTGGCGGCCCGGCAGGCCCAGCACCACGCGGACCTCGCCCATCGGCGAAACCAGGGTGAACTGGCTGCCCTGTGCACCGGCGCGGATGTCGCGCGCGGTGATGTCGGCGGTGTGTTCCAGGCCGTAGCGCAGCACGCGGCAGCGCGCCGGCGTGCCGACGAAATGCTGTTCGAACCAGCGGCCGTAGGCATCGTCGACGTTGATCACCGCCACGCCATCGGCCGGCAGCGCCGCGTAGATCGCACCCTTGGTGACCGCCACGCCGAGCAGGCTGCCCATCCGTTCCAGATGGGCGGGGGCGATGTTGTTGACCAGCGCGTAGCGCGGGCGGGCGATATCGGTCAGGTAGGCGATGTCGCCCGGCTTGCCCGCGCCCATCTCGTAGACGGCGTAGTCGGCATCTTCCGGCGCATCGATCACCGCCAGCGGCAGGCCGATCTCGTTGTTGCGGTTGCCCGGGTTGGCGTAGACCACTTTATGCGCGTGTTGCGCCACCTGCTGCAGTATCGACAGCAGCAGGCTCTTCACGCTGGTCTTGCCATTGCTGCCGGTAATCGCGAATACCTCGGTGTCACGGTCGCGCTGCATGCCGGTGGCGATCTTCGCCAGCGCCAGCTCGCTGTCGGCCACCAGCACCTGCGGCAGCTCGATCGGCAGCAGCCGCTCGACCAGCAGCGCACTGGCGCCGCGCGCCTGCGCATCGGTGGCGAAATCATGACCATCGAAACGCTCGCCGCGCAGTGCCACGTACAGGCTGCCCGGGCCGAGGCTGCGGGTGTCATTGCTGACCGCATCGATGGCCACGTCGTCGCCGTGGATCTCGCCGCCGGCCCAGTGTGCGATCAGCGAAAGCAGGGTGCGCTTCATGCGATGCCCTCCCCGGCCTGCGAGGCTAGAACACCCGCCTTGGCAGCCAACGCAGCGGCAGCCACTTCGGTGTCGTCGAAGTCATGACGAACGCCATTGACCTCCTGGTACGGCTCGTGGCCCTTGCCGGCGATCAGGATGATGTCGCCGGCACCGGCACGCTTCACCGCCAGGCCGATCGCACGCGCGCGGCTGCGCTGCACGGTCACGGCATCGGCATGCTGGAAGCCGGCCAGGATGTCGGCCACGATCACATCGCCGTCCTCGCCACGCGGGTTGTCGTCGGTGACGATGACCTGGTTGGCCAGGCGCTCGGCAATGGCGGCCATCTGCGGGCGCTTGCCGGTATCGCGCTCGCCACCGCAGCCGAACACGCAGAACAGCGCGCCGTGCAGGTGGCCGTGCAGGCTGTCCAGCGCCTGTTCCAGCGCGTCCGGGGTATGCGCGTAATCGACCACCACGGTCGGCAGGCCGTCTTCGCCGCCCAAGCGGTTCATGCGGCCACGGATCGGCTGCAGCGCCGACAGCACCTCGGCGATGCGCGGCAGCGGCTGGCCCTGCGCGTGCAGGGTGCCGGCCACGGCCAGCAGGTTGTCCACGTTGAAGCGGCCCAGCAGCGGCGACTGCACCGCAGCACGCTGACCGTCGATGACCAGTTCGAAGGCGATGCCACGGCCGTCCAGCTGCAGCGCTTCGGCGCGCACGCTGGCGTCGGTGGCACCGCGCGAGCTCAGGCCGATCGGCTGCACGCCCGCCGGCAGGCCGGCGAACAGCTGGCGGCCAAACGCATCATCCAGGTTGACCACTGCCGCCTTCAGGCCCGGGCGATGGAACAGCCGCGCCTTGGCCGCGCCGTAGCTGGCCATGTCGCCGTGGTAGTCCAGATGGTCGCGGGTGAGGTTGGTGAACACCGCCACGTCGTAGTGCACGGCATCCACGCGGCCCTGGTCCAGCGCATGCGAGCTGACTTCCATCGCCACCGCACGTGCACCGGCATCGCGCAGCTGCGCCAGCAGCGCATGCATCTGCAGCACCAGCGGCGTGGTGAAGCCGGTCGGTTCGACCGCACCATAAAGTCCGGCACCCAGCGTGCCGATACTGCCACTGGGCGTACCGAGCAGGTGCCAGGCCTGGGCCAGCAGCTGCACGGTGGAGGTCTTGCCGTTGGTGCCGGTCACGCCGACCATCGCCATCGCCCGCGACGGCGCGCCATGGAACTGGTCGGCCATCGCACCCATGCGCGCGCGCAGCCCCGGCACGGCGATCGCATCACCCGGTGCCGGCAACTCGGCAGGTGCCGGCGGTTCGAACAGGATGGCGCTGGCACCGGCCGCGCGGGCCTGCTCGACAAAGCCCAGGCCATGCGCGCCGAAACCGGCGATGGCGACGAAGGCATTGCCGGGGCGCACGGCGCGGCTGTCCAGCACCAGGCCGGTCAGAACGGGGTCGTGGCCTGCAAGGACCACGTCCGGAAGCAACTGCGAAAGCAACATCGAAGGACTCATTGCGTGCCTCCCGTAGCGGGCGGCGTCTGGGCTTGCGCGCTCGGCAGCGCAGCATCGAATTCAGCGGCAGCATCCACCGGCAGTGCAGCTTCGGCCGGCGGCGCCGGCAGGATCGAGGCCGAGTGGCCGACCTTGCCCGACTGCTGTGCGGCCAGCCACGACTGCAGGTCGTCCAGCGGCACGTCCATCAGGCGCAGGGTGCCTTCCATCACGTTGTGATAGACCGGCGCCGACACCAGGCCGCCGTAGAACTTGCCGGCCTGCGGATCGTTGATGACGATGACGGTGGCAAAGCGCGGGTTGGTGGCCGGCACCACGCCGGCAAACAGCGCGTTGTAGTGGCCGCGCTCGTAACCGCCGGGGCCGGCCTTGCGCGCGGTGCCGGTCTTGCCGGCCACGCGGTAGCCCAGCACCGCCGCCTGCTTGGCGCCGCCCTGGGTGACCACCGTTTCCATCATCGCCACCACCTGCTTGGCGACGTTCTCGTTGATGATCTGCTGGCCTTCGTTGCGCTGGCCCTTGACGAAGGTCGGCGCGATCAGGCGACCGCCGTTGGCCAGCGCCGAATAGGCGGTGGCAATCTGCAGCGGGGTGACGTTCAGGCCGTAGCCGTAGGACATCGTGGTCTTGGTGGTGCCCGACCAGCGCGCCGGGCGCAGCACCACGCCGCCGGATTCACCCGGGAAACCGCTATGCGGCACCGAGCCATATCCGAAGCGGCGCACGCCGTCGTAGAACACCTGGTCCGGCATCTTCGCCGCGACCTTGGCCGCGCCCACGTTCGAACTGCGGGTGATCACGCCGGTCACGTTCAGCACGCCGTTGTTGCGCGGCACGTCGCGGATGGTGAAGCGGCCCAGGGTCATGTAACCCGGGTTGGTGTCGATGATGGTGTCCTTGGTCACCGCACCGGCCTGCAGCGCGGTGGCGATGGTCAGCGGCTTCATCGTCGAGCCCGGCTCGACCAGGTCGGTCACCGCACGGTTGCGGCGTGCATCGGGCAGCGCGCCGGTCAGCGAATTCGGGTTGTAGGTCGGCAGGTTGACCATGGCCAGGATCTCGCCGGTGGTCACGTCCATGATCACCATCGAACCGCCGGCCGCCTTGTTGGCCACCAGCGCGTTGCGCAGTTCCTTGAAGGCCAGGTACTGGATGCGGCGGTCGATGCTGAGGGTCAGGTCCTTGCCCGGTTCGGCGGCGCGCAGCAGATCGCTTTCGACGGTCTCGCCCTTGCGGTTGCGGATCACCCGCTTGGCGCCGGCCTTGCCGCGCAGCCATTCGTCGAACGCCAGCTCCAGGCCTTCCTGGCCGCGGTCGTCGATGTTGGTGAAGCCCAGCACGTGCGCCATCGCCTCGCCCTGCGGGTAGAAGCGGCGGAACTCGCGCTGCGCGGCCACGCCCGGAATCTTCAGCGCGACCACCTTCTCTGCCTCGTCCGGATTGATCCGGCGGCGCAGGTACATGAATTCCTTGTCCGACTTCTGCGACAGGCGGCTGCTCAGCTCATCCACCGACATGCCGACCGCCTGGGCCAGCTCCGGGATGCGCTCGGGCGAACGCAGCAGGTCCTGCGGGTTGACCCAGATCGAGGCGACCGGCGTGGACACCGCCAGCGGCTCGCCATTGCGGTCGGTGATCATGCCGCGCGAGGTCTTGATCGGCAGCTCGCGCAGGTAACGGGCCTCGCCCTGGCGCTGGTAGAAGTCGCTGTTGATGATCTGCACGTAGGCGGCACGACCGACCAGCGACACCGAGCACAGGCCCAGGGCCAGCGCGACCCAGCGCAGGCGCTGGCGCAGGTTGAAGGCGTTGCGCGGGCGGTTGCGGCCGGTCTTGCTCATGGCCGCACCACCACGATGTCGGCGGCCTCGGGGAACTTCATGCCGAGCTTTTCGCGGGCGATGCGATCGACACGGTTGGCTTCGGCCAGGGTGGCCTGTTCCAGCTGCAGGCGGCCGAACTCCAGGTTGATGTCATCGCGCTTGCGCTCGGCGCGCGACAGCTCGATGAACGTCTGCCGATGACGGTGACGCACGAACACGACGCCGATCGCCGAGGCCACGGTCGAGGCCAACAGGATGATCAGCAGCAGCCGGCTCATGCATCGGCCTCCCGCTTCTGGGCCACGCGCAGCACAGCGCTGCGGGCACGCGGGTTGGCCGCCAGTTCTTCATCGGTGGCCTTGATGGCGCCGCCGATCAGGTCCAGGGTGGGCACGAACACCTCCGCCTCGGGCAGGCGGCGGTTGGCCGGCGGCGCCTTGGCCAGGCGGTTCATGTACTGCTTGACGATGCGGTCTTCCAGCGAATGGAAGCTGATCACGGCCAGGCGGCCACCGGGCTTGAGCCGTTCCACCGCCGCATCAAGGCCGGCTTCCAGATCGGCCAGCTCGCGGTTGATGTGGATGCGGATGGCCTGGAAGCTGCGCGTGGCCGGGTGGATCTTGTCCTTGCCACGCGGCATCACCGAGGCGATCAACTCGGCCAGTTCGGCAGTGCGGGTGAACGGTTGTTTCTCGCGGCGGGCCACGATGGCGCGCGCGATGCGGCGGCTCTGGCGCTCTTCGCCATAGGTCCACAGCACATCGGCGATCTCGCGGTCTTCGACGCGGTTGATCCACTGCGCGGCACTTTCACCGCTGTCCGGGTCCATGCGCATGTCCAGCGGGCCGTCCTTGCCGAAGCTGAAACCACGCTCGGCCACGTCCAGCTGCGGCGACGACACGCCCAGGTCGAACAGCACGCCGTCCAGGCCGTCGGCCGTCGCATCCCACTGCAGCAGCTGGGCGAAGCTGCCGCGGAAGATGGACACGCGCGGGTCCGGCGCGAAATCGCGCTCGGCAACGGCGATGGCTTCCGGATCCTTGTCCATGACCAGCAGGCGCCCCTCGGGACCCAACTGGGTGAGCACGCCACGTGCATGACCGCCACGACCGAACGTGCCATCCAGATAACGTCCGTTTTCGATCACCCTCAGGCCTTCAAGGACCTGGGTGTACAGGACCGGCAGATGCACCGCCGGCGACTGCGACACCGGAAGGTGACCGGTCTGCGCTTCTGGGCGCATCCGGGCACCCCGGCTCACAACTTCAGGTCGAGCAACCCATCACCCAGATCCTCGTCAGACAACGTCTGCTGGATCAGGGCCCGATGCGCCTGCTCGCTCCACAATTCGAACTTGTCGCCCATACCGAGCAATACCGCCTTCTTCTCAATGCCCACCGCACCGCGGTGGCTGGCGGGGATGCTGATGCGACCGTTGCCGTCCAGCTCCAGATGGGCGGCCGAGCCGACCAGCTTCTGCTGCAACAGGCGCACGACGCGCTGGGTGTTGGGCTTGGACATCACATCGTCGCGGACCCGCTCCCATTCCGACTCTGCGTACAGCCACAGGCAGCCGGCTTCGAACGGGTTGTAGGTCAGCACGAGACGGTTGTTGCTGGCGCGCGCGACGAGGTCGCGGTAAGCGGTGGGAACCGCCATGCGCCCTTTATCGTCAACTGTGATGGCCGTCTCGCCCTGGAACACGACGCGTGCACCTATCCTTCGCCCGGTGAAACATTGAACCACGAAAACCCACAAAACACCCGGATTTCCCTCTGATGCCCACCTTAGCAGCGGGCCGAGGGTTGTCAACAACTTTTCAGCAGGGAAATCGCCAGCCGCATCAATGGCTTGCAACAACCTTTAGAGAATTGTTCAAGGCTTATCCACAAGTTGCTGATCCGTCTCAATTTTTGAGATTGAACGGAAGTTCAGGGGTGTGGACAGGGCGTGAAACATCGGCTGCGCATTCATCCGGAGCAGGCCAAAAACGGCGCCGGACTGCGCAAACCGTGCACAATGACGGCATGTGCCTGCTCGCTCTTGGCTGGATGCACCACCCGCGCTGGCGGCTGGTGATGACCGGCAACCGTGATGAGTTCCACGCCCGCCCCACGGCGGCGCTGGCCCCCTGGCAGGATGAGACCTCCGTCATCGGCGGACGCGACCTGCGCTCCGGTGGCGGCTGGGCCGGGGTGGGTGCTGCGGGCCGGATGGCGGTGGTCACCAATGTCCGCGATCCACTGGCCGCCCAGACCGGCCCGTCGCGCGGCACACTGGTCGCCGACTTCCTGCGCGGCCGCGACTCGGCCGCCGTGCACATCGACCGATTAGCGACCATTGCCGGCGCCTATGCCCCGTTCAACCTGCTGCTGGCCGATGGCGACACCCTGGAGTATCTGGGCAACCATCCGGCGGAGCGACAGACCCTCGGCCCCGGCGTACACGGCATGTCCAACGGTGCGCTGGACGCCCCCTGGCCGAAGACCCGCCGGCTGATGGCCGCCCTTGAAGCGTGGCTGCAGGAAGACGGGGTCAGATCCCTTCCGCAAAGCGAGAGGGATCTGACCCCAGACCTGACCCCGCTCTGGGATGCCCTGGCCGACGAACACCGCCCGGCCGACGGCGAGCTGCCTGATACCGGCATCGGCCTGGAACGCGAACGCTGGCTGAGCCCGGCCTTCATCCGCGGCGACGACTACGGCACCCGCGCCAGCACCGTGCTGCTGATCGATGCCGACGGCCACGGCGAGATCCACGAGCGCCGTTTCGGCGCGCAGGGCGTCCCACTCGGCCAGAGTCGCGTCGACTTCTGACCCTGTACCCGTTTTCTGTGTCTATAAATGTCTGCCTGCACGCCACACGATGACTGGGCGCGGTCCTGCCGCGCACCCGACCGATCCACAGGGAGTCTTCGATGCGTCGTGTTCTTGTTCTTGCCGCCACCCACCTGCTCACCCTCGGCCTCGGCTTTGGCCTGGGCGTCTACCTGCTGCCGATCCTGATCGCCCCCGACGATCCGCCTGCCGCACAGGTGCAGGACGCCATGGACAAGGCCGCCTACCACACCACCTTCCGCCGCGACCTCAAGGGCAGCGATGCGGTGCACTGGGCCGAAGGCAAGGTCAGCGTCAGCCCCACCCAGGTGGCCTTCGACGGCAAGATGGGGCCGGGGCCGGACTACAAGGTCTACCTGGTGCACGGCTTCGTCGACAACAAGGCCGACTTCCTGAAGGTCAAGGCGCAGTCCCGGCGGATCGGCGAGGTGAAGACCTTCAACCGTTTCCTGGTCGATGTACCTGATGACGTCAACGTGGACGACTACACCACAGTCGTAGTGTGGTGCGAGCGCTTCTCGCAGTTCATTTCCGCCGGGCAGTACCGCACGCCGGGCTGACGACGGCATGGCGTCGGGCAATGCTGGCCGCTGGCCGGCAACAGCACGATGCGTCTGCTGGTAAGGAGGTTGCCGGCCAGCGGCCGGCACTACCGATGTGCGGTTCATGCATATAGAAGAAGGAGGCGGAGCCGGCCGATAAGCCGGGTTCTGTCGTGGACAGTCATTCCTCTAGGCGTTACGTCACCGCAACGCTCAAGCAACCTACCCGGATCCAACGCGGGCCGCGCCAAAGGATCCCTATTTGGTCTTGCTCCAGGTGGGGTTTGCCGTGCCGGTCTGTTGCCAGACTCGCGGTGCGCTCTTACCGCACCATTTCACCCTTACCGGCCTTCCGAAGAAGACGTAGGCGGTATCTTTCTGTTGCACTTTCCGTCGGCTTTCGCCGCCCAGGCGTTACCTGGCACCTTGCCCTATGGAGCCCGGACTTTCCTCGGCACCCCCGAAGGGATGACGCGACTGTCTGGCCGGCTCCGCCAGCGCGCATTCTAGCGCAAATGCCAACACCTCCGCGCGCGCCCTTCCGGTTCAGCTGCCTGCGCACATCGGTCCGCACGATCCACCCGCAACAGAGAGTGATGTTCCATTTTGTCGGTCGATATTCAAAACAACCGACATTATGGAACAATGCCAACATGACGAACGTCGAGGCCAAGGCCCGAAAACTGCTGCGGCGTGCAGGCAGCCTGCGCGCCCGCGAACTGGTGGCCGCAGGCATCGCCCGCGTCCAGCTGTCCCGTCTGGTCGAGGCCGGCACGCTGATCCGGTTGTCGCGCGGCGTCTACGCGCTGCCGGGCAGCAACAACGGCGAGGCCGATGAAGGGCTGCGGATCATTGCAGAGCGCATGCCGAAGGTCCGCCTCTGCCTGCTGAGCGCCCTGCGTCTGCATGGCCTGACCACCCAGGCACCGTTTGAACTGTGGGTGGCCATCGGCAACAGCGACCGCCCGCCCCGGATCGACTGGCCGCCGCTACGCGTGGTGCGCATGTCGGCAACGACCCTCCAGGCGGGACTGGAAGAGCGCCGCGTAGGCGCACGCCGCGTATACGTCAGCAACGTTGCGAAAACCGTCGCCGACTGCTTCAAATTCCGCAATCTCGTGGGTCTCGATGTCGCAATCGAGGCCCTGCGTGACGCGCTTGGCAACCGCGTTACCACCCCGGATGCGTTGATGAAATATGCACGGCTCTCCCGCGTTGCCAGACTGATGAGACCGTACCTCGATGCCCTGGCGTGACCCCCTCTTCCCTGCTTCCTCCTCCCCACCGCGTGGCCTCGATCCGGCAGCGACTGCTCGATCACGCGCGCGCCCGCGGCGACGACTTCCAGTTCGTGCTGGACAGGTTCGCCGTTGAACGCCTGCTCTACCGGCTTTCCACCTCCACGCTCCGCGACCAGTTCCTGCTGAAAGGCGCCATGCTGTTCGCGGCGTGGTTCGAAGCGCCGCACCGGCCTACACGGGACGCCGATTTCCTGAGGTTCGGAAGCGCTGAGCCAAGCCATCTGCTGCACATCACGCGCTCGCTCTGCGCAATGCCGGGTAATGACGGGCTCCGCTTCGATCCAGCGACCATCACCCTCGACACCACCCGCGAAGAGGCGGCATACGAGGGCCTGCGCATGCGCCTGGTGGCCTATCTGGGCCGTGCACGCTGCCATGTGCAATGGGACATCGGGTTTGGCGACGCGGTGATCACCCCACCGCCGGAAATCATCTATCCGGTGATGCTGGACGAACTTCCCGCGCCCTGCTTGCGCGTCTATCCGCGCGAAACCGTGTTTGCCGAGAAGCTGGAGGCCATTACCGCGCTGGGCATTGCCAACAGCAGGATGAAGGACTTTTTCGACCTGCTGGCACTGGTACGTGAGGACGCCATGGATCGTGCCAGCCTCGCAGCCGCCATAGAGGCGACGTTTGATCGACGCGGCACCCCTGCGCCGCCACCTCTGCCCTATGGGCTGACCCCGGCATTTGCTGCAGATACCCAGAAGCAGGCTCAATGGCGCGCGTTCCTGCGCAGGAACCGCCTGCCCGCACCAGACCTTTCCACGGTGATGACCGAGATTGCCGACTATCTGGGCGCCCTCGACACAACCGTACAGTCCTGACGCCGCAAGGCCCGGCGCTATCCGTACCACCCGGGTGGGTGCAGACCTTGGCGCGGCCCGTTCATCCACGCATGGCGTGGATCTACCGATGCCGCCCAAGTGGGTGCGGATTCCGCCCTGGTGGGTGCGGACCTTGGTCCGCACAACCCCTCAACTGCCGTACAACGCCTTGCGCGGTGCGCCGGTCAGTTCGGCGGCCAGCTTGGCGGCCGTCGACGGCGGCAGGTGTTCGCTCAGCGTGGCGTAGACGCGGCGGCCGTGGGCCAATTGTGCCTCAGCGTCATCACCGGCGCCCTGCACCATCACCACGAACTCGCCCTTGCGCTGGTTCTCGTCGCCTTCGACCTTCGCCAGCAGACCGGCCAGGTCGCCATCCAGCACGGTCTCGAACAGCTTGGTCAGCTCGCGCGCCAGCACTGCCGGGCGCTCGCCACCGAAGATCGCGGCCATGTCGGCCAGCGACTCGGCGATGCGGTGCGACGATTCGTAGAACACCATCGTGCGCACTTCACCGGCCAGCAGCTGCAGGCGGTCGCGGCGGCCGCTGGCCTTGGCCGGCAGGAAGCCCTCGAAGCTGAAGCGATCGCTGGGCAACCCGGCCACGCTGAGCGCGGCGATGGCGGCGCAGGCGCCCGGAATCGGGCTGACCTTGATGCCGGCCGCGCGCGCGGCACGCACCAGGCGGAAGCCGGGGTCGCTGACCAGCGGCGTACCGGCATCGCTGACCAGTGCCAGCGACTCGCCGGCCTGCAGGCGCGACACCAGGCGCTGCGACAGCGCTTCCTCGTTGTGCTCGTGCAGGGCCACCAGCGGCTGCTGGATGCCGAAATGGGACAGCAGCTGGCCGCTGCGGCGGGTGTCCTCGGCACAGATGGCGGCCACCGAACGCAGCACCTCCTGCGCGCGCGGGCTCAGATCGGCCAGGTTGCCGATCGGGGTGGCGACGACGTACAGGGTTGGCACACTCATTTCAGCGGTACTCACGGGGCAAGGGTAGAATCGTAGCGTGTACCCGGCCACGGCCGCTGCCCTCATCGCATGGACCTGATCATGAACAAGCCCGCCGCACGGATCTCCGCCCTGTCGTTGTCGCTGATGCTGTTGGCCGGCTGCGCCACCACCAGCCTGACCAGCACGCCCGATTCGCCGGCCCAGAGCCAGGCGCTGGCGCTGATCGAACAGGGCAAGCCGCGCGACGCCGCACTGCAGCTGGAAGGCCTGGCCGCCACCCTGCGCGGTGGTGCGCGCAGCAACGCCCTGGCCGATGCGGCCTGGGCCTGGCACCTGGCCGGCGACAGCGCCCGCGCGCGCAGCCTGCTGGGCCAGCTCACCGCCCGCCAGCTGTCCGGCGCCAGCCTGCAGCGTTACCAGCTGACCGGTGCCGAGCTGGCGCTGGCCGACAAGCAGCCGGCGCAGGCGCTGGCACTGCTGAAGGACAGCGGCGACAACGTGCTGCCGGCCCTGCGCACGCGCTGGTACCTGGCCCGTGCCCAGGCCCTGCAGGGGACCGGCGACGCCTTCGGTGCCGCCGCCGAGCGCGCCCGCGCCCACGCCGGCCTGGCGGGTGCTGCACGCAACGACAACCAGGCCGCCATCGCCGGCCTGCTCGGCACCCTCGACGACGCCAGCCTGCGCAGCCGTGCCGCGGCCCTGCCGGCCAACGATCCGCTGTACAACTTCGCCGGCCGTGCACTGATCGCGCGTGGCCTGCCGCTGCCGCGCCCGTTCGATCGCGATGGCGCGGCCCAGTTCGATACCAGCAAGCGCCCGCCGGCACTGAGCGATGGCTACCGCCCGCCGGTCAAGCTGGCCGTGCTGCTGCCGCTCAGCGGCCGCCTGGCCACCGCCGCGCAGCCGGTGCGTGACGGCCTGCTGGCCGCCTACTACGGCGAGACCCGCCGTCGCCCGGACATCAACTTCATCGACACCGCCGGCACCCCGGCCGGTGCACTGGCCGCGTATGACAAGGCCGTCGCCTCCGGTGCCGACTTCGTGGTCGGCCCGCTGGGCCGCGACGAAGTGGACGCGGTGTACGGCCGCCAGCAGCTGCAGGTGCCGGTGCTGGCGCTGAACCGCGGCAAGGATGCACCGCCGGCCGGCAGCGCCGGTTTCTCGCTGGCCCCGGAAGACGACGGCATCGTGGCCGCCGAATACCTGCGTGGCCGCGAGCGTGGCAAGGCACTGGTGATCAACAGCGCCGACGACACCGGCCGCCGTGCCGCCGCCGCCTTCGCGCAGCGCTTCGCCCAGCGTGGCGGCCAGGTGGTGGCCACGGTCGGCGTGACCGATGCGGTCGGTGATGTAGGCGCACAGGTGCGCAACGCCGGCCAGGTCGATGCCGTGTTCCTCGCCGTGCGTGCACCGCAGGCGCGCCTGCTCGCGCCGCAGCTGGCACTGGCCGGTGCCGGCGGCGCCACCCGCGTCGGCACTTCGCAGCTGACCGTTGGCAGCGGCAAGGTGGAAGAAGACGTGGCGCTGGACGGCATCGTCTACCCGAACGAAGCCTGGAACGTACGCAGCGTGTCCGGCCTGCCGTCGGCCAGCCAGGTGGCCAGCACCCTGCCCAGCGCGCGCGGTGCGGCCGGCCGCCTGTTCGCCTTCGGCGCCGACGCCTGGAAGATCACTGCCTACCTGGACAAGCTGTCCAACGAAGGCGGCCTGGACGGCGCCACCGGCACCCTGTTCCTGGACAGCAACGGCAACATCCTGCGCCAGCCGGCGTGGTCCACCTTCAATGGCGGCCGGCCGATGCCGATCGTCGGTGGTCGCTGAGCGCAGCCAACGAGGCTCGGCGGTGGAAGCCGCCGCCGAGCAGCATCTGCAACAGGCCGGGCTGCGCCCACGTGCACGCAACGTGCGCTATCGCGGCGGTGAACTGGACCTGGTGATGGACGATGCCGGCACCGTGGTGTTCGTGGAAGTGCGCTACCGCGCGCGATCGGACTTCGGTGGCGGCGCCGCGTCGGTGGATGCGCGCAAGTGCCGGCGACTGGCGCATGCCGCGCAGCTGTTCCTGCAGGACCACCCCGCGCTGGCCAATGCGCCTTGTCGCTTCGATGTGGTCGAAGCCAGTGGCGAACCGCCACAGCTGCACTGGCTGCGTGATGCGTTCCGGTTGGATGACTGCTGATGGCAACCCTTCGTTTCGGTAGAAGCCGACCTCGGTCGGCGCCCACCTGTTCTGGTAGAGGCCGACCTTGGTCGGCGCTTCTGTGCCAACCAAGGTTGGCACCTACCAAAAGCGCGCAGCGCGGCAATGGCCGACCTTGGTCGGCGCCCACCTGCTCTGGTAGCGGCCGACGTTGGTCGGCGCCCACCCGCTCTGGTAGGAGCCGACCTTGGTCGGCGCTTCTGTGCCAACCAAGGTTGGCACCTACCAAGAGCGCGCAGCCCGGCGGAGGCCGACCTTGGCCGGCGCCCACCAGGGCGCGCTTCCCCGTTGATACCCCTGCTTCCCCGCGAGATCCGTCATGAGTACCGCACTGCCCGCCGCACTGGTTGCCGAACTGTCTGCCCTGCTGGGCGCGGAGGGCTGGCGCATGGACGACAGCGCGCTGGAGGCGAACGCGCAGGACAATTCATGGCGCCACCAGCGCCCGGCGGCGGTGGCGCTGCCGGCCAACATCGAACAGGTACAGGCACTGGTGCGTGCCTGCCGCGCGCATGGCATCGCATTGGTCGCGCGCGGCGCGGGCACCGGCACTACGGGTGCGGCGGTACCGTTGCCGGGCAGCATCGTGCTGTCGTTCACCCGCATGGACCGCATTCTTGAAATCCGCGCGGGCGACCGCTGCGCGGTGGTGCAGCCGGGCGTGTTGAACGGCACGCTGCAGCAGGCGTTGGCACCGCACGGCCTGTTCTGGGCGCCGGACCCGTCCAGCGCGGAGATCTGCAGCGTGGGCGGCAACCTGGCCTGCAACGCCGGTGGCCCACGCGCGGTGAAGTACGGCACCAGCCGCGACAACGTGCTGGGCCTGGTGGCGGTCACCGGCACCGGCGAGGTGATCCGCTGCGGCGGCGCCTACACCAAGGATTCCACCGGCTATGACCTCACCCACCTGCTGGTGGGCAGCGAAGGCACGTTGGCGCTGATCGTGGAAGCCACCTTGAAGCTGACCCCGCTGCCGGTCAGCCAGGCGGGCCTGCGCGTGCTGTACCGCGATGCCGATGCCGCCGCTGCCGCCGTATCGCGGTTGATGTCGCAGCCGGTCGTGCCAACCCGGCTGGAATTCATGGATGCACGCAGCCTGGAACTGCTGCGCCTCAACGGCGCCGACGTGCCCGAGGCCGGCGCGATGCTGCTGGTCGAAGCCGACGGCGACCACGACACCCTGCCCTATCTGCTGCAGGCATTGGCCAGCGCCGCTGAAGGCGACGGCATGATCGCGCTGGACGTGGCGATGGAAGGCCGCGCGCGCGACCAGCTGTGGGCGGCGCGCAAGGCCCTGTCGCCGGCACTGCGCAGCGTCGCCCCGGGCAAGATCAACGAAGACGTGGTGGTACCGGTATCGCGCATTCCCGATCTGGTGGCGGGTGTGCAGGCACTGGCACGCGACTACACGCTCACCATCGTCACCTTCGGCCATGCCGGCAACGGCAACCTGCACGTCAACATCCTGTACCACCCGGACGATGCCGACGAGAATGCACGCGCACACGCCGCACTGCCGAAGATCTTCGAACTGACGCTGTGGCTGGGCGGCACGCTGTCCGGCGAGCACGGCATCGGCCTGGCCAAGCGCGATTTCATGGCCAAGGCCTTCAGCGCGGAAACGCTGGCGGCGATGCGCGCGATCAAGGCTGCGCTGGACCCGGATGGCATCCTCAACCCCGGCAAGGTGCTGCCGCCGGCGTGAGGACGTGCAACGCTTTCGTAGAGTCGAGCTTGGGCTTGGCTCTACCGGCGCCCCTCAATGTCGCCGCGGGTGCGCTGCACCGCATGCATTCTGTCGGCGATCACGCGCAGCAGGTCTGCTTCAGCGAACGACCTCGTATGTCGTGCGAACCAGTCCATCGTCTGTCGCATGACTTCCCCGTACCACAAGCTGCAATTCGGCATCCAACACACCGAACAACGAACGCCCCGCTCCAAGCACGACGGGGGCGACCGAAATCGTGATCTCGTCGACCAGATCCGCGCGCAGAAACGCTTGAATGGTGCGGCCTCCATCGATGTACACATCGTGGACGCCCAGGGTCTCAAGAAGCCGGCTCGCGCCCTCGACAGATCCTGCCACTCGCACACGCGGGTCATCGATCTGACCACACGTCGTCAGCACGACCACCTGCATGCCCTCAAACGGCCACTGGTCAAACCCGATGACCGTCTCGTAGGTGGCCCGCCCCATGACGATGGCGTCGATATTCTCGATGAACGTGTCCCAGATCAGTGCTGGATGTTCGATCGCCGCGTTGATGTGGTGGCGACGTGCTGGCAGGTCGGTCAGCCAATCGAGCGTACCGTCTTCGCGAGCGATCTTGCCGTCGACACTTGTGCCGATGAATACCCGGCCGCGCCAGGTTCTGGCCGTAGTCATTTCCATCTCCATCAATCGGTCGGGGGCGAGAGGGTACAGCCTTCAGCGGGAACGACCGCAGACACGCCCGGCTGCATTGCTTTCTGTAGAGCCGAGCCCGCGCTCGGCTGCACGTAGTAAGCCGAGCATAGGCTTGGCTCTTATCTCTTCCGACTCTGGCACCTTAGGTGCCGAGAGCCCGGCGCGGACGACCGTTCGGCTCTAGGTCTTTTCGATCGCTC
>NZ_JAXAXL020000016.1:0-52979 GCF_047497515.2 Stenotrophomonas maltophilia
GATCGAAAAGACCTAGAGCCGAACGGTCGTCCGCGCCGGGCTCTCGGCACCTAAGGTGCCAGAGTCGGAAGAGATAAGAGTCGAGCCACGCTCGACTGCTTCTGCTCGAAGGAAACATCGGCTGCAACGGCAATCTCGTGTCCACCAAGGTGGACACCTACCGAAGCAGGTCCGGCAGGACGTGCTCGCCGATCTCGCGCAACACGCGGCCCATCGGCCGCCCGTTGTCGACCAGGTTGAACATCACGTGCGCCACACCCTGTGCATGCACCCGCAGCAGATAGTCGCGCAGACCATCGCGCCCCACCTTCAGGCCCAGCGGCAGTGGCTCCGGCGGTGCCTTAGGGTCTGCCTGCAGGTCCAGCAGCATCGACTGCACGAATGGCTTGCCTGCCCCGCCGCCCTGCACGAGCGCCTGCTGCCACAGGCCGATGCGCCCTTCCTGCGCAGCCTCTTCGCGGTGATAGGTGGCCCAGCCTTCGGCCTCGCGCGCGATCCACTGCAGGCTCTGCCGCGCGGTGCCCACCACCAGCATCGGGATGCGCGTGGCCGGTGCCGGCAACACGTCAAAGCCGCCGGTCGCCCGCAGCACCTCGCTCCGCTCAGCGGCGTCGGGTGACAGCGCCGCGCGCAGCAGCGACCAGCGCTCACGGAACGTCGCCGCCCTGCCCTCCAGGTCTTCGCCGAACGCGGCGAATTCTTCAGGCCGATCGCCCGAACCCAGCCCCAGCACGAAGCGTCCATCGCTGATCCGATCCAGGCTCAATGCCGACTTCGCCACCTGCAACGGCTGCCGCAACGGCAGCACGATGGCCGCACTTCCAATCGCGATTCGCGGGGTTGCCGCAGCCAGCATGCCCAGCCACAGGAACGGATCGTCCAATGCGCTGGCGGTGGCATCCGGCCCTTGCGGCACCATCAGCGGCACGTCGCGCGTCCACAGCGCGGCGAAGCCAAGATCATCGGCCAGCCGTGCGCTGCGTCGTGCCGCGCCCGGATCGGCCAGCCCATGCGCAGCCACCGGCGTCATCAGGCCCAGGCTCAGGCCTTGCTTCGGAAATACCAACGCGTGCGCAGCATTGAATTCACTCATGCCGACAGCTTAGCGTGCAGGGCGGCGGCGGCGATGACGCGCCGGCCACCACAGGAAGAACACTGCATGCCGAGGATCCGCCCCGCCCACGTCGATGACCTGCCCGCGACCAGCGCGATATGCCTGGCCGCCTTCACTGCCGCGGTCGCGCCGTCACTCGGCAAGGCCGGCATCGCCACCTTCGAAAGCGTCGCGGCCGCCGATGCATTCGCTGCGCGCCTGCACGGCGACAACCACATCCTGGTGGCCGAGCACGAAAACCGCATCGTCGGCGTGGTCGAACTGAAGGAAGGCCGGCACCTGGCGATGCTGTTCGTCGACCCCGCCTGCCAGGGCCGGGGCATCGGCCATGCCCTGTTCGAGGCGATACTGTCGAAGGTGCGCGAACCGGTACTGACGGTACGCGCGTCGTTGAATGCCGTAGCCACCTACCAGCGCTACGGCTTCGTGCTGGACGGCGACGTCGGCGAGTTCAATGGCCTGGTGTACCAGCCCCTCAGCTACGCCGCGCCCTAGCAGCTGCGGCGATCAGACAAACATGCCACCGGAGGCTTCCACGCGCTGGCCGTTGACCCAGCTCGTGGACGGTGACAGCAGCGCCACCACCACCGGACCGATGTCATCGGGCCGGCCGGCACGACCCAGCGCGGTGATCGACGACACCATCGCATTGACCTGCGCATCGTCGCGCACGCGGCCACCACCGAAGTCGGTCTCGATGGCGCCCGGCGCCAGTGTGTTGGCGCTGATGCCACGCGCTCCCAGCTCCTTGGCCAGGTAACGGGTGAACACCTCGATGCCACCCTTCATCATCGCGTAGGCCGAGCTGCCCGGCAGCGAGAAGCGGGCCAGGCCGCTGGACACGTTGAGGATGCGGCCACCATCGGCGATCAAGGGCAGCAATGCCTGGGTGAGGAAGTACGGCCCCTTCAGATGCACGGCCACGGCATGGTCGAACTGCGCTTCGGTGGTGTCGGCGATGGGCGCGTACAGGCCCTCGCCGGCGTTGTTCAACAGCCCCTGCAAGCTGCCGGTGCCCCACGACTGCAGGGCATCACGCAGGCGGGCGGCAAATTCAGGGAACGCCGCGCTGTCGGCCATGTCCAGCGGCAGCGCCTGGGCACGACGGCCCAGCGCCTGCACCTGCTGCACCACCTCGGCCGCCGCCTCGGCCTGCGCGCGATAGGTGATCACGATATCGGCACCGTCGGCGGCCAGCGCCAGCGCGGCATTGCGGCCGAGGCCGCGGCTGCCGCCGGTGATGAGGACGACACGGGAAGAGGAAGCAGTCATGGCCAGGCACCTGGAAAAGAGAAGGTGCGGTCAGACTATTGGGATTGCAGGTGCGCATAAATCGCGCGATTCTGATTTTACTGTTCAATCCAAGCAAACAATCCATGGACCGCCTCGACACCCTGCGCGTGTTCCTGCGCGTCGCCGAACTGGGCTCCTTCACCCGCGCCGCAGACAGCCTGGGCCTGCCCAAGGCCAGCGTGTCGCAGGCGATTTCCCGGCTGGAGGCAGAGCTGGGCACCCAGCTGCTGCACCGGACCACCCGCCGCGTGCACTTGACCGCCGACGGAGCCCAGCTCCAGCAACGGGCGCACGACCTGCTCGACGACATGGACGAGGTGCAGAACCTGTTCCGCCGCCAGCCCAGCGAACTGAGCGGGCGCCTGCGGGTGGACATGCCCGGAAGCATGGCGCGCAACGTGGTGATCCCGCAGCTGCCGGCCTTCCTGGCCCTGCACCCGGGGCTGGAGATCGAACTGAGCGCCACCGACCAGCGCGTGGACGTGGTGCGCGAAGGCTTCGACTGCGTGCTGCGGGTGGGCACCCTGGACGACAGCAGCCTGGTCGCCCGGTTGCTCGGTCACATGCGCATCGTCAATGTCGCCAGCCCCGGCTACCTGGTAGCGCACGGCGTGCCGCGGGTGCTCGCCGACCTGGACCGCCACGCGCTGGTGCACTACGTCGGAACGCTCGGCCAGCGCTCGCCCGGTTTCGAGTATTTCGATGGCCAGCATTACCGCAACTGGCCGATGCAGGGGGCGCTGACCGTCAACAGCGCCGATGGCTACAGCGCCGCTGCACTGGCCGGGCTGGGCATCATCCAGGTGCCGGAAATGGGCGCGCGCGAAGCGCTGCGCAGCGGCACCCTGGTGGAAGTGCTGCCCGACTGCGTGGCTGAGCCGATGCCGGTCAGCCTGGTCTACGCGCAGCGCCGTCATCTGCCACGCCGCGTCGATGCGTTCATGACCTGGCTGGCCGGGCTGCTGGCCACGGAAATGCAGCGCCAGCCCTGAGAGAGACGCTCGGTCACATGCCGCGCGCCACGCCGCTCATAAGCAAATTGCATCAACACCCGGCACCGGCCTTCCTACAATGCCGGCTTGCCCCGCCTCTTCGAGATGCTGCCGATGCGCGCTGCCCTTCCCCTGTTGTTGCTGGCCACCGCACTGAGCGCCTGCTCCCCGGCCCCGGCACCGCTCGCCGCGGCAAAGGCTGCCGAGGCCGCGCCGGCCACCGCCATCGCCTGGCGCCAGGGCGACGTCGACGATGCCTTCGGCGAGGCGGCCGAGAGCGGCAAGCCGGTGTTGCTGTACTGGGGTGCGGTCTGGTGCCCGCCGTGCAACCAGCTCAAGGCCGGCCTGTTCAAGGACCCGGCCTTCATCGCGCTGACGAGCAAGTTCGTACCGGTCTACCTGGATGGCGATGAGGAAGGTGCGCAGGCCTGGGGCGAGCGCTTTGGCGTGCGCGGCTACCCGACCCTGATCGTGCTCGATCCACAGCGCAACGAAATCACCCGCGTGGCAGGCGGCAACGATGCCGCTGAACTGACCCGGGTGCTGACCGTGGCCGCCGGCCGCCGCAGCGCGGTTGCCGCCACGCTGGCCAGCGCACTGGCGACGCCGGACAAACTGACGTCCGACGACTGGCAGGTGCTGGGCGACTACGGCTGGGAAGTGGATGCCAACCGCCTGGCGGGCGAGCGCAAGAGCGAAGACGTGCTGCATCAGCTGTCCCGGAGCGCACCGGACGCGGCATTGAAACACCGCTTCGCGCTGCTGGCGCTGGCCACCGCAGAGAAGCCGAGCGCGTCGCCCACCGAAGTACGCCAGCTGCTGCAGGCGGTGCTGGCGCAACCGGCCGAGGTCCGCCGCAACCGCGAACTGCTCGGCTATGCCGGCGCCGCGCTGGTGAAACAGGCCAGCGCCGGCCCCGCCAGCACGCACTCGCTCGGCCAGCAGCTGCTGGTGGCGCTGGAGCGTGCAGATGCCGAACGTGGTGACCGCGCCGACGATGCGCTGTCGCGCGCACTGACCGAAGTGTCACTGGCCCGCGAAGCGCAACCGAAGGGCGCGCTGCCGGATGCGCTGGTGGCGCGGGTCAAGCAGCGCGTGGCCGCCGCCGACGCCGCCGCCAGCGACGCGCATGCGCGCCAGGCCACCATCAGCAGCGCGGTGTACGCGTTGCGCCAGGTCGGCGACGATGCGGGCGCCGAGGCGTTGCTGTTGGCCGAACTGAAGCGCAGCGAACAGCCCTACTACTACATGCCCGAGTTGGCCGAACTGGCCGAGCAGCGCGGCGACACCGCCGGTGCGCTGGAGTGGCTGAAGCGCGCCTACGACGGTGCGCAGGGCCCGGCCACCCGGGTGCAGTGGGGTGTGCTGTACGTGGAAGGCCTGCTGCGCCTGGCCCCGGAGGATGCCCCGCGCATCGAACAGGCCACCACCGCGCTGATCGCCGAACTGGACGCGCAGCCGTCCGGCTACCACCAGCGCACGCGGCAGCGTTTCGAGCGCTTGGCTGGCCAGTTGAAGACCTGGAGCGGAAAGCACCAGGGCGCGGAGACGCTGGCGCGGCTGCAGCAGCGGATGCAGCAGGCCTGCGGCGAGCAGGTCGATGGCGCGTGCAAGGAATGGCTGAGCTGATTGCGGTAGCGCCGGCCGCTGGCCGGCATCCCGACCCTCTCTGATTGCCGGCCAGCGGCCGGCACTACCACGCCTCCACGCCGCTCTTGACCTCAACCAATGTTGAGGTGCGATAACGATCTCCCCACGGCCAGCCCCCTGGCCTTCCCTACGGAGATCGTTTCAATGTCGTACTCGCTTCCCCCGCTCCCCTACGCCTATGACGCCCTCGAGCCGCACTTCGATGCGCGCACGATGGAGATCCATCACGGCAAGCACCACCAGACCTACGTCAACAACCTCAATGCCGCCCTCGAGCAAGCCGGCATCGCCGCACAACCGGTCGAGGCGCTGATCGCCAACCTCGATGCCGTGCCCGAAGCACAGCGCGGCGCGGTGCGCAACAATGGCGGTGGCCACGCCAACCACAGCCTGTTCTGGACCGTACTCAGCGCCAGTGGCGGCACCCCTGATGACGAACTCGGCGCGGCCATCGATCGCGATCTCGGCGGCTTCGATGCATTCAAGGAGGCCTTCAGCAAGGCCGCACAGACCCGCTTCGGCAGTGGCTGGGCATGGCTGACCACTGATCGCGATGGACGGCTGCAGGTTGAAAGCAGCGCCAACCAGGACAACCCGCTGATGGGCACCACGGTTGGCCTGTCCGGCAACACCCCGATCCTGGCGCTGGACGTCTGGGAGCACGCCTACTATCTGCATTACCAGAACCGTCGCCCGGACTACATTGGCGCCTTCTTCAACATCATCAACTGGGCCGAGGTCGGCCGGCGCTACCGCCAGGCCCGGGCCTCATGAGCGGCGAGACACTGCCGTATGCCGGGCCGTGGGCGGGGGTGTTCCCGGCCCCGGCCCCGGCGCCGTCGGTCGAGATGCCGCCGCGTGCACTGCGGCGGCTGCTCGGCCATTTCCCCACGGGGGTGGCGATCGTCTGCGCGCGCGATGCGCAGGGCAAACCGGTTGGCCTGACCATCAACTCGTTCGTGCCGGTATCACTGCATCCACCGCTGGTGCTGTGGAACCTGGCACTGCACGCGCAGAGCCTGTCCACCTTCCAGCGCGCCACCCGCTTTGCGATCAGTGTGCTGGCGGCCGACCAGGAAACGTTGGCACTGCGCTTCGCCGACCCACAGGTGCGCGACCGTTTCGACGGCCTGCCGTTGCTGGAGGATGACGTAGACGCCCCGCCGCGCATCGCCGGTGCGGTGGCCCACCTCACCTGTACCCGCCACGCGCAATGGCCGGTGGGCGATCACCTGCTGCTGGCCGGCCGCATCATCGATGTCAACGAGAACGGGGGCGCGCCCTTGCTGTTCCATCGCGGCCGTTTCCAGCCGGGACCGGAAGAACTGCTGCAGGAGGTGCGTTGATGAACATCGAGGCCCTGGAATGCATGCTGGCCAACGGCAAGGACGGCGCGCTGCTGCGCTTCGGCCTGGGCAAGGGCTGGCTGGATGCCGGCAACCCGCTGCGCGCGGCGACCCATCTGGGCCGCTGCGTGGTGCTCGATCCGCACTACTCGGCGGCCTGGAAGCTGCTGGGCAAGGCCTGGCTGGCCAGTGGCCAGCCGCAGGCGGCGCGCGAGGCGTGGCAGCGCGGGCTGAGCGTGGCCGGCAGCAAGGGTGACCAGCAGGCGCGCAAGGAAATGCAGGTGTTCCTGCGTCGCCTGGACCGCGAACAGGCGGCCCTGGCGAAGGCGGGCTGAGTGGATCAGCCCGCGTTGGCCGATGCCGGTGCGGACATGATGTCCGCCATCGGCAGGCGGCGCGGCTTGCTCGGGAACGCGTGGCGCAGGATGCGCCAGGCCACCTGGCCGAACTGGCGCGGCAGCGAGCCGTTGTTGTAGTGCTGGCCGTAGCGACGGCAGATGTCCTTCACTTCCTTGGCGATGGCTGCATAGCGGTTGGCCGGCAGGTCCGGGTAGAAGTGGTGCTCGATCTGGTGGCTGAGGTTGCCCGACAGCACGTTGATCAGGAAACCACCGCTGATGTTGGACGAGCCACGCAGCTGGCGCAGGTACCAGTGGCCGCGCGATTCATTGCGCAGGCATTCCTTCGGGAAGGTTTCCGATTCGGCGGTGAAGTGGCCGCAGAAGATGATGACGTAGGTCCAGATGTTGCGCAGGCCGTTGGCCACCATGTTGCCCAGCATCACGGTGAGGAAGAACGGGCCGGCCAGCAGCGGGAAGAACACGTAGTCCTTCAGCACCTGGCGGGCCATCTTGCGTGCCACCGGGCGGGTCTGCAGCCACATCGCGCGGGCACTCATGCGGCCCTTCAGCCAGCGGCCCAGGCGCAGGTCCTGCGCGGCCACGCCCCACTGGAACAGCAGTGCGAAGATCGGCGCGATGATCGGCTGCAGCAGGTAGAACGGCTTCCAGCGCTGTTCCGGGAAGATGCGCAGCAGGCCATAGCCGATGTCATCGTCCATGCCACGCACGTTGGTGTAGGTGTGATGGCGGAAATTGTGGGTCTTGCGCCAGTTGTCGGCGGTGGCAACGATATCCCACTCATAGGTGTTGCCATTGAGCTTGGGGTCGCCGGTCCAGTCGAACTGGCCGTGCATGACGTTGTGGCCGAGCTCCATGTTCTCCAGGATCTTCGACAGCGCCAGCAGCAGCGTGCCGGTGATCGCGGCCGGCCACAGCAGCGGCATCCAGAACAGCGGCGAGAACGCGGCCAGGAACAGCAGGCCACGGCCACCCACGCCAAACCAGCGCACGGCGGCGGCCACGCGGCGGATGTAACGGGTATCGGAGGCGCCCAAGCTGCCGATCACACGGTCGCGGATCGCGTCGAGCTCCTCGCCAAAGGCATGCATCTCGGCAGTACTCAGGGCACGGTCGGTAGCGCGGGTCATGGCAGGCGTCCTCAGAGATCCAGGGTCAGGTCGGTGGTCGGCGCACTCACGCAGATCCGCACCGGCTGCGCCGATTCGGACTGCAGGTCGCCGGTGCGCAGGTGGCGGGTAGCGCCACTGACGCGATCACAGGTGCAGGTGTTGCAGATACCCATGCGGCAGCCGTGCTTGGGCTTGATGCCGTGGGCTTCGAGGCTTTCCAGCAGGGAGCGGCTGCGCGGCACGCTCAGCTGGCGGCCACTGCGTGCCAGCGTCAACGACACTTCGCCTTCGCTGCTGGCGCCAAGCAACGGCGCCGGCGGGGTGAACGCCTCGGCCTGGAAGCCCGCCACCTGATGCGCCAAACGTTCGCGTGCAGCGGCGACGAACCCATCCGGGCCGCAGGCCAGCACATGGCGCTGTGCCAGCGGCGTGTCATCGCCGGCCACCTGCAGCCCATGGCTGCCGATGCGCGCGGCCGGGATGTCGCCTTCGCGGGTGGTCAGCAGATGCACGCGCAGATTCGGCTGCGCTGCGGCCAGCGCCTGCAGTTCATCACGGAACTGCAGGTGGCCAGTGGTGCGCTCCCAGTAGAACAGGTCCACCGGCGCCGCCAATGGACGCTGGCAGGCCTCGCGCAGCAGGCTGCGCATCGGCGTGATGCCACTGCCGGCAGCCAGCAGCAGCACCGGTGCGGCGGCGGGCATGTGGAACTCGCCGAACGCGGCATCGACACGGAACAGCTCGCCCGGCCGAGCATGGTTGACCAGATGCTGGCTGACCCGCCCGCCCTCGACCGCCTTGACGGTAATCGCCAGTTCGCGCCGCCCCACCACGGTGGGGCTGTAGCTGCGCTGCCACACGCGACCTTCAATTTCCACGCTCAGGGTCACGTGCTGGCCGGCGCGCATGCCGGCCCAGTGCCGGTTGGTGCGCAGCACCAGGGTTGCCGCGCCCTCGCCGGCCGGCTCACGCCGTACCAGGCGGGCCATCGGCTCACGCAGGGTCCACAATGGATTCAGCTGACCTGCCCAGAAATCGAACAGCGTCGGCGACACCCAGCGGTGCGGGGAAAACAGGGAAGGACGGACGACAGCGCTCATGGGGGCACTATACGGGCGCACATACACCTGTGTATACATGTGTATATTGAACCGGATTGGGTATGATTCAGCCTTGCCCCACCGGAACACCCATGGCCGCCGCCACCGCCCTGACGCCGAACGAAGATGCCAACAGCCCGACCCGCCGAACGGTGAGCCGCGAGGATCTGCTGGCTGCCGCGCTGAAGCTGATCGGGCCGCACCGCAGCCTGTCCACGCTGAGCCTGCGTGAAGTGGCCCGCGAGGCGGGCATCGCGCCGAACAGCTTCTATCGGCAGTTCCGCGACATGGACGAACTGGCCGTGGCCCTGATCGACGTGGCCGGCCGCTCGCTGCGCACCATCATCGGCGAAGCCCGCCAGCGCGCCACCTCCAGCGCCACCAGCGTGGTGCGCGTGTCGGTGGAGACCTTCATGGAGCAGCTGCGTGCCGACGACAAGCTGCTGCACGTGCTGCTGCGCGAAGGCGCGGTCGGCTCGGACGATTTCAAGCACGCAGTCGAGCGTGAGCTGCACTATTTCGAGGAAGAGCTGCAGCACGACCTGGTGCGCCTGGCCGCCCTCGATGGCGCGGTCCTGCACAAGCCGGAACTGGTCTCGATGGCGATCACCCGCCTGGTGTTCGCGATGGGCGCGTCGGCCATGGACCAACCTCCGGAAAACGACCCGGAACTGGTCGAACAGATCTCGACGATGATCCGCATGATCATCGTCGGCGCCCGCACCCCCGCTGCCTTCCGCCGCGGCTGATAAGACTCGAATCGTGCATCGCGGTACATGACCACCGGCAGGGTCGCGGCCTCGATATGTAATGTTATAACACTTGCATGATCCACCCGGATGCCTGTTGCGCCCAGAATTGCTGAGGCTTCGATATATAGCACTTGCTATATCTATGAGCCGCTGCTTTCATATGCCCCAGCCAGGTCGCCCTCGCCGCCTTTCCTCCCCAAGGACGACGCCCTCATGCACGTTGCCACCCCGCTTTTCCATCGGCTGCCCCTGGCCGCCGCCATCGCCCTGATCCTGCCGCTCCCTGCGCTGGCCGCCTCGCCGAAGCCGACCGAACTGGACCGCGTGCAGGTCAAGGTCAGTACTGCCACCCGCAGCGAACGCCTGCTGTCGGACGTACCGATCCGCACCGAGGTCCTGCGCAAGGAAGACATCGCGCTGCGTGCGGCCACTGACTTCTCGCGTGCCGCCGAACTGATCAACGGCCTGCGCGTAGAGAGCAACTGCCAGAACTGCAACACCAGCGAAGTGCAGCTGCTGGGCCTGCCCGGCGCCTACAACCAGCTGCTGTTCGATGGCATTCCGCTGCTGTCCACACTGGGCAGCGTGTACGGGCTGGAACAGATCCCGGCCGGCTTCGTCGACCGCATCGAAGTGGTCAAGGGCGGTGGCTCGGCACTGTACGGCCCGGGTGCGGTTGCCGGAGTGATCAACCTGATCCCGCCGCTGCCGGCGCGCAGCGGGGGGCACGTGCAGGCCGGCGTGGATGTATTGAAGGGCACGCCGCAGAAGAATGCCGACGTGCGCCTGGATCTGGTCGCGAACGATGCCGACGCCGGGCTGTCGGTGATTGCCCAGCGCAACTGGAACAGCGGCATCGACTACAACGGCGACGGCTATACCGAGATCACCCGCAAGAACCTCAAGGTCGGTGGGCTGCAGGCGTGGTACGCACCCACGCCGGGCACGCGGCTGCGCCTGGACCTGCAGGTGACCGACGAAACCCGCCGCGGCGGCAACCGCCTGGACCAGCCCGAGTACCTGGCCAATATCGCCGAATCACTGGACACGAAATACCGCCGCGGCAGCGTGTCCTGGGACCAGGAAATCAACGCCGACGTCGACTTCCGTCTCGCCTACGCGTTCGCCGACATTGATCGTGACAGCTTCTATGGCGGCCTCGGCGACGTGGTCACCGATCCGACGGCGCCGGGCTATGACCCGTCGCAGCTGGACCCGAACGTGGCCGACAGCGCCGCCTCGCGTTCATGGCGCCAGTACGGCCGCACCCACAACCCGCTCCACTACATCGACAGCCAATTGAACTGGCGGCTGGGCGCGCATGCGCTGGCCTTCGGCGTGCAGTACAAGCACGAGGCGCTGCGCGACGACAACCGCAACGGTGCCGGGCAACGTCTTGCCGTACTGGAGGATGCGACCTTCCATAACCTGGGCGCATTCGTCCAGGACGAGTGGAGCCTGCGTGACAACGTGGACCTTGTACTCGGCGCGCGCGTGGACAAGAGCTCGGAGCTGGACAACGCGGTGTTCTCGCCGCGCATCGCGCTGGCCTGGCAGGCCACGCCGGACCTGAAATGGCGCGCAGGCGTTGCCACCGGCTTCCGTGCGCCGGAGATCTTCGTCGAAGACGTGCATGTGGATACCCTCGGCGGCGAACAGGTGCGCGTGCGCAACAACGACGGCTTGAAGGAAGAGCGCGCGTTGACCACGCTGTTCGGCTTCGACTGGCGTTCGGACCCGGCCAATCCAGTGTGGAGCTGGGATGCCACCGCCTCGTATGCGCGCATCCGCGACACCTTCGCGCTGGGCGAGATCCAGCGCGGTGAAGACGGCCAGCTGAGCCAGCTGCGCTACAACGCCTCCGGCTCGAACGTGCTGGGCGCGGAAACCAACCTTGGTTGGCAGCCTTCGCCGCAGTGGCGTTTGACCGCTGGCGCGTCATGGTACCGCTCGCGCTTCCGCGAACCGCAGCGCATCTTCGACGACACCGGCGAGGGCGGCGACACCGTCATCGAGAGCCGCGACTACCTGAAGACACCGCGCTGGACCGGGCTGGCCCAGCTCAGCTGGATGCCGGCCGAGCCGTGGGAGACCTTCGTGGCACTGCGCCACACTGGCCCGATGTCAGTGCTGAACAACCGCCTGGGCGAACTGCACCGCACGCGTGCGTTCCTGGTCACCGATCTCGGTGCGCGCTGGCACCGGCATCTGGGCGCACAGGCGCAGCAGGAAGTGTCGGTCGCGGCAGGCGTCAAGAATGTGTTCGACCAGCGCCAGAAGGACCTGGAAACCGGTGCACTGCGTGACAGCGATTACGTCTACGGCCCGCGTTTTGCGCGCTCGTGGTACGTCAACCTGCGCTATGCGTTCTGAAGTATTGCGAGCGCTGTTGCTGGCCGGCGCGCTGCTGCTCGCCGTGCCGGCGATGGCGACGGACCTGCACGCCCAGGTTTCGGCCTCGTTGATGCGGCCCGAGCAGCGATCGCTGCAGCCCACGCACTGGTCTCCGCCACCGAAGCTGGTCGCGCTGTACTTCGGTGCCGACTGGTGCGCACCCTGCCATGCCTTCGTACCGACCCTGCGCAGCGTGCGCGATGCCCTGCGCGAAGCCGGCGCCGATACCGAAGTGGTGTACGTCAGCCTGGACGAAAGCGAGGCCGCGCTGCGCCGTTACATGCAGGCGCAGGACATGCCGTGGCCAGTGCTGGACCCGCGCCGCGCCAAACGGATGCCCGCGCTGCAGGCACTGGCGGGGCTGGGCCCACCCAACCTGGTGCTGCTCGACGCCGATGGCAAGGTGCTGGCCAATGGCTGGCAAGGGCGACGCTATGACGGCCTGCAGGCGGTGTTGAAGGAATGGACGAAACAGGCGTGCGCACAGCAACAGGCGCGCTGCCCGCCCAGGTAGATCCACGCCATGCGTGGATACCCCCTGTCATCCTGCGAACAGCAGCCGAAATCACGTTCACGAGTAGATCCACGCCATGCGTGGATGCTCTTGCCGGGAACCCCTGACTCAATCGCCCTCGGCCTTGCGCACGAACGCCTCGAACAACGCCAGCGTCTGTTCGCTGACATGGTGTTCGATGCCCTCGGCATCGCGGCGCGCGGTATCCGCGTCCACGCCCAGCGCCAGCAGGAAACGTTCCACGGTCTGGTGGCGTTGGCGGCTGGCGTGGGCCAATGCCTCGCCTTCCGGTGTCAGGAACACGCCACGGTACGGCCGCTGCACCACCCAGCCGTCGCGGGCCAGCCGCCGCAGCATCTTCGCCACCGTCGGCTGGGCCACGCCCAGGCGCGTGGCGATGTCGACCTGGCGGGCCTCGCCGCCGTCGGCCAGCAGGTCCGAGATCAGCTCGACATAGTCCTCCACCAGCTCCATCCGGTGTGCCTCGCGCACTTGCCGGAAGCTCTCGACCTGGCGCTCGGCCTCGATCAAGGGGGTGCTTTTCAGCGATGTCGAATCGTCGGTCTTGCCCACGCCTGCGCCTGTCCTTCCGGTGTACTCCGGTGTTGAACCTGAATTCTGGACCAGTAACGCGATAAAGACGATTGTTTCACATTGCTAACGACTATAGCAGGAGCTATATTCGGACCCATGAACACCCTGGCGCCCCGCGACCCTTCGGCCTCCACTCCGGCCAGCCTGGGCGCGCTCAACGCGTCGGTAGCCGTGCCTGACAAGGGCCACTGGTGGTTCCGCCTGCTGGCCTTCCTCGGCCCGGGCTACATGATCTCGGTCGGTTACATGGACCCGGGCAACTGGGCCACCGATCTGGCCGGCGGGTCGCGCTTCGGCTACCTGCTGCTGTCGGTCATCCTCATTTCCAACCTGATGGCGGTGATCCTGCAGGCGCTCTCGGCGCGGCTGGGCATCGCCACCGGTATGGACCTGGCCCAGGCCTGCCGCGCGCGCTACCCCAAGCCGGTGAACCTGGCGCTGTGGGCGCTGTGCGAGGCGGCGATCATCGCCTGCGACCTGGCCGAGGTGATCGGCACCGCGATCGCGCTGAAACTGCTGTTCGACCTGCCACTGCTGTGGGGCGCGGTGATCACCGCGCTGGATACGCTGCTGGTGCTGCTGCTGATGAACCGCGGCTTCCGTGCACTGGAAGCGTTCGTGATCGCGCTGCTGATGGTGATCTTCGCCTGCTTCGTGGTGCAGATCGCAATGGCCGCGCCACCGGTGATGGCGGTACTCGGCGGCTTCATCCCGCGTGCGCAGGTGGTGACCGATCCGCATGCGCTGTACATCGCCATCGGCATCATCGGCGCCACGGTGATGCCACACAATCTGTACCTGCATTCGTCCATCGTGCAGACCCGCGCCTACCCGCGCACCGATGAAGGGCGTCGCAGCGCGTTGCGCTGGGCGGTCACCGACAGCACCATTGCGCTGACCCTCGCGCTGTTCATCAATGCCAGCATCCTGATCCTGGCCGCGGCGGTGTTCCACGCCAACGGCCGCTTTGATGTGGAAGACATCGAGCAGGCGCACCAGTTGCTGGCACCGATGCTGGGCGTGGGCGCGGCGGCCACCCTGTTTGCGATCGCCCTGCTGGCCTCGGGGCTGAACTCCACGGTGACCGCCACGCTGGCCGGGCAGATCGTGATGGAGGGCTTCCTGCACCTGCGCCTGCCGCCGTGGCTGCGGCGCTTGATCACCCGGGCGCTTGCGATCATTCCGGTGGTGGTGGTGATCGTGCTGTTCGGCGACCAGGGCGCGGTGAAGCTGCTGGTGCTGAGCCAGGTGGTGCTGTCGATGCAGCTGCCGTTCGCGATCATCCCGCTGGTGCGGATCGTGACCGACAAGGTGACGATGGGTGCACTGGTGGCACCGCGCTGGCTGGGAAGCATCGCGTGGGTGATCGCGCTGGTGATCGTGGCACTGAACGTGAAGTTGCTGCTGGATACCTTCAGCGGAGCCTGACGCCAAACGCACGGCGCCTGCCCCGGTAGATCCACGCCATGCGTGGATGTCCTTGTAGAGTCGAGCTATGCTCGACTCATCGCGCACCGCGCGAACGGCAGCCGAGCATGGCTCGGCTCTACAAAAAGCGGGGCGCGCGAAATGCCGCCGGGCCTGGCCCGCCCCCGCCACCTCCGCGCTACAGGTGCAACGCGATCGCGGCTTCGATCTGCTGCGGCGACTGGAAACCGGCCAGACGCGTGCGTTCGTCGCCGTCACGGAACAGCGACAGCGTCGGCGTCTGCCGCAGCCCCAGCTCTCTGAAGAACGCTTCGCCCAGCACTTCCAGCTGCACGCGCAACAACGTGGTTCCCTGCCCCGCCCCACTGTTCGCCACGCGATGCAGCGACATCTCCAGCATCCGACAACCCGGACACTGATCCTTGTGGAAATCCACCAGCACCCGTGGATGCTCGGCCAGCAACTGCTGGAACTGCTCAGGCGTGGTGGCGTCGATGATCTGCATCGGTGTTGCTCCAGTAATGGGCCAGGACCGCATCGGCCCAGGCTTCGATGGCCGCGGCATGGCGCTCGCCATGCGGCATCTGTTCGATCTCCAGCGGCGGGTAGTCGCTGCGGAAGTAACGGATCAAGCGATGCACGGCACCGCAGTAGTACTCCTGCCCCCACTGCGTCTCGCCGGTACCGAACACCGCCAGCTGCCGCGGCCGCTCGCCGCGCTCGGCAATGCCGGCCACCCACGCCTTCATTTCCGCAGGCGTGCGACCGGCGTTGTCGGTCCAGCAGCCCAGCAGCACCAGATCGGCCTCGTCGGCCGCCAGCGGTGGCGCCTGGCGCAGGTCATCCGCCTCCTGCCAGTGAACGACATGACCCGCAGCCCGGCAGCGCCCGGCAATCTGCCGGCCGAGCTCCCGGGTGTTGCCACTCAGCGAGGCCACCACCAGCAGGATGCGCAGCGCGGCGCCGGGCTCAGAGATCGTCGAAGCCGTTGTCGACATTGGTCTTCTTGTAACTTGCATTGCGCATCTCGAAGAAGTCGGTCTTGGTCTCGGTGAAATTGTCGGCGTAGGCCTTGATCCACGGCATCACGTTGTCGGTGGTGTCGCTGTACAGGCGCTCGATGCCGAGCATGCCGGCCATCTTGTTGGCCCGGTACTTCACGTAGCGCGTCATTTCCTCCACATCGATGCCATCGATGCCATCCAGCACTTCCGAGGACCACTCGGTTTCCAGTTCGATGGCATGCTCGAACGCCTGGTGCACATAGGCGGTCAGCTCATTGGTCTGCAGCTCCGGGTTCTCGCCGATGATCGCGCGGATCAGCTCACTGATGAACTTGGTGTGGGCCAACTCGTCGCGGTTGATGAAGCTGATGATCTTGCCGGTGCCGGTCATGCGGTTCTGCCGCACCATGTTGTAGAAATAGGCGAAACCGGAATAGAAGTTGATGCCTTCCAGGATCGAGGACTGGATCAGCGACTTCAGCAGGGTCTCGGCGGTCTTCTCGCGCATGAAGTCGTCATACGCGCCCATTATCGGTGCGTTGCGCTTGATGATGGTCGGATGGGTGCGCGCCAGCTCGAACACGCGGTTCTGGTTCGGCAGGTCGGTGATCGAGGCCAGCACATAGCTGTAGCTCTCGTTGTGGATCACCTCCTGCTGGCCGATGATCGCCGCGTTGGCATGCGCGGCCGGGTCGGTGATGTACTCGGCCACGTTGTAGATGAAGCGGGTCTGCGGCGAATCCAGCGTGGCAAGCAGGCCGATGATCGAGTCGTAGGCGTTCTTCTCGCGCCCGGACAGCTCACTGTACTGGCGCGCGTCGGCCTTCATGTCGACTTCGTCGGGGATCCAGAAGTTGGTCGACAGTTCCTTGTAGGCCCGATAGAACGACGGGTACGGAATGTCGTTCCAGTTCAGGATGCCGCTGGTGCGGCCGTTGATGATGCCGGTGCTGCGGTTGGGATGACGCGGTTCGAGGATCTTGATGCGGTCGAGGGGGGTTGCCATGGGTTTCTGCCTTCGTTTTCTTTCTGGGGGGTGGCCGGCCGGGGGCCGGCACTACCGTTGATCAGCTGGCGCACCACTCGCATTCGCTGATGTCGATGTCGTTGGAGCGCACGTAGTAGGTGGTCTTCAGGCCTTCGCGCCACGCGCTGAGGTGCAGCTCCAGCAGCGTGCTGGCGCGGATCGTGCTGGGCACGTACAGGTTGAAGCTGATCGACTGGTCCACGTGGCGCTGGCGGCGTGCGTTCTGGCGCACGCTGGCGAACTGGTCGACCTTGTAGGCGCCCTTCTCGTAATACGGCCAGGTCTCCAGCGACAGGCCTGGCGCGGCCACCGGCCGCCGGAAGTCCTTCTTTTCCTCGTAGTAGAACGCGCTGTAGATCGGATCGATCGATGCGGTGGAACCGGCAATCTGCGCGGTGCTCATGTTCGGCGCCACCGCCAGCAGCCAGCCGTTGCGCAGGCCATGTGTGGCGACCTCGCGGGCCAGGCTGTCCCAGGCCGCGCCGCTGTAGCCACGGTCAATGAAGTAGCGGCCGTTGTGCCAGTCGCTGCCGGCGAACATCGGGTAGCTGCCCTTTTCCCTGGCCAGTTGCGCACTGGCCTGGATGGTCAGGAAGTTGATGCGCTCGTACAGGCGGTCGGCCAGCTGTTCGGCGTCCGGCGATTCCCACTGGATTGCCTGCTGCGCCAGCAGGTGGTGCCAGCCGAAGGTTCCAAGGCCGATGGCGCGGTACTTGCGGTTGGTGATCGTGGCCTGCGGCACCGGCAGTGCGTTGAGGTCGATCACGTTGTCGAGCATGCGCACCTGGATCGGGATCAGGCGCTCGAGCACGTCGGTGGCCAGCAGGTCATCCGGCGCGCTGATCGCACGGCCGAGGTTGATCGAAGACAGGTTGCAGACCACGAAGTCGCCCGCGCGGCGGGTGGTGACGATCTGGTCGCCGCTGACGATCTCCTGGATCATCCGCGTCGGGCTCATGTTCTGCAGGATCTCGGTGCACAGGTTGCTGGAATAGACCATGCCCGCGTGCTTGTTCGGGTTTTTGCGGTTGACCTCGTCGCGGTAGAACAGGAACGGATTGCCGGTCTCCAGCTGGCTGAGCATGATCCGCTTGAACAGGTCGATCGCCTTCACCGTGCGGCGGCTGATGCGCTCGTCGGCCACCAATTCGGCATAGCGGTCGCGGAAGCTGCCTGAGCCGCGCTTCTCGTCATAGAAGTCCTGCAGGTACCAGCCCTTGGCGCTCTTCACTTCGTGCGGGTCGAACAGGTACCAGTCGGCGCGGCGCTCGACCGCCTCCATGAACAGGTCGGGCACGCACACCGAGGTGAACACATCGTGCGCGCGCAGGCGCTGGTCGCCATTGTTCAGGCGCAGATCGAGGAAGGCCTCGATGTCGCGGTGCCAGATGTCCAGGTACACCGCCACCGCGCCCTTGCGCTGGCCGAGCTGGTCGACCGACACGGCCGTGTTGTTGAGCTGCTTGATCCACGGCACCACGCCACCGGAGGAATTGGGCACGCCACGGATCGGTGCGCCACTGCTGCGCACGTAGCCCAGATAGGCGCCCACACCGCCACCGTGCTTGGACACGCGGGCGATATCGGTGTTGGAGTCATAGATGCCCTGCAGGCTGTCATCCACCGTGTCGATGAAGCAGCTGGACAGCTGGCCACCGACCTTGCCGGCGTTGGCCAGCGTCGGCGTGGCCACGGTCATGTACAGGTTGGACAGCGCCCAGTACGCCTCGCCGACCAGCTGCATGCGCCGCTCCCGCGGCTTTTCTTCCTGCATCAGGTACAGCGCGATGGTCAGCCAGCGCTCCTGCGGCAGCTCATAGACCTCGCGGCTGCGATCGCTGGCCAGGTAGCGCGTGGCCAGCAGGTACAGGCCGTTGTAGGCGAACAGGCGATCGCGCTCCGGCTCGATCATCTCGCCGGCCTGCTGCAGCTCTTCCTTGGAATAGCAGCGCAGGATGTCGTTGCTGTAGATGCCACGGTCGGCCAGGCTTTCCTGCAATCCCACGTAGGAGCCGTACTTCAGGCTGACGTCGTAGAACCGGTTGCGGCTGGCGCGCTTGTACAGGCGGCGCAGGTAGATGCGTGCAGCGAACTGCTCCCACTCCGGCGCGACCAGGTCCACGCGCGATTCGGCCTCGCGGATCAGCAGGTCGACCAGATCATCGGCACTGAGGCTCGGCTTGCGCTCGACCATCGCCTGCACCACGCGGCGATAGTCGCTTACATCCAGCTGCGGAAACTCCGCGTGCGCCGTATCGATGCTGCGCTGCAGGCGCTCGGCGTCGAACGGCAGGCGGCGGTTGCCGGCCTCCTTGGTGATCCAGGTCGGCACGCGCTCGCCACCGGCGCGCAAAGCGTCGCCGGCGCCGGCCAGATCGGCCGCGCGGTAGGTGTTGTCGGTCATGGTCCTGCGTCTCCAGGCTCGCACGCACAGCGGCGTCGATGCCGTGGCAGCCCTGCACGCGATACCGGCGCACGGGGCGATCGGGGTGGGATGCCAACGCACGGGATCATCAGGTCGTCGGCATGCGCCTGCGCCTGCGGCCGGTATCCGGGCCGTGGGGGCGACCTGTGTCCGCGCGATGGCGGCCGCGTCGACACGGCAAGCCTTCAGGGGCGGGCCGCGGGACGTTTGCTGCATGTCCGGCGGCGGCGGCTGACCGGGAGTGACGGCCACAACATAGTGGGGATACTCCGAGCCGTCAACACAAGATGAGGTAATCACGACATGACGCGACGATCCGTCGCAGGATGCCGTGTTGCAGCGGCGACGCCTTGACGACAGCGCCTGCGTCCCCAGTTCGGTACAACCTCCACTTTCCCCGGAACACTGCCCATGCGCGCTGCCCAGTACGCTTCCTTCGCCGACCCGGCCGACGTCCTCGCCGTTGCCGATGTGGCCCTGCCCGAGCCCGGCCCGGGCGAGGTGCGCATCCGCACCATGCTGGCCTCGATCCACAACCACGACCTGCTGACCGTGCGCGGCCTCTATGGTTACAAACCGACCCTGCCGGCCATCGCTGGCAGTGAGGCACTGGGCGTGGTCGATGCGCTTGGCGAAGGGGTCGACGGCCTGCAGATCGGCCAGCGCGTTGCCGCCGCCTCGGTGCACGGCACCTGGGCCGAAGCCTTCATCGCACCGGCGCGGATGGTGATTCCGATGCCGGACGCCATCGCCGACGAGATGGCCGCACAGCTGATCGCGATGCCGCTGAGCGCGCTGATGCTACTGGAATTCCTGCACGTCGAGGCCGGCCAATGGATCGTGCAGAACACCGCCAACGGGGCCGTCGGCAAGTCGCTGGCGATGCTGGCGCGGGCGCGTGGCGTGCACGTGGCCAACCTGGTGCGCAATGCCGACGCGGTCGCGCAGCTGCAGGCACTCGGCATCGATCACGTATTCGATACCTCGGTGGACGGCTGGAAAGATCGCGTGCGCGCCGCCACCGGCGAAGCACAGGCGGCGGCCGCGGTGGATTCCATCGGTGGCGATGCCAGCGGTGACCTGGTCGACCTGCTCGGCCACCACGGCACCCTGGTGTCGTTCGGGGTGATGAGCGGCGAGCCGATGCGCATTCCCGCCGGCGGCCTGATCTACAAGGAGGCCACGGTGAAGGGCTTCTGGGGCAGCAAGGTCAGCCAGGCGATGGCGGTGGAGGACAAGCGCCGGCTGGTCGGCGAGCTGCTCAAGCGTGCGGCCAGTGGTGAGCTGACGCTGCCGGTGGAGCAGGTCTTCGCACTGGACGACATCGCCCAGGCAGTGACGGCAGGCGCGGGTTCGGGTCGCAACGGCAAGGTGTTGCTGCGGCCTTGATGGTCTCCGGGTCGGATCCCTTTCCAGAATGGAAAGGGCTCTGACCCGCCAGGAGCGTGCGGACCAACGGTCCGCACCCACCAAGAGCAAGGAGCATTCATTTCGTTAAGAACCTGTGATGTATAACTGAATGCGCTTTCGTCATTGGAAGGCGTGTGCGGTCGCGTGCGGTACTGACGACTCCTCCCCCGTTCGGCGTTGTCGCTTCCATGTACCGCACCACCCTGAACCTGCTTGCCGGCGCCATCGCGCTGGGCCTCACCGCCGGCGCTGCCGGCGCCGCTGAAACCGCCGATACCGGCAAGGACAGCACCACCCTCGGCACCGTGCTGGTGACCGGCTCCAACATCAAGCGCAGCGATACCGCCGGGCCGAATCCGGTGCAGATCGTCAGCCGCGAACAGATCGAGCAGACCGGCCGCTCCACCCTCACCGACGTGCTGCGCAACCTGTCGGCCAACGCCGGCAACAGTTTCGACGAGCAGTACACCGGCAGCTTTGCCGCCGGCTCGGCCTCGATCGGCCTGCGTGGCCTGTCGCCGAAGAACACGCTGGTGCTGGTCAACGGCTACCGCGTCTCCAACTTCGGTTTCGCGCTCAACACGCAGGACACCTTCGTCGACCTCAACGCGTTGCCGATCAGCGCGGTCGAACGCATCGAAGTGCTGAAGGACGGCGCCTCGGCGGTGTACGGCTCCGATGCCATCGCCGGCGTCATCAACATCATCCTGCGAAAGAACTTCCAAGGCGTGGAAGTGGGCGGCGGCTTCGGTACTGCTACCCAGGGCGGCCTGGACGAACGCAAGGCCAACCTGCTGGCCGGCTTCGGTGACCTGGAACAGCAGGGCTGGAACGTGCTGTTCGGACTGGACCTGCTCAAGCGCGACCGCCTCGACGCCGATCAGCGCGCCTACACCCGCAGCGGCGACTTCCGCGACAAGCCCGGTGGCCGCCTGGCCGGCTGGTCCACTGCCGGTGGCAACTGGCTGGGCAACCCGCGTGCGCCGCAGCCGTTCAGTCCCTGCCCCGATGGCAGCCAGCTGCGCCCCTACAGCGATTTCGGCAGCACCCTGCCCGGCCAGGCCTGCGCCTTCAACGCGCAACCATTCAAGACCCTGCAGCCCGGCGCCGAGCGCCTGCAGGCGTCGTTGAGTGCGACCTACCGCTTCACTGACAGCGTCGAAGCATTCGCCGACGTGCTGTACAGCCACAACAAGGCCGACCAGATCTTCAGCGCGCCACTCACCGTCGGCCCCGGCCTGCGTGCCTACAACCCGGCCACCGGCACCCTGATCGACGTGCCGGCGGTGCTGCCGGTCGGCCACCCGAACAACCCGGGCAGCGCGCCGCTGCCGTTCGAGTACACCTTCTTCGATCTCGGCCCGCGCCTGAAGGACAACACCCAGGTGTTCTACCGTGCTCTTGCCGGCGTGCGCGGCAGTGGCGAGCGCTGGGACTGGGAAGTGGCGGCGCTGACCTCGCAGAGCGCACAGCGCGAGTACGTCGACAACTTCGTCAACCGCTACGCCTTCGAACAGATCCTGCGCGATGGCAGCTACAACTTCCTCAACCCGTCCAGCACGCCGGGGGCGCTGGATGCCCTGCGCCTGCAGACCAAGCGACCGGGCTGGTACAAGCTGCACTCATTGAACGTCAAAGCATCGACCTCGCTGTGGGAACTGCCGGCCGGCACGGTCGGCTTCGCCTGGGGTGCCGAGTTCCGCAAGGAATCGCTGGACGCGCGCACCAGCGCGCAGGTGCTGTCGGGCACCGAACTGCGCCCGGCCATCAACGTGGTCAACGGCGAGCGCCAGGTCAGCGCCGCCTACGCCGAACTGAGCGTGCCGCTGCATCGCACGCTGGAGCTGCAGGTGGCCGGTCGCGGCGATCGCTACGACGACTTCGGCAAGGCGTTCTCGCCGAAGGTGGCGCTGCGCTGGCAGCCGCTGGACAGCCTGTTGCTGCGCGGCTCGTTCTCGCGTGGCTTCCGTGCACCGTCGCTGCCGGAGATCGCGCCGGGCCAGACCGTCAGCTACGGCTCGGTGATCGACCCGTTGGATCCACTGCAGCCCGGTGGCAGCCGTGGCGTGACCAACATCCGCACCGGCAACCCGGATCTGAAGGCCGAGCGCTCGCGCAACTTCAACGTGGGTGCGGTGTGGTCGCCGGATGGCGACACCAGCATCGGCCTGGACTGGTACCGCATCGAGCAGGACAACCTGGTCAAGCCGGACAGCGCGCAGTTCATCGTCGACAACCCGACCCTGTTCCCCGGCCGCGTGCAGCGCGATGCACAAGGCCGCATCCAGTTCATCACCAACCAGTACGCCAACCAGGGCGAGCTGACCACCTCGGGGCTGGACCTGGACGCCACCCGCACCTTCCGCACCGATGGCTGGGGCAACTTCACCGTGGCCGGCAGCTGGACCCACCTGCTCAGCTTCAAGCAGCCCCTGGTGGCCGGCCAGGCGCCGTATGACGGTGCCGGCAACAACCGCCACGGCGCACTGCCGCGCACCCGCGGCACCACCTCGCTGAACTGGGCGGTGGGTGACTGGAGCAGCACGTTGAGCCTGCAGTACGTGAGCGGCTACGACCAGCGCGTGGCGACGGCGACCAGCAATCCGGGCCTGCGCGACCGCGTCAAGCCCTATCACCAATTGGATCTGTACGTGGCGTACGAAGGCATTGCCAACACCACGCTGTCGCTGTCGGTGCTGAACCTGACCGACAAGGACCCGCCGTTCGACCCGGCCGGTGGCTCCAACGGCTTCGACATCAGCCAGTACAACCTGCGTGGGCAGTTCGTCTCGCTGGGGGCGCGCTACCGGTTCTGATGCGGTGCTACAAGGGTGTGCGGACCAACGGTCCGCACCCACCACAGCGGTCGTGCATCAACGGCTCAGGTGCAGGAACTGCAGGTGCCGTTCGTACTGGCTGATGATGTCGTTGATGATCTGCTTGCGGCTGTAGCCCACCAGGTCGTAGTCCTGGCTGCCCTCGAACAGATGCACCTCGGCACGGTAGTAGCGCTGGTTGCGCAGCTGCTGCGCGGCGAACGACGGCGTCAGGTAGCCGCTGAGGATCACCCGGTACAGGAAGTCCTGCTGCTCGCCGTGGTTCACCGACAGCTCCATGTCACCCGCTTCAAAGCGGGTGGCCACATCCCAGCCCTGCCCGCGCAGCTGCTCGGCCACCGCCTCCATCGCCGGCTTCACCGTGTCGTCCATGAAGCGGTAGACCTGGTCGCGCACCGGGAAGTGCATGGCCTGGCTCAGGCGCTGGCGCCAGCCCTGGTGGTGGCGGTCGTCACCGATCAGCGGCGACGGCCGGTACTGCAGCGCGCGCTTGCGGTGCGATTCGTCACTGAAGGCACGGGTCAGGCCCCACATCATCAGCAACAGCACCGCCGAGAACGGCAGCGACGCCAGTACCACCGCCGATTTCAGCGCGTCGATGCTGCCGGCCAGCAGCAGGCCGGCGGTCAGCACCGCAATCACCGTGCCCCAGAACACGCGCAGCCAGCGCGGACCGTCATCCTCCGGCGCACCGCCGTGCGAAGACAGCGTGGACAGCACCACCGCCCCCGAATCGGCCGACGTCACGAAGAACACGAAGCTGACCAGCACCGTCACCGCGATCACCGTGCGGCTCCAGGGGTAGCCATCCAAGAGCGCATACAGCACGGTGGGTGGATCATCCACCGCCAGTTGCGCCAGTTGCTGCTGGCCATGGTGCAGCACCTGGTCCAGCGCGCTGTTGCCGAAGATCGAGAGCCACGCCAGGGTGAAGCCGAGCGGTATCAGCAGCACGCCGAACACGAATTCGCGGATGGTGCGGCCACGCGAGATGCGCGCGATGAACAGGCCGACGAACGGCGCCCAGCCGATCCACCAGGCCCAGTAGAACACCGTCCAGCCGCCCAGCCATTCCGGGCGGCCACCATAGGCGTACACGTCGAAGCTCTTGCCGACCACGCTGCCGAGGTAGTCGCCCAGGTTCTGCATCAAGGTGCTGAGCAGGTACTGCGTGGGGCCGGCGCACAGCATGAACAGCACCAGCGCGATCGCCAGCAGCATGTTGATGTTGGCCATCCAGCGCACGCCCTTCTCCACCCCGGAGACAGCCACGGCCACCGCCGCGCCCATCATGCTGACCACCAGGATGATCTGCACCAGGTTGGAGTGCGGGATGTTGAACAGGTGCGACAGGCCGGCATTGAGGTGCAGCACGCCGAAGCCCATGTCGGCACCGATGCCGAACACGGTGGCGACGATGCCCAGTGCATCCACGGTGTAACCGATCGGGCCATTGATGCGCTTGCCGATCAGCGGGTACAGCGCCGAACGCAGTGCCAGCGGCAGGTTGTGGCGGTAGGCGAAATAGGCCATCGCCATCGCCGCCAGCGCGAACACCCCCCAACCATGCAGGCCCCAATGCAGGAACAGCAGCTGCATGGCCTGGCGCGCACCGGCCTCGCCGGCTGCCGGGTCGCCCTGCGGTGGCTGCAGGTAGTGGGTCAGCGGTTCGGAAACGCAGAAGAAGAACAGGGTGATGCTGATACCGGCGGCGAACAGCATGCCGGCCCAGGACAGATAGCTGAACTCCGGCTCGTCATGGTCGGCACCAAGCTTGATTCCGCCATATTTGGACAGCGCCACGCCGACCACGAACACCAGGTACAGGGTCATCGCCAGCAGGTAGTACCAGCCGACATTGAGCGCGGCCCAGTCCTGTGCCTTGAGCAGAAGGCGGCCCGCACCCAGCGGGAACAGGCTGACAAACAGCGCGAACGCCACGACGACGATCGCCGCGAAGGCGAACACAGGCCGAAGGGTGCGCACCGGGGATTGTTGCGGCTCCAGTACTTCCATGGGGCGGCGTTCTCCGGCAGATCAAAGGATTAGCCGACCAATTCTGGATGAACCGCAGTGGACAGAGCATGAAGTTGTGGCCCGGAGTCACAGCCCGCGCGCGCGGTTTCGTGCTATCACGCGCGCGCCGCCGTGCCTGCCCTGTATCACGACATCACATGCACCGCGCACAGCTTGTTGCCGTCCGGATCGCGCAGGTAGGCCAGGAACAGCTGGCGTCCGGCCATGTTGCGGATGCCGGCCGGATCTTCGATGGCGGTACCCCCATGGGCCACGCCCGCATCCTGCCAGCTCCGCACGGCCTCGGCACTGTCCAGGGTGAAGCCGATGGTGCCGCCGTTGGCATGGCACGCCGGCTCACCGTCGATGGGGGCGGTGACGATGAACATCCGGCCGTCCTTGAAGTACACCAAGCGGCCCTTGTCATCGAACACCCCCGGGCGCGCACCCAGGGCGGTGAACAGGGCCTCGTAGAAGCGATGCGCGGCCTCCATGTTGTTCGTTCCAACGGTGATGTGACTGAACATGCGGGCACTCCTTGTGGAAGGACCGCAGTGTCGGCGAGCGCGGGGGCGCATCGCAAATCCACCCTCCTCGTGCCCTGGCTGCGCGCCGTTTGTCGAGTGACGCGCGATCATTCTATAATGGGAATCATTCTCATTAATGATCGATGCCGATGGCCGTGCCCGCCGCCTCCAGCACTGCGCTGGCGGGGTTCTACCGCGAACACCATGGTTGGCTGCTGGGCTGGCTCCGTCGCCGCACGCACAACGCAGACTGCGCGGCCGACCTGACCCAGGATACCTTCCTGCGCCTGCTCAGCCGTCGCGTCGATCCGTCCGAACTGCGCCTTCCGCGTGCCTACCTCAGCACCATTGCGCACGCCCTGCTGGTCAACCACTGGCAGCGCGCCGACCTGGAGCGCGCCTATCTGGCCGCGCTGGCCGCGCAACCGGAGCCGGTGCACCCGTCTGCGGAAGAGCGCACGCAGGCATTGCAGCTGCTGCATGCCATCGCCGACATGCTGTCCGGCCTGGCCGAGCGACCGCGGCGCGCCTTCCTGCTGGCACGACTGTCCGGACTCGGCTATGCGGAGATCGGCCAGCAGCTGGGCGTATCGGAGCGCATGGTCAAGAAGTACATGGCGCAGGCGATGCTGCATTGCCTGCGCTTGTCCGGCGATGCCACGGCATGAGTGCCGCACTGGCCAGCCCGGCGCTGCAGCAGGCTGCGGAATGGTTCGCGCTGCGCGAGCAGGGATGGAGTGACGGTGACCAGCAGCGCTGGCGCGCATGGCTGCACGCCAATGCCGGCCACGCCGATGCCTGGCAGCGCGTCGAGTCGGTCTGGCAGTCGTTCGCGCCATTGTCGGCCCCGGCGGCAGCGAAGGCGCTGGATACCGCTGGCCGTCGTCGCCGGCAGGCACTGCGTGGGCTCGGCGGCGCGCTCGGCCTCGGCGCCTTCTCGTTACTCGGCCTGCATGCGGTGCAGCTGCAGCGCGGCCTGCAGACGCAGCGCACCGCGGCCGGACACACGGGGCATTGGACGCTGACCGATGGCAGCCGGCTGTGGCTCAACGCCGACAGTGAAGTGTCGATCGACTTCGGCAACGGCCGCCGCGACCTGCACCTGCTGCGCGGCGAACTGCTGCTGCAGACCGGGCACCTGCCTGCATTTGCCCATCTGCCGCTGTCGGTGCATGTACCGGGCGCGCGCCTGCAGCCGATCGGCACTCGCTTCGCGGTCGGCCGCCAAGCACAGGACAGCCGCCTGGATGTGTTCGAGGGCGCGGTGCGCTGCGTGCCGCTGTTGGGTGCGGGGCTGGATGTAGCCGCGGGCGGAGCAGTACGGATCGGTCCAATGGGCGGACTGTCGGCGATCAATGCCGATCCGCTGCGTGGCGACTGGCAGGACGGCCGACTGCAGGTGCAGGACGTGCCCCTGATCCGTGTCATCGACGAGTTGGCCCGCCACCATCGCGGCTACCTCGGGTGTGATCCGACGCTCGCCGCATTGAACGTCACCGCGGTCCTGCCACGCCTGGACAGCCTGCAGGCCCTGCAACTGCTGGCCCGCGCCCTGCCGATCCGCATCGAGCAGCGTTGGCCGTGGTGGACCGTCGTGCGTCCGGCGTGATTCGTGGTTCCCTTTCTGCGCGCTCGGCGGGCACTACAAAGGAACCCATTGCGGATGTTGCCGCCCCATGAAACTGCTCTGCCCCTCCCCTCGCCCGCTGGCCATCGCACTGTGCCTGGCCCTGGCGTCCCCCTGCCTGCTGCCAGCGACCGCCGCAGCCCAGGACACCGCTGCTTCCGTTCGCTGGCACATTCCTGCGAGCGCGCTCGACCAGGCCCTGACCGCGTTCGGCCAGCAGTCCGGCCTGTCCATCGCCGCCGATGCGCGCCTGACCCGTGGCCGCCACAGCAACGGCGTGCAGGCCACGCTCGGCGCGGATGCCGCACTGGCGCAGCTGCTGGCCGGTACCGGCCTGACCTTCCAGCGGGATGCCAGCGGTGTGGTGCTGCAGGCGGCACCCAGCGCTGAAGCCGGGGTGCGCCAGATCGGCACCCTGCGCGTAGCCGGCCAGGCCAGCGAAGGCGCTTCGCCGTGGGGCCTGGCCGATGCCGATGCGGTCTACCGTGACAGCGGCTCGCGCGTGCACCTGGACCGCCAGCAGCTGGAGCGCTTCCGCGGCCAGTCGATCGGCGACGTGTTGGCCGGTGCGGTCGGCGTGCACACCGCCGACGTCCGCAATGGCGGCGCGCTGGACGTCAACATCCGCGGCCTGCAGGGCCAGAACCGGGTGCCGGTGATCATCGACGGCGGCCAGCAGGCCATCGACGTGTACCGCGGCTATGCCGGCGTGCAGCAGCGCAGCTACCTCGATCCGGACCTGATCAGCGCGGTCAGCATCGAGAAGGGACCGAGCCTGGCCGCCAATGCCGCCAGCGCGATCGGCGGCGTCGTGTACATGGAAACGCTGAACGTCGATGACATCCTCGACGACGGGCAGGACTGGGGCCTGCGCGTGCGCGGCGGTGTGGCCGACAACAGTATCGACCGCACCCGCACCTTCAAGCAGATCGCACGCGGCAACGACAACCGCAACAGCCTGCGCGACCCGCGTGACTGGAACGGCAGCCTGGCCTTCGCACAGCGTGGCGAGGACTGGCAGCTGGTGGCCGCCTATGCACAGCGCCGCCAGGGCAACTACTTCGCCGGCAGCAACGGCGCGCATCGCTACGACGACCAGCACCTGTCCAGCGGCGGCACCGGCATGTCCAGCCAGGCGGTGTCCAAACTCTTCCATCCCGGTGACGAAGTACTCAACACACATACCGACAATGAATCCGCACTGCTTAAATTCACCTGGACGCCCAGTCCGGACCAACGCCTGGAGCTGAGCCACCGCTACTTCAATTCGAGTTTCGGAGAAATCATGCCGTCGGCGATCGGTCGCGTGGGCGAATCCAACGAATGGGTGACCTACGTGGACAAGGCCAACACCATGTTCCAGTTCGAGCCGGGGAAGATGCGGGTCAACGCCACCTCGCTGCGCCATCGCTACCGGCCCGAGGCACACCCGTGGCTGGACCTGAGCAGCACCCTGTGGTTCACCACCGCCACCAGCCGCATGTTCAACAGCAACATCGCCAACACGCCGCTGTTCAAGAACTATCCGGGCGACGCGATGCCCGACACGCTCGGCGAGACCTACGGCCCGGGCCTGCAGTCGGACGTGAAGACCCAGCGCTGGGGCGTGGACAGCAGCAACACCACCCGCTTCAGCAATGATCTGGGTGAGTGGACGCTGCGCTACGGTGCCGCCTTCCAGCATGAGGACACCGCGCCGAATTCACCGGTGCTGCCGGTGGACTACAACAACAACCGCTACCTGCGCTCGGGCACGCGCCGCGAAGCCAGCGTCGTCGCCTCGCTGCAATGGCAGCCGTGGGACTGGCTGTCGCTGACCGCGGGCGGGCGCTTCATCGACTACCGCACCCGTGACCGCAACCGCGTGGCCTTCGTCAGCGAATCGCGCGACCTGCGCTACACCTTCGCGCGGCTGAGCAAGGGCGGCCAGCTGCTGCCGGGCTGGTACAAGGAGTGGTACCCGGACGCACAGGGCAACTACACGTATGACTCGCTGCGCGCCACGCCCTATGGCGACAGCACGCTGGGCCAGGCCTACGACTTCGATGGCTTCATTCCCGATCCGCGCGGTGACAACGGCTTCTACACCAAGCAGATTCCCACCGCGTGGGGCTACAAGCCGGCGATCCGCCGCTCCGGCCATGGCTTCGCGCCGTATGCCGAGGCCCGCTTCAACCTCGATGCGGACATGTTCTTCTACGTGAAGTACGCGCAGGGCTGGAAGATGCCCAGCCTGTTCGAATCGACACTGGGCAACAGCACCTCGGCGCCAGTGGCCGACCTCAAGCCGGAGAAGAACCGCTCCTGGGACATCGGCTTCAGCCTGCTCAAGCAGGACTTCTGGCGTGACGGCGACCGCCTGGCGTTCAAGGTGGCCTGGTTCAAGAACGATATCGACAACGCGATCACCCGCCGCTTCGATTCCAGCAACTGGGCGTTCTACGTCGACAATGTCGACAACTACACGGTGTCCGGCTACGAGCTGCAATCCGGCTATGACGCCGGCATTGCCTACCTGGACCTGTCGGCCAGCTACTACCAGCGCGCGCGCACCTGCGACGCGGCCACCGCCAAGCGCCTGCGCGAAGACCCCTATGCGAAGTGGAGCAAGCTGGATACCACGCCGGACTGCGTGGACGGCGGCTTCGGCACCTCGTTCGTCAATGCCCAGAATCCGCCGAAGTACTCGATCCACAGCACGCTGGGCGTCCGCCTGTTCGACCGCCGCCTGGATACCGGCATCCGCCGCACCTACAACAGCGGCCCCACCCACGAACTGGACAAGCCCTGGAACACCACCGGCTCGACCGGCCTGCAGAACATCTACCTGCCCACCGCGATCTATGACTTCTACGCGCGCTGGCAATTCACCCCGAAGGCCGAGGTGGAACTGGTGGTCAGCAACCTGCGCAACACCTACTACATGGACACGCTGGCGATGAGCCTGATGCCCGGTCCCGGTCGCACCACCCGGCTGAACTTCACCGCACGCTTCTAGGTCCTGCGGATACGACAGCGCCCCAGGGAGGTCCTCCCCGGGGCGCTTGCTCGCGGCGGCCCATGCTCTGGTAGCTGCCAACCGTGGTTCTGGTAGGCGCCAACCTTGGTTGGCGCAGCGACGCATCACTTCGCGGTACTGAGCAGCAGCACCGCGAACGTGACCAGCGCGATACCGATCCAGCCGATCGGACGCAGGCGGTTGCCGAACAGCAGGCGGCCGCAGGTGGCGGTACCGATCACGCCGATCGCGCCCCACATCGCGTAGGCGGTGGCCAGGTCCATGTAGCGCACCGCCTGGCCCAGCAGGGCGAAGGCGATCCAGACCATGACGATCGCAGCGACGCCCCAGCGCCAGCGACGGAAGCCTTCCGACTTGGCCACCATCATGTTGGCGGCGACGTCGATCGAGGCCGAACAGATCACGAAAAACAGGGCCAGGGTGTTCATCAGTGCGCCTCCCCGAGGGTGACGCAGACGATGCCCACCACCGCCAGCACCAGGCCGGCCAGCTGCTGCAGCGACAGGCTCTCGCCGAACACGGTGAGGCCGACCACGGTCAGCAGGGTCAGGCCAAGCCCCTCCCATACCGCATAGGCCACGCCGACTGCAATGCGACGCACCGACAGCGCCAGGAAGTAATAGGACAGCGCCAGCGCGCCGGCCATGACCAGATAGCCGGTCCAGCCGCCATCACGGGCGGCATGGGCCATGAACGAGGTACCGACCACTTCGGCGACGATCGCCACGGTCAGGCAGGCCCAGGCGACCAGCGCGCCTCGGGCGGGAACAGTACGGGACATGTGAAACTCCTTGCAGGGCGAGGACCGCGCCCCGCCATCAGTAGATCCACGCCATGCGTGGATGATCCGGAACGCCCCGCAGACAGGGGCGACGGCGGCCAGTATCATCGCCTTTTACGGTGGGATCAAAATGGATTCCATCGACAGGAGCGATGGATCAATGCCCTACTCCCCTGAATCCCTCCAAGCCTTCGTGGAAGCCGCGGCGCTCGGCTCGTTCTCGGCGGCAGCACGTCGCCTGCACAAGACCCAGTCGACGATCAGCACCGCCATCGCCCACCTGGAAGCGGACCTGGGGGTGAGCCTGTTCGACCGCAGTGGGCGCTACCCGCAGCTGACCGAAGCCGGCCGGCAGGTGCTCGGCCATGCCCAGGAGATCCTCGCCGCCGATGTGCGGCTTCAGCAGTTGAGCGTGCGCCTGGCCGCGCCGGTCGAAGCGCGCCTGACCCTGGTGTTCTCCGATGTCTACCAGCTTGATCCGGAGCTGCGGGTCCTGCAGCGGTTTGCGGAGGCGTTCCCGGAGATCGAGCTGGAATGGCTGGACGCCGAGGGCGAGGACGTGCTGGAACTTGTATGCAGCGGCCGGGCCGGTCTGGGCCTGCTGCCCAGGCAGGAACGCTATCCCGATGAACTGGTGGCCCGACCGCTGGCCCACCACAGCGAACTATCGGTCTATGTGGCGCGCGGCCATCCGCTGGCCGACGCCGGCCGTCGCGCGGCAGCCCAGCTGGCGCGGTACCGGCAGGTGCGATTGAGTGCGGAGGTCGACCACGCGCGCGCGGCTACCGGGTTGGCGTGGACCGCCACCGACTATCTGATGGTGATGGAGATGGCCGAGGACGGCATCGGCTGGGCCGAACTGCCGCGCGCGCTGGTACAGCGCTATGACCGTGGGCAACTGGTGGAACTGAGCCTGCCCGGCTGGCCGCGGCGCATCCACAGCGACCTGCTGTGGCGCCGCGACACGCCGCCGGGTCCGGCCGCCCTGTGGTGGGCCGACGCGCTGGGGTGACACACCCATCATCGCGCCATCCACGCATGGCGTGGATCTACTGAGAGCCCGGTAGATCCACGCCATGCGTGGATGGGAAGAGTACCTGGTAGATCCACGCCATGCGTGGATGGAAAGAGGACCTGGTAGATCCACGCCACGCGTGCGTGGGATGCCGGTTATCCGATCAACGCTGGGCCAGCGCGTAATCCAGCGCCGAGCACACCGCGGCCACCTGTGCGTCGTTGCACTGCTGCGGGGTGGCGCGCGGGCTGTCCGGGTAGACCTCGGTGGTGGTGGTGTACTTCGCACCGGTGATGCCCGCGCACAGTGCCAGCTTCTCCAGCGGGTACTCGATCACGCCATGGGCGACCACCGGCGAACCGATGATCTCGCCCTTGTCGTCGGCCGGGGCGATGTGGGTGACCTTTTCCACCGCGGCGATCACCGCCTGCTGGAACTCCGGCTGCGGGTTCGCGCTGTCGTCGACCAGGTAGAAACCATCCGGGATCAGGCCCGGCTCGAACGGCTTGCCATCACGCGCCGCCAGGGCCGGACGGAACTCGCTCTCGTCGCTGTCGGTGGTTTCATGCAGGTCGATGTGCAGCGCGAACTGCCCCTGGTAGGGCGCGATCAGTTCGATCACGGCGGTCGACTCGCGGGCCGGGCCGTCGGCGCGGAAATTACGGTTGGGGTCGACCGCATCGAAGTTCCAGCGGTTGATGCGCTCGAAGCCCCACGGGTTCACGCACGGCGCCACCAGCAGGTTGGCCTTGCCGGCATAGTCGGCGGCGTGGTTTTCGAGGAATTCCAGCGCACCCATCACGCCGCTGGTCTCATAGCCATGCACGCCACCGGTGACCAGCGCGGCGGGCAGGGCCGGATTCCAGTCGCGGCTGCGCAGGGCAAACAAAGTGTAGGTCTCGCCCGCGTAGTCGAGCTGGCCATAGGCCACCTTGTCGAAGCGCGAGGCCAGTGCCTCGATGCGCGGCAGCACCTCTTCGTCATAGCGACGCAGGCGCTGCTGGCGGCCACGCCACTGTTCCCGTTCCGCCGCTCCCCACGGCTGGCCAGGGGTTCCGACGGGGTAGAAGGCGGCTTGGGACATGGCGGATCTCGGCGAGTCAGGAAGCAATCGATCACTCTACCACCCGGTCATCGGCATGAACCGCAGACGCATTCCATTGGCGAATGGAAGCAGCAATAATTCTCATTTACGACCTTCCACGACCTGCACCGATGCCCATCAACGCCCCCCGACCGGCCCGCCTGCCGCTGGCCGCCGCCCTCGCCCTGTGCCTGCTTCCAGCCGCCAGCGCCTTCGCCCAGGACGGCGCCACCACGCTGGACAGCATCCAGGTCTCCGGCAGCTGGCTGGGCACCGGCCTGCACGACAGCGTCAAGAGCTTCGCCGGCGCACGCACCGTGGTCGACCGCCAGCGCATCGAGGCCAGCGGCGCGGCCAGCATCGGCGATGCCATGCGCCGTATTCCGGGTGTGCAGGTCACCGACAACTCCGGCACGGCCGGCAGTTCGGTGTCGTTGAACATAGGCGTGCGTGGCCTGACCGGCCGCTACTCGCCGCGCTCGACCGTGCTGCTGGACGGCGTGCCGCTGGCGGTGGCGCCGTATGGACAGCCACAGCTGTCGTTCGCGCCGACCAGCCTGTCCAACATCGAATCGATCGACGTGGTGCGCGGCGGCGGGGCGGTGCGTTACGGGCCGCAGAACGTCGGCGGCATCATCAACTTCAGCACCCGCGCCATTCCCACCGGCGCCGGCCTGCACGGTGAGGCCGGTGTGCGCTACACCGCCTACGATCACGGTGGAGGCAACAGCACCCAGTACAACGCCTTCCTCGGCGGCACCGGCGACAACGGGCTGGGCGCCGCCCTGCTCTACTCCGGCCAGGACGGCCGCGGCTGGCGCCAGGGCAGCGATGATCGCTTCAACGATCTCGCACTGAAGTTCGCCTACGCCATCGACGAACGGCAGGAACTGCGTGCCAAGCTGTCCTACTACGATGTGCGCTCGCTGACCCCGGGCGGCCTGACCCGCGCGCAGTACGAGGCCGATCCGTTCCAGAACACCCGCCCGACCGACTTCTGGAAGGGCCATCGCACCGGCATCGACCTGGGCTACACCAACACGCTCTCGGCCAACAGCGAGTTCGAGGTGCTGGCCTATTACAACGAGAGCAGCCGTGCCAGCTCGCTGATCAATGCCGCCAACACCCAGCTGACCGTGCAGCCGCGCGACTACCGCGTGCTCGGCATCGAGCCGCGCTACACCCAGCGCCTGCACTGGGGCAGCACGGTGCATGACATCACCGCCGGTTACCGCTTCCTGCGCGAGCGCGGCAACGATCGCAGCTACACCGTGACCCGCCGCACCGGTGCGGCCAGCGCCACCACCCGCTTCGACAACGCCACCGACGCCCACGCGTTCTACATCGACGACCGCATCGCGGTTGGCCAGTGGCGGATCACCCCCGGCGTACGCATGGAGTGGATCGACATGGACCGCCGCCAGTCCGGCGGCAGCGCGACCTTCAGCAGCCGCAATGACAAGGCCCTGCCCTCGCTCAACATCGCCTATCTGCTGACCCCGCAGCTGACCGTGTTCGGCAACTACACCACCTCGTTCGGGCCGGTGCAGAACATCCAGCTGAATTCGCAGACCGCCAGCAACCCGCTGAACCCGGAAGTGGCAAAGACCGCCGAACTGGGCGCGCGCTGGCAGGACGGCGCCCTGCGCGCGGAAGTGACCGTGTTCAAGATGCGCTTCGACAACCAGATCCTGCAGGTGCCGGGCATCACCCCGCCGACCTTCCAGAACATCGGCGCCACCGACCACAAGGGCGTGGAAAGCGCGCTGGAATACCACTTCGCCGAGGGCGGCGCGCTGGCCGGGCTGGAGCTGTACGCCAACTACACCTGGACCAAGGCGATCCAGCAGTCCGGCGACAACCGCGGCCTGGACGTACCGTTCTACTCGCGCGACACCGACAGCGTCGGCGCCCGCTACGCGCTGGCTGGCTGGACCTTCAATGTCTCCAGCACCCACCAGAGCGGCCAGTTCTCCGATGCCGCCAACACATGGGAAGAAACCGCCGATGCGCGCGTGGGCCGCGTGCCCGGCGTGCGCCTGTGGAACGCGCAGGTGGCCTGGCAGGTGCCGGGGCTGGGCGACAGCGAGATCGCGCTGGGCGTGAACAACCTGGCCGACAAGCGCTGGTACACCCGCAACGTCGACGGCAACGCCGGGCGCATGGTGGCCGCGCCGCGCACCTTCTACGTGCAGGGCCGCTACCGCTTCTGAGGCGGTAACCGCCCGATGCAGTGACGGTGGCGCTCACGGTGGCGGCGTATCATGCCGCCACCATGTCACTGCCCGTTTCACCATCGCGCCTGCATCTGGCCTTCCAGGGCCTGCGCCTGCGCCTGCGCGGCAGTGACCTGTGGTTCATCGCGCTGGCGCTGCTGGTCGGCCTGATCGCCGGCTACCTGACCCTGCTGCAGTCGGGCATCGCGCGCTGGCTGCAGGGTGCGCTGTACGGCCTGGACGAAGGCATGCGGCTGAGCTCCCTGCCCTCGCTGACCTGGACCGCGCTGCTGGTACTGCCGCTGGGTGGCCTGCTGGTGGGGCTGGTCAGCCTGGCCGCGACCCGGCTCAAGCGTCCCCTGCTCGATGCGGTGGAGGCCAACGCCCTGCACGGCGGCCGCATGTCGATGCGCGACAACCTGATCGTGCTGACCCAGACGCTGCTGTCCAACGGCTGCGGCGCCTCGGTCGGGCTGGAGGCGTCGTATACGCAGATGGGCGCCGGCAGCGGCTCGCAGTTGGGGCGGGTGATGCGCCTGCGCCGCAACGACGTGCGCATCCTGGTCGGCGCCGGCGCCGCCGGTGCCATCGCCGCCGCCTTCGGAGCCCCTCTGGCCGGCGCGTTCTACGCCTTCGAGATCGTCATCGGCGCCTACACACCGGCTGCACTGGCGCCGGTCGCGGTCGCCGCCTTGGCCGGCGCGTTCGTGGCCGACCAGGCTGGCATCGAGGCCTACCTGCTGCCCGCCGCCTCGACGATTGATGTCCGCGCCGCCGACTACGCCATCTACGGCCTGCTCGGCTGCTGCTGCGCGATGGTCGGCATCGCGGTGATGCGGCTGATCGCCTCGATCGAAGGCACGGTCAAGCGCAGCCCGTTGCCATTGTGGGGCCGGCCGGTGGTGGGCGGCCTGCTGCTGATTCCACTGGCGCTGGCCAGCCCGCAGGTGCTGTCGTCCGGGCATGGCGCGCTGCACCTGGACCTGACCACGCACCTGCCGCTGATCTGGATCGGCGGCCTGTTGACCCTGAAGTGCCTGGCCTCGGGCATCTCGCTCGGGTTCGGCTTCCGCGGCGGCCTGTTCTTCGCCTCGCTGTTCATGGGAACCCTGGTCGGCGCCCTGTTCGCCGGCCTGCTGGCCATGGCCACCGGGGTGCCGGTGATCGACGCCACCTCGGCCGCGCTGGCCGGGATGGCGGCGCTGGCCGCGGCGGTGGTCGGCGCGCCGATGACCATGGCCATGCTGGTGCTGGAAGGCACCCACGACTTCCTGCTGACCAGTGTGGTGATGAGTGCGGTGCTGGTGTCCAGTACGCTGGTGCGGCAGTGGTTCGGCTACTCGTTCTCGACCTGGCGCATGCATCTGCGCGGCGAGACCATCAAGAGCGCCCGCGACGTGGGCTGGGTGCAGAACCTCAACGCCGGCCGACTGATGCGCAAGGGCGTGGCGACCGCACCGGCCGGCTTGGACGCTGCCGCGTTCCGCCAGCGTTTCCCGCTGGGTTCGGGCAGCCGGGTGGTGCTGATCGATGGCGAAGGCCACTACGCCGGCATCGTGCAGATCCCGCGCGTCTATGGCGATGGCGTGAAGCCGGAGACCGCGATCGGCGAACTGGCCGAGAACCGTGACGTGTCACTGTCGCCGGCCGCGGACGTGGTCAGCGTGATGCAGCGCTTCGACCAGACCCAGGCCGACGAACTGGCCGTGGTCACCGCCGACGGCCAGGTGCTGGGCGTGGTCTCCGAAGCCTTCGTGCGCAAGCGCTACGCCGAGGAACTGGACAAGCGCCAGCGCGAACTGATGGGCGAGCGCGTCGAGGACACCGATTGACCTCACAAAAAGGGGACGGAGGGGATTAAGTCGTTTCCGGCACATCTGGATGTCCACGCAGGGCGTGGATCTACTGTCACCTCGACCGGGTAGACTCGGGCCATGCGCTTCATTGAAACCTTCCAGGCCGGCCCCTTCGCCGACACCGTGGTCAGCCTGCTGGCCGCCTTCGTACTGGGCACGCTGATCGGCGCCGAGCGGCAGTACCGGCAGCGCACCGCCGGCCTGCGCACCAACGTGCTGGTGGCCGTGGGGGCCGCCGCCTTCGTCGACCTGGGCATGCGCATCGCCGGCAGCGCCGAAGCGGTGCGGGTGATCTCCTACGTGGTCTCCGGCGTCGGTTTCCTCGGTGCCGGCGTGATCATGAAGGAAGGCATGAACGTGCGCGGCCTGAACACCGCCGCCACCCTGTGGTGCTCGGCGGCGGTCGGCAGCTGCACGGGCGCGGACATGCTGGCCGAGGGCGTGCTGCTGACGGTGTTGATCATTGCCGGCAACACCCTGCTACGGCCGCTGGTGAATGCGATCAACCGCATCCCGATCAACGAGACGGCGACCGAAGCGACCTACGAGGTGCGCCTGAGCGTGGATGCCGAAGCGGTGCCGCGCGTACGCGAGCGGCTGGTCGATGCGCTGGAGGCCGCGCAGTATCCGGTTGGCGATGTGCAGGTGGTCGAACATGCCGACGCGCCCACCGATGTGATCGCGGTCCTGGTCAGCACCGCGGTCAGCGCCGATGAACTGGACGTGGTGCTGGCACGGATGGAGCATGTGCCAGGCGTGCTGCACGCTACCTGGGAAGTCAGTACCCGCGATTGATGCATCCACGCATGGCGTGGTGCAGTAGATCCACGCCATGCGTGGATGCGCTTCTCTCACCCTCCCGCGATGTGCTGCTGGGCCCGCAACAACTTGCGGAATGAGCCGCACTGTCGCGCATCCTGCGCCTCCGGGCAGGCCGCCGCCCGCTGCAGGTGCCGGCGTATCCGCTGCAACTGGTTGATCTGCCGCTGCAGGACATCGGCCTGCGCCAGCAGGGCCTCCCGGTCCAGCGTGAGGCATCCACGCAGGGGCGGCAGCGATACCCCGATCTGCTGCAGCGACAGCCCGGCCGCCTGGCCGAGGCCGATCAGCGCCAGCCGTTCCAGCACCTGCTCGTCGTACTGCCGGCGCATGCCGCGACGGCCCAGGGCCTGCAACAGCCCCAGCTGTTCGTAGTAGCGCAGTGTCGAGGCCGGCACGCCACTGCGCTTGACCACCTCGCCGATATCCAGTTCACGCATGGGCTTGACCTCAAGTCGCCTTCAAGCGCCAACCTAGGGGCAACTTCCCTGCAAGGCAAGGCCATGGCCAGCACATCCCCGGTTGATCAGAACGCGCTCTGGAATGGCCCTGGCGGGCAGGTATGGGTCGCGCAACAGGCCATCCTCGATGGCCTGTTCCAGCCGATGGCCGATCTGCTGGCCAGCGAACTGCCGGAAACCGTCACGCAACTACTGGACGTCGGCTGCGGCACCGGCGCCAGCCTGCTCGCGTCCGCCGCGGCGCGACCGGCGGCACACTGCACCGGCCTGGACATCTCCGCGCCGATGCTGGCGCTGGCCCGGCAACGTGCCCAGGCGGCGGGACTGGACGCGGACTTCATCGTGGCCGACGCACAGCAGCATCCGCTGCCGCTTGCGCATTACGACTGGATCCAGTCGCGACTGGGCGTGATGTTCTTTGAGGACAGCGGCGCGGCCTTCGCCAATCTGCATCGCGCCGCACGACCCGGCGCCGGTCTTCGCTTCATCGCGTGGCGCAGTGCTGCAGAGAATCCGTTCATGACCACTGCCAAGCGCGCCATCGGCGATGCGTTGGAACTACCGCCACGCGTGCCCGGCGCTCCGGGACAGTTCGCCTTCGCCGGTGGCGAACGCGTGCGGCACGTATTGCTGGCTGCCGACTGGAGAGACGTCGACGTGGTGCCGGTGGACCTGCCCTGCTCGATCGCCCGCGACGACCTGCCGACCTACGTGGGACAGCTTGGCCCGCTGGGACTGGCACTGCGCTCGATGCCGGAAGCCCGCGCCGCCGCCCTGCGCGACAAGGCGTTGGCCGCATTCGCGCCGTTCATCGAAGGTGACCGCGTTCGCGTGGATGCCGCCTGTTGGCTGGTCCGCGCCCGCGCATAAAAAAAGACGGAGGGGATCAAGTCGTTCTTGCATCAGCACTGCCCAGAACGACTTGATCCCCTCCGTCCCCTTTTCAGTTACAGCGCCTCGCCGGCATCGGCCAGGCGCGATTCGATCAGCGCGTACCACTGCTGCAGGACGTCGATCAGCATGTCGAGCTCGGCATCGGTGCGCTGGGCACGCCCACTGCGCAGGCAGGCCTGGGCTTCCTGCAGCTGGGCGAGGAACCCGGCCACGGTATCGGCCTGCAGGATCAGCCCCGGCAAGCGCCGGCCGGGAATGCGTACCACCGCATGGTTGCCGAGCTGGCCGTACACACTCAGTGTGGTTTCCGTCTTCATGGAAAGAGGCAGGAATTGGGCATTCATCGCGTGCACCGTGGAAAACCTGAGCCGCCGGCAGGCGTGGACGACGGGGGAGACGTTGCCACGTCCTGCCGACGGTCAGGGGGGACTCGGAATGCCGGGGCCGTGCCCCGGCGCGGGATTCTCAGCGTGGTTGGGCCATTCCGGCGATCTGCACGCGCCGGTTCGGTGCCAGGCAGGCGATCAGCTCGCGGCGGCTGCGCTGCTCGCACTGCACGATCGGTTCGGCGGCACCGCGCCCTTCGGCGCTGATGGCGCTGGCAGGCACCCCACCCTGTACCAGGGCAGTGCGCACCGCCTCTGCGCGGCGCTGCGACAGCCGCTGGTTGTAACTGGCGCTGCCGATTCGATCGGTGTATCCGGTCACCCGGATCGACTGCACCTGCGCCGCTTCGCGCACCTGCGCCAGGATGCCCTGCACCGCATGCTGGCCTTCGGCACTGAGCACGGCGCTGTCGAACCCGAACAGCGCGTCGGCCGACAGCCGCAGCGGCTGTTCCGGCAATGGCGCGGGAGCCGGCGGCGGCGGCGGCGCCGGTGGCCGCGGCGGCTCCAGCACGGCCGCGCACGACTCCGGCTTCCAGTAGCCGGCCTGGGCGATGCCCTTGCTGTCGAAGCGCACCTGGAACTGGCAGGTGAAGTACTCCGCACCCTGCGCGGTGCGGAAGTTGAACAGGTAGTTCCACTCGCGCACGCCCCACATGCCCTCATTGAAATGCGGCGTCCCCAGCAGTGTGTACAACTGGCGCTTGCTCATGCCCGGGGCGAAGCGGCGCAGGTCGGCGACGTCGGGGTAGATGCCTTCCTTGAGCGAGGCCTTGGAGGCTTCCGGGAAGTGCACGGCGGTGGCTTCGGCCGGGCCCTCGGCGGCCGGCGCATGGCTGCGGCAGGCGGCCAGCAGTCCCACCGTCAGGACCAGGCCCAGCGTAGCGGCGAGCTGGCCGGCGTGGGCAATGCGATGCTGTTTCATGTCGTTCCCCCTGTAGACGTTTCCGCGATGCCGGGCCGCCTCTGCGGCCCGGCCGCGCTGATCACCACTGGATGCCGGCACCGACGGCCACACCGGCCTCGCCACGGCTGTTGGTGGAACCGCTGAACTTGTAGATCCAGCGGCCTCCTTCGGAGACACCGGAGATACCCAGCGCCACGCCCGACTCGCCGTTGTAGCTGCCGGCGGCGATCGAGGCCATGCTGCGGCCCGCCTCACTGGGCTGCGGCAGTGCCGCGGTGGCCATCGCCGAAGCGATACCGGCCGAGGCGCGGTTGTCGGTCTTGCGCAGGTCACGCTCGAAACCGCCCATGCGCTCGTCGGTGTAGGCCTTGGACCAGTCCAGGGTCTGCGCCATGCCCGACTTCAGCTGGTCGACATTGACCGCATCGGTGCCGGCAGTACCGGCCGCAACATTGCGCACCGTGGTCGGGCCGCTGCCGGTGCTGCCCAGGGTGACGCTGTTGTAGTTGGTGGCGCCGTTGACCGTGGTGTCGTAGCGGATGGTGCCCTGCTGCGAGGCCTGCAGCTGGCGCACGTTGACCGCGTCGGTGGCCTGCGAGCCGTCGGCCACGTTGACCACCTGGCGCTCGGCACCGGCGGCACCGACCGAGACCGTGTTGGCCCGGTTCGCCACCGAACCCGCACCCAGTGCCACCGAGTTGTCGGCCTGTGCCTGTGAACCGTTGCCCAGCGCCGTCGAATTGGCACCGGCAGCGGTCGAGCCTGCACCACCGGCGGCCGAGTTGGCACCGCTGGCGGACGGATCTGCCAGGTTGTTGGTGTTGTTGGCGCGGAAGCTGCCGGCCACGTTGGTGATGTTCTGGATCTTCTGGTCCGTGTAGGACTTGGACTGGTCGATGGCGTAGTTCACGCCGTTCTTCAGCTGGCCGACGTTGGTCGCATCGTGGTCATCGGAACCATCGGCAACGTGGGTGATCTTGCGTTCGCTGCCGGTGCTGCCGACTGACACTTCGCCGGCCGAGTTGCTGGCGCCGGTCTGCCCATACGCACCGGTGTAACCGCTCTGCGCGCCGACGCTGGCCACCGAACCGGCACCCAGCGCCACGCTGTTGCCGGCACTGCTGCTGGCACCGTTGCCGACCGCCACGCTGTTGGCACCCGCCGCACTGGCCTGCGGCCCGACCGCCACCGCTTCGGCACCGGCGGCGGTTGCAGCCGCCGCCGTCGAATTCACCGCCAGGTAGGCGCTGCCACCGCCTCCGTTGGTGATGCGCTGGTTGAGGATCTTCAGCGAGCCATCCACTGCGGTGAAGGCGGCGGTGACATTGTTGTAATCGCCGCTGGTGAAGCTGCCATCGGTAGCGATGCTGGAGATGCTGAACGTCGGCGCGGTCCACACGTTGGTGGCGCCGTTGTAGGCGGTGGTGCCGCCGAAGTAGTTGGCGATGGTGCTGTGGGTGCTGAACAGCTGGTCGCCGGTGACGGCATCGCTGCTGCCGGCCTGGATGCTGCCGGCGGCGACGTTGGTGATCTTCACCGCGCCGGTGCCGGTACCCGTGAGCGTCACGCTGTTGAGCACGTTGCCCGCGCCATCGACGTCGTACTTCACTGCCAGCTTGTCGATCTCGCCGGTCTGGTCGGCCACGTTGGCCAGCGAATTGCTGACCGCATCGAAGGCGGTGCCGACGTCGTTGTAGCTGCCCTTGGTGATCGTGCCGTTGGCGGCGATGTTGTTGATCGAGTAGGTCGGCGCAGTCAGCACGCCGCTGGCATTGACTGCGGCACCACCGCCGAGATGGGTGGCCACGGCCTGGTTGGCGGCAAACAGCTGGGCGCCGTTGATGGCTTCACTGCTGGCGGCACTCACCTGGCCCGGGCCGAGGTTGCGCAGCGTGGTGGCGGTGCCGCCCTGGCCCAGCGTGGCGCTGGCGTAGTTGACGCTGCCATCGCCGTTCAGGTCGTAACGCAGCGCGCCCTGCTCCGATGCCTGCAGCTGGCCGACGTTGACCGCATCGGTGGCGGCGGTACCAGCAGCCAGGTTGGTGACCTGGCGTTCGGCACCGGCGGCGCCGATCGAGACACTGTTGGCGCGGTCGGCCAGGCTGCCAGCGCCGACGGCGATACTGTTGGCGGCGGTCGCACGGGCGTTGGTGCCGACGGCAATCGAATCGGTGCCGCTGGCCAGCGCCTCGGTACCGGTCGAATTCACCCGCAGGTACTTGGTCCCGCCGTTGCGGATGTCGGTGATCTGCGTATTGAGGTTGACCAGCGAACCATCAACGGCCGCGAAGGCATCGGTGGCGTTTTCGTACAGGCCCTTGGCGATGGCCCCACTGGTGGAGATCGTGCTGATCTCGAACAGCGGCGCGGTGAAGGCGCCACTGGCCGGGTCGAAGGCCGCACGGCCACCGAAGAAGCTGGCGATGGCGGCGTTGGTACCTGCCAGCTGGCCGCCGTTGACCGCCTCCAGGCTGCCGGCGGTGATCGCGCCGCCCGCAAGGTTGCCGATGGTGGTGGTACCGGTGCCCGCGCCCAGCGTGACCCGGCGATAGTTCGGATTGCCGGTGCCGTCGAGATCGTAGGTCACTGCGACATCGGCCACGCCATTGATCAGGCTGATCGCGCCCTTCAGCTGGGCCACGTTGACCGCATCGGTGTTGATGCTGCCGGCCGCGACGTTGGTGATCTGACGCTCGCCGCCACCAGCGGTACCCACGGACACTTCGCCGGCCGAAACCTGCGGCGCGGTGAGGCCATAGGCGCTGTAGCTGGCCTGTGCACCGCGCAGTGCGGCCGAACGGTAGCCCAGTGCGACCGAATTGGCCTGGTTGGAGGTGGATTCGGCACCCAGCAGGGTCTGGCCGTTGGCGGTGCCCACGGCACTGTCGCCGACGACCACCGAGTGGCCCATGCGTGCCGCATAATCGGCCGTCGGCACACCGGTCGGATTGCTGGGGTCGTTGACCCCGTCACCCGGGAAGGCGACGTTGGCATCGACCTTCGGCAGCTCATGGCGTGCGTTGGCACCGATCACCACTTCCTTCGAACCGTTGGCGAACGCGCCGTCGCCCATCAGCACCTGATAGTCCTGCGCGGCATTGACCGCCCAGCACGAGATGTCGGCCAGTGCGATGTCCAGGCACTTTGCCGCCCACGCGGGCGAGTCCTTCGGCAGCAGCAGGCCGAGCAGGCCACCCGGGTTGCCGTTGTTGATGTTGTAGATGTAGCTGTCGGAGGTGACGCCACCAATCAGGGTCAGGTGCGAGCTGCCGCCGGTGGCGGCGCCACCCAGCCCGTTGAGGGTGCTGCCAACGGGCGACAGGTTGACCACCGGCAGGCCCAGCACGTTGACCGTCGAATAGGTCTGCATCACGTTGGCGTTGCTGAGCTTGAGGTTGCCGTTGCTCAGGTAGCCGTTGCCGCCAAACAGGCTGGTGGTGGTCGGACCGATCAGCTGGCCGACATTGCCGACCAGGCCACCGGTGCCGATGATCAGGCCCGCATTCGGATCGGCCGCCGCCGGCGCCTTCGGGCTGGTGGGCGGAATCGCCGAAGGTTTGGTCAGGCCGAGACCGCCCAGCGTGCCGCCGACCAAGCCCCCCACCGCACTGCCCAGATTGCCCAGGGTGCCGTTGAGGTTGCCATTGAGCAGGTTGCCCACGGCGCTGCCGACGGTACCGACGGTGCCACCGACCGCACCCACCGTGTTGTTCAGCGTGCCACCGACGGCATTACCTACGCTGCCGACGGTGCCATTGAGCGCGCCACCGACGGTGCTGCCAACTGCGCCGACCGCGCCGCCCACCGCGCCCACCGTACCGTTGAGCGCGCCGCCGACTGCACTGCCCACGCTGCCGACGGTGCCATTGAGGGCGCCACCGACGGTGCTGCCAACTGCGCCGACCGTGCCGCCCACCGCGCCCACCGCACCGTTGAGCGTGCCGCCGACTGCACTGCCCACGCTGCCGACGGTGCCATTGAGCGCTCCACCGACGGTGCTGCCGACCGCGCCGACCGTGCCGCCTACCGCGCTACCGACATTGCCGACAGCGCCTCCCACCGCCGCAACGGTGTTGTTGAGCGTGCCGCCCACGGCACTCCCGACATTGCCGACCGTGCCATTCAGTGCGCCACCCACTGCGTTCCCTGCAGAGCCGACCACGCCACCCAGCAGCCCGCCGACACCCAGCGCACTGTTCTGCGCCGCGACCGTCGCCTGGCCGGCGAGTTTCAGATTGCGATCGGCAACCACCTCCTGGCCGCCGGGTGCCTGCACGCGCACCTTGCCGGCCACGCCACTATCGAAGGCTGCGGTGATCGCTCGATCATGGGTTTCTCCCGGCAGCTCCTCCTTGGCGGGCAGCGTGACCGCGGCCGTCGCCCGGGCCTGGCCCTGCCCTTCGATCTGGTGACCGGCTACCTTCAGTTTTGAATCCAGCGCACCGTCCACCGAAGCCTTCACGCCCGACAGCGTTCCGGCCGACGCACCACTGATGCCGGCGCCAACCTTGGCACTCTTCTCGATCGCCGCGATCTGCTTGCCGGCAACGCCGACGTTGGCTTTCGCGCGCGCGTCCGCAGTCACGCCCAGCGGCGCCTGCGCGGCCGGTGCAACCTGCGCGGCCAGCGACGCATCCACCTGCGCGGCGCGGCTGGCGGAGTTGCCCAGGCCTACGCTGGCGCGCACATCGGCCGCAAGACCCGGCACCGCAACCTGGGTCGGTGCGCTGTTGGCCACCAGCTTCACCTGCACGGTGGCCGGCAACACGTTGCGCACCACCGGCAATGATGCCGTGCTCAGCTGCAGGCCGACGCGTGCATCGGCGCTCAGTGCGGGCGTGTTCTGCGCCTGTCGCGAGGCCGCGGCCAGGGCCACCTCTGCATCGACCTTGACCGGCATCGGCTGTGCGTACTTTGCCGCCAATGCCTGCAGGTCACGCAGTGATTGATTGGATTCGGCTGCCCCCGCGTGACCGCTTGCCAGCGCACACAGCAGGGCCAGTGCCAGAGTGGTCGGCATCAGCAAGAAGGCGCGCGGGTCCCGCGCGGCACTGCCACCGCTGTCGCCGGTGGCCAGTTCGGAGGCCACAACCAGAGCATTGAGTTGGCGGTTCCATACACGCCGGTAGATGCGATTCATGAGCACTTCCCCCGTTGGCGAACAACTGGAATGTCAGTGGACTTGCCGTTTGGCAGGTGACTGACATTTCAGCGTCCGCAGCGACGGTGGCGCACTTCATTCCGGCACGGCAATCGCGCATTCCGGCAAATCCACGGCCGGAATCGGCAGGCGGTTATGCAGAAGCGGCAACGATATCGGCAAACGGATGGGCAATTCCGGCAGAAACAGGCCTGGAGCCCTTGTGCTGCTTGGCTCAGGCGGGCTGACCGAGCTGCGCGGGCGCGCGCATCAGCGTATCCCTCGGCAGTTCGCCGAAAACCTTGCGGTAATTGTCGGCGAAGCGCGAGAGATCCCACAGACCGCAGCTGAGCGCGATGGCCTTGACCGAACGACGGCTGGAATCGGCCATCGACAGACTGCGGCAGGCAGCGCACAGGCGCAGCATGGAGAGATAGCGGTTGGGCGAGGTTCCGAACAGATCTTCGAAGGCGTAACGCAGGCCACGCTCACTGACCCCGGCCGCGTCGCATATTTCATTCATGTAGATATTGCGGCGCAGGTTGAGTCGCATGAAGTTCTCCGCCCGCTGCGCAATCAGATAATGCGTGCGGCGCGCCCGACTGCAGCCAGGCCGATCGGATGCTCCGGCCCCAAGCAGGGCCTGCACGTGTTCGTGCAGCAGGTGTTCGGTTTCCTCCGGCTGCAGGCTGCCGCCCTGCCCCAGCTGCACGTGCAACTGCTGATAATGGCGCGCCAGGGGCACTGCCTCGCTGGCAAGATTGAACAGTGAGAGCGCCTGGCCCGCCGGCGGCGTGCTGCGCAGGCTCAGTTCGGTCAGCTTGCGCTGCACCTTCGCAAGCGGCACCAGCATCAGCGTCATATGCGTGCCGGGGCTCAGCGTGAACTCGCTGATGCCTTCCGGCATCACGGTCAACGCCATGCCCGACGTGAGCGGCACGCCATGGCACCAGCTCAGGGTCTCATCGGTCGCGTGCAGGTATCCGAGCATCGCCCAGTCCGGCGGCAGCATGAAGCGGCCACGGCAATGGAAGCCGCAGCTGATGCTGCAGAACAGGGCCTCTTCATGTACCCGTGAAGCAAATGCCGCCCTCGGTCCATTGCCATCAAGCAGCAGCAGTTCGACATCGCAGACACGAAGTACGCCGCTCAGCGTCGCCAGATCGATTGATCGCAGGCCGCTGTCGTCGTTGTCTCCTACCCCACCATCGACCATGACAGTGTCGTCCCCGCGTTGATCCGCCACACGCTGCAGCCCCCACTGCCTGACAGGGCCACACCATTCCAGGAACTTCTGCCGTTGCCGGGAAGGCTGCGGTCAATGCCACGCAATCCAACCCGGAAAATACAGCTGCGTTGAAACGAGTATGCCCGATAATCCTCGCCGGTAAACCCGCAGTCTGAAATGAAGAAAATAGATACACAGGTGAAGAGAATGTCGTCGCCAGTGGCATGGTTTTCGCATGCCGCGAAAATGGAATCACATTATCTACACGTCGATGAACCGTTTTGCCCGGGAAATGATTTGCGTCACAGAATCCGCCTGAAGGTTTAAGGCTGGGGCATTTTCTGCCGAATTTGCATATAGGTTCCGGTTGCAGCCAACCGCCATTCAGGCAAAGTCGATAACACGGTGACAGACCATTCCAGAATGGTCGCGCCCGGGGGAGAAAATGACCATGTCCGCATTGCACGAGCTCTCGGCCACCGGCCTTTCGCCGCGCGGTCCTCGTTGCGCGCCCGGCATCCTCCCTGCGGCGATCACCCTGCTTGAGCACGGCGGGCAATCCCCGTCGTACCTCCCCCGCAAGGACGTGCGGGGGTCCACGGACGATCCCGGCGGAGCCGGGCCACCGCCCAACAGGTGTCCTGTAGAAGACAGGTAAAGGGAGACAATCGCCATGAACGCATCGATCCGTAAATTCCTGAAGGAAGAAGATGGCGTGACTGCGCTTGAGTATGGGTTGCTGGCCGCCGTGATCGCCGGTGTCCTGATCGTGGTCGGCAGAGCGCAGATCACCCTGTTCTTCACCACGCTGTTTACCCGCCTGCAGGCGATCGCTGCCGACGCCACCGGCGCAGCGACGTAATCCTGGCCCGCTGCGGCGATGCCCGCTGACCGCCCATCGCGCGACGGTCAAGCGGCCCGCCAGGCGGGCTGCGAACGAATCGGCCATGGGCAACGGAGTGTGTGATGACATTGCTGGGACTGCTGGCCATCGGCATATGTCTGCGCATCGCGATCAGTGATCTGTATGCGCGCCGGGTTCCCAATGCCTGGTTGCTGGCGGCCTGCGCGCTGGCGGTCCCGCTGTTGATCGCCGGGCAGTTCACAACACCGCGCCTGCCGTGGCTGTCCCACGTGTGCGGCGCAGCCCTCGGCCTGGTGGCCTTGCTGCCGTTCTATGCGGTGCGCTGGATGGGCGCGGGCGACGTGAAGTTCTTTGCGGTGCTGGGGCTGTTGCTGGGCATGCAGGCCCTGCTGCCAGTCTGGGTGGTCGCCAGCCTTGCCGCCGGGCTGCATGCCCTGGTGGTACTGATGTCGCGCCGCCTGGGTTCGATGCTGCCGATCGGCCTGCAACTGCAGGTCTCGCGGGCCAGCTCGCAATGGCAGGCACATCCTGCGCTTCGCGAAATGCAGTGTGCCCGACAGGGCCGTCGCGGCATCCCCTACGCAGCCTATCTGGCGATAGCCGCCATCGGCTGGATTCTGATCCGCGCCTACGGAGGTGTGTCATGAACGTCCGCAGCTCCCGCCTGCAACGGGGCGTGGCCAGCATCGAGTTCGCACTCATGCTGATGCTCGGCCTGCTTCCGCTGCTGCTGTTCACCTTTACCGGTGTAATGATCATGGCCGCGCAGCAGACACTGGCGACGGCGTCCGCCGAGGGAGCGCGTGCATCACTGCGCTACGGCACCACGGCCGAACGCCGCACCGCGGCCTGCGTGGCGGCACGCAATTCGATGCAGTGGCTGCTGCAGTTTTCCAGGCAGGACGTGAACTGCAGCGCCGGTGGCAGCAATGCCATCGTCGTCGCCGCACCTGCCCCCTGCACCGGGTTGGCCAGCGCCCAATGCATCACGGTGACCGTCAGTTACGACTATGCCAGCCACCCCTTCCTGCCCGGCACCGCCACCCTCTACGGGTGGGTGATGCGGGCGCCCATCCGCAGCGTCGCGGTCGCCCAGCTCGACCTCGGCAGCGGCACCTGACGCTCGGTAAAGGAGACGGTTCCATGCTCAAGTTGACCCGCATCGCCGCCGTCGCCCTGATCGGTTTGGCCGTGCTGCTGGCCGTGATCGCATTGATGATCGGACGCAAGCCCGATGCGCCGACCCATGTGGCACCGGTTGCCAGCGCGGATTCACAGGCAATCACGGTGGTTGAAGCGGTTGCGCGGCTGCCCGCCGGAGAGCCGATCACCGCCAATGGCCTGCGCCTGGCCCAACGCACTACGGCGGTCGCGGGCGCCGCCACCAGCATCGCTGCAGTGGTCGGCAAGGTGCCGGTGCAGGATATCGCTGAAGGCAGCCCGATCAGCACATCGGCCCTGGCCCAGGGCTTCTCGCTGCAGCTGCGGCCAGGGGAGCGCGCGCTGGCGGTACCGGTGGATGAACTGGTCGGCGCGGGAAATCGCATCCTGCCGGGTGATTTCGTCGATGTCTTCCTCAACCTGCGCACTGCCCAGCCCAGCGCCAGCGGCCCGGGAGACACCGCGCAGACCCGCCTGCTGTTGTCACGCCTGCGCGTGTTGAGCTATGGCCAGCAGGACATCGTGCCCGCGACCGCCGATAGCGTTACCAGCAGCAGTGGCGAACAGCGCAATGACCCGCGCGCGGCGGACATCACCGGCAGCAGCAGCAACGCCAGCGGTTCCAGCGGCGATGCCAACCAACCGGCCCGCAGCGCGGTGCTGGCGGTTCCGGTGGCCGACGCCAACCGGCTGCTGCTGGGTGCCCAGCAGGGCAAGCTGTTCCTGGCGCTGCGCAACCCTGCCGATACCGGCCTGCCCGATCTGGCGTTGTTCCCGCAGCCACGCGGCGTGATCGATCCGCTGCGCGGGCTGGATGCCGAACAGCAGCTGGCCCTGCAGCGGCCGGAAAACAACGCCTTCGCCGGCATCGATGGCGACGCACTGGCTGGCCGTGGCAATGCCCCGGCACGCACCAACCCGCAGGCACCGGTACGTGCACCTGCCGCACGCCACAGTGCACCGCGCGCCTCCGGCATCGAAATCATCCGTGGTGACAGTTCCGCACCCCGTGGCTCCCTCTGACCTGACCCGAGCGCATCCATGACCCGACGTCGCCCGTCTCCACGCCCCTCCCCTCGCCAGCGCTGGCTGGCCCTGATGCTGGTGCTGCTGGCACCGGCAACAAGCGTGGCGGCCGACGACCTGGTGCTGCAGGCACGCGAACAGCGGCCCTGGAGCCTGCCGGCCGATCTGGAACGGGTGGCCATTGCCGACCCCGGCGTGGCCGACATCGTGATGCTGCGCGGCCAACGCCAGGCCCTGCTGGTGGGCAAGGCACCCGGCACCACCACCCTGCTGCTGTGGCACCGCAAGCAGACCGAGCCGCAACGCGTGCAGGTGCGGGTGCAGAGCGCGGTGCAGGGCGCCGCCGGTACCGGCAGCGGCGGCCTTGTGTTCACCCAGCAGGACGGCCAGGGGCTGCTGCAGGGCAGCACCGACAGCGTGCTGTCGCACATGCAGGAACAGCAGACGGCCGCGATGGCGCTGGGCAAGGACGGCCAGCTTGCCGATGCATCGACGGTCAGCAGCGGTGGCGTGGTGCAGGTCGAGGTCAAGGTGGTCGAGTTCAACAAGACGGCCCTGAAGCAGATCGGCATCAGTTTCCAGAACCGCAACGGCGCCTTCGCCTACGGCATCGCCCGCCCCGGCGGTGGACTGCCGGGCAACAGCGGCCGGCTTCCGGGCGAAGTCAGCACGGGCGGCACCGGCGGCACGGGAAGCGATTCGGAATCGCCCATCTCCTCGGCGTTCCGGTTGGTGTTCGGCTCCACCAAGGGCCTGTGGAACGCCGATGTCGACCTGCTGCAGAGCAATGGCATGGCACGCGTGCTGGCCGAACCGACCCTGGTCGCACTGTCCGGGCAGAGCGCCAGCTTCCTGGCCGGCGGCGAACTGCCGATCCTGGAGCCGCAGGGCCTCGGCACCACCACCATCACCTACAAGCCCTTCGGCATCGGCCTCACCGTCACCCCCACCGTGCTGGCGCCCAACCGCATCGCGCTGAAGGTGGCACCGGAGGCGAGCGACCTGGACTACAGCAATTCGATCTCCCTCAACGGCGTGCAGATTCCCTCGATCACCACGCGCCGCGCCGACACCACGGTCGAACTGGGTGACGGCGAGAGCTTCGTCATCGGTGGCCTGGTCAGCTCCAACGTGGTGTCCAGCGTCAACAAGATTCCCTTGCTCGGTGACCTGCCGATCATCGGTTCGTTCTTCCGCAACTTCGACTACAAGCGACAGGACAAGGAGCTGGTGATCATCGTCACGCCCCGGCTGGTACAGCCGTTGGCGCGCAATACCGAACTGCCGTTGCCCGGCGAGCGAGAGGCCAAGCCGAACCTGCCCGAATGGGGTGCGTGGCTGCTGGGTCCGATCAGCCGCGATCCGGTGCCCGGCTTCTCGCGCTGATTCCATGATGCCTGCCAGACCACGACCATGCCCTACGCCACTGCCCAGCCGCTGCATCCCCAGGCCCCTCCCATGAATCTGGTCCTGTACGGCATGGATCGCGAGCTGTTGCCCCGGTTGGCGGCCAAACTGCCACCGACCACCGTGCTGCACTGGCAGGACAGCAGCCTTCCGACCTCCGCGCAGGACCTGCAGCGCGGGCCGCAGAGCCTGGTGCTGCTCGACTTCCGGCCCGAGCACGCCGACGCATCGAGCGCACTGGCGCAGCAGCTGCAGCAGACCCAACCGGACCTGGCGCTGGTGGCTGTCGGTGCGACGAGCGCTGGCCAGGTCGAAGGCGTGGTGCTTGCCCTGCGCGCCGGCCTGCGTGACGTGCTCGACCTGGACAGCGACAACGCCGGCATCGAAGCCGCGTTGCGCCGCGCCCTGTCGCCGCGGCCGGCCGCGGCCGCGCAACATGCGCACAAGGCACGCCTGATCGTATTGCTGGGCGTGCGTGCCGGGGTCGGCACCAGCACCCTGGCCGCTCACCTTTCCGTGCTGGCGCAGCAGACCCGTGCCCTGGCCCAGGGCGAAGCGCTGCAGCACGACGGCCTGCTGATGGAGCTGGCGCAGCCGTCCGGCGACCTCGCGCTGTACCTCAACCTCGACAGCCGCTTCCATTACGAAGATGCGTTGCGCAACGCCAGCCGGATCGACGCCACCCTTGCCCGCACCGCGATGGCCCGCCACGATTCCGGGCTGGTGCTGCTCGACCGGGCCAGCGGCAGCGACGCGGTGCCGCCGTCCGATCCCGGCGCGCTGCTGCAGCGCCTGCGTGGCGTGTTTGCCAGCGTGCTGTGCGATGCCGGTGGCTGCCCACTGCGCCAGCTGCCACCGCTGTTGCTGGACCAGGCCGACGAGATCTGGCTGGTCACCGATGCCTCGATCGCTACCCTGGTATCGCTCGACCACGCCCTGAAACACCTGTCCGGCCAGCGCGAGCGCGAGAAGCGCCTGCAGCTGGTGATCAACCGTCACGACGACAGCAGCGGCATGAGCCCGGAACAGATCGCGCGCCGCTTCGAGGTGCCGTTGCTGGCGACGCTGCCCGAACGTCCGCGCGTGCGCCTGGCCGCCAGCCAGGGCCACCTGCTGCTGCAGGATGCGCCGCGCGACCCCTATCTGCGTGCCCTCGCCCCGCTCGTCCCGCGCCTGGATCCGGCTGCCAGCCC
>NZ_JAXAXL020000016.1:52989-62189 GCF_047497515.2 Stenotrophomonas maltophilia
GCCCCGCCCCCCCGCCCCCCGCCCCCCCCCCCCCCCACGGCCTGCGGGAAAGACTCTCCCTTGCCCTGGGTGGATCGCAATGGAAGACAAGGTAACCCCGTTCCCGCATGCCATTGCCCGCCCGGTGCTGCCCGAAAGTGCACCGGGCCACCTGCCGTTCGCGCAGACCGAGCAGTACCAGAAGGTGCTGTCGGCCGCGCATGAGCACCTGCTCAACAGCATCGAAGACGAGCGCATCGACATCGATTCCTGGGCGCCGGACACCATCGCACGCTGGGTACAGGTGCAGACGGTGGGCTTCATCCAGGAATGGCGCATCCCGATCAACGAGGAGGAAATGCAGGTGGTCGCCGAAGGACTGGTCAAGGAGCTGACCGGCTTCGGGCCCCTCGACGACCTGCTGCACGATCCGACCATCGAAGACATCCTGATCAATGGCTTCAAGGATGTGCATGTCTCGCAGGGTGGGCAGCTCAAGCGCGCCACCCAGCGCTTCACCGATGACACGCACCTGCTGCGCATCCTGCGCCGCATCCTCGCGCCGCTCGGTCGCCGCCTTGACGATTCCAACCCGATGGTCGATGCGCGGCTGCCCAATGGCGGCCGTCTCAATGCGATCATCTCGCCGCTGGCGGTGGATGGCCCGATGGTCTCCATCCGCAAGTTCCGCAAGGACCCGTTCACGCCCGACGAGCTGCTGGCCAAAGGCACCTTCGACGCGCCCATGCAGGCATTGCTGAAGGCGATGGTGCTGGGCCGCTGCAACATCCTGGTATCCGGCGGCACCAGCTCGGGCAAGACCTCGCTGCTCAATGCGCTGGCCAGTTACGTGCCGCCGAACGAGCGCGTGATCACCGTCGAGGACACGGCCGAGCTTTCGCTGAACCACCCGCATGTGGTGCGCCTGGAAAGCCGTATCGGTGGCGCCGAGGGCCACGGTGCGGTCAGCATCCGCGACCTGGTGCGCAACAGCCTGCGCATGCGTCCTGACCGCATCGTGGTGGGTGAGGTACGTGGCGCCGAAGTGCTGGAAATGCTGCAGGCCATGAATACCGGCCACGACGGCTCGATGGCCACCATCCACGCCAACTCGCCGCGCGACTGCCTGTACCGCATCGAGATGCTGGCCGGCTTCGCCGGTTTCCAGGGCAGCGAGGACAGCCTGCGCCGGCAGATCGCCAGCGCCATCGACTTCATCGTGCAGATCTCGCGCCTGGGCAGCGGCCGCCGCGTGCTGGTTTCGATCACGGAAATCACCGGGGTCAGCGACAACCTCATCACCTCCCAGGAAATGTTCCGCCACGAACTGCAGATCGATGGCACCGGCAGGGAAACCGACCGCTGGATCGGCCTGGGCTTCCATCCGCACTCGCACAAGCTGGAGCCATTCCGCCAGCTGTTGCGCGAATCCCTGTACGGAGACCTGTGAGCATGGGCATCGGCCTGCTGCTGGGTGTATTGAGCGTCATCTCGGTGCTGCTGGCACTGGCGGCGTGGCTGTGGGGCACCGCCAGCAGCCGCGAGCAGCGCCAGGCCTCGCTGCAGCATGCCGAACAGCAGTTGGCACGCGGCGCCAACATCGCGCCCAGCGCAGCTGCGGCCGCTTCGGCCGCCAATGATCCCCTCCGTCCGTCGAGCGGCGGGCGCCGCCCGCTGCCCTGGGACGGACTGCTGCAGAGCGCCGGCCTGCAACCGGGCTGGAAGCTGCCGCTGATCCTGCTGGTACCGGGGCTGCTGCTGTCGGTGATTGCCGTGCTGCGGCTGGGAACCGCGTGGATGTTCCCGTTGACCCTGCTGCTGTACCTGCTGGGCTGCTGGTTGTGGGTCGTGCGCCGGACCACCCGGCTGCGTGCGCAGCTGCTGCATCAGCTACCCGACTTCCTCGACAACCTGGTCCGCCTCACCGCGCTCGGCAACAGCCTGCAGGCCGCGTTCCAGGTGGCGTCCATGCAGACCAGCGCGCCGCTGCGCGGGCTGCTGGACACGACGGTCCGCTACGCCCGCAGTGGCATGGACCTGGATCGTGCACTGGCCTTGGCCGCACAGCCCTACCGCATGGATGTGCTGAAGGTGCTGTCGGTGGTGATCGGGGTCAGTGTGCGCATCGGCGGCCGCTCCGACCAGATCCTGCAGCGCATGGGTGACTTCATGCGCGACCTTGAACAGGCACAGCAGGAGCTGGCGGCCACCACCTCCGAAACGCGGATGTCGGCCTGGGTGCTGGGCCTGCTGCCGCCGGCCAGCGCCGTCCTGATGGCGATCGCCAGCCCCGATTTCTTCCAGCCGGTCCTGCATGAGCCACTCGGCCACAACGTCCTGCTGATTGCACTGGGCCTGGAGCTGGTCGGCGCCTTCCTGCTGTACCGCCTGGCCAAATCACTATGATCGCCTGCTGCCCTTGCGGAGGTTCCCGATGAGCGCCAGCGGCTGGTTCGCGCTTTCACTGCTGGTGCTGGCCGCCGGCGTCGCCCTGCTGGGACTCGGTGGCTGGGTGCGCAGCCATCGCGAACAACGCACCTCCGCCACGCTCAAGACCGCGCTGCAGCCGCGCGATGAAGCGCGCGACCCTGAAACCAGCCGGCGCGATTCGCTGGGATGGCTGGAGCGCTTCGGCCGCGCGCTCAGCGGGGGCCGCCTGGAGGCCGCGCTGCTGGCCAACGAGGACCGCCTGCTGCTGGACCTGGCCGGCTGGAACACGCGCCGCGGCACCGCCATCTATCTCGGCCTGCGCCTGCTGCTGGCGCTGCTGGTACTCGCCCTGGCACTGGCATTCAGCGACGCCACCGGACTGGCAAGGGTGATGGTGGTGATTGGCGCCCTGGCCGCGGGCCTGCTGCTGCCCAAGTTCGCGCTGTCCTCTTGGGTCAAGCGCCGCCGCCGCGCGGTGCAGAACGAGCTGCCGTTGCTGATCGATCTGCTGCGCCTGTTGCAGGGCGTGGGCTTCAGCATGGACCAGAGCCTGCAGACGCTCGGCGACAAACTGCGCGAGGCGCTGCCGGTGCTGGGCGGCGAACTGCAGGAAGCCAACGTGGCCTATACCCATGGCCGCACCCGCGCACAGTCGCTGCGCCGCCTCAGCGACGTCTATGGGGATGACGACCTGACCAGCCTGGTGCAGTTGATCCTGCAGGTGCATGCACACGGCGGCGCGGTGCAGGAACCGCTGCGGCAGTTCAGCATCCGCCTGCGCGAACTGCGCCGCAACTCACTGAAGGAGAAGGTCGGCAAGCTCTCAGTGAAGATGACCGTGGTGATGATGCTGACCCTGCTGCCAGCGCTGATGCTGGTCCTTGCTGGCCCCGCGCTGGTTGCGCTGGCCACCACCATGTCCTCGATGGGATCGCCCTGATGCCTGCCCTGCGCACCTCCTGCCTGCTGCTTGCCCTTGCCGCCGTCGCCAGTGGCTGTGCCTCAAGCACGCCCAAATACCTGCGCGCGCCCACCCTGGCCGCGCCCGAACCAGCGCCCCAGGACAGCCGCGGCGCCTATCTGGAGCTGATCGAACGCATGCAGCAGCAGGGCGCCTGGTATGCCTCGCTGGCGCATGTCGATGCATTCCGCCAGCGCTATGGCGATCCACCGGCGCTGCGCCTGCTGCAGGCCGATGCGCTGCGCGAGACCGGCCAGGCCGAGGCGGCGATCGCGCTGTACCGCGACCTCTCCAGTGGCCCGCAGGCCGCGGCCGCCGCACACGGCATCGGCCTGATCGCCGCACGCCGCGACGACGATGCCGGCAGCGAACAGGCGCTGGCGCGTGCCACCCAGCTGCAACCACTGAACACCGATTACCTCGGCGACCTCGGCTATGCACGCCTGCGTGCCGGCCAGTTCGAACAGGCCCGAGAACCGTTGGCCAAGGCGCTGGAACTGTCACCCGGGAATGCGAAGGCCACTGCCAACCTCGCGTTGTGGGCGGTGCTGCGCGGCGATACGGCCACCGCCGAGCGACTGGCCCAGCAGGCCAACCTCAATGACGACACGCGCCGCAGTATCCAGCAGCAGGCCCAGCAGATCCAGGCGCGCCTGCAACAGCGCCGGGCAGCGGCGGCGGTGGCGACGCCGCCTGCGCGCAGCGTCGCGGCCACGACCGCCAACGGCGCGGCAAGCGCTACCCGCCTGGCCGCCGAAGCGCGCCGCGACAGCCGCGATGAGCGCGATCCGCAGCGCGTGCCGCCGTCGATGCTGGAACGCTTCAGTGCCTCCGACCACCCGACCGGGAACACCCCATGATCGCAACGCACACGTCCCGACGCCTGCTGCCCGCGCTGGCCTGCCTGCTGCTGGCCGCTGCCGCGCAGGCCCAGCAACAGCCGTTGACCGGGCAGATGCTCGGTGGTGCGGCGCCGGTCGCGCCAACCCAGACGCCGTTGCAGGCCGAAGCACTGGCGACGGTTGACCTGGCCGCACCCGCAGCGCCTGCGCCTCCTGCACCTGCTGCGCCGCCGCCGGCGGTGGTCAGCGCACCCATGCCTGCCACCCCTGCCGCGCCGGCACGCAGCCAGATCGGCGATGCCACGCGCAGCCTGTTCCGCCTGCAGGCCTCGGGGCAGCAGGCCGGCCCTCGCCTGCCGATCCTCGGCGACCAGGCCACGTTGAGCTACGCGCGTTACCTGAAGAGCTTCCAGCACGAAATTCCCGACTTCTTTGAAACCGATGTCGGCAAGTCCAAGGGAACATCCTCATCCGGACCGTGAGGTAGGCCATGAAACGCCCACGCCAGTTCAGTTTCAGCCGCCCGCGTGGCGGCATGTCGGTCACCATGATGCTGATCATGCTGGCGCTGCTGGCCATGCTGGGCCTGATCGAAATCGGCTATCTGTTCTGGGCCAAGCGCGATGCACAGAAGGTTGCCGACCTGGCGGCATTGGCCGGCGCGCAGCGGTTGGAACTGTGCACGTCAGACAACAGTGACAACAGCGCCGCACGGCAGAGCGCACTGGCCCAGAACCGCTTCCGCGGCACGCTGCAGATCCGCTGCGGCAACTGGAGCGCCACGCGGGCCACCCGCAACCGCTTCGTCACCACCGTCGATGCCGCCAACCCGCGCAATGCAGTGCAGGTGGTGGCACAGCGCAGCGTGCTGCCGTTCTTCGGCCAGAACACCCGCCTGCCGACGATGAGCGTGCAGGCCGTCGCGCGGCGTTCGGAGCCCACGGCGGTCTTCGCGGTCGGCTCGCAGCTGCTGCGCACCCGCGGCGACTCGCTGCTGCTGTCGACGCTGCGCCTGGTCGGCCTGGATGTCACCAACGCTACCGTGCTGTCCTACGATGGACTGGCCCAGGCCAACATCACGCCCTCCGGGCTGTTGAAGGCCCTGAACATCCCGGTCAGCGCCAACCTCAGCGTGGCGGATTTCAATCGCCTGCTGGCGGTCAACAAGATCTCGCTGGCGCAGCTGGTCAATGCCACCGCCACGGTGGTCGGACGTGACACCACCGTCGGCGTGCAGCTGCAGGCCCTGGCCAACCTGGTCGCGACCAAGATCGACATCACCAAGCTCAACATCGCACTGGGCAGCGAGTCCGGTGGCGGCGGCCTGTTCGCCGAGGTCATCTCCCCAGACGGCACCGCAGGCAGTGCGCTGGAATCGAAGATCAGCGTACTCAACCTGATCAGCACCGCCATCTCCATCGCCAACGAAGGCAATGGCATCGCGGTCCAGGGCCTGGACCTGCTCGGCATCAACGTGCAGGCCGGCGTGGTCGAGCCACCGTCGATCGCCATCGGTGGCGTGGGCTCGCGTGCCTACAACGCACAGGTGCGGCTGATGGTGGACGTGGACAGCAACAACCTGTTCGCGCTTGGACCGCTGCTGCAGTTGCTGGGTACGCAGCTGCACCTGCCGCTGCATGTCGATGTGGCCAACGCGATGGGCACGCTGACCGGCATCCAGTGCGGTGGCAATCCACCCCGGGCCACCATCCAGGTCGATTCCTCGGTGTTGCGCGCCTGCGTCGGCAAGGTCGATCCCGCGCAGCGCTTTTCCAAGAACAATGTCTGCGACAACACACTGCAGAACGAGCAGCTGTTGAAGCTGCTGGGCAGACCCTTGATCACCAACAAGATCACCCTGCCCGCGCTCACCAGTTCGCAGAACCTGACCCTGGCCGCTGGCGAGAGCGGCTCCACGCAGATCAATCCACTGGCCCTGGGCGACACCGTCTCCAACCTGGTCAATGAACTGCTACGGGTGTTGTCGGGCATGCTCAGCTCACCCAGCCAGGGCATGAGCGCGAACGACACTGCCAAGGCATTGGCCGACCGCTACCTGCAGGCGGCATTCCCCTCAGGCGGACGCTACAACGTCGACCAGGTCATCCCGCTGCTGCGCGATGGCGATCCGTCACGCAACCTTGCCCCGCTGGGCAACTGGACGGTGAAGAATGGCGTGCCCAAACCCTGCCTGCTGGGACTGACCACCTGCTGGGAGGACGGTTCGGTGTGGACCGGCTACAAGACGACCGTCACCGGCCAGGGGCTGGGCCTGCTCGACGGCCTGCTCGGCTCGCTGGTCGGTGGCCTGCTGATCAACCGCTGTGACAGCCTGCTCGGCAACCTGATCGACTACAACGGCTGCGTACGCAACAACCTGGCCTCGTACATCCAGACCGCGCCGGCCGGCTTCCTTGACGGTGCCGGAGGCAATGGCGTGACCAATCCGGACGGCACCGTCAGCTGCAGCGGCCTGCTGTGCACGCTGCTCAAGCCGATCCTCACCGCGCTGCGCCCGGTCCTCAACAGCGTTGGCACGCTGCTGACCAACCTGCTGGCCAGCGTGCTGGGCCTGGAGCTGGGGCGCACCGACGTCAATGTGCAGTCGATCCAGTGCAGCGCCGCACAGCTGGTCTACTGACCCGTGACGGGCGCCCTTGGCGGCGCCCGCCCGCATGCTAGACTCCCGGCGGGGAACCACCTTCATCTCAACCCACACTCATCCGTGGATGGTCTAGACATGCGAGAAACTTCAGGGGGCGCGGTCTTCGCCCGGCACGCGCGCAGCGCGGCACTGCTGGCCGTGGCCATGATGCTGGTGGCACCGGCGGCACCGGCGGCACTGGCCGCTCGTGGCGAGCGCGAGGCGGCCGTTGAGCCGGCAGCGCGCACCGCACCGGTGGTGCGCAATACCGTGGACGAGCTCAAGCAGTTGATGGATTCGCGCCAGCTGACCGAGCTGCGCACCACCTACAACGGCAACTACGGCGCCAGCCTGCTGTTCAACGCCAATACCCTGACCTACTACGTTGCCCTGTTCCAGGAAAAGAACTTCTGGCGGGTGATCAAGACCGACGCCGTCGACAACGCCGAGCGTGTCTACCGCACGTTTGCACAGCAGTCCGAACAGCTGGCCCAGGTCTACATCGACACCACCCGCCTGGAGGCCGGCAAGCGCTACACCGAGCGCCTGGTGGCCTACAACGAGGCGCGCCTGCGCACCCTGCAGCAGGAAATGGAGCAGCAGCAGGCGCAGTCGGCCCAGGTCAGTGCCGCCCTGCAGCAGGCGCAGCAGCAGGCGGTCAGCCTGAGCACCGATGTGCAGAGCACCAACAGCCAGCTGGACGCCCTGCAACGCCGCATCCAGATCCTGCAGGCCGAACAGGGCAATCCGGAACTGAGCCTGCCCAAGCCGGACAGCGTGCCTTCGCCCGCGCCGGCCGCAGCCAGCGACGGCCGCTGAGGCCCTGCCAGCGGCATCCACGCACAACGGCGCCCCACGGCGCCGTTGTCGTTTTTGGCACTCCATGTGCCACGCTCAGCGGCAGGCGTCGTACACCGCGTCGTCCAGCTGGCGCCGCTGCACGAAATCCAGCCTGCGCCCCTTGGCCAGCGCCGTCTGCCGTTGCCGGCGCGCCCGCTCGCACGCCGCCGGATCGGCGCTGAGCGTGATCAACGCACCCTTGGCACTCGCGCTGCGACGGCTGCGGCGGGAAGGCTTCGGCGCGTCAGCCGCGGGCGGCGCGGCACCGCGCGACCGCGATTGTTCCATCGGCACCTCCCAGCGCCACGCTGCGCGCCCTTGGCAGGGCGTCTGCTGGTAGACCGGATGCGGGCCATCCACGCATTTGTAGACATTGGTCTGCGCCTGAGCGGTCACGGCACTCGACAGCACCAGCAGCAGGATGGCTTGGGCGTTCAGCATGGCAGGCGCACCAGATGGGCTGCACCCATGGTCGGCGCTGCACCGGGCGGCGGCCAGAGCGATACGCGTCACTGCGCCGCCAATCCAGCACAGCCATGCAAGCCGGGGGCCGGCCGCCGCGCTCTACTGCCGGTCGCGCCGGCACCCCGCCGCCGCGCCCCCTCCCTTCCTCCAAGGAACCTGCAATGAGCAACTACGTCACCGTCGCCGATGGCGCCCGCATCTTCTACAAGGACTGGGGCACCGGCCAGCCGATCGTGTTCGCCCACGGTTGGCCATTGTCCTCCGATGCCTGGGACCCGCAGATGCTGTTCATGGGCCAGAACGGCTACCGCGTGATCGCCCACGACCGTCGCAGCCATGGCCGCTCCAGCCAGACCTGGGACGGCAACAACATGGACACCTACGCCGATGATCTGGCGGCGGTGATCAATGCCTTGGACCTGAAGGACGCAATCCTGGTCGGCCACTCCACCGGCGGTGGCGAAGTGGCGCATTACATCGGCCGCCACGGCAGCAAGCGCGTGGCCAAGGTGGTGCTGGTCGGTGCCGTGCCGCCACTGATGCTGAAGACCGCCGGCAATCCGGCCGGCACTCCGCTTGAGGTGTTCGACGGCATCCGCAAAGGCACCGGCGGCGACCGCTCGCAGTTCTTCAAGGACCTGGCCACGCCGTTCTTCGGCGCCAACCGCGATGGCAACGCCGTATCCCAGGGCATGCGCGATGCGTTCTGGCTGCAGGGCATGCTGGGCGGCGTCAAGGGCCAATACGACTGCATCCACGAATTCTCGGAAGTGGACTACACCGATGACCTGAAGAAGATCGACGTGCCTGCGCTGGTGGTGCATGGCGATGACGACCAGATCGTACCGTTCGATGCTTCGGCCAAGCTCTCCTCGCAGATCATCAGCGACGCCGAACTGAAGGTGTATGCCGGTGCACCGCACGGCCTGACGGTCACCCACGCCGACGCGTTCAACGCCGACCTTTTGGCGTTCGCCCGCAAGTGATGTGTGGCGGCGGCGTGGGTGACCGTCAGGCCGTGCGGTGCACCGGCATACAC
>NZ_JAXAXL020000016.1:62199-127325 GCF_047497515.2 Stenotrophomonas maltophilia
CCGCCCCCAAAAGCGCCCCCCCTCCTGCGGTAGTGCCGGCCACTGGCCGGCAACTTTGCCATCCTGTGCAGCCGGCCAGCGGCCGGCCCTACCAGGGCAGGTCAGATGTCGCTGTGGTGGTGCGGAACGCCGGCCTTGGGTAGCGGGTCATGGCCGCCCACGAAGTGACGCACCACTGGTGCCCGTTCGCCGCGATGCAGTTCGCGCAACACCTCTTGGATCGCCTTGTCATCGGCGGTGATGCGTTCGTGCTGGCGCAGGTGCTCCAGCCACGACGGGGTCACGAAATACTCCAGGTGGATACCCGGCGTCGCCACATCCTCGACCACGCCCCAGACCACGGCGCCATCACGGCGACGGATCGTTCCCAGCGCGCGCATCTGCGCCTGGAACGCACTGCGATCGGCTTCGTCGATGCGGTATTCGATGGTCACCAGCACCGGGCCGCGATCATTGGATACCGGTACTGAAAGTTCCGGCGCGGGCCAGTGCCCGGCCGGACGCAGGTTCAGGTCTTCAGTACCGGCGATGCGCACGCGCCAGACCAGCAGCCCGCCGATCACCGCACCGGCCGCTGCCACCAGCAGCGCCAGTTCCGGTGAGGTGCGCTGCGCCAGCGCGCCCCAGCTCAGGCCGCCAGCGGCCATGCCGGCAGAGAACACCATGATGTACAACGCCAGCGCACGCGCGCGCACCCACGCCGGCACCGCGGTCTGCGCCGCGATCTGCAGCGAAGAGAGTACGGTGATCCAGGCAAAGCCATTGACCAGCATCACCATCGGCAGCACGTACCAGCTGCGCGTCAGGGCCAGGCCAACCAGGCTCAACGCCAGCGACAGCGTGGCCAGCAGCACCAGCAGATCACGGTCCATCTGTGCGCGCAGCTTCGGCAGCAGCAGCGCGCCACCCACCGCACCGAAACCAATGCAACCCAGCAACATGCCGTACTGCCCCGCCCCGCCCTGCATCTGCCCGCGCACCACCACCGGCAGCAACGCGTTCATCGCCGCGGCGAAGAAGAAAAAGCCGACCGATTTGATCAGCACCGCCTGCAGCCGCCCGGCGCGGCTGGCATAGCGCAGGCCCGCTTTCAGGCCGGCACCGAAGCCTTCCGGTGGCAGGCTGGACTGCTTCGGGTCACGCTTCCAGCCCCACACCACGAACAGCATCGCGGCGAAGGTGATGGCGTTGAAACCGAAGGCCCAGACCGCACCCAGCTGCGCCACGATCACGCCGCCGATGGCCGGGCCGATCGAGCGCGCGATGTTGATGCCGATCGAGTTCAGTGCCACCGCCGAGGCCAGCATCGGCTGCGGCACCAGCTCGGATACGATCGCCGCCTGTGCCGGCATCGCCATCGCCGCGCCGCAGCCCATGCAGAAGGTCAGCAGTACCAGCAACTGCGGGGTCAGCAGGTCCATCGCGGTCAGCGCCGCCATCACCGCCGCCACCAGCAGCATCCAGCCCTGCGTGGCCAGCAGGTACCTGCGGCGGTCGACGATGTCGGCCAGCGTGCCGGCGGCCAATGCCAGCAGCACGATCGGCACCGTGGTGGCCGACTGCACCAGCGCCACCATCAACGGTGAACCCGTGCGCTCGGCCATCACCCAGGCGGCGGCCACATCATTGACCCAGGTGCCGATGTTGCTGGCCAGGATCGCCAGCCAGATCGAACGGAACATCCGGATCTTCAACGGTGACCAGGCCCCTGTGGCCGGTACGGAAGGTTGCGACGCGGTTGCGTTCACCATTGCCATGCTCCAACGATCGAGGCGAAAAGCGTGTCCTGGCCGCCGGCCTGCTTCAGTGCAGGACCGGCATCGACCCAGGCCAGCTGCAGCTGCCATTGCCAGTGTTCGCTGGTCTGCCAGCGGGTTTCGGATTTGTACTGGTTGCCGATGCGGCGCGCGCCACCGGCAGTGCCTGGCAACGCCACCAGCGGTGCCGGCGTGGTGTAGACCGCATCGGCGCGCCGATGTTTCCAGGCCATCTGTACGCCCAGTTCCGTCGTCACCGTGTCGTGCAGGCGCAGGCTCAGCGTGGGCTGGATATCCATCAGGTTGGCCGGCGCCAGCAGGCTGGCCTCGCTGAAGTAGGCCGATTTCGGGAACAAGGCGTTGAACGTTCCCAGCCGTCCATCACGCAGATTGCCGTCGCCGCTGGCGATATCGGCCTTCAGTCCCAGCCGAGGTTGCAGCGGGAGGTTGCTCCAGCGCCAGCCGGTATCGGTAGCCAGCGTCCAGGCACGGATGCCGAGGTCACCGGCGGGGGTGCGCAGTTCGCCGCCCTGCGCGACCAGTTCGCTGTTCCAGTCCAGCGCGTCGGCCTGGCCGAACCAGCGCACGCCGAGGGTCTGCCGCCGCTCGGTGCCGGAACCCGCCGCGAAGCGCGCGCCCTCGCGGCGATAGTCCAGCAGGTAAAGGTCCCACTGGCCCGTCGCCTGACCGCGTGCCGTCGTGGCGTACGCAACCCACAGGTGGGCACCGTGTTCGCCGCGGTCATCGAAGGCTCCCGGTCGGTTCTCCACAGGCCGCAGCACCATCAGGTCCAGCACGCCGAGACGGCCTTTCCAACCTGCACGTGCTCCGTCGAAGGCCAGGCGGATGTTCGGCCCATCGCGTACCGACAACAGCCGCGAGCTGCCGTAGCCGGCCTCCTGCCGCCCCAATTGAAGATGAAAGCCACCGCGTTGCCAGCGCCAGTACGCCTGCTGCACGTCCAGCGCGCTGCGATCGGTACGGCCGGGGCCACCGGCTTTGCCATCCTCCCCATGCACACCCAGCTGCAGCTTCGCCTGCCAGGTGTCTTCCACATAGGTGGCCGAGGCCAGCGCACGCAGCAGGCCGTAGCCATCTTCTGCGCCGCCGATGCCGAAGCGGGTCGGATCGTAGTACAGGCCACGCACGCGCAACGACGTATCCCATTGTAGTTGGCCGTCGCCCGCATCGCTGCAGAGACCGCCGTCGCAGGCCTGCGCCAGCGCCGGCATGGCCAGCAGCGCCAGGCTCAGAACGCGAAGCACGAGCATCCCATCGCGCCCCAGAACGCGGTCAGGTCGTCGGTCGGTGCCGCGTGCTGCGCGGCATGACCATGGGCGCCATGCGTAGTGCAGGCCGCACCGTGGTGATGGCGGTGGGCAGCGGCCAGCCCGGTCGCGGCGCCACCCACGTGGTAGCCACCGAACCTGTTGACCGGCGACCAGTTGGGCATCGCCGGCGGCAGCTGCGGCGCAAGCCCCGCATAGTCGGCGTCGGCATGCACGATGCGGCCACCCACCACGGTCAGCACGCTGGTGATGTCGGCAATCTGTGCATCATCGACGCGGAAGAAGTCAGCCGAGAGCAGGATGAAGTCGGCCAGCTGACCAGCCTTCAGTGTGCCCTTCACCGCTTCATCGCCCGAGAACCAGGCACTGCCCTGGGTCCACAGGCGCAGCGCCTGTTCGCGCTCCAGCAGGTTTTCATCGCCGTACAGGGCCAGGCCGCCAACGGTGCGCCCGGTCACCAGCCAGGACAGCGCCACCCATGGGTTGTAGCTGGCCACACGGGTGGCATCAGTACCGGCACCCACCGGCACGCCTTCGGCCAGCATCCGCTTCACCGGCGGCGTATGCCGCGCCGCCTGCACGCCATAACGCTCGACGAAGGCTTCGCCCTGGTAGGCCATGCGGTGCTGCACGGCAATGCCACCACCCAGCGCGCGGATGCGCTCGATGTTGCGCGGAGTGATGGTCTCGGCATGGTCGATGAACCAGTGCAGGCCATCGAACGGCACCTCACGGTTGACCTGCTCGTACACGTCCAGGATGCGGGTGATGCTTTCGTCGTAGGTGGCGTGGATGCGGAACGGCCAACGCTTCTCCACCAGCAGCTTCACCACATCGTGCAGCTCCGGCTCCAGCTCCGGCGGCAGCTCCGGGCGTGGCTCGTTGAACAGCTCGAAGTCAGCGGCGGAGAACACCAGCATCTCGCCCGCGCCGTTGTGGCGCAGCAGGTCATCTCCCTGGCGCGGCTGCAGGATCTCGCTCCAGCCACGGAAGTCGTCCACTTCCTTGCCCTTGTTCTGGGTGAACAGGTTGTAGGCAATGCGCACCGTCAGCTGATCGTCGCGATGCAACTGCTCGATCACCTGGTAGTCCTCCGGATAGTTCTGGAAGCCACCGCCGGCATCGATCACCGAGGTGATGCCCAGGCGGTTCAGTTCGCGCATGAAGTGGCGCGTCGAGTTGGCCTGGTATTCGATCGGCAGGCGTGGGCCCTTGGCCAACGTCGCGTACAGGATCAGCGCGTTGGGCTTGGCCAGCAGCAACCCGGTAGGATTGCCCAGTGAGTCACGCACGATCTGGCCACCCGGCGGGTCCGGCGTGTCCTTGGTATAGCCGCAGGCGCGCAGCGCGGCACGATTGAGCAGCGCGCGATCATACAGGTGCAGCAGGAACACCGGCGTATCCGGTGCGATGCTGTTGAGCTCCTGCAGGGTCGGAAGTCGCTTCTCGTTGAACTGCGCGGCAGTGAAGCCACCGACCACGCGTACCCATTGCGGCGCCGGGGTGCGATCGACCTGCGCCTTCAGCATCGCCATCGCGTCGGCCAGCGAACGCAGGCCATCCCAGCGCAGTTCCAGGTTGTAGTTCAGGCCACCGCGGATCAGGTGCGTGTGGCTGTCGTTGAGGCCGGGCAGCAGTCGCCGGCCCTGCGCGTCGATCAGGGTCGCTTCGTTGCCCCAGTCGCGCATGATCTGCTCATCACTGCCGACGGCGACGATGCGCCCGTCCTGCACGGCCAGCGCCTGTGCATGCGGCTGCTGTGGGTCGAGGGTGGTGATGCGGGCATTGCGGATGACCAGCGTGCTCATGCGACGCTCCTTGGAAGTGGAATCGAGTGCGGCACCGGCACCGCCGGCCAGGCCCAGCGCAACAGCGGCGCCGCCAGCCAGCACCACGTTGCGGCGGCCGTGATCGAGTGGATCGTGACTCATGCGAGGTCTCCTGGAAGGCGTTGGCCGTCCAGTGCCCAGGCGCCGGGCCCGGTCAGCGCGAGCGCCAGCAGTACCGTGGTCCACATCAACGGGTACTCGCTGCCGCCGCGCATCCAGAACCAGCCCCTGGGCAAGGCCAACACTACGGTGAAGCCAATGAAGGCGGCCGCCGCAAGCGCAGCGACGCGGGCCTGCCAGCCCAGCAGCACGGCCAGCCCGGACAGCACCTGCAGCAGGGCCAGCAGCAGCGGCAGCGGTGCCGCCGCTGGCAGGCCGAAGCCGCGCAGCTCGGTGGCGAAGCCGGCCAGCCCGGGGCCACCGAACCAGCCGAACAGCTTGCCCAGCGCGTGCGGCAGCAGGAAGCCTCCGGCTGCCACCCGCAGCATCAGCAGGGCCAGGTCGAGGCCATGGCCGGCCAGCATGCTCAGTGCCCGCCTTCCTGCGCGCCGAACATGCGCTTGGCGTACTGGATGCCGATGCCATAGCCACCGGCGTGGTCACGGGCGATGCCGGTGGTCAGGTCGTAGGTCTCACCGCGCGCCCAGTCGCGCTGCAGCTCAAGCAGGTACTGCACGCTGGTCATCGGCACCGCGCCGGCCTGTACCATGCGGGTGATTGCGCGTTCGTGCGCCTCTTCGCTGACGTCACCACAGGCATCGGTGATCACGTAGACCTCGAAGCCCTGCGCCAGCGCCGACAGCGCCGGGCCGACGATACAGACGCTGGTCCACAGTCCTGCCATGACCAGCCGGCGCTTGCCGATGCGGTTGATCTCATCGATCACCGCCGGGTCTTCCCAGGTATTCATCGAGGTGCGGTCGAACACCGGCTGGCCCGGGAAGATCTCCGGCAGTTCCGGGAACATCGGGCCGGAGAACGATGCTTCGGCCACCGTGGTCAGCAGCACCGGGACGTTGAAGCCCTTGGCACCCTTGCCGATCAGCGACACATTGTTGCGCAGCGCGGAGATGTCGATGGTATGGGTGGCGAAGGCCATCTGCGACTGGAAGTCGATCAGCACCAGCGCATGGTCGGTCGGCGTCAGCAGGGCCGGGGCGGGGGTGGCGGTAGCAAGGCTCATGGGTGGACTCCGTTGGAAAGAGGATCGGTGGGTAGCCGCAACGCGGTGTCGCCGGCCAGGTATTGCCCGGGGCTGCAGCCGGTCTCGGCGCGGAAGCTGCGCACGAAATGACTCTGGTCGAAGAAGCCCAGCTGCTGGGCGAGCGTGGACATCGGCAGCTGCGCGACGGGCAGCAGCTGGCAGGCGCACTCGATGCGCCGACGGCGTACATAGCGCAGCGGGCTGGCACCGGTGCCGCTGCGGAACAGGCGCACCAGGTGGAAGCGGCTGACGCAGGCGGCAGCGGCGAGGTCGGTCACACGCAGTGGCTGCGACAGGTGCTCGTCGACATAGCGCAGGGCGCGCTGCAACGCCGCCGCCTGATGCGGGGCCAGCGGTGCGGCAGGCGAAGCAGGCAGGGAAACGGTGGCCATCGGGGATGCTGCAAGAGGGTGACCCATGGTGCGCGGCGCAGGCGCGCCCCCCTACCCCCGTCGGCCGGGGCAAGCACCTACCCGAATGGGGGAGGCCGGCGACCGATCACACGGCGTCCGAACCATCGTGCGTCCAGCGAGTAGGCCCCCGGACCAAGCACCAGCAGGGCCGGCGGCAGCACCACCAGCGGCCACGGCGCTGCCTGGGCATGCAGGCCGACGACGGCAAGCGCAATCGCCAGCGGGGTCAACGCCCCCAGCACGAGCATCGCCACCGCCAGCAGGCACAGCGCCGCCATCGCTCCGGCCGGCACGTCCGGCAGGCACAGCGCGCCAGCCACGCATAACCGCAACCACAGCAGGCCCAGCCCCGGGCCACGGTCGGGAAACATCACGAACAAGCGCTGCATGGCCGGGCTCCACGGGGCATGCCGGCGTGATAGCCGATGGTCACGCGCGGCGCCTACCCCGTTCGGGTCACCCTGGCCTGACCCGCACCTGCCAGAATGCCCGCCATGCGTGGCCACCCCTTCCCGTTCCAGCAGCGCCTGCCGGCGCTGCTGACGTGCCTGCTGTTGTTGACCGCCCTGCCCGCGCTTGCCGTGCAGCATCCCGTGCTGAGCAGCGGCCTGCCGGGTTACGAGCACACCGCCTGGCGGGTCGGCCAGGGCGCGCCCGGTGACATCTGGGACATCGCCCAGGATCGCGACGGGCTGCTCTGGCTGGCGACAGGCTCGGGGCTGTACCGCTTCGACGGCCGTCGCTTCGGGCGGCAGCCGCCACCACCGGGCAGCAGCTTCCCGTCCACCAACATGGTTACCCTGGCGATCCACGATGACGCCATGTGGATCGGCTACTTCCAGGCCGGCATCAGCCAACTCGCGCACGACCAACTGCGCAACTACGGTCGCGGACAGGGCATACCGGTCGGCGTGGTGCCGCACTTCAGCCACGACCGCGATGGGCAGCTGTGGGCGGCGATCAATGGCGGACTGCGCCGCTTCGACGGTCAACGCTGGCAACCCCTGCCGGCCAGCGCCGGCCTGCCGGAGCGCCGCGTGCAGTGGGTGCTGCATGACAGCCACGGCACCTTCTGGGTGCTGGCCGACCTGAGGGTCTGGATGCGTGGACCACATCAGGCGACCTTTGTCGACACCGGTATCGCCGTTTCCCAGATGGCCTCGCTGGTAGAGAGCCCGCAGGGTGAGGTATGGCTGGCCGACCGCATCGGCGGCACCTCGCCGCTGGCCAACGCGCACGGGCTGCTGGGCGCCAGCGAACGCGAAGCGCGGCGCCTGCCGGAGCTGGTCGCCGCGCGCCTGCAGTTCACCGCCGACGGCGCCCTGTGGGCGACGATGAGCCCGCACGGCGGCGTGGCCCGGGTCACCTTCGAGGGCACGCGCGCCACCCGCATGGAGCGTTTCGATTCGCCACACGGCCTCACCGCCACCTCGGCGGTGCCGATCATTGCCGATCGCGAGGGCAATCTCTGGGTGGGCACCAACCTGGGCCTGAACCGCTTCCGCGCACGCAGCGTGCATACGCTCGCGGTTGGACCCAGCGATCCGTACCGTTCGCTGGTAACGGCCAGCGACGGACGCGTGTATGGCTACGGCGAAGACCTCAGGCCCTACGACCTGCGCCGCACCCTGCTGGAGGGCAGCGCAGCGCAGCTGCAGGCCGCAGCACGCGAGGCGCCCACGCCGATCTGGCAGTTCGACTGGGTCAACCTGGCGCGTACGGTGGCCGGTCGCACCACGTTGATCCCGCTGCCTGCTCCCTTCACTGGGCAACCCCTGCACGCGTTGCTGTTTCCCGACGATGCACAGGCCTGGGTCTGCACCGGGGAACGCGGTGTGCTGCATTACCGCGAGGGCCAATGGCAGCGCGAGCGTCGCCTGCCCGAACAGGCCTGCTCCTCACTGGCACTGGACGGCCATGGCCAGTTGCTGCTCGGCTACGCCGATGGTCGCCTGCGCCGCATGGGCGCCACTGCCGTGGAGTCCTTCGGCGTGGCGCAGGGGTTGGCGGTCGGGCCGGTGACCGCCGTGCTGCAGCACCAGGACCTGCTGCTGGTGGCTGGCGAAGCCGGGCTGGCCGTGCGTGTCGGCGAGGGTCGATTCGTTACGGTGCGCACCGACGTGGCCGGCGTGCTCGAAGGCATCACCGGCATGGTCGCTGATGCACGCGGGCACCTGTGGCTCAACGGCAGCCGGGGCCTGGTGCGCTTGCAGAGCAGCCAGCTGCGTCGCGCCCTGCCTGCCGGCCTGCAGGTGACACCGCGCCTGTTCGATGCCGTGGACGGCATGCCCGGCATCGCACTGCAGAGTGGGCCGATTTCCACCGCGGCCCTGGCAGGCGACGGCCTGCTGTGGTTGGCCACCAACCAGGGCCTGGCCTGGCTGGACACCACCCGTACCCACGTCAACACCACCCCGCCCAGCGTACGCATCGGCGACGTGCTGTATGGCAGCGAACAGCAGCCGCTGCGCGACGGCCTGCGCCTGCCGGCCGGCACCAGCCAGTTGCAGATCGACTATGTGGCCCTGTCGTTGGCGCGACCGGAGCGCAACCGCTACCGCTATCGCCTGTCCGGCGTCGATGAGGCCTGGCAGGACGCGGGCAGCAGCACGCGCGCGTATTACACCAATCTGGCACCTGGCAACTATCGCTTCGAGGTGGAAGCGGCCAACGAGGACGGCATCTGGAGCGCGTCCCCGGCCAGCCGCAGCTTCCGCATCGCGCCCACCTTCGTGCAGACCGTGTGGTTCAAGCTGCTGTGCGCAGCCGGGCTGCTGGCGCTGCTGATGATGGCGGTGCGCATCCGCAGCGGCCAGCTGGCGGCGCTGTTCCGCGCGCGGCTGCAGGAGCGCAATGGCGAGCGCGAACGCATCGCGCGTGACCTGCACGACACCCTGTTGCAGGGCAGCCAGGGCCTGATCCTGCGCCTGCACGCAATCAGCCAGTCGGCGCAGACACCGGAGCCGGTGCGCGGCCAGCTTGAAGCTGCCATGCAGCTGGCGGAACGCAACCTGGCGGAAGGCCGCGAGCGGGTCAACGCGCTCCGTGACGGCCCGTTCGCCGGCCGCGATCTGGCCTCGGCGCTGGCCGATGTACATGCCGAATATGCGGGCCATGGCACCAATCCGCTGCGCCTGACCGTGGAAGGGGCAACGCCCCCCCTACAGATCGACGCCGCCGAGGAAGTGTTCCTGATCGGCCGCGAGGCGATCCGCAATGCGCTGCGCCATGCCCAGGCCAGCGCCATCGAAGTGGAGCTGTCCTACGGCGCACGCTGCTTCCTGCTGCATGTGCGTGACGATGGCATCGGCATTGCCGATGAGAATGCCGGGCATGGCCATTGGGGCCTGCAGGGCATGCGCGAGCGCGCGCAACGGCTGGGTGCGGAACTGCAGCTGTGGACCCGCTCCGGGCTGGGCACCGAAGTGGCGCTCGCGGTTCCCGCACGGCGCCTGTATCAACGCCGCGCGCCACGTTGGCGCTGGCCCTGGAGTAGAACCGACGCATGACCGAGACCCCTTCCCCGATCGGCGTACTGGTGGTCGATGATCACCCCCTGCTGCGCGACGGCCTGGCGGCACTACTGGGTGCGCAGGGCGACCTGCGCCTGCTCGGTGAAGCCGCCGATGGCGAGGACGCGATCGCACGCTACCAGCAGCTGCGGCCGGATGTCGTGCTGATGGATCTGCAGATGCCACGCCTGGACGGTGTGGAAGCAATCGTGCGGATACGCGCAATCGACCCGCGCGCGCGCATCATCGTCCTCACCACCTACCGCGGCGACGTGCGCGCGGTACGCGCATTGCAGGCCGGTGCCAGCGCCTATCTGCTGAAGGACATGCTGCGCCACGAGCTGGTCGACACCATCCGCATGGTGGCCGGTGGCCGGCGCGCGCCGATACCACCGGCGGTGGCCGCCAGCATCGCCGCGCACGTGGTGGAAGACCGCCTGTCGCCACGCGAGACCGAGGTCCTGCGGCACGTCGCCAGCGGTCTGTCGAACAAGCGCATCGGCGAGCGCATGCAGATCTCCGAGCAGACGGTGAAGGCCCACATGAAGAGCCTGATGGACAAGCTTGGCGTCGGCGATCGAACGCATGCGGTCACCCAGGCACTGCGGCGCGGCATCATCAGCCTGGACGACAGCGGTCACGATTGACGCGAAGATCCCACGATCGGTAGATCCACGCCATGCGTGGATGAATCCCAGCCGGCTATAGGGCCTCCGCCAGGAAGGCCAGCACCGCAGGCCCCACCTCACGATCGGCGCGCGCGTGCCCCTCAGGCGTTCCGCCCACCTGCAGGTAAGGCCCCACATCGTGACGATGGGTGGTCGGTTGCAGGATCGGCGTGATCAGGTGACCGGCATCGCCGTAGTACAGGAACCGATCCCGATCTCCACGCCCTGCCGCGGCCAGCGTTCGCTGCGCAACCGCCAGCATTACACCGGAATCACCCAGCCGGTCGTCTCCGCCGCCCACCCACAATGTTCGCGCGGCGATCTTCCCGATCGGCAGCATGGCCGCGCGCAGCGCCGGTTCCCACTGTGGCCCGGGCCGTCCCCAGTCCACCTCCTCCCGATACGGCAGCCACGGCAGCGGCGTGCCCTGCCAGCTCAACGGCGAGCGATCCACCGCGCGGAAATCGGCCGGCGCCACGTCACGTGCGATGCCTCGGAACGGCGCCGGCGTCCCCACCCACGACACCGCCACGCGCAGTTGCGGCAGGTGCGCGGCCGTGGCCATGGTCACGATGCCGCCCCAGGATCCGCCCAGCAGGCCGACCCGCTGCCGGTCCACCTGCGGCTGGCGTTGCAGCCAGAGAACGGCATCACGCACCGTCTCCAGCGGCACTTCGATCAGGTCCTTCGGCACGCCCGGCCCGCGGTACCACGCAACCGACAGCGCGACGTAGCCATTGCTGGCCAACCAGGCGGCATAAGTGTCCCCGCCCTCGAACCCCCCTTCGGCACCGCCCAGGGCCACCAGCGCCGGCCCAGCTGTACCGGCGCGCATGTTCGCCGGCAGGTACAGGCGCGCCTCGCGTCCATCGATCTCGACGCGTTGCACCGTTACGCCGGGCAGCATCAGATGGCGCTTCAGGGTCCGTCGGGCGACCACGGAACCGGCGCGCTCCACTTCCAGTTCGAATTCGCGTGCCTGGAAGCCCAGCCCATCGGCCGTGCGCGGCCACTGCAGGGGCAAAGCGACGGCATGCCCCTGCTGCGGCTGCATCGACCAGATCAGGCCGGCGGCATCCACGCCACGGTAGCTGCCCTGCTCCGCACCGCTGCGGGCAGTATCAACGACACCGCGGAAGTCGGCACGCAGCCGCGCTTCTGATTGCCAGCGCTGGCCACGGTGGTCCCGCATGGACAGCCGCAGCTGCACCGTTTCGGCGGCGGCCAGGCCGTCGATGGTGATTGAAGGGACCCGATCGGAGCGCCCCTGGTGATCGTCTACTTCAACACGTACCGCGGCCATCGCGGGCAGCGCAAGCAGCGCCAGCACCGCCAACAACCCGCCCCAGCCCTGACGCTTTTGCATGCCCTGCCCTCACCCGGAAACGCGCAGCGTGACAAGCTCGCGGCCCTTGCCGCATGCGAAGCGCTGCCGATGGCATCAACCGTGCCCTCGCTGGCACCGGCCGTGGCTCAGGCGCGTGCCGCCAGCGCCGCCTCGAGCGCGCACCGGTAGCTGCGGCTGACCGGCACCTGCGCACCGCCGGCCAGTTCAAGCAGCGCATCGCCGTTGTGGCGCTCGATCAAAGACTGCACGCGCAGCGGATTGACCAGCACCGAACGATGCACGCGCAGCAGCCCGCCATCGCCCAACCGATCGGCCAGGTGCGCCAGCGACTCGCGCAGCAGGTGCAGCTGCGTGCCCACATGCACGCACGCGTAGTGCCCGGCCATGTCGATGTAGTCGATCTGTGCCAGCGGCAGATACTGCACCCCGCCGCTGCCTGGCACCGCCAGCGTCCTTGCACCGTCCTCCCCGGGTTCGGCCAGTCCGGCCAACCTCCGCACGCGAGCGATCGCGTCCTGCAGCCGTGGCAGCGCCACCGGCTTGAGCAGGTAATCGGCCACGCCCAGCTCGAAGGCACGCAGGGCATGCTGCGGCAGCGCGGTGACGAAGAGCGTGTGCGCGGCCAGCGCTGGCTGCTGCTGCAGCAGCTCCCAGCCGCGCCCATCAGGCAGCACCAGGTCCAGCACCAGCAGATCGAAGCGCCGGCCCTGCAAAAGTTGGCGCGCCTGGGCCAGGCTGGCCGCCTCGGCATCGACCCGTACCTGCGGCATCGCTGCCATCAGCACGCGCAGGCGATCGCGTGCCAGCGCCACATCGTCCACCAGCAGCACGCTCAATGGACGCGTCACGCTGTGCATTCCGGCACGCTCACACTGGCACGGAAGACTGCACCGTCACCACCGTACTCCAGATGCCCACCCATCATGGTGAGACGGCGCTGCAGCGCCGCCAGGCCGCTGCCGAGCCCATCGGCTCGCGAGGCGCGCAGGCAGGGATTGGACAGGGATACACCCAGCGCGCCATCGCGCACGTCGGCCCGCAGGTCGATCCGCAGAGGTGGGTCACCCGGCCGCCAACCGCTGTGCACGACCGCGTTCTCGATCAAGGGCTGCAGCAGCAGGCCCGGCACCTGCCAGGCCAAGGCGTCCGCGCTGGCCTGCAGGTGCAGATGCAGGGCTTCGTCGTGCAACAGCGAGTGCAGCGCGACATGGTCCTGCGCAGATGCCAGTTCGTCGGCAAGGGCGCGCCGTGATGGGCACTGCAGGGTATCGCGCAACAATGACGACAGCTGTGCCAGCGCGTTGTCAGCGACCGCCGGCCGCTGCAACGCCAGTCCGCCGATGGCATTGAGCGCATTGAACAGGAAGTGGTGCTGCAGATGCTGGCGCAGGGCCACGTCGCGAGCCAGCTGAAGGGCCTCTGATTGCGCCTTCAATCGTTGCAGCCACGCCAGTCCATGACCGACACCGGCCACAGCGATGAAGGTCGGCAACGCGAACAACGCAGTGATGCCGATCGCGCGCACCACCTGCGGCGGCGAGGGCGGTGGCTGGGCCTGCCATAGCTGCAGCAGCGAGTGGCCCAGCCCCCAGCCCAGTACGGTCAGAAGCGGGGTCAGCAGCAGGCCCGACAGCAACCAGCCAAGCAGGTGTCGCCGCCCGGGAAGCGGCCAGCGCCGGCACGCCGCCCACAGCGGCAGCGTCGCCAGCATCCATGGCAGCTCCGCGCCCAGGATGAACAAGGCCGCCGGCAACACACCGCCAGGCTGCTGGCTCAAATGCACCGCCGGCACCGCCGTAGCGATCAGCAACGCCCACAGCCCCAGCATGACCGCATACGGGCGCGGCAGCGACAGAGGTGCTTCGGGAGCAGGCAACAGGCAGGCAGGGGCAACGGACATGCACGGCGTCGAACGGGAACCGGCCACCATGCTAGGTGTCCGGCGCTCATCCTTCCCGTGCCGGAAGCAAGGGCTTATCCACGCATGGCGTGGATCTACTGCTGGTCAGCCACGCCATGCGTGGATTCGGTCCCACCCGGCAATCAGTCAGCTTTCACAGCCTCGGCATTCCAGGCCGCCACCTTGGCCTTGGTATCTGCCAGCATCTTGTCCAGCGCCGCTCGGTCGTACACGTTGCCGCGCAGGATCACGCTGTCGATCTTCCCGGTAGCGGCAATGTCCTGCAGCGGATTGGCGGTCAGCAGCACCAGGTCGGCGGCCTTGCCGGTGGCCACGCCACCGTAGCGATCGATCTGGCCGAACCAGGCCGGGCCGGAACGGGTCGCCGCCGACAGCGCCTGCGGTGCGCTCAGGCCCTCCTTCACGAACAGCTGCAGTTCCTGGTGCAGCGCAATGCCCGGGAAGTTGAACGAGTTGAGGAAGCCCGCATCGGTACCGGCAATGATCGTCACGCCGGCTTCCTGCAGCAGCGGCAGCACCGCGGCCACCTGGTGGTACTGCGCGTGACGGGCTTCGATCTGCGCGGGCGTGGCCTTGGCGGCGCGGTCCACGCGCCACTGGTAGGTCGCGCGCAGGCCCGGGCCGATGTAGGCCAGGTACGGGTCGTTGGCGTGGTCATCCTGGTCGAGGAAGTCGAGGATGCGGCCACCGTTGAGGGTCGGGGTCACGAACACGCCGCGCGTGGCGAAATCGCGGTAGGCGCGCATCGCGGTATCGCGGTCGAAGCTGGCGTCGATCCGCCGGTTGGCTTCGGCGCGATCGATGCGGCCGGCAGCGAAGTCGGCGGCGATCTGCGCCTCGTCCTTGCTGCCAGCCTTGAACGCATAGTCCAGGTGCTCAATCGAAGCCAGCCCGGCATCGACGGCCTGCTCCACGGTCAGCGCCATCGGGATATGGCCCGAGGCCTTGAAGCCGGCCTTGCGTGCGGCACTGGCCGAATACAGGAAAAGCTCCGGCTTCAGCGTGCTGTCGGTGATCTTCACGAAATCGACCTTGTCGTGCTGCAGTCGGGTGATCGCCTTGTCGACGTCCGCCTCGCTGCCCACTTCGATCGTGCCCTTCCAGACCGGCTTGATGCCTTCGATCTTCGCGCCCGAACTGAGCAGGCGCGGCCCGAACAGCGTGCCGTTGGCGATCTCGCCACGCCACTGCAGCACCTGCTCGGGCAGGTCGCCGGAGCAGTCACGCACGGTGGTGATGCCGTGCGCGATGTACAGCGGCAGCAGCGCCTTGTTCTCTTCGATCAGCGCCGGGCCGCCACCGAAGTGCACGTGCATGTCCCACAGCCCCGGGATCAGGTACTTGCCCTTGGCATCGATCTGGCGGGTAGTCTTCCACTGGCTGCGCAGCTGCGCGTCCGGACCAACGGCGACGATGTCCTCGCCGCGGATCACCACGCTCTGCCCAGGCAGCGTGCTGGCGTGTTCGACGTCCACCACGGTGGCATTGCGGATCAGCAAGTCGGCACGCTCGGCGGCCGAGGCCGACAGCGGGGCCACCGCAACAAGGACGGCAAGAGACAGCGAATGGAAACGGAACATGGACAGCATCCTGGTGGGCACGCCCAGCGTGCGGGTGGAAGGGGTCGGGCCTCAGCGCGCGGCGCCGTGCTGGCGCAGCAGGGTTTCAATGGCGGTGTAGCCACGCTGACGGGCATGCGCCAGCGGTGTCACGCCATCGCCGTCGGCCCGTTCGGGATCGGCACCGGCATCGAGCAGCAGCTGCACGATCTGCACATGACGCGGTCCGCCATCGCCGAGCAGGATCGCTTCCAGCAATGCGGTCCAGTGCAGGCGGTTGACATGATCCACCGCCACGCCTGCGCGCAGCAGCGTGCGCACGGTGGCGACGTGGCCGCGCTCGGCGGCCGGAATCAGCGCGGTACCGCCGTAGCGGTTGGTGCTGCGCAGATCAGCGCCGTGCGCCAGCGTCATCGCCAGGATTTCATCCAAGCCACGCGCACCGGCGTACAGGTAGGCACTGTCCTGCAACGCATCCTTGGCATTGACGTCGGCACCGGCCTCGATCAACTCGCGCGCAGCATCCACGTTGTTGCCGCGTGTGGCCAGCAGCAGCGCGGTGCGGCCCTGGCCGTCGCGTGCCTCCAGATCGGCGCCCTGCCCGATTGCCTCGCGCACGGCCTCGGCATCGCCACGGCTAGCGGCATCACGCAGGTGGGCATCGGCGTCCGCCCGGGAGGTGGCGGTGCAGGCGGGCGTGACCATGGCCAGCAAGCACACCAGCAGCACGCGCACGAACGGCGCAGGCCAGGCACGGCAACGATGGAAGCGCATGTCGGTGTCTCCTCCTGTCCATCACCGCAGCACGTCGCGCGGCGCTCGCAATGGCCGGGCATTGCCGGTGGTTGCTGCGCATGGTAGAAGTCGCCACGTGCATCCAGAAGTGAAATGTTCAAATGCCAGACAGTGCCAAATCGAATAGAACCCTGTTCGAACTGGACCTGCTGCGGGCGCTGGTGATGGTGGCAGACTGCGGCAGTTTCACCACCGCCGCCACGCGCCTGCATTCGACCCAGTCCACGGTCAGCCAGAAGGTGCGCCGGCTGGAGGAACTGGCCGGGCACCGCCTGCTCGAACGCGGCCACCGCGACGTGCATCCCACCGATGCCGGCCACACCCTGCTCGGCTACGCGCGGCGCATGCTCGACCTGAACGAGGAGATGGCCCAGGCGCTGGCCGGCGCCACCGTGGAGACCGCCGTACGCATCGGCGTGCCCGAGGATTTCGTCAATGCGCAGACCACCCGCATGCTGGCGGCCTTCAGCCGTCGCCATCCGCAGGTGAAGCTGGAGATCAGCAGCGGATTGAGCCGCGACCTGGCGCACGGCTTCGACCATGGCGAGCTGGACCTGGTGCTGGTCAAACAGCGTCGTAACACGCGCCAGGCCGTGCACTGCCGGCGTGAGCCCATGCACTGGATCGACAGCCTGCGCAGCAGTTGCCTGCACCAGGATCCGCTGCCGCTGGTCACCTTCCCGCCGCGCGGGCTGTACCGCGACGAGATGATCCACGCCGTGGAAGCACTGGGCCTGCGCTGGCGCATCGCCTTCACCAGCTCATCGCTCAGCGGCATCCAGGGCGCGGTGGCCGACGGCATCGGCATCAGCCTGTTGCCACGCCGCGCGGTCAATCGCGAGCACAGCATCATCGATGGCGAGCGCGGCCTGCCGGTGATCGACAACTACGAGATCGGCCTGCTGCATCGCGCCGATGCCGATGATGCGGTGCGCGCGCTGGCGGGCGAGTTGTGGCGGCAGGTGCAGCGCGAACCGGATTGATCGAGCCATATGGAACTCGCGCATTGATCATCGAAACATGATCAACCTGGCTGTGCGTCAACATCCCCCGCCCCCTACAGTGCCCACTGTTTCCGTGCTCCAACGCGCCCTGTCATGTCCGATGAGATCCCCACCCGTTTCGATCCCCTGCCCGCTGCCCTGCAGACCCATCTGCAACACCAGCGGTCGTTGATCGCTGCACGCGTGGCGGCCGGCTTTCCCACTCTGCCAGTGCAATGGCCGCTGCCAGCCAGCACGCTGCAGCGTGTGGTCGACGCCGAGCTGATCGACCGTGACGACGGCGACGGATGGGAAGCACTTGGCGTGGCGTTCGGCGACACCCTGGCCCAGCGCGTGCCGGGCCTGGCGTGGATGCAGGTCACCGACGCCTGGGGCATCGACGCGGTGCTGCGCTATGCCGACAGCAGCCTGCAGATCGGCGCCAGCACACTGCTGCTCAAGCGCGTCGAGCAGGGCGAGGTGATCGACATTGCCCACCTGCTGGCATGGCTGGAGGAGTTCGTCGCGACCCGCGCCGACGATTACGTTTGAAGCCCCGCCGGGCATGGCTCGGCGCTACAGGGATGGTGCGGCGTGGTGGTTCGATCCGCGCAATGGCACGGCACGCCGCATCCACGCATGGCGTGGATCTACTGCCAGCGCCGTCGACCACCGCGCATGGCTCGGCGCAACGAGGCACGGTGCGGCGAGGCGGCGCCATCCGCGCAATACCCTTGCACGGTAGATCCACGCCATGCCTGGATCCACAGCCAGCGGCCGTCCACCACCGCACATGGCTCGGCGCAACGACGCACGGTGCGGCGTAGCGGTGCCTTCCGCGCATTACCCTTGCACGGTAGATCCACGCCATGCGTGGATGCAGCCATCCCGCGGCCATGCTCATCCACGCATGGCGTGGATCTACAGCCAGCTGCCGTCGACCACCACGCGGCGTTCCGCGGGCACCCCTGCCACGGCCGCCGGGCCATGGTCGGCACGCACCGCCACGAAGGTGGCTGGAAGGCCCTCCGCAAGGCCGTACTGCGGTAACCCGATCACCTGAGCGGCATGGGCGGTGACCATGTCCAGCGCAAGTTTCAGATCGGCATCGGTGTAGAAGCCGGAGCGGTAGCCCAGCAGCATCGCCCGCTGCAGCAGGTCGCCATTGCCGTACGGCCACCAGCAGTCGCGGATGTTGTCATTGCCGGCGAACACGCGCACGCCGGCATCATGCAGCGCGCGCAGCGGCGGGAACGGATGGTCGCCCGGTGCATTGCTCATGATCGCCACGCCGGCCGTGGCCAGCGCCTCGCCGACCTGCAGCGCGCGCGCCAGCGGCACTTCACCCAACGAATAGGCATGGCTGACCGCCACTCTGCCCTGCAGGCCAGCCGCCCGGGTCCGCCCCGCGATGCGCAGCAACTGGGCCAATCCAATCTCACCGGGTTCATGCAGATGGATGTCCAGCCGCACGCCGTAGCGCTCGGCCAGCCCGAACAACAGTGCCAGCTGGCCCTCGGCATCACCATCCAGCGTGGTCGGGTCAACGCCCCCCAGCACTTCCACGCCCGCCGCCAGGGCCTGCTCCAGCACGGCCGCCGTGCCGGCACAGGACATCACCCCGGCCTGCGGGAACGCCACCAGCTGGATGCGCATGATGTCGGCGCAGCGCAGCGCCGCCTCACGCACCGCGTCCAGATGGCGCAGGCCGGTACTGGCATCGATGTCGACGTGACAGCGCATCGCCACCGTGCCGAAACCACTGCACTGGCGGATCAGCGCCTCGGCACGGTCGACCATCGGTGCGGCGCCCGCCACCGCCGCCTTCTCCACCGCCAGCCGCTCACGCAGGCTGCTCACCGGCTGATGTGGATGCCAACGGTCACCCACGAAGCTCTTGTCCAGGTGGATATGGCCGTCGACCAGGCCCGGCAGAACGGCAAAGCCTCTCAGATCGACGCTTTCTGCACCTTCACGCGGCGCGCCCTCTGCGTTCAGGCCACTGATACGTCCGTTGCGGATGTGGAAATGCAACGGCGCACCATCGCAGTCCACGCCTCCATGGACGAACTGAAGCGTCATCGGAAACTCCCGGAAAACCAAGTCATGGCGCCATCCTGCGCCCCCGGCATCTCCATCGGCCAACGAAATATCTGGATGCCTTGCATTCATCAGAACGATGAATGCCGTAGCCACGGCCCGACCGCTGCCACGCCGTGCACACGCCTGAACGGGTACCATAGGCGCCTGTTTCCGCTGTGATTCCGCATGGGCCCGTCCGACCGCCACGATCGTCTCCGCCGCTGGCAGGCCGCGTCCCTGCTCGCTGCCGCTCCGATCGCCAGCCTGTCCGCCACCGATGCCGCCGCCGCAGCGCCGTTGCAGGCGCCTCCGGGCCAGCAGCGCATCGCATCGGCCGCGCTGGTCGAACACCTGCACCAGCGCGTGCTGGCTGGGCAGAGTGCGACGGCCACCCTGGAACACTGGTGCGCCGAACACGGCCTGGCCGAACAGGCGCGGGTGCGGGCGGTGCGCGTGCATGGCCAGGACAAGGCCGCCCCGCCTGATGTGCTGCAGGCGCTGGGCGCAACGCAGCCGGGCAGCGCACTGCGCTACCGCCGCGTGCAGCTGGTCTGCGGCAGCCGCGTACTGTCGGAGGCGGACAACTGGTACCTGCCCGGCCACCTCAGTCCGGCCATGAACCAGGTGCTGGACAGTACCGACGAACCGTTCGGCCGCGTGGTCGGCCCGCTCGGCTTCCAGCGCCAGACCTTGGCCGACCAGACGTTCTGGCCGCCACGTGGTGAGGGCGACCACGGCGTGATCCTGGAGGTACGGGCACTGCTGCGCGACCGCCAGCAGCAGCCTTTCAGCTACGTCATCGAGTCGTACCTGGTGCAGGCACTGCCCTGAACCGGCGCCGGGTACAGCGGCACCCCCACGTGGAGATCGAAGAAGGCCCGGCAATGCCGGGCCTTTCGCTTGCAGCGGGATCAGCGGAACCGGTAGTCCAGCTGCAGCCAGTACTGGCGGCCATACGGGTCGTAGTTGCCGACCGGATAGAACGGCCAACCACCGCCGTTCCTGTCCGCTGGCGGGCGGCTGTCGCGCAGGTTGTTGACGATCACACCCACCGACAGGTTCTCACCGAACTGGCGGAACACGCTGGCGTTGTAGGTCATGTACGGTGCGATGCGACCACTGCCGTCGGTCTTCGGCAGTGAGCCGAAACGGTTGCCGTACAGCGTCGTGGTCCAGTCACCCTGGTTCCAGGTGACGCTGCCGTTGACCTTGCTGCGCCACTGGTAGTCATCCAGCGAATTGCGGATGTCGCGCTCCGGATCGTCCGAGAACTGCCGGTACGTGTGTTCCAGCACCACGGTGTAGGCCAGGCGCGTGGTGAAGCGGCCGTAGCGGCCGGCATTGAAGCGCCAGTTGCCCTTCAGGTCCAGGCCGCGCACCGATTCGGACGCCGCGTTGATCGGGTTGATCAGCACGCGGGTCACCTGGTCTGGTTGCACGGTAGCGTTGGATGGATTGCGGATCACCCGCGCCAGCGCGTCCTGGCACAGCGGCGAACCGATCTCGCGCGCCTCGCCGCCCAGCGTGCGGCCGAGGCGGCAGTCGGCCTCGTCACGCAGGATGCGGCTGGTATCGAGGCTGGTCACCTCATTGTCGATGCGGATGTTGTAGTAATCGGCACTGAAGTCCAGCCCGGCCAGCGGCGACCAGACCACGCCGAAGCCATAGGACTTTGCGGTCTCCGGTTGCAGCTGCGGGTTGGCGCGGTTGCTGTAGTCGATCGACAGGCCGTTGTAGTCGCAGTTGGCGTAGGGCTGGCCCGCGGTGCGGCAACGCCAGTAGTCGGTCATGCCGGGGTTGTAGCCGCGGGTCTCGGTGGCGAAGACATAGTTCATGTCGGGCGCGCGGAAGCTGGTCGCCGCCGAGCCCCGGACCAGCAGGCTCTCGATCGGGCGGAACTCCACGCCGAAGCTCCAGGTGGCCTTGCCGAGGTGCTCGCCGCCGGCACGATACTGGTCGTAGCGACCGGCCAGGGTGGTGGTCAACGACTGCAGCAACGGCAGTTGCAGTTCAACACCCGCCGCATAGCGATCACGATCACCGCCGGCGCCGATGCCGGCACTGGTGTTCCAGAACTCGCCGGTGCCCAGGCGCGGGTCGGGGCGATTGCGGTAACCCTGGCTGCCGGCCTCGACCACCGCCGCCAGTGCGGCGTCACCACCGGGCAGCGCGAACAGGCGGCCGTTGACGCTGGCGCTGAAGGTCTGCAGCCACGCCGCGTTGCGGCTCTCCTGGTAGCCGGACAGGCCCTGGTACTCGTTCGGCGTCAGCGGCTGGAACAGGCGCGCCGGGTCCGGCGCATAGACTTCCACGCCATTGCGCACACCCAGCTGCGGGCCGAGCAGGTATTCGTTGATGCCGGCCAGCAGCACCGGGCGACGGGTACGGTTCTCGTAGCGCGAACGGCTGTAGACCGCTTCGTAGTCCCAGCCGCTGTCGCCGATCTGGCCGCGTGCGCCGACGTTGAACGACCACGAATTTTCCAGGAAGCGATTGGCATTGCGCGGCAGGCCACCGATCTCCTCCGGCGCGAAGCGGCGGTACCAGCTTTCCAGGTTGCCGGTGGCCTGGTTGTAGAAGTAGTTGCGTGCCGAGGTCCAGCTCGGGGCACGGGTATTGTTGGTGATGCGTGCGCTGCCCACCGCAACGTCGGCGAACAGGTCGGTGCGCTCGTCCAGATGGAAGGTCAACAGGCCATAGCCGTTGAGGTTGCGTTTCTGGGTCTGCACAGTCCAGTAACTGGCCGCCGCCTCGTTGCTGCCGCAGTACCAACCCTGGCGCGGGTTGTTGGCGCGGAACACGCTGCCCCCATAGATGCTCGCCGCAGCATCGCACCCACCCACGCCCGGGTCGATGTTGCGGCCCGTGGCGGCATTGCGACGGTAGGCAACCGCCGTCGGCTGCGGCGCCTTTCCACTCGGATCATCGTCCAGCGAGTCCATGAAGTCGCGCTGGCGTGCATGGATCGCCTTGCGAACGTCGAATTCGAAGCCGAACAGGCCTTCCCAGCGTTCACCGGAGCTGCCACCGACCACCTGCACGCGCTGGTTGTCGCCGCCGCCCTGCTGGGTACCGCCGGCGCGCACGTTCACGTCCACGCCCTCGAAGCGGTCCTTGAGGATGATGTTGACCACGCCGGCGATGGCGTCGGAGCCGTACACCGCCGATGCGCCCGCTGCCAGCACCTCGATCCGCTCGATCAGCGCGCTCGGAATGTTGGCCAGGTTGACCACGTTCACCGAGCCTTCGTAGGCCAGCGGGTAGTCGGCCTGGCGGCGGCCGTTGACCAGTACCAGCGTCCGGTTCGGGCCCAGCCCTCGCAGATTGATGGTGTTGGCGGCCGGGGTGAAGGTATTGCCGAAGTCCTCACCCTGTACGTTTCCGGTGTTCTCGGTCAGCGCGCTCAACGCATCGAAGGCATTGCGGTAACCCTGCGCATCGATCTGCTCGCGGCTGATCACCGTCACCGGCGACGGCCCTTCGACACTGGCACGCGGAATGCGCGAGCCGGTGACCTTTACTTCCTGTAGCGAGGTGGGTGCGCTTTCCTGCGCGAAGGCCGGCAGCGAGACCAGCATCAGGGACGACAGCGCGAGCACCAGCGGACGCGGGCGCAGCGCCTTGGGGGAGGCGGACATGGGCTTCCTGGGGGAGTTGGGCGGGTGGTACGGGGCCAGCGACCTGTGCGGCGCATAACGATCCCGTAACGAAAGTGTCCTGAATGGATGGTTTCAACGGAAATGACCAGCCCTGATGGACTTATGCCTGAACCGAATCAGCCTTCCCCGGCGTTTTTGCAACGAATTGAATGGTTCCGCGTGCCATGCAATCGCATCGTGCCCGGATGAAAGACACTGCATACCACACCCACCTCACCCCGCTGCGTCCGGTCCTGCGCCGGCACCTGCTGCAACTGCCGGCCGCACCGGTCACCCTGCGCTCCTTCCAGCGCACCGACCTGCCGCGCTGGCGCGTCTTCGACGACCGCCGCCAACGCAGCCAGCCGCATCCGCCTGGCATCGACGAAGAAGCGCGGTTCCTTGCCAGCATCCATCGCTCACGGCTGGAGCAGGACAACGACCAGCTGGTGCTGGGCGTGTTCGACGATGCACAGGGCGCCCTGATTGACCAGCTGCATGTGCGCCTGCAGTCACTGCACTCGCGCTGTGCCGAACTGCAGTCGCTGCACCACCAGCATGTCTACCCACAGCAGGCCCTCCAGGCGCTGTGCCCGTTCCTGTTCGACAGTGTCGGCCTGCACCGTGTCTTTGTGCTGCTGCCGCCGGGCTGCACTACGCCCTTCGCCCAGGCCCTGCAGCGCCAAGGCTTCACCCACGAAGGTATCCTGCGCGATCACCACCTGGATGCGGAGGGATGGCACGACCGCCAGTTGTTGGCGCTCACCGCACCGACGTGGCGCAACTGCCAGCAACGGATCGGCTAGCGAACCCGCTCCAGCACCTTGCCTGCGCCGGTCAGCACCGCGCAGGCGTGGTCCTGCAGTTCTTCGCCGCTGGCCTCGTTGCCGCTGCCCGCATCCAGGCGGGTGGCAAGCAGGATGAAGCCTGGCGCACCCTGGACGTTGTCGCGGCCGGCCACCACCAGGCTCCACTGGCCGACATCGTCCACGCCGCTGAGACCGTAGGCCAACAGGTTGAGCGGATTGGCGGTCAGTTCCGCGCCGGGCAGCAAGCGTGCCTGGTACACGTGACCACGCAGCGGCACCGGCAGCGGCGCCCACTGCGTGCCAAGCGCATCGCTGTGTGCATCGAGTGCCTGCAACACGTCGGCGCGCAGGCAGTCGACATGGATGTGCAACTGGTGCTGCGAACGGCCGTGCGGCGAATTCAGCGCCAGGCTGGCCACCGCCCGCGGCAGCGGCTGGCCCAAGGCCTGCTCGGTATGCCCGCGCGCCTGCCAGGCCGCGGCGAAGTAGTTCGGCGCACCACGCTGGTATAGGCTGCGGTTCTCGATACCGCTGACCTTGTCCAGCGGCATCAGCAGAAACTGGTAGTCGCCATGCGCATCCTTGACCAGCACGTCGCGGCGATCGGCCGCCCGTTCCACCTGCAGGCAGTCACCGCGCGGCCCCTCGGCGCCACCGCAATCACGTTCGATCAGCCGCCACAGCGCATCGGAATGGGCCGGCGGCGGGGGCGCGCTGGCACAGCCCGCCAGCACGGGCAGCGACAAGGACAACAGCAACGGCAGACGGGGCACGGCACTCACATCGATGGCTCGGCCTGCGGCCGCGGCGCGTAGTGTAGCCTGCCTTCTCAGCCAGGCACCGCCTCGGTGGCCTCGGCCTTCTCTTCCACCTTGCCCGGCGTGTACTTGGTGGCACCGAAGTACAACACCCGCCACTGGCTCAGGTTGCCGATGAACCAGTGCGCTACCGAATCGTGGCCGTAGCCGTCGAAGAAGGCCTCCACCTCCGGCGGCAGCAGCGTGGTGTTGTCCCACGACTCCAGGGTCACCCGCTCGGCCATCGTCAGCGTCGCGCCACGCTCGCGGCGGCGGCGCAGGCCGACGATCTTGCCGAGCATCGTGTCGTTTTCCTTCTCCAGCCCGCGGCGCTGCTTGCTCACCGCCGAAAGCTCGTCGTCGCGGGCCTTCAGCTCGTCGGACACCCGGTTCCATTCGGCCGTCTTGTCCGCATTCCCTTGGTCAGCCAGATGCAGGTTGTCGTTGCTCCATGGGGATGGCAGCTGCGACTGGCGCCGCCGCAGGGTCCGCACCTGCTCGCGCAGCGCTTCCTCGCGCGCCGCCAGCCGCTGCATCGACGGCAGTTTATCACCGCGTGCCACGCGCACCCGCAGCCAGCGGTACAGCAGCTCCATGTGCGATGCCTGCACGTCCTCCATCCGCCCACGCTTGACCCGCAACGCCTGCAGGTAAGCATTGAACACTGCCTGCAACTCCGGATCCTGCTTGTCGAATTCGGCCTTGACGTGGTCTTCCAGCAAGCTGATCGGGTTGAACAGCACCCCTCCGGCCTGCGCCATGTCATACATCTCGTTCAGGGCAAAGCGCGCGATGCTGTTCTGGCGTCCCTGGTGTTGCGGGTCATAGCCGCCGCCCACATCCGAGTGCACGCCCGGGAACCAGATTTCCACCGTGTTGGCCGGGTAGAGCGCGTGCTCGCGCGTCGAATCCAGCGGGAACTGGCCACGCAGCTCGTGGGCGGCGGTCATGTGCACCGACTGCTCCACGATCTCCGGAACCGCCATGCCTTCGGCCCAGCCAGTATGCCCGTTGCGATAGTTCACCGCCGCCGCCGCCAGGCTGGGCCACACCGAGCACACCGTATCGAACACGCCCATGAAGCCGATCCGCAGCGGGATGCGTTCGCGGTACAGCCAGGTGCCATCGGCCTGACGGCGGCAGCGCGCGGCCAGGTCGCGTGCGAACGCGCGTGCCGACGCCGCCCCGCGCGAAAAACCCAGTACCGACACACTGACTACCAGGATGCGCATCGGCTCGGGCTGGCTGTCGATCAACTCGTCCAACGCCTGCAACGCGAAGTCGATGCGCTCGCGTCCGCCCTTGCCGATCGACAACCCGAGCAGGCCGCCACTGTCACCGACTTCCGGGCACGGCGTTCCTACGCCGGCCAGGTACTGGCGCTTGCTGTTGCGACGATCCTTCACATGCGCATCGTAGAGCCGGGCGATGTTGGAAAGCGCTCGCTCCGTTTCATCCTTGGCCAGCTCCTCTTCCCGATTGTTGCCGGTACCGTCGAAGAACATGCACAGATGCAGGCTCTGCGTGCAGCCGGTGGTGGCCGCTTCCTTGTCGGGCACCGTGCCGCACATCGCTTCCTGGCGACGGCGGCGCTCGGCATCGCTCAACGGACGCGTACCGCGCGCCAGCCGCGCCGTGCGCGCCGTGCCCTCGGCCTGTGCCACCGGATCGGGGGTACCAGGCTCGAGATCGACCTGGCCCGGAATCGCGGTCGGATCAGTACTGGTCATGGTCCTTGTGCTCCTTAGGCACCGGCATGCGTCGCACATCCCATTTGTTCACGCCCTTGTCCAGCAGCTCGGCCTCGACATGGCCGTCGGCGTAAAAATGCAGCAGCAGGGTGGCCGGGTTGGGCGGATACGGTGTCTTCAGCGGCACCACCGCTTCACGGGGCACGCGGTGCCCTTCGCTCAGGTAGCGGTTGGTGGCCAGATCGTAGCGGTTGGCCTCGATCCAGCGCACGCGCACGCTGTCCGGCCCCTTGCCGCGGGGGGCACGCGGCCCCATCCCGGAGCCGCCATTGGTGTAGCCGTCCAACCCTCCCAGAAACTGCCCATCGACCCGCACATCGGCCAGGTAGTACGGGCTGTAGTTGAACGCGAACAACGACATGATCGGCGTCTTGCCGCGGGCCATTGCCCGGCTGCAGCCGACGCCTACCACCAGCAGCGCGATCACCGCCAGCGCGCTCCACCACAGGTACTTGTTGCTCATCATCGCGATCTCGCTCCATTCAATCCCAGCTTTCTTCCAAGGGCCAGACTTCGTCACCGATGTCGGCCGCACTGCGCCGCCCACTGGCGAAGTCCTGCAGGCGCTGCCGCCAGGCCGGGTCCTCGCCAAGATCCACCCCGGCCAGCAGCGTCCAGGTCGCCACCATCACCACGCGACGGCTGTCTTCGATGCCGGCGGCGGCTGCCGTCGCTACCGCGCGCCGCAACACGGTGTACCAGCGCTCACGTGGCAGCCGTGCCAACAGCTCGGGGTCGCTCAGCTGGAAGTGGTCGATGAGCGTGTAGGGATAGCTGGCATCGATCAGCGCACGTCGCTGGTTGGCCTCCAGCACCCAGGGCGGGTCATGCGGATCCTGCACGGCGTCCTGCAGTTCCAGCTGCGCCCAGCGCAGATCGTGGCGCAGGTACCACCAACGCTCGCCCAGCGACAGAAAATCGCGGCACTGCGTTTCGTCGAGTACCTGCACCCACCACGGCAACACGCGTGCATCGAAGAAGCGCGCCAGGAACTCCTTGCCGTTGGGGAAGCGGGCGTCCAGCCGCCGCTGCAGCCGCTGCAGCAGCGCCTCGGCACCCAACGCCGTTTCGATCACGCTGAGCAGGCCCGGCGAACGTGCCTGCGCGGCAGCCCGTTGCAGGAAGCGGTCGATGTCGATGTGTGCCGGCAGCCGCGCCAGGAACACACTGGCATCATCAGTGCCGTCGGCCAACAGTCCGTCAAACAGCCGCAGCGGCGCCCACGGCAGCGCACGCAGCAGCTGCAACGGCTGGTCGCACTGCGCGCCGTCCAGCAACACGAAACGCTGCGCGTCCGCCTCCAGTGGCGGCAGCGCAAGCGGAGGGAAATGCCAGTCCCGGCGCATGCTCAGCCCCCCTTCGGCGTCAACGGTGCCGCCCGCTGCGCCGCCAGCAACAGGCACTCCTTGCAGACCGACTGCGGGAACATCGGCAGCGGGTAGCGACCGCCGCCACCGGGCAGGAACGACTTGCGCCCGGCATGCACGGTGATCCGCCCTGGCGCATTGAAAACGATGTTGCCCTCACTGATCGTGATGCTGGCACCGGCTGCGGTCGCTACCTGGATCGTGCGGCCAGCACCGATCTCGATGGCGGCCTGCGCACTGGCGGCCTGCAGCGATTGCCGGGCCTGCACGCCGACCTGATCCTGCTGCGCTTTGATGTCCAGCACCTGCGTTGCGCTGGCCAGTGTCAGCGTCGGCACCTGGGTATCGACGCCAGCCATGCTCGCGGCCAGCACACCGATCGCCTGCCGGCCATGCCAGCGCGCCTGCCCCATCACCGCCGCATCACTGTGCTGCCCACTGCCCAGTACCAGCGTTTCACCCGGTGTCCAGTGCAGGCCCTGACCCGCTACGATCACCGCCCCCGCCGGCGCGGACAGGCCCAGCAACGCGTCACCGGTATGCGGTACGCGATCGTCGGCAGCGTCACTGCTTCGCTGCGCGGCCGCACCCGCAGCCTCCTGCAGCGCCGTGCCGGGCACCGTGCTGGCCACGCTGGCCAACAGCACCGGCAACGGCGCGCGCGCACCGTCAAGCGAAGAGCGCTGAGGCGACTGTACGCCCAGATGCGACGCCGGCTGCACCGTCAGATGGCTGTGCGCCGCTGCGGCCTGGCGTTGCGCCAGCGACGCCAGCTGCTTCAGCAGCGCCGCCGGTTGCGGTGCGGCGCCCGCCGGCTCGTGGTCCCGGTGCGCATACGCATCCAGCCACAGCCCGCGTTGCCCGCGCACGCTGCCCCATGCGTCGCTGCGCAGTTCAAAACCCGTCCCGCGCAGGCTTCCGCGATGGTTGTCCGCCTGGTGCCGCAGGTGGCCCAGGCTCAACGCAGAGCCCTGCTGGCTGCTGGCCAGCTGCGCGCGCAGCTGCTGATCACTGTCGTCGAACTGCAGCCGGTTCCAGCCTTCGCCCTGCCATTCGCGCGACTGCACGCCCCACAACGCACCGGCATGCCGATGCGCCTGTTCGCCGCCGGCGGCTGCATGCCAGGCCGGCGCCTGGCCGCCGCCGAGGTTGGCCTGGGCACTGCCCGCACCATCGCGAGCCTGCGCGTATGCGCGGGTATCCGATTCGCTGCTGGCGCCTGCCGGGCTCGGTGCCACCCCTGCTTCGCCTCGCCCGTTGTACAGCGCGCCCAGGACCACCGGACGATCAATGTCACCTTCCAAAAAGCCGACCAGTACCTCCTGGCCGATGCGCGGCAGGAACTGGCTGCCCACGCCTGGCCCGGCGTAGCGCTGCGCCACCCGCAACCATGCGCTGTCCACGCCTTCCGCCCCCTGCTGGAAATGGAAGCGCACGCGTATCCGGCCCAGTGCATCGGCATGCAGCTCGTCGCTGCCGGCGCCCTGCCCGGCCACGACAATCGCGGTCTGGTAGCCGGGCGCCAAAGGCCGCGGATTGCGCCGCACGCCGGTGCCGTCCTCCAGTACCGGCCGCCAGCGGCGGTCACGTGCGATCGCAGTGAACAGGTTGCTGTAGCCGTGCGCTCGCGCCTCGGCCTGTAGTGTGTCGTTGTCCGCATGGATGGCGTCGAGCGCGGTCATCGCCCGGCGCAGGTCAACCGGCAGATTGTTGACGCCGGCATGCTCGATGCTCACCAGCAACAGTTCGGCCGGCAGCTCACCCGGCAGGCCAGTCAGCACCCAGGCCTGGCCCGCGTCGGCGCTGCGCACGCTACCCCGGCCCCGCCACTGCAGCGCCTGCGCCTCCATTGCCTCGGCGACCAGACGGGCGTGATGCTGCAACGCGTCCGCATCGGCGAAGGCGTACGCGCCGATGGCATCGTAATCCTCGCGAGGCGCTTCGCCACCGCCCTGCACCGGCAGCTGCCCCATCAACGACCGGACGCTGCGGTAATCGCTGCTGTGCAACTGCACCCGGGTACTGTGCAGCCGACGATGCTGTCCCAGCTGCTGCACGCCATCGCGCTGTTCGCTGGCATCGGCGCGATGGAAGCGGACCCCGCCGCCTGCATGCGACTCTTCGGACTCGGGCAGCACCGTCGAATCGGCGAACAGCAGCACGCCGTGCCCGGCCGTCGCCTCCCCGGTCTCCTGCACGCACCAGCCCAGCCCTTCTTCGGCAAGCAGCCGCTGCACGAAGGCCAGGTCGGTCTCCCGGTACTGCACGCAATAGCTGCGCGGCCGGGACGCAGCCGGCACCCCGTCGACGTCATCGCTCCAGCGCCAATGCGCGTGCTGCGGGTGCATCTGGAACACCGTGTCCACGATCTCGCGCACGCTTTTTTCCTGGAACACGCGGCTGCATCGGGCTTGGTCGAGCCACCAGGTCCAGTCACGCAGCGTGATGCGATAGCGCACCAATCCGCCGTCCCCTCCCACGCACTGCGCATCGGCAATCACGCCGTGACGCGGCCAATCCTGGCCATCGGCCAGGCGTACATGCAGGCATGCGGACTGCCCGGGCCAGTCAGCCAGTGGCAGCGAGACGTCCAGCGCGAGTACATCGATCTCCAGATGCCGCCCCTGCGACAGGGCATCACGCCCGTGCCACTGGTCGACCACGACCGTCGGCATGCCGGGTAGATCCAACCGATACAGGCGGCTGCCGGCATCAAGCCCAGCTGCCTGCACCATGAGGTTGCGAATCGCTTCCATGGCGTTCCCACCGTTGCTGCCCCACGATGCGGCGGGCAGGTCCTTCCCCTGTAGGACGACGGTAGCAGATGGAAAACGGCGGCGCACGCCAGCGCCGTCACGCCGGATTAACGTTCCGGATCAGTAGGTTCCGTAGGACACTTCGACGATCACCGGCTTGCCTGCGCCCTGCGCCGGTTGCAGGGTGAAGCGGTCCAGCGCACTGCTGTCATCGCCCAGCGGCGTGCTAAGGAACTGCAGGCGGTACGTCGCCCCGGCCTGCACGCTGCCATCGGGCAGCAGGCGCGCGTCGGCGGGCAACAGCAGGCCGCCCAGATCGCTGTAGGCCTCGGGCGCGTCGTTGAAGCCGTAGTCGACCAGTTCGCCAACGCGGCGCATTTCGTAGACCCGCGTCGGCCAGGGCCTTGCCGTGCTTCGGCCATTGCGCAGATCGGTAACCCACTGCTCGGGCAATTGATAGACCTTGCGCAGCGCCGTGTCATCCAGTTCGGCGCTGGCCACCTGCAGGCAGCACACCAGCCGCTTGCTCTCGCGGTCGTAGATCGAGAATCGCGCATCGCGCGCCACCGGCGTCGGCAACAGCGCGAACGGCACATCCCGCAACGCAGGCTCGGCGCCATCGCGCGAGCCCAGGTTGCGCCAGCCACCGAAGGTCGGCTCGGCCGCCTGTGCGGCCAGACAAAGCGTCAGCATGAGCGCGCCGGCCGCGGGTGCGATCCAGTTGTGCATGTTGTTCATCCGTCGATGGGACCAGGCCAATCAGTTTGGTGAGGATGCCATGAAGATGCAGCGGCTGCCATGTGGGGACGGGCAAGGGCGCGGCATCCAGATTCCAGCCATTGGTCAGATCGGTCACCCACGGGCCCGGAATGTGCAAGCGATCCTCTTCACCGGTCAGCCGCCCATTGCTGTTCCCAGCTGCTGGAACGCGCCGCCGATGGAGGGGATATTCGCAGGCGGCAGCGTGGCGGGATCGCGGCACTCCTGCGCCCTCCTGCCGGCGACGCTGAAGACCTCGCGATAGCGCAGGTAGCCGTAGGTATTGAGGCGCGGAATGTTCAACTCCGTCCACTTCATCATGTAGAAGCCGGCCAGCGAATCGTGCATGTAATTGTCGAACAGGTTGGTGCTGACATCAGGCACCGGCGTAGCGTTGAGCACCAGGTCCAGCAGGGTGCTGGTTTCGGCAGGAATGCCTGCGTAGGTGTAGGCCGCAGCGGACGCTCGTGGGGTCGGCTCGAACACCGGACGTCCGGCCTTGCGTCCGGCGTCCATGCGCTTCTGGCTTTCATCCAGCTGGCCGCGGTAAGCCGCCATGTCGCTCTTGCCTTGGGCCAGCTCGGTGACCAGATTGGCAAAGTCGCGCTGCGCGTTGGCCAGATCCACCTGATCCTCTGCATCGGACTGCTTGAAGAACGGCTGCTGCAGCAGGCTCTGTGGACCGTTGGGCAGGCGCTTGCCCTTCCAGGCCACGTACTGCCGGCAATGACCGCTGATCTGCTGCGTGTGCGCGCCTGCAGGTACCCCATGGCCGGTCAGCCAGGCGTTGTAATCGCGGATCAGCTGCGGGTGGCAGCCGAAATGCGTGGCAACAACTGGATTGGCCATGAGCTCATCCATGGTCCGCATCATCACGCCAGCCTTGATAGCTTCGTGATGCATGTCGATCAGCGGAATCTGTGACAGCTTGGCGTTGCCGTTCGCTGCGCCCGACACGAAATCCTTGCCCTGGCCGCCGGGCGAGTAGCCACCGCCGACATCGGAATGCATGCCGGGGTAAAGCACTTCCTTCCCGCTGGTCGCCAGATCCAGCGGGAAGTTGATGCGCTGCTCATGCAGGGCAGCGAAATGCACGCATTGCCGGGCTTCTGGGTGAATGCTCATCATGTCACCGGCGGCCCAGTCCCATTTGCCCTTGGATACCCGGCTCATGGCAGCAACGCCCACCGAAGCTACGGTGTCGAAGATACCCATGAAGTTTAGGTAGAGCGGAACACCGGCGATGTTGTAGCCACAGCCGCTGCCCCAGGCCTCGGCGGTTTCATACAGCCGATGCACGAACGCACGTGCCTGTGCGGCACCGCGCGAGAAACCGAAGACGGACACGTGCACAGAGGTGACGCGACGCTGGTGGCTTTTCACCACGCGCTCGAGGCGTTGCGCGATTCCGGTCAGCATGGCGCGGCGCGCCATACCTTCCAGCAGGCGCGTCTCGCTCATCGAACCGACCAGGACCTTGGCTTCAGCCGGCGTGATCAGATCATTGGATTTGAGGTACTGATGCACCGAGTTGATGACTTGCAGGATCGCCCAATGGATGCGATCGGCACCGTATCGTGCAGCCCCTCCTCCCAGAGTGTCGCCATCCTGGTTGGTATCGCCGACCTCGGAAAATGGCGTCCCCACGCCGGGAACATAGACGCTGAAGAAGCCATTCTCCGGCTCGGCCAGGCTGGCGTCGTACAAGCGTGCCACGTTGCTGTGGCCGTTGCGTGCAAGCTGAGTCCGGGTGGCGCGTGTCTTGCCGGTGACGAAGGTTCCTTCCCACTCACGGTTGTTGCCGGTGCCATCGAAGTAGATGCTCACATGCACCTGGCCCTGGCATTGCGAACCCTTCTCGCGCAGGCACGCCATCGCCTTCGCCCGCCGCTGTGCCTCAGCGCCGCTCAGGGCCCGCTGTCCGTTGGCGGGCATGGGCTGCGCGCCAGTCGCCGTGCGTTCATTCATGTCCTTGCCTCCTTGTTCCGATGTCCGTCCCTGCCGGATTGCTTGTCCCTGCCGGATTGCTTGTCCCTATCGATTCCACCCCGCTTACCATCAGCCAGCGGGCGGGCGCCGGAGGTGCTCCCACACGGGATTTTCCCCCTCACGCAACGGCGCCTCGGGTCCCGTCAACGGATAGTCCGGGTGCCCCAGTATCAGATTGGTCACGAACACCTTGACCTGACCATTGCGCAGGAAGTGAACAGCGAGACTGCCAACTTCGTTATACCTGGGGATTGATACCGTCGCCTTCTGGTAGGTTTCAAGGTCAGTCGTCCACTCGATCTCCACCTTCTGATCGGGTGCCCAGTGATCCGGCAACACTACGCAGCAGACGGTTCCACCTGCGGAGTGTGGCCACGCCGATCCACCACTCCCGCCGTTCACAAGGAACTGCGCAACATGGTTGTCGGTATGGTTATAGCCCCGCACTCCCACAGGTGTAGACGCGGGCTGGCCCTTGCAGGCCGCCAGTACGGGCAGCAGAAGCAGCACAACCAAGGCAGACAGCAGCGGAACACGCATAATGTGATGTGTACGCACGAATCGTGGGATCATTTCTTCTTGTCCTTGAGGGTGCAGCAGCGACCCGAGCAGCACGTCATGGCTGTTGCCTTCTGGTTTCCAGCATCTTCATTCCTGATGTAGTTGCTGACGTCATCATTCGCGCGTGTCCCTCTGATCAGCTTTCGAGGGGGCGACGAAGGTGCTCCCACACCGGATTCTCGCCTTCGCGCAAGGGCGCTTCAGGACCGGTCAACGGATAATCGGGATGACCCAGCACGAGACCGGTGACAAAGACCTTGACCTGTCCGTTGCGCAGGAAATGGACCGCCAGGTTTCCGAGCTGGTCGTACTTTGGAACTGCAACAGTCGCCTTCTGGAACGTTTCGAGATCCGTCGTCCATTCGATCTCCACCTTCATATCCGGTGTCCATCGATCAGGCAGCATCGCGCAGCACACCGTTCCGCCTTCCGAGTGGGAATCGGCCGACCCGCCACTGCCGCCGTTCACAAGGAACTGCGCGATGTAGGCATCGGTATGGTTGTAGCCCAGCACAGCCACCGGTGTGGAGGCTGTCCGCCCCTTGCACGCGGCCAGGGCTGGCACCAGGAGCAGCAGTACCAAGGCCGCCAGCAGTTGAGTGCGCATCAAACGCATGGTTGTTCCTCTAGTTCAGTGGTGTTGCCGCTTCGGCCGGCAAGGCCGTGGGGGCATCCCACAATGGAACGCCCATCAACCAGATATCGTCAGGCAAGGCCGACGCCCAATCCTGGAACGGCGCCTCAAAGGCATTGGCCTCCTGCGAAAACCGGGTCCGCACGGCGGAATGATCCCGGCATGCGCCTGAGGTGTACAGCGCCAGCAACAGGTACTGCACGTGATCGTCCACCTGGTCCACGCCGTGCGCGATCGTGTCCTGCATATGCTTGACGACGAACGGATACAGCGAGCGATAAGGCACCCGCTTCATCTCACCGGGAATGACCCGGCGGAGCTGGGCGATGGCCACATCCGCCTCGCACGCGTCCAGCAGGCGCGTGTACTGCTGCTGGTCCAGGCGCAATGGCGGCAGTGCAGGCAGGCCGGCATCGTCCACCTCGGCCAGCGGCCATTCCTGCAGATCGCCATAGCGGTCGAAGTACTGCAGGCGCTGCACGCCCTCCAGCAACGCGGCACGCTGCGCGGGCAACAGCAGTTCCAGCAGCGCAGGCAGGATGCGCGTGTCGTACCAGCGCAACAGCATTTCGCGACCGCCCTTCTCGGGCACCTTGACCAGATGGAAGGTCCGCAGCCGCTTGGCGAGCTCGTCCAGTTCCAGCGCACTCCACAGCAGGGTCACTCCTGGCCGCTGCGCCCCCATCTGCCGGATCTCCGCATCCAGCCTGGCGTGCACTGCCGTGTCCGGCCAGGCCACCAGCAAGGGAGCGATATCCAGCAAGCTCGCCTCGGCCGTGCCCTCGAACAGCGAGCGATAGTGCGCGCCCAGGCGCTCCAGCCGCTCATGGAAATGCGGCCGCTGCGCGCTGTCGATCACCGCATAGCGATTCATCACACCAGCACTCCCGGCGTGCCCTGGCGCATCGCGTCGAGAATGCAGCTCTTGCAGCTGCTGCGCGGGAACTGGGGAAGCGGATAGCCCTGTTGGGCCGGCCCAACAAATGACTTGCTGCCGGCATGCACGGTGATCGTGCCGGGGCAAGCGATGGTAATGCTGCCGCCAGCGATGGTCAGGCTGGCCCCTCCGGACGTCGCGACGTGGATCGTGTTGGCCGCGGCGAGCTCTACCGGTGCCTGTGCGCTGGCGCCACGCAGCGCACCACGCGACTGGATGCGCACCAGGTCTGCATGCGCCTGGATGTCCAGCGTTTCGCTGCCGGCCACCACGTCAAGTGCCGTCGGAGCGGCGGCTGCCCCTTCAACGACGGATGCAAGCACTCCGATCGCTTGCCCGGCATGAAGCCGCGCCTGCCCCATCGTGATCGCTTCACTGTGACTGCCACTGGCCAGCAGCAGGGCTTCACCGCTGCTCCAGTGCATGGCTTGGCCCGCCACCTGCACAACGCCCTGCGGAGCAGCCATCCCCAGGAGCGGGTCGCCCGAATGTGGAACCCTGCCCTGGCCCGCCTCGGACGCGCGCTCGGCCGCACTGCCCTTTCCTGCGCCGAAATCATCACCACCGGTGGTGGTACGCACGCTCGCCAGCAAGCCGGGGACCGGCGACTTGTCGGCCACCATCCTGGAGCGCGCCGCAGCCTTGGCACCCTCCTGCATCGCCAACGGACTCGTTACATGTGTGCGCGCGGCCTGGGTGAAGCGCTCGCCCAGGGCCTGCAGCTGGGTCAGCAGCGCGGCGGGCTGCACCGCCTCGCCTGCAGGTGCGGTCGATCGATGACCATAGGCGGTGAACCACACGCCCGCCGTCGCCCGTACCGCTCCCCAGGCATCGCTGCGCAGCTCGAAGCCGGTGCCGCGGACGCTGCCTACATAGTTGTCAGCCTGGTGCCGCAGGTGACCCAGCGACAGCTGCGACGCCTGCTGGCTGCTCGCCAACTGCGCACGCAGCTGCTGGTTGGAATCGTCGAACAACAGGTGGTTGCTGCCTTCACCGCCGTCCCATTCGCGCGAGCGGATACCCCATAGTGCTCCGCCCTGCCGATGCGCCTGGTCGCCCGCGCCTGCTGCATGCCATGCCGGCGCCTGGCCGCCACTGAGGTTGGCCTGTGCGCTGTGGCGCGCATCACCAGCCTGGCCGTAGGCAGAGACATCGCCCTCGCTGCTGGCACCAGCGGGCGTCGGCGTCACGCCGGCCTCGCCTCGCCCGTTGTACAACGCCCCCAGCACCAGCGGCCGATCGATATCACCGTCCAGGAAGCCGACCAGCACCTCCTGGCCGATCCGCGGCAGGAACTGGCTGCCGACGCCCGGTCCAGCGTAGCGCTGCGCCACGCGCAACCAGGCACTGTCATGGGCACCCTCGCCCTGCCCCTGCTGGAAATGGAAGCGCACGCGCACGCGGCCGTGACTGTCGGCATGCAGGTCCTTGCCGGCATTGCCCTGGCCCGCCACCACCACCGCGGTCTGGTAGCCGGGCACGGTCGGACGGGGATTCAGCCGCGCACCGGTGCCATCCACCAGCAACGGCCGCCAGGGCATGGCGCGCGGCACTGCTTCGAAACAATTGCCGTAGCCGACCGCTTCGGCCTGCTGCCACAGGGGCGCATCCCCGGCCTCGCCGCGCGCAATGCCCAGTGCATCATCAAGACTGCGCCGCAGGTCGGTGGGCAGGTTGTTGATGCCAGCGTGGTCGACGGCGACCAGCAGCAGCTCGGGCGGCGTCGAGCCCGGGGCCTGCTGCAATCGCAGCCAGTTGCCCGAGTGCAGGCCGCGCATCGTACCCTGCCCCTGCCAATGCCGGCTGTGCGCCTCGCGGGCCTGCGCCAGCAACCTGGCCTGGCGCGACGCGGCAGCACCATCGCTGAAGGCGTAGGCGCCCACGGCATCGAAGTCCTCGCGCGCAGACTCGTCGCCACCGCCGTCCATCGGCGACTGGCCCGCCAGCGCACGCACCTGGCGGTAATCATCACTCTGCAGGCTGACCGTCGTGCTGGCCAGGCGCCGGCACAGGCCGATAGCCTGCACGCTGTCGCTGGTTTCAGTGGCATCGCTGCGATGAAAACGCACACCGGTGCCGGCACTGATGGCATCCTCCGGCAAAGCAACGCTGTCGGCGAAGATTTCCATGCCATTGCCGCAGGGTGCTTCCTCATCGGCGTACAGCCGCCAGCCCAACCCTTCTTCGGCCAGCAGCCGCTGCAGGAAATCAGTGTCACTCTCGCGGTACTGCACGCAGTAACTGCGTACACGCGAGCCCAGGAAGGCATCGACGCCCTCGGCCCAACGCCAGCGTGCGATGTCGCCGTGTCCCCCGAGGACCGCATCGACGATGGCACGAACACCCTGCTCCTGGAACACGCGGCTGTGGCGCGCATGCTGCAACCACCAGGTCCACGACATCAGGCGCAACCGGTAGCGCACCAGCCCGCCATCGCCTCCCAGCCGCGCGGCATCGGCAACCAGGCCGCTGCGCTGCCACTGCCCGCCATCGGCGAGCTGCGTGACCAGCGTGGCGCGCGTGGCTGGCAACGACGCCAATGCGATGCCTGCATCCGTGGTGAGCACGTCGACTTCGGTCCACGCATCCTCGCCCAGCGCGTCGCGTCCACGCCAGCGCTCCACGGTGCACGCCGTGAATGCATCGCACTGCAAACGATACAGACGCTGGGCGTCGCCGAGACCGGCGGTCTGCGTCATCAGGTAATTCAGCTGATCCATGCCAATTCCAGAGTGAAGACGCCAGATCCAAGGGACGCGGTGTCGGTTTCCAGCTATTGAATCTACCAGATCGTGGTGTTCGTCAAAATCACGGCGCAAAATGCGGGGGTAAATTGGGGTTTTCGTCACATAATCGGCGGATCGTCGTATTCAGCCTCGGAGCGTTGCTGGAATCCCGTAACGGCATTCACATTCAACCGCTAGAATCAGCCTCAGTCCCCAACGAGACCTGCCATGCTGGATCAGGAAGCCCTGCTGGCCCCGATTTCGGACCACGCCCCGACCGGTGAAGACCTGTCGTTCTCGGCGGAGTTCGATCGGATCATCGAAAACCGTCGCGCCGACGACCCGACCCTGGACCAGGGCGCGTGGCAGACCGACATCAAGTACGCCGATTGGAGCAGCGTGCTGCGTGAGTCCAACGATCTGCTGCAGGCACGCACCAAGGACCTGCGCGTGGCCGGCTGGCTCACCGAGGCGGCCACCCAACTGGAAGGTTTCCAGGGCCTGACCGCCGGTTACCGGGTCACTGCCGGCCTGTGTGATCGCTACTGGGACGAGGTTCACCCGCAGGCGCCGGATGGCGACTTCGAGGAGCGCATCGGCAACCTGAGCTGGTTGCTGACCAATTCGCTGCAATGGCTGCGATCGGTGCCGATCATCGCCGCGCCGCAGGGGCGCTTCAGCCTGGCCGATTTCGAACACGCCCATGCCCGCGCGGCCAGTGGCGAGGACGATGACGGTCGCCCGGGACTGGAGATGCTCAATGCCGCCCGCCGTGACACCCAGCACGGGTTCTATCGCCAACTGGCCGACGACCTGCCCGAGTGCAGCCAGGCCCTGGCCGAACTGCAGGCCGCAGTGGATAACCGGCTCGGCTTGGACGGCCCCAGTTTCAGCGCGGTACGCGAGCAGCTGGAACACCTGCAGCGCACCGTGCTGCGCTTCGCACGGGAGGCGGGCGTTCTGCTGGACGGCCAGACCGAAGCGGCGGAGACGCCGTTCGACGAACCGGCGTTCAACACGGACATGCCGGGCTTCGATGCCACACCGGTGGTGACCACACCGGCGCGCGGTCCGGCCGGCGCCCCTGGTTCGCGCAAGGAAGCGTTGCAGCAGCTGCGCCAGGTCGCCGAGTTCTTCCGTCGCACCGAACCGCACAGCCCGGTGGCCTATCTGGCCGAGAAGGCGGCACGCTGGGGCGAGATGCCGCTGCATGTCTGGCTCAAGCGGGTCATCAAGGACAACAGCACGCTGGAGCAGATGGAAGAGATGCTGGACGTCAATCCGGAAGACTGAATCGCCTGCCGTTCTACCAGGGGGGAGCGGGCCCAGCCCGCTCCCCCCCTGCGCTTACTGGATCTTGAACTCGATTCGACGGTTGCGCGCGCGGCCCTCGTCGCTGGTATTGTCCGCCACCGGCTCGTCCGGCCCCTTGCCCAGCACGTCCATGTGACTGCCCGGGATGCCCTTGGACATCATGTAGTTCTTCACCGCCAATGCGCGCGCGTGGCTCAGCGTCAGGTTGGATTCGCGCTGGCCGACATTGTCGGTATGGCCGATGACCAGGAAGCGGCTGTCCGGCATCTGCGCCATCTTGGCCACCATCTCGTCGAGGATGCTCATACCGAACGGCGTCAGGCGGGCGCTGCCACTCTGGAATTCGATGATGCGGTTGGCCAGGGTCTGGTCCAGCACGTTCTGCTGCGAGCCGACCTTCAGTGCATTGGTGACCGTGTAGCTGGTGTTGCTGGCCAGGCTCAGGTCACTGGCGACCTGCTGGCGCAGTGCCTCGTTGCCGACTTCACCGGTGATGCGCACCGCTTGGCCGTTCACCTCCAGCTTGCCCGGCGACACCCGCTTCAAGCCCGGGTTGATCATGCCGGCAACGTAGTCCCCCCAGTTCGGCGGGGTCGCGATGGTTTCCACCTGGATGCGGTCAACCACGCGCTCGGCACCGTACACCGCGCGCAGATTGTTGAGCAGCTTGGCCTTGGTCGCCTGGTCGGGCACCACGCCCTCGATGACCACCGGCCGTTCACCGGCGGCCGCGGCCGGCGCGTTCTGCGCGGCCAGCGGCGCGGCGGCCAGCAGCAGCGGCAGCATGAGATGGAAAGGATTGCACAGGCGCATCGTCAGGTTCCCAGGAAAGTCTCGCCGAACAGCTTGCGTGCGGTGGCCAGGGCCAGGTCGTCACGGTCGAGGAAGCTGCCGAAGCGGTTGAGGTTGTAGTCGCCGCGCAGGTAGTCGTCCACCCACTCCGAATGCTGGATGCGGATCAGGAAGTCACCGGCTTCGGCCGGGTCCAGCACCGCACGCAGCGCCTGCCGATCGGCGCCATTGAAGCCGACGATCATGCTCGGTGCGGCGTCGTTGCGGATCAGCACCGCCAGTTCGAAATCGCCGCGGGCGACGAAGCTCGACAGCAGGTCGAGCCAGAACGCCGCCACCAGCGGGCGATAGGCCGGATCGCGCACCAGCGGGAACACCAGCGCCTTGTCGATGTTGACGTCGCCGCCGCTGAGCACCGGCTGCAGCAGCAGGCCCAGCGCCGGCAACACCTGGCGCAGCGCCACGTCACCATGGCCGGAATCGCGCAGGCGCTGTTCGAGGTCGGCCACAGTCGTGTTTTCCAGGAAATCCTGGAAGCTGCCGTTGTAGTCGCCCGGGTCGGTGCTGATGCTGAAGCGTGCGTCAGCCAACTGCGCCAGCGCCTGCGCGGCATCACTGTCCTGATAGGCCTGGCGTGCGAGACGGGCCAGCCCCGACCAGGCGTTGGACATCGCCAACGGGCTGCGGCCAATGAAAGGCAGCGGCTCGGGCGCGTCAAGCCGCAATGCCGACAGCAGCGGGAAGCGCCGCTCTGACGCATCGCGGCTGGCGAGGAAGTGACCGCACAGCACCATCTTGCTGCGCGAGCCCAGGAACGCGTAGTGGATTTCCGGCGCTTCGTCGTAACGCTGCTTCCAGTCCGGGCTCTGGCTCAGCAGCTCCAGGCTCTCGCCGGCCCAGCGATCGAGCCAGCCCAGCAACTGGTGGTTGTCCGCGGCGCGGACGAAATCACCGCGCGAGGGCACCTTGCCGAAGTACGACACGCCTGCGCTGACCACCCGGCTCATCGTGCACCTCCAGCGGCCGGGGCCGGCGTGGCCGACGTCGCTGCCGGCGTGGCAGCGGGCGCGGACGGCGCGGCGGGTTCGCCACCGGCCACCCGTTCAGGCAACTGCAGTCCGCGCTGCCAGTCACCGCCGCCCTGTGCGGCTTCACCGGCACGACGGACGATGCGCATCTCCACCGGAACCGACACGCCATTGCCCGTCCAGGTGATGCGGCTGGAATCATCCAGGCGCTCGACCTGACCGGCCGACATCAGGCGGTTGACGCCGTTCGAGCCCGGCGCGCTGAACACCTCCACCGTCCTGCCATCGCCGGTCACCGCTGTGATCTTCACGCCCGGCACCTGGCCGACGTTCGGGTACTGCATGGTGGTCCACTGCGGCGGCGTATTGCGGTAACGCAGCACCTGGCCATCGATCTCGATGCTGTACTCCAGCGCACCTGCGGCGGGTGCCGGCAGGATCTCGAAGATCGTAGTGTCCTGCGCCGCACCGGCTGCCGAACCGCTCACCCAGTTGCCGTAGTTGGCGACCAGGTCAGCCGACAGGTTCACGCCCTGCCCGGCCCAGCGACGGGTCTCCAGCAGCGGACCACGCTGGATCACCAGCGTGCCCAGCGCCTCCTTGTTGAAGGCGGCAATGCTGCCGCTGGCGCCGAAGATACCGGCGATGTCACTCGGCGCGGCGTCAACGTCGGAGTTCAGGTTGAACGGATACTGCTGGCCGATGCGCGCCTTGAACGGGTCGTAGACCTGCGCCTTCCAGGTCTTGTTGACCTCAGCCTCGGTCGGCGGGATCAACGCGCTGAAGGTCTGGGTCAGCGGGCGCAGCAGCAGCGGACGCAGGGCCTCGCGCTGCTTCTCGTCCAGGCCGGTCAGCACCTGCTCGTCAACCAGCGCCAGGCCCACGCTCAGCTCGGAGCCTTCGTTGCTGAAGGTGTCCTGCATCAGCTTGCGGGTGCCGACGCCGATCTCGCCCTGGCTCTTGATTGCGTTCAGGCGCGCGCGCAGCTTGGCCAGCGTTTCGAAATACGCCGTGATCACGGCCGGCTGGTCGCCGCGTTCGCTGGTCAGGCGGGCGATGCCTTCGAAGGCCTTGCCGATCGGGCCAACCCCCTGCGCCGCGGCCGTTGCCGCCGGGTCCTTGCGCAGGATGGTGCGCTGGAACCAGGCCACGAAGCCCTTGCGTGCCTTGCTCGAGCGCGCCAGTGCCGGCGGGTTGTCCCACACCGTTTCTTCGTTGATGCGCTCCAGCAGGATGCGCAGCGGCGAATTGCTGGCATCGCCCAGCTTATTGATGCGCGCCACCGCCTCGTCGAACGTGCTGAACTCGGCCACGCTCAGGCCCTGCACGAACTTGCTCCACTCACGCGCGTAGTCGTTCTTGTACAGGTTGACCAGCTCGCGCGAGACATGCTCCGGGCTGCCGGCCAGCGACAGATCGCTCTGCTCGGTGGTGCCCAGCACCCAGTCGGTGGTGCTGAGCTGGGTGTTGGCCGCTTCCTTGATCGCGTCCTGCACATAGTCTTCCCACGCCTTGCGCGAGAACGCACCGGAGATCGCGTAGCTGCCATTGATCATGCGCCCGTTGCGCTCCACGCCGACCAGGTTGTCGACCGTGGTCGTGCCAAAGCGGGCACCGGCGCGCGCCTTGATCTGCGCATACACGCGCTCCATCGCCGGCTGGCCCTTCATCACCTGGCCCAGTGCCTGGCGCGTATCGGCCACCAGGGTGACCTTGTTCTGCACCTGCGGCCAGCTCGGAGCGCCTGCCTGCGCCACGTAGAAGGTCATCAGCTTCTCGGCGGCGCGGACCATTTCCTCGCGGCTCATCTGGCCACGGTTGGCTTCCAGCCAGGTGCGCCAGAACAGCGTCAGCTGCTGTGACAGATGCGCGCCCTCCACATACTTGGGGTTGCCCAGCATGAGGTAGGTCTTGAGTGCGTTGTAGGCGTCGTTGGTACTGGTCGGCGAAGCGTTCTGGTACAGCATTTCGCTCTCGGCGGCGGCACTGTTGCCCTGGCCCAGCTTGTCACGCTCGGCCACCACCTGGCCCAGGTAGTTCTCCAGATTGGCCACGGTCGGCGCCAGCATCACCTGCTGCATGCCGTGGTTGTACTCGCGCAACAGCTTCTCGCGGATCGCCGTGCCCTGGTAAAGGCCCAGACGGGTGGTGATGCCACCGTCCTGGCCGTAGCGGTCCAGCTGCTCCATGCGGTCCTGCAGCAGCAGCAACGCATCGATGCGCGACTTCAGGTCCATGCGATCCTTCTGCACGCGCACGGCCTGGTCCAGGTCCTTGGTGGCATTGGCCACCAGCTGCGCGTTGGTGGTGTAGGACCACGTCCACAGGCCCAGCGCCAGCGCCAGCACACCCACCGCGCCAAGGAACACGCCATAGCGCAGGCGGTTCTGGTGCGGGCTGGAGTACTGCCGCACCAGTTCCTTGTCGGCGAAGATCACCTTGCGGAACAGGTCCTTCAGGAAGAACGCGGTGTGCCCGGTCGGCGCCTCGTCCACGTTCGAGCCGCGCTCCAGGTTGAACTGGCGGCCGACGCGCTCGGAGGCGTGATGCACCGAGCGCCCTTCCTGCAGCGCGCTGGAGAAGTAGAAGCCGCGGAACACCGGCTTGAACTGGTAGGGGTTGTCTTCGAACAGGGTGGCGATGAAGGTGCGCAGCGCCGGCTTGATGCCGACGAACTCCAGCGGCAGCGACAGCAGGCCCGGCGAGACTTCACGGCCGCGCTGCATCGCCATGTGGGTCAGGCTCATTTCCTTGATGCCTTCGGCCAGCTCATCGAAATGGGTGTCGAACGCGGCCAGCGCGTCACCCTGCTGCTGCACGTCGAACGGCAGCGTCGCGCCCCACACATGCTCGCGCTCGCCCGGGTCGAGGTTGCGGAAGAATTCGCTGAAACCGGCGATCAGGTCAGCCTTGGTGAACAGCACATACACCGGCGCGAACACTTCCAGGCGCTCGGTGATTTCCTGCACGCGCTGGCGCAGGTTCTTGGCCAGCTCGATGGCGAACTCCGGCTTGCTGCCGGACAGCTCGGCCAGGCTGGCGGCGATGATCACGCCGTTGATCGGTGCACGCGGGCGGTTCTTCTTCAGCAGGCCGAGGAAGGTCAGCCACTCCAGGCGGTCCTCGACGCTGACCGAGTAGCGGCCGGCGGTATCGAGCACGATGCCGTTGGTGGTGAAGTACCAGTCACAGTTGCGGGTACCGCCGATGCCCTGCACCACGTTGCCGCGGTTGTCCTCGAACGGGAACTGCAACCCGGAATTGAGGATCGCGGTGCTCTTGCCGGCCGCCGGGTTGCCGATGATCACGTACCACGGCAACTCGTACAGCGCGGCGTTGCCCTTCAGCACGCCCATCCGCGACGACTTGATCTGCTTGACCGCATCCATCATCCGCGAGCGCAGCGCCTCGGTGTCGGCGCGCTGCGCCGGCTGCGCCCCGGCCACCGCCTTGTCCGCCTCGTCCTTGACCATCGCTTCCACGCGCTTGGCGGCGCGCCGGGCGAGAATCCGCTTGATGATCCAGACCAGCAGCGCCAGTACCAGCAGGCCGGCCAGCACGATGGCCACCCAGATGCCGATCTGCCGCGCCTCGGCCTCACCGTAGTGGGCCAGCGCAGCGGCACCGACCAGGCCGATCACCATCCACAGGCGGTAATCGCGCAGGTAGTAGCTGAAATTGCTCAAACTCATGCAGGGATCCAGGGGTCAGGAGGCCGACGGCGCATCGGCCGCCAGCGTCGGGGAAGGAAGCGGGTCGACCAGTCCGAACAGGCGCTGCTGGTTGTCGGCAACGCCGAGCAGCAGCACAGGTTCGCCCTGGCGTTGCAGTTGTACGTGGGCCAGCGCCAGCTGGGCCACCGGCAGCACCGGGCCCAGCTCACCGGCGCTGATGGCCAGCGCCAGGCTCTGCGGACTGAAGTCGAGATCGGGTGACAGCGTCGCAGCGATGGCAGCGGCATCAACCATCAGGTCGCCACGGTGGTCAGCGTCGTGCAGCACGAACTGGGCCGGGCCGCTGTCAGCGCCCACCGTCGCATGCCACTGCGTGGCCAGCGTGGCGAGCTGGCGGCGCTGCTCGGCCGGGCGCTGGCCTTCAATCTGTTCGGCGCGCAGCAGCTGCGGTCGCCACACGCGGCCGGCGCCTTCACGCGCGGCACTCGCGCTGGCCAGCAACACGCCCGCCGCGCCCTCGCCCGGCACGCGCCCGTCGGGGTCCTTGGCGGTGGCCAGCACGCCGGTCGCCTGCCACGCCGAAATGATGTTGGCATCAATGCTCGACGAAGAGGCCAGCAGCAGGTGCCAGCGGGGCGTCGGCGATGCATGCAGCGCATCGATCACCCGCTGCAGGTGCGGCCACACGTCACGCGCGCTTTCAAGCGTGGTGATGCGCACGTCGAAACGGCGGGCATCCAGTCCCACCGCGCGCGCCTGTTGCAGCAGCCAGTCCTGCACCCACGGCCGCAGCGCATCGGACCAGCTGCCGGGTACCAGCAATTCAAGGGTGAGGACATTCTCCACGCGCTGCTCATCGCGGCGGCGCAGGCCGGCCACCACCACCTCTTCAGTGGCTTCGATCTCCGGCAGCGCCGTGAAGGCGGCCTCCAGCAGGCGTTCCAGCACCGGCTGCAACAGCGCCAGCGCACGTCGTTCATGCGCGGCGGTATCGATACCGTCCTGACGGGCCTGCAGCACTTCGAATTCGTCCAGATCCGGCGCGGCGCTCATCCGCACTGGCAGGTTGTAGTTGTCGCGGAAGCGGCCATCCAGCGACGGCCGCGGTGGCGCTGCCGCCGTCGCCAGCAAGGCCTCCGGGTCGAGGTCGAGGCCAAGCTTCAGATCACCGGCCAGCAGTGCAACCGCTGGCACCTGCGGGGCGCCCTGAGCGTGCTGTCCCGCCTCGCCCTTCGCGGGCGCCGAAGCATCGTCACCGGCCTTGGCCAGCGCCACATCGGCGCCGCGTCGCGCCGCACTGCGCAGCATGAAGCCGGCACCACTCAGGCCGACCGGCAGCAGGCCCAGATAGGCCAGCATCTGCATGCCGGTCGGTACCGTGCCGCTGTTGCGCCAGTAAAGAATCGTCGCGCCCCAGGTGGCGATGAAGACCATCACCACCGACGCTGCCTTGCCCAACCATCCCGCCATCAGTTGCCGTGCTCCATGCGCTGCTCCTGTCGACCGCGTCGTTCAGCGCAGGCCAGTGGTGGCCTGTGAGGCCATCAGCGTCGCCCCGCACGCCGTGCGATCGCCGTCGCGCGCCACCGGCTGGCCATCGACCAGCACCGTGGCATCGCCACTGACGATGGTGGTCGCACCATGCACGGCGCACACGGCACCGTCGCCCACCCGGGCCACCGCCTTGCCATTGATGTCGGTCTGCCCGGTGCCTGCCACCACGCTGCCGCCGTGGCTCAGCTTGTCACCGACGACGATAAACGGTCGTGCCATCCATCATGCTCCTTGATCCTGTGTGACCTGGCACTCCATCGCCTGTTCCCCGGCGACCCAGATCATCGTTGTTAACCATACCAGCACCGCCGTGGGGTTATCACCCTTGGCGTGACAGTTCTTCACGCTTGGCTGCACGCGCCGCGCGGCAACGCGCTGTCATTTCCACGTGAACATAATCCTTGATGCTGCGCCAGTTTCCGCCCCAATCCAGGCCCGCCTGTTCAGCCAGCTCGCCGTAGAGGAAATAACCGCGCTTGGTCCATTCATCGTTCATGTCCCACTGCAGCTTGCCGTCGCGGATCGGCGCACTGTCCACGCCCAGCCCATACTGGTGACAGCTCTGCCACGCGCCGGCGCGTGTCGCCTTGCCCCCGGCCATCAACTCCGCCTGCCGCTCGGGGCTGCGATAGCCTTCAATCAGCACCATTTCATAGCCGTATTGACGACGCATCACCTCATAGATGGCCAGCACACGCTGCTGCAGATCCGCATCGATCTGACCCCATTTGCGGTCCGCCGTCACGATTTCAGGCCGCAGGCGTCGCACTTCGGCGGTGGTGAACACCTCCGGCGGCGGCGGTGGCGGCGGGGTCAGGCGCTCGCCCCTTAATAGCTGGGCGACCATGGAACTCGACTCGGCAAGATCATCGCCGCGAAAATCGTCCAGCACCACCGTCTGACGTGTGATCAATATCACAGTTGGGGGAATCAACAGCGCCGCGGCCGCAATCGCCATAATCGGCCAATGCCGCCGAAGCGCGCTGTGTGCTGCGCCAGCTTCTTCACGAACCCCACTGCGCACCCGCGTCACACCGTGGCCGACTTTATCGCCGACCCGGCCCGCCCTGCGACGGAATCCACCCAGCCGGCGCGCCAGCGCTTCGCGCAGCGATTCCACCGTTTCGGGAAACAACAACACCCAGCACACCACGGCTACAAGCAGTACAGCCGCAATGGCAGCAACCACGATTGGCAACACCGGTCCTCCCTGACACGTAATCTGGTTGACGCCCCACCGCCTTTCACTAAGAATGCGGAAATTCGCTTCGGCAGATGCCGAGTCAAACCAAGGGCTGGATGCACTTGAATAATGGCGGAATCAATCGGCCAAGTCTGCTCTCAGGGGGAGCGCAGGCAAAGGGCCAGGCCCCGAATTCGGGCCGTATTCTGGCAGACATGGAGGGCCGGCAGGCAACCGCGTCGCCTCGTGCTGCGCGCGTTTCGTCTGGTGGCAACCGTCGCCTCGGGCTGTGGCTCGCGATCGTGAGCACCGTGGTGGTCATTGGCGGACTGACCGTATGGGGCCTGTCCGGCAACAGTGACTATCGCGAGTCCGGCGAATATTCGCTGGCCCCAGACTCCGTGCACGCCACCGGCCATCCGGATGTTCCGGCCAGCGCGCCGCGCGACGGGGCCGCGATGATTGTGGATGCGCCGGCCACCACTGGCGAACCGGCCCTGCCCGCGCCCGCATCGGCGCCGATGGAAACCGCGGCGGCCCCGGCCGAAACCGCTTCGGCGGCGACCACTGCAGGCGCCGCCGGTGCCGCAGCGGCAACAGGCGCGTCTTCACGCGCCGCCGCGCAGGCATCGCGCAGCAGCCGCGCTATCGCGCCGGCCGCTGGCAGCAAGGGCAAGCAGGACGAGAACCTGCTCGGCACCCTGCTCGGCATCATCAAGGAAGAGGACAAGGCCAAGACGAAGGCCAAGAGCCAACCGCAGAACATGGACGACCTGATCGCGCAGATCGAGTCCGACCAGCGCAAGCGCACCGAAGACGAGCGCGCCGCCTTCGAGCGCGTGGCCAGCAAGAAGTCCGCCTCGACCGAATCGAACATCCAGGCGCAGCTGCGCGCCTGCCCCAGCCCCGCGTCGCTGAAGGGCGTGGATTGCCGCCGCCGGATCTGCGCGGCGGTGAGCGGCAAGGACCCTGCCTGCCCGGCGATGTGACGCGACTTTGTAGAGTCGAGCCGTTCTCGACGCTCGGCCGTAACCGAAGACTTCTACCAGCCCGCACACGTTGCGGCGGGCAGTTTTGTCAGACCCGGCCCGTTGCCTGCAGGAGTTGCTGCCGCACTTCGTCGTTGCGGGCCTTCGCAGCGGCTATCGAGTCCTTCCAGAAGCGCTCCATTTGATCCGCCCGGCCGCGCGCATGATCCACCCGCCCGTATACGGCCTGCGCACGCAGCGGCGGCGTATCGGAAGGCTCGGATGTTCCGCGTCGGGTTACCGCCGCCGGCCAGACCGGCTTCCGGCACAGCTTCATCGCAAGGAAGCGGAACAGCGCCCAGGGCAAGGTGAGCGGCAGCGCGATCCACATCAGCCCAGCGCCCGCAGAAGAGACATGAATGATGAACGCATTGCGGAAGCTCGGCACCACCGAGGTGTAAAGCTGCAACGGCGGGAACGGAAGCGCGGAACGCCCCTGCTCCATGAAGCGCCGGATCATTTCCCAGTGCGCGAGCACGACGGCGGGGTTCGAACCGCAATCTGAGCCTACGGCGAATGTGTGCACAACCTGATCGCCGCGCATCACCAGCCCCCTGAGATCGTAGGTGTAGTCTTCACCGGGCCCAGCGGGTTTGTCCCTGTCAATGACGAAGCGGATATCCGACCAGGGCGCAGAAATCACCTTGTTGCGTCCGCCCGTGAAGACATGTACCTGGCGCGTGGTTCGATCAAAGCGGATGGGGTAGTACTGATGCCTGAAAATGTCTCTTCCAAGCAGCATCCAGTAGACGAATGCCACCAAGCCCAGCATCAGAGCACCCAGCACAGAGACGGTGGCAACCATCTCCGGACTGACGCTCCTCCCTTCCGCCTGCATCGTAACCGTCGCATGCGCGATTGCGGACACGAACAGTAGTACGAGGCTGATAACCACAAAGCCCCACATCACTGCCCATCCGCGATAGAGGAAGTGCCGATCAACGTACTCGATGCAGTTATCGTCGAGGTAGACAACACCTTTATCCAGCGGCATCAACGTTGACGCATCAAAGTTTCGAACGTCGGCAGCGACTTCATAGCCGGTCAAGAAGCGGTTGTTGCGATAGCGCTGGGCAAGCCAGCCGGCGAACTGACTCATCGCCTGTCTCCCATGTGCATGAAGGCAGAGTTGCGCCGGCGCGGCACCTGGTGACTCAGCGCGTCTTGATGAACAATCATCCCAGAGAGCGCTCGATCAAGTAGATGATATAAAGGCCCGCTCCAACGCCAAGCGCGGTACAGATCAGCGGCCATGTTCTCTCCAAGAAGCCAAGCCTGGGATTGTCGCGCCAGTCCCGGTACCAGCGATCCTTTGCAGTAGCAGCATCATGCTCGATCTCGTTCGGCCATATAGGAATACGACAGGTGGACATTGCCACCCAACGCCCGATAGCGATGAAGCTGAAAGGCAGGCATGCGACGAGGTGAAGCCATGGCCAATGGATCAGGCCCGCAAATGTACGAACCACGCCAAAGGAAAATCCTTCCTTGCGATCATGAACTGGAATGCAAATCGGAACTTTGGCGCAAAGCCGGGCGACCACTTCATCATTTCCCTCCATGTACTGGCGAATGAACTCCCACAGCTCAAGCAGATCCGGGCGACTTCCCATGTACTCATAGCCCAAAGAGAACGTCTCAAGGACAGTCTTTCCATCTTCAGACAGGAAGTGCGTCCTTAAATCATGCGTTGTTCCGATGGGCGGCGTGGTCGACTCGCCGATGAAGAAGAACAACCTGTCCCAATCTCCGGTTGCGACCGTACCGTTCTGACGGAAGAAGTGCACTTTGCGACTGACGCGGTCCAAGCGGATCGGGTAGTGCGTCCAGCGAAAGCACTCGCTCCGGAAGAGCCACACGATGCCAGCGAGAATGAACAGTGAAATTGGAGCGATGAACGTCCAGAAGCACCACAGAATCCAGCGCTCCTCTTCCTTGAAGGGCTCGCCAAAGATGATCAGGTTGATCAGGAGATAGGTAGAGGTCGGGACGAATGCCAGTGCGCCGAGCACCGAGAGCCAGACATTGAAGCCTTTCACTGGATACCAGCGGTCTACGAGCTCAAGGTAGGACGCGCTGATTCTGATCACGGACAAGCCGCTACGCACAGGCATACCAATGGGAGTGGAGATGTTCAATCGCTCTCGCTCCTCAGCCGCCGTCAGGGGGCGATTTATCTCGAAGCGAAGGTTCCTTGCATCGATTCCAGCGTAATCCACTACATTTCACCGAATGATGTAGACCCAAGGCACTACGAACGCCTCTGGCCTGGATGCAGGAAAAAGGTTCACTTTGGCCAATACGGCGGCCCCACTGAAGGGTGAGGCTAGCAGCATGGGAGATCCCTGGTGACAGATAGGAATGTACGCCTGAACACGGGGATCTCATCGATACTGGAGCGCAGGTCTTGGAGAAATTCGCGACTGACTCCGCTGCCAAGGTAGAACAATGCTTCATGACCTGAAGCAAACATCTCACCCAAGCGCTGGTGATCAACCCACTCCACCTCGTCGGCCGCCGCTTATGACCGCAGAGCGTCCCGCGCCAGGCTAACGAGATATCAATGGCTCAACCGCGCACCGCGACAGACAGGAGCAGGAAGAGCGGCACCCATACAAACACACCAAGCGCCAAAGAGATGATGATTATTCTCTTTGCCACAGACGTCACCTCTCCATAGTGCTCGGCCTTCGACTTCAGGATCGAGTCGCTCTTCAAGGCATCAAAGCGCCCGGCCCAAGGGCCAGACTCTTTCAATCCGTACAGCCCCTTGGAGATCCAGGCGCCGATCAACTCTGGCACTTGAAACGGCGCCAATAGAGCGATCCACAATACGCTTAAGAAAATGGTGAGTGGTGTCCAATCTCGTTCGCCCAGCAAGCGCTTACGCGTCACCTCCAACGTCCAAATGCTTACCGCCAGCCGCTTGAACCAATCCATGCGAAGCGCAGCCAACTGAAACTTTGGAAGGCTTGAAAGGGGACCGTCCATGAAGCGCTGAATGAAATCATACCGATTTGCGCCAGCGCCGATCAGATCGCCTTTACCAGCAACGAATTCCGAGCGGACAACGCCGGTCTCATCGTCGACCTCCGCTAGGATCAGCTGATACGCCACCGAGCCACCCGCGGCATGCACGATCTGAATGATGCGAATGAATGGTCTCAGTGCCTGCCAACTGTACGAAGCCGCCCCTGCTTGACTGTAGTGCGTGACCGTTTGATCAGCCCTGTTAAAGACTACAGGCTCCAATCGATTACCACTGCGCACAGCCCTAAACACGTTGACACTCACCGCCAGACCGAGGATGACTGTGAGAAAAATCAGAACTAATGGAAGTTTTAGCTCGGATGCATGCTCGAGAAAATTCGGAAGAAAACCTACCAGAACAGCGATGACTAGTGCTATCGCGAACAGCAGGATCACGGCCACACCCTTCCCCGCTGAAATTGCGTTGACATCAGGGGCAGTGACCAGAACCTCCTCATTAATGTCAAGAACAAAGTCAGGGCCACCATCCTCGGTACGACGGAGGAGCAGCGGGTACATCTTTCCACCGGGGCCGAGCACTGGCCCGTTCATATCCATTACTTCGATATTCATTCGGTCATCAACCAGATGGGCAACTTCCAGACCAGCTCTCTTGAACATGCGGCTCAACGAGGACATCACTCGAGAGCGCAGACGTGGCGAGAGCGCCATCTTCACGTTCGCTGTGCCTCCTACAGGGCCAAAGAACGGTACTGAGAAGGTCATCTGGGCAAACAATAGTCGTGACGGTGACTCACTCGCCTTTGTATCAATGCTCGTTACTCGAAACCATCGTCTTCCAGATCCTCCGAAGACAAAGGATACCGATGGGAGTGACATCGACTTCAATCAGAATAGAAGCAACGGACAGCACTGGGCCGCGCAGGACTAGGGTCTGACCATTCTCCTTTCTGGACTCGCCCTCACGGTAAAGATGCGGCGATCTTGAAGACGCCCGTCACAGAAGACCCATTGCCCGGCACAGCGTTCACTCACGGCAATGCGACCGTTGCTAATATGCGAGCCTCGGCCAAAGGAGTTCTTCATGTCTACGCTCTCACTTCGGACGGCTGTCCTGTTAGCCATCCTACCACTCACCACCTCGGCATGCGCCAAGGAAGAAGGGTCGTCTCCCCAGGCAAAAAACGGCTCCGGTGCTGAAACGCAGCAGAAGATCATTTCGGACCTGGTGCCGATCAAGGGTGGCTCGTTCCTGATGGGTGATTTTGGCCCCGTGCACAACGAGGACAAGCTGCCCTACAGTGGAGCGATGAATGATGACGTCCTACGCAAGATCACACTGGACGGCTTTTCGATCATGGCCCACAAAGTATCAATTGAGGATTTTGATGCCTTTACAGACGCTACCGGCCGTCCGAAAGTAGGCACGACGAAAATCGATGCCGATTTGTATCGCACGGATCTCAAGGCGGCCGCCGGAGTGAAGTGGCAGGACGCCATGGACTTCTGCACGTGGGCCGGGAAGGGATCGGGCCGCAAGCTCACACTCCCAACCGAGGCACAGTGGGAGTACGCGGCACGATCAGGAGGCAAGATGGTTTTGTTCGCGACCGATACAGGCAGTATCGATGATGGTCGCAATGTCGCGAGCTATTCTCAGTACGATGACGGCAGCGGAACCTCTCTGGGCAAATTCCCTGCCAATCCGGCCGGACTGTACGACATGACAGACCACGGTTATGAATGGGTACAGGATTGGTACGAGGAAAACTACACTGGAGGTGATGCCAAAAATCCTCTTGGCCCGAAGAAAGGTACCGACAAGGTAATTCGAGGGAATGACAGTCGTGGCGGTGATTCACTTTTATTTGTTGCCATGACGTTTGCGCGCGATCACCGGCCTCCGAATCCCCCCAAGTTCAAGAACGCCCATGGAAGTGACATTGATGCGAACCAGAATGCGAGCCACGGGTTCCGCTGCGTCAGTCAGGACTGAGCACTGAGAATTCCTCCCGGAAGTAGCAGGCGGGCGGCAGAATATTGCCGCCTGCCTGCTCTTTCAGGCAAGCATGGTCTGATCGTCCCGGTCCAGCCAGAGTCCTGGGGGATCCATCATTGCAAACGTCGGCGACTCAGTGCCATCCAGTGCAGCCAATTGGACCGGATCGTCGATGCTCATGATCTGAGCGACCTCATATCCCTTCGGGAATTCGTTGAGCAGCTTCGAGCGCTTCTCAAGGAACGATTGCAGATAAGAATTTCCCACATCTCCAACCTTGTCGCGAGAGTGCTTGTTCATCGTTCCGAACACACTCGGGAGATCGTTGTTCAACGAGTAGCCGTAGTCGAGGAAACGCACTACGTCACCTTCTGCCTTTCCACCGTCGGGCCGCCGCTTCCCTTCAATCGTCATGTGCTGCATGACATTCATCCACTCCGGCCTGGATGTGACAGGTTGCAGAATATTCAGCACCGCCTGCTTGTGCCCTGGTAGTGCTTGGATCTCGATGTCGCCCCAGCCCGGAGAAAACTCGGGAAGATTGCGTGCGTGGGATTCAGGGTAGTGCCGGGTAACGGCGTAGAGCAGCATCCCCCTGGTTTCGGGCGTCGCGTAAATGAGCCAATCCGGCTTACTGTTGATACGGTTGACGAGGGCATCACGGGCACTCGCACGCTCTAACCTGCCCTGAAGTTCCTTAAAGCTCGCATTTATCTGCGCGACGCTCTGGGCCAGTGATTTCCCCATATCGCTGTCCTCGGCAATTACCATGAACAGCAGTTTGGATAGCGCCTCGAACGCACCCTGCGCGATGTAGGTGAGCTGGATGAATCCAGAGTGGGCCAACTGATAGAAGACCCACTTTACAAACTCCTTCATCCCTCCCACGTCGACGGCAAACTCAACGGCGCCCTTAGCCCCCCCCCCCCCAGCACAGCCGCGCCGAGGCCTTGATGCGGAACCTTCCATTGTTGAAGAAGATATGCAATTGAGCACTCGCGCCAGCGCCAGCGTTCACTGCCACATCCAGGGCGATCTTTGCGAAGCTGACGGGATCTTTCCGATCTGGCGGCAACCAGCGCAGATCCCCGGACGGCGTGATTCCGCCTTCAACACCCGCAAAGACTTCCGCATTGATGTGGACGCCGACACCGCTCTCCTTCGCCGCTGACTCGTTCATCCCGAACATGCGGACCCGCCGGGGGTCCATCTGTGCACGCGGCAACCCTCGCTGCGTATCAAAATTTTCCGCCAGCGAGTCAGAGCGATCACGTTGAACCGCGGTAGCGACAGGCTTTTTCTGCACATACTTGATTTCGGCGGAGCCGGCCAGGGTGCCCTTCGCGCCGACGAATCCGTACAGGTCGCAGGACAGGACAAACACGATGGCGCCAAGATCCACGTCACCAAACTGCATCTGCCAGCCCTTGATGCTTGGCACGGAGTAGCTATGCGTCCATTTCCCCTCAAAGAGGATCAGCTTGGCAGACGCACTGGCCTCGGCTTTTGCCGAAGCAATACCTTTCTTGGGATCCCATTTTGCAGCACTGCTTGCGCCCGCACCGGCAACAAAGCGAAGCCATTGCGAAGCGCTCGCAACTTCATAGGAATCACTCTTCTTCACATGCTCGACGAATTCATTTCCACCTGACTCGATGATGTCGAAGACGAACGGATCCATCTTCGTCTCGGCCTTCGCAGAGAGCGTGATCGTACGGAGCGACTTCTTGAAGTCAGCCGCATCAAATGGCTTGGTTCCGGTGACCTCGTGCTTTCCCTCGCTCGAGCCACTGACCGGACCACCTTTGACCTTGGTGCCGACGGAGGTATTCACCGCCGTCGGAATTCCCATGATTCGGCGCTTCTTGATCTCTTCATACTTCTTGGCGGGAATGTAGCGACGGCGCAGACCCGAGCGATCCGCCATATTGCTTCCTGCATGACGCCCCTTGTCGTACGTCTCGAAAGTGACGACTTCCTTCAGGTCGGTCAACTTCGAGAAATTCTCATTGAGCATTTTCGCCACGTCGTCTTCGGCGATGCCCAACGCCTTCTCCGCAGCTGCGACTGCATTCGCATCCCGTCCCTGAAGCGCATTGTCGAGATTGGCGCGCGATCGGTGCAGACCGGCCATGGTGTTTTCGATCATACCGCTGAGCTCTTCGAACTCACTCCAGACATCCGGTGTCAGCAACAGCAGCTCCCGCGCCTCAGCGTTGAGGATCGCTGGCGCGCTGATCTTTCCGTCGACTCTTGCGGTGCGCCCCTGCCCGGATTCACTCATCGCGACCTGGCTCTTCATGCCCAGCACGTACAGCGTCGTCGATTGTCCCTTGACCAGGGGATCCAGCATGTCTGTGCTGCGGCCTACTTTCGTCCCGCCGAGATTGAAGTGGAACCGGCGACGACCATTGCAGGTGACGCGCGGCGTCATGCCGTTCTTGTCGGTGTTCCCCTTGATGGGACGGCCAGCCGCGTCGTGGCCTGCAACCTCGCGTCCCTTTGCATCTACCGCATAGGCGAGGTAGGGCGCATTCGGGACCGCCTTCTGGTCGGCCTGCATCTGGAACTTCACCCGGAAGTAAGGCTGCAGCTCAAGCGCACACTGGATCGGCGCCATCGTCATGATGGTGCTGTTGAGCTGAAGCTCGATATCGTGCGAGACCGCCTTCTTCTGACGGCCTGCGAAATCCGGCTGCACCCACTTGCGCTGATCAAAATCCCAGACTTCCAGTTGGAAACGTATGGTCGTGGGCGGAAGGAACGGAACCTGCGTGGCAGGCTTGACCCCCTTGTCCAATGGATTCTGTAACGGATTCGGCGTGGTATTCACGAACTTCGTGAGGCCCTGCGCATCGGTTGTTCCATTGACGACCTCGTTGCGATCGGGCAGCTGCAGAACCCGGTAGCGGACCTTTGCGGCAGGACGCTGCTGACCATTGTCGGCGAGGTAGTAGAGCCTGAAATTTCCAGTTGCCATGATGTCTTCCTTGTCGCGCGGCGATCGTCTGCGCGCTTACGCTTCGTCGTTGAGGTAATAGCCTTCGTGCCTGGTTTCACCGTCGCCGACGAAGAGATGAATGTTCTGCGGGCCCTTGGTCACCACCTGCTCGGTTTCGCCCTGCGCATTGGTGGTGCCTTCCCGCGTGCTGCCATCGGGCATGACCAGCACATAAGGCGAGTTCGGCATCGGCTGGCCTGCGAAATCGCGGAGGACATACTTGAGCTTGTAGGCATCAGCAGGATTCGGCAAAACTAGCGGCGCAGTAACACTCGCCGGCCCCACCCACTCCCGCTGGCTTGCCTTGAACTCCACCTTCCCCGGCGCGCCCAGCTCGATGTTGTCGCCCTCGATCCGAATGTAGGCCCCTGCCGCCGTCGCCAGAAGATGCTTGCTCGGCGCCGACAGCTGCACATCCGCTTCAGTACTGGCGATACGCACCTGGGTCTTGGCCGCCACGATCATCTGGTTCTTGTGCGCACGCGCACTCACCTTGCCCTGCGCGGCGTGCAGCGCGATGCCGCGCTCCTGGTTCGGGCTTTCACCGCTGGGCTGGACGCCGGCGGTGTACATCACCAAACCGCCAGCCACCGCCATCGTCAGCGAGCCCTGCGTCGTCCAGTTCAGCGCCACGCCGCTGGCCAGCGTAGTGTGGGTGCCACTGACCCAGACCTGGTCGGCCGGGGTCAGGCTCAGCACGCCGGCCACGCCGCTGCCCAGCAGCACCGGCGCGCTCCAGCCCGGTGCTTCGCCATCACCCCCGGCGATGCTGCCGGCAGCACTGCCGCTGTGGGTGGCGCGCAGCGCCTCCTGCAACTCGGTCAGCGTGGCATCCACCGGCAGTTCGGTCGGGTCGTCGGGCAACTGCGCCTGCTGGTTGACCGCCGATTCGGCCAGCTGCTGCAGCAGCTGCTGGCTTTCCTGCAGCTGGCTCAATGCCTGCGGCGCAGCCATCTGTGGCGTGCCCTGTTCGGTGGTCAGCAGCAGGCCGCGTCCGGCACGCAGTGCGCCCTGTGCCTGGGTGGACAGCTCCACGCCAAAGCCGCGCTCGCCATCCCGCACATTGTCCTGGCCGCCCTTGAGGTGGCCCAGGGTCAACGTGGTCTCGTGCTGGGTGGTGGACAGCTGCGCGCGGCCCTGTCCGGGCGTGTCATCGAAGCGCAGCTGCTGGTAGCCGCCGGTGCCGCCCTGGCTGTCGGCCAGCGCCTGGCTCTTGAAACCGGTGTACACCGCGGCGTGGTCGTTGCCCTCGAACCAGGCGGCGGCGTTGCCGGTGGCAGTGGCGCCACCGCCATTGATCTGGTTGTGCTGTGCGTCCTGCTGGCCACGGCCGTTGTAGACCGCCCCGACCACCACCGGCCGGTCGATGTCGCCTTCCAGGAACGCCACCAGCACTTCCTGCCCGCGCCGCGGCAGCACCACGCCACCCCAATTGTCACCGGCCCACGGGGTCATCACCCGCACCCAGGTCCAGGCCCCACCGTTGGCCGGGGCGTTGTCGTCGCCGCCGGGATGGGCCAGGCCGCTGCTGGCGTTGCCGCCGCGCTGCCACGGGAACTGCACCTTGATGCGGTGGTCGCGGTCGGACAGCAGCGGGTCACCATCGCTGACCACGATCGCGCTGAGCGTGCCGGTGATGGTCGGCCGCGGATGCAGGTGCGCGCCGTGACCGTCTTCGGTCTGTGGCCGGTAGTTCACCTCGGCCGGGATGGCGACGAAGCGGTTGTCGTAGAACGCGGTGGATACTTCGCCCGACGCCTGGCCATTGGCCAGACCGGATAGCGCGCCCGGCAGCGTCGGCGCCGCCACGCTGGATGGGCCCAGCGCCTGCTCCAGCGCGTCGAACACGTCGGCATCGAGGTTGTTGCGTGCCTGGTGGTGCACCGACAGGCACAGGAACTGAGCGTCGTCACCGACCTGCGGATGCTGCGACAGGCCGAAGCGCGCACCGGGCGCCAGTGCGCGCCATTGCCCGGCGCCATCGATGGTGTGCGCGCGCACGCGCAGCGCGTCCAGGTGCTGCTGTGCGCGGCGCTGGCCGCGTGCGTTGTCCTGCCAGCCGTAGGGCCCGCAGGTATCGCGGTCGACGATGCCCAGGTCGTTGCTCTGCGCGGCCTCGGCGCTGGCCTGCCGCCGCTCCAGGGTGCGGTAATCCCAGGTGGCGCGCTCGACCTTGCCCGGGCGCCAGCGGTGCGCGGTGGACCACTGCTGCACGCTGTCGCTGCGCTCGCTCTCGTCGCGGCGATGGAAGCGCACGCTGCCCAGTTCGGTGGTGTCGTCGCTGTGGTCGGCCAGCACCAGCGTGTGCGTGCCGAAGTCCGCGCCGCCGGGCTCGCCGGCATGCTCGAACCAGTAATAGATGCCCTCCTCGGCCAGCAGGCGCTGGACGAAGGCAAGATCGCTTTCCTGATACTGCGTGGTCAGGCTGCGCCGCGCGTACTGGCTGGCGTCACCCAGCGACCAGCGCCAGGCCGGCGCCAACCCGCTGTAGTCGGCAAACAGGTCTTCGACGATCTCGACCACGGTCTTGTCGTGGAAGACATAGCTGTCCACCCGCTGCGACAGGAATGCCAGCCACGGTTGCAGGCGCAGCCGGTAGCGCGCCAGGCCGCCATTGCTGCCCAGCCGCTCGGCGGCGGTGATGCGGCCATGCAGCGGGCGCACGCTGCCATCGGCCTGTTGCAGTTGCAACAGCGCGCCCTGCCCGATCAACGGCGCCAGCTGCAGGCCGGCGTCCAACGACAGGGCGGTGATCGTCCACTGGAAGCCGATACCGTCGAGCTGCTCGACGCCATCGAGGGTTTCGGCGACCAGCACGTCGCTTCCCAGCGACGTGTGCAGCCGCAGGAAGCGCTGTGCGTGCGAGGGGCCGGCCAAGGCTGCCCGCAGGTTGTTTACCAGATCCATGGTGCTTCCGTGCCTCAAGGTGGTCTGCATGCGACATGCGCATCGGTGTACTCCGCTTCCCGCGCCCGCGCGGCCTGCGTCCCGACCGGGGCGCAGGCACGCACGGCGATCACGCCGCTTCCGGACGGAGCCCGTTCCACGAACGGACGCGGTCCAGCTCACGACCCAAGCCCAGTTCCAGGCTGTCGCAGTGGTCAAGGGCTGCTTCGCAGTCAAGTCCAAAGAATTCCACCAGCGTTCTCCTTTCGCTCAGTGTCATGACATTTTTGAAGCCACCCTACTTGCCGCCGATGACTTTGATGGCGTTGATTTGGCTCGCCTCGGCCATTGCTGCCAGCACGCTCTCTGCAATCTCAGGCAGCAGGGTTCCGTACGATCTGCACCGGCACTTCATCGTTGATGCGGACGTCGAGGACGCCGCCTTGGGTGCAGGGCCTCGACGAGTCAGCCAGCGAACTGGCTCTTCGACACGGCTGATGTGAGCCACATGCCGCCCTGCTTGCCCAGCGCTGTTCACCCAAGCGCCCCCCGTGAAATCAGACCGGCCGACGGTCCGGCTCGAACTGCGCCATGACCTCCGGCTCGACCAGTCTCAGAGGATCATTGGCATCGATCGCGCATTCGTCCTCTACCCACTGCGGCCACACTGGCATACGGCAGGATTTCAAGACCAGACAGCGGCACAGAACGAGAGGCAACAGCAGCGGCATCAACACGAATCGGGCACCCAGCATGGCGGGCCCTAGGCTGGCAACCACGAACAGATAGCAGTTGCGCCAGGACGGTTTCACCGAGAGGTTCATCTGCCGGTCTTCAATGCTGTCGATCACGGCCTCCGGCCCACTCTCCATGTAGCGCCTGACGAACTCCCAGATTTCCTTGATCTTCTGCTCGTCATCGAAGTAGTGCCCGACGGCGAAGGTGCGCTTGACCACCCGGTCTTCAACGACGCTGCAGCGCAGGTCACGCAGGAAGTCCTGGGTAGTTCCCCGACCGATGTAGAACACCGCGTCATCCCACGGCACCCGGACTGCCCCTTCCTTGCCTCCGGTGAAGAAATAGACCATCCGGTTACGGCGATTGAATCGCGTCGGATACCAGACGTACGTGAAGAACTCGTACTTGAGTGTCGTATGCCAGAACAGTACAGGAGCGCCAACAACGCACACTGCAACCATTGCATACATAACCCAGTCCCAGAAGTCGCCTTCCAGATTCGGAATCACCAGGGTGAACAGGAGGAAGAACCCGAGCAGGAACAGCCCGATGGTTCCAAGCAGGACCATGGTGGTGGACACCATGCCCCGCAGCCTGAAGCGCCGATCAATCAGGTCGACGTAAGTCGAATTGAAGTGAACCAGCGAAGCACGCTCGTCGGGAGCAACGTCCTGCTCGACCTTGGGACTGAAGCGCGAGGCATTCTCCTGGGGCGAAAGGAAACCACCTTCGGGAAACTCGCGCATCCAACCGGTATACATCAATCCTCCTCACCCAAGGCCTGCAGGCCAGTCATCTCATCCTGAAGCGTATCGAATTTTCGGCTCTTGTGCTTTCCAAAATAGGAGGCATCCAGCCATTTCTGGATCTTCGTCGGTTTGAAGTAGGCAACGATCAAGGTGATGATCGCGACCACCAGGCCGATGATCAAGCCAACGAAAGCGAACGTGGTGAACAGCAGGATCGCAGCGATGATGCTTGCCAGGCCGAGGACGATCATGCAGATGCCATAGCCACGCGAAAGGCCGATGTCCTGGTAGCCATCAATGATGCTCAGCGTACCTCCGATCAATCCCGCGGCGGCACCAAGGAACTTGCCGATGCCGCCCAACAGCCCCGCCCTGCTGCTCAACTGGCCCGAAAGGGCCCGCAGCCTTATGCCGTGGCTGCCAGCCCACCACGGATGCTTCTTGGCGACGCCCGCACTCAGCTCCATCAAACCGCCCGTCAGGCCAGCTACCCCACCTGCGAAGTTGGTTATCTTCACGTCCTTCTCTTCTGCCTTCGCCTTCCTCATCTCGTCCCACGCTCGTCCAAGACTGAACGCGGTGAAGATGTTGGAGACGACGCCCACCTTGAAATCGAGATCGAAAACGCGCCTGACATTGCGCTGCAACAGGGCGTCGAACTCTTCGTGCCGGACAATGACGGACTGGGAAATGTGCAGATCGCGCTGAGCGCCCCGCATCTGCATCAGCCTCTGCGCTTCACCTTCATCCACGATCAAGAAAGCCTGATAGGGGTAACGTCGGCCTTGGGCGTCCTCTATGTTGTCCAGCGATGCGCGCACTGCACTACGGTACTGATGCGAGTTCCCGCCAGAGATGCTCGCCAGCGCCGAGGCCACCATTCTTGTAGCCTGCTTTCGCGTTGCCTCTGTGCGCAGATCGATCAGTCTCAGCCTTGTGTTTGGATCTTCTGTCTTTGCAAGGGCTCCGAGCAGTGAGATGACGCGTCGTTCAGGCAGCTTTGCAGCCATCCAGCCAATCGCACCGTCTCCAAGACCACTGAGTCTTGAGACAACGGGTCCACTGATCTGATACGCATACTTTGCAATGGCATGCATGGCAACCTGCATCCACTTCCCACCAGCAGGCGCCGGACCGCCCGCCATTGCAGACTTGTAGCCGTCGCTGGTCAGTACGGTATTGAATACACCCCAGATCTTCTCAGACGCATCCGCCCAACTGGTGCCGTCTTTGTTGATGGCACCATCCTTCATGGCCGCGGCCCAGCCCTTGATGATCTCTTCCTGGTTCGCCGCCAGGGCACGAACTTCTACGGATCCCGGCTTCTCGGGATCCTCTCCGAGACGGTCCATTAGGAAGCGCATGACACTCGCCCTGGCCGTGGCGTCGGTGATTACCAGCATTGCCTTGTGCACATAGGCAATGCCGCTGTCTATGTTTCGCTTGTCGAAATTGTGAATGAAGTGATTTCTGTACGCGTCGGAGCCCATCCACGCCAAATATGCAGCATCGAGCGGCTCGACCGTTGCCTTCTCGAAGGCAGACAGTTCAGCCGGGTACTCGACCTCGATGTATTGCTTCTTCTTGGTGTTGTCGAACAGATCGATGTGATCGCTCTGCCAGGCATCGGTTCCGAGGCGGTCAGCCTCCTCCTCGGTGATGTAGCCCGCATACTCCATCTTCTCGCCCGCATTGCGCCCCCGGTAGGCACCACTGGAGTGCGCTGGAAACAGGGTGCCGAAGATGCCGGCAACCGTGGAACGCGTTTCACTGGTTCGCTGCACTGCATTGTGCCGCACCGCCATAGCAATGGCATCGATCGCCTGCGCGCTCTCCCGCTTCCAACGACGCAAGGGCTCGTTTGTCCATGCATGGGTACGGCGGATGATCTGGGAGTTCAGATCCATCGCAATCCCGATCGGATCGTCGAGCGCGACCATCGCGACCTTGATGTCCTTGCCAGCCTGCCTTCCTGCCTCGAGCAACTGGGGAACCTGCCCAACCGCACTGTTGAATGGACTCAGGGAATCGGCAAACGCTGGTGACGTACTCTGCTGGCCGGCATCAAGCCCCAGCGGCCATGCGAAACGGATCGGCTGCATCATCCGTTCAAACAGATCGCCGCCAACCTTGAACTCCGCCACCTCCGCGTGATGCGCGGCCAAAGCACCTGCATGCGGCTGCTCCGCTTCGCCCTTGGACTGGCACCATGCCGCACCGTCGAACTTGCGCATGTTCGCCTGCCTCACCGCAGGTTTGTCCATGTGCTCTTTCAGTACGGAAGCTGTCCATGGCGTATCGCAGAACGCCATCCACACATTGCCGACCCTGCCTGGGATGTGCGCATCGGGAATGGGAACGCACCGCGCCATCTCCGAGGTTGCCCGACGACCGCAGGGAGCATTGTCCAGGTCCTCCAGACTTGGCGGTTGGGAACTATGGATGTCGAATTCCGTGAGATAGCCCTTGGCGTCTGCCAGATAGGCCTTCCAACCCCTCGCGCCAAGATGCTCATTGAAGACATACACATACCCTTCCCGCACTGTGCGCAGGGTGTACTGTGCGAGCGCACGAGGCAGCTGCACGGCACTTCCCCCACCAGCGAAGCTGCCTGCAAGCTGCGGCGCCTGCGCCCACGCATTGACATCCGTTCTGGCGACGGCATAGCGCAACGGCATCAACAGGAGGCCCTTGCGATCACAGGCAGGACAGTGCTTGGTGAGATCCTCGCAGGGAGAAAGCACCTTTGCAGTGCTGCCTGCGCCGGCGTCACGCTTGGTCGCAGCTGTTTTCTCGTTGTCCCACTGGCCGCCCTGGTCCGTCGCTACGAACCTGTAGGAGGCCTTCCAGGCTTCTTTCTTTCCCGCGGGGCGCTCTCGATTGCCCCACACATAGATCTGTCGACCGTCGCTGGTGCTGTAGCACTCACAGGTGACCAAATTCCGCTCGGCAAAGTACTTGAGCGAGGTTCGTCCCTCGCCATCGGGTTCGGAAACCACATACCAACCTGGCTTGAACTCAGACATTTCCCACTCCTGTGATTTCGTTTTCCGGCCATCGCCGCGCGGATTCCGGTGCAGCCTGGTCCGCCCTTTCCATGCTACGGGCCAGTTCTTCAAGATCCAGCTCGGCAATTGCACCCAGATAGGTTCCTCCGCTCTGCCGCATGTCGCTGAGACACCGCTTCATGACTGGATGCAGGAACAGAGCATCGCCATGGAGAACCGCGTCGACGGCGAATGCCTGTTGGTCCTCCGTCGAAACCATTCCTTCCTGCTCGATCGCCCGACGCAGCGCCGCATCGATGCGCTCATGGAGAGCGGAGGACGCCAGCGTGCCCGGTGCGAGCCTGGCGATCTCGCGAGCAGTTCGGTTGACCAGCTCGACTCTGAAGACCGCATCCCATTGCGACTCGCTCCAGGATTCGTCGTGCGGTTTGTCCTCTTCCGGCCGCGCCGTACACGTCCAGGTGCCGAGATCGAGATCCCGCCAGCACCACACATCGATCGACCCCATCAAGCCGTGCAGCTGGGCAGGCGAAAGAATCCGCGGAAGGTGCGTGAAGACGCGGGGATCATGGAGTCTGATCCAGTACCGGTCACTGCCCGGCTTCCGCCGGAACATCATCGAGCGAAGGTGGCGGGCAACCTGATCAACAGCGGCATCGCTTCCAAGCAGTGCCAGAAGACCGCGCGGCTCACCGGTCACATAGGTGCTCTCGAGCTCATCAAGCAGCGCCACGCGCAGATCCGGACTGGCTCCGTCAAGCGAGACCAAGTGGGGACACGTCCCCTTCGGCAAGGCGACAGCCTGAGGCTCCAAGCTCAGTGTCCGGAATGAGCTCAGCAATGGAACAAAATCCAGCACCGATTCGCTGATGATGGCAGTGGGATACTCAAGGATCTGCCTATGTGAGAAATCCATGGCATCAGCTCACTGGCACTACGGCTGCGCCCGCGCGTTCCGCGTTCGCCGCTTTGGTCGGACACAGAGCAAGCTTGCCATCGTTGGCCTTCGCCTCCCCCGCCACACTCGCCGGCCCCACCCACTCCCGCTGGCTTGCCTTGAACTCCACCTTCCCCGGCGCGCCCAGCTCGATGTTGTC
>NZ_JAXAXL020000017.1:0-102840 GCF_047497515.2 Stenotrophomonas maltophilia
GGCGGTGATGCGCAAGATGCTGGTGATTCTCAACGCCCGCGTGCGTGACGCTCAAGGCGGATCGATCCCCGCCTGAAGCCAGCCCCGTGCGCGCTGCAAGAGGCTGCCGGCCAGCGGCCGGCACTACCGTGCGTGGCTGCCGGAGGAGCCGAGACTCTGCCTCAACACAGTTGCTACAGGGACGTATTCACGGCGTCCCCCAGACAATCCACCCGCCCGGCCAAGCCAAGCATCGCTGAACCATCACCGCAGAGGGGGCTCAGCCCGTTGGCCGTGAAACCTCAGTACCCCGCCGCCTGCCCATCCTTGCGACTCTCCGAAGCTCCGTAATAAACCCCGGTCTCGGGATCGCGCATGATCGCCTGGTACCCGCCGTACGGGCCGTCGGCGAACACAATGCGATGCCCCTTGCGCATCAGCGCACGCACTGTCTCGTACGGGAATCCGGTTTCCAGATTCACTTCGCCACCATCGGTCATCGCCGTGGCCTGCCCGGTAGGTTCGGTCGAGCCCTCGTGCTGGATGCGCGGCGCATCGCCGGCTTCCTGCAGGTTCATGCCGAAATCCACCAGGTTCATCACGATCTGCGCGTGGCCCTGCGGCTGCATCGCGCCGCCCATCACGCCGAAGCTGGCGTAGGGCTTGCCGCCCTTGGTGATGAACGCCGGGATGATGGTCTGGAACGGGCGCTTGCCCGGCGCGTAGCCATTGGGATGGTTCTTCTGCAGCACGAACATCTCGCCGCGATCCTGCAGGATGAACCCCAGTCCCGGCGGCGCCATGCCGCTGCCCATGCCGCGGTAGTTGGACTGGATCAACGACACCATCATGCCGTCGGCGTCGGCCACGGTCATGTAGATGGTGTCGCCCTCTTCCAGCTGCTTCGGTGTGCCAGGCTGCACCTCCTTCAGTGCCTTGTCCATAGAGATCAGCGCGCGGCGCTGCGCGGCGTACTCCTTGGAAATCAGCTTCTGCACCGGCGCCGGCTGGAACGCCATGTCGGCGTAGAAACGCGCACGGTCGGCGAAGGCGAGCTTCTTCGCTTCAACGAACAGATGCACGTGTTCCGGCGAGCCGAACGGAATCTTCGAGAAATCGTAGCCTTCCAGCACGTTGAGGATCTGCAGGGCGGCGATGCCCTGGCTGTTCGGCGGCAGCTCCCACACGTCGTAGCCGCGGTAGTTGCTGCTGACCGGCTCGACCCACTCACCATGGTGGTCGGCCATGTCCTGGTAGCTGAGGTAACCGCCATTGGCCTTGAAGTAGTCGCCGATGGTGCGGGCGATATCGCCCTTGTAGAAGGCGTCGCGACCGCCATCGGCGATCTTCTGCAGGGTGCTGGCCAGGTTCGGGTTCTTCCACATCTCGCCCTTGCGCGGGGCGTGGCCGTTGATCGTGAACTGCTCCTTGAAACCCGGGTACTGCGACAGCTTGGGCACCGAGCGATCCCAGTAGTAGGCGATCACTTCGGCCACCGGATGGCCCTCGCGGGCGTAGCGGATGGCCGGGGCCAGGTTGTCGGCCATCGGCTTGCGGCCGAAGCGGTCGTGCAGCGCGAACCAGCCGTCGACGGCGCCGGGCACGGAGACCGGCAGGGGGCCGGTGGCCGGGATGTCCTTCAGGCCACGGCGCTGGAACTCGGCCAGGGTCAGCGACTTCGGCGAGCGGCCCGAGCCGTTGTAGCCGTACAGCTTCTGCGTCTTTGGGTCCCAGACGATGGCGAACAGATCGCCACCGACGCCGTTGCCGGTGGGTTCCATCAGGCCAAGCGCAGCGTTGGCGGCGATTGCCGCGTCCACCGCAGAACCACCGCCCTTCATCACGTCCAGCGCGATCTGGGTCGCCAGCGGCTGCGAGGTGGCCGCCATGGCGTGCGGGGCAATCACCTCCGAGCGGGTGGCGAAGGTGTGGCCGGTGATGCGGTCGGCGGCAGAGGACAGCGCGGGCACGGCGGCCAGGACGGCGGCGGGCAGCAGGGTACGGGCAAGGCGTCGGGACACGGTCGGGTTCCGATGGAAGGGTGGTTCCCCGATCTTCGCTGCTGCGGCCTTCACGTGGTATCCGGCAGAGGTCATGGGCGATGGTCTTCCGGTGGGTGCGGACCAAGGTGCGCCCCGCCCAAGCGAAACCGCTGCGGAATCTGCGCAAAAAACGCCCGGAAAAGAGTGAATTCGGGTTCACCGAAACGATTTCACCGGCAACCATCCTTGTGCCGCAAGCGATTGCGCTGGATGCAGCCGAAACCGCAATTATTTCTCCAGCGAGGGTTGACACCGCCGAAATGGCTGTGTTTCTCTCGATCACATGTTGCATCACAACACACCACCGCGAACCCACACCGAAGCCGCCGACACCGGCGCCGCATCGCTGCGTTCGATTCTTGTGCTCGTACTTATTACCCAACCCACAGGTGCGGGACGAGCCAGCGTGTAAGCAACAAACACACCGGAACTCATCAAAAACCCGCACCCGCCCCGGTGCGGGTTTTTTCATTTCAGGACCTGGTTTCAGACGCAACCACCATGAACACCGCCACCTTCAAAACCAGGACCTGCACCACCACGACGCCTCGTGGTGGCTGTGCCTGTGCGATGCGCGGCACCTCCTCCACCACTTTCCCCTGACCGGCCGGCATGTCACCTCGACGACCGGCCGTTCTTTTTTCTTCCCACCGCAAGGAACCTCCCCCATGAGCACCAACGACCTGCCCCAGACCAAGATCGCCGTCATCGGCTACGGCAGCCAGGGCCGCGCCCACGCACTGAACCTGCGCGAATCCGGCTTCGACGTGGTGGTAGGCCTGCGTCCGGGCGGCCCGACCGAGGTCAAGGCACAGGCCGACGGTTTCACCGTGAAAGCACCGGCCGATGCAGTGAAGGATGCCGACCTGGTCGCCGTGCTGACCCCGGACATGGTGCAGAAGAAGCTCTACGACGACGTGCTGGCGCCGAACATGAAACAGGGCGCGGTGCTGTTGTTCGCGCACGGCCTGAACGTGCACTTCGACATGATCAAGCCGCGCGAGGACCTGGACGTGGTGCTGGTCGCGCCGAAGGGCCCGGGCGCGCTGGTGCGCCGCGAGTATGAAATCGGCCGCGGCGTGCCGTGCATCTGGGCGGTCTACCAGGACAAGAGCGGCAAGGCCGCCGACTACGCCCTGGCCTATGCCGGTGGCCTGGGCGGCGCCCGCGCCAACCTGATCCAGACCACCTTCAAGGAAGAGACCGAGACCGATCTGTTCGGCGAGCAGGCGGTGCTGTGCGGCGGTGCCTCGGCACTGGTGCAGGCCGGTTTCGAGACCCTGGTCGAAGCCGGTTACCAGCCGGAGATCGCCTACTACGAAGTGCTGCACGAACTGAAGCTGATCGTCGACCTGTTCTACGAAGGCGGCATCTCGCGCATGCTGGAGTTCATTTCCGAGACCGCGCAGTACGGCGACTACGTCAGCGGCCCGCGCGTGATCGACGCCGGCACCAAGGCGCGCATGAAGGAAGTGCTGAAGGATATCCAGGACGGCACGTTCACCAAGAACTGGGTGGCCGAGTACGAAGCGGGCCTGCCGAACTACAACAAGTTCAAGCAGGCCGACCTGGAGCACCCGATCGAAAAGGTGGGCAAGGAACTGCGCGCCAAGATGGTCTGGTTGCAAGGACAGGCCGCGTAACCGCGCGGCCCTCCCCCACCCGCTTTGCAAGGTTCCCCCATGAACGCTTCCACACATCGCAGCACGCCGCCCAACGGCGCGCGCTGGCTGACCCAGGCGCTGGAGGCCGAAGGCGTCCGCACGCTGTTCGGCTATCCCGGTGGCACCATCATGCCGTTCTACGACGCGCTGGTGGATTCGTCGCTGCGCCACATCCTGGTGCGCCACGAACAGGGCGCGGCACTGGCCGCCAACGGCTTCGCCCGCGCCAGCGGCCAGGTCGGCGTCTGCGTGGCCACCTCCGGCCCCGGCGCTTCGAACCTGGTGACCGGCATCGCCGATGCGATGCTGGACTCGGTGCCGATGGTCTGCATCACCGGCCAGGTCGGCACGCCGCTGCTGGGCACCGACGCCTTCCAGGAGCTGGATGTGTTCGGCCTGACCCTGCCGATCGTCAAGCACAGCTGGCTGGTGCGCAGTGTCGATGACCTGCCGCGGGTCGTGGCCGATGCGTTCCGCATCGCCCGCGAAGGTCGTCCGGGACCGGTGCTGATCGATCTGCCCAAGGACGTGCAGCTGGCCGATGCCAGCCATCTGCCGGCGCATGTGCCGAGCAGCGTCGAGCCGCCCACCGCCCCCGCCGACACGGCCATCGCCGAAGCCATCGCCGCGCTGGCGGCAGCCGAAAAGCCAGTGGTGTACGCCGGTGGCGGCATCGCGCTGGGCGATGCGGTGCAGGACCTGCGCGATTTCGTCGAGGCCAGCGCCATCCCCACGGTGATGACGCTGCGTGGCCTGGGTGCATTGCCGGCGCATCATCCGCAGTCACTGGGCATGCTGGGCATGCACGGGACCCGCGCGGCCAACATGGCGGTGCAGGAAAGCGACCTGCTGCTGGTGCTGGGTGCCCGCTTCGATGACCGTGCCACCGGCAAGCTGGCCGAGTTCGCGCCGTTCGCCCGCGTCGTCCATATCGATGCTGACGCTTACGAGATCTCCAAGCTGCGCAGCGCCGATGTCGCCGTGCCCGGCAATGTCGGCCATGCGATCCGCGCGCTGGGTGCGGCCTTCCCCTCCCCCAAGGCCCACCAGGAGGCATGGCGCAAGCGCTGTGCGCAGCATCGCGATCGTTTCGCCGCCCGCTACGACGCACCGGGCCAGCACATCTACGCACCGGCCCTGCTGAAGCGCCTGAGCGAGCTGGCACCGGCCGATGCGGTGATCGCCTGCGATGTCGGCCAGCACCAGATGTGGGTGGCACAGCACTGCCGCTTCAACCATCCCCGCAACCATCTCACCAGTGGCGCGCTGGGCACCATGGGCTTCGGCCTGCCGGCGGCGATGGGCGCGCAGTTCGCCTGCCCCGATCGTACCGTGGTGCTGGTGTCCGGCGACGGCAGCTTCATGATGAACGTGCAGGAGCTGGCCACCATCGCGCGTTGCCGCCTGCCGGTGAAGATCGTGCTGCTGGACAACAGTTCACTGGGCATGGTGCGGCAGTGGCAGGAGCTGTTCTTCGCCGAGCGGTACAGCGAGATCGACCTGTCCGACAACCCGGACTTCGTGGCGCTGGCGCAGGTGTTCGGCATCGCCGCCACCCGCATCGACGCACGCGACGACGTTGAAGGCGGCCTGGCCGCGCTGCTGGCCGAACCCGGCCCGGCCCTGCTGCACGTAGCCATCGACGCACGCGCCAACGTGTGGCCGCTGGTGCCGCCGAACACCGCCAACAGCACGATGCTGGAAAGCAACCCCGCCCACGCCCGCCAGGAGACCCCCAATGCACTACCGGCTTGACCTGGTGCTGCACCCGGCCGAAGGCGCGCTGCTGCGCGTGATCGGCATGGCCGAACGCCGCGGTTTTGCACCGCGTGCGATCAGCGGTGCGCCGGTGGCCGCCGACGATGGCCGTTGGCATCTGCAGCTGGTAGTGGATGGTGAGCGCCCGGCGGAAACGCTGTGCCGGCAGATCGAGAAGATCTACGACTGCGTGTCCGTGCAGGTCACCGCCGTGGAAGGAGTATCGCCATGAACGCCCGTACCGTAGCGACCACGGTACCGGTACGGAGGCGTCTTCTTCGCCGCCCGTGCCCGCATGCGGTGGTCGCCTGCTCCGCGCTGGTGGCCCATGCCGGCCGCTGATGCCAGCCACGAAAGCGATGTCGGCGACGTAAGCGTTGCCGACGTACTGGCGGCGCAGGCCCGCCTGCGCCGCTTCCTGCCGCCCACCCCGCTGCACCATGCCGAGCGCTTCGGTACCTGGCTGAAGCTGGAGAACCTGCAGCGCACCGGTTCCTACAAGGTACGCGGCGCGTTGAATGCGCTGCTGGCCGGCCGCGAGCGCGGCGACACCCGCCCGGTGATCTGCGCCTCGGCCGGCAACCACGCCCAGGGCGTAGCCTGGGCCGCCTATCGCCTGGACGTGCCCGCCATCACCGTGATGCCGCACGGCGCCCCGGCAACCAAGATCGCCGGCGTAGCTCACTGGGGCGCGACCGTGCGCCAGCATGGCAACAGCTACGACGAGGCCTATGCCTTCGCGGTGGAACTGGCGCAGCGCCACGGCTATCGCTTTCTATCCGCGTTCGACGATGCCGACGTGATCGCCGGCCAGGGTACGGTCGGCATCGAGCTGGCCGCGCACGCGCCGGACGTGGTGATCGTGCCGATCGGCGGTGGTGGCCTGGCCTCCGGTGTCGCGCTGGCACTGAAATCGCAGGGCGTTCGCGTGGTGGGTGCCCAGGTGGAAGGCGTCGATTCGATGGCACGCGCGATCCGTGGCGATACCCGCGAGATTGCCCCCGTCGCTTCGCTGGCCGACGGCGTGCGGGTGAAGATCCCCGGCTTCCTGACGCGCCGCCTGTGCACCTCGCTGCTGGACGACGTGGTGATCGTGCGCGAGGCCGAACTGCGCGAAACCCTGGTCCGGCTGGCGCTGGAGGAACACATCATCGCCGAGGGCGCCGGCGCGCTGGCGCTGGCCGCCGGCCGCCGCGTCGCCGGCCGCCGCAAGTGCGCGGTGGTCTCCGGCGGGAATATCGATGCCGGCGTCCTGGCCGGCCTGCTCACCGACATCCGCCCGCGCCCGCCGCGCAAGCCACGGCGACGGCGCAGCGACACCAGCCGCACACCACCGCGCTCCCCCAGCAAGGCCAGCGCCCCCGCATCCCCTGCCTCTTCCCCTTCCCACCTGCAAGCCGTCGCACCCGCTGTCGAGGAGATTTCCCTGTGACCACCATCGAACGAATTACCACCCCGCGCATCCGCATCTTCGACACCACCCTGCGTGACGGCGAGCAGTCCCCCGGCTGCAGCATGAGCCCGCCGCAGAAGCTGGTGATGGCGCGTGCGCTGGACGAACTGGGCGTGGACATCATCGAGACCGGCTTCCCGGCCAGCTCGCAGTCCGACCGTGAGGCGATGGCCCTGATCGGCCGCGAACTGCGCCGCCCGAGCCTGAGCCTGGCGGTGCTGTCGCGCTGCCTGCAGGCCGACATCGAAACCTCGGCACGCGCACTGGAAGCGGCTGCCAACCCGCGCCTGCACGTGTTCCTGTCGACCAGCCCGCTGCACCGCGAGCACAAGCTGCGCATGACCCGCGAGCAGGTACTGGAGTCGGTACGCAAGCACGTATCACTGGCACGCTCGTACATCGACGATGTCGAATTCTCGGCCGAGGATGCCACCCGCACCGAGCTGGATTACCTGATCGAAGTTTCGCGCGCGGCCATCGCCGCCGGCGCCACCACCATCAACCTGCCCGACACCGTCGGCTTCACCACGCCGGAAGAGATCCGCGCGATGTTCCAGCAGGTCATCGCCGGCGTCGCCGACGTTCCCAACGCCGCCAACGTGATCTTCAGCGCGCACTGCCACAACGACCTGGGCCTGGCCGTGGCCAACTCGCTGGCTGCCATCGAGGGCGGCGCGCGCCAGGTCGAATGCACCGTCAATGGCATCGGCGAGCGCGCCGGCAACTGCTCGCTGGAGGAGATCGCGATGGTGCTGAAGGTGCGCCAGGCCTTCTACGAGCAGGACAGCGCGATCAACACCCCGCGTATCGTCGGCACTTCGCAGCTGTTGCAGCGCCTGGTCGGCATGCCGGTGCAGCGCAACAAGGCCATCGTCGGTGCCAACGCCTTCGCCCACGAATCGGGCATCCACCAGCACGGCATGCTGCGCCACCGTGGCACCTACGAAATCATGCGTCCGGAAGACGTGGGCTGGGAAGACTCGCAGATGGTGCTGGGCCGCCACAGTGGCCGCGCCGCCGTCGAGGCGCGCCTGCGCGCGCTGGGCTTCTGGCTGGACGAAGACGAACTGAAGCTGGTGTTCGAGCAGTTCAAGGGCCTGTGCGAACAGCAGCGCGTGGTCACCGATGCCGACCTGCAGACGCTGATGCAGGGCGGCTCCAATGCGCAGGGCTACCGCCTGGCATCGATGACCATCAGCGACGTCGGCAGCCGCGCCAACGCGCTGGTCGAACTGTCCGACCCCGATGGCAACCGGGTGGCCGAGACCGCGCAGGGCGACGGCCCGGTCGATGCCTTGTTCGGTGCGCTGTCGGCCGCCACCGGCGTGCAGCTGATGCTGGACAGCTACCACGTGCACAGCGTCGGCATCGGCGCAGATGCACGTGGCGAGGCCAACCTGAGCGTGCGCCACGAGGGCGTGGAGTACGACGGCACCGGTACCAGCAAGGACATCATCGAAGCCTCCGCGCTGGCCTGGCTGGATGTTGCCAACCGCCTGCTGCGCCAGCGCCAGGCCGCCGCCCACAGCAGCACCGACGTTCCCACCCCCGCGACCGCCTGAGGAACCCGACATGAGCGCCTTCGACACCCCCACCCCGGCCAGCGCCGCTGGCCAGCAGTGGAACGCCCAGGACTATGCGATCGACGCCGGCTTCGTGCCGCTGCTCGGCGGTGCGGTAGCGCGCCTGCTCGACCCGCGCGCCGGTGAACGCATCCTCGACCTGGGCTGTGGCGATGGCGTGCTCAGCACCGAACTGGCGCTCAGCGGCGCACGCATCCACGGTGTGGACGCATCGCCGGAGCTGGTAATCGCCGCGCGCGCGCGCGGTGTCGATGCGCAGGTGATGGACGGCCACGCACTGTCGTTCGACAGCGAGTTCGATGCCGTCTTCAGCAATGCCGCCCTGCATTGGATGGGCACGCCAGACCGCGTGCTGGAAGGCGTGCGTCGCGCCCTGCGCCCCGGCGGCCGCTTCGTCGCCGAATTCGGCGGCCACGGCAACGTCGCCACCATCATCGCCGCGGTGCAGGCCGCGCGCGTGGCGCATGGTCACGGTGCCAGTGCCTTCCAGTGGTATTTCCCCAGTGCCGATGCCTACGCCGACCGCCTGCGCCAGCATGGCTTCCAGGTGCAGCTGATCGAGTGCACGCCGCGCCCGACTGCGCTGCCAACCGGTATCGCCGGCTGGTTGCGGGTATTCGCTGCGCCGTTGCTGGACGACCTGCCCGCCGAGGCCCGCGCCACCGTGCGCGAGGCCGCCACCGCGTTGCTGGCCGATCTGCCACGCAACGCCGCCGGCCAGCCGTTGGCCGACTACGTGCGGCTGCGGGTGCTCGCCCGTCGCCGCTGACATGATCCGTTCGTTATCTTCCCCGATGTCCGCAACTTCGTACTTCTGCCAGGCACACGCATGACTTCCGCACCCCGCACCCTGTACGACAAACTGTGGGACGCCCACGTGGTGGTTCCCGAATCCGACAGCGCGCCCGCCGTGCTGTACATCGACCTGCACCTGATCCACGAGGTGACATCACCGCAGGCGTTCACCGAGCTGCGCGAGCGCGGCCTGTCGCCGCGCCGTCCGGACCGCACCAAGGCGACGATGGACCATTCGACGCCGACCCTGCCGGCCGCCGCCGACGGCACCCTGCCCTACGCCAGTGCCGCCTCCGAAGCACAGGTCGCCACGCTGGCACGCAACTGCGCCGAGCACGGCATCGAGCTGTTCGACATGGCCTCGGACAATCGCGGCATCGTTCACGTGATCGCCCCGGAACAGGGCTTCACCCAGCCCGGCATGACCATCGTCTGCGGTGACAGCCACACCTCCACCCATGGTGCGTTCGGTTCGCTGGCGTTCGGCATCGGCACCAGCGAAGTCGGTCATGTGCTGGCCACGCAGTGCCTGCTGCAGCGCAAGGCCAAGACCTTTGCGATCACCGTGGATGGCCCGCTGGCACCGGGCGTCGGCGCCAAGGACGTGGTCCTGCACATCATCGGCGTGATCGGCGTCAACGGCGGTACCGGCCACGTGATCGAGTTCCGCGGCAGCACCATCGAAGCGATGGACATGGAACAGCGCATGACCCTGTGCAACATGTCGATCGAGGCCGGCGCCCGTGCCGGCATGGTGGCGCCGGACCAGATCACCTTCGACTTCGTCGCGGGCACCCCGCGCGGCCCCAAGGGCGCCGAGTTCGACGCCGCCGTGGCGCGCTGGCAGCAGCTGCGCAGCGATGACGGCGCACGCTTCGACAGCGAAGTGCACATCGACGCCGCCGAGATCCGACCGACCCTGACCTGGGGTACTCACCCGGGCACCGCCATCGCGGTGGATGCGCCGATTCCCGCAGCCAACGATGCGGCCGCCCAGAAGGGCCTGGACTACATGCACTTCCAAGCGGGCAAGGCGCTGGCGGGTACTCCGGTGGACGTGGTGTTCGTTGGTTCGTGCACCAATGGACGCCTGAGCGACATGCGCGAAGTGGCGCAGGTACTGCGTGGCCGCCGCGTCGCCGAGCGGGTGCGCATGCTGGTGGTACCCGGTTCGGAGATCGTCAAGCGCGAGGCCGAGGCCGAGGGCATCCATGAGATCGTGCGCGCGGCCGGTGCCGAGTGGCGCGAGCCGGGTTGTTCGATGTGCATCGCCATGAACGGTGACCTGGTCGCCCCCGGCCAGCTGGCGGTGAGCACCAGCAACCGCAACTTCGAGGGCCGCCAGGGCCCCGGTTCGCGCACCCTGCTGGCGTCGCCGATGAGCGCGGCATGGGCCGCGGTGAACGGCCAGGTGGCCGATACCCGCGAGCTGTTCGCACAGGAGGTCGCGTAATGGCCGGTTTCCGTACCCTGAGCTCGGCCAGCGTAGTGCTGCGCCAGACCAACATCGACACCGACCAGATCATTCCGGCGCGGTTCCTGTCCACCACCGAGCGCGCCGGCCTGGGCCGCAACGCCTTCAATGACTGGCGCTGGCAGGCCGACGGTTCGCCGGTGGCCGACTTCGCCTTCAACCAGCCGCACAATGCCGGCCGCAGCATCCTGCTGGCCGGGCGCAACTTCGGCTGCGGTTCCTCGCGCGAACATGCACCGTGGGCGCTGACCGACCTCGGCCTGCGCGCCATCGTCAGCAGCGAGATTGCCGACATCTTCCGCGGCAATTCGCTGAAGAACGGCCTGCTGCCGATCGTGCTGGACGAGGCCGACGTGCAGGCGCTGATGCAGCGCCCGGACGATGAACTGACCATCGACGTGGCCACGCGCGAACTGCGCACGCCGGACGGCCGGGTCTATTCCTTCCCGCTGGATGGCTTCTCGCAGACCTGCCTGCTGGAAGGTGTCGACCAGTTGGGGTATCTGTTGGGCCGTGTCCCTGAAATCGAACGTTACGAGAGTGAGCATGCACGCTGAAATTGTTGTCCTGCCCGGTGATGGCATCGGCCCGGAAGTGGCCGCCGCGGCAGTTGCCGTGCTGAAGGCGGTCGCCGAACGCTTCAACCACACCTTTGCTTTCAGCGAACACGACATCGGTGGCATCGCCATCGATCGTCACGGCGAGCCGCTGCCGGCCGCCACCCTGGCCGCCTGCCAGGCCGCCAATGCCGTGCTGCTGGGCGCCGTGGGGGGCCCGAAGTGGTCCGACCCGAATGCCAAAGTGCGCCCGGAACAGGGCCTGCTGGCGATCCGAAAGGCGCTGGGCCTGTATGCCAACCTGCGCCCGGTGCGTACCCACGAGGCCGCGCTGCACGCCTCGCCGATCAAGGCCGAGCTGCTGCAGGGCGTGGACTTCGTGGTGGTGCGCGAACTGACTGGCGGCATCTACTTCGGCGACAAGACCCGCGACGCCGACAGCGCCAGCGACCTGTGCCGCTACACCGTGGCCGAGATCGAGCGCGTGCTGCGCAGTGCCTTCCGCCTGGCCCAGCAGCGCCGTGGCAAGGTCACCTCGGTGGACAAGGCCAACGTACTGGAGACCTCGCGCCTGTGGCGTGACGTGGCCGCACGCATCGGCCGTGAAGAATTCCCGGACGTCGCGTTGGAACACCAGCTGGTTGATTCGATGGCCATGCACCTGCTGGCCAAGCCGCGCGAGTACGACGTGATCGTGACCGAGAACATGTTCGGCGACATCCTCACCGATGAGGCCTCGATGCTGGCCGGCTCGCTGGGCCTGCTGCCGTCGGCCTCGCTCGGCGAGCCGGGCGCGGTCGGCATCTACGAGCCGATCCACGGTTCGGCGCCGGACATCGCCGGCAAGGGCATTGCCAACCCTTACGCGACGATCTTCAGCGCGGCGATGCTGCTGCGCCATTCGCTGGGCCTGGACGCCGAAGCCGCAGCGGTGGAAGCCGCGGTGCATGCCGTGCTGGACGAGGGCGTGTTCACCGCCGACCTGGCGGCCAAGGGCCAGGCGGTGAGCACCGCAGCGGCCACCGACGCGGTGCTCGCCAAACTCAACTGATCCGGCCTTTCCTTCGGACTTTGCGCGCAGCCACCCATGGGGTGGCTCTACTGTAGATCCACGCCATGCGTGGATGGTTCGAACCCCGCGAGTAGATCCACGCCATGCGTGGATGCAACCACATGCGTGGATGCAACCATCCGTGCCAATCCAGGTTGGCACCCACCACAGCGGTAGATCCACGCCATGCGTGGATGCAACCATCCATGCCAATCCAGGTTGGCACCCACCACAGCGGTAGATCCACGCCATGCGTGGATGCAACCATCCGTGCCAACCAAGGTTGGCACCCACCACAGCGGTAGATCCACGCCATGCGTGGATGCAACCATCCATGCCAATCCAGGTTGGCACCCACCACAGCGGTAGATCCACGCCATGCGTGGATGCAAGCATCCGTGCCAACCAAGGTTGGCACCCACCACAGGGGTAGCGCCACGCCATGCGTGGCTTCCTTACTTGGTGGTGTACCCACCATTGACCAGGATGGTCTGCCCGGTCATCCACCAGCCATCGGTGACCAGGAAGCGGATCCACGGCACGATGTCGGCGATGTCGGTCAGGCCGGTGCGGGTGAACGCCGAAAGCGCCGCTGCGGTCTTGTGGTACGCCTGCGCATCGGCACTCTCGGCCGGGTAGAAGAACGGCGTATCCATCGGGCCCGGTCCAATGGCCGTCACCGAGATGCCGCGCTCGCCGAATTCCTTCGACGCCGCACGGGTGAAGTGTTCCACCGGCGCCTTGGTCCCTGCATAACTGGAATAGAACGGCGTGTACGCACCCAGCAAGGAGGTGACCAGGGTGCAGATGCGGCCACCGTCGTTGACGTGGCGACCGGCTTCCTTGAGGAAGAAGAAGGCAGCCTTGGCATTGACCGCGCTCATCTCGTCGTACTCCGCTTCGCTGATCTCCAGCAGTGGCTTCTTCAGCACCTTGCCAACCGTGTTGATCGCAATGTCGGGGCGACCCACCGCTGCCACGGCATCGGCGAACAAGCGCTCCATTGCCGCCGCCGAGGTCAGGTCTCCCTGCAGGGCGACGGCCTTGCTGCCCGCGGCCTGCACCTCGGCGACGGTGGCTTCGGCATCGGCGTGGGCGGCGGCACTGTTGTAGTGGATGACGATGGCCTTGGCACCCTGGGCAGCGAAATCGCGGGCGAGCAGGCCGCCGAGATTCTTGGCACCACCGGCAATCAGCACGGTCTTGCCCTTGAGGGAATGGTCGGTCATGGCGTTGGTCTCGGGAGGAGGCTGCCCGGGGTGGCAACCCTGCCCTGACGACGATATCGTGCAGAAAATGCGGATAAAGCCCGCCACATTGACTTAACTTTCCAGAGCCAGCGAACAATGGACCGGATCGATCGCTTCCGCATCTTCACCCGGGTCGTGGAGTGCGCCAGCTTCACCCGCGCCGCCGACCAGCTCGGCCTGCCCCGCTCCACGGTGTCAGCGGCCATTGCGGAGCTGGAACAGCGGCTGGGCACGCGCCTGCTGCAGCGCTCGACCCGACGCGTCTCCACCACCCACGATGGCGACGTGTTCCATGCCCGTTGCCTGCGCCTGATTGCGGAGGTTGAAGACGCCGAATCGCTGTTCCGCCACGATGATGCGCAGCCGGTAGGCCTGCTGAAGATCGACGTGCCCAGCCGCGTCGGACGCCGCATCATCGCCCCGGCCCTGCCCGAGTTCTTCGCGCGCCACCCGCAGGTGGAGGTGGACCTGGGCATGACCGACCGCGCGGTGAACCTGATCGAAGACGGCTGCGATGCGGTACTGCGGGTCGGCCAGCTGGGTGACTCCAGCCTGGTGGCGCGCACGCTGGGCCAGCTCGACTTCGTCAACGTTGCCGCACCTGCTTATCTGCGCGAGCACGGCACACCACAACATCCTGCCGATCTGCATCTGCACCGTGCTGTGAACTACGCATCGCCGACCACGGCGCGGGTGGAACCGTGGGAATGGCAGGACGGCAGCCAGCTGCGCACGCTGCCGGTGCCCGGCTGGGTGCGGGTCAACAGCGCCGAGGCCTCGATCGCGTGCTGCGTAGCTGGGTTGGGCCTGCTGCAGATTCCGCGCTACGACGTGCAGGCCGAACTGCAGTCCGGTGCATTGGTTGAAGTGATGCCGCAGTACGTGGCGCAACCCTTGCCGGTGACCCTGTTGCAGCCGCACCGGCAGCACCGCGCGCAACGCGTGCAGGTCTTCATCGAGTGGTTGCTGCCGGTACTGCGAGCAGGCCTGCAATTGCGGTAGATCCACGCCATGCGTGGATGCATGCGTCAGTGCCAACCAAGGTTGGCACCTACCCGGGCAAATACCAGTTGCAGTAGATCCGCGCCATGCGTGGATGCATGCGTCAGTGCCAACCAAGGTTGGCACCTACCCGGGCAAATACCCGCTGCAGTAGATCCACGCCATGCGTGGATGCACGCGTCAGTGCCAACCAAGGTTGGCACCTATCCGGGCAAACACCAGTTGCAGTAGATCCACGCCATGCGTGGATGCATGCGTCAGTGCCAACCAAGGTTGGCACCTACCAGCGGCAGTCGCCGGAAAACCCGGGGCGTTACGCCGCGGATTCGTCGGGCTTGACCCGGAACCAGGCCGCGTACAGCGCCGGCAGGAACACCAGGGTCAGCACCGTACCGACGATCAATCCACCCATGATCGAGATCGCCATCGAGCCATAGAACGCGCTGCGCGACAGCGGAATCATCGCCAGCACGGCGGCGAGCGCGGTCAGCACGATCGGGCGGAAGCGGCGCACCGTCGCATCGATGATCGAATGCCAACGGTCGTGCCCGGCGTCGATGTCCTGCTGGATCTGGTCGATCAGGATCACCGAGTTGCGCATGATCATGCCCGCCAGTGCGATCGTGCCCAGCAATGCCACGAAGCCGAACGGCGCGCGGAACAGCAGCAGGAACAGGGTCGCACCGATGATGCCCAGCGGCGCAGTCACCAGCACCATCGCTGCGCGCGAGAAGCTGCGCAGCTGCAGCATCAGCAGCGTGGCCACCACCACCAGGAACAGCGGCATGCCGGCCTTGATCGAGTTCTGGCCGCGGGCCGAATCCTCCACCGTACCGCCGGTCTCCAGCAGGTAACCGCTGGGCAGTTCGGCACGGATGCCGTCCAGCGTCGGCAGGATCTGGTGGACCACGTCCAGCGGCTGCATGCCATCGCTGATGTCGGCGCGCACGGTCACCGTCGGCAGTCGGTTGCGGTGCCAGATGATGCCGTCCTCGAAGCCGTACTCCATCGTCGCCACCTGCGACAGGGTGATGCTGCCGCCGTTGGCGGTGGGCATCGACAGGCTCGACAGCAGCTCCAGCTGGTTGCGCTCATCGGCCGGACCGCGCAGCAGCATCTCGATCTGGCGGTTGCCCTCGCGGTACACGCTCACCGATTGCCCGGCCAGCGAACTGGACAGGAACTGGCTGACCTGGGCACTGCTCACGCCCAGCGCGCGGGCACGCTCCTGGTCGATCACCAGCCGCACTACCTTGCTCGGCTCGCTCCAGTCCAGGTTGACGTTCATCACGTGCGGGTTCTCACGCACCTTGGCCTCGACCTGGCGCGCGATCGCCTGCACCTTCTCGATGTGCTCGCCGGAGATGCGCATCTGCACCGGGTAACCGACCGGCGGGCCGTTCTCCAGCCGCGTCACGCGCATCTGCACATCCGGGAACTTCGGGATCACCTCGTGCAGCAGCCAGTCGCGGGTGCTCTCGCGCGATTTGATGTCCTTGGCCAGCACCACGAACTGGGCGAAGTTGGTCGCCGGCAGCTGCTGGTCCAGCGGCAGGTAGAAGCGCGGCGAACCGGTACCGACATAGGACACGTAGTTGGCGATGCCGTCGCGGCTGGACAGCAGCTTCTCCAGCTTCTCGGCCTGGGCCTGGGTCGAGCGCAGCGAGGCGCCCTCGGCCAGTTCGATGTCCACCATCAGTTCCGGCCGGGTCGAATCCGGGAAGAACTGCTGCGGCACGAAGCGGAACAGCATCAACGAAAACACGAACAGGGCAATGGTCGCGGCAATCACCCACCAACGCCGGCGCAGACAGGCGTCCAGGAAGCGACGGAAGCTGCGGTAGAACGGGCGCTGGTACGGGTCATGGTCGTGCCCATGCTGCGGCGGCGCAATCAGGTTGGCCAGCGCCGGGTAGCGGTCGGCCCATTGCTGGCGCTTGGCATGCCAGCGCGCGGACAGGCTGCCTGGCTTCGGCGGCTGTGGATTGAACAGGTCCGGCAGCATCTTGTCGCCCAGGTACGGGATGAACAGCACCGCTGCAATCCACGACACCACCAGCGCGATGGTCACCACCTGGAACAGCGAACGGGTGTACTCACCGGTGCTCGATGCTGCCGTGGCGATCGGCAGGAAGCCGGCCGCGGTGATCAGGGTGCCGGTCAGCATCGGGAATGCGGTTGACTCCCAGGCGAAGCTGGCCGCGCGCAGGCGGTCGTAGCCCTGTTCCATCTTGGTGGCCATCATCTCCACCGCGATGATCGCATCGTCCACCAGCAGGCCCAGCGCCAGCACCAGCGCGCCCAGCGAGATCTTGTGCAGGCCGATGTCGAAGTAGTGCATGACGAAGAAGGTCATCGCCAGCACCAGCGGAATGGTCACGCCCACCACCAGGCCGGTGCGCAGGCCCAGCGAGAAGAAGCTGACCAGCAGCACGATCACCACCGCTTCGGTCAGCACCTGCACGAACTCGCCGACCGACTCCTCCACCGACTGCGGCTGGTCGGACACCTTGCGCAGCTGCATGCCGGCCGGCAGGGTCTTCTGCAGCCGCTCGAACTCGGCATCGAGGTTGGCGCCCAGCTTGAGGATGTCACCGCCGTCCTTCATCGCCACCGCCAGGCCGATCGCCTCCTCGCCCATGAAGCGCATCTTCGGCGACGCCGGGTCGGCGAAGCCACGCTTGATCTCGGCGATGTCACCCAGGTGCACGGTACGGTCGCCGGCGCGGATCGGGAACTGGCGGATCGCCTCGATATCGTTGAACTGTCCGGTCACGCGCAGCTGCACGCGGTCGGTGGCGGTCTCGAAGAAGCTGGTGCCGGTGACCGCGTTCTGGTCGGCCAGCGCCTGCTGCACCTGCTGCATCGACACGCCCAGCGTGGCCAGGCGGGTGTTGGACAGCTCGATCCACACCTTCTCGTCCTGCAGGCCGACCAGGTCGATCTTGCCGACGTCGGGCACGCGCTGCAGTTCAAGCTGGATGCGATCGGCGTAGTCACGCATCACCGCGTAGTCGAAACCCTTGCCGGTCAGCGCATAGATGTTGCCGTAGGTGTCGCCGAACTCGTCGTTGAAGAACGGGCCGACGATCTCGCGCGGGAGCGTGGCCCGGATGTCGCCCACGCGCTTGCGTACCTGGTACCACAGGTCCGGAATCTGCTTGGAACGCAGGCTGTCGCGGGCCATGAAGATCACCTGCGATTCGCCCGGGCGCGAGTACGAGCGGATGAACTCGTACTCGCCGGTGTTCATCAGTGCCTTCTCGATCGGCTCGGTCACCTGCCGCGAGACCTGCTCGGCAGTGGCACCCGGCCATAGCGTGCGCACCACCATCGCCTTGAAGGTGAACGGCGGATCCTCGGACTGGCCCAGGTGCTTGTACGACCACGCGCCGATCAGCGCGAAGGCGAGCATCGCGAACAGCACCAGTGGACGGTTGGCCAGCGCCCACTCGGAAAGATTGAAGCGGCGCACCGGCTTACTCCTTGGCCTTGGCGGCGGCGGCTGGCGCGGCCGGCTTCAGCACCGGGCGGTTCTGCCGGTCCACCGCGATCACCGGCTGGCCTGCACGCAGCAGATGGCCACCTGCGGCGACCACCCAGTCACTCGCACCGACGCCGGAGAGCACCGGCACCGTCTCGCTGCCGTAGGCACCGGTGGTGACCGTCGCGGCCTTCAGCGTGCTGTTGGCCGGATCGACCACCCACACGCTGGCGGCACCGTCGGCACCGCGTTGCAGCGCGCCCAGCGGCAGCTGCAGGGTGCCGTGGCGGCCGGCGCTGCTGTAGACGCGTGCACTCTGGCCCAGTTCGACATCGGCCAGTGCGTCGGCCGCCAGGCTGACCCGGGTCGCATAGGTGCGTGCCTGCGGGTCGGCGGCGGCGGCAATCTCGCGGATCGTGCCCGGCAGGCGCTGGCCCGGGCGGTTCCACAACTCCACCTCCACCGGCTGGCCGACCGCATAGTCGCGGATGGTGGCTTCAGGCAGGTCGATCAGCACCTCGCGGCCACCGTCGGCGGCCAGGTTGAAGATGGTCTGGCCGGCGGACACCACCTGCCCGGCTTCGGCCTCGCGGCTGGCGATCACGCCGTCGGCCGGCGCGCGCAGCTGCGCGTAATCGGCCTGGTTGCGCAGCACATCGAGGTTGGCACGGGCGGCATTGGCCTGGCCCTGTGCGGCCTTGAACGCAGCGGACTGCTGGTCCAGCTGCGAGCGGCTGACCAGCTGCTGGTCGGCCAGCACCTGATAGCGCTTGAGGTCGTCGCGCGCGCGCGCCAGGTCGGCCTCGGCCGCGGCCAGCTGGGCCTGCGACGCACGGGCCTGGAGCGCGAAGTCGGCCACGTCCAGCTCGGCCAGCACGTCGCCCTTCTTCACCCGCTGGCCGGCATCGACATGGCGCTTGACCAGGTGGCCGCCGACGCGGAACGACAGCGGGCTTTCCTGGCGGGCACGCACCGTGCCTGGAAACGCCGCAGGCGCCTGCCCGGCCTGCTCACCGGGATGCACCACCAGCACCGGCACGGCCGCCTGCGGCGCCTGTTCCTGTCCCGAACAGGCTGCCAGCGCAGCCACCCACACCATACCGCCCATCCAGCGCACGATCTTCATCGGTCAACGTCCTGAAAACGCAGGGTCCAACAAGGGGGAGCCGCGACAACCGGCCCAATTTAATAAACCGGCCGGTATAGTATAAATATCGAACCGCTTGGTCTAGTATTGTTGCGATGAGTTCTCCCACTTCCCGCAAGCCGTCGGCCAAGCCCGCTGCCAAGGCCGCCGGACCCGGGCGCCCCAAGGACCTCGGCAAGCGCGCGGCCATCCTTGAAGCAGCCAAGGCCCTGTTCATCGAACAGGGCTATACCGGCGTGAGCATGGACAGCATCGCCGGCCAGGCCGGGGTCTCGAAGCTGACCGTGTACAGCCACTTCGGCGACAAGGAGACCCTGTTCTCCGAGGCCGTGCAGTCCAAATGCATTGAAATGCTGCCCGACGCGCTGTTCGTGGCCGACGCCGACGGCCCGCTGCGCGACCAGCTGATCGGCATCGGCCTGGCCTTCTTCAAGCTGATCACCTCCGATGCGGCGATCTCGATCCAGCGCATGATGATGGCGCCGGAGACCGACGAGCGCCTGCGCGAGCTGTTCTGGCAGGCCGGCCCGGAGCGCACCTGCGAGGCCCTGGCCGACTTCCTGCGCGCCCGCGGCGAACGCGGCGAGCTGGACATCCCCGACTACTACCTTGCCGGGCAGCAGTTCCTGACCCTGGTGAAGGGCGAGGTGCACATGCATATGATGTGCGGCATGCCACTGTCACCGGTGGAGTGCGACCCTCTCACCCACGTGACCGCCAGCATCGACTTCTTCCTGCGCGCCTACGCGCCGCGAGGGGCCGCAACCGGCTGAAACGGCAAACCTGAATGAACCGGAGGTCGCGATGACTTCCGGCACTGCGACCCCGGCCCCCCGAAAGCTGATGCTCTGGGCGCGCCGCCGGCCTCCGGCACCGGTAAAATGGCCGGCCCACTGCGCTGGATTTGAACCTCATGACGATTGATTACGCCCACGCCCGCGAACTGATGGTGGAACAGCAGATCCGTCCCTGGGACGTGCTGGACATCAAGGTGCTCGACGTACTGGCCCGCCTGCCGCGCGAGGCCTTTGTCGCCGACGCGCACCGGGCGCTGGCCTATGCCGACGTCGAACTGCCGATCGGCCATGGCCAGAAGATGATGAAGCCGGTCATCGAGGGCCGTACCCTGCAGGCGCTGGACCTGCAGCCGGGTGACGAAGTGCTGGAAATCGGCACCGGCAGCGGCTTCCTGGCCGCCTGCATCGGCGCGCTGGCGCGCGACGTGCTGAGCCTGGAGATCGACCCCGAGCTGGCCGCCGCCGCGCGCGCCCGCCTGGATGCATCCGGCCTGGGCACCAACGTCCGCGTTGAAGTGGCCGACGCCCTGTCGTGGCAGACCGAACGCCGCTTTGACGTGATCTGTGTCACTGGTGCGGTCGACGTGGTGCCGTCACAGTTCGCCTCGTGGCTGCGTCCGGGTGGCCGCCTGTTCGTGATCCAGGGCCGCTCGCCGGCGATGGAGGCCCTGCTGGTCAAGGCCGACGGCAGCACCGAATCGCTGTTCGAAACCGATATCGATTACCTGCGCGGTGCCGCCCCGGCACCCCAGTTCCACCTCTGAGTCCAAGGAAGCCGCAATGATCCGCCGATCCCTCGCTGTTGCGCTGGCCACTGCCCTGCTGCCGTTGTCCGCCCATGCCGCCGACCTGCTGCAGGTCTACGAGATGGCGCGCAACGGCGATCCGCAGCTGTCAGCCGCTGAATCGACCCGGCTGGTCGACAAGGAAGGCGCCGTGCAGGCGCGCGCTGCCCTGCTGCCGCAGATCAACGGCCAGGCCACGCTGAACCGCACGCGCAGTGAACCGAACGCCGATGTCAATTCGGGCTCGTTCACCAACAAGCGTCGCAACTACACGATCGACGGCAGCCAGACGCTGTTCAACTGGACCCAGATCAACAATCTGCGTTCGCAGCGCGAGCTGAGCAAGGCGGCGGACTTCACCCTCGATTCGGCCAACGACAGCCTGATCGTGCGCACCTCGGCGGCCTACTTCAATGTGCTGGTGGCGATCGAATCGCTGAACGCCGCACAGACCAATGAAGCGGCCGCGAAGAAGCAGTTCGACTTCGCCGACAAGCGCCTGGAAGTGGGCCTGGCGCCGATCACCGACGTGCACGAAGCCCGCGCCCAGTACGACCAGGCGCGCGCCAACACCATCGTTGCGCAGAACACCCTGGCCGATAACTACCAGGCCCTGACCGAACTGACCGGCCAGCCGGTGGTCAACCTGCGCGGCCTGCCGGCCGACTTCCGCCCGGAAGTGCCGGCCAACCGCGGCAACATCGACGAGCTGGTGCACCAGGCCTCGACCCAGAATCCGGCGCTGAAGGCGCAGGAACTGAAGGTCAGTGCCGCCGAGGCGAGCGTGCAGGCCGCCCGTGGTGGTCACTACCCGACCCTGTCGCTGGGTGGCAGCTGGGGCAAGAGCGCGACCTGGGGTGACAGCACCGGTTCCGGCTCGCTGTCGCCCGATGCGCGTACCAACAGCATCGGCCTGACCCTGAGCGTGCCGATCTTCGCCGGCGGTGCCACCCAGTCCGGCGTGCGCCAGGCGCTGGCCCAGCGTGACATCGCCCAGGACGGTTACGAGCAGCAGAAGCGCGCGCTGGACCGCAACACCCGCAATGCCTACCAGACCCTGGTGCAGGGCATCAGCGAAGTGGAAGCCCGCCGCCTGGCGGTGGTCTCGGCACAGAGCGCATACGACGCCTCGCAGGTTGGCCTGGAAGTCGGTACCCGTACCGTGCTGGACGTGATCCAGAACCAGCGCATCCTGTTCTCGGCGCAGCTGGATTACGCCAATGCGCGTTACACCTTCCTGCAGAACCGCCTGTTGCTGAGCCAGTCGCTGGGCGCGCTGGATGTGGCCGAGCTGCAGGACGTCAACCGCCTGCTGACCCAGGACGCTGGCAATCCGGCAACGACCACGCGCTGAGTCGTCGCTCTGCCTGCAACGAACAAGCCACCCGCAAGGGTGGCTTTTTTTTGTGGGGCCTCCAAGCGCAGCCATGTGCGCTGGCGTCAAACCGGCCAGGAGCGTATCCGGTCCACGGCGGCCAGCAGGCACAACGTCGCCGCCACTGGCGCCAGCAACGGCATCATGCGCGGCATCACCGCCTCCACGCGCAACGCGGCCAGGCACAGCGCCGCCATCACCAGCAGGGTCACGACACCCGGCAGCGCGGGCAACATGCCCATCGGCACCCACAACACCAACAGCGTCGCGCCCAGCACCAGGAACACGGTGGCGCGACGATGTCCATCGCGGCGCGGCCCTTCGCCTTTCGCCGGCCAGAGCGCGGTTGCCAGTGGTGCGGCCAGCAGCAACAGCACCAGCTGCAACGCCGCCAGGCCGGCGACCCCGGCCAACGGCAGCAACGGCAGCATCCACTGCAGCGATGGGTGGCCGTGCAGTGCCACTGACAACGGCCGTGTGCTGGCCAGCGCCGGGAATTCGACCAGTCCCGCCTGCAGCGCGGCCAGTGCGATCAACAGCAGCGTTGCCACCAGCACCACCGCCAGCAACACGTTTGAGTGGTGGGCCGATGCCTTCCGGCGCAGGCCGGGCAGTCCCAGCGCCAATCCGGCGCTGCCGAAGACGCCAAGCAGCGGCGGGGTTGCAGCGAGCACGCCGCCGATCCCGAAGCGATAGGGCGCGATCGCCTCCGGCAGCCAGGGAATCCAGTGCGCGTAGTGCACGTGGCGTGCCGCCAGGACCAACAGCAACGCGCCTACGCCGGCCTTCACCGTCACCAGCGCACACGCCACCAGTACGGCCCGCCGCGGCGGCAGCAGCGCGCACATGCCCCACAGCCACAGGCCCGCCGCGGCCATCACCGGGTCTGGTACGCCGTATCCCGGATCGAAGCCCCTCGTGGCCAGCAGCGCCTGCAGGTGAACGGCCATCGACTGCGCGGCGCCTGCCAGGGTCACCAGCAGTTCCAGCAGCAATGCCGCTCCCAACAGAACGGCAACCCTGCTTCCCCAGCCCGCCGCCAGCAGTCCGTACAGGCCAGCCGCCTCAGGCCGTTGCCGGTGCACCCAGCGTACGCAGCACAGCACCAGTGCTGCAGCCAGCGCCGCCAGCAGCAGGCTCAGCACGATCGCCGGCCCCGCCTGCGCCGCCGTGTGCTGGCCGACCAGTGCGATCACGCTGCCCCCCAGCAGCAGAGTCAGCGCCACCACCGCAAGATGATCGGTCCCGGGCCGGGCATGCCCCGTGTCGTCCAGGGCGCCACTGTCGCTGTCCATCGCAAGTTCCCTTGATGCCCGCCCAAGCGCGGTCGACAGCAGGCTGGCAGCCCGCGCTGCACGACGGTATCGAATTTGATGCCAGGCATGCCGGGATGTGATCGCCGGCACGCTGGACGGGTCAAATCCGGTCCAGCGACGACAGCAATCGGGTCGCTAAGCAGACTTGATACAGTCGTTCACGACAGTGCGGCGACGCGCCTGCGTGGCCTGCCGGCGGTATCAGCTCCGCGGGGGCGGCAGGTGCGGCGCCACCAGCGCCAACGTCCGCTGCAGCGCGCCGCGACCGTTGTTGATCAGCGTGCATCCCGCGTGCGCCATGTCTTCGCGTGCTTGCGGGCTGTCGAGCAGATGCAGCAGCAGATCACCGACCGCCTGCACGTCCTCGCCGATCAGCAGGGCACCGGCCTCGCGCATGCGCCGCGAAATCTCCGAGAAATTGTGCAGGTGCGGACCGGTCACCGCAGCGGTCCCCATCGCGGCCGGCTCCAGCAGGTTGTGGCCGCCGATCGGCTGCAGGCTGCCGCCGACGAACGCCACCTGCGCGCAGGCGTAGAACGGCATCAGCTCGCCCAACGTATCGATGACGAATACATCGGAGCTGGCCTCGGGCCACTGCTGCGCGCGCCGCGTCGCGACATTCCATCCCTGCTCACGCGCCAGTGCCTCCACCTTCGGGAAGCGTTCGGGGTGCCGCGGCGCCCACAGCAGCAGCAGCCCGGGGTGCTGCTGGCGCAGGCGCCGGTGCAGGTCGATCACCGCCTGCTCTTCACCGTCATGGGTACTGGCGGCGATCCAGACCGGTCGCCCCGCCGACACACGGGCGTGGAACTCCCCGACGAAGCCCTGCACCTCCGGTACCGCAATGTCGAACTTCAGGTTGCCCAGCGCCTGCACCTGCTCCGGTGCAGCACCCAGCTGCACGAAACGGTCGGCATCATCCTGGGACTGCGCGGCCACGCAGGTCACCGTGCGCAGCGCTCGGCGGATCAGCGCTGCCAGCAGGCGGTAGCCACGCAGCGAACGTGCCGACAGGCGTGCATTGAGGATGTAGACCGGGATACCGCGGTCGCGGCAGCCGAACAGCATGTTCGGCCACAGCTCGGTTTCCAGGATCAGCGCCAGGCTGGGCTGGAAATGGCCCAGAAAGCGGTTGACGCTGCCTGGCACGTCATACGGCAGGTAGACGTGGTCCAGCGCATCTCCCCACAGCGCGCGCACGCGCTCGGAGCCGGTCGGGGTGATGGTGGTGATGACCCAGCGGATGTCCGGGCGCTGCTGGCGCAGCGCGTTCACCAACGGCGCTGCCGCATTGACCTCGCCCACCGACACCGCGTGCAGCCAGACCCGCGGCTGGCCGGTCGGTTGCGGATAGGAGGCATAGCGTTCATCCCAGCGCCGGAAGTACTCGCGGACCCGGAAGCCACGCCAGACCAGGTGGTACACGGTGATCGGCAGCAGGATGTAGAGCACGACCGAATACAGGCCGCGCAGGATCCATTCGACAGGGTCTTTACGCATGCCGCAAGGATACGGGAGCCCCCCGGGAAAGACACGCGGCTGCCTTGGTAGAATGGGCCAATGTCCGATGCCACCACCGCCGTCCGCCCGTCACTGCGCGACCCCCGCAACTGGCCGATGTTCGCCGCCATGCTGGGCGCCTTCGCCATCGCCCGCCTGCCGTGGATGCTGCAGCGTGCACTGGGCCGGGGCGTCGGTTGGATCAGCTGGCGCCTGCTGGGCAGCCGCCGCCGCGCCGCCGAGGTCAACCTGCAGCTGTGCTTCCCCGAGAAGGACGATGCCTGGCGCCGACGCCTGGTGCGCGACAGCTTCGACGCCCTGGGTGTCGGCGTGTTCGAGTGCATCCGCGCGTGGTGGGGCAGCATCGAGCGCATCCGCCCACAGGTACGGATCGAAGGCCTGGAGCATCTGCGGCAGATGCAGGCCGAGGGCCGCGGCGTGCTGCTGGTGTCGGGTCACTTCATGACCCTGGAAATGTGCGGGCGCCTGCTGTGCGACTACGTCGACCTGTCCGGCATGTACCGCAAGCACAAGAACCCGGTGTACGAGTGGGCGGTGAAGTTCGGCCGCCTGCGCTACGCCAAGGCGATGTTCGCCAACGAAGACATCCGCGCCACCGTGCGCCACCTGAAGAAGGGCGGCTTCCTCTGGTATGCGCCGGACCAGGACATGCGTGGCAAGGACACCGTGTTCGTGCCGTTCTTCGGCCATACCGCGTCCACCATCACCGCCACCCACCAGCTGGCGCGGATGACCGGCTGCGCGGTGATCCCGTACTTCCACCGCCGCGAGGGCGGGAAGTACTTCCTGAAGATCGGCGCTCCGCTGGAGAATTTTCCCAGCGAGGATGTGGAAGCTGATACCACGCGGGTCAACCAGGCCATCGAAGAGATGGTGCGCGAAGCGCCCGACCAGTACCTGTGGATCCATCGCCGATTCAAGCGGCAGCCGGGTGGCCGGAGCGATTTCTACAAATGACGCGGGGCCGGGTTGGCTTCATCCACGCATGGCGTGGATCTACCACGGCGGCGTGCGTTCGGTGACCGCCCATCCACGCATGGCGTGGATCCACCACGGTGATGTGCGTTCGGTAGATCCACGCCATGCGTGGATGCGCTTCGATCCCGTACCGGGATCACAACGGCCAGCGGCACCAGGCGTACGGGTACTCCCCCACCGCGCACGCCAAGCCCGCGCGGACCGGGTTGGCCATGATGTACATCGCCTTCTCGTGAAGTGATTCGTCGGTCCGTACTGCATGGTCGTGATAGCCGTGCTGCCACAGCGTGCCACGTCGATCCAGACGCTGGTTCAACAGCCGGCTGCTGCGTGATTTGAGCAGGGACATGCACTCGGCCAGGGCTCCCTCACGCAGCTCCATCAGCCAGTGCAGATGATCGGGCATCACCACCCACGCCAGGCTGTGACTGAATCCGCTGCGTTCGACGAAGCGCAGTGCATCTACCAGGATCGCCACGTTGGCGGCATCGGCAAAGTGCGGCTCTCGGCCAAGCGTTGCCGTCGTCAGCAGATATACGTTCCCGGAGTGGGAGTAACGACCGTAACGGAGTCTGGGGCTGGCCATGACCCCAGCGTGCGATACGCAGGGAGGCACCGGTAGTGGAGGTTGGCGCATGTTGGCGTCGGGAAAGCGCCATCCACGCATGGCGTGGATCTACCACGGCGGCGTTCGTTCGCTGACCGCCCATCCACGCATGGCGTGGATCTACCACGGCGGCGTTCGTTCGGTGACTGCCCCATCCGCGCATGGCGTGGATCCACCACGGCGGCGTTCGTGCGGTGACCGCCCATCCACGCATGGCGTGGATCTACCACGACGGGGTACGTTCGGTGACCGCCTCATCCACGCACGGCGTGGATCCACCACGGCGGCGTTCGTTCGCTGACCGCCCCATCTGCGCACGGCGTGGATCCACCACGGGGATGTGCGTTCGGTAGATCCACGCCATGCGTGGATGCGCCGTTATTTCAGCGCCGGTGATTCATCCGCCTCGCGCGCCAGCAGGCTGCCGGCGAACAACGCTGCCAGCAACACGGTCAGGCCGCCCCAGAACGCTGAGTAGAACGCCAGGTGGGTGTTGAGCGGGAACACGGTGACCGCCAGCGCCAGCATCGCCGGGCGCGCGCGGGCGCGGGCGATGGCGGGCGCATAACGCCATGCGCGCCACGCCTGGGCAACCGCCGCCAGCCACAGCAGCAGGCCGATCACACCGGTTTCGGCAAGGATTTCCAGCACGATCTGATGGGCGTGCAAGGCTGGAGCGTCACCCCATACCGCCGGCCCCTCCCCGGCCACGCAGGCCGGATACGCGTCGCGGAAACCGCGTGCGCCGACGCCGTTGAACGGGTGTTCTTCAATCATGCAGACGGCGGCTTCCCAGATCCGTGCACGCCCTGACAGCGCTTCGTCGACGCCATGTTCGCCCCCGCCCCACGCCATCGCGGTACGCGCCACGCGCTCGCGCAGCTGTGGCACGCTGGCGGTGAGCACGCCGGCACCCAGCACCGCGAGCAGCGCCAGCAACAGCATCCGCTTCACGCCGAACTGGCGAAGGCCGCTGTAGGCCAGTACCAACGCGAAGGTGATCCATGAGGCGCGCGAACCGGCCAGCAGCAGCACGCCGCCCAGCGCGGCGGCGGCCAGCAGCCAGCCCACGTTGCCGAAGCGGCGCGCCGCTGGCAGCAGCAGGAACGGTGACAGGCTGGCCAGCACCTGGCCGAACTTCAGATTGCACGGCCCCAATGCGCCGCTGAGGCGGTCAGCCAGCGCGGCTTCATCGGCCGGGCACAGCGCGTGGCCGCTGACCGCCAGCTTCAGCTGCTCCAGCGACCAGAACCACGGGCTGGTTCCGGCCACCGCCTGCACCAGTGCATCCAGCGTCCACGCAGCGGTGATCAACGCCAGGCCGCCGAAGGTCAGCCGCCGCCGCTCCGGTGTCGCCACCGCGATCGCCACCAGCCACATGAAAGGCAGGTAGCGCAGGCCGGCTGCGGCCTTGGTCCACGATGCAGACGGATCGATGGCATCGAACGCGGAAATGGCCTGCGGCAGCCAGTAGCCGAGGAACAGGATCGAGGTCAGCGCCCACGCGGCCGTGCTCAACAGGTGCGGGCGGCGTTGCAGGCGCCGCATGACCATGCGTGCGGCGGCATACAGCGCACCGAGGCCGAGCACGGTTTCGGCGATGCCCGGCAACGGCCACATCGCCACGTACGCCAGCACCCACCAGGGCGCCCAGCGCCCGGCGCGGTCGTCGCGCACGGTGACGGCGGGATCAGCCGGCGAGGTCGGCATAGAGGCGGAGGGTGTCACGCTGCATGGCCTGCAGGGTAAACGGGATACGGCTCGGCAGGGACGGCGGCTGCGAAAGCAGGGCCAGCGCACGTTCACCCAGTGCGCGTGCATCGCCGAGCGCCACCGCACCACTGGGCTGCAACTGGCGCAGCAGTTCGCCGACGCCGCCGTGGTCCCAACCCAGTACCGGGCGGCCCACCGACAACGCCTCGACCACGGTGCGGCCAAAGGCTTCCGGCTTGTCCGACAGCTGCAGCACCAGGTCGCTGGCCGCATAGGCCTGGGCGATGCGCGCGGTGGGCGTGCTGATGTGCACGGCCTCGGCCACGCCAAGCGCGGCGGCCTGCCGGCGCAGATCGGCCACGTAGGCTTCGCGGCCCGGCTCCTCGGTGCCCAGCATCCACAGCTGGGCCGGCACGCCCGCCGCGCGGACATCGGCGAGCAGCTGCAATGCGTGGGCATGGCCCTTCAAGCGGGTGCCACGCCCCGGCAACAGCAGCAGCGGGCCGCCAACCTGGGCCAGCCACGGGTAATCAGCGGCCAGTGCCAAGCGTGGCCGTTGGTCAGCGCGCGCCACGCGCGGGAACTGGCCGACATCGACGCCACGCGGGATGACCTGCAGCGTTTGTTCCGGCACGGTCGGATAATGCCGCTGCACGTAGTCGCGCACCGTGTTGGACACGCAGATCACGCGTTCGCCGCTGGTCATCACCGCACTGTAGCGACTGGGCGAATTCAGGCCGTGCACCGTGGTGACCCAGTGCGGGCGCTGTGCGGTGGGCAGGGCGCGGATCGCATACAGGCCCAGCCAGGCCGGCAGCCGCGAGCGCGCATGCACGATGTCCGCGCCCACCTCGGCAAACAGGCGGCGCAGGGTCGGCAGATGGCGCAGGGTCAGCAGCGACTTGCGGCCGATGTCGAGGGTGAGGTGTTCGGCACCGCTATCGAGCAACGGCGGCACCAAGCGGCCACCGGCGGAAACCACCAGCGCGCGATGGCCGGCGGCGACCAGCGCCGAGGCGATTTCCAGGGTCGAGCGCTCGACACCGCCGGAGTGCAGCGCCGGCAGCAACTGCACCACGGTCAATCGGCGCATCGACGGGGCGGCCGCTTAGTCGGCCAGCACGAACACGGAACCGCAGTACGGACACTGCGCTTCGCCGTTGGGCTCGTCTTCGATCGGCAGGTACACGCGCGGATGCGAGTTCCACAGCGCCATTTCCGGGGTCGGGCAGCTCAGCGGCAGATCGCTGCGGTGCACGGTGTAGCGCTTCTCGGCATTGGCGGGCGCGGTGGCGGTATGGCTCATGGCGGGTGTCGGTGAACGGGTTGCGAGGCCTGTGATTCTAGCATCCGCGCCGCCCCGACATGGCGCCGCAGCGGGTTCGCGCGCGCTGCGGCACGATTCTGCATGCCTGGGCATGGTGGGCCGGCAGCGTCCCGCCTGCGCAATCTGCCGGCCGATCCGGAAGGTTCCCGCTGAAAATCGGCAACCTGCGTATTTTCCGCATTTGGATCGAACTAAATGGCACTTGTCAGGCCGCGACGGCTGTTGCAGGATCGGGCCAGGTCGCACCCCGACCTGCCCAATCCGACCCGATCGCATGGCCCGCCCCCACCGGACCGGCATCGCCTCTTCCACTGCCACTGCGGCGGGCGGAGCGATGCTGCCCGTGGTGTCCGCCGATGCGGGTTCTGCCCGCCGCCAGCCCTTCCGGGAGACCCCTGCATGACCCTGTCCGATCCTCGCCGCGCCCTGCTTCCGCTCGCCCTGGCCCTGGCCTGTGCGACCACTGCGATGCCGGTGCTGGCACAGGGGCTGCAGACGTCATTCGAACCCGGTGAGCCGGCCCCGGCTGCCGCCGCCGGTGCCTTGCAGGTCACCATCGGCAACGGCCCTGGCGCGCCCTACGCCGCCAAGCGCAACGCCGGCTACAGCAGCCTGCACGCCCTGCGCTACAGCAGCGAAGGCGGCAGCGCGCGGCGCGAACTGTTCAGGACCGACCTGCCGATCGAGGCCGACACCACGCTGTCGTGGCTGGTGCTGCCGGAGATCGTCGGAACCGACACCGTCGCCTCGACCTATGTCTCACTGGACCTGCGCCTGGACGATGGCAGCCGCGTCTCCACCGGCGCCGCACGCGACCAGCACGGCGTGGCCATCGGCGCACGCGCGCAGGGCGATTCGAAGACGCTGTACCCACAACAGTGGGCACGCAAGGCGGTGCGCCTGGGCGATGTGCCTGGATTGAAGGGGCGTCGGGTCGTGGCGATCGAGCTGGAGGTGGCCAGCGGCGACGGTGCGCCGGTCTCGGGCTGGATCGACGATGTGCGCCTGGATGCACAACCGCGGCAGCAGCCGCAGCGCGCCTCCGACTGGGTGCTGACCACCCGCGGCACCCAGGCCAACGGGACCTTCTCGCGCGGCAACAACTTTCCGGCCACGGCAGTGCCGCACGGATTCAACTTCTGGACCCCGGTGACCGATGCCGGTGCACTGAACTGGCTGTACCGCTGGAACGAACAGAACGACGCACAGAACCGTCCGCAGCTGCAGGCGCTTGCGCTGAGCCACCAGCCCAGCCCCTGGATGGGCGACCGCCAGACCTTCCAGGTGATGCCCTCGGCCAGCCGTGGCGTGCCCGATGCCGATCGCCGCAAGCGCGCGCTGTCATTCGATCGCAGCCATGAGAACGCGCGCCCCTACCGTTACGACGTGCGCTTCGACAACGGCATCGCCGCCGCGATCGCGCCGACCGACCACGCCGCGCTGTTCCGCTTTGATTTCCCTGAAGGCGGCGACGCCAACCTGCTGTTCGACAATGTCGATGCACGTGGCGGCCTGAGCCTGGATGCCGCCACGCAGACGCTGTCCGGCTATACCGATACGCGCAGCGGCCTGTCCAACGGTGCCAGCCGCATGTACGTGGTGGCCAGCTTCGACAAACCTTGGCGCAGCAGCGGTCGCCTCGACACCGGCCGTCCGACCGGCTACATCAAGTTCGACGCCGGCAACGCGCGGCGGGTGACCATGCGCATCGCCACCTCGTTGATCTCGCTGGAACAGGCGCGGCACAACCTCGCCCTGGAAATCGCCGCCGCCGACACGCTGGAGAGCGTGGCCGGCCGCGCACAGGATGCATGGGACGCGCGCCTGGCCCGCTTCGACATCGGCGATGCCAGCGACGACCAGAAGACCACGCTGTACTCCAGCCTGTACCGGCTGTACCTGTATCCGAACTCCGGCCACGAGAATGCCGGCAGCGCGGCAGCACCCGACTGGCGCTACGCCAACCAGGCCAGCGCCAGCGACGCCAACACCGAGGGCAGCGCCAGCCGCAGCTTCACCGGTGTGCGCGATGGCAAAGTGTTCGTCAACAACGGCTTCTGGGACACCTTCCGCACCACCTGGCCGGCCTATGCGCTGTTCACCCCCGACGATGCCGGGCAGCTGGTGCAGGGCTTCATTGAACAGTACCGCGCCGGTGGCTGGATCGCGCGCTGGTCGTCGCCGGGTTATGCGGATTTGATGGTCGGTACCAGTTCGGACGTGGCCTTCGCCGATGCCTGGCTGAAGGGTATCGGCGGCTTCGATCCGGCCGAAGCCTATGCTGCTGCGCTGAAGAACGCGACGGTGGTGCCGCCGGACCGCCACGTCGGCCGCAAGGGCATGGACCGTTCAACCTTCCGTGGCTACGCCAGCGCAGACGTGCATGAAGGCATGTCGTGGACGATGGAAGGCGCGCTCAACGACTTCGGCATCGCCAACATGGCCGACGCCCTGGCCACGCGCGCGACCACGCCGGCGCTGCGCGAGCGCTACAGCACCGAGGCCGACTACTTCCGGTACCGTGCGGCCAGCTACGCGACGATGTTCGATCCGGTCGCCGGTTTCTTCCAGGGCCGCAACGCCGATGGCCGCTGGCGCGTGGACAGCAGCCAGTACGACCCGCGCGTGTGGGGCCACGACTACACCGAGTCCAATGGCTGGACGTTCGCCTTCACCGCCGCCCACGATGGCGAGGGCCTGGCCGCGCTGTACGGTGGCCGCGACAAGCTGGCCGCCAAGCTGGATGCCTTCTTCGCCACGCCGGAGACCGCCGACCCGGCGCTGGCCGGCTCCTACGGCGGCACCATCCATGAAATGACCGAAGCACGCGACGTGCGCATGGGCATGTACGCGCACAGCAACCAGCCGGCGCACCACATTCCGTGGATGTACCTGTACGCCGGGCAGCCGTGGAAGACCCAGCAGCACGTGCGCGAGATCCTGTCGCGGCTGTACGTGGGCAGCGAGATCGGCCAGGGCTATCCGGGCGACGAGGACAACGGCGAGACGTCGGCGTGGTACGTGCTGGCCTCGCTGGGCCTGTACCCGCTGCGCATGGGCGCGCCGGAGTACGTGATCGGTTCGCCCGCGTTCCGCCATGCCCGCGTTGAACTGCAGGGCGGCGCGGTGCTGACCGTGAACGCGGCCAACAACTCGCGCGAGAACGTCTACGTGCAGTCACTGAAGATCAACGGCAAGCCCTGGGCCCAGACCTGGGTGCCGCATGAACTGATCGCCAAGGGGGCAACCCTGGACTTTGTGATGGGCCCGCAGCCATCGCGCTGGGGTAGCGGCGTGGACGACGTGCCGCGCTCGCTGACCGCGCGTGGCCAACGACCGCAGCTGCTGCACGACCTGCTCGGCCACACCGCGAAAGCGACGCTGGCCGATGGCCGCTCCCTGCCGGCGCTGGTGGATGACGATGCCGGCACCACGGTCGGCCTGGGCGGAGGGGCCACCATCGCGCTGACCGGGCTGGGCGATGGCACGCCGACGCTGTACACGCTGACCAGCGGTGACGGCAGCATCCATGGCGGTGCGTGGACACTGGAGGCGCGCACCGGCGGCGGCAGTTGGATCACGCTCGACCAGCGCAGCGCAGAAGACTTCGACTCGGCACGGCAGACCCGTCCGTTCCGCATCGCGAAGCCCGGCCGCTACAGTGAGTACCGCTTGCGCCTGGCGGCACGGGGACGCCTGTCGCTGGCCGAGATCGAACTGCTGGCAGCGACCCCGGTGCAATGAGCCGTCGTGGGGGCGCGGCTTCAGCGCGACCGTACGAAGCCGGCGTACAGCGCGAACAACTGCTGGAAGTACCGCCGGGTCACTCGATTGCGCATGACACTTTCGCCGATGGGGAGGTGGTCGGGCCCAGGGTGGGAAGGCCGGTCCGGTCCCTTCCCACGGCCGGGCCGCGTGGGCGTATTGGGCCGCAGCGGCGTTGCAGGGAAATGACCGGGGTGCGTAGCGCGTATGGCACGGACCCGCGGTAGAGTCGGCCGCTGGCCGGCTGCGGTGGTGGTGGACATGATTGCGGTTGCCGGCCAGCGGCCGGCACTACCCGTTTCCGCTGCGCGGAAACAGAAACGCGCCCCGTGGGGCGCGCTTCTGCAGCTGGAACCGGAAAGAAGGCTTATGCCTTCTTTTCCGCTTCCAGCTGCTTGCGGATCTGCGCATCGACCGCCGCGATGGCCGTCATGTTCAGGATCCGGCGCGAGGTCGCGCTGGTGGTCAGGATGTGCACCGGCTTGTTCACGCCCATCAGGATCGGGCCGATCGCCACACCGTCGGTGAACACACGCACCAGGTTGTAGGCGATGTTGGCCGCTTCCAGGTTCGGCAGCACGAACAGGTTGGCGCGGCCCTGCAGGGTCGAGCCCGGCAGCAGCTTCTGGCGCAGCGCTTCATCCCACGCGGTGTCGCCCTGCATTTCGCCGTCCACGTTCAGGCGCGGGTTGCGCTTGAGCAGCAGCTCGCGCACCTGGCGCATCTTCAGCGCGTCCTTGGAATCGTGGCTGCCGAAGTTGGAGTGCGACAGCAGCGCCACCTTCGGTTCGACACCGAACAGCTTCATGCGGTAGGCCGCCTGCAGGGTCGCCTCGCACAGCTGCTCGGCGGTCGGATCTTCCTGCACGTGGGTATCGACGAAGAAGAACACGCCCTGCTGGTTGATCACGCCGGTCATCGCCGAGGTCGAGGTGACCTTCGGCTCCAGCGGCAGCACGCTGCGCACGTAGCCCAGCTTCTTGTGGAAGCGGCCGACGATGCCGGTCAGCATCGCGTCGGCTTCGCCACGCGCCACCATCACCGCCGCGATCAGGGTCGGGCGCGAACGCATCAGGTTCTTCGCTGCGGCCACGGTCACGCCGCGGCGACCGGTCAGGCCATGGTAGTACTGCCAGTACTCGTTGAAGCGCGGGTCGTCGTTGATGTTGGTGACTTCAACGTTCTCGCCGATCTTCAGGCGCAGGCCGAGGCGCTCGATGCGCGATTCGATCACTTCCGGGCGGCCGATCAGGATCGGGTGCGCCAGGCCGTCATCAACCACGTTCTGCACCGCCTGCAGCACTACTTCCTCTTCGCCTTCGGCATACACCACGCGCTGCTTGTCGCTGCGCGCGCGGTCGTAGACCGGCTTCATCATCAGGCTGGTGCGGTAAACGAACTGGGCCAGCTTGTCGCGGTAGGCACCCATGTCGGCGATCGGACGCGCAGCCACGCCCGAATCCATCGCGGCCTGGGCCACGGCAGCCGACAGCTCCACCAGCAGGCGGCGGTCGAACGGGCGCGGAATCAGGTATTCACGGCCGAAGCTCGGGGTCTCGCCGCCATAGGCCGAGCCCATGTCGGTGGCGGCACGGCGTGCCAGCGCGGCGATGGCGCGCACGCAGGCGATCTTCATTTCTTCGTTGATCGCGGTCGCGCCCACGTCCAGCGCACCACGGAACAGGTACGGGAAGCACAGCACGTTGTTGACCTGGTTCGGGTAGTCCGAACGGCCGGTGCCGATGATCGCGTCCGGACGCGCGGCGCGCGCCACTTCCGGCATGATTTCCGGGGTCGGGTTGGCCAGCGCGAAGATCACCGGGTCCGGCGCCATGGTCTTGACCATCTCGGCGGTCAGGATGCCCGGTGCGGACAGGCCCAGGAAGATATCGGCGCCGTCGACGATCTCGGCCAGGGTGCGCTTGTCGGTGTCGCGCGCATAGCGCTGCTTTTCCGGGTCCAGGTCGGTGCGGCCGGTGTGGATCACGCCCTCGCGATCAAAGGCCAGGATGTTCTCCGGCTTCAGGCCCAGCTGCACCAGCATGTTGACGCAGGAGATGCCGGCCGCGCCCATGCCCGTGGTCGCCAGCTTCACTTCCTCGATCTTCTTGCCGGTGATCGCCATCGCGTTGAGCACCGCGGCGCCGACGATGATCGCCGTGCCGTGCTGGTCGTCATGGAACACGGGGATCTTCATGCGCTCGCGCAGCTTGCGCTCCACGACGAAGCATTCCGGGGCCTTGATGTCTTCCAGGTTGATGCCGCCGAAGGTCGGCTCCAGCGAGGCGATGATGTCGACCAGCTTGTCCGGGTCGGTTTCATCCACTTCGATGTCGAACACGTCGATGCCGGCGAACTTCTGGAACAGCACGCCCTTGCCTTCCATCACCGGCTTGCCGGCCAGCGCGCCGATGTTGCCCAGGCCCAGCACCGCGGTGCCGTTGGAAATCACCGCCACCAGGTTGCCGCGGGCGGTCAGCTCGCTGGCCTGCTGCGGGTCGGCCTTGATCGCTTCACAGGCGTACGCCACGCCCGGCGAATACGCCAGCGACAGGTCGCGCTGGGTCAGCATGGGCTTGGTAGCGGAAACCTTGATCTTGCCGGGCGGAGACATCCGGTGGTAATCGAGGGCGGCCTGTTTGAAATCTTCGTTGGACATCGATGTGGGTTACATGAATGGGCAGAAGGGACAGGGGATGATACCCCCGTTGGAGCGTCTGGACCTGTCGCTATCCTGTCGCAGGCATGCTGCGACCGCACAATTCCGTGCCGTATGCGACCAGACCTTGATACCAGCTTCGGCGCCTCGCGTGACAGCCGTGGGACGCCTTGAAACGCCGCGGGGCCGTACCACTCTCGTGATCGGCCCCGCGGTACCACACACCTGGATCAGCCCTTGGCCGGCAGCGCCTCGGGCAGCGCGTCCACCGGCGGCGGCAGCTCGCTTTCGCGGCCGTCCAGCGCCAGCTGCAGGCGATTGCGGTCCAGTGCACCTTCCCAGCGCGAAACCACCACGGTGGCCACGGCATTGCCGATGAAGTTGGTCAGCGAGCGGCATTCGCTCATGAAGCGGTCCACGCCCAGGATCAGCGCCATGCCGGCCACCGGCACTTCCGGCACCACCGCCAGGGTGGCGGCCAGGGTGATGAAGCCGGCACCGGTGACACCGGCCGCGCCCTTGGAGCTGAGCATGGCGACCAGCAGCAGGGCGATCTGGTGGCTCAGGGTCAGTTCGGTGTTGGTGGCCTGGGCGATGAACAGCGCGGCCAGGGTCATGTAGATGTTGGTGCCGTCCAGGTTGAACGAGTAGCCGGTCGGAACCACCAGGCCCACCACCGACTTGCTGCAGCCGGCGCGTTCCATCTTCTCCATCAGCGACGGCAGCGCCGACTCAGAGGAGGAGGTGCCCAGCACCAGCAGCAGTTCGGCCTTCAGGTAACGCGCCAGCTTGAACACCGAGAAGCCACACAGGCGGCAGACCAGGCCCAGGATGACCGCCACGAACAGGAACGCGGTGAGGTAGAACGAGCCCACCAGCCAGGCCAGGTTGATCAGCGAACCGACGCCGTACTTGCCGATGGTGAAGGCGATCGCACCGAAGGCACCGATCGGGGCGGCCTTCATCAGGATGTGCACCAGCTTGAACACCGGGGCGACCAGCGCCTCCAGGAAGTTCAGCACCGGCTTGCCCTTCTCGCCCACCATTGCCAGCGCGATGCCGAAACCGTGCGCGCCGGGCATGGTCAGGTCGAGCAGCACCAGGTCCACATCCGGGTGCGCGTCGAGGGCTTCGGCCAGGGCCTCGGCACTGGCCACCTCGCGCACCTGTGCCAGCGGCAGGCTCTGCCGCAATGACTGCACCACCGCCGAACGCAGCAGCGGGTGGTCGTCGGCGATCAGGATGGTGTATTCGCTCATGCCGCCATTGTACGGGCAGGCCGCCGCGTCAGCGCCCTGCCGGCTCCACGCTGCTGCGCCAGGCGTCGAGGAACTGGCGGCGCTTGAGTGCATCCAGGTACACCAGCAGGCCCGGGCCGAGCTGGATCGGACGGCGGCTGCGACCCGGCGCGTCATCGCTGCGCGCATTGCCGGTCACGATCGGCATCAGCCGCGCCTCGCGCGACAGCACCTGCTGGCCACGCGGCGACAGCAGGTAGTCGAGGAATCGCCGCGCTTCTTCAGGATGCGGGCCGGTGCGCGGAATCACCGCGGTCCGCAGCACCACCAGCGTGTAGTCCTCGGGCTCGACGATGGCCAGCGGCGCGCCGGCGTCGATGCGCGCCTGCGCATAGGAGCCGAGCACGTTGTAGACCAGCGACAGCTGGCCGCTGGCCACCTTGTCCAGCAGCACGCCGGTGCGCTCTTCGCGCACCACGTCGTTGTCGCCTAGAGCGCCCAGCAATGCGCCGGCAATACTGCCACGCTGCGCATCCTGGGTGGCCAGCAGGTAACCCACGCTGCTGCGCTCGATGTCATAGGTGCCGACCTTGCCGCGCAGCGGCGCACCTTCGGCACGCAACCGGTCCAGCAGCTGGCGGCGCGTATGCGGCACCTTTGCGGCCTGCAGCGTGCGCGTGTTGTAGACCATCACCACCGGTTCGTAGCTGATCCCGAACGCTTCGCTGCGCCACTGCGCCCACGCTGGCAATGCAGCGGTCTGCGCCGAGCGGTGCGGCAGCGCATGGCCATCGTTGACCAGCTTGGTCTGCAGGTCCATGCCGCTGGAAATCAGCAGGTCAGGCGACGCTGGCCCGGCACGGTCGTGCAGGTAACGCGCATACAGGTCCTGGGTGATGATGTCCTCGTAGACCACTTCGGTGCCGGGATGCAGGCGCTGGTAATCGGCGATGACCACCGCGAACACTTCGATGTCGGTGGTGCCGTGGATGCGCAGTTGCGCGGTGGCCGTTCCCTGCGCCGGGAAACGGCGCACGTCACCCGGCGCGGCCAGCGCTGGCAGGGCCAGCAGCAGGGCAACGGCCGTGGCGAACAGACGGATCATGAGCTACTCCGGGGCAGGCGGATGGTGGCGACCAGCCCACCCTGCGGGCGGTTGCTGAGGTCGATGCGGCCGCCGTGGCTGTCGACCACGCGCTTGACGATGGCCAGGCCAAGCCCGGCACCGCCGGACGGCGCACCTTCGCCGCGGGCGAAACGCTCGAACACGCGTTCGGCATCGGCGGGCGCGATGCCTGCACCGTGATCGGCAATGGTCAGCACCGCCTGCCCACCTTCCACGGTCAACGCAATCTGCAATGAACCGTCGCCGCCGTACTTCAGTGCGTTGTCGACCAGGTTCTTGATCGCCTCGCGCAGCAGCAGTGCATCCCCATGCACCAGCACCGGTTCAGCGGTCATCGCCAACTGCACGCGCGGCGCCGGGACGGCCTGCGGCAAGGCCTCGTGCAGGGCCTGGTGCACGGTCTCGGCCAGATTCACCGCAGCAAAGCGCTGCAGGTGGGAACGGTGGATCACGCTGGCGTCGCTGAGCAGCTGGTTGAGCAGGCGGCTCATATGCGTGGCATTGCGCTCGATCGCCTGCAGGCTGCGCCGCATGTCTTCCGGGTCGTCGTCATCCAGCGCCAGCTGTGCCTGCGCGCGCAGTGCGGCCAGCGGCGTGCGCATCTGGTGTGCGGCCTCGGCCATGAACGCGCGCAGGGTCTCATTGCTGCTGGACAGGCGTTCCATGAAGCGGTTCAACGCGGCCACCATCTGGTCCATCTCGCGCGGCACGCGTGCGTCCAATGGCTTCAGGTCGGAGGGCTCGCGACGCGACAGCTCGCGCTCCACCCGTACCAGCGGGCGGAACGCCCGATGCACGCCGAACGCCACCAGCGCCAGCAGCAGCCCGGACAGCACGCCAATGGCCAGCAGCGCACGGTTGACCATGTCCTGTGCCACGGCCTCGCGCGCGCGCCGGGTCTGGCCCACCTGTACCTGCACTTCGCCCTGCGCCGAGGCCGCCGCGAAGCTGCGGCCGACCACCACGAAACGCACAGTCTCGCCGCTGTAGGGAGCATCGAACAGCTGCGGCTGCGTGCCGGGCCGGCGCGGCGGCGCCGGCAGGTCGCCGTAGCCGGTGATCAGGTTGCCGCGGCTGTCGGCCACCCGATAGAAGACACGGTCTTCCGGTGCCATCGCCAGCAGGTCCAGCGCCGCATAGGGCAGATCGACCTGCCATTGACCATCGACCAGCGCCACCGAATCGGCGATGGACAGCGCCGAAGACACCAGCAGGTGATCGTAGGATCGGTTGGCGGCACGCTGGCCGTAGTCGCGCGCGGCGAACAGCAGCGCCACCGCGAACACCGCCAGCAACGCGCCGAGGTACAGCAGCAGCGTACGCCGCAGCGACCCCGGTGCGGCGTTCGCAGCGCGCGCGTCAACCATCGGCGTCGGCACTACCGTCACTGGCTTCCAGCAGATAGCCGACGCCGCGCACGGTAGTGATGCGCAACGGAGCGCCAGCAAGCTTCTTTCTCAGGCGCCCGACATACAACTCGATGGCATTGGGCCCGGCCTCGTCATCGAAGCCGAACAGGCCGTTGCCGATCTCGTCCTTGCCCACTACCTGGCCAAGGCGGCCGACCAGGATCTCCAGCAGCCGGTACTCGCGGTTCGGCAGTTCGATCGGCTCGCCGTCGAGGCTGACCCGGTGCGCGGCGTTGTCGAACTGGAAGCCGCCAATCTGCACCACTTCGCTGGCCTGGCCACGCGCGCGTCGCAGCAGCACGCGGCAACGTGCTTCGAACTCGCGGAAATCGAACGGCTTGCCCAGGTAGTCGTCGGCCCCCACATCCAGCGCCTGCACGCGGTCTTCGATACCGTCGCGCGCGGTCAGCATCAGCACCGGCGTGCTGTCGCCGCGCTCGCGCATGCCGGCCAGCACGCGCAGGCCGTCCAGCTTGGGCAGGCCGATATCCAGCACCACCAGGTCGAAGCTCTGGTAGCGCAGCACGCTGGCGGCGGCCAGCCCGTCGGCCTGCCAGTCCACGGCGTGCCCGCTACGACGCATGCGACGGATGATCGCATCGGCCAGATCCGGGTTGTCTTCGACCAGCAGCAGGCGCATGGGCACACGGGTGGGAGGGGAAACGAATGCTACCGCATGGCGCAGGGTGCACCCGCCGCGCCCTGCCCGGCGACCATTTACGCTGCACCGCACAAACCGTTGACAGGACGATGACAGCTACGGCGACCCAGACTGCGGCCGCGCACCGTCCGGTGCCCACGATTGCCGCGCGCCTGGCGCGCACCTGGGAGGGTTTGTGGAATTCACGTTTGCCTGGCGGCGTCCTGCCGCCATGATGGCGCTGGCTGCCCTGTCGGCGCCGGCCTTCGCCGAAGACGACCGTCCGGTCACCGCCACTCTCGGTGGCCGCCTGCACCTGGACTTCGCCACCTTCGACAACGACAACCGCGGCACGCCGAACAAGGACGATACCGAGATCCGCCGCGCCTGGGTGGACGTCTCCGGCAAGTTCTTCGTGGTCGACTACAAGCTGGAAGCCGATTTCTCCGGCGACCGTGTCGAGGCCAAGGACGTGTACCTGGCACGCAGCTTCGGCAAGGCGGGCAAGCTGACCGTGGGCCAGTTCAAGCAGTATTTCTCGCTGGATGACCGCACCAGCTCCAACTACGGCAGCTTCCTGGAGCGCGGCAACGCCGGCACCACGCTGGCGCCGCTGTACCGCCTGGGCGCGTCGTGGCAGGCCAATCCGGGTGATTTCACCTGGGCGGCCAGCGTCTACAGCCTGGAAAGCATCGACGCCTGGCAGGTGAAGGGCCGCGCGGCCGGTGGCCGCGTCACCTGGGCGCCCTCGCCCCGCGACGGCGACGTGCTGCACCTGGGCCTGTCGCTGGCCCGCGAGGCCTACGACAATCCGGGCGCCAACGGCGTTCCCGGCCTGAAGATCCGCCCGCGCCCGGCCGGCCATCTGTCCGACGAGAGCCGCCTGACCCTGGTCGACTTCTCCGCCGGCCGCGATACCGACGTCAACAAGTGGTCGCTGGAGTACGCGCAGGTGCGCGGCCCGCTGTCGTGGCAGGGCGAGTTCAGCGGCGCCACCTTCGATGACGGTGCGCAGCGCGGCGACGTGATGGCCGCCTACGGCATGGTCAGCTGGTTCGTCACTGGCGAAAGCCGCGCCTACGACCGCAAGACCGGCCGCTTCGCGCGGGTCAAGGACATCCGCCACAAGGCCGGTGCCTTCGAGGTGGCGCTGCGCTACGACCAGATGTGGGGCGCGCAGCATCTCGATGGTGCACCCGACCTGCGCCGTGGCAGCACCGAAGCGTGGACGCTGGGCGGCAACTGGTACCTGCGCGACAACCTGCGCTTCATGCTCAATGTGATCGAAAGCCGCAACCGCGACCGCCTGGCCGGGCTCACGGTGGACCGCACGCGCGCGGTCACCGGCCGCCTGCAGTACGACTTCTAAGCCCGGATTCCCGGGCATGCCGCCCGGGCCGCTTCCACTCCCCCACATCCTGTTTTCGCAAGGAGTCCGCAGATGATGCTGAGCATCCTCGGCTTTGGCATGGTCATTACGTTCATGTACTTGATCATGAGCAAACGCCTGTCGCCGCTCGTCGCCCTGATCACCATCCCGATCATCTTCGCCCTGCTGGGCGGCTTCGGCGCCAACATCGACGAAATGATGCTGGAGGGCATCAAGAAGATCGCGCCGACCGGCGTGATGCTGATGTTTGCCATCCTCTACTTCGGCGTGATGATCGATGCCGGCCTGTTCGATCCGCTGGTGCGGGTGATCCTGCGTTTCGTCAAGGGCGATCCGATGAAGATCGTGCTCGGCACCGCGGTACTGGCGATGCTGATCTCGCTTGATGGTGACGGCTCGACCACCTACATGATCACCGTCTCGGCGATGCTGCCGCTGTACCAGCGGCTGGGCATGAACGCGCTGAACATGACCTGCGTGACCATCCTTGCCGGCGGCGTGATGAACCTGACCCCGTGGGGCGGCCCGACCGCACGCGCGGCCACTGCGCTGCACGTGGACCCGGCCGATGTGTTCGTGCCGCTGATCCCGTCGATGGTGATCGCGTGTGCCGGCGTGCTGCTGCTGGCCTGGTACCTGGGCCTGAAGGAGCGCCGTCGCCTCGGCGTGGTGACCCTGCCCAAGGGCGGCAGCTGGATGGACAACAGCGTGTCCGACGACAGCAACCCGCTGCCGACCGTGGAAGATGCCGAAGACATCAAGCGGCCGAAGCTGCTGTGGGTGAACCTGGCCCTGACCGTGGCACTGATGACCGCGCTGATCATCGGCGTGCTGCCGATGCCGGTACTGTTCATGGTCGGCTTCGCCATCGCCCTGGTGATCAACTACCCGAACCTGGCCGAGCAGCGCCGCCGCGTGGTCAACCACGCCGGCAACGTGCTGTCGGTGGTGTCGCTGATCTTCGCCGCCGGCATCTTCACCGGCATCCTCAACAACACCGGCATGGTCGAAGCGATGTCGCACAGCTTCCTGGCGGTGATTCCGGAATCGTGGGGCCCGTACCTGGCGGTGATCACCGCAGTGGCGTCGATGCCGTTCACCTTCTTCATGTCCAACGACGCGTTCTACTTCGGCGTGCTGCCGATCCTGTCCGAGGCCGCCGGCAACTACGGCATCACCCCGGTGGAAATGGCACGCGCCTCGCTGGCCGGCCAGCCGGTGCATCTGCTCAGCCCGCTGGTGCCCTCCACCTACCTGCTGGTGGGCCTGGCCAAGGTCGAGTTCGCCGACCACCAGAAGTTCACCCTGAAGTGGGCCATCGCCATCTCGATGCTGCTGATGGTCGGCAGCCTGCTGTTCGGCTTGTACCCGCTCGCCGCCTGACCTCTTACCAAGGAGCCTTCTGCAATGACGCTTCGAATCGCTTACGTCACCAGCGGCATGGGCAGTGTCGGCACTGCCATCTGCCAGAGCCTGGCCCGCAGCGGCCACACCGTGGTCGCCGGCTGCGCACCGAATTCGCCGCGCAAGGCCAACTGGCTGCGCGAACAGCGCGAACAGGGTTTCGATTTCATCGCCTCTGAGGGCAATGCCACCGACTGGGCCTCGACCAGCGCCGCGTTCGCCAAGGTCCGCGCCGACGTCGGCGAGGTGGACGTGCTGGTCAACAATTCCGGTGGCAGCCGCGATCTGCTGTTCCGGCAGATGACGGTGGAAGACTGGAACGCGGTGATCGCCTCCAACCTCAATGCGCTGTTCAACCTGACCAAGCAGGTGGTCGACGGCATGGCTACGCGTGGTTGGGGCCGCATCATCAACATCGGTTCGGTCAGCGCACACAAGGGCCAGATCGGCCAGGTGAACTACGCCACCGCCAAGGCCGCGATGCATGGCTTCAGCCGCGCACTGGCCGCCGAAGTGGCCTCGCGCGGCGTCACTGTCAACACGCTGTCGCCGGGCTACATCGCCAGCCAGGCAATCAGCAGCTTCCCCCCGGATGTACTCGACCGGCTGGCCGCGTCGGTGCCGGTGCGCCGCCTGGGCCGCCCCGAGGAAGTGGCTGGGCTGGTGGCCTGGCTGGCGTCGGACGAGGCCTCGTACGTGACCGGCGCGGATTACCCGGTCAATGGCGGCCTGTACATGGGCTGAGCCCTCTTCCACGCAACGCGTGGACTGCCTCCCCCACGGAGTGCGCGGGGCCGGTGAACCTTCGCTTGCGAAGGGGATCCGGCCCCTTTTTTCTGCCTGCACCCCGCCCGTGCTATACCAGCCACGATCCAGGCACTGGGAGTGCGCGCATGCAGCGCTGGGCGTGGACAATCGCGGCGATCGTGTTGGCTGCGCCGTGCATGGCGGCAGCACCGGCCGCACTGCCGATGGCCAACGAGGTGCAGGCTGACCGGCTGGTGGAACTGAGCCGGCGCTGGGCGCCGCCATTGCCGCGCACAACGCGGCTTGCCGACCTGCAGGCAGTGATGCCTGCGCCAGCATCCCTTGCTGGGAAGCCCGGTACGCCACCGCAACTCACATTGCCTGCCATGGCGCTTTCACCGCCGCTGCAGGTCACCACGGGCGTGGTGACGCTGCACACGGATCGTCAACGCGTGCAGTCCGTGCGCCTGGACATCGGCGGTGCCTGCGTGACCCGACAGCAGATCAATCACCGCCTCGGCCGCCCCGATCGGGTGCTTCCACCCAGCGGCCATGCACCGGAACAGGCACTGACGCTGAGCTATGCCGAGGCCGACCGCTGGATGAGCTACCTGTTCCCCGGCGTGGATCACCGTTGTGTCTCGCAGGTGATTATCAAGCCGGTGGATGCGCCCGCTCCATGAGCGCCGCGCGTCATCGCCCGGCTGGAGGCTGCTTTTTCATAAAAGTCCTATAGACCACCGCAGTCACCAGATCGCACCCTGAGCCAAACATCCGCCAGGGAGGCACGCTGTAATGGACATGATGGTGAGGCCGGCAAGCACCGATCGACTGATCGACCTCTGCTGGGGTACAGGGGAACCCGCACCGTCAGTGTTCATCCAGTCTCTCGACTACCGTGATGCATTCAACGAGGACTTCACCCTCACCGCCGTTGGCCTGGTGCAGGGAAACCTCGCTGACGCACAGGCCCTGCAGGGCCGCCTCCTGGGCATGGGACTGGCCCAACCCGGCACCGGGCGCCGCTGGTTCTGCGGCATCGTCGATGCCGTCCGGTGTACCGCGCAGGAGGGGGCATGGCAGAACGTCACGCTGCAGGTGGTGTCAGCGCTGGCCCTGCTGGACCGGCGGACCGCCTGCCGGGTATTCCAGGACATGAGCGTGCCGGATATCGTCGCGTGCATCCTGGAGGAACATCGCCAGGGCAACGCCAGTATCGCCATGGCATTCGATCACCGTCGCTCCCTGCTGGCGCAGCATGATGTTCGCTCGTACTGCGTGCAGTTCAACGAGTCCGACAAGCAGTTCATCGAACGCCTGCTGGCCGAAGAGGGCATCAGCTACCGGTTCACCTCCGACCTGCTGGACGGCACGCCGCGCCACGTGCTCGTACTGAGCGACCAGCCGCTGTTCGATGCGGAACGCGCCATTGCGCTCCCGCACCGAGCGGCCGGTACGGATGACGGCGCGCCCCATCTGCAAGCGTGGCAGCTGCTGCACAGGCTGCCACCCTCAAGTCACACCCTGTCCAGCTTCGACTACGCGAGCGCACAGCAGCTGCGCGGCAGCGATGATCTTGCCCTGCCGGTGAGCGCGGACGTGGCCCGCAGCGTGCAGGGCCTGGAAAGCCATCACGCGCACACGTTGTACTACGGCAGCAACACCGCCGACATGAACCGCTACGCGCGCCTACGGATGCAGGCGCAGGAACTGAGGTCGCGAACCTGGCTCGGCGAAGGTGACTTCCGCGGGCTTGCGACCGCCGACAGCATCCAGGTGGAAGGACTTCCTGGCACTATCGAAGCGCTTCCGCCGGCAGGTTTCCTCATCAGTGGCGTGCATCTGCTGGCCACAAACAACCTTCCTGATGCGATGGCCTGCGCTGCTCCGGACGCAGGGCACATGCCGCCTGCAGGCCAATGCGTCACCCGTTTCCGTGCGATGCCCGGCAACGTTCCCCTGCTACCGATCCACGTGCACCAACTGCTACGCCCCAATGCGCCTGGCGTGCAGACCGCCACGGTGGTGGGACCGCCGGGCGAGACGGTGTACACCGATGCCTTGGGGCGCATCCGCATCCGCTTCCACTGGCAACGAGCGCAGGATCACCCCGGCGCACCGGATCCACAGGATGAGCGCTCCTCCACCTGGGTGCGCGTGGCCATGCCCAGCGCGGGTGACGGTTTTGGCCATCAGTTCCTGCCGCGGGTGGGCCAGGAAGTCGTCGTCGCCTTCCTCCACGGCGACATTGATCGCCCCCTGGTGATCGGTGGCGTCTACAACGGGCGCCACGCAACGCCACGCTTCGGCGGCATGGGCAGCCTGCCGGGTAATCGTGCTGTATCCGGCATCCGCAGCAACGAGCACGATGGCGAGGGGTTCAACGAACTCTCGATGGATGACACCGGCCAATCGGTGGGGATCACGCTGCGGTCCAGCCCCTTCGAAAGCGCTCTGCACCTGGGCCACGTGGCAACGCCACGCCGTGATGGCAGCGCGCAGGCGCGTGGACAGGGCGCGGAACTGCGCACCGATGCTGCGCTGGCCTTGCGCTCGGCCACGGGTTTGCTGGTAAGCAGCCACGCACAGCCCGGTGCGGGCGGCCCGCAGATGGCGTTGCCGGAGCTGCTGGAGGTGCTTGGCACCTGCCGTCAGTTGTTTGATTCTCTCGCCGAGATGGCCACACGCCTGCAGGCCGGCACACCGGAGGCCGATGCACAGGCGGCGCTGGATACGGCGCTGCAAGGCTGGTCGGCGGCTACCTGTGCAGCAAACGAGCCGATCATTGCCTTGGCTGCCGCTGCCGGTCTGGTCAGCGCCTCACCTGCCAGCCAGCTGCACGTCAGTGGCCAGCACCACGATGTCGTGGCGCAGGGCCGGGTGCAGCACACCAGCGGTGAACGCATGCAGCTGCTGGCCGGGGAAGGCCTGTCGATGTTCGTGGCCGAGGGCGGCCTGCAGGCCGTTGCCAACCAGGGCGACCTGCAACTGCAGGCACGCGACGGGCTGATCGATGGCCACGCGCTGTCCGGCCTTCAGCTGAGCAGCGAACAGGGAGAGATCGTGCTGTCCGGGCCCCGCATCCGCCTGGTGGCCGCCGATGGCAGCTTCATCCGCATCGGCGATGGGGTAACCGTGGGCAGCAACGGAGCACTGGCCTTTCATGGCGCCGAGCATCGCTGGGAAGGCCCGGCGAGCGACCACTGGAGCCGGACGCTGCCGACGGAACCGCCACCCGTCTGCCTTCCCTGCCTGGCCAAGGCTGCGGCCGCAGGTGGTGCCCGTGTGCAGCTGGCGGGCGCGGCATGAATCCGCTGCCGCCACAGTGGCGCGACTGCAGCGCGCAGCCCGGTATCGAGCCACTGGTGCTGGTGGACGGCGCGATGCAGCGCGATGTCGGCGCGCGCCTGGCAGGCCACGCAGGAGACGCCGTCTCGCTGTTTTCCGATCTACCCGAAGCGGCGCAGGCGCTCGGCCCCTGGCTGATGCGTCTCGCCCACGCCGCATCGCTGGGACTGGATGGCAGTGGCCCTGGGGTGAACTGGTTGGCCAGCCGCTGGACCGTGCCGGAGACGCTCGCGCACCTGCGCCATTGGCTGCGCGATGGCGACGCCTTCGGTATGCATTACACCCGGCTGGCAGACGGGCGCGTGCTGCGTGCGGCGATGCAGGTGTGGCGTCCTGCGCAGCTTGTCGCTTTCAGCCTGCCGTGGGCGGGGTGGTGGCTGGCAGACCGCGACGGACGGGCGCTACGGCTGGCGATTCCCCCGCTGCCTGTGGTGAACGCTGGTGAGGCTGCATCGCCCGGCTGGGATGAAGACCAGGCCACAGCGCTGGCCGAGCTGGAGCTGGCCGATGCGCTGCTGCAGTCGCTGAAATCCATGCTTCGCTCCACGGCATCGACAGCATGTCGCGAAGCGCGCCACAACATGGCGACAGCGCTGATTGCCGCGGCGCGGCAGCAGGGATACGTCGAGCCGACCGATCTTGCCAGTTGGATTGCCTGGGGGATGCGTCGCGGTGAGGGCGCCGAAGCCCTGCGAGGGCATCCCGTGCATGCGCAGGAACTGCGAGGCACTGCGCTGTGGATGGCGCTGGGCAATGCGGATGGAAATCGCCCAACTAACCCTTCCATCTGACCGATGAGGCTCTGGTCATTCGTGATGCACGTTCACCCAGTGACATCGGCGACTCCGGCCCGGAGTACCCGTATGAGAATCGCTTTGACAACGGAGGATCTGGCGAACATGAACAAGCAGTCGATCGAGAAGCTTCGCCAGAGCCTCATTTCCCATCAGCTCGCGACACGCACCCGACGTTGGCCTGCGCCGAGCCGGGCCCTGGCACTGACTGTGGTCGCAGCGCTCTGCGCATGCGCGCGTGGAGACAAGGCATACGAGCCACCGAAGTACATCGGCAGCAACCTGACCTCGATGGACTACGAGCCAACTGACACCTTTGTTCGGCCGGTCTATGTGAACGGGAAAGGGGGCGACATGGCCGGCGACGGCGCGAGCACCATGCTGGGCGTCCTCAGCCTACCGGCCCACTGGTATCCCGGACTGACGGTTCACGTGAGGTGGCGCCGTTGCAGGCGAAACCTGGACTACGTGCCGGGAGAGCCAAAGGACAAGGGCTGCCGCTGGGTGGAAAAGGACGTACCGGTCCAACCCTACACCTACGTAGCGGAGACCTGGGTGCACATCTTTGAGAACGATGAAGTGCTGGTCATTCCAAGCGCGCTCTTCCCGGGCGACGAAAATTATCCCGGCGCGCCCTACCCCTACAAGAATTTCATCAAAAAAAGAGGCATTGCAGAACATGAGTAAAAGGGAGATCGAGCTTGCCTGGCTTCCGGGTGATGCACCTGCGTCCGTGCGCTTCAACCCTGTATCTTCCCACCTGAACTCAGTTTCGGCACCTTGCCAGATCACAATGCAGTTCTCCATCTTCTTTGATGGCACTCGCAACCACGCGGATGAGGACAGGCCAACCGGCTCACACAGCAACATCGCGAGGCTTTTTAATACTTGTGAACTTGACGAAATCGTTCAGCAATTCCGGCTCTACATCCCCGGCGTCGGTACGCCGTTTCCGTCCATCGGCGAGCACGAACCGCACCCTCTTGGCGCGCGTGATGGCTTCTACGGCGATCGTCGCCTGCGCTATGCCTACCTGTACGTCGCCAATCGGATCGCCAAGCTCAGTGGCTACCCGCCCATTGTCGAAGAGAACGAGCAGGCGCTCATCCGCGCCATCGAAGACGAGGAGCAGGTAAAGGTCTGGACCACTACACTGGCTGGCATTCTCGCCCACCCCAAGCCCGCCGCACCTCACATTGCCGGCATCACCCTGGACTTGTTTGGCTTCTCTCGCGGCGCCACCGCTGCACGTACATTCCTCAATCAGCTCATCGAGTGGGCCGGCGACAACCAGCCCAATGTCTGTGGCATTCCGCTACGGGTGCGTTTCATGGGTCTGTTCGACACCGTGGCATCGGTGCACGTGGCCGACTCGGTGCCTGTACTACCCGGCGATGGTCACCTGAAGTGGGCCGAACCGCGCCACATGGGCATTCCTGGGTTCGTCGAGCAGTGCGTGCACATGATCGCAGCCCATGAGGCGCGGAACTCGTTTCCCCTTACCACCATCGGCGCACGGCAGGGTGAAGCGCCTCAGCGGTTGGAGATCATCTACCCCGGCATGCATTCTGACGTGGGCGGTGGCTACGGCCCCACTACCCAAGGCAAAGGCACGAACCAATCAGGCGCCATTCGCCAGCAGCAGCAGGACATGCTTTCGCAGATTCCGCTCAACGACATGTATCGCAGGGCACTGGCGGCGGGTGTGCCCTTGGCTGACTTCGAAAGCCTGAGCGAGCAGGGCATGGCAGATGACTTCACCATCTCCCCCCAACTCCAAAGTGCATTTGATGCACATCAAGGCCGCCTCGGCAGCTTCAAGGGCGGTGCGCCCTTGATGCAGCAGCTGCACCACCACTATCTCGACTACATCGGCTGGCGTCGCAGCGTGCTGCGCAGGAACGACTACATCGCCCAGCCCTTCGTCCGGCAGTGCAAGCCTGCCTTGATGCAGGACTACATCAATCTCGACCAGTCCAACGTCGAGTTTCATCAGGATGTCGAAGACTGCGAGGGCTTCGGTGGTGCCGTCCGCAGCCTGGTCAGCCGCTGGTCTGGAGCCTACAGCTACGCCACGGGGTTTCCTCCCATGCGCGAGATGTACCAACGCTATTGGAAGATCTCGCCCGCCCCCTCCCCCGCGGTCCGCACGCTGCTGGAAAACCATATCCATGATTCCCGGGCGGCCTTCGTGCTGACCGATCCCCAGTGCCAACGTGACTACGACACGATGCACAAGCAGCTGGAGGAGAAGGATCGACGCTACAGAGACGCGCGACGCCGGTACGACGAGCACACGCTGCCGGACTATCAGCGTCGGATGGAACAGAACCCGTCCCGCAATGAAGACCAACCACCGCCACCGGTCGACCCGTTGGGCATTGAGGACAGGCGAGCGTTGAAGATCTTCCGCGATGGCGGGCAGCCGATATTCACCGACGCAAAGCCGGCGTCGGCCATGGATGGCAAGATCGACGTCCTCGATGCTATCGCCAAGGTCACCCGCCGCGAGCCCCGATGGAGCTACCTGCGTCGCCGCCAGGTATTCCGCATCACCTCTGGCACAACGAACACCCTGACGCCCTCTGGCCCACTTGCGCAGCCGTCAGGGGTAAACCGGCCTTTCTGGGTCAGCCGGCGCCTCACGTACGCGGATGGTTTGTCATGAGCCGCTCTGTCTGGGCCCGCGGTTTTCTGCTGCTGACCTTGGTCTGGTCCGTACTGATGGTGCTCTACGCAACAGACCCGCTAGAGAGCGCTGGCGCTGCCGCGCTGGCACCGTGGCTGGCAGGCACGATCGTGGCCGCGCTTGCGTGTACGGCAGGTCATGCGCTGCATCAGGCGTTTGTGTCTTCGCCAGCACGCCCTTCCCCTCAAGCACCCGCGCGGGCACCATCAAGCATGGCCTCCGCACTCAACGTGCGCGCGTGTCACGCGTGGATTGCTGGCGGCCCCGCCGCTGAACTGGCATCCATGCTGGCGCTTGACCAGCACACCACGCCTGCCGAGGCAACGCCCAGCGGCGTTGACAACGATTCCGCTGAACATGGCATGCGACTGCAGGTGCAGCTGGCCTTGGCAATGGACATGCTGGCCTCTCACGCCCCGGATGGTGGCCCGTTGCCGATCCTGACGCTGGCACCGCCAGCTGCAGAGACCAGCCGCTATGCGGCCCGCCACTGGCCGGGCCTGATGAAGATGCAGTTTGATCAGCCTGCCCGGCTGCTGTTGCGCGAGCGCGATGTGGACGGGCCCTCCCTTGTGCCGCTGCTGCAGGACCTGCACAAGATGATGGATGAGACCCCCCTGCTGGACAGCATCGCGCTGCTCAGCGTCGATGGGCGCCTGATACGCAGCGACACGACGCAGCCGACGCCGCGCCAAGCTCCCGATGACAGCATCGTGCTGCTTTGGGTCAGCCGCGAGCAGCTGCCATCACGCATCCGCAATGAGTCCGTTGCCGGAGTGCGCGCTGACACGGACGCACTGCGTGTGCCCTACCAGTGGTGGCGACACGAAATGGAGTCGATGATTCCGCTACGCTTCGCCACACCCGAAACCCACGTCCACCCGAGCTCGACCTGGCAGCAAGCCATGTCTGGTGAAATGACCGACGGCGTTCCAGAGCGTGCCGCAGGCGCACATGACATGTGGTACCCCGCGCCCTGGACACACGAGCAGGTTGCGCAGTGGGACGCTGCTCCCGTGCTGGCATCACTGCCACCTCCGGTCTTCATCCCGATCCAGCGGCACACGGAGGCTCTGATGTCATCGGGGCCCCTTCAGCGGCGCATCAGAGAAGCGTGGATCGCACTTACCGCTCCCCTGCCCGGCGGCGCGCTACACATCTGGTACGACAGCCATTCTGAGCCTGGGTCCATCCAGGCTCTCCGGCTTGCCTTGGCTGGTCTGGCCGAACCCATCAATCTGGTCGATCCCGAACACGCCACGGACATCCATTCCCGGGTGGGAGCGCTGGGCAGCGGTGCAGGCGCCTCGATGCTGGCGTTGGCCATTCACAGTACGGGCAACCATGTGGTGGTCGTTGCATCCGTTGATGGACTGCTGCTGCAGCCGGTCCTTTCGCGCATCCCATCCAATGAGTCGCTACACGAGGAAACTGCATGAGGACCTACACCGCGCTGCTTCTGGCATGGGTACTACCGTTCACGCTGGCAGCCTGCAAGAAAGACGCCCCGCAGGCCGTTGAAGCCCCACCCCGCCCCTGGTACGCCCCGGAGCCCTGGCAGGCAGGCCCCGAAGCGCCGCAGCCTCTGCGTCACACCGTCTGGAAGCTGAGCCACCTTCCAGTTGACGACCATCACCCTGCGGTCCAGCTGGTGCCCAAATCCCAGGCTGGCTTTGTCATCTTTGAGGCGGACGGCCGCCGCCTCACCGGCTTCGCAGGCTGCCAGCCGCTGACTGGCGTCTACCACCTGCAAGGCGAAGAAGGCTTGGCCATTGAAGCTGTGGCCCGCACAGGTTCGCGGTGCCACAAGGCAGCGTTCGACACGATCGGTGACCGCTTTGCCACCGCACTCAGCACTGCAACCAGCTACCGGCTGGGCAAGGATGATGCGGTGCTGGAACTACTGAACGGTGAACGGGTGACCGCCACCCTGATCTACCGCACGCCACCTGCGGGCCGCTGGTGACGCCATGCCCTCACCCATCTGCCAGGGCGATTCCACGACGGGCGGCGGCGAAGTTACCCGTTGCCAGCTCGCTGCTACACACCGCATCAATGGGCACCCGTTGGCGGTGAAGGGCGATTACGCCCGCTGTTCCGTGCACCCCGGAGAGCACCGTTTCGTCGAGGGCAGCAGCACCCATCTGGCTGACGGTCTTCCGATCGTGCTGGAAGGCCATCTGCTCAGCTGCGGCTGCCATGCCATCGCCGGAAAGGCCGCGCATATCGAGGTGGGCTGACCACGGCCAATAGCTGGCCCGCCTCCCTCCCCGACGGCGTGGATCCACGGTCAAGTAGATCCACGCCATGCGTGGATGCTTCGCCCTACCCGATCAGAACTCCGCCGCCACCGTCATGAACACCTGACGCGGTGCGCTCGCGTGGATCGCATAGCGCGTGCCCTTCGGGTCGGTCGGTGCAAACGAGCTCAGCTGGCCGGCATAGCGCTTGTTGGTCAGGTTCGTCGCGTTCAGCGACACCCGCACGTTGCGCAGGCCGAAGCCCGGGCCGAAGTCGTAGCCTGCGCCGGCGTCGAAGGTGGTCACGCCCGGCACCGACTGGTCGTTGGTGTAGGTGTAGTAGCGCTTGCCGGTGTACTTGGCGCGCAGGCTGGCGAAGAAGCCATCGCGGTTCCAGCTGATTTCACTGGAGGCCATGCGCTGCGGCGTATCCACGGTGATCTTGCCGGCCACCGGCACGATCGCACCGCCCGAGGTGTAGTCATCCTCGTAGGTGGTCTTGTTCCAGGACAGCGCGTTGTACCACTGCAGGCCGTCGATCGGCTTGAGGATGAAGGTCAGCTCCGCGCCGTGGCTCTTCACCGAACCGACGTTGATGAAGCGCGTCACGCACTCCGGGCGCGTGCCGACTTCGATGCTCGAGCACGGGTTCAGCGACAGCAGGCGGTTGTCGAACTTCACGTTGTAGGCGGCAATCGAGGCCTGGTACTTCTCGCCGAAGGTGCGGAAGCCCGCTTCCAGGCTCTTCGACTTCTCCGGCTCCAGGCCGGCGCTGGCCGCGAACGATTCCGGCGACACCTGCAGCGGGCCGCCGCTGCCGCCGCCGACGAAGGCGGCAATGTTCTCGGCGTACGAAGCGAACAGCTCGTTGTTGGCGTTGAGCTTGAAGCCCAGGCCGACCTGCGGCAGCACCGATTCCTTGGCGGTCAGCGTGCCCGAAGCAATGCTGGTCTCCACGCCGGGCTTGGCGGTGGCGCGCATGCGCGTGTTCGGGCTCTTGATGCCGACGTCCACGGTCAGGCGCTGGTCCAGGAAGCGCATGCGGTCCTGCACGTAGAACTGGCGCGTGCGGATGTCGAAGTCCTGGTTGAACAGCAGGCGGTCCGGGTTCTTCAGGTACAGGTCGTCCAGGAACGGTCCGCTGATGTAGTAGAAGTTGCGCGAGACGTTATGGTCGTTCTGCTCGTACCACAGGCCGGCTTCCAGCTCGTGGATGCCCACCGTCCACGACAGTGCGGCGGTCAGGCCATCGCGGTTGATGGTGTAGTTGGTGCTGCGGATCGAGATCGGCAGCATCTTGTCGGTGCCCGGGTAGGACGGTTGGCCCGGTGCCCACCAGTGGCCCTGGCCACGGTTGTCGTGGTGATAGGCCAGCAGCTTCAGGCGGCCCTGCTCGCCCAGGCGCAGGTCGGCATCCACCGAATACAGGTTGTCGTCACGCAGCGCACGGCTCTGGTAGTAGGCATCGTCGATGCTGTTGACGCCACCACTGAAGGCACAGCGCGCCTTGTTGTAGGTGCCCGGCGCGCAGTACGCGGCGGCCACGGCGCGATCCCAGTCCGGGGCATAGATGTTCCAGTCATAGCCCAGGCCGCGGGCCAGCATGTCCTTGGACAGGTAGGCGTAGTTGGCCTGGCTGGCGCGCGAGGTCGCCACGAACGCACCGAAACGGTGCTCGCCGACATTCCACACCGCCTTGGCATTGAACTGGCGGGTGGTCTGGTTCTGGTGCGGCGCGGCCCACATGTCCTGGTCCTGGTGCACGCCGGACACGTAGGCCGAGAAGCCGTTGATGTCGCCGGTGTCCACGCGCAGGTAGCCGCGGCGCTGGTTGTTGTCACCCACGGTGACGCTGGCGCGGCCACCGAACTCGGTGGACGGGTCCATCGAGAAGTACTGGATGGTGCCGCCCAGGTTGCTGGTCGAGGCCACGCCCAGCGAGCCGATGCCCTGCGACAGTTCGGCGCCGGCCAGGTTCTCGGCGATGAGCGCGCGGGCGATGCTCAGGCCGTTGTAGTTGCCGTAGCTGTTGTCGCCCAGCGGGATGCCGTCCAGCGTGTAGCCGAGGCGGCTCTTGTCGAAACCACGCAGGCTGATCGTCTGCGATTCCTCGTTGGCGCCGAAGGCATCGTTGGACTGCACTGACACGCCCGGCAGGCGGTCGAGGATCTTCTGGCCGCTGGTACCCGGCGGCAGCACCTGCTTGTCGACCGCGGTGATGCGCTGCACCTGGCGGGTCTCGCCCTGGCCGATCACGGAGACGGTATCCAGCGTCTGCGCGCTCAGCGCGGCATCGGTGCTGGTGGTGGCGCCGGTATCGGCCACGGTGGCGGCCTGTGCGCTGGCGGCGGCGGAGAGCGCGATCGCTACGGCGATCGTCAGGTGTCGGGTCTGCATGGTGGTCCGTTGCATTGGGGGTGGTCACCGGCATGCATGCGCGGTGCACGGCCACTATGCGAACGGAACATGAAACCTTCTTTACGAAAAACCAACGAACGGTGCAGGGGCGTGGTGCGCATCTCATTGAAGGCGCCACAGGCCGCCAGCGGCCTTCATTCCGGTGCCAGCTGGTCCATCCGTATCCGGTTGGCGAACAGCGAGAACGCCAGCATCCCGGCCAGTCCGTTCGCCCGGCTCACCCAGTGCGGCAGCCAGCGCGGTGGCTTCAGCACGCCACTCTCGAACAGCGGCGCGAACGCAATCGCGTCGGTCAGGCTCATCTTGCCGGCGAACAACCAGCGGCAGACCTGCAGGCGATCCTCAGCCAGCATATGACGGAAGAAGGTGTGCACCGACACCAGTCCACGCAGGTACACCGTGTCCTTGGTGAAGGCCAGTCCACCGCTGGGCGGCACGCCGCGGAACACGCGCTGTGCCGAGGCGAAACTCTCTTCGGTGTTCTGCCCGGCGTCGCAGAAGTAGCGGAATACTTCGATGAAATCGGCACCTTCGCGCGCCATTGCAATCGCTTCGGTGCGCAGGCTGATGCGCTTCAGGCGCTCGATGTCGATGCTGCCGGTGATCTGTTCTGCAAACGTGGCCAACCCTTCCTGGGTCGCGGTCACCCGCGGCGACGACAGCGCCAGGCTAGGCAGCACCGGCTGTTCGCGGCCGTTCAACGCGGTCAGCGAATGCACCAGCGCTTCGTGGTGGAACAGCTGCGCGCGATCGTAGGCGCTGAAGCGCGCACTGGTGCGCAGGCGGATGCGGGTCGGGCCGGCGGCGGCCTTGGAGACCAGTTCCGGATCCAGTTGCACCTGGATGATCCGCGATTCGAAGAAGGCATCGAGGTCGTTCTGCAGCTGCAGTTGCAGGGCAATGGCCGAGACCGGCACCTGCTCTTCCGGCGCCAGCAGTTCGTGGTCCAGTTCGGCCGCGATCTGGATGAAGTGCCGCGCCGCTTCGCGTGTGCTCGGGCCATTGCCCGGCAGCGGCTGCTCGGGCGCGCCGAACAGCTGCACCGAACAGGTATCGACGGCGGCGGTGCCCAGCCCCTCCAGCAGCTGCGCGGCCAGGTCCCAGCTCTGCGCCGACTGCCGCACGTAATGACCGAGTGGATGGCTGTCGTCGCAGTCGGCGGCGATCGCGGCCAACGCGCGGCGCTCCTCGCTGAAATCCAACCGCGGATAGTCCACCTTCGGCAGCACCGGCTGGCCGCGCGCCACGCTGTCCAGGAACGGTGCCTGCACCGTCGCCGGCCAACTGGTCAGGCCCAGCAGGCGGATGCCACCCACGGCCTCGACCAGGCGCGCATCGAGCGCTGCATGGTGGGCCACCTCACGGTCCAGCGTCGCGGTCGGTTCCATGCGCGGACTATAACGCCCAGCCCGCGCGTTGGTAGCTGCCAACCTTGGTTGGCACCCACCGGCGACGGGCTTCGGACACATTCGTGCCAACCAAGGTTGGCACCTACCAAGGGCTGGCAAAGCCGGGCTTCGGAGCCCTTCGTGCCAACCAAGGTTGGCAACCACCAGGAACAGGTTTCCGACACCGCCGGATCAACGCCGGCGTGGCTTGCCCGCCGGGCGGAACTGCTGGCCCTTGCCCTTCTTGCCGCCGCGCTCCTGCGCGGTCTCGGCCTGGCGTACGGCCAGCTTGGCCGCTGCGGCAGCCACCTCTTCCTTCAGCTTGAAGTAGTTCAGCAGCCGGCTCTCTTCGATCTCGCCTGCGTCGATGGCAGCGCGCACGGCGCAGCCCGGTTCCTGCTGGTGCTTGCAGTCGTTGAAGCGGCACTGTGCCGCCAGCGCTTCGATATCGGCGAAGCCGCCTTCGGACAGCGTTTCTTCGCCGGTCGGCTTCAGCTCGCGCATGCCGGGGGTGTCGATCAGGCAGGCGCCCATCGGTAGCGGCATCAGCGCGCGATGGGTGGTGGTATGGCGGCCACGCGAGTCGTTGGCACGCACCGCATTGGTCTTCATTCGCTGCTCGCCGAGCAGCGTATTGGTCAGTGTGGATTTGCCTGCACCGGAGGAACCGACCAGCACCACCGTACGGCCCGGCCTCAGCCACGGTTCGAGCACGGACACGCTGTCGGCATCCAGACCATTGATCGCATGCAGCGCGATGCCCTGCATCTCCAACTCTTCCAGCACCGCCAGCGCGTCTTCGCTGTATTCGGTCTGGTCGGCCTTGGTCAGCACCACCACCGGCTCGGCACCACCGCCGCCGACCAGCAGCAGGTAGCGCTCGATGCGGCGCGGATTGAAGTCGGCATCCAGGCCGCAGACGATGAACACCGTATCGATGTTGGCCGCGATCACCTGCTGGTGGTAATGCTCGCCGGCCGCACCACGCTTGATCGCGGTGCGCCGCGGCAGCAGGGCGACGATGCGGATGCCATCGAGCAGTACCCAGTCCCCGACCGCCGGCCGTTCGTGGCTGGGGAAACGCGGGCGCTGCCATTCCGGCAGCGACTCGGCCTTGATCGCCGCGTCCGGGCCATCGGCCACTACATAGTGGGTGCGGTGCTGTTCGATCACCCGCGCAGGCCGGGCCTGCGGGTGCTCGGCCATCGAGGCCTGCCAGTCGGCCTGCTGCGCCGGGCCCGGCCAAGGCCAGCCGATGGTCTGCAGGGCGGTGAAATCGGGGGTCTGGGTCATCGCCGCCATTCTACCTGTGCCGATGCCCTCCCAGCCCAGCAACGGCAAGCCCTGCGCCCTTGCCATGCATTGCAGCAATTCCGGTAGGATGGAAGCCCCATGCCTTTTGACGGCCCATTCCCCATGTCCACCCCCTCGCCCAAGCCCCTGGCCATCCGCGAGCGCCTTTCCGAAGTGCGCTACGAAATCCGCGGAGAACTGGCCCGGCGAGCGCGGGAGCTGGAGGCGCAGGGCCGCAAGCTGATCAAGCTCAACATCGGCAACCCGGGCAATTTCGGTTTCCGTGCGCCCGAGCACCTGCAGCGCGCAATCGCCGATGACATGGGCCGCACCGACCCGTATACCCACCAGCAGGGCCTGCCGGTGGCGCGCGAAGCGATCGCGGCTTACTACGCCCGACGCGGCGCACCCGATGCGCATCCGGACCGCATGTTCGTCGGCAACGGCGTGAGCGAACTGATCGACCTGTCACTGCGTGCCCTGCTCAATCCGGGTGACGAAGTGCTGGTGCCCTCGCCGGACTACCCGTTGTGGTCGGCCTCGACCATCCTCAACGACGGCCGGCCGGTGTACTACCGCTGCGCGCCGGAGAACGGCTTCCAGCCGGACCCAAGCGAGATCGAGACACTGGTCTCTTCGCGCACGCGCGCCATCGTGCTGATCAACCCGAACAACCCCAGCGGCGCCAGCTACCCGCGCGAACTGCTGGAGCGCGTGGTCGAGATCGCGCGCCGCCACAACCTGCTGCTGCTGGTCGATGAGATCTACGACCAGATCCTGTACGACGATGCGGTGTTCCAGCCGGTCGCACCGCTGGCCGGCGACCACCCGTGCCTGACCTTCAGCGGCCTGAGCAAGGTGCACCGCGCCTGCGGCTGGCGCGTGGGCTGGGCCCACCTCAGCGGCGACGACGCGCGCCTGGGCGACTTCCGCGCCGCGCTGGACCTGCTCGGTGCGCTGCGCCTGTGCGCCAATGTGCCGGGCCAGTACGCCATCGAGGCCGCCGTGAACGGTCCGGACACGATTTCCGGGCTGTGCGCCCCCGGTGGCCGCCTGTATGAAACCCGCCGCGCGGTGATCGAGGCCTGCGAAGCCAGCGAACACCTGTCACTGGTCGCGCCCGCCGGCGCGCTGTACGCGTTCCCGGCCGTGGTCGGCGCCGCCGCCAAGGGCTTCGACGACCACAACTTCGCGCTGGACCTGATGAACAACGAAGGCGTGCTGGTGGTACCGGGTTCCAGCTTCAACGTGCCCTACCGCCACCATTTCCGCGTGACCCTGCTGCCGGAAGCCTCGGTGATGCGTGATGTGTTCGCCCGCATCGACCGCGTGCTGGCGCGCCGCGCCGAGGACGCGACCAAGGTTGTGCCACTGAAGCCGCGCCGCTCGGTGGCCTGAGCGTGGCGCTGTCCTACCTGGCGCTGGGCGACTCGTACACCATTGGTGAAGCGGTCGCAATCGAGGGCCGCTGGCCGCACCAGCTGGCCGCCGCGCTGCGCGCGCAGGGCGTCGGCCTGGCCGATCCGCAGACCATCGCCACCACCGGCTGGACCACCGACGAGCTCGATGCCGGCATCGATGCAACCGCGCCGCAGGGCCCGTTCGATTTCGTCAGCCTGCTGATCGGCGTCAACAACCAGTACCGCGGGCGCCCACTGGACGAGTACCGCGTGCAGTTCGAGGCCCTGCTGCAGCGCGCGATCGGCTTCGCCGCCGGCCGGCCCGAGCGGGTGCTGGTGCTGTCCTTCCCCGATTGGGGCGCCACCCCGTTCGGCGCCGGCAGCGGCCGCGACCTGGCGGCGATCGAGCTCGAGACCGACGAGTTCAATGCCGCCGCCGAGGTGATCAGCGCCCACTGCGGCGTGGCCTTCGTCGACATCACCGACATCAGCCGCGCGCAGGGCGACGACCCGGCGATGATCGCCGAGGATGGCCTGCATCCTTCGGCGCGGATGTACGCGCTGTGGAGCGCACGGGCGCTGCCGGTGGCCGCGCACCTGCTGGGCGGCACTGACTGACGCCCCGCCTGGGGGGCCACCGCCCCGGCCAGGATCAGACCCCGCTGCGACGCCCGCCCGTCACCGCCTCCCGCCGCCGCTGCGGCGCGCGACGCAATGTTCCTGCCCTGCTCATCCCGCATGGGGCCGCGGAGGTTAGAATTGGTGATTCGAATTCCCGGAACCCCGACGTCCATGTCCCTCGATCCTGCCCTGCGCTCGCGCATCGAATCCATCCTCAACGCCAACCGCGTCGTGCTGTTCATGAAGGGCCAGCCGTCGATGCCGCAGTGTGGTTTCTCGGCCAAGGCCGTGGGCGCGCTGCAGGACCTGGGCGTCGAGTTCGCCCACGTCAACGTGCTGGCCGACCAGGAAATCCGTGAGGGCATCAAGGCCTACGGTGACTGGCCGACCATCCCGCAGCTGTATATCGATGGCGAGCTGGTCGGCGGCAGTGACATCGTGCTGCAGATGGCCGCCAGTGGCGAGCTGAGCAGCGTGCTGGGACTGGCCGCACCGGACCGCACCCCGCCGAGCATCACCGTCACCCCGGCCGCCGTGGAAATGCTGAAGGGCGCGCTGGCGGATGCCCCGGGCGCTGCCCTGCAGCTGACCATCGACGCCGGCTTCCAGCCGAACTTCCAGCTGGCCCCGCACGACGAGGGCGCGATCGCCGCCGAGTCCAACGGCCTGCGCGTGCAGTTCGACCTGGCCAGCGCCCGTCGCGCCAACGGCATCACCATCGACTGGGTGGACGACATCCGCGGCAAGGGCCTGGCCATCGACAACCCGAACGCGCCCAAGCCGGTGCAGGAAATCAGCGTGCGCGATGCCGACGACCTGGTGCGCGCCGGCAACATCACCCTGGTGGACGTGCGCCCGGCCGACGAACGCGCCATCGCCGCGGTGGGCGTGCCGTTCAAGAGCTTCGACGGCAACGGCCGCGCCGCACTGGAAGCCCTGCCGAAGGACACCGCACTGGCCTTCATGTGCCACCACGGTGGCCGCAGCGCGCAGGCTGCCGAGCAGTTCCGTGCGCTGGGCTTCACCAAGGTGTTCAACGTCACCGGCGGCATCAACGCCTGGTCGGACGAGGTGGACAACGGCGTGCCGAAGTACTGATCGGCAGCGGTTGAAACCTAGGAAAAACGCCGGCGAACGCCGGCGTTTTTTTGCATCCACGCATGGCGTGGATCTACCCCGCAAACCCGCCTTCGGCCAGGTAGTCCAGCTCTTCCGGGCTGGGAATGCGGCCCAGCACGGCGTTGCGGTGCGGGAAACGCCCGAAGCGGCGGATGATGTCGCGGTGCAGTTCGGCGTACTGCAGGTATTCCTTGTCACCCAGCACGTCGAACATCGCCACCGAACGGTCCTGGTCCAGCGGATCCTCGGAGTGCTCGAACGGCAGGTAGATGAAGGCGCGCAGCTTCGGCACCAGCTGCAGGTCCAGCCCTTCCTCGATCGCACGCATGGCGTAATGCCGGGCCAGGCCATCGGTGGCGTAGGAATGGGCGGTGCCACGGAAGCAGTTGCGCGGGAACTGGTCCAGCAGCAGCATCAAGGCCAGCGCGCCCTCGGCGCTGCCCAGCCAATGCTCGCGCGCGCGCGACGCCGCAGCGAAATGCTCATCCAGGAACAACCGGCGGAACTGCGCGTCGAACGCATCGTCGCGGGCGAACCACTTTGCAGGGCCCGCCTCCTTCCAGAATTCCACCACTTGCGCGGCAACGTCCATCACCTACTCCCCAGGGCCGGCGCGCCGCGCCAGGCCATCATCATCATTCGTCAAAGCGCAGGTGGCGGACCGACTTGCCGTTGCGCCGGATAAGCTTAAGCGCCTCGATGCCGATCTGGATATGGTTTTCCACGAACTGGGAGCTGACCTTGGCGTCGGAGGCCTCGGTCTTGACCCCATCGGGGATCATCGGCTGGTCCGACACCAGCAGCAGCGCGCCGCTGGGAATGTGGTTGGCGAAGCCGGCGGCGAACACCGTGGCCGTTTCCATGTCGATGGCCATGCAGCGCATCGCCCGCAGCCGTTCCTTGAAGGCCTCGTCGTGCTCCCAGACCCGGCGGTTGGTGGTGTAGACGGTGCCGGTCCAGTAATCATGGCCAAGGTCGCGGATCATGGTCGAGACCGCACGCTGCAGCGCGAACGCCGGCAGCGCCGGCACTTCCGGCGGCAGGTAGTCGCCCGAGGTGCCCTCGCCGCGGATCGCCGCGATCGGCAGCACCAGGTCGCCCAGCTGGTTCTTGCGCTTGAGCCCGCCGCACTTGCCCAGGAACAGCACCGCCTTGGGCATCACCGCCGACAGCAGGTCCATGATGATCGCGGCATTGGGGCTGCCCATGCCGAAGTTGATCATGGTGATGCCGTCGATGGTGGCACTGGCCATCGGCCGGTCCAGGCCGATGACGGGCGCGCCGGTCAGCTCGGAAAAGGTGTGCAGGTAGCCGCCGAAGTTGGTCAGCAGGATGTGCTGGCCGAACTGGTCCAGGGGCACGCCGGTATAGCGCGGCAGCCAGTTGTCGACGATTTCCTGCTTGCTCTTCATGGGCGTAGGTCCGGCACGGCGGGGGACCGGCTATTTTCGGCCAGGCAGGCGATGCCGTCGAGCCGCCGCCGTCCAGCCTGTGAAGAAGGTCACTTGGCAAGCCCACCGCGCCCCGGCTAGCTTCGACGGTTGGATCAAGCCACACGGGGGAACTGCATGGCATCGACATTGTTGCGCGCCGGGGTGGCGCTGGCCCTGCTTTCATTGAGCACGGCACCGGCGGTGGGCGCCTCGCGCTTCGTCGCCGACCCCTACCCCAGCACCTACCAGGCACATCCCGATGCGCCGGTGCTGATCCAGAACGCCACCGTGCTGACCGGCACCGGGCAGCGCCTGGACAACGCCGATGTGCTGCTGCGCGAGGGGCGCATCGTCGCCGTCGGGCGCCAGCTGCAGGCCGATGCCGGCATTACCCGCATCGATGCGCAGGGCAAGTGGGTCACCCCCGGCCTGATCGACGTGCACTCGCACCTGGGCGTCTACCCCAGCCCGGGCGTCGGCGCGCACAGCGACGGCAACGAGGTCACCGCGCCGGTTACCGCCAATGTCTGGGCCGAGCACTCGGTATGGCCACAGGACCCGGGTTTTGCCACGGCGCTGGCCGGCGGCGTGACCAGCATGCAGGTGCTGCCCGGCTCGGCCAACCTGGTCGGTGGCCGTGGCGTGACCCTGAAGAACGTACCGGCCATCACCTATCAGGCGATGAAGTTCCCCGGCGCGCCGTGGGGCCTGAAAATGGCCTGCGGCGAGAACCCCAAGCGTGTCTACGGCGAAGGCAAGGGCGTGGCGCCGTCCACGCGCATGGGCAACGTGGCCGGCTACCGCGCCGCCTTCATCGATGCCGCCGACTACATCGCCAAGAACACGCCCAAGCCGGCCAAGCGCAAGGGCTGGTTCGGCAGCGACAAGGGCGACAGCGCCGGTGACGCCGGTGGCAAGCGCGATCTCAAGCTGGACACGCTGGCCGGCGCCATCGAAGGCGACATCCGCGTGCACATCCACTGCTACCGCGCCGACGAAATGGCCACCATGCTCGACCTGGCCAAGGAGTTCGGCTTCAAGGTGGCCGCGTTCCACCACGGCGTGGAGGCCTACAAGCTGGCCGACCGGCTGGCCGCCGACGGCGTCTGCGGCGCACTGTGGGCCGACTGGTGGGGCTTCAAGATGGAGGCCTTCGACGGTATCCCGGAGAACATCGCGCTGGTCGACCGGCCGAAGAACAGCTGTGCCATCGTCCACTCCGATTCGCCCGAAGGCATCCAGCGCCTGAACCAGGAAGCGGCCAAGGTGATGGCCTCGGCGCGACGTGCACGCATGCCGGAGATCACGCCCGAACATGCCATCACCTGGATGACCGCCAACGCCGCCAAGGCGTTGGGCATCGAGGGCCAGACCGGCACCCTGGAAGCCGGCAAGATGGCCGACGTGGTGGTGTGGAACGGCAATCCCTTCAGCTCGTATGCACTGGCCGAGCAGGTCTTCATCGATGGCCGCCGGCTGTACGACCGCAGCGCGCCGGCGGCCACGCCGCGTTCCGATTTCCAGCTTGGCCAGGAGGTGCGCTGATGCGCGCGTTGAATGAGCGTCGCCGGGCATGGTCCGGCGCTACGGTGGTTGCGCTGTTGCTGCTGGCAACCACGGCAACGGCGCAGGACCTGCTGGTGCGCAATGCCACGGTGCACACCGCCAGCGCGCGCGGCAGCCTGCAGAACGCCGATGTGCTGGTCCAGGGCGGCATCATCCGCGCGGTCGGCCCCGGCCTGTCCGCGCCGGCCGGTGCCACCGTGGTCGAAGCCAACGGCCGGCCGCTGACCCCGGCCCTGTTCGGTGGCATCACCGAGACCGGCATCGAAGAGGTCTCGGGTGAATCGAGCACGGTGGACAGTTCGCTCAAGCTCGGCGAGCAGCCGCTGCGCCCGGAATTCGACGTCACCCTGGCCTACAACCCGGCCTCGGTACTGATTCCGGTGACGCGGCTGGAAGGCATCGGCTTCACCGCGCTCGGTGCCGCCACCGGTGGCGGCTTCGTGGCCGGCCAGGGCGGGGTGATGCGGCTGGATGGCAGCGTCGACCCGATCGGCTCGCGCGCCCTGTTCCTGCGCATCGGCGCAGCGGCGTCGGAACTGACCGGCCATTCGCGCGCCGCGCAATGGATGCTGCTGCAGCAGATGGTGGACGAAGCACGCGGCCAGGTCGCAGCGGATTCGCCGCACGCGCTGTTGACCGCGGCCGGGCGCCGTACGCTCAGCCGCTATCTGGCCGGCCAGGGCCGCATCGTGGTGGAGGTCGATCGTGCCTCGGACATCCGCCAGCTGCTGCGCTGGGCCGCGCGCGAGAAGGTGAAGATCGCCATTGCCGGTGCCAGCGAAGCGTGGCAGGTGGCGCCGGAACTGGCCGCTGCCCACGTGCCCGTGTTCGTTGATGTGCTGGCCAACCTGCCGGCCAGCTTCGACCAGATTGGCGCTACCCTGGAAAACGCGGCGCGCCTGCAGCGCGCCGGCGTCGCGGTGTCGTTCGTGCAGCGTGGCGATGCCACCCACAACGCCCGCAAGATGCGCCAACTGGCGGGCAATGCGGTGGCCAATGGCCTGCCGTGGGCCGACGGCCTGGCCGGCCTGACCCGGGTCCCCGCACAGGCGTTCGGCGTGGCCGACCAGATCGGCAGCATCGAGCCGGGCAAGCGTGCCGACCTGGTGCTGTGGGAAGGCGACCCGCTGGACGTGGCGCACTATGCCGAACAGGTCTGGCTGGGCGGCCGCGCGATGCCGATGCGCTCGCGCCAGACCGACCTGCGCGACCGCTACCTGCAACGCAACGCGCAACCCTGATCGCATTGGAGCAGACACCCATGGCAACGCTGCGCTGGTATTTCGATTTCGTCTCGCCGTATTCCTACCTGCACTGGCAGAAGCTGAAGCAGCTGCCGCAGTTCGCACAGATCCAGGCCGTACCGATCGCCTTTGGTGCGGTGCTGCATCATCTGGGCAACCTGGGCCCGGCGGAGATTCCGGCCAAGCGGCGCTTCGCGTACCGCCACCTGCAGTGGACCGCGCAGGCCGAGGGCACGCCGATGCGCTTCCCGCCCGGCCATCCGTTCAATCCGTTGTCGGCGCTGCGCCTGTGCCTGGCCGCCGGCGCCAGTACACAGGCGGTGGACGTGCTGTTCAACTGGATCTGGCGCGATGGCCATGCCGGTGACAGCGCCGAAGCCCTGCGCGAACCGGGTGCGCAGCTGGGGATTGATGATGTCGCGGTCGCCATTGCCGATCCGGCGGTGAAGGAGCAGCTGCGCCGCAACACGGATGCCGCGATCAGTGCGGGCGTATTCGGGGTCCCGACCCTGGCCATCGACCAGGAACTGTTCTGGGGCAACGACGCCCACCCGTTGATGGCGGCCGTGCTGGCCGATCCCGCCCTGCTGCAGCAGCCCGAATGGCAACGCCTGGACCACCTCCCGGTCGCGGTGCAGCGCAATCGCTGAACAGGGCGTGGCGTGTTTCCCTTGCGCGCCACGCCAGGTTTTGAGATAGATTTCACGTTTCCGAACCTACAACCGCCCTGGAGGGGGAGCCGCGGATGCGCATCGGAATCGTCGTCGACTCGGCCTGCGACCTGCCGCAGGATTTCATTGCCGAGCACAACATCGTGCTGCTGCCGATCACCGTCCGCATCGGCGAAGCCGTGCTGGCCGATCACCGCGATGAGCAGGCCACACTGAGTTTCCTGCACGCCCATGTGGCCGAGCATGGCGCTGAAGCGGAGACCATCCCCTTCAGCGTCAACCAGATCCGCGACCTGTTCCTGCAGCAACTGGTGATCGATTACGACCACGTGTTCTGCATGACCATCACCAAGACCCGCAGCCCGATCCACGACAACGCGCTGCAGGCCAGCTTCGCCATCCTCAACGACTACAAGCCGGTGCGGCAGGCGGCGGGCTACAACTCGCCGTTCGCGCTGCGCGTGCTCGATACCCAGAACCTGTTCGCCGCACAGGCGGTGACCGCGGTGGAAGCAGTACGCCTGCGCGACAGCAACGCCAGCGTGCAGCAGATCCGCGAGCGACTGGAGGAACTGGCCGGCAACGTGCACGGCTACATGGTCACCCGCGATCTGTACTACATGCGCGCACGCGCGCGGCACAAGGGCGACCGCAGCGTCGGCCTGCTCAGTGCCGCGCTGGGCAGCGCGCTGGACATCAAGCCGGTGCTGCACGGCTACCGCGGCGAGACCGGGCCGGTGGCCAAGATCAAGGGCTTCGACAACGCGGTGCAGAAGCTGTTCGCCGTGGTCGGCCAGCGCGTGCGTGCCGGGCTGATGACCCCCACCGTATGCGTCAGTTACGGTGGCGAACTGGAGGAGCTGCGTACCCTGCCCGGCTATGCACAGCTCAAGGACGTCTGCGCCGGCCACGGCGTGACCGTGTACGAATCGGTGATGAGCCTGACCGGCATGGTCAATGTCGGCAAGGGCGCGGTCACCGTGGGCTTTGCCGATGGACCGCATCGGTTCGAATGAGGGCTGGCGACGACTGGAATCTGCACATCGATTCCACCGCGTTTGTGCCAGCCTTGCCACACTTCAAGGAGAACTCCATGCCTGCGCAGTACCACATCAGCCTGCCCGACCCGTCCAAGGCCCGCGGCAACGACCCTGACCTGTCCTTCCATTCGCAGGGCGCCGCCGGTTTCGCCGAAGAGCTGCAGGACGCCCTGCGCAACGGCACGCTGTTCGAGCGCTGGAAGGCCAAGCAACCCGATCCGGATGCGGTGGAACCGCAGTGGGGTGCCACCGACCCGGATGCCACCGTGACCGGTGAGCAGAAGGACCTGCGCATCAACCTGGTGGCCACCACCCGCATCGACAGTGACGTGTTCAAGCAGCGCCTGCGCCTGCTGGCCGGCCACCACTGGGAACTGCGCGACGTGCGTTGAAGCCTGGCTCGGGTAGATGCCAACCTTGGTTGGCAACTACCGGGTCACACGGTAGTGCCGGCCGCTGGCCGGCAACTGCAGAACCGATGAAGGTGCCGGCCAGCGGCCGGCACTACCAGCCACCGCCCAGCGCGCGGTAAAGCTCCACCCGTGCAATCGCCGCGGTGGCCTGGCTGTTGGCCAGCGCGGCCTGGTTGTCCAGCGCGATGCGCTGGATCGTCAGCACGTCCAGCATGTCGACCACGCCGGCCTGGTACTGCCGGCGCGCCGCACCCAATGCCGTCTCGCTTTCGTCCACCGCCACATGCAGCTGCACGCTGCGCTGCTGCTCGGCCGCGTAGCCATCGATGGCATCGTCCACTTCATGCCACGCCTGCAGCACGGTGCGGCGGAACTGCAACGCCGACTGTTGCTGCTGCAGCTTGCTCAACGCGAGGTTGGCCTTCAAGCGGCCGCCCTGGAAGATCGGCAGGCTGATCGACGGCCCGATGCTGAAACGGTGCGCATTCCAACCGTCCAGGTCATCCAGCTGCCTGGCCTGGAAACCGGCATCGCCATTCAAGGTGATGCGCGGCAGGAAGCTGGCCCTGGCCACGCCGATGCCCGCCGTCGCCGCATGCAGGGCGGCTTCGGCACGACGGATGTCCGGGCGACGTTCGGCCAGTTCGCTGGGCACGCCCACCGCCACCGCCGGCAACGCCGGCCAGTCACGGCGCGCGTCCTGCAGCGGTGCGTCCAGCGCCTGCGGTGGTTGTGCCAGCAGGAACGCCAGCGCATTGCGCAGCTGCGATTCACGATGCTGCAGCGGCGCGATGCGCGCCTGCAGCGAGGCCACCTGCGCCGCGGCGCTGGACACCTGCAGGGTGCTGGCCACGCCCTGGCGCTGGCGTGCCTCGGTCAGGCGCTTGATACCGTGGGCGATGCCCAGATTGTCCTCGGTGATCGCTCGCAACTGCCGCGTCGCCCGCAGTTGCAGATAGTCACGCGCGGTTTCCGCCAGCAGCGCGATGCGCACCGCATGCGCGTCTTCTTCAGCCATCTGCACGCGTGCATCGGCCGCTTCCACCTGGCGGCGCACACGCCCCCACAGGTCCAGTTCCCAGCTCAGGCCGATGCCGGCCTGGAACAGCCCGTAGTCCTCGCGCCCGCCGTTGCCGGACGGGTCGCTCAAGCCCACTTCGCTGTTGCGTGCACGCAGGCCGCTGGCGGTTGCGCTGACGCTGGGCAGGCGGTCGGCCGCGGTGACACCGCGTGCGGCGCGACTCTGCTGCACCCGGTTGGCGGCCAGCTGAAGGTCCAGGTTGGCCGCCAGCACCTGGCTGGCCAGCTGGCCCAGCAGCGGATCGTCGAAGCCGGCCCACCAGGCGGCGTCCTGATCAATCGTAGTGCCGATTACAACCTCGCCTTGCCAGTGGCTGGGCAGTTCTGCCTGCGGGCGTACGAAGTCCGGGCCCATCGTGCAGGCGGCCAGCGCCGTGCACAGGGTGGCCGCAACGAGGGTTCGGAACATGCTGCCAGCGCTCATGCGCCCTCCCCGCCCGTGCGTTCCTGCACGCGCTGTGCGCTCTGCACGCGCACGCGGCTGTCCAGGTCAACGCGGGCCTCCACCGACATGCCGGCACGCAGCTGCTCCAGCAGCGGCTGGCCCGGCTCCAGCACGATCTTCACCGGAATGCGCTGCACCACCTTGGTGAAGTTGCCGGTGGCGTTTTCCGGCGCGACGGCGGCAAAGGTAACCCCAGTCGCCGGTGCGATGCTGTCGATGTGGCCGCGCAGTGGCGTGCCCGGAAACACGTCCACCTTCAGTTCGACCTGTTGGCCGGCCTGCATGCGGGTCATCTGCGTTTCCTGGAAGTTGGCGACCACGAACGCACGCTTCAGTGGCACCACCGCGGCCACCGGCGTTCCCGGGGTCAGGTAGGCGCCGACGCGTACCGCGCGGCGGCCGACCATGCCCTCGATCGGCGCACGCAGCACGGTATGCGACAGATCCAGTTCGGCACGCGCCTGCGCGGCTTCGGCGCGTTGTACCGCGGCCTGCGCGGCCTGCACGCCGGCACTGAGGATGTCGGTGCGCTGGCGTGCGGTCGACAGTGCGGCCTGGCCCTGCTGCAGGTGCGCACTGGCCACCGCCTGCTTCGACTGCGCCTGCTGCGCGTTCTGTACGGTGCCGGCGCCATCGCGGGCCAGTTCGCGGTAGCGCTGCTGGTCGGCGCTGGCCAGGCTCAGTTCGGAACGGCTGACATCAACGCTGGCCCTGGCCTGTTCGATCAGCGAGCCCTGCTGGGCCAGTGCGGCCTGTGCGTTGGCCAGTTGCGCACGCGCGTTGGTGAGGTCGGCACGCGCCGCCTGCAGGGCGACCTGGTAGTCGCGGTCGTCGATGCGGGCCAGCACGTCGCCGGCCTTCACGGCTTGGTTGTCGTCCACCTCGACGCTGCTGACGAAGCCGGCCACCTTCGGTGCAACCACGGTGAAATCCGCATTGACGTAGGCGTTGTCGGTGCGCTGGTAGCGGCCGTCGCGCAGCAGCAGCCAGCTGCCGACGGCCAGGGCCAGCACGCCCAGCACAAGGCCGGTGTTGAGGGTTGTCTTGTTGAGGCTCATGGGGGAGTCCTTGCGGGTGAGGGTCAGGCCACGGCACGTGGCGGATGGACACGGGTGGCCCACGGCAGCAGCGGCAGGCAGCCCAGGGCCACCAGCGCGACCAGCCAGTACAGGTCCGCCGAGGTAAGCGCCTGCACCTGGGCATGCAGGCGCGCAGGCAGATCGGCGCTGGCGGGCAACCACGGCTGGTTGCCCAGGTGGTCGACCAGCGCAGTGGAATGGAGGTGGCGCCGTGACTGTCCGATCGCATCAAGCACGCCACCGGCAAACACCGCCGAAAAGCCTTTGACGGTGTTGAACCAGGCCGAAGCATAGGGCCCGTCCTGCGGCGCCAGGCCGGTGGTCGCCAGCAGCAGCAACGGCAGTACCGCCATCGGCTGCGCCACCACCTGCAGCAGCTGCACCCACAGGAACGTGTCGCGGTTCCACTGCACATCCAGCTGTGCGCCCATGAGGCACGCCGCCGCCAGCAGCAACAGCCCGGCCGCCTGCACCCAGCGGCAGTCCACCGCACGCTGGTTCATCAGCGCAGCCACCAGCGGCAACGCAATGGCCTGCGGCAGCGCCACCCACAACAACATCGGCGCGGTCTGCAGCGGGCGATAGCCCTGCACGCTGGCGAGGAAGCCGGAGGGGATGGAGATGACTGCCAGCAGTACGAACAGCACGCCCACGCAGGTGACCAGCGAATAGCCGAGATTGCGATGGGCCAGCAGTTGCAGCTTGAAGAACGGCAGCGGGTGGAACCACTCGTTGACGAAGAACAACACCAGCAGGCCGGTACCGCCGCCCAACAACACCGTAATCAACGGCGAATCGAACCAGTTCAGGCGCGCGCCCTGGGTCAGGCCCAGCACCAGCATCACCAGCGCCGGCAGCCCCAGGGCCAGGCCCACGCCGTTGAACTGGGCAAAGCGTTCCAGGCGCATCGGGTCCTGCGGCAGGCCCCAGCCGACCATCACCATGCCGGCCACGCAGAACGGCACGATCTGCCAGAACGCGAACTGCCAACCCGCGTGCTCGACCCACAGCGCGGCCAGCGGCGTGCCCATGCTCGGCCCGAACGTTGCGGTGAGCGCGTAGCCCGCCAGGCCGTACAGCTTGATGCCCGGCGGCAGGAAGCGCAGCGCCACGCTCATCAGCAGCGGCGGCAGCGCACCACCGGCCAGGCCCTGCAACGCGCGCAGCAGCAGGAAAGTCGGCAGGTTCGGTGCCAGCGGGCACAGCACCCCCAGCAGCATGAAGGCGGCGATCATCACCAGGCCGAAGCGGCGAAGCGAAAAGGTGGCCGCGCACCAGGGCGCGAAGGCCATCGCGCTGACCGACATGGCGCTGTAGATGCCGGTGATCCAATTGCCGTCATCGGCACTGAATCCCATCGCGCCGCGGATGTCGGCCAGCGCGACCTTGGTGACGTTCTCGTTGAAGCCGGACAGCAACACCACCAGCAGCACGCCGCACAGCCCGACCACGATGCGGCGATCGAACGCGGGGGCACGCGGGGCGGCCGGAGCCTGTGGCACGGTGATCGCGCTCATGGGCGCGGGCCGATCCGTGCAGCGCACGGCAGGTGAAGCGACATGGCGTGCGCTCCGAGAATGTGGGGAGCGCAGTCTAGGCAGGCCCACTGCTGCGAAAAATGGCGTGGATGCGATGCCAGGCGTGCGCTGGACGCACGGGGATGGGTGGGCGCCGACCGTTGGTCGGCAGACGATTACACAGCGTCGGCGTCGCACATGCTCTTGATCGCCCGGCGCAACCAGCGGTGCGCCGGGTCGTTGTCCATGCGCGGGTGCCAAGCCTGCACCAGCGCCACCGTGCGTACCGGCACCGGCAACGGGAACATGCGCAGTGGCAGCCCCATGTAGGCGATGCGATCGAGCATCACGCTGGGCATCTGCGGCAGCACCAGGTCCGAGGCGGCTGCAGCAAAGATCGCGCCATGGAAGGTGGGGATGACCATCGCCACTCGCCGCTGCAGGCCCAGCTGTGCCAGTTCGTCGTCGATCGGCCCATGCGCGATGCCGCGCCGCGAGACGGCGATGTGGTCGCAGGCAGCAAACCGTTCGGCGGTGATATCGCCGTCGAACAGCGGGTGATCCTTGCGCGCTGCGCCCAGCAGGGCCGTGGTGAACAGGTTCTGCACCTTGGTTTCCTGCGTGTGCTTGCCGGCGGTGCTGACATACAGGTCGATCCGGCCCTGCACCATCGCGTCATCGTCGGTATCGCCTTCGGGCATGAACCGCAGCGTGCAGCCTGGCGCCTGCTGGCGGAACACGTCCCGCAGGCGGCCGCCGTAGCTGCCGATGAACACGTCGTTGGCGCGGATGCTGAAGGTACGTTCCAAGGTCTGGATGTCCACCTCACGCCCTTCGTTGAACACCCGATGGGCCTGCTCGATCACGTCGCGCACCTGCTCGCGCAGTTCCAGCGCGCGCGGCGTCGGCGCCAGGCCGCGGCCGGCGCGTACCAGCACCGGGTCGCCCAACGCGTCGCGGATCCGCCCCAGCGTGCGGCTCATCGCGGGCGCGCTCAGATTCATGCGCCGAGCCGCTCCAGCGACGCTGCCTTCGTCCAGCAGGATATCCAGGGCCAGCAGCAGGTTGAGATCGGGCAAGGGCATGGCAGTCTCCTACGGGTGGAATGACTCTACGACACTCCACGTCAAAATCGATTGCGTATCACGCACGTATTGCCTGCACCGCACGGCATGGGTGCGCGCGGCGACATCGGCGACCATCCCCGGCCTGCCAAGGAGACTTCCATGTTCCATACCCTGCTGGTCGCCCTCGACGGCGGCCCCCAGCACGCACGTGTGCTGGATCTGGCGGCGGCCCTCGCCGGCCCACGCAGCCGCCTGCACCTGCTGTGCGTGCTCGACCCCGAGTTCGCGCTGGCCGCCGATGCCAGCGAGGCCGACCGCATCGAATACCCGGAAGCCGCACGCCAGCGCGCGCGCGCCGAAGCGGTGCTGTCCGAAGCCCTGGCCGAGCTGCGCGAACGCGGCGTCGATGCCATCGCGCAGATTCCCTCCGGCGAGCCCGGCGAAGTCATCAGCGAACAGGCCCGGCGCCTGCACTGCGACCTGATCGTGATCGGCCACCGCCACCTGTCCCGCCTGCAACGCCTGTTCGAGCCTTCGATCGGGCAATGGACCATCGACCACGCGCCCTGCCCGGTGCTGGTCGAAACCCGCGACGCGCAGTCCTAGCAACCCTGGCGCCTCGTTCCGCTGCGGCAGCGTTGACCGCGATGCGCCTTGGCGCGGTCCGCGTTGCGCTCAACAGTCCATCGTGCCGTGCTCGTTGCCTTCGTCATCCAGCACATGCGCGTGCAGCACCACCTGGTTGCGGCCGGCTCGCTTGGCGGCGTACAGGCCGGCGTCGGCATCGGCCAGCAACTGGTCGGCGCTGGCCAGCGCAGGGGGGTGCAGGTAACCCACGCCAACACTGATGCTGATCGACCCTTCCGGCAACGGCAGCACTTCCACCGCCTCGCGCAGGCGCTCGGCCAGCGCCAGCACGCCCGACAGCGCGCTGCCGGACACGATCACCGCGAATTCCTCGCCGCCGTAACGCGCAACACTGTCGCCTGCGCGGCCCGCGGTGGCCTTCAACACCGTCGCCACCGCCTGCAGGCAGCGGTCGCCGGCCGGATGCCCGTGCTGGTCGTTGAACGCCTTGAAGTGATCGATATCGACCAGCAGCAGGGCCAGCTCACTGCCGCTGCGGCGCGCGCGGTTCCATTCGGCCTGCAGGACCGCGTCGAACTGGCGTCGATTGGCCACACCGGTCAGGCCATCCTGGCGCGCAAGCTGGTCCAGCGATGCCTGCCGCTCCATCAGGTCGACCTGCAGCAGGATGCTGCGCAATCCGAAGCCCAGCGTCGCCACCACGAAGCTGCTGACCGCCAGCGGTCGCGCATGATCCACCACCAGCGTGCCGACCACCAACAGCAGCAGGGGCAGGATCATCGGGCCGGCGGCCTGCACCGTGCGCGCCAGGCGTGGATGCAGCACGAAGCTGGGCGCCGGCGCCTGGCTCAGCGCCATTAATGCCAGCAGCAGGAACGGCAGGTCGATCAGCAGATCGTTGTAAGCGCCGAACGACTGCTCTTCGGTGTAGTGATTGATGTAGTACGCCACCAGCAGATAGGCGACGGCGTACTTGGCCAGCGCGCGGAAGAAGGTGCGGCGCTCGGACACATCGCCGGCCAGCCAGCGCACCACGGCAAAGGCGGCGATGCACAGGTTCTGGATGTCGAACATGCGCTGCATGTTGGCCATCGCGTGATCGTCGATGTCGATGCGGCTGGCGAACGACTGCGTATGCACGAAGAACAGGACGCCCAGCAGCGCCGCCATCGCCGCATCGATCAGGCTGATGCTCAGCCGCTCACGCCGGGCACGGGCCAGGATGAACACCAGCGGCACGCCGTACAGCACATACAACAGCAGGCTGGCCCGCGGCGTGACATCGGCACGGCCGGCACCCAGCGCGTCGATCATGTTGAAGGCCATGCCGCCCGCCCACAGCAGCAGGGCCAGCGCGGTGGCGCGCCAGCCCAGCGCGGCACCGTCACGACGCGCCCGCCACAGGCAGGCGGCCGCGGCCAGCAGCGGTGCTGCGGTAAGGAACACGAACGATCCCGCGCCGGCAGCGCCCGGCCACAAGGCCAGGACCAGGCCGTGGCAGAGTACATACAGCAGCGCCAGCACTACCGGCATGCATCCCCCGATCCGCAAGGCTGTTGGGGCGCACGATAGCCCGGCGGGGCGCCACGATGGTGTGATCCACTGCGGCAAGACGACACGCCGCGTGCCCGCCATGGTAGTGCCGGTCGCTGGCCGGCAACCTGCAGCGCAGTGATTCGCCGGGATTGCCGGCCAGCGGCCGGCACTACCGAAAAGCCGTCAGCCGTGCAGGGCGCGCGCGTGGTGGGCGATGTGCTCGCCGATGAAGCTGGCGATGAAGTAGTAGCTGTGGTCGTAGCCCGGCTGCAGGCGCAGGGTCAGCGGGTGGCCGGCGGCATCGCAGGCCTGCTGCAGGCGCTCGGGCTGCAGCTGGGTCTGCAGGAATTCATCGGCCGCGCCCTGGTCGACCAGCAGCGGCAGGCGCTCTTCGGCAGTGGCCAGCAGCGCGCAGGCATCCCACGCTGCCCAGTCAGCCGGGTTGTCGCCCAGGTAGGCGGTGAAGGCCTTCTGCCCCCACGGCACCTGGCTGGGCGCGACGATCGGCGAGAACGCCGATACGCTGCGGTAACGCCCCGGGTTGCGCAGCGCAATCACCAGTGCGCCGTGTCCGCCCATCGAATGCCCGCTGATGGCACGCGCGCCGGTCGCCGGGAAGCGGACTTCGATCAGCGCCGGCAGTTCGTGCACCACGTAGTCGTGCATGCGGTAGTGCCTGGCCCACGGCTGTTCGGTGGCATTGAGGTAGAACCCTGCCCCCTTGCCCAGGTCGTAGCCTTCGGCGTCGGCCACCTCGTCGCCGCGCGGGCTGGTGTCAGGCACGACGAGGATCACGCCGTGCTCGGCCGCATAGCGCTGTGCGCCCGCCTTGGTGATGAAATTCTGTTCGGTGCAGGTCAGCCCGCTCAACCAGTACAGCACCGGCAGGGTCTGCGTCTCTGCCTGCGGCGGCAGGTACACGGCGAACTGCATGTCGCAGCCCAGCGTAGTCGAATGATGGCGGTAGACGTCCTGCCAGCCACCGAAACAGGCGCGATGTTCGATGCGTTCCATAAGGCTCTCCTGCGTGCCGGCTTCAGCCGCCACGCGTGTTGATCAATTCGTCCAGCTGCGACAAGAGACGCAGCAGCGGTTCGACACCGGGCTGGCCGTCCAGGTTTCGATACGCCGCCACCGCCACGTTGCTGCGCGGCGGCCACTGGCCGTCGGCACGGGCCTCGTGCAGGCGCGGTAGGAACACCTGCGCCAGCCAATGCTCGAACGGCATTTCCTCGATACCGAACGCTGAATCCACGGCACGCGGCGGGCCGACCGGCCCTTCGACCCAGCCCAGCGCACGCAGCGCCTGCTCGATCGGTCCGACCAGGGCCGCGCGCGGGTCCTCCGCGCGCGGCCTGCGCAGGGCATCCAGCCAGCCCATGCCGCGGCTCAGTAGTGGACCACCGAACGGATCGACTTGCCTTCATGCATCAGGTCGAAGGCGTCGTTGATCTTGTCCAGGTCCATGGTGTGGGTGACGAACGGCGCCAGTTCAATGTCGCCCTTCATTGCATCCTCGACCATGCCCGGCAGCTGGCTGCGGCCCTTCACCCCGCCGAAGGCAGTGCCCATCCACTTGCGGCCGGTCACCAGCTGGAACGGACGGGTGGAGATCTCCTGGCCGGCACCGGCCACGCCGATCACCACGCTCTGGCCCCACCCACGGTGCGCGCATTCCAGCGCCGCACGCATCACGCTGGTGTTGCCGATGCACTCGAAGCTGTGGTCCACGCCCCAGATGGTCATCTCAACGATGACCTGCTGGATCGGCTTGTCGAAGTCCTTCGGGTTGATGCAGTCGGTGGCACCGAATTCGCGGGCCAGTTCGAACTTGGACGGGTTGGTGTCGACCGCGATGATGCGGCCGGCCTTGGCCTGGCGCGCACCCTGGATCACCGCCAGGCCGATGCCGCCGAGGCCGAACACGGCAACGCTGTCGCCTTCCTGCACCTTGGCGGTGTTGTGCACCGCGCCGATGCCGGTGGTGACGCCGCAGCCGAGCAGGCAGACGTGTTCCGGGTTCGCGTCCGGATTGATCTTGGCCAGCGACACTTCGGCCACCACGGTGTACTCGCTGAAGGTCGAGCAGCCCATGTAGTGGTACAGCGGCTCGCCGTTGTAGCTGAAGCGGCTGGTGCCGTCGGGCATCACGCCCTTGCCCTGGGTGGCACGCACCGACACGCACAGGTTGGTCTTGCCGCTCTTGCAGAACAGGCACTCGCCGCACTCGGCGGTGTACAGCGGAATCACGTGGTCGCCCGGCTTGACGCTGGTCACGCCCTCGCCCACTTCCACCACGATGCCCGCGCCTTCATGGCCCAGCACCACCGGGAACAGGCCTTCCGGATCATCGCCGGACAGGGTGAACGCATCGGTGTGGCAGACACCGGTGTGGGTGATCTTGACCAGCACCTCGCCCTTCTTCGGCGGGGCGACGTCGATCTCGACGATCTGCAGCGGCTGGCCGGGACCAAAGGCGACGGCGGCACGGGACTTCATGGTGGCTTCTCCAAAGACAGGCAATGACAGGATGGGCGGCGCACTGTTGCGCCGTCGTTTATTTCAGGTACGAGCGGATCAACGCGCTCATGTCGCGCACGCGTTCGGCGCGTTGTTCGTCAGAGGCGGCGGGCTGGCCGAATTCCTCGCGCAGATGCGCCTCCATCACCTCGGACATCAGGCCATTGACCGCGCCGCGGATGGCGGCGATCTGCTGCAGCACCGGCCCACAGTCGGCGCCAGCCTCCAGCGCGCGGTCCAGCGCATCGCACTGGCCGCGGATGCGGCGCACGCGGGCCAGCACCTTCTTTTTCTCTTCGGGGGAGTGCGGCATGGCGGGGCCACCTCGGAACTATACTGGGGGATAGTATACACACCCCGCCACCGCACTCAATCCGCCGGGCTCAATCGAACAGCCCCTCACCCGCCAACCGGGTCAGTTCATCCACCACGTAGCGCACTTTCGGCCGCAGGTGGCGGGTTGGCGGCCACAGCGCGTGGATGTCGATGTGCCGCTGCATGTGCGCGTCCAGCAGCGATTGCAGCGCACCGGATTGCAGGTGACGGCGGACCAGCGACTCCGGCATCTGGCAGATGCCCAGCCCGGCGATGGCGCCGTCGATCACCGCATCGCCGTCGTTGAGCTGGTAGGCCGCGTTGGGGATGAAAGTTCCTTCGGCATCATCACTGCCGATGCGCCACGCCACCGGCTGGCCGTGGCGGAAACCGACGATGCTGCGGTGCTGTGCCAGTTCCTCCACGGTTTGCGGGGTGCCGTGCGCTTTCAGGTACTCTGGCGATGCACAGGTGACCAGGCGTTGGCGCCCCAGCCGGCGCGCCACCAGATGCTCGGCCTGGTGCAGGCCGCCAAAGCGGATCAGCAGGTCGATGCCTTCCTCGACGGGATCGACGAAGTGATCGGTGAAGGTCATCGTCAGCTGCAGGTCCGGGTAGTGCCGGCACAGGCGCAACAGCACCGGCAGCACCACCAGCCGCCCGAACGAGGATGGCATGTCGATGCGCAGCCGCCCACTGGGCAGGCCGGCCGAGCCCAGGCAGGCCTCGGCCGCGGAGATTTCTTCCAGCGCTGCCGCACACGAAGCGTAATAGGCCTCGCCATCGGTGGTCAGCGCAATGCGCCGCGTGGTGCGGTGGAACAGGCGCACGCCCAACCGCGCTTCGAGCCGGGCGATGGCCTTGCCCACCGCCGAGCGCGAGATGCCCAGCGCATCGGCGGCCTCGGTGAAACTGCCCGAGCGGGCCGTGGTGACGAACGTGACCAGGCCATTCAAGGATTCCAGCGGCAGCATCTTCAAGCCCTCATTAGGGACAAATAGTCCCGCACCGAGGGAAATCGAAGCGCTTTATGCGCCTGCATGTCAACTCCATCCTGTGTGCATGGCGCCGCTGGCGCCCCTCCCCCGCACCGAGATGACCGACATGACCGCTGCCCTGTTCCACCCGTTCAACCTGGCAGGCACCGCCCTGCGCAACCGCATCGCGATGGCGCCGATGACCCGTGCCCGCAACCCCGGATCGGTCGCCAACGACCTCACCGCGCAGTACTACCGGCAGCGTGCCAGCGCCGGCCTGATCATCAGCGAAGGCACGCCGGTCTCGCCTCAGGGCCAGGGCTACATCGACGTACCGGGCATCTGGTCGGCCGAACAGGTGGCGGGTTGGAAGCAGGTCACCGAGGCGGTACACGCCGTGCAGGGCACGATCTTCGCCCAGCTCTGGCACGTCGGCCGCATGTCACATGCCTCCTTGCAGCCCGACGGCGGCCAGCCGGTCAGCGCCGGCACCCGCCCGGTCGCCAGCGCACCGAAGAACACCTCGTTCGTGTACCTGGACGACGGCAGCCGCGGCCATGCCGATCCCACCCCGGCGCGTGCGCTGGATACGGCCGAGATTCCCGGCATCGTCGAGGACTTCGTGCGCGGCGCCGACAACGCGATCGCCGCCGGCTTCGACGGCATCGAACTGCATGCCGCCAACGGCTACCTGTTCGAACAGTTCCTCAACCCGCTCATCAACCAGCGCGAGGACCGCTACGGTGGCTCGCTGCCGAACCGTGCGCGGTTGATCCTGGAAACGGTGGATGCGATGGCCGAACGCATCGGCGCGCACCGCATCGGCGTGCGGCTGGCGCCGAACAACCTCACCTTCGACATGCCGTTCTACCCCGACAACGAAGCCACCTATCTGTACCTGGCCGAAGAACTGGGCAAGCGCGGGCTGGCCTACGTGCACCTCAACGACAACCTGCAGCAGGGTGAATCGGTGTTGGGCGAGGCATTCCTGCAGCGGTTCAAGCAGGCCTACGGCGGCACGCTGATCCTGGCTGGCGGCATGACCCGCGAGCGCGCCCTGCAGCTGGTCGAGGCCGGCACCATCGATCTGGCCGCATTTGGCCAGCCGTTCATCGCCAACCCGGATCTGGTCGAGCGCCTTCAGCACGACATTGCGCTGGCCACGCCGGACCGCAACACCTATTACGGCGGCGGTGAAGCCGGCTATCTCGATTACCCGCGCGCACAGTAGATCCACGCCATGCGTGGATGCGGGCTGGCCGAATGACCAGCCCGGCTTTCACCACGGCAACGGCACCGCCTCACCGTTGGCGCGCTCGCCGTAGTACAGCGACGGCAGCAGGCGCGAGAGGAAACTGAACTCGGTGTAGCAGTGCTTGAGCAGGCCCAGTCCGACCGCATCGCTGGCATCGCGCTGCGGCTCGGCGCTGTCCAAGCCGAGTACGAAGCGGCTGCGCAGCACGCAGCCGAACGACGTATCGCGCGCGACGTGCAGCATCTGGCCATCGCAGGGGTCGCCGTGCGCATCCAGGCGCACGTGATCACCAAAACCGATGCGTGCGGCGATCACCGCCGACACAGCACCAGCATCCTGCGCCACCTGCAGGCGCTCGGGCACCAGCAACGTGCGCGGGTCATGGAACTTCAGCCGCGCCGCCACCGGCGGAATGTCGGCCAGCGATTCCACCGCATGGATGCTGGCACCGTGATAGCTGCGCCCGCGCTGCCACATCTCGTCCCAACCGCGATGCTCGACATGGTCGACCGGATGCCACCAGCGGATGTGCTGGGTGGTCTCGAAGAAGGTGAACCACCAGTCCAGCATGCGGCCCTTGCAGCCGTGCAGATCGGTACGCACCGCCACCAGCAGGGTGCCGTCTTCGCGGCGCTGGATGCCGGTTTCCAGGCGCATCGGCGCCGGGTCCAGCAGATCGTGGTGGTCCAGCCAGGCGCGCGCGTTCACAGCGGTATCCATCGAAGTCTCCTGTGGGTTGGGGACTCGTAAATATGGAAACGCCGACCGTTTCGCAATTAATCGAATGCGGTAAGATGGGGCGCAATGAACAGCACCACCCTGCCCGAGCCCACAACGCCGCCCCGTCGCCGCGGCCGCCCCGCGCGACCGGAAGCCGAAGTCCGCCATGCGGTACTGCAGGCCACCCTGGAACTGCTGCTGGCACAGGGTTATGAGGCGACCACCATCGAAGCGGTGGCGGCGCATGCCGGGGTCGCGAAGAAGACCGTGTACCGCCATGCCAGCAACCGCGAGGCACTGGTGGGGTTGGCGGTGCGCGAGTGGACCGACGGCTTCGCGCCGCAGCTGCACCGTGATGCCCGCAACGCCGACGAAGTGCTGCCGCTGCTGCACGCGATCCTGCAGGCAGTCTGCGCACAGGCGCTGTCGGCGCAGGCGGTGCAGGTGTTCCGCCTGCTCGCCACCGACTTCCCCGGCAAGGACGCGCTGCTGCAGGCCTATCTGGACAACGGCATCGAACGTGGCCGCGTGCTGCTGGCCGACTGGCTGACGCGGCAACAACAGCGAGGGCTGCTGCGCGATGCAGACCCCGCGTGCACGGCAAGGCTGATCCTGGCGATGGCCGTGGCCGAACCGCTGCGCGAACGCGTGATCGGCGTGGTGGCCGAAGACGCACCAGTGGAGGTGCATCTGCGTGATTGCCTGGTGTTGTTGGCGCCGGTGTTGCAGCGCCCGTAGCCTGGCGCCATCCACGCATGGCGTGGATCTACCGTGTGCGACGGCGTCCATGCATCGCGGGGGGCAACATCTCCATGCGGCGATGGTCAGTAGATCCACGCCATGCGTGGATGCGATCCGCCACGACTCATTCGCGCAGCATGTCCACGAATGCGCGCAGCGCGCCTGGCATCTGCCGCTGCTTCGGGTAGTACAGCGCAAAGCCGGCGAACGGTTCGCTCCAGTCTTCCAGCACCGCCACCATCTGCCCCGATTCGATGTACGGCCGCGCGGTGTCTTCCAGCACGTAAGCCAGGCCGATGCCATCGAGCACGGCGCCGACCACGGTGCCCTGCTCTCCCAGCGTCAGCCGTCCCGGCACATCGATTTCCAGCGCTTGCCCCTCGCGCTCGAACTGCCACTTGTACAGATGCCCGCTGGCGAAGCGGAAGCGGATGCACTCGTGCGTGGCCAGGTCGCGCGGATGCTGCGGCGCTGGACGCCGCCGCAGATAGTCCGGCGCGCCGACGATCAGCCCGCGCAGCGGCGGCCCCATCGGCACGGCCACCATGTCCTCGGGGATGAACTCATGCAGGCGCACGCCGGCGTCGTAGCCTTCGGCAACGATATCGACCAGGCCATCGTTTTCGGTCAGTTCCACCCGCACGTCCGGGTGCGCGTGCAGGAAGCGCGCCAGCCGTGGCCCCAACTGGGTCGAAACTGCTGCGCGGGTGGCGTTGATGCGCAGCAGGCCGGCCGGGGCGGCGCGGAACTGGTTCATCTCTTCCAGCGCGTCGTGCACCTGGCCCAGGGCCGGCTGCAGCCGTTCCAGCAGGCGCTGCCCGGCCTCGGTCAGGGCCACGCTGCGGGTGGTGCGATGGAACAGGCCCACCCCCAGCCGTTCCTCCAGCGCGCGGATCGCATAGCTAACCGCCGAGGTCGACAGCGCCAGCTCGGCACCGGCGCGGCGGAAGCTGCGGTGACGCGCGACCGCGGCAAAGGCAGCCAGGTGGGAGAGATTGTCAGTGGCCACGATTGTGCAGTTTCACTTGATGAATCATGCCGATATCCGGGCTTCTTGCTGCTGGGTGCGGGGCGTATTGTAAAACGCCTTTCGACAAACCCTGCCAAGGATTCCCCATGTCCCTCGCCCGTGGTTACGCCGCCCATTCACATACCGACCCGCTGATTCCCTACGAATTCGAACGCCGCGCGGTCGGGCCGGACGATGTCCGTATCGAGATCCTCTACAGCGGCATCTGCCACTCCGACCTGCACCAGGCCCGCGACGACTGGGGTGGCTCGATCTACCCGATGGTGCCGGGCCACGAGATCATCGGCCGCGTCACCGAAGTCGGCAGCAACGTCACCCGCTTCAAGGTCGGCGACCACGCCGGCGTCGGCTGCATGGTCGACTCCTGCCGCCACTGCGACGCCTGCGAGCACGACCTGGAGCAGTACTGCGCAGAAGGCGCGACCTGGACCTACAACGGCCGCGAGCGTGAAAGCGGCGCACCGACCTACGGCGGCTATTCCGACCACGTGGTGGTCGAACAGCGCTTCGTGGTGAAGGTGTCCGATACCCTCGACCTGAAGGCCGCCGCGCCGCTGCTGTGTGCTGGCATCACCACCTGGTCGCCGCTGCGCCACTGGAAGGTGGGCCCGGGCCAGAAGGTCGGCGTGATCGGCCTCGGGGGCCTGGGCCACATGGGCGTGAAGTTCGCCAAGGCGCTCGGCGCGCACGTGGTGATGATCACCACCACGCCGGAAAAGGGTGCCGATGCCAAGCGCCTGGGTGCCGACGAAGTGCTGGTGTCACGCGATGCCGCACAGATGAAGGCGCACGCGGGCAGCTTCGACTTCCTGCTCAACACCATCCCGGTCGGCCATGACACCAACCCGTACATGGGCCTGCTCAAGCGCGAGGCCACCATGTGCCTGGTCGGCGTGCTGACCGAACTGGACCCGCCGCTGACCGGTGGCAGCGTGATCTTCGGTCGCAAGCACCTGACCGGTTCGGCGATCGGCGGCATGGCCGAGACCCAGGAAATGATGGACTTCTGTGCCGAACACGGCATCGTCAGCGACGTCGAGATGATCGACATCAAGAACGTCAACGACGCCTGGGAGCGTATGGCGAAGAACGATGTGCGCTACCGCTTCGTGATCGACATGGCGACGATGAAGAACGCCGCCTGATCCAAGGCAGATGTAAAAATGAAAAACCCCGGCAATGCCGGGGTTTTTTCCATCGCGTGCCGACCAAGGTCGGCACCCACCCAACATCATCAATAAGCGAACTCGCGGAACACCGGATCGACGTCGCCGTGCCAGCGGCCATGGAACAGCGCCAGCTTGCGCTCGGCCGGGGTCAACCCGGACTCGACGATTTCCTGCAGCACGTCCAGGAACTTGCTCTCGTCCTGGCCGTCGGCATTGCGCGCCGCGCGGCGCTTGAGGCCTTCCACCGAAATCTTCACCGCTTCGCGGGCCAGGTCGCGCACCGTGCCGGTACGGAACGGCAGGTTCATCGCATGCTTCGGCACGCCGTCGCGCAGCGCATGACGCTCAGCCAGGCTGAAGTCACGCACCAGATCCCAGGCCGCATCCAGGGCGGTGTCGTCGTACAGCAGGCCGACCCAGAACGCCGGCAGCGCACACAGCCGGCTCCACGGGCCACCGTCGGCGCCACGCATTTCCAGGTACTTCTTCAGGCGCACTTCCGGGAACGCGGTGGTGGTGTGGTCCGACCAGTCGCGCAGGGTCGGCAACGCACCCGGCAGCACCGGCAGCTTGCCCTGCATAAAGTCGCGGAAGCTCTGCCCGCTGGCGTCGTGGTAGATGCCATCGCGGTAGGAGAAGTACATCGGCACGTCGAGCAGGTAATCGACATAGCGCTCGTAGCCGAAGCCCTCCTCGAACACGAAGTCGAGCATGCCGGTACGGTCGGCATCGGTGTCGGTCCAGATATGCGAGCGATAGCTCAGGTAGCCGTTCGGCTGGCCTTCGGTGAACGGCGAATCGGCGAACAGCGCGGTGGCGATCGGCTGCAGCGCCAGCGACACGCGGAACTTCTTCACCATGTCCGCTTCGCTGGCGTAATCCAGGTTCACCTGCACGGTGCAGGTGCGGGTCATCATGTCCAGGCCCAGCGAGCCGACCTTGGGCATGTACGAACGCATGATCTTGTAGCGGCCCTTCGGCATCCACGGCATTTCATCGCGCTTCCACTTCGGCTGGAAGCCCATGCCGAGGAAACCCAGCTGCAGTTCGCCGGCCACCTGCGCCACTTCGTTCAGATGGGTGCCGGTTTCCACGCAGGTCTGGTGGATGGTTTCCAGCGCCGCACCGGACAGCTCCAGCTGGCCGGCCGGTTCCAGCGTCACCGAGGCACCGTCACGCAGCAGGGCAATGGTGTTGCCGTTCTCCTGCACCGGCTGCCAGCCGAAGCGGACCAGGCCCTTGAGCAGCGCTTCGATGCCGCGCTCGCCTTCGAAGGTCGGCGGACGCAGGTCATCCAGGCGGAACCCGAACTTCTCGTGCTCGGTACCGATGCGCCACTGCGCACGGGGCTTCTCGCCGGAGGCGATCTCCGCAACCAGCTGCGAGCGGTCGGTAATGGGCGTATCGGCGACGTGGCTGGGGCTCGACAAGGGGAGGACTCGCTGGACAGTGGCAGGGGATGTGGGGCCCAGGGCCTTCCATCGCAAGGGCGCACTATAGCGTGGCACTCCGCCGCGTCATGCGACGGTGACGGGTTTCAGCATCCTACCGACGCCCTCTTGACCCTCGTACACTCACGGCCATGAGTCGCCATTCACGACACCCCGAACTGCACCGCTCCGACCGTGTCGGCTGGCTGCGCGCCGCCGTACTGGGCGCCAACGACGGTATCGTCTCGGTGGCCGGCCTGGTGGTCGGCGTGGCCGCCAGCGGCGCTTCGGCCAGTACGATCCTGGCCACCGGGGTCGCTGGCACGGTAGCCGGCGCAATGTCGATGGCCGCCGGTGAGTATGTCTCGGTGCAGACCCAGGCCGACACCGAAGAAGCCGACCTCGCCGCGGAAAAACGCGAACTGCACGAAGACCCGCACAGTGAGCTGGAAGAGCTGAGTGCGATCTATCGCCATCGTGGCCTGGACCCGGCGCTGGCGCGGCAGGTCGCCGAGCAGCTCACCGCCCACGACGCGCTGGGCGCGCACGCCCGCGACGAGCTGGGCATCACCGACACCCTGCGCGCCCGCCCACTGCAGGCGGCGCTGGCCTCGGCCGGGGCATTCACCTGTGGTGCCGCGCTGCCGGTACTGACCGCCCTGCTCGCACCGGTCGACAAGGTGGTGATGATGACCACCGCCAGCACCCTGCTCGGCCTGTGCCTGACCGGCGCGATGGCGGCGCAGGCCGGTGGTGCGCCGCCCGTGCGCGGCGCTGTCCGGGTGATGTTCTGGGGCGCCTTGGCGATGGCTGCCGCCGGCGGCGTCGGCCGCCTGCTCGGCGCCCACGTGTCATGACCATCATGCTGCCGCCCGCCTCCGCGCTGCTGGCTGAAATGGCCAGCCTGGCCGGCTGCGAACGCGCCGAAGGCTATGCCTGCATCACCGCGCGCCGCGAGCATGGCGCCAGCTCGGTGGAGATTCCGCAACCGCAGTTCGCGATCCTGCTGGAAGGCCGCAAGCAGGTGCGCACCGCACATCAGTCGCTGGAGTTCGTGCCCGGCGACATCCTGCTGCTGACCCAGCGCTGCCGCATCGACGTGGTCAACAGCCCCGATCCGTGCAGTGGCCGCTACCTCAGCGCGATCGTGCCGCTGTGCGCCGAAGTGCTGGCAGCAGCGCGCACGTTGTGGAACGAGGAACTGCCCCGCCCTGGCCCGGCGATGGCGCGGTTGCCATTGATCGAACATGGCATGGTGCTGCGCCAGTGGCGGCAGTCGCTGCAGGAGGGCCGCTACAGCGAGGCACGTCTGGCCCTGGCCTCGCTGGTGCTGACCCTGTGCCGGCAGGGCCACGGCAACCTGCTGCTGCCGCAGGCACCGAGACTGGGCGAACAGATCCGCGACCGCATTGCCGCCGAACCGGCGCGCGACTGGCAATCGCGTGATGTGGAAGAACAGTTCGCGCTGAGCGGCGCAACCCTGCGTCGCCGCCTTGCTGCCGAGCACACCAGCCTGCGCCAGCTGCTTACGGAAGCTCGCCTGGCGCATGGCATGCAGCTGCTGTACACCACCGACCTGCCGTTGAAGACCGTCGCCGCGCGCGCGGGTTACCGGTCTGCGGCCAGTTTCAGCAAGCGCTTCGCCGAGCAGTACGGGTTGGCACCGACAGACATTTAAGGGGGTTCGGCAGGGCTGCGCCCTGCACCCGCCGAAGCAACAGCAAGAGCCAAAGCAACAGCCATGCATTCCGTGGGATGGCGGGGCGGTGCCGGAGTGCGGGGACGCCGTGAACCCATCCCTGGGGGCTTGGCAGCCGCATCCATGCGGCTGACACCCCGCACTCCGACACCGCCCCACCTCTGACGGATTCCGTGTGCTGTTGGTAGGTGTCGACCTTGGTCGACACATCTGTTCTGTCGGATATCGATAATCAAATTTGGGTCAGATCTACCGTGTCGACCAAGGTCGACACCCACCAGAGCAGAGCGCCATTCCGACAGATCGCAGAAATCTGTCGAAGGCGGGGTGGGTCCGGTTGCGGGAGTGTCCGCGGCATGGATGCCGCGGCCAAGCCCCCAGGGATGGGTTTACGGCGTCTCCCGCAACCGGACCCACCCCGCCTCCCCACAGGAAGCCCGCCGTTGCTTCGGCTGTTGCTGTTGCTGTTGCCTGCAGCAGGTGCAGGGCGCAGCCCTGCAGACAACACCCCTCCCTGAGCATTCCGCGCACTGCTTTGAGCGCCGCGCACACGCTGGCCACGGCACGCTGTCCGGCAACGGAACCGCCCGTCATCCATCGAGAACCGCCATGACCCTGCGTCACCTGCCGCTGCGCTCCGCCCTGCTGCTGGCCTTGTCCTCCCTGCCGCTGGCGGCACTGGCCGAAGCCACTTCGCCCGCCCCCACCCAGCAGGCGCCCGGCGTCTACCATCAGCGCGTCGGTACCCTGCAGGTCACCGCCCTGTTCGACGGCGTGGTCGCACTCGGCCGGCAGGAAGTGGTGGACGTGCCGCCAACGCTGGTCAGCCGCCTGCTTGAAGGGCGCTACGTGCCGGAAGACACGAAGGGGCTGCAGACCGCGGTCAACGCTTTCCTGGTACGCCAGGGCAATCATCTGACCCTGGTCGACACCGGTACCGCGCAGTGCTTCGGCCCGGGCCTGGGCCAGGTGCTCGGCAACCTGCGCGCTGCCGGGGTGGACCCGGCCGAGGTGGACGAGGTGCTGCTGACCCATGCCCATCCGGACCACTTGTGCGGCGTGCTCGACGCGCAGGGCAAGCCGGCCTACCCGAATGCCACGGTGTGGCTGTCCAGGGCCGATGCCGATTACTGGCTCGACCCGGCCAGCGAGGCCAGCGCGCCGAAGGGCGTGCGCTTCGCCTTCCCGCTGGCGCGCACCGCAGTAGCGCCGTACCAGGCCAGCGGCCACCTGCGCACCTTCAGCCCCGGCGATGCCCTGCCCGGTGGCGCGGTGGCGATGGATACCCACGGCCACACGCCGGGCCACGTCTCCTACCGGTTCGACAGCCAGGGCCAGTCACTGCTGGTGTGGGGCGATGTGCTGCACTTCCACGCCGTGCAGTTCGCGCACCCGGAGGCCGCGTTCGAGGCCGATTCGGACCGCAAGGCCGCCACGGCCAGCCGTCGCGGCCTGCTGCAGCAGGCCACCGCCAACGGTTGGTGGGTGGCCGGTGCGCACCTGCCCTTCCCGGGCCTGGGCCATGTGCGCAGCGAGGGCCAGGCCTATGCGTGGGTGCCGGCGGAGTATTCGCCGTTGAAATGATGTGCCACAGGACAGGGCGATGTTGCCGGCCAGCGGCCGGCACTACCAGGGAACAGGTCGATAGCGCCGGGCTGCCAGCCGGGCGACGGGGGAACGCTTATTCCAGCCCCAGCCAGCCGCCGATCACGCCGCGGGCTTCGTCCACGCCGGTGCGGTCCTCACCGGAGAACACCTGCACGCTGACGCTGTCGCCATAGGCCGAATGCAGTTCCTTGCGCACCTTCTGCAGGGTCTGCATCTGCTGGCTGCGGCTGAGCTTGTCGGCCTTGGTCAGCAGTGCGTGCGCCGGCATGCCGCGCTGTACGGCATAGGACAGCATCTGCCGGTCGTAGTCCTTCAGCGGGTGGCGGATGTCCATCACCACCACCAGGCCCTTCAGGGCTTCGCGGGTGCGGAAATAACGGTCGATGAAGGCCTGCCAGTGCGCCTGCAGGTCCAGCGGCACCTTGGCGTAGCCGTAGCCGGGCAGGTCGACCAGATGGGCCTCCGGGGTGACCTGGAAGAACACCAGCTGCTGGGTACGGCCCGGGGTCTTGGAGACGCGGGCCAGCGAATTCTGGCGGGTCAGCGCGTTGAGCGCACTGGACTTGCCGGCGTTGGAGCGGCCGGCGAAGGCCACTTCGGACCCTTCATCGGGCGGCAGCTGCCGCACGTTGTGGGCCGAGAGGTGGTAACGGGCGCGTTCGATGAGCAATGACATGTGCCTAGGATCGCATGTTGCGGCGCCGCGCGCCCGTGCCGGCGGCTGTTGCGGGCATTTTGCTGCACTGCTGCGTTGACCGTGCGCGGAAACGGCGTTGATAATCCGGGCGATGCCGGCGGCCACCGCCCGGCCCGGTCCATACGGAGCTTTAGCATGCGCCACGCTCGCGTTCTTGCCGTATCCGCTCTTGCCACCGCCGTCGTCGTTGCCGCTGCTGCGTTCGCGCAGACCACGTTGACCCCGCTGCCCGACAACGGGCCGATCAACACCGCCTCGCTGGAGGTGGACTTCAGCAAGACCGACTGGGGCGATGCCAAGGCCGGCCAGACCAAGGCCTCCGCCTGCGCGGCCTGCCATGGCGCCGACGGCAATTCCACGGTGGAGATGTACCCGTCCATCGCCGGCCAGAGCGAACGCTACGTGGCCCAGCAGATGGCCCTGATCGCCAACGGCCAGCGCAGCTCCGGCGCCGCGGTGGCGATGGTGCCGTTCGTGCAGAACCTTACCCCGCAGGACATGCGCGACATCGGCGCGTTCTTCGCTACCCAGAAGGCCACGGCCGGCATCGCCGACGATACGGCGGTCGCCGACGGCCCCTACAAGGGCATGAAGTTCTACGAGATCGGCCAGCAGCTGTACCGCGGTGGCGATGCCAAGCGCGGCCTGCCGGCCTGCATGGCCTGCCACGGCCCCAGCGGCGCGGGCAACCCGGGCCCCGCCTATCCGCATCTCGGTGGCCAACACGCCAGTTATGTCGCGCGCCGCCTGCAGGAGTACCAGGCCGGGCAGACCCATGAGACCGACAAGACCCATTTCCAGATCATGGCCACGGTCGCGCAGAAGCTGAGCGAACAGGAGGTGCAGGCGCTGTCGAGCTACCTGCAGGGCCTGCACAACAAGGCCGACGACGTCGCCGTTGCGGCCACGCCGACGCAACCGGCTGCCGCCCCCTGACCACCACTGGTCGGCCCGGGCCGCCACCGCGGCCCCCGCCTGCGGTATGTTTCCTTCACGCCGGCGACCGCGCCGGCGTTGCTTTTTTCAACGGAGATGCGTGTCGATGAGGTTGATTCCCCGCCTGCTGTTGTCCCTGCTGGTCCTGCTGCCGCTGGCCGCCAGTGCCGCCCCCCCTGCCAACGCACCGCTGGTGGAAGGCAAAGACTACGAACGCATCGCACAGCCGGGCCCGTTCCAGCCGCTGGCCGGGAAGATCGAAGTGGTCGAGGTCTTCGGCTACACCTGCCCGCACTGCGCCCATTTCGAACCGCAGCTGGAAGCCTGGGCGGCCAAGCTGCCGGCCGACGTGCGCTTCACCCCGGTACCGGCCGCCTTCGGCGGTGCCTGGGATGCCTGGGCACTGGCCTACTACGCCGCTGACGAAGTGGGCGTGGCCAAGCGCAGCCATGCGGCGGTGTTCAAGGCCCTGCACGAGCAGGGAACGCTGCCGATGCAGAACGTCTCGGCCGATGAGCTCGCCACCTTCTACAAGGCCTACGGCGTGACCCCGGACCGCTACCTGCAGGCGCTGCGTGGCGATGCGGTGCAGAAGAAGGTCGACGCCGCCCGTGCGTTCGCCCAGCGCACCAAGGTGCCGGGCACCCCGGCCATCATCATCAACGGCCAGTACCTGGTACGTGGCAACAGCTTCGACGACCAGCTGCGCATCGCCTCGGCGCTGATCGCCCAGGCCCGCGCGGCCCGCGGCCGCTGAACCAACACCCACCATCGACGCGGCGCTGTCGCTGCCGCATGTCATCATTTCCCCCTGGCCGGTGCCTGACGCCGGCCCCACCATTCCAGATGCTGGAGACGTTTCCATGAAGATCCGTTACGCCCTCGCCCTCGCAGCGCTGCTGCCGATCCTGGCCGCCTGCAAGGCCGACGACGGCAGCACCAACACCACTGCGGCTCCGGCCGAACCGGCGGCCGCGCCGGCAACCACCGAGCCGGCGGCTCCGGCGGCGGGCGCCGAGGGCGCTGCCCCGGCCGCTGCCGAGGGCGAGAAGGCTGCAGCCGAAGCCGCTCCGGCGACTGCTCCGGCCCCGGCCACCGCCGCACTGACCGGCCCGGCCCCGGTGGAAGGCACCGACTACCAGGCGATTCCGAACGGCCAGCCGTTCCAGCCGGCCGCCGGCAAGATCGAAGTGACCGAGATCTTCGGCTACGTCTGCCCGGCCTGCGCCGCGTTCCAGCCGCTGGTCGGCCCGTGGAAGGCTGGCCTGCCGAGCGACGTGAACTTCGTCTACGTGCCGGCCATGTTCGGCGGCACCTGGGATGACTACGCCCGTGCCTTCTACGCCGCGCAGACCCTGGGCGTGCAGGAGAAGACCCACGAAGCGCTGTACGCCGCCATCCACTCGCAGAAGACCCTGAAGGGCGAGCGCGGCCGTGACTCGGTGGAGGACATCGCCAAGTTCTACGGCGCCTACGGCGTGGACCCGAAGCAGTTCGCCGCCACCATGGGCAGCTTCGCGGTGAACGCCAAGACCAACTCGGCCAAGCAGTTCGCCCAGCGCAGCCAGATCAGCGGTACGCCGTCGATCATCGTCAATGGCAAGTACCTGGTGAAGGGCAAGAGCTTCCCGGACATGCTGCGCATTGCCGACCACCTGATCGCCCGCGAACGCGCTGCCGCCCAGGCCCACTGATCCAAAGGACGTCGTTCCCGGCCGTGAATTCCCCCCGTACACGGACCCTGCGCTTGCTGACGGCCAACATCCAGGCCGGCTCCAGTACCCGCCGCTACAGCGACTATGTGACCCGCAGCTGGTCACATGCGCTGCCGGCGGGTCGCAAGCGCAGCAGCCTGGACGCGATCGCCAGCCTGGCGCGCGAACATGACATCGTCGGCCTGCAGGAGGCCGACCCGGGCAGCCTGCGCTCGGGCTTCACCAACCAGACCCATTACCTGGCCCAGCGCGCCGGCTTCAATTACTGGAGCCACCAGCCGAACCGGCGCATGGGCGGGGTTGCCTCCAGCGCCAACGGCCTGCTGAGCAAGCTGGAACCGGTGGAAGTGCAGGACCACGCCCTGCCCGGCCGCATCGGCGGGCGCGGCGTGCTGCTGGCCAAGTTCGGCGACGGTGCCGATGGCCTGGCGGTGGCGGTGGCGCATCTGTCACTCGGTGCGGGCTCGCGGATGTCACAGCTGGGCTTCATCGCCGAACTGCTGTCCGACCACCCCAACGCGGTGCTGATGGGCGATTTCAACTGCCTGGCCGAACGCCCGGAAATGCAGGTGCTGTACCAGAAGACCCGGCTGCAGCCGCCAGGCTGCATCGTGCCGACCTTCCCCAGCTGGCGCCCCGATCGCGCCATCGACCACATCCTGGTCAGCAGCGGCCTGCTGACCCGCAGCGTCGAAGCCGTACCGGCCGCGTTCTCCGATCACCTCGCGCTGGCGATGGCGATCGACGTCCCGGCCGACGCCCTGCGCTGACCACTCCTGGTGAGTGCCAACCTTGGTTGGCACGCTCTCCGCCGGGCATGGCCCGGCGCTACCCGGCCTGCGCCACCGGCACCTTCAGCGTTCGCGCGGTCATCGTGCTGCCCACCGAGGCCAGCACGGTGCAGCCGATCGCCAGCCACTGCAAGCCATGCAGGTGCTCGTGCAGCAGCAGCATGGCCCACAGCGCGGCCACCGCCGGCTCCATGCTGATCAGGATGCCGAACGTCTCCTTCGGCAGGCGCTTGAGCGCCATCATTTCCAGCGACATCGGGATCGCGCTGGACACCAGCGCCACCAGCAGCCCCGCCGCCAGGATCTTCGGATCGAGCAGCGCCGCACCGGCGTGCACCACGCCCACCGGCACCACCACCAGCGATGCGGCCAGCAGGCCCAGCGACACCGAATGCCCGGCGTGCAGGTGGCCGGCACGCTTGCCGAACACGATGTACAGGCCCCAGCACGCCGCCGCGCCCATCGCATATAGCACGCCGGCCGGGTCCAGCGCTGGGCCGCCGCCAATCGGCAGCAACAACAGCAACCCCACCGCCGCGCAGCCCACCCAGACGAAGTCGATCGGTCGTCGCGACGACAGCATCGCCACCGTCAGTGGCCCGGTGAACTCGATGGCCACCGCGATGCCGAAGGGAATGGTGCGCAGGGCCATATAGAACAGCAGGTTCATCAGGCCCAGGGTGAGGCCGTAGCGCAGGATGGTGATCGCATCCGGACGACTGGTCTTCCAGCGCCACGGCCGCCAGAACAACAGCAGCAACAGCGCCGAGAAGCCCACGCGCAGCGCGCTGGTGCCCTGCGCGCCGATCAGCGGAAACAACTGTTTTGCGTAGGAGGTGCCGATGGCCAGCGAGGTGACCGAACCGAGCACCGCCAGCGCCGGCAACATCGGCGCGAATCGTGAGGTCTGCATGGGCAAAGTCTATTGCGCCGACGCCGAGCACTTGGCTCAATTGACAGCCCGTTCGTGCAATTTCTGCTCGCCATGGCCATCGCCCCCGTGCTCGACAGTTTTGACCGCGCCATCCTCGACCTGCTGCAGCGGGACAACACCCTGCCGCAACGCGAAATTGCCGAGGCCGTGCACCTGTCCACCCCGGCCGTGCAGCGCCGCATCAAGCGCCTGCAGGACAGCGGTGTGATCGCCGCCAACGTGGCGGTGGTCGCTGCCGCGAAGGTCGGGCGGCCACTGACCATCATCGTCGAGGTGCGCGTGGTCAGTGAACAGCGCGAGCGCGTTGCCCTGTTCAAGCGCCGCGTACAGGAAGACCCGGCCGTGCAGCAGTGCTACTCGATCACCGGCGACGGCGATTTCCTGCTGCTGCTTTCGGCCGCGTCGATGGAAGAGTACGAGGCGATCACCGAGCGCCTGTTCGGCGGCGATGACAACATCGAGCGGTTCCGGACCTCGGTGGCACTGGGCACGCTGAAGCGGAATTTCGAGGTGCCGCTGCTACCGCCCCTGTAGAGTCGAGCTTGCTCGACTGCCCTTTGACCACGAAGCAACAGCCGTCGAACATAGCTCGACGCTACAGTCCGAAGCCATGAGCACATCCACTTCCCCTGCCCGTCGACTGCGCTGCTGGCTGCTGCGTGGCCTGTGGCTGGCCCTCGCCATCGTTGCGGCGATGACCTTGTGGAACAGCCCGTGGGCGGCCGCGCCAAGAATGCTGTGGTCACTGGCACGGATGCCCGCCGCCACCGCGCTGCCGGTGCCGGTGGAGGGCGTGCGCCCCAGGCAGATCGCCGACACATTCGGCGCACCGCGCGGCCGTGACCGCTCCCACGCCGGCATCGACATCTTCGCCAGGCGCGGTACGCCGGTGCGCAGCGCCACCATCGGGGTCATCGCCGATGTCCGCGAGGGCGGGCTCGGCGGCCGCCAGGTGTGGGTGATCGGCCCGGCGCGCGAACGCTACTACTACGCGCACCTGGAGGACTGGGCCGAGGGCTTGGCGCGCGGCCAGATCGTCCAGCCCGGCGACCTCCTCGGTCATGTGGGCGACAGCGGCAACGCCAAGGGCACCCCGCCGCACCTGCACTGGGGCATCTACGGCGCCGCAGGCGCGCGCGACCCGCTGCCGCTGCTGCGCTGACCCACCGCCTGCGCGGGAAACGGGGTCCATTCGTTCATGATTTGTAAATAGGAATTGTTCGTATTACCATTTCTTTCGTTTCCGGTAGCGCCAGGACGGCCTGCCCGCCCCTCCCTACCCGTAGCGCCTCGCCTCCCGGATGCGGTCGAGCGCGCGTGCCCGTCCAGGACCCCCATGACCCGTTCCGCTTCCCGTCACCTGCAGCCGCAGCGGCTGTCCGTTGCCGTGCTCGTTGCACTCTGCGCCGTGGCGCCGGCCGCCTTCGCCGACACCGCTGCCGACCCGACCACCCTCGACAAGGTCGTGGTCAAGGGCGAGCGCGCCGAAGGCTATTCGGTGCGCCGTACCTCGGCCGGTACCCGCTTCGACCTGGCGCCGCGCGAGATCCCGCAGTCGGTCAGCATCATCAGCCACCAGCGCATCGAAGATCAGAACCTGGACGACATCATCGACGTGCTGGCCAACACCACCGGCGTGACCAGCACCCAGTCCGACAGCGAGCGCACCGAGTTCTACGCGCGCGGCTTCTACATCGACAACTACCAGTTCGATGGCATCCCGACCACCATGGCGCAGAACTGGAGCTACGGCGATTCCGGCCTGGACCTGGCGCTGTATGACCGCGTGGAGGTGGTGCGCGGCGCCACCGGCCTGCTCACCGGCGCCGGCAATCCGTCCGCGTCGGTGAACCTGATCCGCAAGCACGCCGACAGCGCCCAGCTGGCCGGCAGCGTGTCGGTGAACGTCGGCAGCTGGGGTCGCACCCGCACCACCGTGGACGTGGGCAGCGCGCTCAACGCCAGCGGCAGCGTGCGCGGCCGCGTGATCGGCAGCTATCTGGATACCGATTCGCAGGTCGACCGCTACAACCAGCGCAAGACGCTGGGCTATGCGGTCATCGATGCCGACCTCACCCCGGACACGCAGCTGAGCGTGGGCTACGACTACCAGCACAAGAAGGCCACCGCACCGACCTGGGGCGGCTTCCCGATGTGGTTCTCCGACGGCACCCCCACCAACTATCCGACCTCGTTCAATCCGTCGCCGGACTGGACCTTCTGGGACACCACCAGCAAGCGTGCGTTCGCCACCCTGCAGCACGCGTTCGGCAACGGCTGGAAGTTCAAGATCGGCGCGACCCATGACCGGACCGATGCCGACGACAAGCTGTTCTATCCGTTCTATGGCGGCGGCTTCAACAAGGCCACCGGCGCCGGCGTGCTGCCGATGGCCGGCTACTACAAGACCCACCGCAAGGTGGACGGCGTCGATGGCTACGTCGACGGTCCGTTCCAGCTGCTGGGCCGCGAGCACCAGTTCATGGCGGGCCTGAGCTACAACAAGCGCGAGTACGTGAACACCGGCGATTTCCAGTCGGCCTGGGCGCCGCTGGACAACTACCTCAACTGGACCGGCAGTTTCCCGGAACCGAACTGGGCGGCAACGCTGCCGACGCAGAGCCAGGGCACCATCAAGCAGAAGGCCGCCTACGCCGCCACGCGCCTGTCGCTGGCTGATCCGCTGAAGCTGATCCTCGGCGCCCGCTACACCGACTGGAGCCTGGACGGCACCGAAGGCGCAACCGTCAGCCGCTTCAGCCACAAGGTGACCACGCCGTATGCCGGCCTGGTGTTCGACATCAATGACACCTGGTCCACCTACGCCAGCTACACCGAGATCTTCCAGCCGCAGACCTACCGCAACCAGCAGGGTCGCTACCTCGATCCGGTGGACGGCAAAAGCTACGAAGTGGGCGTCAAGGGCGCATGGTTCGACAACCGCCTGAATGCCTCGCTGGCGGTGTTCCGCATCGAGCAGGACAACGTCGCCCAGCAGACCGGTGGCTTCGTCGATGGTTCGGCCAACGAGTACGCCTACGTTGCCGCGCGCGGCACGGTCAGCCGCGGCGTGGAGTTCGAACTGAACGGTGAACTGGCACCGGGCTGGAATGCCACCTTCGGCGCGTCCCGCTACGTGGCCAAGGACATCAATGGCAGCGACATCAACACCCAGCTGCCGCAGACCGCGATCAAGGCCTACACCAGTTACACTCCGCAGTCGCTGGACGCGCTGACCTTCGGCGGCGGCGTGAACTGGCAGAACGGCATCTACTACACCGACCCGGTGTACGGCCGCTTCAACCAGGATGCCTATGCCCTGGTCGGCGCCTTCGTGCGCTACCGCATCGCGCCGCAGTTCAGCGTACAGGCCAACCTCAACAACCTGCTGGACAAGAAGTACTACGCGCAGATCTACGGCTACGGCGGCTATGGCGAGGGCCGCAACGGCTCGCTGACCTTTACCTGGTCGTTCTGATGCAAACGGCGCCGGGGCAACCCGGCGCCGCGCCCACATCAGAACCGCAGGTCCGCGCGCAGGTACCAGTAGCGGCCACGCGGGATGTCGTAGGTCGAGGCGTCGTAGCCGTTCAACGAGCACGACAGGCAGATCGGCGGATCCTTGTCGAACACGTTGTTCAGGCCAGCGGTCAGCTGCAACCCCTTCATCCAGTCGATCTTGTAGCCCACCTGCATGTCGTGGAAGGTGGTGGCCGACAGCGTGTTGGTGCCGGCCGCCTGGTTGCTGCACACCGGGAACGCCGCGGCATCACCGCAGTTCTCGGTCAACTCGGAGATGTGGCGCACCGTCCAGTTGGCGCTCCAGCGGTCCATCGTCCAGGCGATGCTGGCGTTGCTGGTCCACTCCGGAATCGAACTGTCCGCCACTTCCACGCCGGGCTTCTGCGGCTGCTTCTGCCCGGCCGCGCCGGTGGCCTCGTAACGGCCGACGAAGGTGTTCTTCCAGGCCAGCTTGAACTGGCCGATGGAGGTCTGCGGCAGTGTCCAGAACAGATCCACGTCCCAGCCATCGGTCTTGATCGAGCCCAGGTTGGTCAGGCGGTTGTTGAAGCTGCTGACCGCACCGGTGCTGGCACGGGTGATGCCATTGCAGTAGATCGGGTCCAGCGTATCCACGCACAGGTCCAGCTGGGTCTGCGCGTTGATCGCCTGGATCGCGCCGTCGATGGCATGGCGGTAGAAGGTCACCTCCACATCGAAGCGCTCCGACCACGACGCGTTGTTGCCGAACCACGGGCTCCACACGAAGCCGGCGCTGAAGCTGCGCGAACGTTCCGGGTCCAGCTCGCGGTTGCCGCCGGTGGTCACCGAGATCTGCGAGTTGGCCTGCTGGAAGCCGGCCGGTACGCCCAGCGCGGCGCAGTTGGCTGCACTGCCACGCGGCGGCGTGCCACCCAGGCCTACCGAGCAGGGATCGAACAGCTGCAGGTCGGCGCGCGCCGCCGAGCCGTACAGTTCGCCGATCGACGGCGCACGGAAGCCCTCGGCATAGGTCGTGCGCAGCACGAAGTCGTCGGTCACCTGCCAGCGCAGGCCGTACTTGGGCGTGAACTCGCCACCGAAGGTGGAGTAATCCGAGTAGCGGCCGGCCAGGCTCAGGTCCAGCTTCTTGCCGAACGAGGAGTCGGCGAAGATCGGCACGCTCAACTCCAGGTAGGCCTCGTTGACATCATAGGAACCGGAGGTCGGCTGCGACGGTACGCCGTTGTAGTGGCCGATCACCGTCAGCGGATCGGGCTGGTAGGAACCCTTGTACCTGCGGTGCTCGAGGCCGGTGGCGAAGGACACCGGACCGGCCGGCAGCGAGAACAGCTCGCTGGACAGGTTGGCGGTGAACAGGCTCAGTTCGTTCTGGCTGCGGTCGCGCACCACCGGCTGGATCCACTTCAGCATGTCCGGGGTGATCGAGCCGACGCCGCCGAAGATGTTCAGCGGCACGCAGCCCGGGGTGGCCGCACACACCGCCGGATCGCCCAGCGCCATGTTCACCTTGTAGATGTCATAGCTGCCGTAGTTGGTCTGCTCGGCCTTGTTCTTGCTGTACATGCCGTTGACGTCCCAGTACCAGCTGCGGTCGGCGGCGTGGAAGTCACCGACCAGGCCGGTGGCGAAATAGGTGGTGTCCACCTTCTGCTTGAACACGCGCGCACCGCCTTCCACCGGCCGGCGGCCGATCAGGCTCATGTTGTCGCCGGACACCAGATCGAAGCCGAACGGGTTGTACGGGTTCAGGCGCGAGACCACGATGTTGTCGGCCAGCGGATTGCCGGTCGCACCGTCGGGACCGAAGAACAGCGGCTCCGGCCCGGCCTGGTTGGTCGACTCGCGGCGATTGCCCAGTGCCTTGACGTACCACTGCACATTGTCGGTGATGTCGAAGCGGAACTGGCCGAACAGGCCTTTGCGCTCCGACGGCGTCAGCACCATGTTGTATTCGGCGAAGTTGAAGCGGTCGGCGGTGGTGAAGCAATGGTAGTCATCGCTGCGGTTGCAGCCGGCACTGCCGTCGTAACGCGGATTGCTCACGCCGGTATTGGGCACGATGTTCTGCACGGCACCGGTGTTCGGGTCGGTGAACATGAAGCGGCCCTGCGGAATGCCGCCGCTGCCGAACGCCAGGCCGGTGCCGGGAATCGGGAAGCGCGACTGCTCGCGGTCCTTGGCGAACACCGGGTCCTGCTTGGTCCAGCTGGCACCCAGGAACAGGCTGAAGCGATCGCCACTCTTGCCCCAGGCCAGGTCTACGCCCTTCTGCGCGCCGTCACCCTTGCTGTATTCGCCATAGTTCAGCGTCACCTGGCCGCCATCGAAATCGCGGCGGGTGATGATGTTGACCACGCCGGCGATGGCGTCGGAGCCGTACAGCGACGACGCACCATCCTCCAGCACTTCGATGCGCTCGACGATGGCCAGCGGAATGGTGTTGAGGTCGGTGGCCGAGCCCACGCCGGACGCGGACGATTCATTGACCCAGCGGATGCCATCGACCAGCACCAGCACGCGCTTGGCGCCCAGATGGCGCAGGTCGACCTGCGCCGAACCGGCGCCCACGCCACTGCCATCGGGCGGGAAGCCGAAATTGCCGGACGAATTGAACTTGGCGTTGAGTGCCGAGCCGGACCCGGTGAGCTGCTGCAGCACCTCGCCGATCGAGGTCAGGCCGGTGCGCTCGATGTCGCCACGGGTCAGCGTCTGGATCGGCACCTGGCCTTCGACTTCAGCGCGCTTGATACGGGTACCGGTGACCTCCACCGCGTCCAGGTTTGTGGTGGATTGTGCAGCGGCACCCAGCGGTGCCAGGACCGTCACGCACAGCGCGACGGCAACCGCCAACGGGCGGTGATGCAGGTGAATCATTCGCTCTCTCTCCAAAGGAATGTCGGGACATGGACTGCCGCGTTCCCCCCTGCAGGGCGGCAGCGTCTCCTTTGTAAACAAGCGGTAAAACTCCCGGCGTGACGATCGACACTCTTTCACGTGGAATTGACGCAATTGCCAGCCGATTACGTCAAATGACTGAAGATAAAGACCGGACAGTACTGTTCGAGGCAGGGACCTTGGTGCCGAGCACGACAGGACGCGCCGGAATTTCCCGGCTGTCATCAAGCGCTCTTGCCGGTGCCGCCGTTAGTAAGCCTGCGCCGCGACGCGAAGGCCGCGCTGCTGGATGGCAAGCAGCACCCGCGCCATATCGCCGTAGTCAGTCTGGTCGGCAGTGGTGAGGTGCAGCGAGGGCTGCTGTGCCGGTGGCAACTGCCGCAGCTGGGCAAGCGCGCGCTGCAGCGCCGGGTCGTCCAGCGGCCGGCCATCCCAGAACACGCCACCGGCAGCGTCGACATGCAGCGCGATCGGTGCCGGCAGCGCGTGCCCCGGCCCCGGGGGACACGCGGTACGTTGATCGAGCGGCAGCACCGCCGCCTGCGCCATCGGCAGCGTGGCGATCACCAGCGCCAACAGCACCAGCAGCACATCCACCAGCGGCGCCAGATTGATGCCGGACATCGGCGCACGGTCGTGCAGAGACCCATAGCGCATACCACGCTCCTTCGCGGAAATGGCGGCCCACGCCGGGCAGGCCGCGCCGTGCCCGAATCATCGCACGATTGCGATACGCGCCAGGGTTGCCGCTTCCGCCACACCCTGCATGCGCTTCCTCACCCCGCCAAGATCCATCGCCTGTCCAATCCATTCGCGGCGTGCATGCAATGCGAAACTGAATTCAGCCAACGCCCGCTATGCTCAGCGCCATGACCCGACGCTCTGCAACCGCCCTGTCCCTGCTGCCCTTGGCCACCACGCTGCTGATCGGCTGCGCCAATGCCCAGTCCCTCGACGCCCAGAACGCGCAGCTGAAAGCCGCGATCGCTGCTGCCGAACGCGGCCAGTTCGATCCCGGCCAGGCCGGCGCGCTCAGCCGCCACCCCGCGTATGGCTGGCTGGAGTACGCCAACCTGCGCCGCAACATCGACACCGTCGATACCGCGCAGGCGCAGGCCTTCCTCAAGCGCTACGACGGCCAGGCGGTGGCCACCACCTTCCGCAGCGTGTGGCTGCCCTCGGTCGCACGCCGCCAGGACTGGCCGACGCTGCTGGCCAACTGGGCGCCCACCGACAACATCGGCCTGCGCTGCGCGCAGCTGACCGCACGCCAGGTGACCGGCAAGGTCGATCCGCAGTGGATCAGCGAAGCACAGGACCTGTGGCGCAAGAACGGCAAGTCGCTGCCGGATGGCTGTGACGCGGTGTTCGCCGTGCTGCAGGCACAGGGTGGGCTGAGCGACGCGCTGCGCTGGGAACGCATCGATGCTGCCGCCGACGCACAGCAACCGGCGGTGATGCGCAGCGCTGCGCGCGGCCTTCCCGCCGCCGATCTGGCGCAGGCCAACAGCTACGCCGCCTTCGTCGACGCGCCCAATGCCAGCGCGCTGAACTGGCCGCGTACTGATCGCAGCCGGCGCATTGCGACCGATGGCCTGGAAAAGCTGGCCAAGGCCGACCCGGGTGCGACCGAACAGCAGCTGCCGCAGTACGCGAAGGCGCTGGGCCTGAGCGCGGCCCAGCAAGGCCAGGTGCTGTACCAGATTGCGCTGTGGACCGTGGCCTCCTACCTGCCCGACTCGGCACGCCGCCTCAATGCGGTACCGGAATCGGCCTACGACGAGCGGCTGCACGAATGGCGTGTGCGCGAGGCGATGTCGCGCGGCGATTGGCCGGCAGCACTGGCTGCGATCCGCAAGATGGGCGGCAAGCAGCGCAGCGATTCGCGCTGGGCCTATTTCGAAGGCCGCATGCTGGAGAAGACCGGCCAGGCACAGCAGGCCCAGCCGCTGTTCCGCGACGCCGCACGTGCCCCCACCTTCCACGGCTTCCTGGCCGCCGACAAGCTGCAGCAGGGCTATACGCTGTGTCCGTGGAAGCCGAACGACAGCGCATCGGCCCAGGCCGCGATCGCGCGGGACCCGGCCATCCAGCGCGCGATGGCGCTGTACCAGATCGACCGCACCGGCTGGGCCGTGGCCGAATGGAACAGTGCGCTGTCGCGCTTCGATGACACCCAGCGTCGTCTCGCCGTGCGCGTGGCGCAGGACAACGGCTGGTTCGACCGCGCCGTATTCGCGCTCGGCAAGCAGCCGCAGGAGCAGCGCCTGTACGACCTGCGCTTCCCGCTGCACCACGACGCCACCATCCGCCGCGAATCGGCACGCAATGCCATCGACCCGGCCTGGGTGGCGGCGGAGATCCGCGCCGAGAGCACCTTCACCCCGCGTGCGCGATCGCCTGCCAACGCGATGGGCCTGATGCAGGTGCTGCCGGCCACCGGTGCCGGCGTGGCCAAGTCGATCGGCCTGACCGGCTACGGCGGCGCCGACAGCCTGTATGACCCGGATACCAACATCGCCATCGGTACGGCGTACCTGCGCCAGTTGATGAACAAGTACGACGGCCTGCCGTACGTGACCATCGCCGCCTACAACGCTGGCCCGACCCCGACGGCACGCTGGCAGGGCCAGCGCCCCGGCTTTGATCCGGACCTGTGGATCGAGACGATCAGCTACAAGGAAACGCGCGAGTACGTGGCCCGCGTGCTGGCCTTCAGCGTGATCTACGACTGGCGCCTCAATGGCGATGCGCTGCCGCTGAGCGACCGCCTGATGGGCCGCCTGGTGGACAAGCGCAAGAACTTCAGCTGCGCCGCCAACGCCGATCAGGGCGGGGATTGATCACAACACGGTCGTGCCGGCCAGCGGGCCGGCATC
>NZ_JAXAXL020000017.1:102850-110758 GCF_047497515.2 Stenotrophomonas maltophilia
GGGGGGGGCGGGCCGGGGGCCGCCCCTCGACCCATGTTCCCGGGTTGCCGGCCAGCGGCCGGCTCTACCATGCGATGATCGCGCCCATGAAGATCTATCTTGTCGGCGGCGCCGTGCGCGACCGCCTGCTGCAGCGTCCTGCCGGCGACCGCGACTGGGTGGTGGTCGGCGCCACGCCCGCGCAGATGGAGGCGCTGGGCTACACCGCCGTGGGTCGCGGTTTTCCGGTGTTCCTGCATCCGAAGACCGGCGAGGAGTACGCGCTGGCGCGTACCGAGCGCAAATCCGGCCGCGGCTATCGTGGCTTCGTGGTCGATGCCGATCCGGCGGTGACGCTGGAAGAGGACCTGCAGCGCCGCGATTTCACCATCAATGCGATTGCCTGCGACGAGGACACCGGCTCGCTGGTTGATCCTTATGCGGGCGTGCGTGATCTTGAACAGCGCGTACTGCGCCACGTCGGCCCGGCCTTTGTTGAAGACCCGCTGCGCGTGCTGCGCGCGGCGCGCTTCATGGCGCGCTTCGCACCGCTGGGCTTCACCGTTGCAGCGGAGACGATGGCACTGATGCGCGAAGTCGCCGCCAGCGGCGAGCTGGATGCGCTGGTACCGGAACGTGTCTGGCAGGAACTGCGCAAGGCGCTGGCCAGCGCACAGCCCTCCGCGTTCCTGCGCACCCTGCATGACGCACATGCGCTGGGCCCGATCCTGCCCGAGCTGGAAGCGCTGTACGGCGTGCCACAGCGCGCGGAGTTCCACCCGGAGGTCGACACCGGCATCCACCAGGAAATGGTCAGCGACATGGCCGCGAAACTGGCGCCGGGTGATGACCTGGTCGGCTTCGCCGCGCTCACCCACGACCTCGGCAAGGGCCTGACCCCGCCGGAGGAATGGCCGCGCCACATCATGCACGAGCAGCGCGGCATCAAGCCGCTGAAGGCATTGTGCGCGCGGTTGAAGATTCCCACCGAGCACCAGCAGCTGGCCGAAGCGGTCTGCCGCGAGCACTTGAACGTGCATCGCATCGACGAACTACGCGATGCCACCGTACTGGAACTACTGGGCCGCTGCGATGCGTTGCGCCGGCCGGAACGCGTGGCGCGCATCGCGCTGTGCTGTGAGGCCGACAAGCGGGGCCGGCTGGGATTTGAGGACGCCGAATACCCGCAGGGTGAAACGCTCAAGCGCCTGCACCAGGCGGCGCTGTCGGTACAGGCGCGGGACCTGGATTTGGTTCATTTGAAGGGCCCTGCGGTGGGCGAGGCGCTGGCGAGGGCCAGGGTGAAGGCGATTGCGGCAGCGCGATAGGAATGTGCGGCTTGCTGGGAAGGCGCGGTGTCAGTCGCTGATGGTCAGTACCTGAAATAGGTATCGCCCAAGGCGGGGTGGTCGCCCGGCTGACGCTTCTGCTTGGTGATGCGTCGCAGATTGATGCGCTTTGCATTGGGCCAACCCAACGTTCCGAATATCGCATCGGCCATTTTTGCGAACCGCGTGAAATGGCGGCCAATTCTGTATCCAAGGTAGAGGCAAACCAGAACGCATATCAAGTATGCGTCCGCGATCATCTCCAAGGGTGCCAGTCCGTCTCCCGTGAGAGCATCGAGCACGAAAAATCCGATCTGGATCATGTACAAGGGAACAGATAGCGCCAGCGAGTACTTGGCCACCGCGATCCAGTGAGCCCAGCTGCCTGAACTGACATACGGATAAGAAACGATGAGTCTTTTCTGCTCATCGAGCACGGACAAGGCAATGAAGTTCCCCACCTTGTCCCGACGCCCGACCACCCGCACGGAGTCGCCCTCTTTGAAGGGCCAATTCCAGAACAACCCCTTCACCAGCATTTCGCCGAAGCGAAATTCCACTCTCGTAGCGGGTTCTTCCGTTTCCTCATTGGACATCATCGCCATGCCAGCGGCGGGCCCGCTAAGGCCCAGCGCTGCGGCTGCGACGCCCGTGGCCGCCATCTTTTCGCGATCCCCGTCGCGCCAGAATACGTTCTGCACCACATGTCTGACCCGCAGATTGGAAATGATGCCGGTTTCCGTCTCGAACAGCACCTTGCCGGTCGAGCCCGGCTTACGTTTACGATTCACTGCAATCCGCCTGGAAAATGCCAAACTCTGGCAGCGTGCTTATCTGAAGCCTTCGAATCCGGACAACTGAAGCCCTCTCAATATCTGAAGTACGTATCACCCAAGGCTGGATGGTCGCCATCCTGCCGCTTCGCCTTGGTTGTTCTTCGAAGATTAATTGACGCCCCCCGCTTCCAACCGAGAGTGTCAAATATAGAGTCCGCCATCCTTGCAAAGCGGGAGAATCTGCGACCGACCCTATAACCAACCGCGCCAGAAACAATAATTCCTCCAAGATAGGCATATATCAGAACTTGATTTGGCAAAGATGTGGTAACAGATAGCAAACCCAAAAAAACAGCCCAGTACGTAGCGGCAAATACAACAGAGTACTTGGCCACCGAGACCCAGTGCGCCCAAGTCCCTGCACTCACATGAGGATAAGACACGATCAACTTCATGCTTTCATCAAGCACCGACAAAGCAAAGAACCCCCTATTACTATCTCGCGTTCCAACCACTCTGACAAAAGCCCCTTCTTCAAAGGGCCAGTTCCAAAGCAGCGCTTCAACATTCACCTCGCCGAGCATAAACTCAACCTTTGCAACAGGCTCTTCCATTTCCTCTGCGGACATCATCGCCAAGCCGGCAGCCGAACCACTGAGACCTAATGCGGCGGACAGCGCACCGGTCGCAGCCATTCCTACGCGATCGCCTTCTCGCCAGAAAATGTCTTCCATCACGTATTGAACCTTGAGGCCGGAGATAACTCCGCTCTCCATTTCAAGTCGAGCCTCTTTGCCGTCACTCATTTGCGTACCACTCCTTGACGGGCCGGATCGAAACCAAGCTAATAGCGCCCCCACACTGCCTATTTGATAGCAACTAGTATCTGAAGTAGGTATCCCCAACGCCGGAAGAATCGCCCTTTCGCGCCTGAGCGAACTTTCCAGACCTGAGATTAATCTTCGTGGGATCGCGCCAATCCAGCGCAGTGAATACGCGGTCTGCCATCCTCGCAAATCCAGATAGACGACGCCCGATCCTCCATCCAATCACTCCAAAAATTGAGGCTCCGGCAATACAGGCGCCAGAAATAACTTCGAACTTAATATCGGATTTTACGTCCCAAACAAAGGCAGTTGCGAGAATAGCCGCCCCACCCCACCAAACAACTGAGATCGCCAAGGAAATCCAGAAGACACGCAGCCAGTGCGAGGTACTGCCTGCCGTAACATGAGGATAGGAAACGATCAGCCTCTCATCCTCGTCCAATACAGAGATCGCAAAAAACGTTCCGTCGGGCCATCGATTGCCCACCACTCTAACGCTCTGCCCCTCCCTGAACGGCCAGTTCCACAGCAGCGCAGACACCGATAGATCTCCCAGCATGAACCTGACGCGCACCACTGGCTCCGCCCCCCCTTCGCTTGACATCACGGCCATGCCTGCTGATGGCCCGCTCAAGCCAAGCGCCGCTGCAACTACACCCACTGAGGCCATTTGCTCTCGATCGTCAGAACGGGACAGAACATCCTCGAACGCATGTTCAACGAAAATTTCTGAGATCACTCCAGACGCTGTATCCAGCGGAATTTTGCTCGGAACATCCATGTAATGTACGCCTTTCACGACTGCGACCTCGTAGTTACTTTCCCGATTGCCTTGTCAAACGCGTCCTTCTGCTTCAGAACGGCCACCTGCCGGTTCCTACTATCGCTGGCCGAGGGAGGAACTTTACTAGCTGCCCTCCCGAATACATTGGACTCGCACCACTTCTCGAGATCGTTCGGGCTGATTGCCCACACGGTCGCTTCAATCACAAGCAGTGCCAACGTAATCTCCCAACCGCCCAAGCGCAGTATCCAAGTGCCAACGCGCTTCATAGCCTGACTGGACAAAACGAGTTCCCCTTCCCTCGCGACCGCAGCCTCTATCCCGGCCCTCAACCCACGAAGACCTAAACTCAACTTGTTTCGCCCCAGATGACGCTCTAGAACTGGAGAGGAATAGGCCAGCGCGGTGAGAAAGTTCGCACTACCAACCGCTGACGTTAGCCCTGCCTTCATCAGCAAAGCCGCGGCAGACCAGCGCCGCCCATCTTCAAGCCGACTCTTGAAGTCCGACAAGCTGTAGGCTGCCCCAATAAAACTACCCGCTCCCGCCAGCACACTGCCGGCTACCTTCATCCGAATGGCACTGACACTGCCCTCCCCAAAGAAGCCCTTGGCTACCGCTTCATGCACACTGGTATACACAGCCACAAGCGACATGCCGGACGCCAGTAACGTTGCGTAGTCACGCGTATCCTTATCCACCTTGGTTGCCAGATGGATGAAATTCACCATCTCCAACACGCCCGTAAGGGAATTCAAACGGACGACATTGCGGCTGCTTTCCGCCGCTGCCTGCCAACGCTTGCGCATCGCCAGCGCGCCATGGTGCAGCTCCAGATCTCGAAGCGCGAACTGCATCGGCAGTGCACTCCCCTTCTTGCGATAGAACTGGATGCGCTCCAGGAAATAGCGCTTGCCCTGCTGGCCGCTGCTCAGCTCTTCGGCCACCAGGCTGATCGCCTCGTCGCGTTCCATCAATGCTCGCGTCAGGAGCACAACGCGGACCATGGCATTGCCGACAGTGTCCTGGATGCCCTTCATTGGAAATCGACTCAGAAGGTACGCACCTGCGGTAGTGACGAAGCGATCAACGCCACTGTCCCGAAGGATGCGGGCACTGGCGGTGGAGGGCGCAGCCTCCTTCTGCGCCACCTCCAACTTGCGGTAAAGGCTCAAGAAAGACTTCAGATGTGCGGTGCCTGCAATGAATGCCGCCCAGCTTGCGCCCGTCACCTCAAGAATTGTGTCGGCCCCGACCTGCGCCGCCGAGAGTGTCTGCTCCAGCTCCTTGCGAGCCTCTTCCTGGTTCTTCGCGATAGCTCGCCAGAGCAGGGAGCCTCTTCCGGTAACTTTTGTGTCGTTGGCCGATTCAGTCAGAAATGCACGGCCGATCTCGTGCATGCCGAGCGCCGCAATGGCATCGGTGATTACTTCCTCGTACCACACGCCTTGCGCCGCAGACTGGCCGTCAAAGTCCTCCAGCGTTGCCAGAAACAGATCATGACGGAGCCAGGCAACCAGCACAGCCATCTCTGGGCCCAACCGGTCGAGCACCATCTGCGCCATTGCATCCATGTTCTTCTTGAACGCGGTAAAGCGGGGCTCATCAATCAGCGGCCAATACTTGTTCTTCCACGCGTCCTGCGCATCCTGCAGATAGAGCGGCAGAAACATGTCCTTGTATGCCTGCTCCCGCTTCTTTTTTTCCTCCTCGGAGATCTTCACTCTCGGGTCCCATGAAGGCAGTGAGGGATTCCCGAGGCGGAGCTGCCGTTCTTCCTCCCGCACGGTCTGCGCTGCATAGTTGCCCGCCATCACCGCGCCGTTGAGTTCCAGCAACCGCGAGATCTGTTCGATCTGGTCAACCGCTGAAACCTCCAGCTCGCGCTCCTGCTTGAACTGGCCGATGCAGGCAGCCAGATCATTGCAGAAGCCACTGAGCTCATGCACAGCACCCACCGCGTCCCACAATCCCAACAGCATGGGCGGGTACTCTTGGCGATCACTGCCGATTCGCCCGTTGCTGCTATGTTGCTGCAGCAGCTTGAAGCGCTGTTCGCGAGGGTCGATACCGCCGTTACGGGGGTAATCCCGCCGTGACCATGGGTAACGCGTGCCGTGCTTTCGCAGCCGTGCGACGTTGAGTGCTCCATCCAGCGTGGAAGCCGCCGGGAGCGCGCTGATGTGAGGGAGATCCGGCGGATCGCCAGAGGGATTGTCCAGCAACCGATATTCCATGATTGGGGCCAGCCCAGCGGCATCCTTCAACGGTGCTTGGTCGCCCTCCGCTCTCGCCGACCTGATCCATCTGGCAGGCTCGATCGGCTGCATCCGCTCGGCGCGCAGCGCGGGGTCGGATCCATAGCGATCCAGCGTCGCGAGTGTCCAAGGGTGCTGGGAGTAGGCGAGCCAGACCGTTCCGCACACATCGGGACGCGGTATGGTGATGAACTCGGTGCGCATGTAGTCGTGACCGCTGCGCCCACAGCTCGGCAGCCCTGCTCCGACGATGGGGCGGGCGCTCATTGCGGAAGGCTGCCGCCACAACGTACCGTTTTCGGCAATGGCGTAGCATTCCCAGTACTGAGGGCCGTAAGGCCCCTTCTCGTAGTACAGGTACAACATGCCTTGGCGCATGGTCCTGAGAGCATGCTCAAGTCCCGCTGCACTCATGTCAGCGTCGGGCACATGCGAGGGTGATAGGCCGCCCAGGTCGACGTCACAACTGTCGGGCACCAAGGTATAGCGCACCGGCAGAATGGCGAGCCCGGTAGAGCGGCAGATGTCGCAGACCGCGCGGCTCTGCGACTCCGGCGGTGCGGCGGTAACAACAGGAAGGTCAGATACGGTTTGGCTGTCCTTGCCGCGAACTCCCCTGTTGCTGCTGCCGGTATAGGAACCGCTCACGTCGTTTCCTTCCTCACCATGCTGCGTCATGTGTGCAACCCTCCCTTGATCGCAGCTGCGTGTCCCGACGCTGCCGCGCGTATGTCCTGCCACTCTGCGTCTTCAATGCGCCATGCCAGTTCGTCGTACCGTTCGCCCTGCTCCACCTGCGCCAGCAGCGCCTGAAGGATGGGATGGCGGTGGAAATGAGGGCCAAAGGAGATCGCATGCTTTGCGAATAGATCGAGCTCATGTCCATTGGCCACGCCGCGACGGTGCGCTTCCTCTACACAACGTTGTACGTGTGCGAAGGTCGAACGGTCGGGCAGATCGCCGGTCTGCAGCGCATTGATCCAGGCCTGGTTCAATGCGCCGATGCATTCCACCTCCGACCAGGAGACGGTGGGGTCGCCGGGCAGCGCGGGCGCGACCATGTTGTTGATGGTCAATTGCCCCCAGCAATCCAGGAATGTCCACGTTGTGGCGCCCGCAAACCGATACGCCCGTTGCGAACGCGATGAGGTGTGCAGGAACAGGTCCGTCACCATGGGATCGTAGTAGCGTAGCCACCGCTTTCGACCTTGGGCGTGCGGGCAGTGAGCGATCGCTTGCGCGGCAAGCTGGTTGGCCAGATGCCGGGGCAGCAATGGCGTCCAAAGCCAGGCACACGCGCGTTGCGGGCGTCCGGTCAGTAACGACGTCACGGAGCGCTGCTCCATCGCCATTGCCATCGCCTGGCCGGACAGCAGGGAATGCATGCCTCTGCTCAGGTCGAGCGGGATCAGGGAAGGCCACATGGCTGCCGGTATCTGCCGAATGGTGATCGGAACGGGTTGGATCCCAGCCGAGTCCAGCAGCGCATCGAAAGCCTCGTCCATCTCGCATCGCTCTACCGCTGGCTGCATCAGCAGGTGGCATTGCCCTGCGCTGCTGCGATCGATACCGATCAGCTGTTCGCACAACGATTCAACCGACATCGGCGCACCCTTCCTGTCGGCATACTGCTGCGTTCAAGTGCGGCTCGCAGCCATTGAACTGCCCAGCTGGAACGTCGGTCTCCTCCGAACTGATCAGCGGCCCCACCCAATCCCGCTGGCTGGCCTTGAACTCCACTTTTCCCGGCGCCCCCAGCTCGATGTTGTCGCCCTCGATCCGGATATAGGCCCCTGCCGCCGTCGCCAGCAGATGCTTGCTCGGCGCCGACAGCTGCACGTCCGCTTCGGTACTGGCGATGCGTACCTTGGTCTTGGCCGCCACGATCATCTGGTTCTTGTGCGCACGCGCACTCACCTTGCCCTGCGCGGCGTGCAGCGCGATGCCGCGCTCCTG
>NZ_JAXAXL020000018.1:0-32964 GCF_047497515.2 Stenotrophomonas maltophilia
AGTGTGGCTCAAGCCATGCGAGAGTAGGTCATCGCCAGGGTTTATACCCAAAACCCCGCTGCTCACGCAGCGGGGTTTTTCTTTGTGCGCAGGAAAGATCGTGGTTGCCGGCCAGCGGCCGGCACTACCAGTGAGGCGATACCGGTGATGGGGCCATGCAATGCACCCGGCGGTGGTTGTCGGTAGATCCACGCCATGCGTGGATATGCAGTTGCCGGCCAGCGGCCGGCACTACCGCCGGTGATGGGCCGCGCAATGCATCGGAGGTGGTTGTCGGTAGATCCACGCCATGCGTGGATGCGTGGTGTGGGCCTGCGTGCTGCGCGCGCCGTGGTTGCGGGCCAGCGGCCGGCAGTACCGATGGGACGTGCGCTTGCCGTGATCCATCACGCAGGACACATAAAAAAACGGCGCCCTGCGGGCGCCGTTTTCATCAGATCGCGTTACGCCCGGGGCTCAGGCAACGCGTGCGATCCCATGCACTTCCTGCTGGCGGAACACCGACACCGCTTCGATCAGCGTCCCCGCCTGTGACTGCATTTCGCGTGCCGCGGCGGTGGCTTCCTCCACCAGCGCTGCGTTCTGTTGCGTTGCCTGGTCCATCTGCACGACAGTCTGGTTGATCTGCTCGATGCCGATCGACTGCTCCTGCGACGCGGCCGAGATCTCGCGCATCAGGTGGCTGACGTTCTCCACGCCACCGACGATGCCCTGCATGCGCTGACCGGCGTCCGCCACCAGTTGAGCACCCTCACCCACCTGGCGACCGGCTTCGTCGATCAGCGTCTTGATCTCCTGCGCCGCAGCGGCCGATCGCTGCGCCAGCACACGCACTTCACTGGCGACCACGGCGAAACCGCGGCCCTGCTCGCCAGCACGCGCCGCCTCCACTGCGGCATTCAGCGCCAGGATGTTGGTCTGGAAGGCGATGCCGTCGATGACACCGGTGATGTCGCCGATCCGCTTCGACGCACCTTCAATGGCCTGCATGGTGTCGACTACCTGCCGCATCACGGCGTTGCCGTCGCCGGCGGCACTCTGCGTGGACGCGGCCAGCTCACTGGCCTGGCGTGCATGCGCAGCGTTCTGGCGTACGGTGGAGGTGAGCTCCTCCATCGACGCCGCGGTCTCCTGCAGGTGCGCTGCCTGGCGCTCGCTGCGTTCGGACAGCGCGCCATTGCCGGCAGCGATCTCACTGGCTGCGGTGCTGATCGAGGCGGCGCACTGCTGGATGTGGCCGACCATCCGCGACAGCTGGCCGGCGGTGGCGTTGGCGTCGCGCTGGATTGCGGCGAACGCACCGTGATGCTCACCGTGCATGCGTCGGTCGAGATCGCCGCTGGCCAACGCGGAAAGCATCTGCCGCACCTCATCCACGGTACTGCCCAGCGTGTCCAGCAACTGGTTGATGCCTCCGGTCAGGCCGTCGAGGAAGCTGGCGCCTTCGCGTGCCTGCAGGCGCTGGTCCAGGTCACCCGCAGCGGCAGCGGCGACAATGCCGGCCACGGCGTTCTCCAATGCCAGTTCGTGGGTGCGGTCATGCCACTCCACGGCGAAGCCCAGGCGCGTGCCCTGCGCATCGAATACCGGGGTGACCACCTGCGCGAAGTGCACGGGGCCGATCTGTACCTTGCCGTTGTGGGTGACCTGCAACCCATTGAGGATGGCGCGGATGCGGTCAGGGTTGGCGTGGAAGCGGTGGATGCTGCTGCCGACCAGGCGCTCCGCATCAAAATCGGGAAAGGCCTGGCGCAGCGTTGCCTGCTGATTGCGCAGCAGGGCGACCACCGAGCGGTTCACGTAGCGGATCATGTGGTCGTTGTCGGCAATCATCATTGCCGTGCGCGAAGCATCCAGGGCCTGGCGGATCTGTGCGTTCTCGGCATTCGCGGCGGCGTCGCGCACGCGCTGCGCCTGTACGTGGCGTGCGGTATCGGCCAGCGCATGGGCCAGCGAGCCCGGTGCATAGGCGCCGGTGTTTGCATGTGCACCCAGGTCGGCGCCCGTGGCGATGTCACGGGCCAGCGCAGCCAACCGACGCGGGCCGTGGCCCAGCGCTTCGGTCTGTTGACGCAAGCGCAAGGCGACCTGGCCGAGGAACAGGGTCAGGCCGGCGAACAGGCTGGCCTGCAGCAACGTCGGCCAGGCCGGCGCTGCTTCAAGCAGCGGCGCCAGCAGGGCAAGCGTGCCGACGCCACCGGCCAGCCACACCGGCCAGCGGTCACGATGGGCCAGCAGCATGCCCAGCAGCACGGCGATGGGCAGCGCGGGTGACACGTTGCCGGCCGCGCACACCAGAGCCAGTTGCAAAGCCAGCAGCAGTGCCAGGCCGTTGCGGGCGATGACGCGGCCGGCCAGCGGCCCAGCCAGCCACGCAGCCGGTAGCAGCGCGACGGCCGCCAACGAAGGGCCGACGACCTGTGGGCCGGTCACGGCCAGTGCCACGCCAACCACAGCCAATGCGGCGCTGGCGGCCAGCAGGCGGCGATCACCGCGGCGGGCGAGCTGCTGCAGGTGCGGCAGACGGGTGGTGTCGGGGGGACGGGGAGATGCAGCGGACATGGACGACTCCTGGATCAGCAAACGACAACGGCCACGTCGCCGCACACGCGGCAGCGCGTGTGCAGGGCGTGGACCGGAAATTCGGGGAATGCGGCGCGATCAGCGACGCGGGGACGGGACACCGCGGCCACATCCTGTGGGGGGCGGTGCAGCAGAGCGGGCATGCGGACTTCCTTGCAGAACCAGATACATGCCGCAGGCCCGACCGGACCCGCGTACCGCGGGCGCAGGAGCCCGCAACTGATGTATCGGCCGCAAACGCGCGGAGTGAAGCGCGCGCAGGCGCGAACTCAGCCGGCGTTGTCGTTGCCGAAGAAGCGCAGGATCACCTCGGCGACCTGCGCCGGTTCTTCCATGTGCAGGTGATGGTTGCCGGGAAACACCGCCAGCCGTCCATCGCGCAGGTGCTGCAGGCGATTGCTGCGCATCGGCTCGGGGTAGTAGGCCTGCGCGGGCGTGGCATAGATCACCTGCGTTGGGCAGGCGATGGCCTGCAGCAGGTTGTCGATCTGGCCTTCGCTGAGGCGGATCGCAGTGGGCAGCATCAGGCGTGGATCGCTGCACCAGCGATAGCCACCTTCGACCGGCTCCACGCCACGTTCAACCAACAGGCGTGCGCAGCCTTCGCTCAGCTGATTGGTCATCATCCGTGCGCGGATCGGTGCAGCAAGATCAGGGAACACGCGCAGCTGCTTGCGCGCCAGCCCACGCGTGGCATTCACATGCTCGCGCAGGCGGTGTGCGGTCTCTTCCTCGGGGCCACGCAGGCCGCCGAGCGCTTCAATCGCTACCAGCCGCTGTACGCGATCACTGACCGATGCGGTGAGGCTGGCGATGCCGGCACCCATCGAATGGCCGAGCAGGCTGAAGCGGTCCCAACCCAGCGCATCGGCCACATCGAGCACGTGGCAGATCGCCGCCGCAGTCGTATAGCTGGCGCCGGCCGGCAGGTGTGCGCTGTGGCCATGCCCAGGCAGATCGATCGCCACCAGCTGCAACGACGACAGGTGCGGGGCCAGCGGCACGAAGCTGGCGGCATTGTCGAGCCAGCCGTGCAGGGCCAGCACGCGCGGGCCGTCGCTGCGGTTGCGCAGGCCGGCGACACGCGCGCCACCGACGTCCAGTTCAAACGGCTGCAGGCTCATGCCAGCGAGGCCACGGCCAGCCGTGCCAGGGCGCGTGCGTGCTCCGGCTCGGCATTGAGGCAGGGGATGTAGCGCATCGTCGCGCCGCGCTCTGCCAGTGTTTCGGTGAAGCCCAGCGCTACCTCTTCCAGTGTTTCCAGGCAGTCGGTGGCGAAGCCCGGGCAGACCACGTCGATCTGCTTCACCCCGGATTCGGCCAATGCCCACAGGCTGGGCTCGGCGTACGGCTGCAGCCAGCGCTCACGGCCGAACCGCGACTGGTAGCCCATCTGCCACTCGCCCTTGCCCAGCCCGAGCGCAGTGGCGATGGCCTGGGCGCTGGCCTCGCAGCGCTGCGGATACGGATCGCCGGCATCGGCCAGGCGCTGCGGGATGCCGTGGAAGGAGAACATCAGCGTCTGGCCGCGGCCCTGTTGCTCCCAATAGCGCCGGATGGAGCCGGCCACGGCCTCGACCCAACCCGGATCAACCGAATAGTCGCGGACCAGGCTGACCGTCACATCGGGATTGCGGCGCTGCCAGGCATCGACACGGTCCTCGACCGAGGCGGTAGTGGTGGTGGAATACTGCGGGTACAGCGGCAACACCACGATGCGGCGCGCGCCCTCGGCCGCCAGACGGTCGAGCTCGCTGGCCAGCGCGGGTTCGCCGTAACGCATGGCGTGGCGCACCGTCAGGGTGGGCAGCAGGGCCTGCATGGCCTGCGCCAGCTGACGGGTATGCACCATCAGCGGAGACCCGTCGGGCAGCCACACCTGGGCGTACTTGGCCGCCGAACGGCTGCTGCGCAGCGGCAGGATCAGCCCGCGCAGCAGCGGCTGCCACAGCAACGCCGGGATCGAGACCACACGGGGGTCGGACAGGAATTCGGCCAGGTAACGACGTACGGCGGGGGCCGTCGGCGTCTCGGGCGTGCCTAGGTTGACCGCCAGCACGGCGGTATCGGGTGCGTCGAGCATGGTTGCCATTGTCGCCGATCCGGCGCGATACCGGGATGCAGGGTTCGGATGACACGCATAGCGCGCGCCTATGTGAGCAGGGAACGCTCATTGGAGATTCATGACAACACTACTAATTTCAGTCACTTGCTATATCTTCCTATGGACTGACTTCTGGAGCCTGCCATGCGTCGCCCGATCCAAGCCCTGCTGATCGCCGCCAGTCTGCTGTCCAGCCAGGCCATGGCCGGACCACAGGAAGACCAGCGCGCCCGTAATGCCGTGCGCGTGCTGGCGGAAATCCAGGGAATCCCTGAGCAGGGAATCCCCGACAAATTGCTCGACGAAGGCCGCGCGGTCATCGTCATTCCCGACACGATCAAGGCGGGCCTGGTCATTGGCGGTCGCCGAGGCCACGGCCTGATGTCGGTACGCATGGCCAATGGCGCCTGGTCCAACCCGGTGTTCGTCAAGCTCACCGGCGGCAGCATCGGTTTCCAGGCCGGCGTGCAGTCCTCGGACGTGGTGCTGGTGTTCCGCAATGACCGCAGCCTGGACAATCTGGTCAACGGCAAGTTCACCCTGGGCGCCGATGCCGGCGTCGCCGCTGGCCCGGTCGGCCGCAACGCCGCCGCGGCCACCGACGGCCAGCTGAAGGCCGAGATCTGGTCGTGGTCGCGTGCCCGTGGCCTGTTCGCCGGCGTTGCGCTGGACGGTGCGGTGCTGCAGATCGACGATGCTGCCAACCTCGACGCCTACGGCAGCAACACCACGCCGCGGATGATCTTCGAAGGCCGCGCCGCCGGTTCGCCGTCGATGGATGTGGTCGCTTTCCGCGATCGCCTAGAGGAGGCCACCTACGCGGCGCGCAACAACCGTGGCGGCAACGGCGGCAATGCACCGCGTCCGGCAGTGGCACCGGCGGTCGCCCCGGCGCCTGTTCAGGCAGCGCCGGCACCCGCCGCCGAAGCCACCACGGCACCGCTGCAGAACGTGCCGCAGAACCCGCCGCCGCAGCAGCAGGGCTTCCAGCCGGTCAATGACGGCGAAATCCGCACGGAAACGCTGGGCGGAAACTGACTTTCGTCACGCGCGCCGGCTAACAGCCGGTGCGCTATGCTCGACAGCCTGATCACTAACGTAACGAGCGTCTTTATGGGCAGTTTCAGCATCTGGCATTGGTTGGTCGTGCTGGCCATCGTCCTGCTGGTGTTCGGCACCAAGCGCCTGACCAGTGGCGCCAAGGACCTCGGCTCGGCGGTCAAGGAATTCAAGAAGGGCATGCGCGATGAGGACAAGCCGAACGCGCAGCTGGGCGATGAATCGCGCAGCCAGGACGCCTCGCGCACCGCGCAGGACGAGCACGACCGCAACCCACGCTGATCCGGAGCGGTCGCGGTGTTTGATATCGGCTTCAGCGAACTGCTGGTGATTGCCGTGGTCGCCCTGGTGGTGCTCGGTCCCGAGCGCCTGCCCAAGGCGGCCCGCTTTGCCGGCCTGTGGGTGCGTCGTGCCCGCAATCAGTGGGATTCGGTGAAACAGGAACTGGAACGCGAACTGCAGGCCGAGGAGATCAAGCGGCAGATGCAGGACGTGCGCCAGGGCATGCAGGACACCGAGAACCAGCTGCGCGCCAGCGGTGAGGCGATCCGTCGCGAAGCCCAGCAGGCGCAGCAGCAGGGCGATGACCTGGTGCAGGAAGCGCGCGCGCCGGCGCCCGCCGAGGTCCCGCCGCACCTGAGCGAGCCCGTTGCCGCAGACCAGGCAGCGGCACAGGAGGGCGCCCCGCCTGCAGCCAGTGCCGCCACGGCCACTGAAACCACTGCGACGCCGCCGGCGCAGAACACGGAGCGCCCCTCATGAGTGAGCAGGATTTCGGCGAAAGCTCGCTGGTTGAACATCTGGTGGAACTGCGTGGCCGCCTGGTGCGCGCACTGCTGGGCCTGGGCGTGGCGCTGCTGGCGCTGTTGCCATTCACCCAGAAGCTGTACAACGCGCTGGCCGAACCACTGGTCTCGCAGCTGCCCAATGGGCAGACGATGATTGCGACCAATCCGGCCGGTGCCTTCTTCGCGCCGTTGAAACTGACCTTCTTCGTGGCCCTGTTCGTGGCGGTGCCGTGGCTGCTGTACCAGCTGTGGGCGTTCGTCGCCCCGGGCCTGTACGCGCGCGAGAAGCGCCTGGCGGTACCGCTGCTGGTGTCGTCGGTGGTGCTGTTCTACACCGGCTGTGCGTTCGCCTACTTCCTGGTGCTGCCGGCGGTGTTCCACTTCCTCACCACCTTCAGCCCGGACGTGATTGCGATCACCCCGGATGCGAATGCCTACCTGGATTTCGTGCTGGCGATCTTCTTCGCCTTCGGCGGCAGTTTCGAACTGCCGGTGGCGATGGTGATCCTGGTGCTGCTGGGCTGGGTGACGCCGCAGCAGTTCAAGGAAGGCCGCGGTTACGCGATCGTCGGCATCTTCGTGCTGGCGGCGGTGCTGACCCCGCCGGATGTGGTGTCGCAGCTGATGCTGGCGATCCCGATGTGCCTGCTCTACGAGCTGGGCATCCACGCTGCACGCTGGCTGGTGCCGTCGTCGGTAGTGAAGAAGCCCGCCGCCTGATACACGAACGCCGGGCATTGCCCGGCGTTCTTCGTCTGGATGGACATTCATCCACGCATGGCGTGGATCTACCGATGTGCTGGTCAGGCGTGGAAGATGTCGCCGGAGGTCGGGGTGGTCGGGATCGGCGGTGCCGCGCGGCTGCCGCGATGGACGAACATCTGCTTCCAGGCGGCATACACCGCGCCGACATACAGCGGCATCAGCACCGTGGTCAGCACCAGCTGCGCGATGAACGCGGCGGCCAGCGGACCACCGATCAGCATCGCGATCTGGATCACGATCACGAACAGGATGTACATGCAGAACGCGGCGATCAGGCCGAGCACGGCGAACACGATCATCGCGCCGATGTTCTCGATGCAGCCCTGCAGGCTCAGGCGCAGCGCATGCATGCCGCTCTGCTTGTCGAACACCACCAGCGCCGGCTGGGTGAACATCGCCAGCGACAGCGCGACCGCACTCAGGAACACCAGCAGCATCCACAGCGCGATGCGCTTGGCCGGCAGGTTGGCGACCAGCGCGGCGGCATCGTCCGGCTTGATCTGCTGGCCGCTGCGGCTGATTTCTTCCATCTTGGTCATGACCTCGCTGAAGGCGGTGAAGCCCTCGCGGCCGATCATCATGAACAGCAGCGCGCCCAGCAGCAGCACCGCCAGCACCTGAATCGCCAGTGGAACCAGCAGGTGGCTGACGCGGTGGTCGCGGATCGGCTGCAGCAGGTGCGAGGCCAGGCCCGGCCGGCCTTCGTCGATCTCGCCCACGGCATACAGCATGCCGCCAAACATGATCGGCGAAATGGCCAGGGTCATCAGCTGCACGGCCATGCCGGCGGCGCCGGGAATCAGCGTCGACAACAGGGTCACCACCCAGCTCACCAGCAGCCAGGTCAGGCCGATCCGGGCCAGCTGCAGCGGCGCACGCCGGTACAGGGAGAACGTATCCAGCAACCACTGGGCGCCCGCCGAAGCCGGCAGCTTGCGAATCTCTTTCATGGACATCCGGGAGGGACAGGAGGGGCCGGGCGCGTGCCCGTGGCGCCGATTATCCCTGTTTTGCTGCCGGCTGGGCTGAAGACAGCCGCGCCTGGCGGACGAAGCGGCGCAACAGCTGGCGGGCCAGCGGTGCGGCGCTGACCGCACGCTCGATGCTGCGGGCGCAACCGCCGTGGCGGCCGATGCAGTCGGCGCGGGCGCGCACGTAGCCACGCATGTGGTGGGTGGCGAATTCCGGATGGAACTGCACGCCCCATGCCTGGCGCCCCCAGCGGAAGGCGTGGCAGCCGTCCAGCGGCGAGCGCGCCAGCACTTCGGCCCCGTCCGGCGCGCGCAGCACGGTCTGCAGGTGGGTGGCGTGGGCGGCGAAATGCTGTGGCAACCCCTGGAACAGCGGGTCCTGCGCGGCCTGCGGCTGCAGTTCCAGCTCGATCGTGCCCGACTCGCGGCCGGCCGGGTTGTAGGCCACCTCGCCGCCCAGCGCGTGCGCCAGCAGCTGGTGGCCGTAGCAGATGCCGAACACCGGCAGGTCGTCGTGGGCGGTCTGGCGCAGCCACGCCGCGCTGCGCTCGCTCCACTCGGCATGGTCGGTGACGAACGCGGCCGAGCCGGTCACCAGCACGCCGGCGAAGCCGTGCGGATCGGGCAGGGCGCCACCGTGCTCGACATCGACCACCACCGTCTCGTGTTCTTCCAGGCCGGCGGCGACGCGGATCCAGTGCGGGAAGCGCCCGTAGCGGCGCAGGGACGGCACCGGGCGGCCGGTTTCAAGGATCAGGAACGGAGCTGGGTTCATCCGGGGGCGGCAGCACTGACAGGACTTCCTCGATTGTAGTCAGCCCCTGCGCCACCTTTTCAAGACCGGCCTGGCGCAGGGTTCGCAGCCCTTCAGCCCGCGCGGCGCGGGTGAAGCCGGCCAGGTCCATGTCGGCGCGGATCTGCCCGCGCAGCCGCGAGCCCAATGGCAGCAGCTCATACAGGCCGATGCGGCCGAGGAATCCGGTGCGCCGGCACTCCAGGCAACCGACCGGCCGACAGGGCGTGGCGGCATCTGGATATGCAGCATGGCTATCAGCCAGCACCGCCCAGTCGGCGGCGCCCAGGCTGTGCGGCTGCTTGCAGTGCGGGCACAGGGTGCGCACCAGGCGTTGGGCGAGAATGCCGTTGAGGGTGCTGGCCAGCAGGTAATGCGGTACGCCCAGGTCGAGCAGGCGGGTGACCGCCGACGGCGCATCGTTGGTGTGCAGGGTGGACAGCACCAGGTGGCCGGTCAGCGAGGCCTGCACTGCCATCTGCGCGGTTTCCAGGTCGCGGATCTCGCCGATCATGATGATGTCCGGGTCCTGCCGCAGCAGGGTGCGCACGCCGCTGGCGAAGTCCAGGTCGATGTTGGTCTGCACCTGCATCTGGTTGAACTCGGGCGCGATCATCTCGATCGGGTCTTCCACCGTGCACACGTTCACGTCCGGCGTGGCCAGCCGTTTCAGCGTGGAATACAGGGTGGTGGTCTTGCCCGAACCGGTCGGGCCGGTGACCAGCACGATGCCGTGCGGGCGTTCGACCAGTGCATTCCAGCCGGCGGCCTCCTGCGGGCTGAAACCGAGCTGGTCGATGCTCTTGAACGCGGCATCCGGGTCGAAGATGCGCATCACGCACTTCTCGCCGAACGCGGTGGGCATGGTCGACAGGCGCATCTCGACTTCGCGGCCGCCCGGCGAGCGGGTCTTGATGCGGCCATCCTGCGGGCGCCGGCGCTCGGCCAGATCCATGCGGCCGAGCACTTTGATGCGGCTGACCACGGCGGTCATCACTGCCGGTGGCACTTCGAACACCTTGTGCAGCACGCCGTCGATGCGGAAGCGCATGCGTCCCATCTCGCGGCGCGGCTCCAGGTGGATGTCCGAGGCGCGCTGTTCGTAGGCGTACTGCAGCAGCCAGTCGACGATGTGCACGATGTGCTGGTCGTCGGCGTTGACGTCGCCGGTACGGCCCAGCTCGACCAGCTGTTCGAAGCTGGGCAGGGTGGTGCTGGCCTCACCACGCACGTCGCCGCGCGCGCCACGCACCGAGCGGGTCACCCCGTAGAACTCCATGGTGTAGCGGTGCAGGTCCAGCGGGTTGACCACCGCCAGATCGATGCGGCGACGGGTCAGGTGCTGCAGGTCGCGACGCCATTCCTGCACCAGCGGCTCGCTGGTGGCCACCAGCACGCGCTCGGCATCCACCGCCAGCGGCAGGAAGCGGTGGCGACGGGCATAGGCATGCGACACCAGGGCCGTGACTGCGGCGACGTCGACCCGGGTCGGGTCGATGCGCAGGTAGCGGCTGCCGGTGCGCTGCGCCAGCCATTCGGTGAGCCGTTCCAGGGTCAGTTCGCCACCGCCGGTGGCCGCCAGCTTGAGGTTGGACAACAGCACCAACGGATGGACTTCACTGGCGTTGCGCGCGCCCTGTGCGGAGAACCGCATGCGTTCGCGGTCCTGCTCGGCCACCAGGCCATCGGCGATCAGCGCCGCGGCAATCTGCTCGAAATGCAGGCGCCCCCAGGGCAGCGGGACGCCGCCGGCCTCGCCGGGCGTGCCTGCCGGCAGCCGATGTTCCATCTGCCTGCTCCTCCCGGGTACGGAATGCCCCGCAGGTCGGCCGTTATACTAGCGCACCCCCTTGCCGGCCAAGAATCGTCCGCATGTCCGCGACCCCGACCGTTCCGATCACCTTCCAGGGCCTGATCCAGACCCTGAACCAGTTCTGGGCCCAGCAGGGCTGCGTGCTCATCCAGCCGCTCGACCTGGAGGTGGGCGCCGGTACCTTCCACCCGGCCACCTTCCTGCGTGCGATCGGTCCGGAAGGCTGGAACGCGGCCTACGTGCAGCCGTCGCGCCGCCCGACCGACGGCCGCTACGGCGAGAACCCGAACCGCCTGCAGCGCTACTACCAGTACCAGGTGGCGATGAAGCCGGCACCGGACAACATCCAGCAGCTGTACCTGGATTCGCTGAAGGCGCTGGGCATCGATCCGCTGGTGCACGACCTGCGCTTCGTCGAGGACAACTGGGAATCGCCGACGCTGGGTGCCTGGGGCCTGGGCTGGGAAGTCTGGCTCAACGGCATGGAAGTGACCCAGTTCACCTATTTCCAGCAGGCCGGTGGCCTGGAATGCCGCCCGGTGCTGGGCGAGATCACCTACGGTCTCGAGCGCCTGTGCATGTACCTGCAGAACTGCGACAACGTCTACGACCTGGTGTGGACCTATGGCCCGGACGGCCAGCCGGTGACCTACGGCGATGTCTACCACCAGAACGAGGTGGAGCAGAGCACCTACAACTTCGAATACGCCGACGTGGACGAACTGTTCCACCGCTTCGATGCCTGCGAGCGCGAAGCGCAGAAGCTGGTGGAAGTGAACCTGCCGCTGCCGGCCTACGAACAGGTGATGAAGGCCAGCCACACCTTCAACCTGCTCGATGCGCGCCGCGCGATCAGCGTGACCGAGCGCCAGCGCTACATCCTGCGCGTGCGCGCGCTGGCCCAGGCGGTGGCCAAGGCGTACTACGAGCAGCGCGAGAAGCTGGGCTTCCCGGGCGCGAAGAAGGCCTGACGGCCGCTCTCCCTCTCTCAACTCCGGGGCGCCGGACGCGTTGCGCGCTGCGCCCCCATTACAGGATCGAACCGATGAGCCAACTGTCCCCCCTGCTGATCGAACTGGGCACCGAGGAGTTGCCGGTCAAGGCACTGCCGGGCCTCGCCCAGGCGTTCTTCGATGGCGTTGTCGACGGCCTGCGCAAGCGCGGCGTCGCACTGGACCTGGGCGACGCCCGCCCGTTGTCGACCCCGCGCCGCCTGGCCGTGCTGCTGCCGGGCGTCGGCCTGGAACAGCCGGAACAGCACAGCGAAGTGCTGGGCCCGTACCTGAACATCGCGCTGGACGCCGAAGGCCAGCCGACCAAGGCCCTGCAGGGCTTCGCCGCCAAGGCCGGGATCGACTGGACCGCGCTGGAGAAGACCACCGACAACAAGGGTGAGCGCTTCGTGCACCGCGCGGTGACCCCGGGCGCGAGCACCGCCAGCCTGCTGCCGGAGATCCTGCGCGAGGCGATCGCGGCGATGCCGATTCCCAAGCCGATGCGCTGGGGCGACCACGCCTGGGGCTTTGCGCGCCCGGCGCACTGGCTGGTGCTGCTGCACGGCGCCAACGTGGTGGAGGCCGAACTGTTCGGCCTGCAGGCCGGCCGCGTCAGCCGTGGCCATCGCTTCCACCACGACCAGGCGGTGTCGCTGGCGCAGCCGCAGGACTACGTTGAAGCGCTGCGCGCCGCGTTCGTGCTGGTCGACCCGAGCGAGCGCCGCGCGCGCATCGTCGTCGAGGTCGAGGCCGCTGCGGCCAAGGCCGGCGGCAGCGCCCGCATCACCGAGGACAACCTGGAGCAGGTGGTGAACCTGGTCGAGTGGCCGTCGGCGGTGCTGTGCAGCTTCGAGCCCGCGTTCCTGGCGGTGCCGCAGGAAGCGCTGATCGAGACGATGGAGATCAACCAGAAGTTCTTCCCGGTGCTGGATGCTGCAGGCACCCTGACCGAGAAGTTCATCGGCATTGCCAACATCGAATCGAAGGACGTGGCCGAAGTGGCCAAGGGCTACGAGCGCGTGATCCGCCCGCGTTTCGCCGATGCCAAGTTCTTCTTCGACGAAGACCTGAAACAGGGCCTGGCGTCGATGGGCGAGGGCCTGAAGACGGTGACCTACCAGGCCAAGCTGGGAAGCGTGGCCGACAAGGTCGCGCGCGTGGCCGCCCTGGCCGAAGTGATCGCGCCGCAGGTTGGCGCCGACGCTGCGCAGGCCAGGCGTGCGGCGGAACTGGCCAAGAACGACCTGCAATCGCGCATGGTCAATGAATTCCCGGAACTGCAGGGCATCGCTGGCCGCCACTACGCCGTGGCCGGGGGCGAGCCGGAAGAGGTGGCGCTGGCCATCGACGAGGCCTACCAGCCGCGCTTCGGTGGCGATGACATCGCGCTGTCGCCGCTGGGCAAGGTGCTGGCGATTGCTGAACGCGTCGACACCCTGGCCGGTGGTTTTGCCGCAGGCCTGAAGCCGACCGGCAACAAGGACCCGTTCGCCCTGCGCCGCAACGCGCTGGGCCTGGCCCGCACGATCATCGAGAGCGGCTTCGAGCTGGACCTGCGCGCGCTGCTGGCCAGCGCCAACGCCGGCCTGGCCGCGCGCAACGTACAGGCGGATGTTGGCGAGCTGTACGACTTCATCCTCGATCGCCTGAAGGGCTACTACGCCGACAAGGGCGTGCCGGCCACGCACTTCAACGCGGTGGCCGAGCTGAAGCCGGCCTCGCTGTATGACTTCGACCGCCGTCTGGACGCAATCGGCACGTTTGCCGCACTGCCGGAAGCCGAGGCGCTGGCTGCGGCCAACAAGCGCATCCGCAACATCCTGCGCAAGGCTGAAGGCGACATCCCGGGCCAGATCGACCCGGCGCTGCTGCAGGAAGACGCCGAACGCGCGCTGGCTGAAGCCGTCACCGCGGCCATCGACGACACCGGCGCCAGCCTGCAGCACAAGGACTACGTGGCCGTGCTGGCCCGCCTGGCCCGGCTGCGCCCGCAGGTCGACGCCTTCTTCGATGGCGTGATGGTCAATGCCGAGGACCCGGCACTGCGTGGCAACCGCCTGGCGCTGCTGACGATGCTGGGCGAGCGCCTGGGCAAGGTGGCGGCGATCGAGCATCTGTCGAGCTGATCGGTGGCCCATCCACGCATGGCGTGGATCTACCGACATTGCCCCGGCGCACCGAATCGCCGGTGGATGTCCATCGGGGTCATTGCCGGCATCGCGGACGATGCCGGCTTCCTCGCCTGCGATTGCGACGATCGCCACAAAGGCGCGTATTTTGACCGCCACTTAACAACCGATCCCGAATGACGTGATGCATTTCGCATCGTCACCTCCGGTCGGTATGCTGTGCTGCATGCAGCCAAAGAAATACGCCCTGCCGCTGATGGTCCTGTCGCTGGCCGCCACCACCGTGGCCCACGCGCGCGGCACCATCGACAAGGTGGATATCAAGGGATTGGACAAGGGCGACGACGCCGCAATCATCGAGAACATCCAGGAATCGCTGTCGCTGTACGACACGATCGGCAAGGAGCAGGGCGAGTCGCGCCTGGAATACCTGTTGTCGCAGGCCGAGCGGCAGACCCGCCAGGCACTGGAACCGTTCGGGTACTACAACCCGGTGATCAAGGTCGAAGCACCGCGTGAGGACGAGCACGTGCGGGTGCTGATCCATGTCGACAAGGGCGCCCCGGTGACCGTGCGCCGCGAGCACATCGACATCACCGGCCCGGCGATCTACGACCAGTACCTGCAGGACGACCTGGCCGCGTTCAAGCCGCGCAAGGGCCAGCGCTTCGAGCACACCCAGTACGAAGCCAGCAAGATCACCATCACCCGCCGCCTGGCCGAGCGTGGCTACTTCGACGCCGACTACACCCAGCGCCAGGTGCAGATCACCCGTGCCGACAACGCCGCCGACATCGACCTGACCTGGGACAGTGGCCGCCGCTACAACATGGGACCGGTACGTTTCCACCAGGACTACTTCGTCGACAAGCTGTTCGATCCGCTGGTGTACTGGGACCAGGGCAGCTACTACCACGAAGGCAAGCTGGACCGGCTGCGGCAATCGCTGACCAAGCTGGACTACTTCAGCGTGATCGACATCCAGCCGCGGCCGGACCAGGCCGATGAGCACGGCGACGTGCCGGTGGACGTCAACCTGACCCGTGCCAAGCGCACCATCTACACCGCGGGCCTGAGCTACGGCAGCGAGAGCGGCCCGGGTGTGCGCGGCGGCATCGAGCGGCGGTTCCTGAACAACCGCGGCCACAAGATGAACACGCAGCTGGACTATGCGCAGAAGCGCAAGAGCCTGGTGACCAGCTACCGTATCCCGGCGTTCAACTGGCTCGACGGCTGGTACACCTTCGCCGCCAGCGCGTATGACGAGCAGACCGATTACATCGACCTGCGCAACTTCAAGCTGATCGCCAGCCGCAGCGGTGAGATCAACGAGCACTGGACCGCGATCGCCTCGGTCAACGCACTGCGCGAGCGCTGGCGCTATGCCTCCGGCACCGAATTCACCGATGCGGTCTACAACACCTCGACGCTGGTGTACCCGCAGATGGTGGCCGACTACGTCAACGTCGACGACACGATGTTCCCGCGCAAGGGCATCAGCGGCACCGCGACGGTACGGACCGGCATCGAGGGCGTCGGTTCGGATACCAGCTTCGTGCAGGCCAACGCCGTGCTGCGCTGGTACATCCCGGTGGGCGAAAGCAACCGCCTGATCCTGCGCGGCGAAGGTGGCACCACCTGGACCAGCGACCTGGTGGCGATGCCGCCGAGCCTGCGCTACTTCGCCGGTGGTGACCGCAGCATCCGTGGTTACGCCTACCGCGAAGTCGGCCCGCGCACGCCAGCGCCGGACAAGTACGCACTGGGCGCCAAGAACCTGGTGATCGGCTCGGCCGAGTACGAGCACTATTTCAATGGCGGCCCGTGGGGCGCGGCGGTGTTCGTTGATACCGGCAGTGCCTTTGACAACACCATCGACCTGCATACCGGCGTCGGCTTCGGCGTGCGCTGGAAATCGCCGGTCGGCCCGGTGCGCGTCGATATCGCGCACGGCCTGAACAACCCGGATTCGCAGTTCCAGCTGTACCTGAACATCGGAGCGGACCTGTGAGCACGCCTGCACCCACTCCAACCCCGAACACGCCGCCGCGCGTGCGCTTCTACCGCCGCCGCCGCTTCTGGGCGTGGTCCGGGGTGGGCGTGATCGGGCTGGTGCTGCTGGCCCTGCTGGCGGTGTACTGGCTGCTGCAGACCGTGGCCGGCCGTGACGTGCTGCTGGCGCAGGTGGTGGCACGCCTGCCGGTGGGCGCCAGCTTCACCTGGGACAAGGTGGACGGCCCGGTGGCCGGTCCGCTGACCCTGTACAACGTCGACTTCCGTTACGACGACATCCATTTCCACGCCGAGCGCGCACACCTGGAGCCGGACCTGCGCCCGTTGCTCGGCCGCAAGCTGCTGCTGGACAAGCTGGAACTGACCAACGCGACGCTGAACCTGGCCAAGAGTGACGAGCCGTTCAAGCTGCCGTCGTGGCCGGATTCGTTGCCGCAGATCGAGATGCCGCTGGCGATCCAGGCCGATGCCATCGCCATCGACGGCTTCCGCATCAGCCAGGCCAACGAGCCGGTGATCGACATCAGCCGCGTGCGCGGTGGCATCGAGATCGCCAACGGCGAGTTCCAGGCGCACAAGCTGGTCGTGGACAGCGACATGGGCAATTTCACCGCCCAGGGCCGCTACATCCCGGCCAAGGACTACGACACCGACGTGACGGTCACGGCGGTGCTGCCGGCCCCGCGTGGGCGCACTGCGGCGACGGTGGGGCTGGTGGCACGCGGCGACCTCGCGCACATGGAGGTGGCGCTGGCCGGGCGTGCACCGAAGCCGCTGCATGCGATGCTGGTGTTCGATGGGCGCACCGATCCGACCTGGAACGCCAGCGTGCGCAGCGACGAACTGGATCTGGCACTGCTGTCGCCGGCGCTGGCGAGCTCGGCGATCGCACCGTTGGCACTGGACTTCACTGCCAGCGGCAAGGGCGGCAACGCCAACCTGCAGGGCAAGGTGAAGCAGGGCGACCAGGAACTGGAACTGGCACCTTCGGTGGTGTCACTGCAAGACCAGGTACTGAAGGTTTCGCCGCTGCTGGTGAAGGGCCTCGGCGGCGAAGCACGGCTGGAAGGCACCGCCGATTTCAGCCAGGAAGACCAGCAGAAACTCAATTTCTCGGTGGTCGCACACGATCTGACCTACGTGCCGGCCGCGGACCCGAACACCGCCGGCAGCGCGCCGGTACCGGTGACGCTGAAGGAAGCGCGCTTCGGCCTGGCCGGCACGCTGAAGGCCTGGGCGGCGATTGGCCGTGCCGAGGTCGAGCGCGAAAAGCAGAAAGCGCAGCTGCGCTTCGACGTGCGTGGCAACGACCAGGCCGCGTCGATCCACCAGCTGCAGGCGCAGACCCCGGGTGGCCAGCTGCAGGTGGAAGGCCAGGTGGCGTGGGCGCCACAGCTGGACTGGGACGCCAAGGCCACGCTGAAGGACTTCGATCCCGGCTATTTCGTGCCGGGCTGGAATGGCCGCTTGTCCGGCAATCTGGCGTCCAAGGGCCGCCAGCTGCCGCCGCCGGGCAACGCCGCACCGGGCACGGCCGGCACGCTGGAAGCCACGGTGGACCTGCCGTCGCTGAAGGGCATCCTGCGCCAGCGCAACCTCGACGCGCAGGGCAAGTTCGCGCTGCAGGGCGATCAAGGCCAGGGCGACCTGAAGCTGTCGCTGGGCAGCAGCCGGGTCACCGCCTCGGGCAAGGTCGGCGATCGCCTCGACATCGATGCACGCTTCGAACCGCTGCAGCTGAGCGATCTGCTGCCGGGTGCCGACGGTGGCCTGCGTGGCCAGGTACAGGTGAAGGGCCCGCGCGATGCGCCGGACATCACCGCCGACCTGGTCGGCAACAACCTCAACTGGGATGGCTACGGCGCCGAGAGCGTAAGCATCAAGGGCCATCTGCCGTGGCGTGGTGACAGCGGCACGCTGGCGGTGCAGGGCCAGCAGGTCAATGCCGGCATGCTGCTGGAACGGCTGAACATCGACGCGCAGGGCAGTGTGTCCAACCTGCGCCTGGCCGCGCAGACGCGCAACGAGATGGGCGCGATCGAGCTGCAGGGCAGCGTGCGCCAGCAGGGCGCGCAATGGCGTGGCGAGCTGGCATCGCTGCGCATCGCACCGGTGAAGGGCGATGCCTGGTCGCTGCGTGCACCGGCCGCGTTTGCGATCAATGGCAGCACCTACACCCTGTCCGAAGCCTGCCTGGCCGCCGCCAGCAGTGGCGCGCTGTGTGCACAGGCGAACTGGCCGCGCGAGGGCCTGGTGGTGCGCAGTGATGCGCTGCCGCTGGCGCTGGTGCAGCCGTGGCTGCCGCCGCAGTCCGGCCGCCGCATCTACCTGCGTGGCGACGTCAGCCTGGACGCGCAGATCCGCCCGCGCGGCAACGCCTGGGAAGGGCACGTGGAAGTGCGCTCGAAGGAAGGCGGCGTGCGCCTGGGTGAGAACCGCACCATGGTGGGGGACGCTACCCGGGGTGAGCTGGTGCGCTACGACCAGTTCTCGCTGAAGCTGGACATGACCCCGGCCAGCATCAAGGGCTACCTGGGCATGGGCTTCCAAGGCAACGGCTTCGTCGATGCCAAGATGCAGACCGGCTGGGAAGCCAGCGCGCCGTTGAACGGCGAGCTCTACCTCAACATGTCGCGGCTGTACTGGCTGGAGCTGTTCTCGCCGGACATCGTGCGCCCGACCGGCCTGATCGAAGGGCACGTCAGTCTGCGCGGCACGCGTGGCCAGCCGTCGCTGGGTGGTGATGCGCAGCTGAGCAACTTCAAGGGTGAATTCCCGGCACTGGGCCTGACCTTCGACCAGGGCAAGGGCAGCTTCGTGGCCCAGCCCGATGGCTCGGCCAGGATCACCGCCCAGGCCAATTCCGGCCAGGGCACGCTGTACGTGGATGGCGGGCTGTCGTGGTTCGGTGATGCACAGCCGCTGCAGCTGAAGATCCACGGCGACAACGTGCTGCTGTCCAACACCAGCGAACTGCGCATCGTCGCCAATCCCAACCTTGATTTCACCCTGGCCAAGGCGGCGATGGAGCTGCGTGGCACCGTGCACGTTCCCGAGGCCGATATCGACCTCGAACGCCTGGACCGTGGTACCTCGGTGTCTGAAGACGTGGTGGTGCTCGATCCGGTCGATCCGGAAGAATCGCGCACCTCGCCATTGGACATGGACCTGACGGTCAGCCTCGGCGACAAGGTGAAGATGACCGGCTTCGGCCTGAAGGGCGCACTGACCGGCAAGATGCAGGTCTGGGCCAAGCCCGGCCGCGAGATGACCGCCAATGGCGGCCTGGAAGTGAGCGGGCGCTACAAGGCCTATGGCCAGGACCTGACCATCACCCGCGGCAACCTGACCTGGAACTACAACGCGGTGTCCGACCCGCGCATCAACATCCGCGCCGAGCGCCGGGTCGGTGATGTCACCGCCGGCATCGACGTGACCGGGCGCGCGCAGCAGCCGCGTGCGGACGTATGGTCTGATCCGGCGATGTCGCAGTCCGAGGCGCTGGCTTACCTGGTGCTGGGCCGCAGCCTGACCGGCGCCAGCAGCGACCAGACCCAGCAGGTCAACGCGGCCTCGGCGGCACTGTCGGCCGGCAGCGGCCTGCTGGCCTCGCAGCTGGGCGCCAAGCTGGGCCTGGACGACGCCGGCGTAAGCCAGTCGCGCGCGCTGGGTGGCTCGGTGATCGGCGTCGGCAAGTACATCTCGCCCAAGCTGTATGTCGGCTACGGGGTCTCGCTGGTGGGAGCCGGTTCGGTGATCACGCTGAAGTACCTGTTGCGCCGCGGCTTCGACGTGGAAGTGGAATCGAGCACGGTGGAAAACCGTGGTTCGATCAACTGGCGGCGGGAAAAATAACGATCCGGTAGTGCCGGCCGCTGGCCGGCAGCTGCACCGTATCTCCCGAGTTGCGTGGGTTGCCGGCCAGCGGCCGGCACTACCGTGCACGTCGGACCCAACCATCGGCCGTTGCCCCATCCGCCCCCAGCGGCTATGGTCCCGGGCTGTTCTGACGTACCGGATTGCCCCATGTCACCACGCAAAGCCCTTCCCACCGCCTTGGCCCTCGGCCTGACCCTCGCCGCCGGCGCGCATGCCGATGAAGGCATGTGGATGCCGACCCAGCTGCCGGAACTGGCCAAGCCGCTGCAGGCCGCAGGCTTCAAGGGCAATCCGGCCGACCTGGCCAACGTCACCGCGCCGCCGCTGAGCGCGGTGGTACGTGCCGGCGGTGGCACCGGTTCGTTCGTGTCCGCCGACGGCCTGCTGCTGACCAACCACCACGTGGCGATGGGCGTGATCCAGTACAACAGCTCGCCCGAGCACAACCTGATCGACAACGGGTTCATCGCCAACGGCCGCGCCGATGAGCGCCCGGCCAACCCGGACTTCCGCGTGCTGGTCACCGTCGGCTTCGACAAGGTGACCGACCAGGTGCTGGCGCAGGCGCGCGGCAAGACCGGCCGTGCCTACTTCGATGCGGTGGATGCGGCCAGCAAGCAGATCGTGGCCGAGTGCGAGAAGGACGGCAGCGTGCGCTGCTCGGTGGCCAACATGTACTACGGCACCGACTTCTACCGCATCGCGCAGCTGGAACTGAGCGACGTGCGATTGGTCTACGCGCCGCCGCGTGCGATCGGCAACTACGGCGATGAGATCGACAACTTCATGTGGCCGCGCCACACCGGCGACTTCACCCTGCTGCGTGCCTACGTCGGCAAGGACGGCAAGCCCGCCGCCTACAGCAAGGACAACGTGCCCTACCAGGCGCCGGCACACCTGCAGATGTCGGTGGAAGGACCGAAGGAAGGCGATTACGCGATGCTGGCCGGTTACCCGGGCATCACCTACCGCCACCGCACCGCCGCCGAATTCGCTGGCCAGATCGATGCCGTGCTGCCGCGCCGCGTGTCGGTGTTCCAGCAGATGATCGATACCATCGAGGCCGCCAGCGCCAAGGATGCGCAGGCGCGTACCCGCTACGCCTCGCAGCTGCAGTCGCTGAAGAACAACCGCAAGCGCGCCGCCGGTGAACTGGAAGGCCTGCTGCGCAGCGATGCCAAGGCCCAGCGTGCCGCCGATGAGAAGGCCATGCTGGCCGCGACTGACCGCAAGTACCAGGGTGACATCAAGGCGCTGCTGGCCAACCTGTCGCAGGGTGCGGCGGTGGGCGAGCGTGACCTGCTGCTGGACCAGATGGCGATGCAGAGCCAGCTGCTGCGCTCGGCCTTGCTGCTGGAGCGCCTGCGCATCGAATCGGCCAAGCCGGACGCGCAGCGCGAGAGCGGCTACCAGCAGCGCGACCAGGCGATGATCGAAGGCGTGCTCAAACAGGTGCAGCGCCGCTACGCGCCGGAGGTCGAGAAGGCGCTGCTGACCACCCTGCTGACCCGTTACCAGCAGCTGCCGGACGCGCAGCGCGTGGCCGAGTTCGACGCCGCCTTCGGCCGCACCCCGGCCCAGCTGGCCAAGGCGCTGGACACCCTGTACGCCGGCACCCAGCTGGGCGATGAAGCGCAGCGCCTGTCGCGCTTTGCGGCCGCCCGCGAAGGCAAGGCGCTGGCCGCCGATCCGCTGATCGCCGCGGCCGGCCCGCTGGTGGCCGCGCAGCTGCGCATCGAGAACGAGAGCAAGACCCGCGAGGGCGAGCAGCTGCGCCTGCGCCCGGCCTACATGCAGGCGCTGTTCGCCTGGCGTGCCAAGCAGGGCCGCGCGGTGTACCCGGATGCCAACCGTACCCTGCGCATCAGCTATGGCAAGGTGGAGGCGCTGCATCCGCGCGACGGCGTGACCTACTCGCCGGTGACCACCGTGGCCGGCATCGTCGAGAAGAACACCAACGCCTATCCGTTCGACGCACCCAAGCCGCTGCTGGCGGCGATCGCCAAGGGTGATTTCGGCAGCACGGCCGACCCGGCGCTGAAGACCCAGACGGTCAACTTCCTGACCAACCTGGACACCACCGGCGGCAACTCCGGCTCGCCGGTGCTCAACGCCAAGGGCGAACTGATCGGCCTGAACTTCGACAGCAACTGGGAATCGGTCAGCGCCAGCTGGTGGTTCGACCCGCGCTACAAGCGTGCCGTGCACGTGGACATGCGCTACCTGCGCTGGCTGCTGGCCAAGGTCTACCCGGCGCCCGAGCTGCTGAAGGAAATGGGCGTGCCGGCCCAGTAACGCCGCTTCCTGGTGGGTGCCCACCGTTGGTGGGCACGGACGCCCCAGTCACGACCAACGGTCGTGACCCACCGCCATGACCTACCCTCACGACCAACGGTCGTGATCTACTGGCCCCTGTCCTGACGGAAACACGCGCGTGGTCTCCAGCTGGATCCTGCTGCTGGTCTCGGTTGCCTATGCCGCGCTGCTGTTCGGCGTGGCGTGGTGGGGTGACCGCCGGCCGATGTATCCCGACCGGCCGTGGCTGCGGCCGGTGGTCTACAGCCTGGCGCTGGCGGTGTACTGCTCGTCGTGGACCTTCTACGGCGCGGTCGGTACCGCCGTGCGCAACGGCATCGGCTACCTGCCGATCTACATCGGCCCGCTGCTGCTGCTGTTGTTCGGCTGGCGCATCATCGAGCGCCTGGCGCTGATCGCGCGCAGCCAGAACGTGGTCTCCATCGCCGACTTCATCTCCTCGCGCTTCGGCCGCTCGCGGCGCCTGGCCGCGCTGGTGGCGATCATCGCGCTGATCGGCATCGTTCCGTACCTGGCCCTGCAGTACAAAGCCGTGGCGATGAGCCTGCAGGTGCTCACCGGCAATACCGGCCCGACCGGGTTCTTCAGCGACCCCGCGCTGTATGTAGCGTTGCTGATGGCGTTGTTCGCCACCCTGTTCGGCACCCGCCAGGTCGATGCCACCGAGCACCACCACGGCATGATGCTGGCGATCGCCTTCGAATCGGTGATCAAGCTGCTGGCGATGCTCGCCGTGGGCGTGTTTGCCTACCTGTGGCTGAGCAACCGCACCGACGCGGTGGTTGAATCGGTGCATACGCTGTTCACCGGCCTGCCGCCGGTGGGATTCATTTCGCAGACGCTGCTCAGCTTCCTGGCCATTGTCTGCCTGCCGCGCCAGTTCCATGTGGCGGTGGTCGAGTGCGGCGATGTGCGCGACGTACGCCGCGCGCGCTGGATGTTCGGCGGTTATCTGGTGCTGATTTCGGCCATGGTGCTGCCGATCGCCACCGCCGGTGTCACCCTGTTCGGCACCGGTGGCAGTGTTGCCGACGATTCGATGGTGCTGGCGCTGCCGCTGGCCGAGGGCCGCAACGCGCTGGCGCTGATTGCCTATGTGGGCGGTTTCTCGGCCGCCACCGGCATGGTCATCGTGTCCTCCATCGCACTGGCCACCATGGTCAGCAACGATCTGGTGATGCCGGTGCTGCTGCGTCGCAGTGGCGACCATCAGGAAGCCGCCGACGTCGCCTCGCGCGTGCTGTGGATCCGCCGCCTGGCAATCCTGCTGCTGGCGCTGATGGCCTACAGCTATTACCGCACCAGCAGCAACGACAGCACCCTGGCCTCGTATGGCCTGATGGCGTTCGCCGCCGTGGCACAGTTCGCGCCGGGCCTGATCGGTGGCCTGTACTGGCGGGGTGCCAGCCGCCGTGGCGTAGAGACGGGCATGCTGCTCGGCTTCGCGACCTGGATGTACACCCTGCTGCTGCCGGCGATGACCATGGCCGGCTGGGTCGACGCCGCATGGGTGCAGCACGGCCCGTTCGGCATCGAGTGGCTGCGCCCGCAGCAGCTGTTCGGCATGACCGGCTGGGATCCGCTGACCCACGGCACCTTCTGGTCACTGCTGGTCAACGCGGCGACGATGATGCTGGTGTCGGCGCGCTGGCGCCCCGGTGTGGACGAACGGCTGCGCGCCGCGCCGTTCCTCGACCCGTATGCGGAACGCCCGTCGGTGGCCGGTGGCTGGCCCGGTCACGTGCATGTCGGTGACCTGTTGGCGCTGGCCTCGCGCGTGGTGGGTGAACGCCACGCGCGGCGTTCGTTCTTCGAGCAGGCACAGTCGCTGGGGCGCGAGCTGCAGTCCTCCGCGCCCGCCGACCGGCCCTGGGTGCAGTTCACCGAGCGCCTGCTGGCCGCCTCGATCGGTGCCGCGTCTGCGCGCCTGCTGCTGACCAGCCTGCTGCGCGGCTCGGGCATGGACCTGGGTGAAGTGGTGGCGGTGCTGGACGAGGCCGGGCAGGAGCTGCGCTTCAACCGCGAGATCCTGTCGACGACGCTGGAGAACATCAGTGCTGGCGTCAGCGTGGTCGATCCGGACATGCGCCTGACCGCCTGGAACCGCCGCTACCAGGACATGTTTGGCTACCCCGACGGCATGCTCTACGTGGGCCGCCCGGTGGCCGACCTGATCCGCTACAACGCCGAACGCGGTGAACTGGGCGAAGGCGATATCGAGATCCAGATCAACCGCCGCATCGGCTACATGCGCGCCGGTTCACCGCATGTATTCGAGCGCACCCGCAGCGACGGCAAAGTGATCGAGATGCGCGGCCAGGCACTGCCCGGTGGCGGCTACGTGACCAGCTACAACGACATCACCGATTACAAGCACGCGGAAAAGGCCCTGCTGGAAGCCAACGAGACGCTGGAGCAGCGCGTGGCCGAGCGCTCGCACGAAGCGGAGGTCGCGCAGCAGTCGAAGACCCGCTTCCTGGCGGCAATCAGCCACGACGTGCTGCAACCGCTGAATGCCGCGCGCCTGTTCGCCTCCGCGCTGCGCGACAGTGACCACGTCAGCGACGAACAGAAGCACCTGGCCGAGCGCGTGGATGCCTCGCTGCGCGCTGCCGAAGAACTGCTCGATGGCCTGCTGGATGTGTCGCGACTGGATGCCGGTGGCCTGCACCCGGTGATCGGCGAGTTCGACGTGAGCGCGCTGATGCGCGAACTGGCCGCGCAGTACACCCCGGTGGCCGCCGGCCGTGGCCTGCGCCTGGACCTGTTCGCGCGGCCGGCGTGGGTACGCAGCGACCGCCGCCTGCTGCGCCGCGTGCTGCAGAACTTCCTGGCCAACGCGCTGCGTTATACCCGCCAGGGCCGCATCGTGCTGGCCGTACGCCACCGCGGCGACGAAGTGGAGCTGCAGGTGTGGGATACCGGCCCCGGCATTCCCGAGCACCACATGCGGCAGATCTTCGATGAGTTCCACCGCTACCAGCAGCCGTTCGACTGGGGCGAACAAGGCCTGGGACTGGGCCTGTCGATCTGCCAGCGCATCTCGCGCCTGCTCGATCATCGGCTCAACGCGCGCAGCCGGGTGGGCAGTGGTTCGATGTTCTCGATCATCCTGCCGCGGGTGGCGCCGCTGCCCGGCTATACCGAATTGGCCACGCCGGCACAGGCCGTGGCCGCACCGGTACGCAGCGATTCGCTGGCCGGCCTGCGCGTGCTGTGCGTGGACAACGACGAGGAAATCCTCGACGGCATGCGCGCGCTGCTCGGTCGCTGGCAGGTGCAGGTGATCACCGCCGCGACCGTCGACCAGGCGCTGGAGAAGATCGCCGAGCGCCCGCAGGTGATGCTGGTGGACTATCACCTGCACGACCGCATGGACGGCCTGGACGCGCTGGTGGCGCTGCGCGAGGCGGCGGGCTACCCACTGCCCGGCGCACTGCTGACCGCCGACGGCCGCGACGAACTGAAGCGGATGGCGCGCGAGCGCGGCTACCGCGTGCTGACCAAACCGATCAAGCCAGCCTCGCTGCGCGCCTTCCTGGGCGCGCTGCGCGATGCGCAGTAGTGCCGGCCGCTCGGCAGTAGATCCACGCCATGCGTGGATGTGGCGCCCGGTAGTGCCGGCCGCTGGCCGGCAACCACGCATCTCTCGCCTTCGGCGCGTTATCCCACACCGTGCAGATGTTCGTACAGGATCGTCGCACCGATGATCACCAGGATCACGCCGCCGATGATCTCGGCGCGCTTGCCGACCATGCTGCCCAGCACGCGGCCGAGCATGATGCCGGCAGTGACCATGGTCAGCGTGCACAGGCCGATCACCGCGGCCATCACGCCGATATGCACGTCCATGAAGGCCAGGCCGATGCCCACCGCCATCGCGTCGATGCTGGTGGCGAAGCCGGTCAGCGCCAGCTTCCAGAAGCCGTGGTGCTGCGAAGGATCTTCTTCTTCCTCGGCATTGTCGGGGCGCAGGCCGTTGTAGATCATGTGGATGCCCAGCGCGCCGAGCAGGCCGAAGGCGATCCAGTGGTCGAAGGCTTCGACGTACTGCAGGGCGGCACGGCCAAGCAGCCAGCCGATGATGGGCGTGATCGCCTCGATGACACCGAAGATGATGCCGGCACGCAGTGCATCGCGGAACACCGGCTTGCGCATGGCCGCACCCTTGCCGATTGCAGCGGCGAAGGCATCGGTGGACATGGCAAAGCCGATCAGGAGGATCGAAATGGGGGACATGGGCGGCGGCTGAGGTCGGGCTAGGACGGACGCACGGCCTGCGCTCGCGCCCAACCTGACGTTGCGCGCGCGGGCCGCTGGTCTCGCCAACCATCATGGTTGTCCACGCCACGGCGCACTGGCCGAGCATGTTGACGTGGACGATTCCTGCGAAGGAATCCGGCTACTCCCCAAGGGGACGCGAAGCTTAGCATCGCGATCCGCGCGTGGCGCATTTCCAGCGAAACGCGCAGGCACGGCTGGTTTGTATAGCGATGGCTATAACAGGGCGAAGCAAAGGAGTGCCAAGCAAGCTTGGCACCCACCGGAGCGGTTTCATGCGATTCGCGCGTTTCAGGGAATTGCCGGCCAGCGGCCGGCACTACCGTCAATCCTCTTCCGGCGGCAGCACGATGGCGTCGTCGTCGATCGCCAGCTTGCCGGCCATCAGCACGGCCTGGGTGCGGTTGGTCACGCCCAGCTTGCGCAGGATCGCAGTGACATGCGCCTTGATCGTCGCTTCGGAAACGTTGAGGTCGTAGGCGATCTGCTTGTTCAAGCGGCCGGCGCCCAGCATCTGCAGCACGCGGAACTGTTGTGGGGTGAGCTCGCGCAGGCGCTGGCCCACCTCGCGTTCCTCGCTGCCGGTGGGCGGCACGTTATGCGCTTCCGGCGGTGCCCAGGTCTCGCCATCGAGGATGGTGCCGAGCGCGTGGCCGATGGTGTCCGAGTCGGCCGACTTCGGAATGAAGCCGAGCGCGCCGTGGTCGAGCGCGCGGCGCATCACCGTGGCTTCTTCGCGCGCGGACACCACCACCACCGGCAGGTGCGGGTGCAGCGAGCGCATGTGCACCAGGGCGTTGAAACCCTGCGCACCAGGCATGTTGAGGTCCATCAGGACCAGGTCGGCGTCGTTGTGCTGGTCGGCCAGCGCGTACAGCGCTTCCACGCTGTCGGCCTCGAACAGCTGCACGCCGGGGATGACCCGCTGCACCGCGCCGCGCAGGGCTTCGCGGAACAGCGGGTGGTCATCGGCAATCAGGAGGGTGGTCATGGTCGGGGGGAACCGTGGGGGAAACTGTTTGGGGTCAGAGCCCTTTCCTTGCGGAAAGGGCTCTGACCCCGGGTCGTGCATCAGCGTACCTTGCGCTCGTCCACCAGCGACGCCACCACCGACGGGTCGGCCAGGGTCGAGGTGTCGCCGAGCTGGTCCGGCGCGTTCTCGGCGATCTTGCGCAGGATGCGCCGCATGATCTTGCCCGAGCGGGTCTTGGGCAGGCCCGGCGCCCACTGCAGGTGGTCCGGCGTGGCGATCGGCCCGATTTCCTTGCGCACCCAGGCGACCAGTTCCTTCTGCAGTTCGTCGCTCGGTGCCTCTTCGGCCACCAGGGTCACATAGGCGTAGATGCCCTGGCCCTTCACGTCGTGCGGGAAACCGACCACGGCCGCTTCGGCCACCTTCGGGTGCGAGACCAGCGCGCTTTCCACTTCGGCGGTGCCGATGCGGTGGCCGGACACGTTGATCACATCGTCGACGCGGCCGGTGATCCAGTAATAGCCGTCCTCGTCGCGGCGGCAGCCGTCGCCGGTGAAATAGCTGCCCGGGTAGGTGCGGAAATAGGTGTCGATGAAACGCTGGTGATCGCCGTACACCGTGCGCATCTGGCCCGGCCAGGAATCACGGATGATCAGGTTGCCCTCGGTCGGGCCGTCCTGGATCTCGCCATCGGCATTGACCAGCGCCGGCTGCACGCCGAAGAAGGGCAGGGTGGCCGAGCCCGGCTTGAGGTCCATCGCGCCGGCCAGCGGCGAAATCAGGATGCCGCCGGTTTCGGTCTGCCACCAGGTATCGACGATCGGGCAGCGGCTGTCGCCGACCACTTCGTAGTACCAGCGCCAGGCTTCCGGGTTGATCGGCTCGCCGACGCTGCCAAGCAGGCGCAGCGAGGCGCGCGAGGTCTTCTTCACCGGCTCCTCGCCCTCGCGCATCAGCGCACGGATGGCGGTCGGGGCGGTGTAGAAAATGCTGACCTTGTGCTTGTCGATCACGTTCCAGAAGCGCGAGGTATCCGGATAGTTCGGCACGCCTTCGAACATCAGCGAGGTTGCGCCGTTGGCCAGCGGGCCGTACACGATGTAGCTGTGGCCGGTGACCCAGCCAACGTCGGCGGTGCACCAGTAGACGTCATCCTCGCGCAGGTCGAACACCGCCTCATGGGTGTAAGCCGCGTACAGCAGGTAGCCGCCAGTGGTGTGCAGCACGCCCTTGGGCTTGCCGGTGGAACCGGAGGTGTACAGGATGAACAGCGGGTCTTCCGCGTTCATGCGCTCGGGTTCGCAGGTGGCCGACTGGCTGTCCACCACGTCGTGGAACCAGCGGTCGCGCGGGGCCTGCATGTCGACCGCGCCGCCGGTGTGGCGCACCACCAGCACGGTTTCAACCGTGTTCGTGCCTGGCAGCTTCAGCGCGGCATCGACGTTGGCCTTCAACGGAATCTTCCGGCCACCGCGAAGGCCTTCGTCGGCGGTGATGATCAGCTTGCTCTGGCAGTCGCTGACGCGGTCGGCGATCGAGTTCGGCGCAAAGCCACCGAACACCACCGAGTGGATCGCACCGATGCGCGCGCAGGCCAGCATGGCCACCGCAGCGTCGACGATCATCGGCAGGTAGATGGTGACCCGGTCGCCCTTCTTGACGCCCAGGTTGCGCAGCGCGTTGCCGAGGCGGCAGGTGCGCTCGTACAGCTCGCGATAGGTCACGTGCTGGGCCGGCGCGTCGGGGGCATCCGGTTCGAACAGCAGCGCGGTCTTGTCGCCGCGCGTGTCCAGTTGGCGGTCCAGGCAGTTCACGCTGGCATTGAGCTCGCCATCCTCGAACCACTTGATGTGGAAATCGGACAGGTCGTAGCTGACGTTCTTGATCTTCGTCGGCGTGCGCATCCATTGCAGGCGCTCGGCGGCCTTGCCCCAGAAACCATCCGGGTCGGTCACCGAAGCCTGGTACTGCTGTTCGTACGACGTCTTGTCGATGCGTGCCTCGGCGGCGAACTGCGGATCGACGGGGTAGATATCAGCCATGGCACCCTCACTTGCACGTTGACTTTGTATGTGCGATCGCAGCATCGCAGCGACCGATTCCCCTCAGTTTGCCCCATCCACCCCCTGCCGCGTCACCGCCACGCTTAGACCATGGTCGAAAGTGAGCGCCCAGCAGGGCCGGGTTCGACCAATGGCGAATAGCCGCTATACATAAACGCCCCGCAGTCTCGGCTCGACCGTGCCCCACGCGCGGCATCACCTTGCCACTTGGGAGAGAGGGCAACATGAGCCACCGTACGTTGAAAGCCGTGCGCACACCTTTGGCGGCCTGCCTGTTGGTCGCCCTGGTCGCACCGGGCATGGCGTTCGCAGAGACCGCCAAAGGAAGTACTCCGCGAGAGCGGGCACTGGAAACACGCGTTGCCGAACTGGAACGCCAGGTCCAGCTGCTGCTGTCTTCGCAGCAACAACAGCAGACCCAGATCAGCCAGACCCAGCAGGCGGTGACCGAAGTCCGCACGGTGCAGGCCGAGCAGAAGCCGGTCGCACAGGTGCCGGCCGGGAAGCAGCCGATCCAGGTCACCACCATCACTCCGGGCGCCGCGCCGGGCACCACGGTCAAGATCGGCGGTTTCATCAAGGCCGACTTCCTGGCCACCCAGACCAGCGATGGCCAGCTGGCCGACGATGCCACCGGCCGCGCGCTGTACCTGCCGGGCCAGACCCCGGTGGAAGGCGCCGGTGGCACCGGCAAGCGTTCGGGCACCGATTTCAACGCCCACGCCAAGTTCTCGCGCTTCAACCTTGGCATCGACAACGTGAGCGAATCGGGCAACAAGGCCGGCGCGTTCTTCGAGATGGACTTCTTCGGCAATTCGCTGGGCAACCAGACCGCCACCAACACCTATGGCGTGACCCTGCGCCACGCCTACATGTACTGGAACAACTGGCTGGCCGGCCAGACCTGGTCCAACTTCATGGATGCGGCCGCACTGCCGGAAGCGGTCGACTTCGTCGGCCCCACCGACGGCGTGATCTTCGTGCGCCAGGCCCAGGTGCGCTACACCCAGGGCGGCTTCAGCGTCGCGCTGGAAAACCCGGAAACCACCACCCTCACCGGTACCCGCAACCCGGTCACCGGTGCCTGGACCAACACCAGCGCCAACTCCGATCGCGGCAGCCTGCCCGACCTGACGATGCGTTATGGCTGGAAGGGCGACTGGGGCACCTTCGGTGTTGGTGGCATCGTCCGCCAGCTGAAGGTCGACAACCAGGCCACCGGCGCCAAGGCCGACAAGGTGGCCGGCGGCCTGACCCTGGGCGGCAAGTGGGTGATGGGTGACAGCGATTCGCTGCACTACCAGCTGACCGGCGGCGAAGGCATCGCCCGCTACATCGGCCTGGGCATCACCGCCGACAGCGCCTATGACGTGGCCCGCGACGAGCTCAACCCGACCGGCGTGCTTGCCGGTTATGTGGGCTGGCGCCATGCGTTCTCGCCGAAGCTGCGCACCAACCTGATCTACGCGCGCAGTGACTACGACAACGACAGCGTGCTGGGCCCGCTGGTGACCAAGAGCGTGCAGAGCGTGCGCGGCAACATCTTCTACTCGCCGCTGCCCAAGGTCGATATCGGTGCCGAGCTGATGTACGGCCGCCGCGAGATCGAGAACGGCAACAAGGGTGACATCACCCGATTGCAGTTCACCACCAAGTACAGCTTCTAAGAGCGTGCCGGCCAACGGTCGGCACCCACCGAATTGAGTGCCGACCAAGGCCGGCATCTACCGAGGGAAATGTCCCATGTCCAGCACTGCATCAAGTCCGCACAATCCAGCGGGCACCCTGACCCAGGGCCACAAGAAGGTCATCTTCGCATCGAGCCTCGGCACGGTGTTCGAGTGGTACGACTTCTTCCTGTACGGCTCGCTCGCCGCGATCATCGCCAAGCAGTTCTTCAGTGGCGTCAACGAAACCACCGGCATGATCTTCGCCCTGCTGGCGTTCGCTGCCGGCTTCTTCGTGCGTCCGTTCGGCGCGGCCTTCTTCGGCAGCCTCGGCGACCGTATCGGCCGCAAGTACACCTTCCTGGTCACCATCCTGATCATGGGCATTTCGACCTTCCTGGTCGGCGTGCTGCCCAACTACGCCACGATCGGCTTTGCTGCCCCGGTCATCCTGATCGTGCTGCGCCTGGCCCAGGGCCTGGCGATGGGCGGTGAGTACGGCGGAGCTGCCACCTACGTGGCCGAGCACGCGCCGGACGACAAGCGTGGCCTGTACACCAGCTTCATCCAGTGCACCGCCACGCTCGGCCTGTTCATGTCGCTGCTGATCATCCTGGCCTGCCGCTATTTCCTCGGCAATGAAGCCTTCGAGGCCTGGGGCTGGCGCATCCCGTTCCTGGTTTCGATCCTGCTGCTGGGCATCTCGGTATGGATCCGCCTGCAGCTGAGCGAGTCGCCGCTGTTCCAGCAGATGAAGTCGGAAGGCAAGGGCTCCAAGACGCCGTTCCGTGACAGCCTGAAGGGCGGCAACCTGAAGCTGATGCTGCTGGTCCTGCTCGGCGCCGCGGCCGGCCAGGCCGTGGTCTGGTACGGCGGCCAGTTCTACGCGCTGTTCTTCCTCAGCAGCATGCTGAAGGTCGATGCCACCACCTCCTACCTGTTGATTGCCGCCGCACTCGCGCTGGGCGTGCCGTTCTTCATCTTCTTCGGCTGGCTGTCCGACCGTATCGGCCGCAAGAAGATCATCCTGGCCGGCTGCCTGCTGGCTGCCGTCACCTACATCCCGATCTTCAAGGGCCTGACCCACTTCGCCAACCCGGCCATTGAGGAAGCCCGCAGCAGCTCGCCTGCGCTGGTCGTGGCCGATCCGAACACCTGCTCGTTCCAGTTCGATCCGGTGGGCCTGCGCAAGTTCACCAGCTCCTGCGACGTGGCCACCGCCGCGCTGACCAAGGCCGGCGTGCCGTACGACGTGCAGCCCGCCGCCGCCGGTTCGCTGGCGATGGTGAACGTGGGCAGCGCCAGCGTCACCTCGTATGAGGCCGCTGGCCTGACCAAGGAAGAAGGCAAGGCCAAGGCCGATGCGTTCGGTGCCGAACTGAAGGGTGCACTGACCACCGCGGGTTACCCGGCCAAGGCCGATGGCGCGCGCATCAACATCGCCGGCACGATCTTCATGCTGTGGCTGCTGGTGCTGTACGTGACCATGGTCTACGGCCCGATTGCCGCCTACCTGGTCGAACTGTTCCCGACCCGCATCCGTTACACCTCGATGTCGCTGCCGTACCACATCGGCAACGGCTGGTTCGGTGGCTTCCTGCCGGCGATCTCGTTCGCGCTGGTGGCCGGTACCGGCAACCTGTACTACGGCCTGTGGTACCCGATCATCATCGCGCTGATGTCGGTGGTGGTGGGCGGCCTGTTCCTGCGCGAGACCAAGGACGTGGATATCACCAAGTAAGCGGCGTGCCGACCCACGGTCGGCGCCCACC
>NZ_JAXAXL020000018.1:32974-48345 GCF_047497515.2 Stenotrophomonas maltophilia
GTGCCGGCCGCTGGCCGGCACTACCATTGCGTTGCGCAGCACCCCGTATAGTCGGCCCATGACCACCACCACGCCCGCCGATCTCCCCGCCGTCCTGCACACCCTGCGCAGCGCCTGGCAGGCCCAGCGCCCTGCGCTCGACCAGCGCGAAGCCGACCTGCGCCGCCTGCGCGAGGCGCTGAAAGCACGCATGGACGAAATGGCCCAAGCCATCGCCGAGGACTTCGGCCACCGCGCCCACGTTGAATCGAAACTGGCTGACGGCATGAGCGTGTTGTCGGCCATCGATCACCTGCGTCGGCACCTGCGGCGCTGGTCGAAGCCGCAGCGCGCATCGGCTGGCTGGAAACTGTGGCCGGCGCGCGCGCAGCTGCGGCCGACGCCGCTGGGCGTGGTCGGGGTGATCTCGCCCTGGAACTACCCGGTGACCCTGGCACTGGTGCCGCTAGCAACGGCCATCGCCGCCGGCAACCACGTGCTGCTGAAACCCTCCGAACACACGCCACGCACCAGCGCGTTCCTGGCCGATCTGCTGGCCAGCGTGTTCCCGCCTGATCGGGTGGCGGTGGTACAGGGTGGGGCGGACGTGGCCGCGGCGGTGTCATCGCTGCCGCTGGACCATCTGCTGTTCACCGGCTCGACGGCGGTCGGCCGCAAGGTGATGGCGGCCGCCGCCGAGCATCTGGTGCCGGTCACGTTGGAACTGGGTGGCAAGTCGCCGGCGATTGTCTGTCGCGATTTTCCGCTGGACACTGCCGCCGCGCGGTTGGCCACCGGCAAATGGTTCAATGCAGGCCAGACCTGCATCGCGCCGGATTACGTGCTGATCGATACCGCGCGCCAGCGCGAGTTCGTGCAGGCGCTGCAGCAGCAGGTACGCGAGCGCTACGGCGATTTCAGCGATGCCGACGACTACACGCGGATCATCAACGACGGCCAGTACCAGCGCCTGCAGGGCTATCTTGCGCAGGCGCGTGAGCGCGGCGTGCCGGTCATTCCGCTGGCGCAGGTGGATGAGGCGCGCGCCGACCGCGAGCGCCTGCTGGTGCCGGCCGTGGTGCTGGACCCGCCGGACGACCTGGAGCTGATGCGCGAGGAGATCTTCGGGCCGATCCTGCCGGTGCGCGCCTATCTGGACCTCGATGCGGCGCTGGTTGACGTGCTGTCGCGCGACCGGCCGCTGGCGCTGTATCCCTTCAGCCATGACAAAGCGACGGTGGAGCGCATCCTCGGCCAGGTGGTGGCCGGCGGAGTGACCGTCAATGACACCCTGCTGCACTTCGCCGCCGATGGCCTGCCGTTCGGCGGGGTAGGGGCCAGCGGCATGGGCGCGTACCACGGCCGGGCCGGGTTCGATGCGATGAGCAAGCGGTTGCCGGTGCTGTGGCAGTCGCGCTGGGCGGCCAGCGACCGGCTGCGGCCGCCGTATTCGAAGATTGCCGGCCTGTTGAGGCTGCTCGTGCGGTAGTGCCGGCCGCTGGCCGGCAGATGCAGGGTCTTGCCGAGGGTGGCCGGCCAGCGGCCGGCACTACCCGGTAGGTGCCAACCCTGGTTGGCACGCGTGAACCCCAAGCGCGAACCAAGGTTGGCGTCTACCAAACCCGGGCCGGGTAGAATGGCCCCATGAAGATCGCCTCGTGGAACGTCAATTCGCTCAATGTCCGCCTGCCGCACCTGGAGCAGTGGCTCATGGCGTTCGGCCCGGACATCGTCGGTATCCAGGAAACCAAGTTGGAGGACCACAAGTTCCCCGATTCGGCGCTGATCGCCGCGGGCTACCGCAGCGTGTTCGCCGGCCAGAAGACCTACAACGGCGTGGCGCTGCTGTCGCGTGAGCCGGCGCAGGACGTGCAGATCGGCATTCCTGGTTTCGAGGACGAGCAGAAGCGTGTCATCGCCGGCACCTTCGGCGACCTGCGGGTGATCAACCTGTACGTGGTCAACGGCCAGGACATCGGCACCGACAAATACGAGTACAAGCTGCGCTGGCTGGAAGCGGTGCATGCCTGGATCGCCGAGGAAATGCAGCGGCACCCGAAGCTGATCGTGATGGGCGACTTCAACATCGCCCCGGATGCGCGCGACGTGCACGACCCGGAGGTGTGGAACGAGAACCACATCCTGACCTCCACCGCCGAGCGCGGCGCGCTCAACAAGCTGCTGCAGCTGGGCCTGCACGATGGCTTCCGCCTGCACAACGACGAAGCCGGTGTGTTCAGCTGGTGGGATTACCGCGCCGCCGGCTTCCGCCGCAACCTCGGCCTGCGCATCGACCTGACCCTGGTCTCCGACGCGTTGAAGGGCAACGCGGTGGCCTCGGGCGTCGACCGCGAGCCGCGTACTTGGGAACGCCCGAGCGATCACGCGCCGGCGTGGGTGGAATTGGGTTGAACGAACGGGGCCCGACGATTGCCGGGCCCCTTGTGATGCGTGTGCCGGCCAGCGGCCGGTACTACCTTCAGATCACCGTATGCTCTTGCGGGTGAACAGGTTGACGATCGCCAGCAGGATCACCGCACCGATCAGCGAGAACAGGAACGTACGGATGGTGATCGCTTCGTTGATGCCGCCGCCGAACAGCCAGCCGGAAATCAGCGCGCCGACGATGCCGACCACGATGTTGAGGATGATGCCCTGCTGGGCATCGCGCTTCATGATGATGCTGGCCAGCCAGCCTACGATGCCGCCGACGATCAGCCAGATGATGATGCCCATGATCGAACCTCCGGTGGAAAACTGTGACCAGTTGACGCGCAGCGACGTGAACCCGTCGTGCAATTACGTGATGGGCGCGTGCGGATGAGCCTGCCAGCCACGCTCGACGGCCCGTGGCGCTTCGGCCCGGTGACGGTCTGGCGGTGCCCGCACGTGCCGGGCCACCGCGGCGAACCGCAGGCCCGGCAGGTGCTGGCGCAGGCACTGGGGGCCGAACCGGAGGCGCTGCCGCTGGTGCGCGACGCCAAGGGACGGCCTGAACTGACCGGCGCGCTGGCCCACTACGGCACCGGCTGGAGCCACAGCGGCGAGGTATTGCTGGTGGCGCTGGGCGAGGGCGTACGCCTGGGCGTGGACCTGGAGCTGCTGCGCCCGCGCGCGCGCATCCTGGAAATCGTGCAGCGCTTCTTCCATCCGGCCGAGGTGGCCTGGCTGGAAGGGCTGGATGAGGCCGGCCGCGAGCACTGGTTCTTCCGCGTGTGGTGCGCCAAGGAAGCGATGCTGAAGGCGCACGGGCAGGGCATCTCGTTCGGCCTGCACCGCCTGCAGCTGGCGCCGGGGGCCGATGGCGCCCTGCACCTGCGCTGGTGCGACCCGGCGCTGGGCGAGGCCGCGCGCTGGCACCTGCACGAATGGCAGGCCACCGGCCAGTTTCGTGCGGCATTGGCCTGGTATCCGCACTGAAGCGGGGATTCAGCGTGCAAAACCGGCGATAATGCCGACATGAGCGAACACCCACTTCCCGCCAGCGTGGCTGCCACGCTGGAACAGGGCCTGGCCAGCATGGGCCTGGACGCCGCGCTGGCGCCGCCGCTGCTGCGCTACCTGGCCCTGCTGCACCGCTGGAACGGCACCTACAACCTCACCGCCATCCGCGATCCGCAGGAGATGGTCACCCGTCATCTGCTCGACTCGCTGGCAATGCAGCCGTTCGTGGCCGATGGCAGCCTGGCCGACCTCGGCACCGGCCCTGGGCTGCCCGGCATCCCGCTGGCCATCGCCTGCCCGGGCCTGCAGGTCACCCTGGTCGAGAGCAACGGCAAGAAGGCACGCTTCATGCGCGAGGCGGTGCGCCAGCTGGGCCTGGGCAATGCCCGCGTGGCCGAGTCGCGCGCCGAGGCGCTGGACGAGGCCGGCCGCTACGACCAGCTGACCGCGCGCGCGATGGACACCCTGGCCGGCATCGTCCGCGTCGGTGGCCACCTGCTGCGCCCCGGTGGCGTGTTGCTGGCCATGAAAGGCGTCTACCCGCATGAAGAGATCGCGGACCTGCCGGAAGGCTGGCAAGTGCGTGAGGTGACCCCGCTGAGCGTGCCCGGCCTGGCCGGCGAACGCCACCTGGTCACGGTTACAGGCCCCTGATTGCCGCCGCCAGCCCTTTGTGGAACAACGGGTTGGCGATTCACGATTTCCGCCCGGGGCCGGTTGTACGCATAATGACCGGTCCCAACCATCCGTCGACGAGGCACACCCGCATGGCCCGCATCATCGCCATCGCCAACCAGAAGGGTGGCGTCGGCAAGACCACGACCGCCGTCAACCTGGCCGCTTCCCTGGCCAACGCACCCAAGCGCGTGCTGCTGGTCGATCTGGACTCGCAGGGCAACGCGACCATGGGCAGTGGCGTGGACAAGCGCGAGCTGGCCGCCTCCACCTGCGATCTGCTGCTCGGCGAGAACAGTGCTGCCGACGTGCGCGTGCAGGCCGCCGAGGGCTACGACCTGCTGCCCGGCAACATCGACCTGACCGCCGCCGAGATCCAGCTGATGGGTGAGAGCGAGCGCGAGCAGCGCCTGAAGCGCGCGCTGGCGCCGATCCGCGACGAGTACGACTACATCCTGATCGACTGCCCGCCGGCGCTGTCGCTGCTGACGCTCAACGCGCTGGCCGCCGCCGACTCGGTGATCGTGCCGATGCAGTGCGAGTACTACGCGCTGGAAGGCCTGAGCGCGCTGGTGGAAACCATCGAAGCGCTGCGCACCAGCCTGAACCCGGCGCTGGAGATCGAAGGCGTGCTGCGCACCATGTTCGATGTGCGCAACAACCTGGCCAACGCGGTGTCGGCCGAGCTCACCGAGCACTTCGGCGACCGCGTGTTCCGCACCATCGTGCCGCGCAACGTGCGCCTGGCCGAGGCACCCAGCCATGGCCAGAGCATCGTCGGCTACGACCGCGCCTCGCGCGGTGGCGTGGCCTACCTGGGCCTGGCCGGCGAGATCATCCGCCGCAACAACGAACGCAACAAGGCCGCCAAGGCCGTGGAGACCGTCTGATGACCAGCAGCAAGCCGGCAGCCAAGAAGCGAGGCCTCGGCCGTGGCCTGGATGCGCTGCTGGGTCCGAAGGGGGCGGTCAGCCAGGTGCAGGCCACCACCGCGGTGATCGAGCCGCTGCCGGGCGAAGTGCTGCGCAAGCTGGCCGTGGGCCAGCTGCAACCGGGCAAGTACCAGCCGCGCCGCGAGATGGACGAGGGCAAGCTGTCCGAGCTGGCCGACTCGATCAAGTCGCAGGGCGTGATCCAGCCGATCCTGGTGCGCCAGCTGCCGGCAGGCAACTACGAAATTGTTGCCGGTGAACGCCGCTGGCGCGCCTCGCAGCTGGCCGGCCTGGACGAAGTGCCGGTGGTGGTGCGCGAGCTGGAAGACCGCACCGTCATCGCGATGGCGCTGATCGAGAACATCCAGCGCGAAGACCTCAACCCGCTGGAAGAAGCCGAAGCGCTGCAACGCCTCATCAGCGAATTCACCCTGACCCATGCCGAGGCCGCCGAGGCCGTCGGCCGCTCCCGCGCGGCGGTGTCCAACCTGCTGCGACTGCTGGAGCTGCCGGTGGCGATCCGCCTGCTGCTGGAAACCCGCCGCCTGGAAATGGGCCACGCCCGCGCGCTGCTGACCCTGGCCCCCGAGCTGGCCGGCAAGCTGGCGCAGGAAGCGGCCGACGAAGGCTGGTCGGTGCGCGAAGTCGAGCGCCGCGCGCAGGCCTTCGCCGCCGGCAAGGTGCCGAGCAACCGCCCGGTGGCCACGCCGAAGGTGCAGCAGGCCGACATTGCCTCGCTGGAAACCGAGCTGTCCGAAGCGCTTGGGGCCAAGGTGGCGATCAACCATGGCCGCGGTGGCAAGGGCAAGCTGATCATCCATTACACCGATCTGGACACGCTCGACGGCGTGCTGGAAAAGCTGCGCACGCGCCAGGGCTGAGCCCGGCGCAGCGACAGGGGACGCGGCCCGTTCCTGCCGTGTCCTGTCAATGACAGGGAACGCACCGCCGCGCGCGCCGGGGCTCGCACTGTCCTCTGGCCCGTGGCCTCATCCAGGGAGCAGGACATGAGCAACGCATTCGACGACGTCAGCCCGGGCGGCAGCCCGATCATGGTGCACAGCCGCCAGAAGGACTTCACGCCGGCCCAGGGCGAAGAACACATCGCGGCCATCGGCGCGCACATCGAGCGCCATCTGGGCCCGGTATCCGGCGTCTTCCACGAGATCATCTCCGACCTGGTGCACATCGACGTGCACGTGGTGCCGGCCAATGAGCAGTTCCCGTACCTGCGGCTGGTGACCTCCGGCATGAGCGACCTGCCGATGACCGTGCCGGCCGAGGTGGACGCGGACGTGCCGCGCTACATGGAGCTGATGGTGACCCTGCCGGCCGACTGGCCGATCACCCAGGATGCCTTCGAGGACGAGCGCAACTACTGGCCGGTGCGCCTGCTGAAGGGCATGGCGCGGCTGCCGCACGAATACGACACCTGGCTGGGCTTCGGCCACACCATTCCCAATGGTCACCCCAGCGAGCCCTATGCGCCGGGTGTCGGCTTTGACGGTGCCATCGTGCTGCCGCCGGTCACCACGCCGGAAGCGTTCGCCGAGCTGGTGCTGGAGGATGGCAAGACCATCGCCTTCATGACCCTCATGCCGCTGTACCCGGAAGAGATGGACCTGAAGCTGAAAAAGGGCGCCGAAGCACTGCTCGACCGCTTCGATGCGAAGAACATCCAGGACGTGATCGAACCCGGCCGCAGCAATGTGGCCAAGAAGCGTTTCGGGCTGTTCTGAGCCCGCAGCGTATCCTCTGCACCTGTACTCATTGGATTTCCAGGCAACTGCAATGACCATCCTGCTCACCGGCGCTGCCGGCTTCATCGGTGCCTACACCGCCCGCGCGCTGCTGGAGGCGGGCCAGCCGGTGGTCGGCCTGGACAACTTCAACGACTACTACGACCCGCAGATCAAGCGCGACCGCGTGGCCGTGCTGTGCCCGGCGCTGGACCTGCGCACGCTCGACCTGACCGATCGCGAAGGCCTGGCGGCGCTGTTCGATGAAGTGCAGCCGACTGCGGTGATCCACCTGGCCGCACAGGCCGGCGTGCGCTATTCGCTGGAAAACCCGCACGCCTACGTCGACAGCAACCTGGTCGGCTTCGTCAACATGCTGGAGCTGTGCCGCCACCGTGGCGTGCAGCACCTGGTGTATGCCTCCAGCAGTTCGGTGTACGGCGATTCGGCCACGCCGCCGTTCTCCGAGGACCAGCGCGTGGACCAGCCGCGTTCGCTGTACGCGGCAACCAAGGCCGCCAACGAGCTGATGGCCTACACCTACGCGCAGCTGTACGGCCTGCACGCCACCGGCCTGCGCTTCTTCACCGTGTATGGCCCGTGGGGCCGGCCGGACATGGCGCCGCTGCTGTTCTCACGCGCGGTGCTGGCCGGGCGGCCGATCGATGTGTTCAACGAAGGCCGCATGCAGCGCGATTTCACACATGTCTCCGACATCGTGGCCGGTATTCTCGGCGCGCTCGCGCATCCGGCCGATGGTCCGGTGCCGCACCGGGTGTTCAACCTCGGCAACCATACGCCGGTCGAGCTGGAGCGCTTCATCAGCGTGATCGAGCAGGCCGCCGGCCGCCCCGCGCAGAAGGTCTACAAGCCCATGCAGCCCGGTGACATGGTGCGCACGATGGCCGACACCCGGCGTGCACATGACGCCTTCGGCTTCGATGCGGCAACCCCGATCGAAGCGGGACTGCCACCCGTCGTGGAATGGTGCCGCGAGTACTTTGGTGACCGCGCCTGAGGACGGATCCTCACGCCGCCGGGTTCATCTTCGGATAACCTCGGTTTCGGAGAATGCGCGGTCTTTGTCCCCCTTTGGCCGAGTGCCTTATGAGCCAACCCGAGCTTTCCGTTGTCGTCCCGGTGTTCAACGAGCGCGACAATGTCACCCCGCTGGTCACCGAAATCACCGCGGCGCTGCGTGGCCGGGTGCCGTTCGAGATCATCTACATCGATGACCACTCGCGCGATGACACCCTGGCGGTCCTGCAGGGCCTGAAGGCCACCACGCCGGAACTGCGCGTGCTGCACCATGTGAACCAGAGCGGGCAGAGCACCGCCGTGCGCACCGGCGTCAAGCATGCGCGGTCGCCCTGGATCGCCACCCTGGATGGCGATGGCCAGAACGATCCGGCCGATATCCCCAAGCTGCTGGCCGCGCGCGATGCGGCCGAGGCGCAGGTGAAGCTGTTTGCCGGCTGGCGGGTCAACCGCCAGGACAGCGGCAGCAAGCGCTGGGCCAGCCGCTGGGCCAACGCCATCCGCGCGCGCATGCTGCGCGATGACACGCCCGATACCGGCTGCGGCATCAAGCTGTTCGAGCGCAACGCCTTCCTCGACCTGCCGTACTTCGACCACATGCACCGCTACCTGCCGGCGCTGATGCAGCGCGCCGGCTGGAAGACCACCAGCGTGCCGGTCAACCACCGCCACCGTACCGCCGGCGTGTCCAAGTACAACAACCTGGGCCGTGCGCTGGTCGGCATCCGCGATCTGCGCGGCGTGGCCTGGCTGATCACCCGCAGCAAGCGCACCGCGGTGGAAGAGCGGTGATGGGCCTGGCACTGCACTGGCTCGACCAGCCGCTGACCTGGCTGTACTGGACCGGCCTGCACGTGACTGGCTGGAAGCTGATCGGCTATACCGGCGCGCTGATGTTCGGTGGCCGCTGGCTGGTCCAGTTCATCGCCTCCAAGCGCGCCGGCAAACCGGTCATCCCGCGCCTGTTCTGGTACATGAGCGTGGTCGGCAGCCTGATGACGCTGAGCTACTTCCTGTTCTCGGCCAAGCAGGACTCGGTGGGGGTGCTGCAGAACCTGTTCCCAGCGTTCACCGCGCTGTACAGCCTGCAGCTGGACATCAAGCACCGGGGCTGGAAGCGGGACAGGGCCAGCCACTGAGGCGCCCGGGGCCCCCATCCGGTGGGTGCCGACCTTGGTCGGCACATGTGCATTCGGGCCCGGCGCATCCACGCATGGCGTGGATCTACCACATGCCCGGCGGCCGGTTCCCGGTCCTGCCTGCTGTGGGTAGAGTCGACTGTCAGTCGACTTCCGCGCGGAGCGCGGGCTTTGCCTCGCTTGGCGGAAGAGCAAGCCGACTAACAGTCGGCTCCACCCAGTCGGCTCTACCACGCGCCTTCGGCGCTGGGGCCCCGGCCTGCGGCCCAGGCAGGACCTTCGTCCCATGCCACGAGCGGTGGGGGGTGCCATGATCGGGTCCTGCCTTCCCGGGAACCTGTGCTCGTGAAAACCCGTCTTGCCGTTGCCCTGCTGATTGCCCTGTCCGTCCCCACCGTGGCCCTGGCCGCGCCGCCCGCCGCCGCCGCACCCGCCAGCGTGGCCACCGAGTCGCCCGCCGATGCCGCCTTCCGCGCGCTGTACGAGAAGGAATGGAAGTGGCGCCAGCAAGGCGGCGGCGAGGCCAGCGAGGACGAAGACGCGCCGGCCAACGCCACCCGCATGCCCGACGTGGGCGCGGCCGCGCAGCAGGCGCGCCTGAAGGTCTGGGACGAGACCCTGGCCGCATTGAAGAAGATCGACCCGAAGACCCTGTCGCCCGACAACCAGGTCAACTACGCGATCTACCGCGACCAGGTGTTCAACCTGGCCGAAGAGGTGCGCCTGCGCGGCTATGAAATGCCGTTCAACGCTGACTCCTCGTTCTGGTCGAACCTGTCCTTCATGGCCCGGCGCGAGATGAAGACCGTGCAGGACTACCAGAACTACATCGCACGGCTGAATGATGTGCCGCGCTACTTCGGGCAGCAGACCGAGAACATGCGCGCCGGCCTGAAGCGTGGCTTCAGCGTGCCGCGTGCGGTGCTCGACGGCCGCGAGGTCTCCATCGCCACCGTCGCCGAGCTGAAGGACCCGACCGGATCGCCGCTGTACGCGCCGTTCAAGAAGCTGCCCAACAGCATTCCGGCCGCCGAGCAGGCGAAGCTGCAGGCGCAGGCGCGCGCGGCGATCAGTGGCAAGGTGGTGCCGGCGTTCCAGCAGCTGCGCAAGTTCTTCGTCAACGAGTACGTGCCGCAGGCGCGCACCACGCTGGCCGCCGAAGCAATGCCCGACGGCAAGGCCTACTACAAGCAGCAGATCCACGAATACACCACGCTCGACCTGTCGCCGGACGAGATCCACCGCATCGGCCTGGACGAAGTCGCCCGCATCCAGGGCGAGATGAACGACATCATCAAGCAGGTGAAGTTCAAGGGCAGCTTCGCCGAGTTCCTGGCTTTCCTGCGCACCGATCCGCAGTTCTACGCGAAGACCCCGGAAGAGCTGCTGTCGCGCGCGGCGTGGATCTCCAAGCGCGCAGACGGCCAGCTGGGCAAGTACATGACGCTGCCGCGCGCGCGCTTCACCATCGTGCCGGTGCCGCCGGACATCGCACCGTTCTGGACTGCCGGCCGCGGGGGCATGGGCACCTACTGGCTCAACACCTACAACCTGCCGTCGCGCCCGCTGTACAACCTGCCGGCGCTGACCCTGCATGAGTCCGATCCGGGCCACGCGCTGCAGGGCGCCATCGCCGCCGAGCAGAAGAACCTGCCGGAGTTCCGCCGCAACGCCTACATCTCCGCCTATGGCGAAGGCTGGGCGCTGTACTGCGAGAAGCTGGGCGTGGAGATGGGCATCTACGAAACCCCGTATGAGGATTTCGGCCGCCTGACCTACGAGATGTGGCGTGCCGCGCGCCTGGTGATCGACACCGGCGTGCACAGCAAGGGCTGGACCCGCGAGCAGGCGCTGGCCTACCTGCGTGACCACACCGCGCTGAGCGAGCATGAAGTGACCACCGAAGTGGACCGCTACATCTCCTGGCCGGGCCAGGCGCTGAGCTACAAGCTGGGCGAGATCGCCATCGTGCGCCTGCGTGCGCAGGCCGAGAAGGAACTGGGCGACAAGTTCGACATCAAGGGCTTCCACGACACCCTGCTCAAGCAGGGCTCGGTGCCGCTGCCGGTGCTGGAACAGCAGATCCAGGCCTACATCGCCGAACGCAAGAAGGCCTGACCGCTCCAAGGTAGTGCCGGCCGCTGGCCGGCAACCTGCCCGCACCGCAATCGTTCGACATTGCCGGCCAGCGGCCGGCACTACCGGGAAACGGGGTCGGATCGCAGGATCCGACCCCGTCATGTTTCACCCCACCGCCCGCGGCTTGGCCACGCGCGCGGCGAAGGTCGGCAGCACCAGCAGGGTCAGCACGGTGGCGGTGATCAGGCCGCCGATCACCACCGTGGCCAGCGGCTTCTGCACCTCCGCACCGGAACCGCTGGCAATGGCCATCGGAATGAAGCCGACGATGGCCACCAGCGCCGTGGTCAGCACCGCGCGGATACGGCTCGATGCGCCGTTGATCGCTGCCTGCAGCGGCAGGTCGCCGGCATCCAGGCGCTCGCGGATGGCCTGCATCAGCACCAGCCCGTTCAAGGTGGCCACGCCGGAGACGGCGATGAAGCCGACCGCCGCCGACACCGAGAACGGCATGCCACGCAGCAGCAGCGCGAGGATGCCGCCGACCAGCGCCAGCGGCACGCAGCTGAACACCAGAATGGCTTCCTTGCCGCTGCGCAGGGCCATGAACAGCAGGCTGCCGATCAGCAGGAACACCACCGGCACCACCGTCGCCAGCCGCTTCTCGGCGCGCTGCAGGTTCTCGAACTGGCCACCCCAGGTCAGGTAGGCGCCCGGCGGCAGCGCCACGTCGGCCACCGCCGCCTGTGCCTCGCCGACGAAGCCACCCAGGTCACGGCCGCGCACGTTGGCCTGCACCACCACGCGGCGGCTGCCGTTGTTGCGGCTGATCTGGTTCGGCCCTTCGCTTACCGTAATGCGCGCCACCGACGACAGCGGAATCACCAGCCCCGACGGCGTAGCGATCGGCAACGAGGCCAGCTGGTCCGGATCGTTGCGCGAGGCATCGTCCAGGCGCACCACCACGTTGAAGCGTCGATCACCTTCGAAGATCTTGCCGGCCGCAGTACCGCCGATGCCGGTGGACAGCGCATCACTCACGTCCGCGGCGGTCAGCCCGTACTGCGCCGCCGCCACGTGGTCGATCGCCACGTTCAGCGTGGGCAGGCCGGAGATCTGCTCCACCCGCACGTCGGCCGCGCCATCCACCGCACGCAGCTTCAGCGCCACCTGGTCGGCCACCTTCTGCAGCTGGCTGAAGTCATCGCCGAAGATCATCACTGCCAGGTCGGTACGCACGCCGGAAATCAGCTCGTTGAAGCGCAGCTCGATCGGCTGGCTGAACTCGAAGCTGTTGCCCAGCTGCTGCCCGGCCAGCTTCTCGAAGCGCGACACCAGCACATCCTTGCCCAACTTCGGATCTGGCCAGTCCTTGCGTGGCTTCAGCACGAACACGCTGTCGGAGATGTTGGTCGGCATCGGGTCGATGGCCGCCTCGGCGGTACCGGTGCGCGAGAACACGGTTTCTACTTCCGGCTGCTTGGCAATCGCCTTTTCCAGTGCCAGCTGCATCGCCAGCGACTGCTCCAGCGAGGTCGACGGCACGCGCAGGGCCTGCATCGCTACGTTGCCTTCGTCCAGCGTCGGCATGAACTCGCGGCCCAGCAACGAGAACGAACCGATGCCCACCACGACCATCATCACCGCACCGGCCAGCACCGTGCGCGGATGCGCCACGGCCTTGCGCACCACCGGCTCGATGCGCGCACGCAGCACGCGGATCAGTTTCGTCTCGTGCTCACCGTCGTTCGCATGCGCATCGCCGTCCTTCACTTTCGGCTCGCGCACCAGCAGCGCGGCCATCGCCGGCACGAAGGTGAAGGAGAAGATGAAGGCACCTACCAGGGCCAGCATGAAGGTGGCCGCCATCGGGTGGAACGTTTTGCCCTCCACGCCCTCCAGGGTAAGGATCGGCGCGAACACCAGCAGGATGATCAACTGGCCGAATGCCGCAGGGCGCGCCATCTTCATGGCCGAATCGGCGGCCACGCGCAGGCGTTCCATTGCGGTCAGCGCGCGGCCCAGTTCGGTGCGGCGCTGGCCCAGCATCAGCAGGGTCGATTCGACCACGATTACCGCGCCGTCCACTAGGATGCCGAAGTCCAGTGCACCCAGGCTCATCAGGTTGCCGCTGATGCCGAAGCGGTTCATGCCGATCACCGCGAACAGGAACGACAGCGGAATCACCAGCGCGGTGATCGTCGCTGCACGCAGGTTGCCCAGCAGCAGGAACAGCACCACCACCACCAGCAGCGCGCCCTCGGTGAGGTTCTTGGCCACGGTCTTGATGGTGGAATTGACCAGCACGCTGCGGTCCAGAACCGGTGCCGCCACGATGTCGGCCGGCAGCGATGTGTTGACCTGTTCCAGGCGCGCGGCCGCGGCCTGGGCCACGGTGCGGCTGTTGCCACCGGCAATCATCAGCGCGGTGCCCAGCACGGCCTCGTGGCCGTTGCGGCTGGCTGCACCCAGGCGCGGTGCGCGGCTCAGTTCGACTTCGGCCACATCGGCCACGCGCACCACCACGCCGTTGCGGGTGGCCACCGGGGCCTGTGCCAGATCCTCGGTGGTCAGCGCCAGGCCATCGGCACGCACCACCAGGCCTTCGCCAGCACGCTGCACGAAGCCGGCACCGGCCTGCACGTTGGAGCGCTGCAACGCGGTGACCAGATCGGCCAGGCCGAGGCCATGCGCGGCCAGTCGGGCGCTGTCCGGATGCACGCCGTATTCCTTGACGTAGCCGCCGACCGTATCGACGCCGGCCAGCCCCGGGCTGGAGCGCATCTGCGGCGCGATGATCCAGTCCTGCACGGTGCGCAGGTAGGTGGCACGTTCTTCGGGCGTGCGCAGCAGGTTGCCTTCCGGCGTCCGGTAGACCTCACCGGCCTGCCAGCCCGCTTCACCGGGCTTGGCCAGTTTGGCCGGATTGAAGGTGGTGAAGTCCACCGTCCACATCAGCACCTCGCCGAGGCCGGTGGTGACCGGCGACAGCATCGGCGACGCGCCATCGGGCAGGTCTTCCGATGCCTCGCGCATGCGTTCGGCCACCTGCTGGCGGGCGAAGTAGATGTCGGTCGCATCGGTGAAGATCGCGGTGACCTGGGAGAAGCCATTGCGCGACAGCGAACGCGTGGTGGTCAGGCCGGGAATGCCGGCCAGCGCGGTTTCCAGCGGGTAGGTCACCTGCCGCTCGATCTGCTCCGGGGTCAGCGCCGGTGCCACCGTGTTGATCTGCACCTGGCGGTTGGTGATGTCCGGCACCGCGTCGATCGGCAGCTTGCCCAGCTGGAACAGGCCCACGGCAGCGATCAGCGCCGCCAGGAACACCACCAGCCAGCGGTGGCGCACCGCTGTTTCAATGATCAGCTTGAACATGGTCGCCTCCTCAGTGGCCGTGCTCGGCTTCGCCCTTGGCCAGTTCGGCCTTGAGCAGGAAGGCATTGGCACCGACGATGCGCTCGCTGCCAGTCAGGCCACCGAGGATCTCGATGCGGTCGCCGGCCCGACGCCCGGCCAGCACCGGCTGTGCCTTGAAGCCGCCGTCCACGGCAACGAACACCGCGCTGCTGCCATCAACGTTCTGCACCGCATCGGCGGGCACGCTGAGCGAACCGTCCTGGCCCTCGGTGACCACCACCGCCGAGACCGGCGAACCGGCCGGCGGCAGCGCGGCATTCACCGGCGTGGCACGGATCACCGCGACGCCGCCCTGCTGGCGCACATCGGCGGCCGAACCGGTAACGGTGGCGGTGAAGCTGCCACCCGGCACGCTCACTTCCAGCGTCATGCCCGGCGTGACCTGTGCGGCCAGCGCGGGCGGCGCGGTGAATACCAGTTCGTTCATCGCCGGATCGGCGACGTCGGCCACCGCGCTGCCGGCGGCGACCACGCCACCCGGGGTGACCTGCACGTTGCCGACGATGCCGGCCACCGGGCTGGTGATGCGCACGCGGCCACTGGCATCGGGCGCACCGTTGGCGGCGGCCTGCGCCTGCGCGGCCGCCGCCTGGGCCTGTGCCGCCAGCGAGCGGGCGCGCGAGGCTTCCAGCTCCTGGCGGGCGACCACGCCCTGGTCGACCAGCGCCTTGTCGCGGCCATAGGCCAGGCGCGCGGCCTCGGCTTCGGCCGATGCGGCCAGCGCATTGGCGCGGAACACCGCGGCCTCGCCACTGACCACGATCGCCAGCGCCTGGTTCTGCTTCACCGCCGTGCCCGGCGCAACCAGCACGCGTTCGACGCGGCCGGTCACCGTGGAGGCGACCGAGGCGCGTGCTCCTACCGACGGTTCGACCCGGCCGGACAGGCGGTGAAGCCGAACCAGGCGCTGGCGATCGTGGTCAGTGGCG
>NZ_JAXAXL020000018.1:48355-80995 GCF_047497515.2 Stenotrophomonas maltophilia
GACCCGGCCGGACAGGCGGGTCGAACCACCACCACCGCGACCGACGGCGACCACTTCAAGACCGGACGCCTTGATCTGTTCCGGGGTCAGCTGCACTACGCCTTCATCAGCGTCGGCGGGTGCTTTGGCGGCTTCTGCCTGGGCTTCCTTGCTGTCGGCGGCGTGGCCGTGGCCATCGTCGGTGCCGGCCTTGGCGGAAGCGGGGTCTTCATTCGCAGGCGTCTGCGCATTGCCGGCGCAGCCGGCAAGGAACACGGTCAGCAGGAGGCCACCGATCAGGGGGAAGGAACGGGAGAGAGTCATGGGGCCTCCACAAAAGGTGCGCGCCCTTCAAGGCGGGCAAGATCGATTTCGGCGCCGACGCGCGACAGGCGCGCATCCACGGCGGTGCCGCGGGCGGCGATGAGGGCGCTGCGCGTGCTGCGCAGTTCCAGCTGCGAGATGCGTCCGGCGTCGAAGCCGACGCGTGCGAGGCGATACGCCTCTTCGGCGGCGACCACGCTTTCATCGGCGGCGCGGGTACGGCTGCCGGCCGCCTTCAGCCCGGCCACGGCAGACAGGCGTTCGGCCTCGCTGTCGCGGCGCTGCTGGTCCAGGCGGGCCTCGGCCGCGCGCTGGTCGGCATTGGCGGCGCGGATGCCCCCGCGGTTGCGGTCGAACAGCGGGATGCTGAGGCTGACCCCGAGGTTGTAGGCACGCTCGCCGCCTTCGCGGAAGCGGGTCTGCGCGGCGGTGACGCTGAGGTCGGGCAGGGCGCGCTTGCGCTCCACGTCGACCAGCTTGCCGGCTGCATCGGCTTCGGCTTCGGCGATGCGCACCGCCAGCGCCACGTCGGTGGCGCCACGCGGCAGCGGCGGGGCACGGTCGAGCAGGCTGTTGTCGATCGACTGCACCGGCGCATCCAGCAGCGCGGCACCGGCCAGGCGGGCCAGCGCGGCATCGCGGAACGCCTGCGCCTCATCCAGCGCAGCGCTGGCATTGGCCACTTCGCTCTGCGCCTGCACCGCGCGCAGCTGCGGTTCGCGGCCCTGCTTGACCATCGCGTTGACGGCGGCCGCATCATCGCGGGTCAGCGCGAGCGCTTCGCTGGCGAGGGTGTAACGACGCAATGCACTTTCCGCCTGTGCGTAGACCACCGCCAGTTGACTGGCGACATCACTGCGGCTCTGCGAACCACGCAGGGCAGCGGCCTGTGCCTCGGCCCGGGCGGCCCGGACGCGCGCGCCACGCTGGCCCCAGACCTCCAGCGGCTGGGACAGGGTGAGCACGGTATCGGCCTTGCCCATGCCGCGGTAGGTGCCAGAGCCCCAGGCGTTTTCGGCCGAGTAGGAAAGGGAGGGATTGGGCAGCGCACGGGCCTGGTCGGCGCGCGCATCGGCGGCCTCGGCCAGTGCGGCACCCACACGGGTGCCGGGCAGCTGGTCCAGGCGTTCAAGCAGGGTGTCGTAGGAGGGGGCGGCTTGCGCCATCACCGATGCCGCCGGGGCCAGGCCCAGCAGCACAGCGACGACCAGCCCAGCCGCGCGCGGCGACCGAGGTGTCAGGATCGACATAGGGGGATTCCGGTTGTGAGTGAAACGGGAGCCCGCAATCGCGGGACGCGCTCAACTCACGCCCGGGGAGGACGCGTCAATTCATCCTGGGCGACCGCATAGGTCGCCGCATCGCCTGCATTCATCCAGCGCGCCGGCAGTGGCGCACCGAAGGCAGCGAGGGTGCTGGCCGGCAGGCTCAGGTTGGAATGGTGGCAGTGGTTGTGGCCACAGGCACCGACATGCTTGCCATCGGTATCGCCATCGGCATCCGGCGCGGACTCCACGTGCACCGTGCTGGCGTGCGGTTCCACCGTGCACGCCAGTGCGTCGGCCACCGGCACGACCACGAACGCCGCCATCAGCAGCATCAGCAGGGTCGAACGGAGGTGGCGGGTGATCCAGCGCATGAAGGCGAGGCTAGCAAGCGGTTTTCGCCGGATACAATATCAATGGCCGCTTCGGGAATCCGTCGGAATCTCCCGTTCAGGTGCGTCGGGCTGGGGGGCTTTCTGCCCTGGTGGGGCTGACCTCCTGCTCTGGTAGGTGCTGACCTCCTGCCTAGGTGGGTGTCGACCTTGGTCGACACGCCTTTCGATGTTGCCGGCCAGCGGCCGGCACTACCGCCGGTCTGCAGGCAGCTTCGCGATCACCTTGATCTTGAACTGGAACCCGTACAGCCAGGTCACGCCGACTGCCCTGGTAGGTGTCGACCTTGGTCGGCACGCTTTTCTACACCCGACACATTGTTGCCGGCCAGCGGCCGGCACTACCGCCGGTCTACAGGCAGCTTCGCAATCACCTTGATCCCGAACTGGAACCCGTACACGCTTTTCTACCCCCGACACATTGCTGCCGGCCAGCGGCCGGCACTACCGCCGGTCTACGGGCAGCTTCGCGATCACCTTGATCTCGAACTGGAACCCGTACAGCCAGGTCACGCCGATGCCGGTCAGGGTCGGGTGCGGCGCCTCGCCCCAGTATTCGGGCACGATTGCCCAGGCCTTCTCGAAATTTTTCTCTGGATCGACCAGGAACACGGTCACGTCGATCACGTCATCGAACGTGCAGTCTGCGGCAGCCAACACCGCATTGAGATTCTCGAAGGCGCGGCGTACCTGCGTCTCGAAGTCCGGCTCGGGGGAACCGTCCTCGCGGCTGCCGACCTGGCCGGAGACGAACAGGAGGCCATTGGAACGGATCGCCGGCGAGTAGCGGTTGCGCTCGTACAGGGCCTGGCGACCGGCGGGGAAAACGACATCACGCTGTGACATGGGGAAGATCCCGTGGGAGATAACGCCATCCTCCCCGCCGACGCTGTCTGGATAAACCGCGATTATCGGCCTAGATTGATTGCCAATCCCAAACAATCACGGCCTGTCATGGACCGCTTCGAGGCGATGCGGGCGTTTGCCCGGGTGGTGGAGACCGGCAGCTTCACGCGCGCCGCGCTCACGCTTCAGATCAGCCGCACCACCGTCACCCAGCTGGTGCAGCAGCTGGAGGCGCACCTGCGGCTGCGCCTGCTCAACCGCACCACCCGGCGGGTCAGCGTCACCGCCGACGGGGCGACCTACTACCCGCGCATCGCCCGCCTGCTGGCCGAGCTGGAAGAGGTGGAGGGCGGGCTGGGCGATGCGGCCACCCAGCCGCGCGGGCGCCTGCGGGTGGATGTGCCCGGGCCGTACGCGCGGTTGCGGCTGGTGCCGGCACTGCCGGATTTCCAGGCGCGCTACCCGGAGATCCAGATGGATATCGGCGTGAGTGATCGCGAGGTCGATGTCATCGCCGACAACGTCGACTGCGTGATCCGTGGCGGCACGCCGGCCGACCCGGCACTGGTGGCGCGGCCGCTCGGCGCGCTGCCGATTGGCTTCCACGCCAGCCCGGGCTACGTGCAGCGCTTCGGCCTGCCGGCCGACCCGCGCGCGCTGGACGGGCCCGACCATCACATGGTCGGCTTCCTCAGCCCGCGTAGCGGCCGGGCGCGGGTGTTCAGCGCGCAGCGCGGCGATGAGCGCGTCCAGGTGCAGGGCCGCTACACGGTCGGCTTCGACGACGGTAACGCCTATCTGGCCGCTGCGTTGGCGGGTCTGGGCGTGGTGGCGCTGCCCAGCTACATGGCCGCGCCGCACGTGGCGCATGGCGAGCTGCTGCCGGTGCTGCAGGACTGGCAGCTGCCGCCGATGCCGATGCACGTGATGTTCCCGCCGAACCGGCACATGAGCCAGCGGCTGCGGGTGTTCATTGATTGGGTGGTGGAGGTGCTGGGGTGAGCATCTGCAACGTTTCCGAAGCCGCTCACGCGGTGGCACGTGCGAAAATCACCACAGCACGCAACCGGAAACTTCGTCACGCATGAGCCGCATCGTCGCACTGGATACCGAAACCACCGGCATCTCCCATCGGCTCGGCCATCGCGTGATCGAGATCGGTGCCGTCGAGTTGATCGATGGCCAGCTGACCGGGCGCCAGTTCCACACCTACCTGCAGCCGCAGCGCAAGGTCGACTGGGGCGCACAGCGCGTGCATGGCATCAGCGATGCGATGCTGGTGGGCAAGCCGCTGTTCTCCAGCAAGGCCGCCGAACTGCTGGCGTTCCTGCGCGGCAGCGAGATGGTCGCGCACAACGCCACCTTCGATGTGGGCTTCCTGGACAACGAGCTGCGCCTGTCCGGCATTCCCGGCACGCTGGCCCAGCATTGCCGCATCACCTGCAGCCTGAAGCTGGCGCGCGGGCGCTGGCCGGGCCAGGGCAACAAGCTGGACGATGTACTGCAGCGCCTGCGCATTCCGGGAAACCGCGGCCTGCACGGCGCGTTGAAGGATGCCCATCTGCTGGCGCAGGTCATCCCGCACCTGCGTTGAGGCCCGCCACCGGGCGTGTTCAGCCACAGCCTGTGGGTAACTTGCGCAAGTGCTTGAACCCGTGCATAATGCGCGGCTCGCTGTGTCCGGTTTTCTACCGGGCGGCGTCCCCGGGAGCACGTCCCCGGCCGCCCAACGCCAGCGTAACCCTTTGATTCTCTTGACGTGTGGTGGGCAACCACCGAGGCCGCCGTCTCCCGGGCTACGGGCTGACACAACTTACTATCGAGGTGCGCCATGTCCCGCGTATGCCAGGTTTCCGGCAAGCGAGTGCAGACCGGTAACAACGTCTCGCACGCCAACAACAAGACCCGTCGTCGTTTCCTGCCCAACCTGCACGAGCGCCGCTTCTGGGTTGCCAGCGAGAACCGCTGGGTGAAGCTTCGTGTTTCCGCGCATGCACTGCGCACCATCGACAAGAACGGCATCGATTCCGTTCTGGCTGAGCTGCGTGCGCGCGGCGAAAAGGTCTGAGGAGTAGACGATCATGGCAGGCAAGCGCGATAAGGTCCGTATGATTTCGACCGCCGGTACCGGTCACTTCTACACGACTGACAAGAACAAGAAGAACACCCCGGGGAAGATGGAATTCTCCAAGTACGATCCGGTCGTGCGCAAGCACGTCCCGTACAAGGAAGGCAAGATCAAGTAATCCGCAAGGATTGCTGGTCCCCGCGAAGAAACCCGCCCTTGTGGCGGGTTTTTTCATGTCTGGCATCCAGGTGGTGGGTACTTCCTGCATTGCCGCGGTGGGTGCCGACCGTTGGTCGGCACGCTGTCCCCACACCCGGTAGGTGTCGACCCTGGTCGACACGCTGGTTCAAAGCAGTCGAGCAAGCTCGACTCTGCACACCCTGCTGGGCAGAATGGCCCATCACCTCCCGACGGGCGACGCGATGCTGTTCGAGTGGTTGCTGGGTTCGTACCTGCTGCTGATCGACTGGCTGATCCGGCTGGTCGCGCTGTGCTGGATCCCCACCCGCACCACGCCGGGGGCGGCGCGCAGCTGGCTGCTGCTGGTCGGCTTCGTGCCGCTGCTGGGCCTGCCGCTGTACCTGCTGTTCGGCCACCCGTGGCTGTCGCGCGAGCGCATCCGCCGCCAGGCCGAGGCCTCGCAGGTCATCCGCGAGGAACAGGCACTGCAGCACCGTCTGCGCTGGACCCCGCAAGCGGACACCGCCAGCGCCGAGATCGTGCCGCTGGTACAGCGCCAGGGTGACTTCATGCCGGTGCACGGCAATGCGGTCGACCTGCTGACCGACTACGACGAATCGCTGTACACGCTGATCGCCGACATCGACCAGGCCGAGGACCGCGTGCACCTGCTGTACTACCTGATGTTCGATGACGCGGTGGGCGAGGCGGTGGTCGAGGCACTGCAGCGTGCGGCCGCGCGCGGCGTGCAGTGCCGTGTGCTGCTCGACGCGGTGGGAGCCAAGCGCGGCCTGCGCGCCTATCGCAAGCGCCTGGAAGCGCGCGACATCGAAGTGCGCGCGATGCTGCCCGGTGGCCTGCGCTGGCGCCGCAGCGGGCGCATGGACCTGCGCAACCACCGCAAGATCGCGGTGATCGACAACGAAGTGGCCTACGTCGGTTCGCAGAACCTGGCCGGTCCCGGATTCGTGCCCGGCCACCCGAACCGCGAGCTGGTGGCGCGCGTGCGTGGCCCGGCGGTGGCGCATCTGGAGGCGGTGTTCGCCAGCGACTGGTACATGGAGACCGGCCAGCGCCTGGACGTGATCGCCGATGTGCCCGAGTGCAGCGATGACATCGCTACCCAACTGCTGCCCAGTGGTCCGGCGTATCCCTATAGCAACGCGCGTGATGCGGTGGCGGCGTTGATCCACCTGGCACGGCGCCGGCTGGTGATGGTCACCCCGTACTTCGTGCCCGACGAAGCCACGCTGAGCGCGCTGCGCATTGCCGCGTTGTCCGGCGTGGACGTGCAGCTGATCCTGTCGGCCAGCAACAACCAGCGGCTGACCTCGTGGGCGCAGGAGGCGTACTACGACGAGCTGCTGCGCTGTGGCGTGCGCATCGCCCTGTACGAACCGCAGTTCCTGCACGCCAAGCACATGAGCGTGGACGAGGACATTGCCGTACTCGGCTCGATCAACATGGATATCCGCTCGTTTGCGCTGAATGCCGAAATCGGCCTGATCTGCTACGACCGCGCGCTGGTCCAGCAGCTGTGCGCGATCGAGGACGGCTACCTGCGCGAGTCGCGGCAGCTGGACCTGCAGCAGTGGCGCAGCCGCCCGACGTGGCGGCGCAGCCGCGAAGGCATCGCACGGCTGGCCGATGCGTTGATGTGAGGCTGCAGCAACCGCCTACTTCGGCACGCCGGCCCGTCATCGCCGATGGCCTACAATCGGCACATGACTGATTCACCGCGTAATGGCGAACTGGACCTGGCAATCATCGGTGGTGGTGCGGCCGGCGTGCTGGTGGCGATCCAGGTACTGCGCCAGGCCAAGGCGCCGCTGGCGCTGGCCATTTTCGAACCGGCTTCGCAGCTGGCGCAGGGCATCGCCTATGCCACGCCGTGGCCGGAGCATCTGCTGAACGTACCGGCGGCGAAGATGAGTGCGTTTGCCGACCAGCCTGGCGATTTCCTCGACTACCTGATGGACGCCGATGCCTACCCGGGCGAGGCGCGCGAGGTGCTGGGCGAGCGTTACGTGTGCCGCCACTACTTCGCGGCCTACCTGCAGCAGCGCCTGCAGGACGCCGCCAAAGCCAGCCCGGCGCAGCTGCAGGTGATCGCGCAGCCGGTGCTGGGCCTGCAGCCGGATGACCACGGTTACCGGCTGCAGCTGGGCGACGGCCAGACACTGCACGCCGCACAGGCGGTGCTGGCCACCGGCAACAGCATGCGCCCGCTGCCGGTCGCCGGCGCCGACGCGCTGCCCGCCGATGACGTGATCGAGGCCTGGGACTACGACGGTGTGCGCACCCTGGCCGGCGAACAGGCCGTGGCCATCGTCGGCTCCGGCCTGAGCATGGCCGACACCGTGCTGGCGCTGGTCGCCGCCGGCCACAGCGGACCGCTGCATGTGATCTCGCGCCATGGCCTGCTGCCGTTGCCGCATGCCCACGGTGGCCTGCCCAGCTTCGACCCGGCCACGCTGCTGCCGATGAACCTGCGCCAGCGCCTGCGCGCATTGCGCGGCTTCGCGCGCCAGGCACAGGCTGAAGGCATGCCGTGGCAGGGCGTGATGGACCGCATCCGCCCGCACGGGCAGGCACTGTGGTGCAGCCTCGATGAGGCCGACCAGCGCCGTTTCCTGCGCCATGTGGTGCGCTATTGGGACGTGCATCGCCACCGCATCGCTGAAGAGGTGGATGCGCAGTTGCAGGCGCTGCAGGACAGCGGCCAGCTGCGTATCCACCGGTCGCGCCTGCAACGCGTCTGGCGTGAAGCCGATGCGCTGCAGCTGTCTGGCCGCGATGCCTTGGGCAACGAACAGCAGTGGACGATCGGCGGCGTGATCAACGCCACCGGCGTGGAAACCCGTGCCAGCGCGTTGCGCAATCCCTTGCTGCAACAGTTGCAGGCTGACGGCCTTGCCCGCCCCGGCCCGCACGGCCTGGGCCTGGACAGCACGGTGCCGGGGGATCGCCTGTGCGCCACCGGTGGCCAGCCGCAGGCACGGCTGGGCGTGCTCGGCAGCCTGCGCATCGGCAGCCTGTGGGAAAGCCTGGCCGTGCCTGAACTGCGTCAGCAGGCGCACGCACTGGCAACCCGGGTGGTCGCAGGAGCCGCGACGGCGATGCCGTAAAATGGGGGCATGGATGTCTCCCACCTGCTTGATGGCCTGAACCCGGCCCAGCGCGAAGCCGTCTCCGCTCCCCCCGGCCACCACCTGGTGCTGGCCGGTGCCGGTTCCGGCAAGACCCGCGTACTCACCCACCGCATCGCCTGGCTGCATGAAGTCGATGGCGTGCCGACCCACGGCATTTTCGCGGTGACCTTCACCAACAAGGCGGCCGGCGAAATGCGCCACCGCATCGACGCACAGCTGCCCAATGGCAGCCGCGGCATGTGGATCGGCACCTTCCACGGCCTGGCCAACCGCCTGCTGCGCCTGCACTGGCAGGACGCGAAGCTGCCCGAAGGCTTCCAGGTGATGGATTCGGACGACCAGCTGCGGCTGGTCAAGCGCGTGGTGCAGGCGCTGGAACTGGACGACGGCAAGTACCCGGCCAAGCAGATCGCGTGGTGGATCAACGCGCAGAAGGACGAAGGCCGCCGCCCGCAGCACATCCAGCCCGAACCGAACGACGCGTGGCTGGAAACCATGCGCCAGGCCTACATCGAGTACCAGGCACGCTGCGACCGCGCCGGCCTGGTCGACTTCGCCGAGCTGCTGCTGCGCGCGCATGAGCTGCTGCGCGACAACCCGGCGCTGCTGTCGCATTACCGTGCCCGCTTCCGCGAGATCCTGGTGGACGAATTCCAGGATACCAACGCCATCCAGTACGCCTTCGTGCGCGTGCTGGCCGGTGATTCCGGCCATGTGTTCGTGGTCGGCGACGATGACCAGGCCATCTATGGCTGGCGCGGTGCCAAGGTGGAAAACGTGCAGGGCTTCCTGCGTGACTTCCCGGGCGCGCAGACCATTCGCCTGGAACAGAACTACCGCTCCACCGCCAACATCCTCGGCGCCGCCAACGCGGTGATCGCGCACAACCCCGACCGCATCGGCAAGCAGCTGTGGACCGACAGCGGCGACGGCGAGCCGATCGACCTGTACGCCGCGTACAACGAGATGGACGAAGCGCGCTACATCGTCGAGCGTGCCCGCCAGTGGGTGCGCGATGGTGGCAGCTACACCGAAGTGGCCGTGCTCTACCGCAGCAACGCGCAGTCGCGCGCGCTGGAAGAAGCACTGCTGAGTGAACAGGTGCCGTACCGCGTGTACGGTGGCATGCGCTTCTTCGAACGTGCCGAAATCAAGGACGCGCTGGCCTATCTGCGCCTGCTGTCCAACCGCAACGATGACGCGGCATTTGAACGCGCGGTCAACACGCCCACCCGTGGCATCGGCGACCGCACCCTGGACGAAGTGCGCCGTGAGGCGCGCGCGCAGGGCATCTCGCTGTGGGAAGCGACCATGCTGGTCACCCAGGGCAGTGCGCTGGCCGCCCGCGCGCGCAATGCGCTGGCCGGCTTCCTGGTGCTGGTCAACGAGCTGCAGGCGCAGACCCTGCAGATGACCCTGGCCGAGCGCGTGGACCACGTGCTGGCCCGCTCGCAGCTGCGCGAGCACTGGAGCAAGGAAAGCCGCAACGCGCTGGATTCGGAATCGCGCACCGACAACCTCGACGAACTGGTCTCTGTGGCCTCGCGCTTCGTGCGCCGTGCCGACGACATCGAGGAAGTGGGCGAGGACATGGACGAGCTGGTCGCGTTCCTGGCCTATGCCGCGCTGGAGGCCGGTGAGGGCCAGGCGCAGGCGGGCGAGGACGGCGTGCAGCTGATGACCCTGCACTCGGCCAAGGGCCTGGAATTCCCGCTGGTGTTCCTGGCCGGCCTGGAAGAGGGCCTGTTCCCCAGTGCACGCTCGCTGGAGGAAAGCGGTCGGCTGGAAGAAGAGCGCCGCCTGGCCTACGTGGGCATCACCCGCGCGCGCCAGAAGCTGGTGCTGAGTTACGCCGAATCGCGCCGCATCCACGGCCAGGACAACTACAGCCTGCCGTCGCGCTTCCTGCGCGAGATCCCGCGTGAGCTGCTGCACGAAGTGCGGCCGAAGGTGCAGGTCTCGCGGCCGGCCTCGATGGGCGCCAGCCGGGTGATGGGCCATGCCTCGATCGAGGCGCCGCCGATCAAGCTCGGCGCACTGGTCAGCCATCCCAAGTTCGGCGAAGGCATGGTGACCGACTACGAAGGCAACGGTGCCCACGCCCGCGTGCAGGTCGAGTTCGCCGACGCCGGCAGCAAGTGGCTGGTGATGGCGTATGCCAACCTGACGGTGATCTGATCACCGTCGAGGGTCGGATCCCTCCCGCAGGGAGGGCTCTGACTCCATCGCGGGAAAGCCCAGCCGAGCATGGGCTCGGCGCAACAGCTGCAGTCAGCCATCAGCCGGTAGTGAACGTCTCCACGGCTGCCACCAACCGCGCGCGATCCATCGCTTCTTCATCCTGGCGGTTGCGGATCAACACGTAGTGGCTTTCTGCCGGCGACAGCACCTCGATCACCTCGCCGCGGTAGTTGGTGATCTCAAAGAAGCCGTTGCCCACGCCGTTGAGGTTGTCGATCTGTGCTATCAACGTCTCCAGGCTCACGATGGCGCCGCCCTTGTCCGTTCCGCCGCCAGTGCGGGGATTGTCGAAGTACACGCTTATCTTCGGCTGCCTGGTCCGATGCCAGTTGTTGACGTCAACGATGTGATGTGTGGACCACCTGAAGTCATCTTCTGATTCGTTGCCGTTGAACTCACACCGGAAGATCGGCAGGCACAGGAACAGACCCGTGCGCTTCTCGATCCGGTTCAGAAGCCCGTGATACGTGCTGGGCACCGCCATCGCATGAGTGAACCCATAGGCGTTGGAAGGAATTTCAAAGATCGTTGGCCCATCGTGTGAAAGACGGGGCGGCGCGTTCAGTACAACGCTGGCGGCGAATTCCGGATCATCGACATTCTTGGACGCGATCGCGAGGTCATGTCCCTTGGCATTCCTCATGCAGCAATAGAGTACGTACGTCGCGACTACGTACTTGCTGAAGTAGCAGCCGTGGACTTCGGCCACCTCTCCGAACGTCGTTAACAGGTCATCCTTGGTGATCATGGGAATCTGGGCGGTGGAAAAGCCCATGATGGCCTTTCGAGTGTTCTCCGACCATGCAACTTGTCCGAGAGCACTTCAATCACGTAGGACGCGATTCGCCTTTCCCGAAGGAAACGTGTCCTGGCGGCCGGGTTTACAACTATTCCGATAGGAAGTGCTGGTCTTCGGGGCTACTCTCCTTCGGTTCTGTTGATCTCCGGAGAGTGTAGATGTCTTGTCTTGGTGTTCATTTCGCATTGACCGCCGAGGAGGTATCGCTCCTTCGCGCACAGCCCGATGGAGAGATTCGGGTGAACTTCGTCAAAGAAGTATTCGAGGAGGTCTATCTGGGGGATGAGTCGCCCTACGCTGCGGAGAGTGCAAAGGCTTGGGACGCCATGGATCGTGCGATGACGATGAAGTTGGATGATTCCCTGGATCCCGATGGGGTGCTCCGCTACCTGGTGGTCGACGGTGAGCCCTTGAACTCGGGTGACGACTTCATTCTAAGTTTGAAGACCCCGGATCAGGTTGCACTGGTGGCAACGTTCATAGAAAACATCGACATCAGCGCGTTCCGTAATCGATATTTCATGATCGATCCTGCGGAATATGGTGAGCTGCCAAGTGAAGATGACTTTCAGTACACCTGGGAATGGTTCCAATGTGTACGAGACTTGTTCAGGACGGCAGCAAACAGCAAGCGATTCGTTCTCTTCACCGTCGATCAGTAGAAGCGCGCACGGCGTGGGGTCAGAGACCTTTTCCGATGGAAAAGAACTCTGACACCGATTACGCTGCGGGCATGACCCGCCACGTGCTCTTCCTCTGCAGCCAGAACCGCCTGCGCAGCCCGACGGCCGAGCAGGTGTTCGCTGATTGGCCGGGAATTGAAACCGCCTCGGCCGGGCTGCTGGCCGACGCCGAGGAAGTGCTCAGCCCGGAGCTGCTGCAGTGGGCTGACCTGGTGTTCGTGATGGAGAAGGCGCATCGCAACCGGCTGTCCAGCCGCTACAAGGCATGGCTGGGCGGCAAGCGGGTGATCTGTCTGGATATCCCCGACGACTACGACTACATGGACCCGGTGCTGGTGGAGCTGCTGAAGCGCAAGGTGACGCCGTTCCTGCGCTGAGCAGGGGGAAAGGCAGTCGAGCATCGGCTCTACAATAGAAGCCACACCTTCCAGGAACGCCCCCATGACCGACCCCACGCTGCACGTCACCGTGAAGTTGAACGCCCGGCTGCAGCCGGAGCACCGCCATGAACTGTTCGAGGATCCGCTCGATGCGCTGCTGCAGGCAGCCCAGGTGGGCGAGCTGACCGGCGGCGGGACCGCGATGTCCGACCTGGGTGAGGTCGAGTACGGCGATATCGAAGTAGCGCTGGTCGATGCCGCCGGCGTACCGAAGCTGATTGATCTGCTGGAGCAGCTGGGTGCACCGAAGGGCTCGCAGCTGCAGGGTGCGGGCGAGGCCGACCGCAGCTTCGGCGTGACCGAAGGCCTGGGCATCTACCTGGACGGGCTGACCCTGCCGGACGAAGTCTACGAGCAGTGCGATTCCAACCACGTGTTCGAACAGCTGTCGGAGAACATCGACGGCCTCGGCGAGATCTGCAGCTGGTGGCAGGGCCCGACCGAGACCGCGCTGTACATGTACGGCGAATCGTTCGAGGCGATGCGCGATGCGATCGCCGAATTCGTGGCCAGCTACCCGCTGTGCCGGAACGCACGCGTGGTGCAGATCGCCTGAGGGCGGGGAAATGTAGAGCCGAGCCATGCTCGGCTCCCGGGTCCTGCAGCCGAGCGTGGGCTCGGCTCCACAGAAGCGGGTTAGCGGCCGGCCGCCTGCCGCGCGTTGTCGCGCAGCGCCATGTCCTTGCCGACTTGGTAGCCGCCGAAAAGCATCGCCATGGTGACGATTGCGGCGACCAGGATGGATTTCTGGGAACTCCAGGCGGGCGGTTTGTTGTCCTGCATGTCGGTCGTCCTTGAGCGCGGCAGTGCGCCGCCCGCCGAGCATGCGCCGCACTGACCGGCGCGTGCAAGCGGACGATGCGCACACGCCACTGCGCGGCGCCGGATTGATCCTGCTCAAGGCGCGGCCTGCACATCCGGTGTGCAATGGTGTCGTTCCCATCTGGCAGATCGCTACGGAGCCCCACCATGTACAAGCGCATCCTGATTGCCACCGACGGGTCCGAGCTGGCCGACAAGGGCCTGGCCAAGGGCCTGGAGCTGGCCAAGGACCTCAATGCCGAGGTCGATATCGTGACCGTTTCCGAGCCGTGGGCCGTCGGCATGTACGACGCCATGGGCTGGAGCGTGGGCTACATGAACAGCCCCGAGTACAAGGCTGACCGAGAGGAAGGCGCGCAGAAGGTACTGCAGCCGGCGCTGGCCAAGGCGGCCGAGCAGGGCATTACCGCCAATCCGGTGCATGTGCTGGACCGCTATGCGGCCGACGGCATCATCGAGACGGCGGGCGAGCGCAACAGCGACCTGATCGTGATGACCTCGCATGGCCGCCGTGGTGTCACCCGCGTGCTGCTGGGCAGCCAGACCGCTGAAGTGCTGGCGCGGAGCACCCTGCCGGTGCTGGTGATCCGCTGATCCACACCCGTTGATTCAAGCGTTCCCGGGGAGGGGACCCGACGCCGGCCGCAGGATGCGCGCCGGCGTTGTTTTTGTGGGGTCGTGGGCGTCGGTGTATCCACGCATGGCGTGGATCTACTGATAGGCGGGCACCCACGCATGACGTGGGTCCACGTTCGTTGTCCCGGTAGATCCACGCCATGCGTGGATGGGCCGTGCCGATCGCGTTGATGGGGTCAGAGCCCTTTCCTGTGGAAAGGGATCCGCCCCCGGTCACCTCACCAGCTGTACAGCTTCCAGTACACCGGCGAGACGCCGTCCTTGTCGTTGTCGAAACGGCCATCGCCGTTCTTGTCGTACATGTAGTACGGCGCGCCGCGCGACGGGGTCACCTTGACCATGCGCAGCTGGCCGGACACGCGGTATTCCTCGATGGTGTCACCGTTGTCCATGGTGCGCTTGGAGACATCGGCGCCCTTGACGTCCACCGGGGGAGCACCGGCGCCACCCATGCTGGCGCAGCCAGCGAGCAGGAGCACGGAAGCCAGCATCAGGGTCTTCATCGGCGGGGGCCTTTGCCTGGAGAGAGCCCCGATTATGCCCCATCGCCGGGTGCGTGCCGTGTCGTCGCGGTGCAGGCACGGGCGCGTAGAATCGGCGCATGAGCAGATTAGTCCTGATCGACGGGTCCAGTTACCTGTACCGCGCGTTCCACGCGCTGCCGCCCCTGTCCAATGCACAGGGTGAACCCACCGGCGCGCTGTTCGGCGTGGTCAACATGCTGCGCTCGACGCTGAAGGAGCGCCCGGCCTACGTGGCGTTCGTGGTCGATGCGCCCGGCAAGACCTTCCGTGACGACCTGTACGACCAGTACAAGGCCAACCGGCCGCCGATGCCCGACGAGCTGCGCAGCCAGGTCGAGCCGATGTGCCGCATCGTCGAGGCGCTGGGCATCAGCATCCTGCGCATTCCCGGCGTGGAAGCCGACGATGTGATCGGCACGCTGGCCCTGCAGGGCCTGGCGCAGGACCTGAAGGTGACCATTTCCACCGGCGACAAGGACTTCGCCCAGCTGGTGCGCCCGGGCATCGAGCTGGTCAACACCATGACCGGCAGCCGCATGGATTCGGACGCGGCGGTGATGGAGAAGTTCGGCGTGCGCGCCGACCAGATCATCGACCTGCTGGCGCTGATGGGCGACACCGTCGACAACGTGCCGGGCGTGGAGAAGTGCGGGCCGAAGACCGCCGCCAAGTGGCTGGCCGAGTACCAGCACCTGGACGGGGTGATGGCAGCCGCGCCGACCATGAAGGGCAAGATCGGCGAGAACCTGCGCGCCGCGCTGGAGCGGCTGCCGTTGAACCGCGAGCTGGTGACGATCCGCACCGACGTGGCGCTGGACGCCAGCCCGACCACGCTGGCCCTGCGCGAGCAGGACGTGCCGGAGCTGACCGAGCTGTATGCGCGCTACGGCTTCACCCAGGCGCTGAAGGAACTGGGTGCGCCGCTGCCGGCGCCCACCGCTGCCAGTGAGGCCACCCCGAGCCTGCGCGGTACCGCCGCCGGCTTCGCCCGTGGCAGCGCCGAAGCGCCGGCCGCCGGTACGCTGGACCCGGCGCTGGCTGCGCCCGGTGAATACGAGACGGTGCTGACCACCGAACAGCTGCAGGCCTGGGTCGAGCGCCTGCAGCAGGCCGACCTGATCAGCTTCGATACCGAGACCGATGCGCTGGACGCGATGCGTGCGCGCCTGGTTGGCGTCAGCCTGGCCGTCGAGCCGGGCAAGGCCGCCTACATTCCGGTCGGCCACGACTACCCGGGTGCGCCGGCCCAGCTGCCGTTGCAGCAGGTGCTGGATGCGCTGCGCCCGGTGCTGCAGGACCCGGCGAAGCAGAAGCTGGGCCAGCACGGCAAGTACGACCTGCATGTGCTGCGCCGCCATGGCGTGGACGTGCAGGGCTACCACGACGACACCATGCTCGAGAGTTTCGTGCTCAACTCCACCGCCACCCGCCACGACATGGACTCGCTGGCCCTGCGCTACCTGGGCTACAGCACCATCAAGTTCGAGGACGTGGCCGGCAAGGGCGCCAAGCAGATCCCGTTCTCGCAGGTGGGCATCGACGAGGCCAGCCGCTATGCGGCCGAGGACGCCGACATCACCTTGCGCCTGCACCACGCGCTGCAACCACAGCTGCTTGCCGAGCCGGCGCTGGACAGCGTGTACCGCGACATCGAGATGCCGCTGGTGCCGGTACTGACCACGATCGAAGCCAACGGCGTGCGGATCGATACCGACGAACTGCGCCGGCAGAGCCAGGACCTGTCCTCGCGCATGCTGGCCGCGCAGCAGAAGGCCACCGAGCTGGCCGGGCGCAGCTTCAACCTGGATTCGCCCAAGCAGCTGCAGGCGGTGCTGTTCGATGAGCTGAAGCTGCCGGCGGTGGTGAAGACCCCCAAGGGCCAGCCCAGCACCAATGAAGAGGCGCTGGAGGCGATTGCCGAGCAGCACGAGCTGCCGCGGGTGATCCTGGAGTACCGCGGCCTGGCCAAGCTGCGCAGCACCTACACCGACAAGCTGCCGGAGATGGTCAACCCGGACACCGGCCGCGTGCACACCAGCTACCACCAGTCCGGTGCCGCCACCGGCCGCCTGTCCTCGTCGGACCCGAACCTGCAGAACATCCCGATCCGCACCGAGGACGGCCGCCGCATCCGCCGCGCCTTCGTGGCGCCGGAGGGCTTCCAACTGCTGGCGGCCGACTATTCGCAGATCGAACTACGGATCATGGCCCACCTGTCCGAGGACCCGGGCCTGGTGCGCGCCTTCGAACAGGGCGCCGACGTCCACCGTGCCACCGCCGCCGAGGTGTTCGGGCGCACGCTGGAGGAAGTGACCCCGAACGAACGCCGCGCCGCCAAGGCGATCAACTTCGGCCTGATGTACGGCATGAGCGCCTTTGGCCTGGCCCGCAACCTGGGCATCGACCGTGGCCAGGCGCAGGACTACGTGGCGCTGTACTTCAGCCGCTACCCGGGCGTGCGCGACTTCATGGAGCGGATGCGCCAGCAGGCCCGCGACCAGGGCTACGTGGAAACCCTGTTCGGCCGCCGCCTGTACCTGAACGACATCCACGCCCGCAACCAGGGCCTGCGGGCCGGTGCCGAGCGCGCGGCGATCAACGCGCCGATGCAGGGCACCGCCGCCGACATCATCAAGCGCGCGATGGTGGACGTGGACCAGTGGCTGCGTGACAGTGGCGCACCGGCACGGATGATCCTGCAGGTGCACGACGAACTGGTGTTCGAAACCGAAAGTAATTTCGTCGAAGACTTGCGTTTGCAGGTGGTGGAACGCATGTCGCAAGCGGCCAAACTGCGGGTGCCGCTGGTGGTCGATACCGGTATCGGCAACAACTGGGACGAAGCGCACTGACGGCGTTTCAAGCCGAAAACGACGTGAATTTGTTCATGAGTCAGAGGTTTCTGACTCGATCATGAATGTTGCCCCGATTGAAGTTCATTAAATTGGGCCCCTTCACGAACCGTTAGTGTTCGGAGTGCTTCTATAACTCCCGACAGGCGCAATGCCTGTTGTGGATCTCTCCCATCCCCTGGAGCAGATCTCGGAACGGGGACTCCTCCCCAAGTGCCCGTTCCCCGGCCCCGTTGACCTCCCCCTGGTCAGCGGGGCTTTTTATTTGTGCCGCCGGAATACCTCCGGTGGGGCCGGACCCCAGGTGCTAGGCTGGGCCACCGCTCCGCAGGGAAAGCCGCAATGCCCGATCTGTTCGCACTGGCGATGCCGTGGTGGGAGTTCATCCTGCGCGCGGTGGTGGTGTATGTCGTGGTGCTGGGCATGGTCCGGCTCAGCGGCAAGCGCGCGCTGGGGCAGATCACGCCGTTCGACGTGCTGCTGATCGTGCTGCTGGGCAATGCCGTACAGAACGCCCTGCTGGGCACCGACACCTCGCTGGGCGGTGGCCTGCTGTTGGCAGCGACCCTGATCCTGCTCAACTACGGGGTGGGCTGGGTCAGTACCCGCAACCGGCGGATCGAACGCCTGGTCGAGGGAGAGCCGGTGGTGATCGCGCGCGATGGGCGCCTGTTCGAGACCGTGCTGCGCCGCGAACAGGTCACCCGCGCCGATTTCGAGGCCGCCATGCGCCAGCAGGGCTGCCTGGGCGTGGAGGATGTCGCGCTGGCTCTGCTGGAGATCAACGGGCACATCACGATCATCCCCAGCAAGAGCACCTGACGTTGTAGCGCCGAGCCCCCCGGTCAGGGCGCGCAGTGGGCGTTGCCCGCCGCCGGCTTGCGCTCGTAATAGGCGAAGCGGTTGCCGCCGTCGATACCGGCCAGGTTGCCGTTCTGCAGCAGCTGCAGCACGAAGTCGCTGCCGAGTTCGCGATGGATGAGGATGCGGCCGTCGCGCAGGCTGGCGCGCAGTGGCTGCTCGCGGCCACCGGCTTCGACCACGCCGCCCTGGAGGAAGCGCAGCTGCGACAGCACGCTGCGTTCGGCTTCAAAGCTGCCGCAGGGCAGCGCGCTGGCCGTGACCGGTGCCAATGCCGTGCCGGGAGCGCTGGCCAGCACGCCGAGGTCCTTGGCCGGCCCGCAGGCCGGGGCGTCCGCGCGCTGTGCACACGACAGCTGCAGCGCCTCGCGGGCCTGCAGCAGGCGGCCACTGCTCCACAAGGTCTCGGCGGTGTCGGCGCAGAACGTTTCGCCCTGCTGCACGCGGCACAGGGCGATCAGTTCATCCAGCTGTGCCGGCAGCAGCGGCGCTTCGACCGAATGCTGCAGGCCGAGCAGGGCCTTGCCCATCATTTCCGAGGCGACCTGCCTGGCCACCGCCGTGCAGCCCTCGGCGTCGAACGACGGTGACTCCTCCTTGCAGATCTCGGGCATCGGCGGCTCCGCTGTGCGCGGCGAAGCGTCCTTGGCCTGCTGCTGGTAGGTTTCCAGCAGGCGCATGCAGGCCGCGCCGACGCCCTCGGCGCACCAGGCATGCAGCTTCTGCGGCTCGGCTTCCGGCAAGGCCTCCAGGCACTCGGAGGTGTTCATCACGCAACCGTCTTCGATCGGCTCTGGCATCACCTTGCACGCGGCGGAGCGCTCGCGGGTGAACTCGCGGTAGGGCGTGCTGAGGGTGCGGTCGTTGTCGGAGAAGTACCAGTTTTCCAGGCGGCCCGTGGACAGGTTGCCGGTGCCGAGCACGTCGTCCTGGCGGGCGATGCGCAGTTCCTCGGTGGCCTGGTAGGGGCCGGACAGGAAGCCGTGGCCCTCGCTTTCGAGGGTCAGCGTGGTGTTGCCGCTGCTGTCCTTGTAGGTACCACAGGCCATCGATTGCGCGGCGGCCGGCAGGCTGGCCGAGGCCAGCACGAGCAGCAGCAGGGGGCGCCAACCCGCAACGCGGGGACGAAGGGAGACAGACGCAGGCATGACATCATCCTTGAGGAAAAAAAGACGACCTGTCCGGTGCACGACGCACCGCAGGCGTAGGGATGGCACCACGCGTCAGGCGTGGTGCCGGAAGATCAGAGCCAGTCGCGCGGCACCAGGTAATCAGCCAGGCGTGCCTCGGCACTGCCGGCGTCCGGGTTGAAGCCGTATTCCCAACGCACCCGCGGCGGCAGGCTCATCAGGATGCTTTCGCTGCGGCCACCGCTCTGCAGGCCGAACAGCGTACCGCGGTCGTAGACCAGGTTGAATTCCACGTAGCGGCCACGACGGTACAGCTGAAACTCGCGTTCGCGCTCGCCATAGGGCGTGTCCTTGCGCTGCTGCACGATCGGCAGGTACGCATCCAGGAAGCCATCGCCGACCGCGCGCAGGTAATCAAAATCGCGTTCGAAATCGCCGTGCAGGTCATCGAAGAACAGGCCGCCGATGCCGCGTGTTTCGTTGCGGTGGCGCAGGAAGAAGTACTCGTCGCACCAGCGCTTGTGCGCGGCGTAGCGTTCCTCGCCGAATGGCGCACACAGATCGCGCGCCACGCGATGCCAGTGCTGTACGTCCTCGTCGAACGGATAGAACGGGGTCAGGTCGAAGCCGCCCCCGAACCAGCTGGCCACCACGTCGCCGTCGCGCTGCGCCTGGAAGAAGCGCACGTTGGCGTGGGTGGTCGGCACGTAGGGATTGAGCGGATGGAACACCAGCGACACGCCGGTGGCGCGCCACGAGGCGCCGGCCAGTTCCGGGCGATTGGCCGAGGCTGAGGGTGGCAGGCGGCTGCCGGCCACGTCGGAAAAGCCGATGCCGGCCTGTTCGAACACCGCACCATCGCGCAGCACGCGGGTGCGCCCGCCGCCGCCCTCGGCCCGCTGCCACAGGTCTTCCTGGAAGCGGGCCTGGCCATCGACGGCCTCGATCGCCGCGCAGATGCGGTCCTGCAGGTCGGTGAGGTAGGCGCGCACGCGCTCGAATTCGTTCATGGCGCGTACTTTACCGCAGGGCTTGCCCGGGCCGTGCGTCGCACCGCGGTCAGCGCCGTGGTGGGCGGCACCGGCCCGCGCCGGTCACCGGTCGGTAGCGCTGGTAGGCGGTCTGGATGTCCATGCCGAGCAGGTCGCCATTGCCCAGCTGGCGCAGCACGAACGTCTCGCCGTTCTGCTGCAGCTGGACGGCACCGTCGTGCAGCCGGGCCTGGCTGCCATCACCGAAGTCGAACCTGTCGAACTGGCCACCGTCGGCCTCGTAGCGGCCACACGGCACCCGCTGCAGCGGCACCAGGCGCAGATCGGCGCCGAGTTCACGCAGCGGCGCGGTGCGTTCGCAGGCGCTGACGCGGCCGCCATCGCAGGTGACCTGCAGGGCCTGCACCGCCAAGGCGGGCTCCAGCGCGATCAGCTGCTGCGCGGCCACTTCGACGCAGAAGCGGCCACCCCGGTGCTGCAGGCACAACTGCTGCAGGCGATCGCGTGCAGCGGCCGGAAGCGGCGAATCCAGCGTGTCTTCGTCTTCCTGTGCCAGCCGTTGATCCACCCGCCGCATGGCGGCGGCCAGTGCATCGTCGGTCATGGCTTCGCAGGCCTGCCGATCGTGCCCGCCGGTGTGTTCACGGCACGGCGGCGGGCGCCCGAAGACTGCCGGGGCTGCCTCATCGGCTGCATCCGCCGCACCACCCTCACGCATCAGCCGCAGCAGCGTCGAGCAGCCCGCACCCACGCCCTCGTCGCAGGCCCGCCGGGCCTGGCCGGGCGAGGCCGTTGGCAGCTGCACCATGCAGTAGCTGCCAGCAGCGCGGCAGCCGCCTGCCACCGCGCTGGGTTCGGCGGTGCAGGTCCGGGACTGGCGCAGGGTGTAGATCACCGTCACGCTGTCCTCGATGCGCTGCCCATCGGCGCTGATCCGGATCGGTTCCGCCACGCCATCGTCGAGCATGACCAGGCGGGTCTGTTGCGCACTGCGATCGACCCACAGCGGCTCCGGCTCACCGATGCCGTTGTGGCGGTAACCGCTGCTGGGGCTGGTGAACACCAGTGCCATGCCGTCATCGAGGCTGCGGTACTCGCCGCAGCGCAGGGCATCGGCGCTGGCAGGCAGCGCGGCGAACAGCAGCAGGGCAGGGAAAAGAGCCAGCAAGCGCATGCGACGGTCCTTGTCGTGCGAGAAGGGAATGGGGCTCAGCGGAAGCGCGAGCGGATATCGGGCCGCAACAAACGCCAGGCGAGCCAACCCTGCAGGCCCAGGAACAGCACTGAAGTGCCGAGCAGGGTGAAGGTCATCATCCAGCGACGCGGCTGCAGCGACTGCTGCATCTCCGGCCCGTCGGCGAGCAGCACGATCATGTCGCGCATGAACACGTCCCACCACCAGGTGATCGCGAAATTGGCCAGCGCGCTCAACAGCAGCATCACCACGAAGCTCCATAGGCCCCAGTAGCGTTCGCGCAGCAGCCCCCAGCTGGCCACGGCCGAGACCAGGCAGAGCAGCGCGGCGATCATCGAGGCACCCACCGGGTGCGCCAGCAGCCAGGAAAGGCTGTGCATCTGCCGATGCTGTGCTTCACCTGCCAGCAGCTGCCAGAGTGGAACGTCGTGCAGCGGCCACACCAGCAGCCCCTGCAGCACGAAATAGCCGGCCAGCAGCGCGGACAGCCAGAAGGACGCCTGGACCAGTGGCCGGATCCACGCCTGGTAGGGCGAAGGCTGCAACGAGGGCGATGGGAGCGGCACTGACATCCGGTGTCCTTGCAATCGGCACCCGCGCGGTCAGCGGGCCGTCACCCGGGTGGCGACGGCCGGCAGGATATGGTGTTCGCTCAGCGGTGCCAAGGGCAGGCCGTGCGGCGGCTGCAGCGGCACCCAGGCCAGTTCGGCAATCTCGGCGCGCGCCTGCGCGGTACCGTCCACCTGCACCCACCACGCCTGTGCCTGCACGCGGTGGCCGGGCTCGTTCACCGCCCAGTCTTCGAAGGTGCCCAGCGCGAGGGCGGCATCGGCGCGCAGCTGCACGCCCAGTTCCTCGTCCAGTTCGCGGGCCAGCGCCTGCAGTGGGGCTTCGCCGGGTTCGGGCTTGCCGCCGGGCTGGATGAAGCGGCGGGCGCCGTGCTTGCGCACCACCAGCGCCCGGCCACGGTCATCCAGGATGACCGCGGCCACGATGCGGATCGTGGCCGCGGCGCGGCTCATGCCAGTCTGCTCACTTCAGGTTCTGCTCGAACAGCTTGAGGATGCGCTTGTACTGGTCCAGCCAGGAATCGGCGCGGGTGTAGCCATGACGTTCCAGCGGGTACGGTGCGATCGACCAGTTGTCCTTGTGCAGCTCGATCAGGCGCTGGGTCAGGTGCACCGAGTCCTGGAAGAACACGTTGTCATCCATCATGCCGTGGGCGATCAGCAGGTTGTCCTGCAGGTTCTGCGCGTACTCGATCGGCGAGGACACGCGGTACGCCTCCGGGTCGATGTCCGGGGTGTTGAGGATGTTGCTGGTGTAGCCGTGGTTGTAGTTGTGCCAGTCGACCACCGGGCGCAGCGCGGCGCCGGCCTTGAACGTGCCCGGTGCACGGAACAGCGCCATGAAGGTCATGAAACCGCCGTAGGAACCGCCGTAGATGCCGGCGTGCTCTCGGTCACCCTGCTGGGTGTCGACCAGCCAGTCCAGGCCGTCCTTGTAGTCTTCCAGTTCCGGGTGGCCCATGTTGCGGTAGATCGCCGTACGCCAGTCGCGGCCGTAGCCCTCGCTGCCGCGGTAATCCATGTCCAGCACGATGTAGCCCTTCTGCACCAGCAGGTTGTGGAACATCTGCTCGCGGAAGTAGGCCGGGTAGCGCTGGTGCACGTTCTGCAGGTAGCCGGCACCGTGCACGAACATCACGATCGGGTACTTGCGGCCCGGTTCCTTGTTTTCCGGTTCGTAGTACTTGGCCCAGACCACGCCTGCACCGTGCTTGGACGGCACCGCCACCAGCTTCGGCTGGATCCACTGGCGGGCCTTGTAGTCGGCGGTGCGGGTATCGGTCAGCACGCGCGCCTGGCCACCGGCACTGGGCAGCACCGCCAGCTGAGGCGGCAGGTAGGCGCCGGAGTAGCGCACCAGCAGCTGCTGGCCATCCGGCGACAGCGAGAAATCTTCCACGCCGTTGAGGCTGGTCAGCTCGCGCACCTGGCGGCTGCCGGTGTCGACCGCGCAGACTTCGTAGTCATGCGGCGCCTGCTGGTTGCACAGGAAGTAGAAGCCCTTGCCATCGGCCGACGGCACCGGCGCCGAGGTTTCCCACTTGCCGCTGGTCAGCGCCTGCGGCTTGGCGCTGCCGGCCTGGGTGTACAGGTGCGAGAAGCCCGATTCCTCGGACAGCAGCCACAGCGTGCGGCCATCGGCCATCCAGCCGAAATCGTTGAAGCCCCAGTTGATCCAGGCGTTGTCGGTGAGGCGGTGGCGGTTCTGCACGCGGCCGTCGGCGGCATTGACGCTGATGATCCAGCGGTCCTTGTTGTCGTTGGCACGCAGCATCACCGCGGCCTGCTGGCCGTCGGCGCTCCAGCGGATGCCACCGCCCATGAAATCGCTCATCACCTGCACGCTGCGCTCGCCCTTCAGCGCCTCCTTGCCGGCCTTGCGGCGCAGTTCGGCCAGCGGGTCGGTGCTGATGCCCGGCAGGGCGCTGAGCGAGACCTTCTCGGCCTTGCCGGTGCGCACGTCCACGTACCACAGGGTGTGCGGCTCGAAGCCGTTGCGGCCGACGCGGGTGCGGGTGTCCTCGGTTTCCTCGTAGCCCGATTCGGTCACGTACAGCGGCATCTTGCTGGTGCGGCCGTCGTCGAAGTCCTTCGGCTTGGTGACCACGATCAGGTGGGTCAGGTCCGGCGACAGCACGCTGTCCCCGATCTCGACGTCGGCGCCCAGGTACACCGGGCCCGGCGCGCGGGTCGGGTCGGCCTGGCGCCAGCGCTGGTCCTGGTCCTTCAGTGCCTCGCGCTGGTCGCGGTCGCGGCGCAGGGTTTCCAGCGTACGCAGCTGCTGGTCGCGCAGCACGTCGGCCTTGGGCGCCGTGCGCGGGTCTTTTTCGGCTTTCAGGCTGGCCACCTGCTGCACGCCGCTGGCGGCGGTCCAGTGGAACCAGCTCTGGCCGACGCGCCAGATCACGCCGTTGTCGGCGGCGAAGTTCACGTTGCCCGCGCGCTCGTTGCTGCGGGTCAGCTGGGTCAGCGCGCCGCTGCGCAGGTCGCGCACGAACACGTCGCCATTGCGCACGAAGGCGCTGCGGCTGCGGCTGCGGTCGTAGACCGGTTCGGCGACATCCAGCGTACCGCGCTGGTCATCGGCCACCTGCGCGGCGACGCCACCAGCCAGCGGCTGGCGGAAGGTGTCGCGTACCGGGCTGCCGGTGCGCTTGAGCTGGTATTCCACCTGCTGGCTGTTCCACGACCACCAGGCCTTCTCGACCGGCGGACCGATCCAGTCCGGGTCGGCCATGGCCTGTTCGATGGTGATCGGCGTCGGCGCGGCATGCGCGGCCGGTGCGGCCAGCACGGCCGACAGCAGGAGGGACAGGGGCAGCACTCGGGACATGGGCGGACGGCACCGGAAGAGGAAACCGGGCAAGGGTAGCAGCCACTACGGCCGGGGGCAGGGGCCACAGGTCATGGCAGCGGAATCGGCAAAATGCTGCAACCGGTAGCCGGCCTCGCGCATCCATTCTCCTGAACCCGCATCATCCACCGAACAGGAGCCCGACCATGCAGGAACTGATCCCGATCACCCTCTTCATCTGCATCGCCTACGCGATCCATGCCATTGCCGATGCCCGCGCCCGCAGCAAGCTGGTCGCCCCGCACGTGCCGGAGGAAGTGATCCGCTCGCTGGCCATTCTGGAAGAAGAACGCCGCCGCCAGGGTGCGCTGCGCTGGGGCATCAGCCTGGTCTGCCTGGCGCTGGCGATGGCCCTGCTGGAAGCCATCGGCGCCCGTGACCTGACCTTCGGCGCCGCCGCCGCGCTGGTCGGCAGTGCCGGTCTCGGCCAGCTGCTGGCCTGGCACTTCACCCGTCCTGCGGCGCGCAAGGGCTGAGCCGGAACATGCCACGGGCACACGGGGCGCCCCGCGCATGAGCCTGCTCGGCGAAGCGCTGTCGGCACTGCGGGGCCGTCGCCGTCCCGACACGGCGGCGATCGCAGCGCCTGCCGAACCACTGGACACGGACCAGGCCTTGGTGCGGGCCATCATCGATGGCTCGCAGGCGGCCTTCTCGCAGCTGGTGGAAACCCATCAGCGCACCTGTGCGCATGTGATCGGGCGCATGGTCGGCGATCGCGACCAGGTCGCCGACCTGCTGCAGGAGACCTTCCTGGCGGTGTTCCGCCAGCTGCACCGGTTCCGCTTTGAATCCTCGTTGCGCACCTGGGTATCGCGGGTGGCCTATACCACCGCGTTGCAGCATCTACGGCGGCGCCGGCTGGAGGCGCAGTGGATGGTGGCGGTGGAAGTGCCCGAGGAACTGGGCATCGGCGATGAAGGGCCCGGGCCGGCTGAACTCAGCGAATCGCTGCAGGCCGGTCGCCAACTGGGCGCGGCGCTGGAACGATTGAGCCCCCCACAGCGGCTGATCGTGGGCCTGCACTACCTGGAGGACTTCGATCTGGCCGAGATCGAACAGGTGACGGGGCTTGCGCGCGGTACCATCAAGAGCCACCTGTACCGCGCGCGGCAGACCCTGAAGCAGGAGCTGACGCGGCGCGCCACCGCCGGAGAACTGCTGTGAGCCAATCGACCGACCCTCGCGATGCGGACGAGCGCGCGCTGGCACAGGCGTTGCGTGAGCAGATCCAGCACGAACAGACGCCGGATGTAAGCGAGGCGCTGCAGCAGCGCATTACCGCTGAATCGCGCGACAGTGGCGTGCTGTACGTGGTGGTGCAGGTGCTGTTGTTTGGCGCGCTGCTGGCTGCAGCGGCCTGGTATTTCTGGGGCTGAGGCGCCCGCCGGGTGATGGGCCTGGTAGATGCCGACCTTGGTCGGCGTTGGGGCGTGTGCCAACCAAGGTTGGCAGCTACCAAAGCGGTCAATCGGTAGTGCTGGGCCATGCCTGGCAGGCCATCCCGCCTGCGACAAAGTGAAGCAGCGCGTCACCCGGTCGCATCCCCGCTTAACCAAATCCTCCTAAAGTGGTCCTGTATCCCACCGGTCGCAGGCAGGAGGCGTCCCTTGGACGCGTTGTTGTTGTCCCGGATCCAGTTCGGATTCGTCATCAGTTTCCACGTGCTGTTCCCCGCCTTCACCATCGGTACGGCCAGCTGGCTGGCCTTCATCGAATGGCGCTGGCTGCGCACGAAGCTGCCCGTGTGGCGCGAGTTGTACTTCTTCTGGCAGAAGATCTTCGCGGTGTCGTTCGGCATGGGCGTGGTCAGCGGCATCGTCATGGCCTTCCAGTTCGGTACCAACTGGCCGCGGTTGAGCGAAGTGGCTGGCACGGTCATCGGCCCGCTGCTGACCTATGAAGTGCTGACCGCGTTCTTCCTGGAGGCCAGCTTCCTCGGCGTGATGATGTTCGGCTGGGGCCGGGTCTCGCCGCGCCTGCATTTCCTGTCCACCTGCATGGTCGCGCTGGGCACGCTGTTCTCCACGTTCTGGATCTTGTCGTCCAACAGCTGGCTGCATACGCCGGCCGGCTACGAGATGGTCAATGGCATCGTGCACCCGGTGGACTGGTGGCAGGTGGTGTTCAATCCCTCGTTCCCATACCGCCTGGCGCACATGGCGCTGGGTTCGTTCATCACCACCTGTTTCGTGATCGGTGGCGTCGGCGCGTGGTACCTGCGCAAGGGCACACACGTGGAAGCGGGTCGGCGCATGCTGGTCGCGGCGGTGGCGTTCGCCGCGCTGACCGTGCCGGTGCAGATCTTCGTCGGCGACATGCATGGCCTGAACACGCTCAAGCATCAGCCGATGAAGATCGCGGCGATGGAAGCGCACTGGCATGAAACCAAGGAAGGCGAGGGCGTGCCGCTGGTGGTGTTCGCGCTGCCCAACGAGAAGGAAGAGCGCAACGATTTCGAAGTCGCCATCCCGAAGCTGGGCAGCGTGATCCTCACCCATTCGCTGGACGGCAGCTTCGATCCGCTCACCTCGGTACCGGCCAGCGAACGGCCGCCGGTGACGCCGGTGTTCTTCGCCTTCCGCATCATGGTCGGGCTGGGCACGCTGATGCTGCTGCTGGCCTGGGTATCGGCGTTCCAGCTGTGGCGGAAGAAGCTGCTCGATTCGCCGTGGCTGCTGCGCGGCTGGAACTGGATGCTGCCCAGTGGCTTCATCGCACTGCTGTCCGGCTGGTTCGTCACCGAAATGGGGCGCCAGCCGTGGGTGGTGTACGGCGTGCTGCGCACCGCCGATGCGGTCGGCCCACAGAGTGCGTGGATGACCGCGCTGTCGCTGGGTGTCTATGTGGTTGGCTATGCCTTCGTGTTCGGCTGGGGCATCTGGTACCTGGTGAAGATCCTGCGCCATGGGCCACAGCCGTATGCCGAAGGGCCGTCGCTGGACCATGGCAGCCACACCCCGGCGCGCCCGCTGTCGGCGGCCGACGAACCGCTGGAGGAGCGCTGACATGGACCTGATGACCTGGCTGCCGGTGGCGTGGTTCGCGGTGATCGGTTTCGGCGTGCTGATGTACGTGGTGCTGGATGGCTTCGTGCTCGGCATCGGCATTCTCGCGCCGTTCGCCGAGGACGAGGAGCAGCTGGACCTGATGATGAACACCGCCGCGCCGATCTGGGACGGCAACGAGACCTGGCTGGTGCTGGGTGGCGCCGGCCTGCTGGCGGCGTTCCCGAAGGCCTATGCAGTGCTGCTGTCGGCGCTGTACCTGCCGGTGCTGCTGCTGGTGGTGGCGCTGGTGTTCCGCGGCGTGGCCTTCGAGTTCCGCTTCAAGGCGCACCGCTCACGCCGGTTGTGGAGCGTGGCGTTCGGGCTGGGCTCGCTGCTGGCCACGTTCGCGCAGGGCGTGATTCTGGGCACGCTGGTGCAGGGCCTGCCGCTGGTGGACGGCGTCTACCAGGGCGGTGCGTTCGCCTGGTTCAGCCCGTTCGCGATGTTGACCGGCGCCGCGCTGGTGGCCGGCTACGCACTGCTGGGCAGTACCTGGCTGATCCTGAAGACCGTAGGCCGCGTGCAGGCGCTGGCGCGGCAGATGACCCGGCCGCTGGTGGTGGCGGTGATCGCGGCGATGGGCCTGGTCAGCAGCTGGCTGCCGTTCCTGCAGTCGCGGCTGATGGACCGCTGGTTCAGCGACGGCAACTTCTGGTGGCTGTCGCCGGTACCGCTGCTGACCCTGGCGGTGGCGGCTGCGTTGTGGCGCAGCGCCACCCATCCGCGCCGCGACCTGCCGCCGTTCCTGCTCAGCCTGGCGCTGTTCGTGCTTGGCTTCCTCGGCCTGGTGCTGGGCATGTGGCCCTACCTGCTGCCGCCGTCGATGACGCTGTGGCAGGCCGCTGCGCCGGCGTCGTCGCTGGGCTTCACCCTGGTCGGGCTGGTGATCCTGCTGCCGGTCATCCTCGGCTATACCGCGTGGTCCTACCGGGTGTTCCGCGGCAAGGTGCACGCCAACGCGGGCTATCACTGAGCGCCGCGTCAAGGCTGAACGCCGTCGCCACATTGCTGAACCTCACCGGGGAAACGCCGTCGAACACGCCGCCATCGTCGGCTGACGGCTTTCCCCGGTGTCGGCTTTCCGACACAATCATGGCTCTTCCCGGGTTATTGTCCCGCGGACATGCACGCCTACGTCTATAAAAGCCAACTCAAGCCGGACACCTACGTCTACGTTCCCCGACGCGAAGATTTCAGCGCGCTGCCTGCGCCGCTGCTCAAATCGCTGGGGACGCTCACTTTCGTCCTGGACGTTGCCCTGGATGCCCAACGGCGCCTGGCCCAGGCCGATCCGGACAAGGTCCGCAGCGAAATGAACGAGCGCGGGTTCTACCTGCAGGTACCGCCGTCGGTGGCCAGCCTGATGCCGCGCCACTATGACTGACGCCTCTCGTCCGCGCGCGCTGTCGATCGCTTTCGCCGTCGGCGCCCTGTTGGCGCTGGGCGCTGCCGTGGGCGGCGTTGCGGGTGCCATCCTTGCCGCATTGGCACAACCTGCGTTCGCGCTGGGCGTGTCGTGGTGGCGGCGCAGTCGTGCGCTGCTGCCACTGAAGCGGGTCGCGCGCCAGGACCTGCCGGCGCTGCTGGCGTTGTGGTCGGCCGCGCCGTTGTTGCTGGCGCTGCTGCTGGCCTGGCCGTTGGCCGCGCTGCGTGACAGCGGCAGCCTGGCGGCAGTGCTGGGCCTGAGCGTGCTGGTCAGTGCCGGACTGCTGGCGGCCTGGCGTACCTGGCCGTTGTGGAACGATGTTGAACGCCTGGATGGCAGCCTGGCCCAGCATTGGCAGGCGCTGGCCGGACGTGACCTGACCGCTTGGCGCGGCCTCGGTGTGGCCGCGCTGGTGATCACCCTGGCCGCACTGGTGGTGCTGCCGGCCTGGCCCGACCTGCTGCCGGAAAGCGCACGCTGGCCCGCCGCGCTGGCGGTGGTGGTGCTGTCGCCACTGCTGCATCTTCTGCTGCAGCGGGTCGCGCCCGCTCCGCTGGTGTCGTTGCGCCCCAGCCCGTTGGCCACGGCCAGCAGCGAACACGAACCGATGTTCGCCGCGGCGGCCGAAACCGCGCCGCTGGAGGCAATGGCGCCGCAGGAACTGACCCCGGCCCTGTATGAAGCCGCCCGCCATGGCCGCATCGACCGTGGCCTGCAGCTGCTGCAGGCAGGCGCCGATCCCTATGCGCTGCCGGACCCGAACTGGCGCGACCAGCGCAGCCTGGCAGTACTGGCCGCGGTGCTGCCGGACCTGCGGCTGCTGCGTGAACTGATTGCCCGTGGCGTCGACGTGAACGCGCCGCACCGCGGCATGACCCCACTGTTGGCGGCCACCCGTGACAGCTGGCACGGGCGCCCCGAAGCGGTGATGACCCTGCTCGCCAACGGTGCCGATTCGCGCGCCACCGACAGCGATGGCAATACGCCGCTGCATCACGCCGCACGCAGTTCCGACCCGGGTGTGGCAGCACTGCTGCGCGATGCGGCGGCCGAAGTCGATGCACTGAATCGCGACGGCTGGTCGCCGCTGGCGGTGGCCTGCCAGGTCGGCAACTGGCGCCTGGCGCGTTTCCTGCTCGAGCGCGGTGCCCGCAGCGAGCCGGCCGATGGCACGCCGGTGCTGCTGGCCGCCGCCGCCACCGAAGACGACGATCCGGCCGGTGTGCAGCTGCTGCTCAAGCACAAGGCGCGCGCCGACGCGCGTGATCGTCAGCGCCGCAGCGCGCTGCATGAGGCCGCACTGGCGGGCCACGTCGAGATCATCGGCGTGCTGCTCGGTGCCGGCGCCAACCTGGAAGCGCGCGATGCGCTGGGGCGCACGCCATGGCTGGAAGCCGCCCGCGCCGGCCGTGCCGCCGTGGTCGAGCATCTGCTGCCGCACAAGCCGGACCTGGTCGCCGTGGATGGCGAAGGCCGCAACGCGGTGCAGCTGGCAGCGATGGCCGAGGATGTTTCGCCGCTGCTGATCAAGCGCCTGGTCGAGCTGGGCATTGCCGCCGATGCCACCGATCCGGTCGGCCGCCGTGCGGTGGACTACGCCGCCGAAGCCGGCCGCTGGGCGATCGTCGCGCTGCTGGACCCGTCCTATCCGTTGCCGGCTGCGGTCAGTGATGGCCTGGCCGAGCGTGGCGAAGCGGCCAGTGCCAGTGGCCTGCTGCCGGATCGCCCACCGCTGACCCTGCTGCGCGAAGCGCTGGGCTTCGGCAACACCGAAGGCATGGCCGCGCTGGCCAGGCTGTGCCAGCCGGAAGAACTGGGCGGCCTGCTGCTCGACCCCGAGCTGGCGCTGGAGCCGCGCGCCGTGGAGTGGTTGCTTGCGCACGGTGCCGATCCCTATGTGCGTGACGCCTGCGCCGATACGCCGATGTTCGCGCTGCTGTCGCGCGGCATCGATGCGGTGCCGGCGCTGCAGGTGATGCTGCAGCGTGGCCTGTCGCCGGCGGGCCGTGGCGGCCTGGCGCGCTTCCTTGCCGCCTGTGCACAACATGATCAGGCCGCCCGAGGGCTGGAACAGCTGGCGCTGGAATTGCTGGAACGTGGCGCCGATCCGTTTGCGGCCTCGCCGGCCGGCGATCCGCCGCTGTCACTGGCGGTACGCCTGGGTTGGCTGCGCCTGCAGCAGGCGCTGCTGAAGGCCGGCGTCGATCGCGAAGCGCGCGACAGCCATGGCATGACCGCCTTGCATCTGGCCACCGCGCTGGCCCGCGAAGGTGCACTGAAGCTGCTGGTGCAGCATGGTGCCTCGCCGGAAGCACGCGCCGCCGATGGCCAGACGCCGCTGGGCGTGGCGCTGTCGATCGGTCGCCGTGACCTGGCCGATTGGCTGGACTGGCGGGTGTGGCCGTTGCCGCGCCGCACCCTGCGCGAGGCCGATCTGCCGGCCGCCGCGATGGCCGGTGATGTGGACGCCGTGCGTCGCCTGATCGATCTGGGATTCGCGGTCGACGCGGTCGATGCACAGGGCTGCACTGCGCTGCTGCGTGCGGCCGGTGGTGGCCATCTGGCGGTGACCGACCTGCTGCTGGCGCGTGGCGCCGATCCTCAGCACGCGGCGGTCAGTGGTGCCACGCCGTTGTCGGCGGCGGTCAGCATGCGCCAGGTGGACATCGTCTCGGCCCTGCTCGATGCCGGTGCCAAGCTGGAACATCGCCTGCCGGGCGGGGTGACGGTGCTGATGCTGGCCTCGGCGCTGGGCCTGCCGGACATCGTCGCGCGCCTGCTGACCGCTGGCGCCGATGTACATGCTGGTGACGCGCAGCAGCTGGGGCCGCTGCACTGTGCCGCGCTGTACGGCTTCAGTGCCCGCGACCGCTCGCGCCTGCTGGCGCTGCTCGACACCCTGCTGCTGGCCGGCGCCGAGCCGGACCAGGCCGCTGCCGGTTCGGTCACGCCTTTGCTGCTGCTGCTGGGCGCACGCGCCGAGCCGGGCACCGCCTGCGACGAGCAAGTGGTGATGGCCGCGGTGGAACGCCTGCTGGACGAGGACGTGAGCCTGGACGTGCGCGACCCGCGCGGTTTCGGTCCGCTGCACTTGGCCGCCCTGCATGGGCTGCCGTTGCTGGTGCAGCGCCTGCTGCGTGCCGGTGCCGATCCGGAAGTGCGCGACGGCCTCAACCGCAGCCCGCGCGAGATCGCGGTGATGCGCGGCTTCATCGACGTGGCCGGTGAGTTCGAGCCGCGCGTGCCGGGCGTTTCCTCGATGGCCCGGTTCCTGCGCGACAACGGCTGATCCCTGGAAATGGGTAGTGCCGGCCGCTGGCCGGCAATCCAATGAAACCACCGGAATCCCGAGGTTGCCGG
>NZ_JAXAXL020000018.1:81005-91897 GCF_047497515.2 Stenotrophomonas maltophilia
ACTACCGGGCTCACCATCGATCGGGTGGGTGCCGACCGTTGGTCGGCACGCCTACTTTTCGTCGCTTTCCGCGTCGGCCTCGAACAGATGCATCAGGTCGTTGCGTGCATCGCGCGAGGTCTGGATCACGGCCGCCTCGTCGTCGTAGACCAGGTACTGGTCGCGCAGCAGCTGTTCGTCATGCTCGCGGAAGCGCTGTACATGGCGCTCGGCCACGTTCGGCGCCACGCCCAGTGCGGTCAGCACGCGGCCGCTCATCTCCAGGCTGGTGCCGAACACTTCGCGGAACGGTTCAGCCGACATGTCCATCAGCCGCCACGCATGCTGGCGGTTGCGTGCACGCGCCAGCACCGTTGCATCCGGATACAGCCGGCGCACCATGCGCACCGCGCGCAGGTTGGTCTCCGGGTCATCCACAGTGATCACGAACACATCGATGTGCTCGCCACCGGCCGCGCGCAGCATTTCAGGCCGGGTCGGGTCGCCGTAGTACAGCTGGTTGCCGAAGCGGCGCAGGTCGGCCACGGTGTCCGGGTTCGCCTCCAGCGCCACGAACGGCACCTTCTGCGCGGTCAGCAGGCGCGCGATCACCTGGCCGAAGCGGCCCATGCCGGCAATCAGCACCTTCGGCCGGTTGTCCGGTGCCACCTTGTCAGCCTCGGCGGCCTGGCGCGGTGCGGCCTTTTCCTGGCCGAGCAGCTTGAGCAGCGCGATCATCAGCAGCGGCGTGATCGCCATCGACAGGCCGACGATGGCCACCAGCCGGTCATGGTTGGCGTTGCCCAGCAGGTGCGCGCGCTGCGCTTCGTTGAACACCACGAAGGCGAACTCGCCACCCAGCCACAGCACGCTGCCCAACAGCAGCGACTGCCGCGGGCTGAGTCTCGCGATGCGGCCGACCGCGTACAGCAGGCTGAACTTGACCACCAGCAGGATGCCGACGCCTGCAGCGATCAGCCACGGCTCGGCAGCGATGCGATCAAGGTCGATGCCCATCCCCACCGCGATGAAGAACAGGCCCAGCAGCAGCCCCTTGAAGGGCTCGATCTGTGCTTCCAGTTCGTGCCGGAACTCCGAATCGGACAGCAGCACGCCGGCCAGGAACGCGCCGAGGCTGGGGCTGAGGCCCGCTTCCTGCATGAACCAGGCGGTGCCCAGCACCACCAGCAGGGCGGTGGCGGTGAACACCTCCGGGCTGCGGGTGCGCGCGATGATGCTGAACACCTTGCGCAGCACCGGCCGCCCGCACAGGATCACCACTGCCAGCGCGCCCAGCGCCACGGCGGCATCCTCCCAGCGCAGCGTCTCGTTCTTGACCCCGCCCAGCAGCGGAATGGCCGCCAGCAGCGGGATCGCGATCAGGTCCTGGAACAGCAGGATGGCAAAGCCCAGCCGGCCATGGTCGCTGTTGATCGCCTTGTGCTCGGACAGCAACTGCAGGCCCACCGCGGTGGACGACAGCGCCAGCGCCACACCCACCACCAGCGCGCTTTTCCACTGGAAATGGTCGAGCAGCAACAGGCCGCCCAGCACCAGCCCGGACAGCGCCACCTGCGCCGCGCCAGCACCGAACACCGAGCGCCGCATCACCTTCAGGCGTGCCGGCGACAGTTCCAGCCCGATCACGAACAGCAGCATCACCACGCCGATCTCGGCAGCGCCGAGGATGCGGTCGGCGTCCTGCACGAAGCCCAGCCCGTCCGGACCCAGCACCACGCCGGCCGCCAGGTAGCCCAGCACCGCGCCGAAGCCGAACTTCTTGAACACCGGCACGGCGATGACCGCCGCCAGCAGCAGCACCAGCGCCAGTTCCAGACCACCGCTATGCATGGGAATACCTGGTCATCGGGGGAACCGGCCGCGCGTCCGTTCGGAGGAGGAAAGGCAAGGCGAACGCCACCGCATCATTATGCGCGCCGGTGCGTGTACGCACGAGGACACGCGTGCAGGCAACGCTGCCGGCTGACCCCGGGTTGACCTGCCTGCCCGGCAGGTCCAGACTCCCCGCCGCTGGCGGCGCGTCCGCCGGCACACGCATCCCGGAGTCCCCAACCCATGTCCAGCGACAGTAGAAGTCGACCTCGTTCGACGCCAGCGATGGCCACCGCCTGACATCGGGACGGTTTGCCTGCGTTGGCGTTGCGCGAGGTCGCACCCCCACAAGGCAGAACCGATGAACCAGAAGCAATTGCTGCGCGCAGGGGCCGATGCTGCTGCCCTGGCCGCACCGCTGGCGAACTACAACACCGCCGACGCGGTGGAGTTCCTCAACACGCTGGAACTGACCCGCGCCGCTGACACGCTGGCGGCGCTGCCGTTGCCGCGTGCAGTGAAGATGCTTGAAGCGCCGGAACTGCACCGCAGCGGCGAGCTGGTGGCCGCGCTGCCGCCCGCGCGGGCGGCGGCTCTACTGGGCCTGATGGCCGACGACCGCGCCACCGACATCGTCCACGAGCTGGACGAGGACGAGCGCGCGCGGCTGATCCCGCTGCTGGGCACCGATGCCCGCCAGGCTATCCAGAAGCTGCTGAGCTACCCGCCCAACACCGCCGGCGCGCTGATGACCACCGAGTACGTGGCGGTGCCCGCCAGCTGGACCGTGGCGCAGACCCTGCAGCACATCCGCCAGGTGGAGCGCACCCGCGAAACGGTGTACGCGATCTACGTGCTGGACCCGGCCAGCCAGCACCTCCAGCAGGTGGTGACCATGCGCCGGCTGATCACCGGCCTGCCGGAGGAGTCGATCCTGGACGTGGCCCAGGTCAACCCGCCGGTAACGGTGGACGCGCTGATGGACCAGGAAGAAGTGGCGCGGTTGATCCGCCGCCACGACCTGCTGGCGATCCCGGTGGTCGATGCGCAGCAGCAGATGCTCGGCATCGTCACCGTCGATGACGTGCTGGATGCGCTGATCGAGGAATCCACCGAAGATGCGCACAAGTTCGGCGGCATGGAAGCGCTGGACAAGCCGTACATGCAGATCGGCTTCCTCGAAATGCTGCGCAAGCGCGCTGGCTGGCTGAGCGTGCTGTTCCTGGGCGAGATGCTCACCGCCAGCGCCATGCAGCATTACGAGGACGAGCTGGCACGCGCGGTGGTGCTGACCCTGTTCATTCCGCTGATCATGAGTTCGGGTGGCAACTCCGGCTCGCAGGCCACCTCGCTGCTGATCCGCAGCCTGGCGCTGCGCGAACTGCGCCTGCGCGACTGGTGGAAGGTGGCCCTGCGCGAGATCCCGACCGGCATGGTGCTCGGCGCCATCCTCGGCTGCCTGGCCATCGTGCGCATCGTGATCTGGCAGCTCGGCGGCCTGCACGACTACGGCGAGCACTGGATCCTGCTGGCGATCACCATCGGTGCGGCGCTGGTCGGCATCGTCACCTTCGGCTCGCTGTCCGGCTCGATGCTGCCCTTCATCCTGAAGCGCCTCGGCTTCGACCCGGCCAGCGCCTCGGCCCCGTTCGTGGCCACCCTGGTGGACGTGACCGGCCTGGTGATCTATTTCAGCATCGCCGCGATGATCCTGCACGGCACGTTGTTGTAGTCGGGCTGTCATCCACGCATGGCGTGGATCTACAGATCCCGGCGGTAGATCCACGCCATGCGTGGATACGGTGCCCGGGGCCTGCGCACGATCATGCCGCTGCATCGCCAGTCCGTGTACCGTAGGCACATGAGTACCTACCATCTGCAGTCTGTGTTCCGTCCGCAGTCGGTCGCGGTGATCGGTGGCAGCCCGCGTGAGCGCTCGGCCGGCCGTGCGGTGATGCGCAACCTGCGCGGTACCGGCTTTCCCGGCAAGGTGGCGTGGATCAACCCGCGGCACGCCGAGATCGATGGCATCCGCACGGTCAAGCGGCTGAAGGACCTGGACTGGGTGCCCGACCTGGTGGTGATCACCGCGCCGGCGGCGATCGTGCCGCAGGTGGTGCGCACCGCGGCCGAGCGTGGCGTGCAGGCCGCGATCATCCTCACCGCGCACCTGGGCGAAGGCCCCGGCTCGCTGTCGGCGCAGGTGGAGGCGGTGGCGCGCAAGCACGGCCTGCGCATCCTGGGCCCGCACTGCCTGGGCGTGATCGCGCCGCATGCGCGGCTCAACGCCAGCATCGCCGCGCATTTCCCGCAGGCCGGCGACCTCGCGCTGATCTCCGAATCCTCGGCCATTGCCGCCGCACTGGTGGAGTGGGGCGTGGCGCGCTCGGTCGGTTTTTCTGCCGTGGTTTCGCTGGGCGACACCATGGACGTCGACTTCGGCGATCTGCTCGATTACTTCGCCACCGACTACCGCACCCGCGCCATCCTGCTCTATGTCGAGCAGATCAAGGACGCGCGCAAGTTCATGTCGGCCGCGCGCGCCGCCGCCCGTGCCAAGCCGGTAGTGGTGGTGAAGTCGGGCCGCGCCGAACGCGTGCAGCCGGGCAGCCGCGATACCCATGTGCAGGCGCTTGCGCGCGCCGACGATGTCTACGGCGCGGCGTTCAACCGCGCCGGACTGCTGCGCGTCGGCGCGCTGGACGAACTGTTCACCGCCGCCGAGTCACTGGGCCGGCTGGGCACCTTCCCCGGCCGCCGCCTGGCCATCCTCAGCAACGGCGGCGGTGTCGGCCGCCTCGCCGTGGACCAGTTGATCGCACTGCGCGGCACGCTGGCCAACCTGTCCGACAGCACCATCGAAAAGCTCGACGCGGTGCTGCCGCAGGGCTGGTCGCGCAGCAATCCGGTCGACATCGTGGTTGACGCCGACGGCGACCGCTACGCCTCGGCCATCGAAGCGCTGCTGGCCGACAACGAGAACGACGCGGTGATGGTGGTCAACGTGCCGACCGCGTTCACGTCCTCCGCAGACGCTGCGCAGGCGCTCACCCGTACGCTCGGCCTGCGCCCGCGCCACCACCGCGACAAGCCGGTGTTCGCGGTGTGGCTGGGCAACGACGACCAGGCCACCGCCACGCTCAACGCGGCGCGGGTGCCGACCTATCCGACCGAGGCCGAAGCCGTGCGTGGCTTCCAGCATCTGGTGCGTTACCGCGAAGCGCAGAACGCGCTGATGGAAACGCCACCCAGCCTGCCACAGGACTTCAGTGTCGACACGGCCTCCGCCCGCGCACTGGTCGATGCCGCGCTGGCCAATGGCCAACAGTGGCTGGACCCGCTGGCCACCCACGAGCTGCTGAAGGCCTACGGCATCCCGTCCGCGCCGGTAATGCACGCGCGCGATGCGCATGAGGCGATGGATCTGGCGCAGCCACTGCTGGAGCGTGGTGCCAGCGTGGCGCTGAAGATCCTGTCGCCGGACATTCCGCACAAGTCGGAAGTCGATGGCGTGCGCCTCAACCTGGGGACGCTGCCGGCGGTACAGAGCGCGGCCAATGCGATCCTGTCACGTGCCCGCCAACTGCGGCCGGATGCGCGCATCGACGGGCTGCTGGTGCAGCCGACCATCATCCGACCGAAGGCGCGCGAGCTGATCGTCGGCATCGCCGACGACGCCACGTTCGGCCCGGTGATCGTGGTCGGTCGTGGCGGCACTGCGGTCGAAGTGATCAACGACAAGGCGCTGGCACTGCCGCCGCTGGACCTGCGCCTGGCCCATGAACTGATCGGCCAGACTCGCGCCTCACGCATCCTCAAGGCCTACGGTGACGTGCCGGCCGCCGACGAGCGCGCGCTGGCGCTGGCGTTGGTGAAGCTGGCGCAGCTGGCCGCCGACATTCCCGAAGTGCGCACGCTGGACATCAATCCACTGCTGGTCGATGGCAAGGGCATCCTCGCCCTGGATGCGCGCGTCGCCATTGCGCCCTCGCGCATCCTGCACAAGGGCCGCGGCCATCCCCGTTTTTCGGTGTTCCCGTACCCGAAGGAGTGGGAGCGCACCATTGAACTGTCCGACGGTGGCCGTGCCTTCGTGCGGCCGGTGCGCCCGGAAGACGATGCGTTGTTCCGTGCGTTCTTTGCCCGGGTCAGCGACGAGGACCTGCGCCTGCGCTTCTTCCAGTCGGTGAAGCACTTCAGCCACGAGTTCATCGCGCGCCTGACCCAGCTCGACTACGCGCGCTCGATCGCACTGGTGGCGATTGAACCACGCAGCGGCGAGATGCTCGGTGCGGTGCGCCTGCACGCCGATGCCGATTACCACCGCGGCGAGTACGGCATCCTGATCCGCTCGGACCTGAAGGGCCACGGCATCGGCTGGCGGCTGATGGCGATCATGATCGAATACGCCAAGTGGCTGGGCCTGGATGTGGTCGAGGGCCAGGTGCTGCGCGAGAACAGCACCATGCTGGCGATGTGCCAGAGCCTGGGTTTCAAGACGAAACTCGACCCGGACGACCCGACGGTGATGATGGTGACCTTGCCGGTGCAGCAGGTCGAGGTGCCGGAGGTGCCCCCGGTGGCGTGAATCACGTCCGGCGGCACACCGGCCTCAGCGCAACGACTCCACCACCACTGCCGTGCCGTAGCACAGCACTTCGGTCAGCCCGGTCATCACGTCGGTGGCGTCGTAACGCATGCCGATGATCGCATTGGCACCCAGCTGCCGCGCGTGCTTGACCATGTCGCGGTAGGTTTCCTCGCGCGCCTGTTCGCACAGTTCGGTGTAGATGGTGATGTTGCCGCCGAACAGGGTCTGGATGCCGCCGAGGAAATTGCCGACGATCGAGCGCGAGCGCACGGTGATGCCACGCACCACGCCCAGGTTGCGCGCCACCCGGTAGCCGGGCAGTTCGAAGGCGGTGGTGACCAGTGCATCCTCGAAGCGCAGGGCGGGTGGGGAGGTAGGGTTGCTGTTGTAGGGGTCTGCCATGGTCGCGTCCGTGTCGTAGAGTCGAGCGTGCTCGACTCTACAACGCAATCACCCGTTGCGGCATGGTTCCGTCACCCGGCCGGCGCGACAATACCCGTATGACCGACCGTATCCCCCTGTTGCTGTTGCCTGGCCTGCTCAACGACGCCGAGCTGTGGCGCGCCCAACTGGCCGACCTGGCCGATCTTGCCGACTGTACGGTGGGCGACCAGACCCGTGGCGAAACCCTGCAGGCGGTGGCCGAGGACGTGCTGGCACAGGCGCCTCAGCGCTTCGCGCTGGCGGGCTTTTCGCTGGGCGGTTTCGTCGCCCAGCAGATCCTGCGCATCGCTCCTGAGCGTGTGCTGCAGCTGGCATTGATCGACACCTCGATCCACGCCGACTCGCCCGAGCGCGCCGAGCAGCGCCGCAGCCAACGTGCCAGCGTGCGCCTGCCGGGCAAGTTCCATGGCTTCGGTGATGCACTGATGCGCAGCTACATCGATGCCTCGCGGCTGGACGACTACGTGCTGGTGCAGCGCGTGCGCGACATGACCGCGCGGCTGGGCGCCGACGTGTTCCTGCGCCAGAGCGCGCTGGAGCGCCGCGATGGGCATGACGTGCTGGCGGGTTACCGCGACCCGCTGCTGATCGTGTGCGGTGCCAACGACCGCATCACCCCGCTGGCGGTGAGCGAGGAAATGCACGCGCTGGTGCCGCATTCGCAGCTGGTGGTGGTGCCTGACTGCGGGCACCTGGCGCCGATGGAAAAGCCGGATGAAGTGAGCGCCGCCATGCGTGGGTGGTTGCTGCAGGACAAGGCGTAGGCCCTGCCTTTGGTAGGTGCCGACCTTGGTCGGCACGCTGTGTCATCGCTCGATCACAGGTCAGTGCCGACCAAGGTCGGCACCCACCGATTCGGTGCCGCAAACACGGTCGGGATCAATCCCAGGCCGGGGCGATGCCTTCCGGGTTGGCCAGGCGCTGGCCTCGGTCGAGCTTGGCGATCTGCGCCATGTCTTCGTCGGTCAGGCGCACGGCCGCCGCTTCCAGGTTGGCCGCCAGGTTCTCGCGCTTGGTCGACGACGGAATGACCGAGAAGCCCTGCTGCAGCGCCCAGGCCAGCGCAACCTGCGCCGGGGTGGCCTGGTGGCGGCCGGCGATGGCCTGGATCACCGGATCCTTCAGCACTTCGCCGTAGGCCAGGCTCATGTAGGCGGTGATGTGGATGCCGTTGTCCTGCAGGAACTTCACCAGCAGGCGGTTCTGCAGGTAGGGATGGATTTCGACCTGGTTGGTGGCGATCGCGTCGGCACCGAGGATCTCGATCGCCTTGCGGGTCTGCGCGATGGTGAAGTTGGAGATGCCGATCGCGCGGGTCAGGCCCTGCGCCTTGGCTTCGGCCAGCGCCGGCAGGTATTCCTCCATCGGCACGTCGACCTTGTCATTCGGCGACGGCCAGTGGATCAGTGCCAGGTCCACATGGTCGGTGCGCAGCTTTTCCAGGCTGGTGCGCAGGCTGGCCAGCAGCGCATCGCGCTTGAATTCGGTGATCCACACCTTGGTGGTCAGGTACAGATCATCACGCGGCACGCCGGACTCGGCGATGGCCTGGCCGACCTCGGCCTCGTTGCCGTAGATCTGCGCGGTATCAACGGCGCGGTAGCCGACCTCCAGTGCATTGCGCACCGAGTCGATCACGGTCTGGTCTTTGAGGCGGAAGGTACCAAGGCCAAAAGCGGGGACAGTCATGGGAAGCTCCAAGGGGGGAGGGAGTCGCAAAGGAAAGAGGGTAGGGCAGGTGCTGTATGCATGCCGGCAACGCTGCATTGCATGAATCAGTGCGCGGCCACGGCGATGCCGTCGGCGCGATCATCGATGCCATCACGACGGTCCAGGCGGCCGCTGAGCACGGTCAGTGCATAGGCGCCCACCACCACCAGCGCACCCAGCCACGGCGTATGCATCAGGCCGATGTGCTCCACCACCAGGCCACCGAGCGAGGCGCCCAGGGCGATACCGATGTTGAAGGCGGCGATGTTCAGGCCCGAGGCCACGTCGCTGGCCTGCGGCGCGTAGCGCTGCGCCTGCTTGACCACGTACACCTGCAGGCCCGGCACGTTGCCGAATGCCACCGCGCCCAGCGCCAGCACGGTCAGCAGCATCAGCCAGGTGCTGTGGGCAGTGAAGGTGAGCACGAACAGCACGACCGCCAGCAGGGCGAAGATGCGCTTCAGCGCGGGTACCGGGCCCATGCGGTCGGCCATGCGGCCGCCCCACAGGTTGCCGATGGCCACCGACACGCCGTACACCAGCAGCACCAGGCTGACCGCATTGGCCGAGAAGCCGGTGACGTCCTGCAGGATCGGCGCCAGATAGGTGAAGGCCAGGAAGGTGCCGCCGTAACCCAGTGCGGTCATTGCATAGACCAGCAACAGGCGCGGCTGGCCCAGCACCGCCAACTGCTGGCGGAAGCTGGCCGGTGCGCTCTGCGGCAGGTTGCGCGGAACGAACAGCAGCGCACCCAGCAGTGCGATCACGCCCAGCGCCGCCACGGCCAGGAAGGTCGCGCGCCAGCCCAGGTGCTGGCCGATGAAGGTACCCAGCGGTACGCCCGTCACCAACGCCACGGTCAGCCCGGTGAACATGATGGCGATGGCACTGGCTGCCTTCTCCTTCGGCACCACCGCGGTGGCGATGATCGATCCGATCGAGAAGAACACACCGTGCGCCAGGCCGGTGAGGATGCGCGCGGCGATCAGCGAGGTGTAGCCCGGCGCCATGAAGGCGATGACGTTGCCGAGGGTGAACAGCACCATCAGCGCCACCAGCAGGGTCTTGCGCGGCACGCGGCCGGTCAGCGCGGTCAGTACCGGCGCACCGATGGCCACGCCCAATGCATACAGGGAAACCAGCAGGCCGGCCGAAGGCAGGCTGACCTGCAGGTCGGCGGCGATGGTCGGGATCAGGCCGACGATGACGAATTCGGTGGTGCCGATGGCGAACGCGCCGAGGGTCAACGCCAGCAGGGCGAGGGGAATGCCACGGATCATGACAGGGTCCAGCAGGGGAAGAGGCTGCGCAGTCTGCGCCGCCGTCTTTCGCTGAAAAACCGGTCTTCACGCCAATCACTCTTGCCGTGCAGTCAATAATGGCGACATGAAGACCACCCTTGATGAAATGCAGGCCTTCCTGGCGGTGATCGACAGCGGTTCGATCAGCGCCGCTGCCGAGCAGCTGGGGCAGACGCCGTCGGGCGTGAGCCGCGCGCTGGGGCGGCTGGAGGACAAGCTGGGCACCACACTACTGACCCGCACCACGCGTCGCCTGCACCTGACCGCCGAGGGCGAGGCGTACCTGCGCCATGCGCGCGCGATCATCGATGCGGTGGAATCGGCCGAAGAACAGATGGCGGCGCGCCGCGAGCGCCCGGCCGGGCGCCTGCGCGTGGACGCGGCAATGCCATTCGTGCTGCATGTGATCGCGCCACTGGTGGCCGGTTATCGGGAGCGCTACCCGGACGTGCAGCTGGAGTTGAACAGTTCCGACCGTTACATCGACCTGCTGGAACGGCGAACTGACCTGGCGATCCGGATCGGGCCGTTGGCCGACTCCACCCTGCATGCACGGCCGCTGGGCCGCTGCAGACTGCGGCTGGTGGCCAGCCCGGCCTATCTGGACAGGTGGGGCGAGCCCAGCACGGTCGCCGCGCTGGGCCAGCACACCCTGCTTGGTTTCAACGAGCCGGAATCGCTGAACCGCTGGCCGCTGCCCGGTGAGTCGGAGGGACTGCTGCTGGTGCGACCGGACATCGCCGTGTCCAGTGGCGAGACGCTGCGCCGGCTGGCGGTGGAAGGGGTGGGCATCACCTGCCTGTCCGACTTCGTCACCGATCGCGACCGCGCTGCCGGCACGCTGGTGCCGGTGCTGGCTGCGCAGACGCAGGAGGTGTTCCAGCCGATCCATGCGGTGTACTACCGCAACACGGCGGTGTCGGCGCGGATCAGCTCGTTCCTGGATTACCTGGCCGCCGCGATGGCACGCAGCGATTACGTGAGCTGAGCGTTGCAGCCGGGTTGCCGGCCAGCGGCCGGCACTACCGCAGGCT
>NZ_JAXAXL020000019.1:0-85552 GCF_047497515.2 Stenotrophomonas maltophilia
ATGCAGTAGATCCACGCCACGCGTGGATGAGCGCGTCAGATCCACGCAATGCAGTAGATCCACGCCACGCGTGGATGGGCGCGTCAAACCCACGTCACGCGTGGCCGCCGTCCATCAATGCTCGAACAACGTCGGCGTGGCCTCGAACCGGCGCGCATAGGCGCGTTCTTCCGCCACCCGGGCGACCTCGTCGTCAGCCATGTCGGGCGCACCGTACACCGCGTACGCAACGCTGCCGTCGGCGCCATGGCCGACCTGGTGCAGCCGGTAGCGCGAGTGGCCGCCGCCGGTGTCCTCGGGGTAATGCACGGGCGGATGGCTGCCTTCCAGGTCCATTTCACTGTTGTCGACCACGCCACCGACGAACAAGGCTCGCATGCAGGTTCTCCTGGGTTTCCGGGGGGAGCCCCTACCCTGACCGTTTCAATGTTGCTGGCACATCAAGGCCCCGTTCGGGTTTCGCAAAGTGGCCGGCCGGGGCCCGAGCGGCCAAGCCGGTACAATGGACGGCCCTCACGCTTGAAGTACCCGCGCCGATGGCCTCCAGCGACGACGCCCCCCTGCAGACCCTGTTCCTGCCGTTCTCCCAAGGTGCCCTGCGCTGGCCCGAGGGCCCGGTGGCCTTCCTGCGTGCCCGCGATGGCTGGCCGCTGCGCGAAGCCGCCGGCAACCGCGAGGTGCACTGCGAACAGAGCTTCGCCCCGTTCGCGCAGCCGCTGCAGCAGGCCGCCGGCTGGACCGTCAGCGGCCAGCTGGACGACGTGGCCGGCAAGGGCCGCTACCCGCTGGTGCTGGTGCTGCCACCCCGCCAGCGCGAAGAGGCCCGTGCGCTGTTCGCCCGCGCGCTGGCGCTGGTCGCCGACGGCGGCCGCATCGTGGCCTGCCAGTCCAACAATGAGGGTGCGCGCTCCGGCGAAGGCGACCTCAAGCAGCTGACCGGCCTCGGTGGCAGCCTGACCAAGAACCACTGCCGCGTGTACTGGACCGCGCCGCTGCAGGGCCAGCACGATGCCGACCTGGCCAAGCGCTGGTCGGCGCTGGATGCGGTGCGCCCGATCGTCGGCGGCCGTTTCCTCAGCCGCCCGGGCGTGTTCGCCTGGGACCGCATCGATCCGGCCTCGGCATTGCTGGCCGAACACCTGCCGGCCGACCTGGCCGGGCGTGCCGCCGATCTCGGCGCCGGCTACGGCTACCTGTCGCGCGAGCTGCTGGAGCGCTGCCCGAAGATCACCGCACTGGACCTGTACGAGGCCGAGCAGCGCGCCCTGGCGCTGGCCGAACTGAACCTAGCGCCGCCGCCGCGCCCGCTGCCGCTGCGCTTCCTGTGGCGTGACGTCACCGCCGGCATCGAGCCGGGCTACGACGTCATCATCAGCAACCCGCCGTTCCACACGCCCTCGCGCGCCGACCGCCCGGATATCGGCCAGCGCTTCATCGCCGTGGCCGCGCAGGCGCTGCGCCCGGGCGGACGCCTGTACGTGGTGGCCAACCGCCACCTGCCGTACGAGTACACCCTCAACGAGAGCTTCGGCGCGGTGCGTGTGATTGCCGAGCGCGACGGTTTCAAGCTGGTTGAAGCGGTAAAGGGGAAGGGCCGATGAAGCTGGTCAAGCACATCGCCAACCTGGGCTATGGCAGCCGCAAGCAGGTGCAGTGGATGTTCCGCGAGGGCCGCGTGACCGATGCCGACGGCGAAGTGCTGTACGCCGACGACCAGGTGCCGCATGAGGCCATCCGCGTTGACGGCGAGCCGCTGGACCCGCCGGTGGGGCTGTCGATCGCGCTGCACAAGCCGGCCGGCTACACCTGTTCGACCAAGGACACCGGCCGCCTGATCTACGACCTGCTGCCGCCGCGCTTCCGCGACCGCGACCCGGTGCTGTCCACGGTCGGCCGCCTCGACCGCGAGACGAGTGGCCTGCTGCTGCTGACCGACGACGGTGGCCTGCTGCACCGGATCATCTCGCCGAAGTCGAAGCTGCCCAAGGTCTACGAGGTCGAGTTGAGCGAGGACCTGCGCGGCGACGAAGTGGCGCTGTTCGCCAGTGGCACGCTGATGCTGGAGTCCGAGAAGACGCCCCTGCTGCCGGCTGAACTCGAGGTGCTGGACGCGCGCCGCGCGCGCCTGGTGCTGCACGAAGGCCGCTACCATCAGGTACGCCGCATGTTCGCCGCCACCGGCAACCACGTGCAGGCCCTGCACCGCAGCCGCGTTGGCGGACTGGACCTGCAGGGGCTGGACGAGGGCCAATGGCGGCAGCTCACTTCCACTGACCTGGATACGTTGTTCGCTCCATGACCACCCTCGCCGCGCTGCCGTTCCTGCCCGACGCTGTCATCTTCGACATGGACGGCCTGATGATCGACAGCGAGCGGGTGGCGCTGGCCTGCTGGAGCGAGGCCGCCGACGAATTCGGGCTGGGCCTGGACGAAGCGGTGTTCCTGCGCATGGTCGGCCTCGGTGACCGTGACACGCACGCACTGCTGCGCGCGCAGGGCATCGAAGACAGCGTGATCGAGGCGGTGGCGGCACGCTGCCATGACCTGTATGAAGCACGCACGCAGACGGGCCTGCCGCTGCGGCCGGGCATCCTGGAGCTGCTGGAACTGCTGAAGGCGCACGCGATTCCGCGCGCGGTGGCGACCACCACGCGGCAGCCGCGCGCCAACCGCAAGCTGGCCGCGGCCGGCCTGCTGGCGTACTTCGATGCGGTGATCACCAGTGGTGACGTGGAGCGGCCGAAGCCGGCGCCGGATATCTACCTGCTGGCCGCGCAGCGGCTGGGCCAGGCACCGGAGCGCTGCCTGGCGCTGGAGGATTCACCGGCCGGTACGCGTGCCGCATTGGCGGCCGGCATGACCGTGATCCAGGTGCCGGACCTGGTGCACCCGGATGAGGAACTGCGCGCGCTCGGCCACCGCATCGTCGGCTCGCTGGTGGACGCACACGCGCTGCTGCTTCCCTTGTTGCCTAAATAAGGTGGGTGCCAACCGCCCCTGACGGTGGGTGCCAACCTTGGTTGGCACACCCCAATGCCCCGGTGGGTGCCGACCGTTGGTCGGCACACCTTCCCCTTACACCCGCCCGAACACCAGCGCGGCGTTGGTGCCACCGAAGCCAAAGCTGTTGGACATCACCGTATCCAGCTTCTGCTCGCGGCTTTCGCGCAGGATCGGGAAGCTCTCCACCTTCGGGTCCAGCTCGGCGATGTTGGCCGAACCGGCAACGAAACCGTCGCGCATCATCAGCAGGCAGTAGATCGCCTCGTGCACGCTGGCCGCGCCCAGCGAGTGGCCGGACAGTGCCTTGGTCGAGGACAGCGGCGGCACCGCATCGCCGAACACTTCCCGGATCGCGTTGAGCTCGGTGACGTCGCCCAGCGGGGTCGAGGTGCCGTGGGTGTTGAGGTAGTCCAGCGGGCGATCGATGCCCTGCAGCGCCATCTTCATGCAGCGCACGGCGCCTTCGCCAGACGGCGCCACCATGTCGGCACCGTCGGAGGTCACGCCGTAGCCGATCAGTTCGGCATGGATGTGCGCACCGCGTGCGACGGCGTGGTCGTAGTCTTCCAGCACCAGCATGCCGCCGCCGCCGGCGATGACGAAGCCGTCGCGGTCCTTGTCATAGGGGCGCGAGGCGCTGGCCGGGGTTTCGTTGAAGCTGGTCGACAGCGCGCCCATCGCATCGAACATCACGCTCATCGACCAGTGCAGGTCTTCGCCGCCACCGGCGAACATGATGTCCTGCGCGCCGTGGCGGATCATGTCCGCGGCTGCGCCGATGCAGTGCGCCGAGGTCGCGCAGGCGGCCGACAGCGAGTAGCTGACGCCCTTGATCTGGTAGGCGGTGGCCAGGCAGGCCGAGACCGTCGAGCACATCGTGCGCGGCACCATGTACGGGCCGACCTTGCGCACGCCACGTTCGCGCAGCAGGTCGACCGCGCCGATCTGCCATTCGCTGGAGCCGCCACCGGAACCGGCGATCAGGCCGGTGCGCAGGTTGCTGACCTGCTCGGGGCTGAGCCCGGCATCGGCGATGGCATCGCGCATGGACAGGTAGGCAAAGGCCGCCGCATCGCTCATGAAGCGCTTCTGCTTGCGGTCGATCAGCGCGTCCAGGTCGAGGTCGACACGGCCACCGACCTGGCTGCGCAGCCCGGCTTCGGCGTGGTCGGCCAGCGCGGTGATGCCCGAGCGGCCTTCGCGCAGCGCGGCCGAAACGGTATCCAGATCATTGCCAAGGCAGGACGTGATGCCCATGCCGGTGATGACGACGCGACGCATCAGAAGCTCCCGGTTTCAGTGAACAGGCCGACGCGCAGGTCGCGCGCGCTGTAGATTTCGCGGTCATCCACGTACATGCGGGCGTCCGACTGGGCCATCACCAGCTTGCGGTTGATGACCCGGCTGATGTCGATCTCGTAGCGCACGAGCTTGGCATCCGGCAGCACCTGGCCGGTGAACTTCACTTCACCGCAGCCCAGCGCGCGGCCCTTGCCGGGCGCGCCCAGCCAGGTCAGGAAGAAGCCGGTCAGCTGCCACATGGCATCCAGCCCCAGGCAGCCGGGCATCACCGGGTCGCCGATGAAATGGCAGCCGAAGAACCACAGGTCCGGGCGGATATCCAGTTCGGCGCGCACCATGCCTTTGCCATGCGGTCCGCCGTCCTCGCGGATTTCGGTGATGCGGTCGAACATCAGCATCGGATCGTTGGGCAGACGGCCGGCGGCGGCGCCGAACAGTTCACCGCGTGCGCTGGCCAGCAGCTGGTCGCGGTTGAACGCGTGGAGACGAGTCATGGAAAGCGCAATCCTGGAAGCGAAAACGGGGCAACAAGTCGCCGAGGATGCACGACGGTTGCAACGGGAATCAAACCGCCGCACCGTACGCGTGCGTAGTGTTTTCCCCCCAAGTCGCGCATCCCGTTGATGCACAACGACCATACTTCGCCGTCTGGACCGGTACGGTGCGGGTATGATGTCGGCCAACCATGAACGCACTGCGCAAGATCATCCACGTCGACATGGACGCCTTCTACGCGTCGGTGGAGCAGCGCGACGATCCGTCACTGCGCGGCAAGCCGGTGGTCGTGGCATGGCGCGGTGCCCGTTCGGTGGTGTGCGCTGCCTCCTACGAGGCCCGCGTATTCGGGGTGCGTTCGGCGATGCCGGCGCTGCGTGCCGAACGCCTGTGTCCGGATGCGATCTTCGTGCCGCCGGACTTCGCACGTTACAAAGCGGTATCACGCCAGGTGCGCGAGATCTTCCTGCGGCATACCGACCTGGTCGAGCCGCTGTCGCTGGACGAGGCCTACCTGGATGTGACCGAACCGAAGAGTGGCATCGAACTGGCCACTGACATCGCCCGCACCATCCGCACGCAGATCCGTGAAGAGACCCAGCTGACTGCTTCAGCCGGGATCGCGCCGAACAAGTTCCTGGCCAAGATCGCGTCGGACTGGCGCAAGCCGGACGGCCAGTTCGTGATTCCACCGCAGCGTGTGGAAGCGTTCCTTACGCCGCTGCCGGTGAACCGGGTGCCCGGCGTGGGCAAGGTGATGGAAGGCAAGCTGGCCGCGCGCGGCATCGTCACCTGCGGCGACCTGCGGCAGTGGGCGCTGATCGATCTGGAAGAGGCGTTCGGCAGCTTCGGCCGCAGCCTGTACAACCGCGCACGCGGTGTGGACGAGCGGCCGGTGGAACCCGACCAGCAGGTGCAGTCGATTTCTTCGGAGGACACCTTCGCCGAGGACCTGCTGCTGGAAGACCTGGGCGAGGCGATCGTGCAGCTGGCGGAAAAGACCTGGAATGCCACGCGCAAGACCGAGCGCGTCGGCCACACCGTGGTGCTGAAACTGAAGACCGCCCAGTTCCGCATCCTCACCCGCAGCTTCACCCCCGAACGGCCGCCCGAGTCGATGCAGGAACTGCGCGACATCGCCCTGGCCCTGCGCGCCCGCGTCGACCTGCCGGCCGAAACCCGCTACCGTCTGGTCGGTGTCGGGCTGGGCGGTTTCCGCGAAAAGGAGCCGGTGGTGCAGGGCGAGTTGTTCGAGCACACCCAGACCGATCATCCCTGATCGTTCATCCACGCATGGCGTGGATCTACGTGTCGACCAAGGTCGACACCCGCCAAGAGCGGGTCATGCCATCCAGACAGGTTGCGGACCCATCCCGCCCACTCTCAGGAAACCAGCTTCTGCTCCGGCTGTTGCCGGCCAGCGGCCGGCACTACCGCGGGTGCAGGGCGAAGCCCTGCAAAAGAAAACCCCCTACCTCATGGCCACTGCATCTCGCCCTTGGCCACTTTCGCACTCAGCTCCAGCGACTCCACGCCGGCCAGCTTCGGGTAACGCGCCTGCATTGCCTTTACCAGCGCTGCACTGTCCTTGGCCTTTGCCGTCTCGGCATCGAAGGCGCGAATGTAATCCGCGGTGAAGCGCAGGGCACTGGTATCCAGCGCCGCACCGGGGGCGTAGTGCCCCGGCACCACCACCTTCGGCTTCAGCGCCTGCAGCCGCCGCAGCATCTGCAACCAATCAGCGTGCGATTCCGGCGTCTGCGTATCGGCCATCCACACATGCTCGCCCGCCACCACCGGAATGCCGCCGACGATCGCGCGCAGCGACGGCACCCACAGCACGCTGCGGTCCGGGGTCGGGCCATCCAGGCCGATCAGCGGCAGGCGTTCACCTTCCAACTGCAGCGCTCCGCCCTCGAGCACCTGCGGCATCACGATGCGCTTGGGCACGTCTGTCCCCATCTTCGGGCCCCAGTAGGCCAGCTTGCCGGCCTGGGTCTGCCGGATGTGGGCCACGGTCTGCGCGGTGGCGACGATGCGCGCCTTCGGGAACGCATCCTGCAGCGTGGCCAGGCCGAAGTAGTAGTCCGGATCGCCATGGCTGATGTAGATCGTGGTCAGCTGCTTGCCGCTGGCGCGGATCAGGTCCACCAGCTTGCGTGCATCGCTGGCGCCGAACTGCGCATCGACCAGGATCGCGTCATGGCGGCCTTCGATCAGCACCGAGGACACCGAAAACATCGCCTGCGGGCCGGGATGGAAGGTCTGCAGGTGCAGCTGGGTTTTCGTTGCCGTGGCCGCCGCCGGGGAGGGGGCCGGTGCAGCCAGCAACGGAGCGCTGGCGAAGCTGGAGGCCAGGGCGAGGGGAAGCAACAGGGCAGCGGTACGCATGGGGGATTCCTTGTGTCGGATGGGGAGCCGAGCGTGGGCTATGCCGGGCGTCCTTGCCCGGCACCTACGGGCCGTCGCAAGCGACGTTGGCAACGGCTCCTGCCGCTGCCTTCGGCTGTACAGGGCAGGCGCGTCGATCAGTACGCTGCCGTGATGATCTGCTTCGGGTACTGGTGCGCTTCCAGCTCGGCGACGAAGGCGGCGCCATAGTCGGCGTAGCTGATGCGGCTGTGGCCGCTGGCGTCGGCCAGGAACGCCTTGGGCTGCACGCGGTACTGGCCGCGCTCTTCACCCGGGCCGATTTCGGCGGCCGGCGAGAAGAAGGTCCAGTCCAGGTCCTCCACCGCCTGCAGGCGCTTGAAGGCTTCGCGGTGGGCCAGCGCGTACGGCTTGTAGGCGTCCGGGAAGTCCGGGGTATCGACCAGCTGCACGCCCGGCGCGACTTCCAGGCTGCCGGCGCCGCCGACCACCACCAGGCGCGGCACGCCGGCCTTGCGCGCGGCCGCGGCCAGCTGCGCGGCGACGTCGCCGACGCGGCCGATGTCATCGCCCGGACGCGGGCCGTAGGCGCTGGCCAGCACGTCGTGGCCGGCGATGGCGGCAACCAGTGCGTGCTGGTCATCCAGCGAAGCGATCACCGGATGGGCGCCGGCCAGCTCGGCCGGAAGATCCTGCGCGCTGCGCACGATGACGGTGAGTTGGTGGCCGTGGGCCAGCGCGTGGCGGGCGATCTGGCGGCCGATATTGCCGGTGGAACCGACGAGGGCGATCTTCATGGCAGGACTCCGTGGAGCGGTGTGGGGTGGGAATGGGGCCACTCTAGGTCGCTGCAGTCGCTCGAAAAACAGCGTATAACGCGCTTGTTTGTTGCAGAAATCGAGCAGATGGACCGATTGACCGCCATGACCGTGTTCGTCGAGGTGGCCGAACGCGGCAGCCTCACCGCCGCCGCCGAGGTGCTGGACATGTCACGGGCGATGGTCACCCGCTACCTGGCCGAGGTTGAGGGCTGGCTGGGCGCGCGCCTGCTGCACCGGACCACCCGCCGGGTCAGCCTGACCGGTCCCGGCGAGGCGGCGCTGGCGCGCTTCCGGCAGATGCTGGCGATCGGCGAGGAACTGCAGGGTGAACTGGCCAGCGATGATCCCGAACCGCACGGCACGCTGCGGGTGACCGCCAGCGTGTCGTTTGGGCAGAGTCACCTGGCGCGCGCGGTGGCCGGCTTCGTCGCGCGCCACCCGGCGGCACGCATCGAGCTGTTGCTGGTCGACCGCACGGTGAACCTGGTGGAAGAGCGCGTCGATCTCGCGGTGCGCATCGCCCGCCAGATCGATCCCAGCCTGATCGCACGGCGGTTGGCCACCTGCCGCTCGGTGCTGTGCGCGACGCCATCGTACCTGCAGGCACGTGGCACGCCGACCGCGCCGGAACACCTGGCGGCACACAACTGCCTGACCCATCACTACGTCGGCAAGAGCCTGTGGCAGCTGCACCGCGATGGCCGTTCGCTGTCGGTGGCGGTGGGCGGCAACATCAGCGCCAACGAAGCCTCGCTGCTGCTGGAAGCGGTGCGTGCCGGCGCCGGCATCGCGATGCTGCCGACCTACCAGGTGGCGCCGCTGCTGCGCAGTGGTGAACTGATCGAGCTGCTGCCCGAATTCGGCCTGGACGAACTCGGCATTCATGCCGTGTACGCATCGCGGCGCCAGCAGCCCGCTATCATGCGGCGATTCCTGGATTTCCTGGGCGAGTGTTTTGCCAGCCCGGCCTTCCAGGATCTGGATTGGCGCCCACCCGGCAAGGAGCACACATGAACCATGGACAGGCTTTGATCGACCACAACCGTGCTGCCTGGAACCGCCAGGCCAGCGAGGTGCGCGAATGGTCGCGCCCGGTTGAAAGCTCAACCATCGCCGCCGCGCGCGAAGGGCGCTGGCAGGTGCATCTGACGCCGCGTGCACTGCCGCTGGACTGGCTGGGCGATGTGCGCGGCCGCCGCATCCTGTGCCTGGCTTCGGGCGGTGGACAGCAGGCGCCGGTGATGGCCGCGGCCGGCGCTGATGTCACCGTGTTCGACCTGTCCGACGGGCAGCTGGAGCAGGACCGCCAGGTCGCGGCGCGCGATGGCCTGCGGCTGCGCACGGTGCAGGGCGACATGCGCGATCTGCACGCCTTCGCCAACGGCAGTTTCGATGTGGTGTTCCAGCCGATCTCGAACCTGTACGTGCCCGACGTGCGCCCGGTGTGGAGCGAGTGCCACCGCGTGCTCGCGCGCGACGGCATGCTGATGGCCAGCTTCTACAACCCGGTGCTGTTTGTCGGTGCGCGCGATCCGCAGCTCGATACGCAGGGTTTGATCCGGCCGCAGTACGCCATTCCCTATTCGGACCTGGAAGACCTGTCGCCGGCCGAACGCGAGGCCAAGCTGGCGCGCGGCGATGCACTCACCTTCGGCCATAGCCTGACCGAACTGATCGGTGGCCAGCTCGACGCCGGCTTCGTCATCGATCGCTTCATGGAAGACTGGCAGCCGCAGCCGCGCTTCCTGATCGACCGCTATCTGCCTACGTTCCTGGCCACCCGCGCGCGCAGGATCGGCTGAGGCGGGCCTGCAGAAAAGCAGGGCGACGTACAATGGACGGCCCCACGTCGCACAGGTGCCGTCCCTTGTCGTATCCCTATCCGCTGGTCGTGTTCGACCTCGATGGCACGCTGGTCGACAGCGCGGCTGATATCGCCGAAGCACTGAACCGCACGCTGGAGGACATCGGTGTCGCGCGGGTGCCGGAAACCACGGTGCTGGGCTGGATCGGCGATGGCGTGCGTCGCTTGGTAGAGCAGGCCGTGCATGCTGCCGGCCGCGAGGTCGACCTGGCTGAAGTGATGCCGGTGTTCATGGTGCACTACCGTGAGTGCCTGCTGCGCAGCCCCCGCCTGTTCGATGGCGTGGCCGAGGCGTTGGCACAGCTGCGTGCGCGCAACGTGCCGCTGGCGATCTGCACCAACAAGCCCGAAGCGCTGGTGCCGCCGCTGCTGCAGCACCTGGGCATCGGTGATGCGTTCGCGCTGGTGCTGGGGGGCGATTCGCTGCCGCAGCGCAAGCCCAGCGGCGAACCACTGCGCCACATCGCCGCGCACTTCGGCCTGGCGGTGGATGCCTGCCTGATGGTCGGTGATTCGCTGACCGACTATCGCGCCGCTGAAGCGGCCGGCATGCCGATCGTGCTGGTGCGCTACGGCTATCCGCGTGGCCTGGACCTGGCCACCGCACATGCGGTGGCCGTGATCGACGACCTGCGTGAACTGCCCGGGTTGCAGCGCTGATGCAACGGATAACGCCGGTCGCCGGGCGGTAGCCCTGGCCGACGCAATGGGTAGTGCCGGCCGCTGGCCGGCAACCTGGGATGCGCAGCCGAAGGTCATGATGCTGCCGGCCAGCGGCCGGCACACCCATGACCGTTGCGGTCATTTCGGCTGGTAACGCATGCTCAGCTGGTACTCGCGGCCGGGCTGGTTGTACCACGCCACGGTCTCGTACCTGCGGTCGAACACGTTGGCCGCACGCGCCAGCAGCGACCAGGACGGCGTCAGCGCGTACTCGGCGCGCAGGTCCAGCGTGCCGTAGCCGCCGATCTTCACCGTGTTGGCGGCATCGTCGTAGCGCTTGCCCGCACCCTGCACGGTCAACCCGGCGCGGAAATCACCGAAGCGACGATCGATGTCCATCCGCGCGGTCTGCTGCGCACGACGTGGCAGTTCGTTGTCGAACTGGCTGCTGCCGCGGGTGCGATTGCGCGGGTCGGTGTAGCTCAGCTGCGCGTTGATGTCGAAGCCGGCCAACAGCACGCCACCGGTCAGCTCGGCGCCACGGATGCGCGCCTTCTCCACCTGCTGCATTTTCATCGTGAGCGCATCGTAGGTGATCAGGTCATCGATGCGGGTTTCGTACACGTCCAGGCCCCAATGCCAGCCCTGGCCCTGCTGCGACACACCGAGGTTGGCGCTCTTGGATTTCTCCGGCTTCAACGTCGGCACGCCGCTCCATGGGTCGTACAGGTCGCTGAAGGTCGGTGCCTTGAACGCGGTGCCGTAGCTGGCGTTGATGCGCAGGCCGTGGTCCAGCTGCATCGCCCAGCCGAGGCTGCCGGTGGCGTGGTTGCCGAATTGCTGGTTGTCGTCGTTGCGCGCGCTGGCCTGCAGCTGGTGGCGGCCGAAGCGGCCCTGGTACTGCACGAACACGCCAGTGTTGCGGCGGCTGTCAACGAGGTAGCCCGCGCTGCTGCCATCCAGGTTGTCTTCACTCCAGTCCACGCCGGCGCTCAGCAGCTGGCCCTCGGCCAGGCCGAAATCACCCTGCAGCGAGGCGCTGTTGCGGTGGGTCTGCGCGCTGCCGCGGGCACCGAAGTCGCCGAAGTTGTCCGACTCGTTGTCGCTGCGGCCGACGTTGGCAGTGAACGCCATGCGTTCGGAGGGGGTGTAGCGCACCTTGCCGGCCAGCACCTGCTGGCGGGTTTCCGAATAGTTGTAGTAACCGTCGTAGTGGTTCTTGCCGTCGGCGCGCAATGCGCTGCCTTCCACGTTCCACTGGTCGTTGAAGGTGTAGCCGCCACGCAGGCTCTTGGACAGGTTGCGGTAGCCGTCACGATCAGGCTCGTCGGCGAAGCAGCCGGCAAACAGCGTGGCCGAGCCGCGGCAGGCATCGATGCCATCGGAATGCTGGTAGGCGATGTCGGCTCCGAACCAGCCGCGTTCGGTACCGCCGCCGATGCCACCGCTGGCCTCACGCAGGCCATTGCTGCCGCCACCGAGCTGGAAGTGCGGAGCAAAATCGCCCTGGTTGCGGCGGGTGAAGATCTGGATCACGCCACCGATGGCGTCGGCGCCGTACAGGCTGGACTGTGGGCCGCGCACGATTTCCACGCGCTCGATCTGCGCCAGCGGCAGATCCTGGTACATGGCCAGGCCGAGGTCGGCGCTGTTGATGCGCACGCCATCGACCAGCACCACGGTGTGGCCGGAGTTGGTGCCGCGCAGGAACAGCGAGCTCTGCTTGCCGAGGCCGCCGGCGTTGGTCAGGTTGATGCCGGCGCGGCCGCGCAGCAGTTCCTGCAGCGAGGTGGCCTGGCTGGCTTCGATCTGCGCATGGTCGATCACCTGGGCCGGTGCGATGCTGTCCTGCAGGGCGATCGGGGTGCGGGTGGCAGTGACCAGGATCTGGTCGAGTGCGGTGGTGTCCTGGTTGGCATGGGCCAACGCGGGCAGGGCGACCAGCACGGCCAGGGACAGCATTCGGGACTGCAGCTTCATCGGGGGACTCCAGGTGCCACGCACGCCCGCGCAGCGAAGGGGAGGAGTCGCGAAGACAGGCAGCGCCGATGCCGCAGGCAGGCCACGGGCATCCAGCGCCATGCCCACCGCATCGCGACCTGAGGCTTCCGGGCCGGTCTCCGGGCTTGCCGCCAGGTGGCGCGAGGCCACCGTCCAGGCGCCTTCCCATGCCTGCGGCACAGTGGCGTTGTTGCCTGGAACTGACGTGCTTACCGTTGCGGGGGCAGCGCCGGCCTGGCGTGGAATCACGCGTCACCGGCTTCCCGTTTCAACCTGCCGGCCAAGGCCGCAGGTCACCTGGAAGTGCGCGCAGTCTACGGCATCGCAGGCACGCGCAGCGTCGAGCCTGCTCGACTGCCCTTAGAATGGCCCCTCAGATCCCGTGGTGCCGTTGCCGATGTCCGCCCGTTTTCCGCTGTTCCCGCGTTGCCTGTACGGGACGCACGCATGATCCTCGACCTGGTCCGCCATGCCGGCAACGGTCGCGATGAGTTCCTCGATGGCCGCACCGATCCACCGCAGCTGGCTCCGCTGCCACAGGAACTGGTCGACGCCTACGCCGCGCAGTCGTGGGAGCGGGTGATCAGTTCGCCGCGGCTGCGATCGCTGCACACCGCGATGGCATTGGCCACGCCGCGCGGGCTGGACGTGGAGGCGGACGAGGAATGGGAAGAACTGGATTTCGGCGACTGGGACGGCCAGTCCCTGTTCGATCTGCCGGAAGACGCGTTGGCGGCGTTCCATGCCGACCCGCATGCGTATCCGCCGCCGAATGGTGAGAGCTGGGGCCACTTCGAGCGGCGCATCGCGCGCGCGATGGATCGCCTGCTTGATGACGATGACCCGCTGCCGACGCTGGTGGTCAGCCACGGCGGCCCGTTGCGCATGGTGCTGTCGCAGGTGTGCGGCCTGCCGATGTCATTGTGCTGGGCGCTGCGCATCGACCACGGCACCCGCCTGCGGGTGCGGCTGGAGCGCGGTGAAGCAGGCCTGGTGGGCGAACTGCTGGAACTGCAGCAGCCCTGAGCGCACCCGCCGGGCATGGCCTGGCGCTACCGGTCCCGCATCACAGTGGTCGTGCCGGCCGCTGGCCGGCATCCCCAGGAACGCGGAGGCCTCAATCCTCGTCGGCGTGCTCGGCGACGCTGTCTTCCGCATCATCGTCGGCATCGAAGCGCAGCTCATGCACCGGGCCCGAAGCCGGGCCGGCTGCCTTCAATGGATGCGCGGCGATGCGTGCTTCGTAATCCTGCACCAGCGCTTCGCGCTGCGGCTCGCTCAGTTCCTGCCAGTGGCAGTCCAGCAACGCGCCTTCCAGCGAGTACAGCAGGTTCAGGCTGGGCTTGAAGCCGGCGCGCTTGACCTTGACGAACGCACCGACCGCACCGATCGCGGCCAGGTCGTCGCGGCTGCGCAGGCCGACCTGGCGCAGCCACGCTGCACTTTTCGGGCCGATGTTGCGCAGCTTCGGTGCGCTCATCCCAGGGCCTCGACGAACACGCGGGCGATGGCCTCCAGCCCGGCCTGGTCCTCGGCATCGAAGCGGCCAACCTTCGGGCTGTCGATGTCGAACACACCGATCAGTTCATCACCGCGCAGCAGCGGCACCACCAGTTCCGAACGCGAGGCCGAGTCGCAGGCGATATGGCCGGGGAAGGCGTCAACGTCGTCCACGCGCTGGGTCACGCGCTGGCTGGCGGCGGCACCGCACACGCCCTTGTCCAGCGGGATGCGCACGCAGGCCGGCAGGCCCTGGAACGGGCCGACCACCAGTTCCTTGCCGTCGTAGAGGTAGAAGCCGACCCAGTTCAGGTCGGGCAGGGCATGGTAGACCAGCGCGGAGAGGTTGGCCGCGTTGGCGATGCGGTCGGACTCGCCGTAGACCAGGCCTCGGGCCTGTTCCAGCAGCTGGGCGTATTGTTCCGGCTTGCTGCCGGAGAGCGAGGCATTGGCGAACATGCCCGCAGTCTAGCAAGCGTGCGGGGCCGGCGATAATGCACGCTCTGTTGCCCTGCTGGAGCCCATCAATGCCATTGCCCGCTACGCTGCCGCCCGCCCTGTTCGTGACCGGCACCGATACCGAGATCGGCAAGACCGCGGCCAGTACCGCGCTGCTGCATGCGCTGCGCCGCCGTGGCCTGCGCGCGGTCGGCATGAAGCCGGTGGCCAGCGGCAGCGAGGATCTGGGGCAGGGCCTGCGCAACGAGGACGCGCTGGCCCTGCAGGCGGCCAGCTGGCCGGTACCGGACTATGCCGACCTGAACCCGTATGCGCTGCGGCAGCCGCTGGCACCGGAGCTGGCGGCCGCTGAGGATGGCGTGCGGGTGGAACTGGCGCCCATCGTGGCCGCGTTTGAGCGCCTGCGTGCGCAGGCCGATGTCGTGGTGGTGGAGGGCGTTGGCGGCTGGTTGGCGCCGGTCTCGGCCACGCTGGACCAGTTGGACCTGGTGCGCGCGCTGCAGCTACCGGTGCTGCTGGTGGTGGGCATGCGGCTGGGCTGCGTCAACCATGCGCGGCTGACCGCGCAGTCGCTGCAGGCCAGCGGTGTGGCGTGCCTGGGCTGGTTGGGCAATCACATCGACCCGGCGATGCAGCGCCAGGACGAGAACATCGCCACGTTGCGGCAGCGCCTGCCGATGCCGTGCTGGGGGCGTTTGCCGCACCTGCCGCGTGCGGATGGCCAGATCCTGAGCACGCACCTGCTCGATTGACCTGGGGTAGTGCCGGCCGCTGGCCGGCAACCTCGATGTATTCACCTGCGTGCAGTTTCCGGCCAGCGGCCGGCACTACCGTGCTGCAGCCGCCAGCTCCTTCGCGAGCGCACCCAGCCGTTCCACTGCGCCAGTGAAGCGCGCATCCAGGGTCTGGCAGCATGACAACCGCAGGCAATGCCGGTAGCGGGCGCCGCGCGAATAGACCTGGCCAGGCATGAACACGATGTCCTCCTGCAGCGCACGCTCGAACAGTTCGCGCGTATCCACGCCCGGCAGCTCCAGCCACAGCAGGAACCCGCCCTGCGGCTCGGTGGCGCGCGTGCCGACCGGGAAGTGCTCGGCCACCAGCTGGCGCAGCCGCCCCACCTGCTCGCGGTACAGGCGCCGCATGCGGTGCAGATGGTGTTCGTAGCTGCCTGCCTCCAGATAGGCCGCCACGGCGTCGCCGAGCAGTTGCGGTTCGCCGCCGGTGGACTGGAATTTCAGCAGCGCGATGCGCTCGGCGAAGCGGCCACCCTCCAGCCAGCCGATGCGGTAGTCCGGCGCCAGCGTCTTGGAAAACCCACCGACCACCATCACCCAGCCGTCGCGATCAAAGGCCTTGAGCAAGGGCGCGGGCGGTTCGCAGAACTGCAGCTCGGCGTACACCGCATCTTCGATGAGCGGCAGTTGGCGTGCATTGACCAGCTCGGCCAGGCGCTGCTTGGCGGATGTCGGCATGGTGCAGCCCAGCGGGTTGTGCACGGTCGGCATCACCACCAGCGCGGCCAGCGGTGTGTGTTCCAGCAAGGCGTCCAGCGCGTCGACGTCCAGCCCCTGCTGCGGATGGGTGGGCAGTTCGATGGCCTGCAGGCCGAGGGTGGCCAGCAGGGGATACAGGTTGAAGTAGGAGGGCGCCTCGATGCCAACCGCATCGCCGGGCTGGGTGACGGCACGCAGCGCCAGCTGCAGCGCTTCCATCGCGCCATGGGTCAGCAGCAGGCGGTCGCTGTGGGTGTGCAGGCCCATGCGCGGGCCGCGGCGCACGATCTGCGCGAGCAGTCGTGGCGAGCCGTTCGGGCGCGCATAGGTCTCCACGGTCTGCTGGCCGTGACGCAGCACCTGCGCGGTGTATTTGGCCAGCTGCGCACCGGGGTAGAACTGGCGGCCGCGCGGACCGGCGAAGGCCAGGTCGATCACGCCGGGGCGACGCTGCGCCTCCAGCACGCGGGCCATCAGCACCTGCTGCAGTGGTGCGGTGGGCGCCGAGGGAACATCGCGCAGCGAACGTTCCGGCACCGACAGCCGGGGCGCCACCTCGAAGCCTGCCTTGGGCCGCGGAATCACCAGGCCGGCATCTTCCAGCTGCCGATAGGCGGCGATCACCGTGTTCAGGCTGAGCCGTCGCTGTAGCGCCATCTGCCGCAGCGACGGCAGGCGGCTGCCAACGGGCAGCCGGCCACCGTGGATGGCCTCGGCCAGCTCATCGGACAGCCGCTGGTAGCGGGGAGGGATCATCGCGCTCTGGTCATCTGTATCCATCGAAATTCCCGCCAACTGGAGCTGTACCCCTGACCTTGGCGAGCCTAGCATGTCGTTGTCGGGCGGGCCTGATCGGGGCGCGGCCGATACTTCCCAAGCGCACGGCGGGATCGCCGTGCGTCTTTTTATGCGTGGGAATTGCCGGCGGTTACCGCATCGGCACCCGCACCGCATCGCGCCGGTACAGTGCCGGGAACTGCTTGCCGAGCGCGGCCAGCTTGGGTGCGTCGTAGTAGCGGATGTAGGCCGCTTGCGGGTAGTTCGTCATGTAGTTCTGGTGGTACCCCTCGGCCGGATAGAAACGCTGGCCGCTGACCAGCTGGGTGACGATCGGTGCGCGGTAGCTGCCGGCCTGGCCGAGCTGGGCGATGTAGGCGCGGCTGGCCGCCTGCTGGCGGGCGTCGTCGCTGAAGATCGCCGACCGGTATTGGCTGCCGTGATCCGGCCCCTGGCGGTTGAGCTGGGTCGGATCATGCACCACCGAGAAGAACACCTGCATCAGCTGCCCGTAGCTGACCTGGCGCGGGTCGTAGTCGATCTTCACCGCCTCTGCGTGGCCGGTCTGGCCGCTGCTGACCCGCTCGTAGTGCGCGTTGTCGGCGCTGCCACCGATGTAGCCGGATACCGCATTGCTCACGCCTTTGACGTGCTGGAACACGCCCTGCACGCCCCAGAAGCAGCCGCCGGCGAACACCACGCTGGCGTGGGTGGCGTCATCGCGGAAGGCGGCATCGCCGGTCGGCGCCGGCAGTGCCTTGGCCTGCGCGCTGGGTTCGACCGGTGCCGCAATCGCGCCGTGGTCGACCAGCAGCACACCGGCAAGGAGTGCCGTGGCCACCAGTCCGGCAACACCGGCGGCAATACCCTGTTCAAAGGAGAGTTTCATCATGTCCTCCCGGTTCAACCGAAGGTGAAGGCATAGGCCTGCACGCCCGCGTCGAGGAACTCGATCTCGAAGCGATGCGGGCCGACCGTGCCGCGTTGACGCACCAGCTGGTACAGGCGGTGTTCGTCGACCACGCCGCTGCCATCGGCGCCGACATCGCTACCGGCGTCGGTGGCCGGCAGCGGCTTGCCGTCCAGCCACACGCGGAAGCGCACCGGCTTGCCGTCCTGGCGCGGTGCCAGCACCAGGTGCAGGTCGCGGGCATGGAACTGGAAGGCGATGCGACCGCCGGCCTGCTGCAGCTGCGCGGCTTCGTCGGTGACGGTCCAGCGCCCGGACAGGCCCCATTGGTTCAGCGCCAGGCGCGCCGGCAGCGCGTAATCGAAGGCGGCGTCGCTGCGCTGACCGCCGGGCGACGCGAACTGCTCGGCACGGGCATGGCCCAGATAGGTTTCCGGCGAGCGCAGGTTGCCCATGTCGGCCTGCGCGGCCACACCCTGCAGTTCGGCGGCGGCGGGATCGGCCGGCGGCGGCAGATCGCGCTGGCCAGCTTCGGTCAGCAGGCGACGGATCACCTGTTCCGAGCGTGCGTAGTTGCCCTCGCCGAACTGGTGGCCGCGGATGTTGCCCTGCGCGTCGACGAAGTACTGCGCCGGCCAGTAGCGGTTGTTGAACGCGCGCCAGATCGTGTACTGGTTGTCCAGCGCCACCGGGTACGCGACCTTCAGCTGCTGCACCGCCTTCATCACGTTGCGTGGGTCGCGTTCGAAGGCGAATTCCGGCGTGTGCACGCCGATCACCACCAGGCCGTGGTCGCGGTAGCGGCGCTCCCACTCATGCACGAACGGCATCGCGCGCAGGCAGTTGATGCAGGAGTACGTCCAGAAGTCGACCAGCACCACCTTGCCGCGCAGCTGCTGGGCGGTCAGCGGTGGGCTGTTGAGCCAGCCGGTGGCGCCGTCCAGCGCGGGCAGGGTGCCTTCCACCGGCAACGGTGCATCGGCGCCGGCATTGGCGCCCGCCATCATCATCGGCGGTGCCGCCGGCTGCGTGCCGGGCACCGCATCCAGCAGGCCCTGCTCGATGCGCGCGGTGCTGACCGTGGACAGGCGGGTCAGCAGGCCCGTGTCCCAACCGAGGCCGATCGCCACCACCGCCAGCAGCGCGGCCACGCCCAGTACCTTGCGCAGCACATCGCCGAGGCCAAGCCGGGCCTGCAGGGCACGAAATACGCGGCCACCGACCCAGACCGCCAGCGCCAGCGCGGTGATCGCGCCCAGCGCATAGGCCAGCAGCAGCGCAGTGGTGCCGACGCTGGCGCCGTGCAGGGCCGCACCGGTCAGCACCAGGCCAAGGATTGGCCCGGCGCAGGGCGCCCACAGCAGGCCGGTGGCGATGCCGATCAGCAGCGAGGTCCACGCGCCGCCATGACCTGCGGCATCAGCGGCATCGGCGCGTGCGCTCAAGCGTGCACCCACGCGCTGGAACGGTGCCAGCAGATGGTCGGCCAGCCGCGGCCACAGCAATGCCAGCGCGAACAGCGCCATCAACACCAGGGCGATCCAGCGTCCGATCTGGTTGGCCTGTGCCACCCACTGGCTGCCCACCGCCGCCAGGCTGGCGACCACGGTGAAGGTGAGTGCCATGCCCAGCAGCAGCGGCAGCGTGCTGCGCGCGAAGGAACGGTCGGCGCGCGCAAACACGAAGGGCAGCACCGGCAGGATGCACGGGCTGAGCAGGGTCAGCGCGCCCCCCAGGTAGGCAAGCAGCAACAGCAGCATGGTCAGGCTCCAGAAGTAGGGGACGAACCGACCGGCACGCGCCAGCCGTCGGCGGTGCCATCACCGGCACCGGGAACGAACACCAGTGCCGCACCGTTCATGCAGTAGCGCAGCCCGGTCGGGCGCGGGCCATCGTCGAACACATGGCCGAGATGGCCGCCGCAGCGGCGGCAGTGCACCTCCACCCGCAGCATGCCGAAGGTGACGTCACGGTCTTCGCCGATGGCGTTGTGCAGCGGCGCCCAGAAGCTCGGCCAGCCGGTACCGCTCTCGAACTTGGTGGAGGAGGAGAACAGTGGCAGCGCACAGCCGGCGCAGGCGAAGGTGCCCTGCCGGTGTTCCTTGTTGAGCGGGCTGCTGTAGGGCCGTTCGGTGGCCTGCTGGCGCAGCACCGCGTACTGCGCCGGGGTCAGCTGCTGGCGCCACTGCGCGTCGCTGTGCATGACCTCGAACTGGCGCGCCGGACGTGCTTCGGCGGCGGCCGGGGCGGCGCGGCTGCACGCCCCGAGGCCGAACAGGCCGGCGGCGGTGGCAACACCGCCCAGGCCCAGCAGATGGCGGCGGGTGAGGCGCATGGCGGACTCCGGGAAGGGGCGACGGGGCCATGCTGCGCCCCCCCAGGTCAACGAATCCTCACGCAGGATTCAATTTTTCGTGAGGTATCGGCGGCCATCCCGCGCCACAATGCGGGCAGCCTCCCCACTGGCCCCGAGCTGCCGATGTCCACCAAACGCGTGCTGATCGTTGAAGACGATGCCCACATCGCCGACCTGCTGCGCATGCACCTGGCCGACGAGGGCTACGACGTTGCCCACGCGGCCAGCGGCGACGCCGGGCTGCGCCTGCTCGAGCAGGATGGCCCGTGGGATGCGCTGGTGCTGGACGTGATGCTGCCGGGCGTGGATGGCCTGCAGGTGTGCCAGCGTGCACGCGCGATGGCGCGTTATGTGCCGATCATCATCATCAGCGCGCGCGGCAGTGAAACCCAGCGCATCGTCGGCCTCGAGCTGGGCGCGGACGACTACCTGGCCAAGCCCTTCTCGATGCCGGAACTGGTGGCACGGGTGCGCGCGCTGCTGCGCCGGGCCGAGGCGATGGCGCAGAGCGCACGCATCGATGCCGGGGCGATCGAGCTGGGCGGGCTGCAGCTGGACCCGGTTGCACGTACTGCATCGGTGGAGGGCACTGCGTTGGAACTGACTCCGCGCGAGTTCGACCTGCTGCTGTTCTTCGCCCGTCATCCTGACCAGGTGTTCGCGCGCATGGAGCTGCTCAACCAGGTCTGGGGCTACCAGCACGATGGCTACGAGCACACGGTCAACACCCACATCAACCGGCTGCGCAGCAAGATCGAAACCGACCCGGCCAATCCGCGGCGGCTGCTGACGGTGTGGGGGCGCGGCTACAAGCTGGTCGATCCGGCCGGGGCGGCGGCATGATCAGGCCGAACCTGTGGCAGAAGCTGGCGGCGGTGATCGCCGCGCTGATGCTGATGTGCTGCATGGCACTGCTGGCGCTGCAGATGCGTGCCAACACCCGCCACGAGCAGGAAGTGGTACAGCGGTTGTCGCTGGGCCTGGCCGAGCACATCGCCCAGCGCAGCGAGCTGATGGACACCAGCGGCATGCGCGACGCCGCGGTGCGCGCGCTGTTCGGCCAGCTGATGGCAGTCAATCCCAGCGTCGAGGTGTATCTGCTGGACGACCAGGGCCGCATCCTCGGCCACGATGCGCCCAGCGGCCATCTGGTGCGCAACCGGGTGGACGTGACGCCACTGCGCCGGCTGCTGGCCGGTGCACCGCTGCCGATTCTTGGCGATGACCCGCGGAGTGCCGATGGCCGCAAGGTGTTCAGTGCCGCGCCGCTGATCGTGCAGGGCCGCCAGGCCGGCTACGTGTACGTGGTGCTGGTCGGCGAACACCGGCAGATGCTGTCCGACGACCTTGCCGCCAGCAGCCAATGGAACACCACGCTGTGGTCGGTGATGCTGGTCGGCAGCCTCGGCCTGCTGGCCGGGCTGGTGGCGTTCTACTGGGTGACCCGCCCGCTGCGGCGGCTGACCCGGCGCATCCAGGCATTCGACATCGACGCGCCCACGCCTTTGCCACCGCCGGAACCGCTGCGTCCCGGCGAGCGCGACGAGCTGGTGATCCTTGAACACGCGCACGCGCAGATGGCGCAGCGGTTGGGCGAGCAATGGCAGCAGCTGCGCCAGCAGGACCTGCAGCGGCGCGAACTGGCGGCCAACATCTCGCATGATCTGCGTACGCCACTGTCGTCGCTGCATGGCTATCTGGAAACGCTGGCGTTGAAGGATGCAACGCTGGCGCCGGACGAACGCCGCCGCTACCTCGGCATCGCGCTGGCGCAGAGTGCCAAGGTCGGTCGATTGGCGCGCGCACTGTTCGAGTTGGCACGGCTGGAGCACGGCGAAGTACGGTTGGAGTGGGAGGTGTTCGCACTGCCGGAGCTGCTGCAGGACGTGCTGCAGAAATTCGAGCTTGCCGCGCAGGCGCGCAACCAGCGCCTGCGTGCCGACTTCCCGCCGGGCCTGCCGCTGGTGCGCGCCGACCTGGGCCTGGTCGAACGCGTGCTGACCAATCTGCTCGACAACGCGTTGCGCCACGCACCTGAGGGCGGCCAGATCAACGTGAGCCTGCGCGCGACGCCTGACAGTGTGCAGGTGAGCGTGGCCGACGACGGTCCTGGTGTCGCCCCGGCACTGCGCAGCCAGCTGTTCCAGGCGCCGGCCGCGCTGGGTGCGCGACGGGGTGAGAACGGTGGCCTCGGCCTGTTGATCGTGCAGCGCATTGTGCAGCTGCATGGCCGCCGCATCGAACTGCGTGACAGCGAGCGTGGCGCGCTGTTCGTGTTCGCGTTGCCGCGCGCGGAACCGGCGGCCTAACAGGCCGGCTCGCACTCCACCACGCCGCCGCTGTCCAGCGGCAGGTGCAGGCGGATGCAGGCGCCGCCCAGCTCGGAATCGGTCACCTCGACATGGCCGCCATGCTTGTCGGCCACGACCTGCACCAGCGCCAGGCCAAGCCCGAAGCCGGGGCTGCCGGGGTCCAGCCGCACGTACGGCTGCAGCACCTGGCCGCGCAGCTCCGGCGCAATGCCCGGGCCGTCATCCTCCACCTGCAGGCACAGCCAGCCATCGTTGACCGTGCTGGCGATGCGGATCTGCCGGCGTGCGTAGCGCAGGGCGTTGCCGAGCAGGTTGCGCAGCGCCAGTTCCAGCATGTGCCGGTTGACGTTGACCAGGCCGGCCGGCGACAGCGCCTGCTGCACCGGCATCGGCAACGGTGCGAACTGCGCGATCACGCCGCGCACCAGTGCCGCCAGCTGCAGGCGCTGGCGGGTCAGCTGATGGCAACGGCCGAGCGCGGCGTACTCGACGCCGGCGTCGGTGAGGTGCTGCAACCGATCGACATCGGTGCGCAGCCCGCCCAGCGCATCGCGCTGGATCTCGTCCAGCGCGGTGTCTTCCAGATCGGCCAGGCCGAACCGCATCCGTGCCAGCGGCGTACGTACCTCGTGCGCTACGGCCTGTGCCAGCACGCGCTGGCTTTCCAGCAGCTGCTGCAGCTGCTCGGCCATATGGTTGAAGGCATTGGCCAGCGGCCGCACCAACGCGGTACCGGCGCGCGGCGCACGCGTGTCCAGCTGGCCGTCGCGCATCTGCCGCGCCGCCTTGGCCAGCTGCGAAACGTCGCGCCACAGGCGGTAGACCATCACGTACATCGGCAACGCCACGGCCACCATCAGGATCAGCAGCAGGATCGCCACCCCGGACACGTCACTGTCCTGCCAACCCTCATCGGGTAGCGCCTCATCCAGCGGACCCAGCATCACCGCGTAGTCGCTGTCGCCAATGCGCTGCAGGCTGCGCATGTGCTCCAGGTCGATCTGCAGCCGGCCATTGTTGAACGACGGACGCTGGCTGGCCGGCAGTTCCTTTACCGCTTCGGCCAACGGCACCATGCGCAGCGCGTAGGCAAAGTCGGCGTCGAGTTCGCGCGCCAGCGTCGGCCACTGCTGGCGCGGGGTCTCGGCAAAGCGGTGCTGCAGCAGCGCATGGGTGCCGCGCATTTCGGCCTGCAGGCCGGCTTCGGTGCGGTCTTCCAGCAGGGCGTCCCAGGCCCACAGGCCGAGCACGATCAGCAGCAGGTGGGCGACCAGGAAGCCGATGCCATAGCGCAGGAAGTGGAAGGCGTGGCCGCGCATCGCCGAGGGCGTGCGCTTCATCCCCATGCCGATCGGCTGAACAGGTAGCCACGGCCACGCACGGTCTTGATCCGTTCCGGTTGTTCCGGGTTGTCGCCCAGCTTGCGGCGCAGGCGCGAGATGCGGGCATCGATCGAGCGGTCCAGGCCATCGAAGGCGATCCCGCGCAGGCCACGCAGCAGCGCGTCGCGGTCGAGGATCTGGCCGGCGTTGCTGGCCAGCAGGAACAGCAGGTCGAACTCGGCGGTGGTCAGTTCCAGCAGGGCGCCCTGCAGGTGCACGTTGCGGGTGGACGGGTCGATGTTCAGCTCACCGAAGCGCAGGCTGCCGTCGCGTGGCTCGACCCGGCGGTGGCGGCGCAGGTGGGCGCGCAGGCGGGCCAGCAGCACCCGCGGTTCGATCGGCTTGCCGATGTAGTCGTCGGCGCCCAGCTCCAGCCCCAGCACCTGGTCGATGTTGTCGGTGCGGGCGGTCAGGACGCAGATGATGCCGTCATAGTGGGGCCGTATCTGCCGACACACTTCGAAACCATCCTGGTCGGGCAGGCCGACATCGAGCAGGACCAGGGCCGGCTTTTCGGCCAGGATCCGGGTCACGGCGCGCTCGCCGCTGCGCTCGTGGGCCACCTGGTAACCATGCCGCTGCAGATAGTCACTGACCATCGTGCCCAGGCGGGCATCGTCTTCAACCAGTACGATATCCAGCATTTTCAAGGCCTCCGTGGACGCAAACGTACCGCCACGGCACGAGCGCGGCGATGCTATCCCAGCTATCGGGCCGCCCGGGTCCAGGGGGCGGGCGCCATTCAGCCGGGGTTGCTGGCGCGCGGGCCGGGTCTCAGCCCCGGCAACAACTTGGCGCCAAGCATAGCCGGTTGCCGTTACAAAACGTTACGTTCGTCACACGACTGGTGACGATCGCTGACAGCAACGCGACTGACGCGGGGCGGGGGTCGGGCCGAGCATGGAGTCTCCTCCGTTCCGCGTGCCGTTCCCATGTCGCCCGCCAATCCGCGCCTGCCGAACCTGTCCCACCACCGCCGCCGCTGCGGAGGTGCCCGATGAGCGGCGTGGTCGGGGCGTGGCTGCCGCCTGCCGATGACGAGCACCTGCTGCAGCAGCTGGCGCCGATGCTGCGCGCGCTGCAGCAGCGTGGCAGGGGTCGCATCGGCTACTGGACCGACGCCGAGTCCGGCCTGGCGCTGGGCCATTGCCGGGCCCCGACCGATACGCCGCTGCAGCCGCTGAGCTCGGATTGCGGCCGCTACGTGCTGTGCCTGGACGGACGCCTGTACAACCGCGCCGACCTGCAGGCGCAGCTGCGCGATCTGCCGCGCAACTGCAGCGACGCCCGCCTGCTGCTGCAGGCGATCGTCGAGTGGGGCGTCGAGCGAGCCCTGTCGCGCATCGAGGGTGCGTTTGGTTTCAGCGTGTGGGACCGCGAGACGCGCGCGCTGTGGCTGGCCCGCGACCCGGTGGGTGAGCGGCCGCTGTACTACGGCTGGTACCAGGGCAGGTTCCTGTTCGCCTCGGAGCTGAAGGCGCTGCAGGCCTTTGACGGTTTCTCGCCGAGCATCGACCAGGATGCGCTGAGCCTGCTGCTGCGGCATGACTACGTGCCGGCACCGCACACCATCTACCGTGGCATCCACAAGCTGGTGGCCGGCGCGATGCTGCGCATCGACCTCAATGATCATGCTGCGGGGCGCTCCAGTACGGCCGCGCAGGGCGGTTCGCGCTACTGGTGTGCACGCGACGCAATGCACAGTGCGCTGCAGGAACCCCTGCAACCGGTACCGAGCCTGGAACAGGCCACCGACCAGCTTGAGGCCGTGCTGCAGAAGGCCATCGCCGCACGCATGCACTCGCCGCTGGCCTGTGGTGCATTCCTGTCCGGTGGCACCGATTCCTCGCTGGTGACGGCGATGATGCAGGCACAGTCGACCCTGCCGATCGAAGCATGGACGGTCGGCTTCGACGATCCAGGCCACGACGAGAGCGACTGGGCTTCGCAGGTGGCGCGCCACCTGGGGGTGCAGCACCACCTGCACCGGATGGACGCGCGCCAGGGACTGGACCTGCTGCAGCGGCTGCCGCAGGTCTGGTGCGAGCCATTCGCCGACGCCTCGCAGCTGCCGACCCTGCTGGCCAGTGAACTGCTGGGTGCGCGCAAGCCGGTGGCGTTGACCGGTGACGGCGGCGACGAGCTGTTTTTCGGCCATCCCAGCTATGGCCGTGCGCTGCGCAATGCGCGGCTGTGCGGCGGCCTGCCGGACTGGGTGCGTGACCTGGCGCGGCGCAGCGGCAACCGCATGAACGTCGAGCGGGGCCGCCTCGGTGGCTGGCGTGCGCTGGTGGCCGAGGTCGCCGCCAATGATGTGGAAGGCCACTACCTGCAGCGGGTGACCCGCTGGCGGCAGCCGGCGCAGGTGGTGCTGGGCGCGCGCGAGCCGGTGACGATCTTCCAGCAGCAGGACACGGCGCTGCCGGCCGAGGCGCGCATCCAGCTGCTGGATTTCCGCATGGACCTGGCCGAGGGCATCCTCGCCAAGGTCGATCGCGCGGGCATGGCGGCGGGCGTGGAAACGCGCGCGCCGCTGCTGGACATGGAGGTGGTGCGCCTGGCCTGGCGCTTGCCGCAGCACCTGAAGTACCACGATGGCGAGCACAAGCTGATCCTGAAGCACCTGCTGGCGCGCTACCTGCCCGAGCCGCTGGTGTACCGCCCCAAGCGTGGCTTCGGTCCGCCGATGGCGCGCTGGCTGGCCGGTCCGCTGCGCGATTGGGCGGAGGCGCTGCTGGATCCGCAGCTGCTGCGCAACCAGGGCTGCTTCGATGCGGCGCGCGTGCGCGGCATCTGGGAGGCGTTCCTGCGGGGTGAGCGCAAGTGGCACACGCACCTGTGGAACGTGCTGATGTTCCAGGCGTGGCACCAGCACTGGCACGGTGGTCGCGGGCGCTGAGGCGTTTCTGCATTGCGTGCGGCGGATTCATTCTGCATGGCGCAGGGCGGAGGCCCTCGCGTACGAATGTCCTCCGGCGCCGGCCGTTGGCCGTCACCTCCTCCTTTACTTCGTACGCAAGGGCCTCCGCCCTGCGTTCGGAGTTCGTCGGCGCCTCGTTGAAAGGTTGCCGCGAGCACTGTGTTTTACCTGCCGCAAGCCGAGCCTCGTCGGGGTGGGCAGGGGTTTGGACAAAGTAAAGGGGGAGGTGACGGCCAACGGCCGGCGCCGGGGGACATTTGCCCAGGCCCCTGCCTGCCCCGGCGGGGCCCTTCAGTTCGCAGAGGGTCCAAACGAAGAAGTGCCGCGGAATCCAAACGTCAGACAAAAAAAGACCCGGCAGAGGGAGGGATCTGCCGGGTCCGGATTGCATGGGGGGAGGGACCCATGCAATGAGCGTTGCGTCGCGTCAGTGACTGTTCGCGTCCGCCGTTGATGCGTTGTAACCCTGTGCCAGCTCAGACCAGGCCTTGCTGGCCTGCAGCCCAAGCCCAACCATGTCCTGCTGGGCCTGGCCCAGCCGCTGCAGGTTGTCCTGCCACAGCTGCGTGCCCTTGCTGAGCATTCCGGCCGCGTCATCGCTGCGGGCCAGTTCACCCAGCCAGCCACCGGTTGCGGTCAGGTTGCGCTCCAGTACCTTCAGCTGCACACCGAACACGCTCTCTGCGTTCTCCAACGCCAACCGGTTCGCGCGCGTTGCCGCGGCGGCGAGCTGGCGGGTGGCATCACTGAAGCGATCGCTGAAGGCGGCGGCCATGGGGCATCAGGGAGTGTCTTGATGCATTGCAGCATACGCCGTTGATGCCGCATTGCAACAAAAATAACAAAGGCGCCCATGGCGCCTTCGGAAAACCTTACAGATCAATGGCTTGATCAGGCGGTCGGGCCGCGGTAGCGGCAGCCGGAGGTGCAGGTTTCGTGCACGGTGATCTCGCTCAGCGCCGGCAGGCTGGGCTTGAGCTCGTTCCAGATCCACACCGCCAGGTTCTCGCTGGTCGGGTTCTCCAGGCCGGGGATATCGTTGAGGTAGTGATGGTCCAGGCGTTCGTAGATCGGCTGGAAAGCCGCCTTCACATCGCCGAAATCCATGATCCAGCCGGTCTGCGCGCCGGGCTCGCCCTCGACCTTCAGTTCCACCCGGAACGAGTGGCCATGCAGGCGCGCGCACTTGTGCCCCGGCGGCACGTTGGGGAGGCGATGCGCCGCCTCGAGCATGAAGACTTTGAAGATTTCCATGGCGCAATTGTACGCCGCGACTGTCGTCTCCGACCGTTGAGGTGTTGGCTGCTCGTGAAGAAATTCTTTCCATCCGGATGAAGAGATGTTAGTTTCTCTTATATCCGTATGAAGAGATGTTATTGGTCGCGCACCGGCCAGGCATGGACTACTGCGGAACTTACGTCGTCCTTCCACTACCTCCCCCACATCGTCATGCCCCAGCACACCCTGCTCGTGGCGGCCCTGGCCGCCGCTCTGGCCGCGCCTTTGTCTGCCGCCGCCGAAACCTCCGCCGACGCCAGTGGCGACGCCAGCACCCTGGCCGCCGTGCGCGTCACCGGTTCCAACATCAAGCGCGCCGATACCGAGGCTTCCAACCCGGTGCAGGTGATCGGCCGCCAGCAGCTGGAACAGACCGGCAAGGCCACCGTCGCCGACGTGCTGCGCTCGATCTCGGCCAACACCGGCAATGCCAGCAACGAAACCACCAACAACGGCTGGGCGTCCGGCTCGGCCGGCATCGGCCTGCGTGGCCTCTCGCAGAAGAACACGCTGGTGCTGCTCAACGGCCGCCGCCTGGCCAACTACGGTTTCCCGGCCGGTGGCCTGTCCGACACCTTCGTCGACCTCAACGCGCTGCCACTGGTCGCAGTGGAGCGCATCGAAGTGCTCAAGGACGGCGCCTCGGCCGTCTATGGCTCCGATGCGGTGGCCGGCGTGGTCAACATCATCACCCGGCAGAACTTCGAAGGCGCCGAGATCGGCGGCAGCTTCGGCGGTGCTGACCAGGGCGGCCTGCACGAGCAGAACCTGAAGTTCGTCGGCGGCCTCGGTGATCTCGACACCGATGGCTACAACATCCTCTTCAGCCTGCAGGGCTACAACCGCGAGCGCCTGGACCAGGACGAACGCAACCTGACCAGGAGCGGCATCTACACCGACAAGCCGGGCGGCCGCTGGAACGGCTGGTCGGCCAAGGGCGCGCGCTACCTGGTGAACGGCGTATCGGTGCCGATGCTCGATGCCAACGGCAACTGCCCGACCGGTACCACCCGCGTTGCCAGCGCGCCGATCGATGGCCTGGCCGGCGATACCTGCGGCTTCAACCAGGCACCGTTCACCACGTTGATTCCGTCGACCAAGCGCTACCAGGCCTACGCCAACGGTACCTTCCGCCTGAACGACAACGTCGAAGCGTTCGGCGAAGTGCTGTACAGCCAGATCAAGAGCACCGCGTGGTTCGGCAGCAGCCCGTATTTCACCCTGGAAAGTGGTCGCTTCGCGTTGAACGCGGACAGCGGCCTGGCCGAGCCGGTGTCGTCGCTGCTGCCGGCCAACAATCCGTACAACCCGTACGGCCGCGCGATCCCGATCGAATACACCTTCTTCGACCTTGGCGGCACCCTCAAGACCAATCGCTCCACCGCCTATCGCGGCGTGTTCGGCCTGCGCGGCACCACCGCGAACTGGGACTGGGAAGTGGCCGCATTCGGTGCGCGCAGCAGCGAGCGCGAGAGCGTGTCCGGTGGCTTCGCCAACCGCTGGGCGCTGGCCGATGCACTGGCCACCGGCAGCTACAACCTGCTGAATCCGGCTGCAACACCGCAGTCGGTGCGCGATGCGATCAACATCGCCACGCTGCGTCCGGCCGAATCCAAGCTGCAGGGCATCGACGCGAAGATTTCCGGCAGCCTGGGCCACACCTGGGCCGGCGAGATCGGTTTCGCCGCCGGTGCCGAGTGGCGCCGCGAGAAGCTGGATTCCAACAACCCGTGGCAGATCGATGCCGGCCTGCAGGTGCGCCCGGCCATCGCCGAAGTGCATGGCCAGCGCCAGGTCAGCGCCGCCTACGCCGAAGTGAACGTGCCGCTGGCCTCGACGCTGGAGTTGTCGGCGGCCGCGCGCGCGGATCACTACGACGATTTCGGCAACGCGTTCTCGCCGAAGCTCGGCCTGCGCTGGCAGCCGCTGGACGTCCTGCTGGTGCGTGCTTCGGCCTCGAAGGGCTTCCGCGCGCCGTCGCTGTCGGAGAACTCCAACAGCACCAGCATCGCCTACGGCAGCGTGGTCGACCCGCGTGACCCCGACGTGCCCGGTTCGCGCCAGAATCCGACCTTCTTCACCGTCGGCAACAACTCACTGAAGCCCGAGCGCACCAGGAGCGTGAACTTCGGCGTGGTGCTGTCGCCGTGGGCCAACACCAACCTGAGCGTGGATTACTACCGTATCCAGCTGGACAACCTGGTCGGCACCAACAACACCCAGACCCTGGTCAACGACAACGTGGCCGGTGCCGTGCAGCGCGACGAGCGCGGCAAGCTGCAGGCGGTGTACAACCGCTACCAGAACCTGAGCGAACTGAAGACTTCGGGCATCGACGTCGAACTGCGCCAGCGCATCCCGACTGCCAAGCTCGGCGACTTCACCGTGTCCTCGGCCTACACCCACGTGCGTGACTACCGTCGCCCGACCGTGGTCGGCGGCCCGCTGGTCGACTACGCCGGCAGCAACCTCGGCGCGACCCTGCCCAAGGACAAGGCCACCACCACGCTGGACTGGAAGCATGGCGACTTCAACGCGGCCGTGACCTGGTACTACACCAGCGGCTACCGCCAGGAAGCCAGCACCGCGGCCAAGGCCGTGCAGCAGCGCGTCGGCAGCTACAGCCAGTACGACCTGTACCTGGCCTACACCGGCGTTGACAAGCTGACCGTATACGCCAAGGTGCAGAACCTGGCCGACAAGACGCCGCCGTACGACGCATCGTTCCCGGGCATCCGCGCGCCGTACGACTTCAGCCAGTACGACCTGCGCGGGCGCTACTTCACGCTGGGCTTTGATTACCGCTTCTGATCCATCCACCGCGGCCGGCCACCCAAAGGTGCCGGCCGCGCGACTGTCTGCCGTTGAGTTCCTGGGGAGTCACCGTGTCCTTGCATCGCCGTGCCGTTCTTCCGTTGCTGATCGCCGCCGCCATCGCGTTGTCCTCGCCGCAGCCGGCGCAGGCACAGAGTGCCTACTTCTTCCCGCAGGCCACCGACGCGGCCGCATTCGATACGTCCATTCCCACGCCGGAACAGTTCCTCGGCTACCCGATCGGTAGTCGCTACACCCGGCATGACCAGCTGGTGGCGTACTTCCAGGAACTGGCGAAGCGCTCGCATGCGATCAACGTGCGCGAGATCGGCCGCAGTTACGAGGGCCGTCCGCTGTTGATCGCCACCGTTACCTCTGCGGGCAACCACGCGCGACTGGAACAGATCCGCCAGCAGCACGCGACGCTGGTCGATCCGGCGCAGCCACGCAGCGCGGCCGGCGACAGCCCGGTGGTGGTGTGGCTGGGCTACAGCGTGCACGGCAACGAGACCTCCAGTGCCGAAGCCGCGATGCTGACCGCGTACTACCTGGTAGCCAACCAGAGTGCCGAAACCCGGCAATGGCTGCAGCAGGCAGTGGTGTTGTTCGACCCGGCGCAGAATCCGGATGGCCGTGATCGTGCCGCCAACTGGCACAACGCCTGGGCCTCGGACCCGGCTTCGGCCGATCCGGCCGACAAGGAACACGTCGAGCCGTTCCCGCAGGGCCGCACCAACCACTACTTCACCGACCTCAACCGCGACTGGCTGGCACTGACCCAGCAGGATTCGCGGCCGAAGGTGGAGGTGTTCCATCAGTGGTATCCGAACGTGCAGATCGACTTCCACGAGATGGGCAAGGACAGCACGTACTACTTCGAGCCTTCGCCGAAGAGCATGCACAGTCCGCTGATTCCGGCGGCATCGTATGAATTCAACAAGACCCTGGCCAAGTACCACGCACAGGCGCTGGATGCGCTGGGTTCGCTGTACTACACCGGCGAGAACTTCGACAACTTCTCGCCGGTGTATGGCTCGACCTATCCGGACTTCCATGGCGCGGTCGGCGTCACTGTCGAGCAGGCCAGTTCGCGAGGCCGCGTGCAGGAATCGGTGAATGGCCTGCTGACGTTCCCGTTCACCATCCGCAACCAGGTCGCTACGGGGCTGGGCACGGTGCGTGGCGCGGTCGCCGAGCGCAGTGGCCTGTTCGACCTGCAGAAGCAGTTCTTCCAGAGCGCGCTGAAACAGGCCGCGCAGCAGCCGGTGAAGAGCTTCGTGTTCGGCGATGTGCATGACCCGGCATTGACCCGGCGCCTGCTGGAGCTGTTGCTGCTGCATCGCATCGAGGTGCGCACGCTGGATCGCGCGGTCACCGTCGATGGGCAGCGCTTCGATCCGGGCATCGCCTACGTGGTGCCGGTGCAGCAGGCGCAGTTCCGGCTGGTGCATTCGATCTTCGCGGAGACGCCGCCGATCAAGGGCGACGTGTTCTACGGCAGCACCAGCTACGCGATCGCACCGGCCTACGGCGTGGCCTTCGCCGGCAGCCGCAGCCGCATCGACGGTGGTGCCCGCGTGGCCGCGTTGCCAGCGGAGCAGGGCGCGGTGCCGGGCGGCCAGGCCGGCTTCGCCTATGTCATCGACTGGCGCGATTACAACGCCGCGCGCGCGCTGGCGGTGCTGCAGGGCAGGGGCCTGAGCACGCGTGCAACGTTCCAGGCGTTCACTGCCGCCACCGCACACGGCGAGGCGGGCTTCGCCGCCGGCAGCATCGTCATTCCGGTGGCCGGGCAACCGCTGCAGGGCGTGGCGCTGCTGGAGGCGGTAAGCGCGGCCGCACGCGATGCAGGCGTGCAGGTGCAAGCGCTGTCCAGTGGCCGCAGCCTCGAAGGCATCGACCTCGGCAGTGATGGCGTCAAAGCGCTGCGCAAGCCAACGGTCGCACTGGTGATGGGCGAGGGCGTGGCCGCCACCGAAATCGGCTCGGCGTGGTTCCTGCTCGATCAGCAGCTGCGGCTGCCGGCCAGCAAGCTGGACCCACAGCAGCTGGGCAAGGTGCCGCTGGATCGCTACACCACGATCGTGCTGTCCGGCGGCACCTATACCGGCGTCGATGCCACCGCGGTGGCTGCACTGAAGCGCTGGATACAGGCCGGTGGTTCACTGGTGACCTACGGCAGTGCCTCGAAGTGGGCGATCGAACAGAAGCTGGCCGACGGCGAGACGATGGGCAAGGAGGAAGAGGCGGCCGATGCAGGACGTCGCGCGTTCGGTGATCAGCGCGATATCGCCGCAATCGAACGGGTCAGCGGCAACATCCTCAGTGCCGACGTGGATACCAGTCATCCGCTGGCGTTCGGCGTGCCGCGTCGTCAGCTGGCGATCAACAAGGAGAACACGGTGACCCTGCAGCCCAGCGCGAATCCGTTCTCGACGGTGGTGCGCATCGACACCACGCCGCGGGTAAATGGCTACCTGTCAGAGCGCAACCGCGCGCGGGTGGCGGGCAGCGCGTGGCTGCTGGTGTCGGCGCAGGGGCAGGGTAACGTGGTGCTGTTTGCCGATGACCCGGCGCATCGCAAGTATTGGCACGGCACGGATCGACTGCTGATCAACGCGATCTTCTTCGGGAATCTGGTGAATCCGGCGAAAGCGCGGGGGTGAGCCTGCACGCATCGGCTGATGCACGAGCACGGTAGTGCGGGCCGCTGGCCGGCAACAAAAAAAGGACGGCGCGCCAGCGCCGTCCCTCGATAGCCCCCGCGGAGCGGGAAGCATCCTTCATGTCAGCTGGGATCAGCCGGCGCGACCGCCGCCGTTGCCACCCTGGCCGCGGCCACGGCCGCCCCCATTGCCGCCACCGCCACGACGCTGGCCCTGACCCGCGCCCGCACCGGCACGCTGCTGGCCATTGCCACCGCCCTCGCGACGGCCACCGCCGGCCTTCTTCGGGCCCGCGTGCGCATGGCGCGGCGCATCACCGTGCGGACGGCGCGCGTGGCTCTTGCGCGGCGCGCGCTCGCCAGTATCGTGCTCGGCCTTGCCCGGTGCGCTGTTGCCCCAGCGGATCGGCGTCTGCAGCTCGAAGCCCGGTACATCGCGGATGTCCATGTCGCGGCCCAGCAGGCGGGTGATCGCACGCAGCAGCTTCACTTCGTCCTGCGCCACCAGCGAAATCGCCTGGCCGGTGGCACCGTTACGGCCGGTACGGCCGATGCGGTGCACGTAGTCTTCGGCCACCATCGGCAGGTCGAAGTTGATCACCTTCGGCAGCTCGTTGATGTCGATGCCGCGCGCGGCGATGTCGGTGGCCACCAGCACGGTCACGCGGCCGGCCTTGAAGTCACCCAGGGCACGCAGGCGCTGGCCCTGGCTCTTGTTGCCGTGGATCGCCGCGGTCTTGATGCCGGACTTTTCCAGGAACGTGGCCAGCTTGTCGCTGCCGTGCTTGGTGCGGGCAAACACCAGGGTCTGCTCGCGGCTGTCCTGCGCCAGCAGGTGCAGCAGCAGGTCGCGCTTGCGGCTGCCATCGACCGGGTGCACGCGGTGGGTGATGGTCTCGGCGACGGTGTTCTTCGGCGTCACCTGGATCTGCTCCGGGTTGCGCATGAACTCCAGCGCCAGCTGGCGGATGTTGTCCTCGAAGGTGGCCGAGAACAGCAGGGTCTGGCGGTTCTGCTTCGGCAGCTTGGCCAGGATGCGCTTGATCGACGGCAGGAAGCCCATGTCGAGCATGCGGTCGGCTTCGTCCAGCACCAGCAGTTCAATGCCGGACAGGTCGATGCTGCGGCGCTCCAGGTGGTCGATCAGTCGGCCCGGGCAGGCCACCAGCAGGTCCACGCCGCGGCGCAGGATGTCCAGCTGGTTGCCCATGCCGACGCCGCCGTAGATGCAGGCGCTGGGGATGCGCAGGTACTTGCTGTAACCGCGCAGGCTGTCATGCACCTGGGTGGCCAGCTCGCGGGTCGGGGCCAGGATCAGCGCGCGCGGCTTGCGCGGGCCGCTGCGTACTTCCTGCGATGCGGTGCCCAGGTGCTGCAGCAGCGGCAGGCCGAAGGCGGCAGTCTTGCCGGTACCCGTCTGAGCGCCGGCCAGCAGGTCGCGGCCGGCCAGCGCGAGGGGGATGGCCTGCTGCTGGATCGGGGTCGGGTTTTCGTAGCCCTGCTCGGCAAGCGCGCGCAGCAGGAAGGGCGCCAGGCCCAGCGATTCAAAAGACATTGAGTTTGCTCCAAGTACAAGAAACGCCTGTCCGACTGGACAGACGGGGGCAGATCAAACTGATCGGCTGACTCGGAGCGTTCCCGTGAACCGCGCTGCGAGAATTGGGTGCAGCCGGCACGAAGCGCAGGCTGGAATGCGTGACGAACGGCGTCGGAGTGGGGGCGGGCGAAGAGGGCGGACCCAGGTCGCCGGCGATCCCGGAGGGAAACGGACGGCCGCTGCAGACTCCGCAAGTCTAAACGATGTTTGAGACTTCACGCAAAAAGGCCTGTTCAGGTAAGGGTTCTGCCTGCAGGGCTTGCAGCCCTGCACCTGCTGAAAGCCACGTCAACGGCCGGAGCAACGGCAAAAGCTTGCTTCCTGAGGGTTGCCGGGGTGGGTCCGGTTGAGGGGGACGCCGTAAACCCGTCCATGGGGGCTTGGTCGCGCCATCCATGGCGCTCACACCCCCTCAACCGGACCCACCCCGCCTTCGACAGTTTCCAGCGATCTGTCGGAACGGCGTATTGATCTGGAAGGTGTCGACCTTGGTCGACACGGATGAATTCATTCGTTATCTGACAGTTGTGTCGACCAAGGTCGACACCTACCAACAGCCGCCGACCAACTGTCGAGGGCGGGGCACTGTGGGTTTGCGGGGTGTGAGCCGCATGGACGCGGCGACCAAGCCCCCATGGATGGGTTCACGGCGTCCCCGCAAACCCACAGTGCCCCGCCATCCTACGGAATGCAGGCTTTTGACGTTGCCGTTGCCGTTGCCGTTGCATCGAGCAGGTGCAGGGCGCAGCCCTGCCCAACCCCCCACTGCGGTAGGGTGGGCCGATGCCGCGCTGCAGCTTGGCGTCGCCGCATATTTGATTACACTTGAAACTTGTTTGCCCACGACTCCGGACACCCACCCATGAAGCTTGGTTCTTTGAAGGAAGGCGGCCGCGACGGCACCCTGATCGTCGTCTCGCGCGACCTGCGCCACGGCGTGCGCGCCACCGGCATTGCCGCCACCCTGCAGCAGGCCCTGGAGGACTGGAGCCACATCGCGCCGCGCCTGAACGCCCTGTACGAATCGCTCAACGCCGGCGATGCCGATGGCGTGTTCGACCTGGATGTGCAGGCACTGGCCGCGCCGATGCCGCGCGCCTATGAATTCGTTGACGGCAGCGCCTACCTGCCGCACGTCGAGCGCGTGCGCCGCGCCCGTGGTGCCGAGGTGCCGGAGAGCTTCTACACCGATCCGCTGATGTACCAGGCCACCAGCGCCGGCTTCTACGGCCCGCGCGATGCGGTCAAGGTGGTCAGCGAGGACTACGGCATCGACCTGGAAGCGGAGATCGTGGTCATCACCGATGACGTGCCGATGGCGGCAACGCCGGAACAGGCGGCGGGCCACATCCAGCTGGTCGGCCTGGTCAATGACGTTTCGCTGCGCAACCTGATTCCGGGTGAGCTGGCCAAGGGCTTCGGCTTCCTGCAGTCCAAGCCGCGTTCGGCGCTGTCGCCGGTGTTCGTCACCCCCGACGAGCTGGGCGCCGCCTGGCAGGACAGCAAGGTGCACCTGCCGCTGCTGACCCACATCAACGGCCAGTGGTTCGGCGCGCCGGAAGCGGGCGTGGACATGCAGTTCAACTTCGCCCAGCTGGTCGCGCATGCGGCCAAGACCCGCCCGCTGAGCGCCGGCACCATCGTCGGCTCCGGCACCATCGCCAACGAGGACACCAGCAAGGGCGCCTCGTGCTTTGCCGAGCAGCGCGTCGTGGAAACGCTGCGCGACGGCAAGCCGAGCACGCCGTTCATGTCCTTCGGCGACGTGGTCCGCATTGAGATGCTCGATGCCGCTGGCAACAGCATCTTCGGTGCGATCGAGCAGCGCATCGAGCAGGCGGCCAAGCCCTGAGCATGGAGGCGGCAATGGAGATCCCGGTCGACGACGGCATCGTGCTGTACACCTACTGGCGATCCAGCGCCGCCTACCGCGTGCGCATCGCACTCGAGCTGAAGGGCCTGGCCTGGCAGGCGCGGCCGGTGCACCTGGTGCGCGAGGGCGGCGAGCAGCATCTCGACGCCTATCGCGCGCTCAATCCGCAGCAACTGGTGCCATCGCTGCTGCACGATGGGCACACGCTGACCCAGTCGTTGGCGATCGTCGAGTATCTGGACGAGCGCTTCCCGCAGGTGCCGCTGCTGCCGGCCGATGCCGCCGGCCGTGCGCGGGTGCGTGCACTGGCCCAATTGGTGGCCTGCGATATCCATCCGATCAACAACCTGCGGGTGATGCAGTACCTGGAACGCAACCTGCAGCTTCCGGCCGACGCCCGCACGCAGTGGACTCTGCACTGGATCGCCGAAGGCTTTGCGGCGATGGAAGCGATGCTGGCCAACAGCCGCGACACCGGCACCTTCTGCCACGGCGACCGCCCGGGCCTGGCTGACCTCTGCCTGCTGCCGCAGCTGTACAACGCCCACCGCTTCGGACTGGACCTGACGCCGTACCCGACCCTGCGCCGTATCGAGGCAGCGTGCCAGGCGTTGGATGCCTTCGACCGCGCCCGCCCGGAAAACCAACCCGACGCCGCCTGACAAAAAAGGGGACGGAGGGAATTAAGGCGTTTGTGCCACAAACGCCTTAATTCCCTCCGTCCCCTTTTTGCTGCAATCGGGCCAGGTCATCGCGGAACAACCGATAGGCCGCCTCGCGGCGTACGTCATCGCCCTGCCGCAGTACCCACGCCGGGTGCACGGTGGCGTAGCCCTGGGTGCCGTCCTCCAGCGTCTGCCAGCGTCCACGGTCCCGCGACAGGTTGAAATCGCGGCCGAACACCGAGGCTGCCGCGGTTGCGCCGAGGCAGACGATGACCTGCGGCCGCACCCGCGCGATCTCGCCCATCAGCCACGGCCGGCAGGCCTGGATGTGGCGGCTTTCCGGACGCTTGTGCAGCCGGATCTTGCCGCGACGCTCATGGTGGAAGTGCTTCACCGCGTTGGTCAGGTACAACGTGGCGCGATCGATGCCCAGTTCGGCCAGGGCGCGGTCCAGCAGCTGCCCGGCCGGACCGGCGAACGGCAGGCCACGCAGATCCTCGGTATCACCGGGCTGCTCGCCGATCACCATCACCCGTGCATCGGCCGGCCCCTGGCCAAACACCGTCTGCGTAGCGGTCTCCCACAACGGGCACTGGCGGCAGGCGCTGGCCTGTTGCCGCAGATTCTGCAGGCTGCGGGTATCGGGGGGCGATATCGCGGCCTCCCCACGCACGGGAATCCTGCGCTGCGGCGCCTGTGACGGCCGATCGTGCATTTCCTGCACGCGATCGCCCGCATCGCGTACCAGGCGCGGCAGCAGCTGCGCCTCGGGCAGGTGCCGCCAGTACTTGGCCGGCATCTCCTGCATCATCATCCGTGTATTGAGCCGTGCCGGATTGAAGATGCTGGCGTAGTAGGTCTGCCACAGCGCCTCGCGCGCGTCCTCGGCCGGGGCGTCCTCCCGCCGTGCCCCTGCGCCGAAGGCAAGTGCCTGCCCGTCCCATGCGACGCTGCGCGACGGCGTCAGGATGGCCCAGCGCATGCCAGTGAAGCGGCGCGCGAAGAAGGGTGCCACCCGATCGACGATGTGGTGCTGGGGTTCGAACCACGCGATGAACGCTTCGGGCTGGCCCGGAACCTCGCGAAAGCGCACGAATGCCTTCATCTTGTGCGTGTCACGGCGAACGGCCTGGGCCAAGGCCATCGCACGCAGCACATCGGCATCGGCCGGATTGGTCAGCACCGCGCGCTCGCCATGGGTGATCCGCCACAGCAGCCGGTACAGCAGTGACAGGCGCTGCGGTTCGCTATGGCACAGGCAGGTGGCGGCCAGCTCCAGGAATTCGCGCGGGACGCCGGGAACGCTAGCGTTTGCCGGCACCGGTGCCTGCTGCACCGGTGGCGCATCCAGCAGCGAAGCCTCGCTGCCTTCCAACCAATCCAGCTGCTCGGGCCGCACGCCGCGCAGCAACGCATCGCGCGCGCCGTCGCGCCAGGCCTGCAGCGACCACGCCGGGTCCACCCGCTGTGACCAGCGCTGCGCGTCAGGCTGCCGGCGGTGCATCGAACAGCGATCCCTGGCGCGGAGGCGGGGCCAGCTGCGCACGCAGCGCGGCCGGATCATCCAGCGCCTTGCGCGGGTGATGGTCGGCCAGCAGCACGAACGGCAGCAGTTTGCTCATCGGCGCCTTCAGGCGGGCGATGTCGGCCACGCGCAGGCGCCCATGGCGGCGGGCCATCAGCACGCGCTTGGTATTGCGCACCCCCAGCCCGGGCACCCGCAGCAGCATTTCCTTCGGTGCACGGTTCAGGTCGACCGGGAAGCGCTCGGGATGGCGGATCGCCCAGGCCATCTTCGGATCGATATCCAGATCGAGCATTCCGCCCTGCGTGGTGTCGGTGATCTCGTCCACGCCGTAGCCATAGAAGCGCAACAGCCAGTCGGCCTGGTACAGCCGGTGTTCGCGCTGCAAGGGCGGCGGCTGCAGTGGCAGTTGCCGGCTGGCATCGGGAATCGGGCTGAACGCGGAATAGTAGACCCGGCGCATGCGGTAGTTGCCGTACAGGCTGTCGGCGCTGGTCAGGATCTGCTGGTCGCTGGCGCCATCGGCACCGACGATCATCTGCGTGCTCTGGCCGGCCGGCGCGAAACGGGGCGGCTTCGGCCGCGCGCTGCGGGTGACTGCCGGTGCCAACGCGGACGGGGCCTTGCGTGCCTCCTGCGCTTCCTCGATCCGCCAGCGCAGCTCGCCCATCGCACCGCGGATCGAATGAACGGTCTTCTCCGGCGCCAACGCGCTCAGCCCGGCCTCGGTGGGCAGTTCCACGTTGATCGACAGGCGGTCGGCGTGGCGGCCGGCACTGGCCAGCAGTTCCGGCGACGCTTCGGGAATGGTCTTGAGGTGGATGTAGCCGGCAAAGCGGTGCTCCTCGCGCAGCCGCCGGGCGACCTCCACCATCTGCTCCATCGTGTAGTCCGCATTGCGGATGATGCCGCTGGAGAGGAACAGCCCTTCGATGTAGTTGCGCTTGTAGAAGTCCAGGGTCAGCGCGACCACTTCGTCCACGCTGAAGCGCGCCCGGGCCACGTTGCTGGAAACGCGGTTCACGCAGTAGGCGCAGTCGTAGATGCAGAAGTTGGTCAGCAGGATCTTCAGCAGCGATACGCAACGGCCATCCGGCGTATAGCTGTGGCAGATGCCCATGCCCTCGGTGCTGCCGATGCCGCCGCTGGCGCGCGAATCGCGCTTTCCCGAACCGCTGGAGGCGCAGGAGGCGTCGTACTTGGCGGCGTCGGCCAGGATGGCCAGCTTGCGGATGGTTTCCATTGCGGAAACCTACGGATGGGCGGTCTCATTGGATGAGACCGCCCCTGAACTCTTCAGGAAAACGGGACGGAGGGGTCAGAAGCCGTGGGTGATGCTGGGTGCGCCGGCCGAGAAATCGGCGTACGGGTCGTGCTCGCCGTTGCTGCCTTCGGACAGGCGGAATTTCAGCGCAAGCCCGTCGCGCGAGTCGGCCGCGCGCAGCGCTTCCTCCTGCTCGATGGTGCCGGCCTTGGCCAGCCGGAACAGGCACTGGTCGAAGCTCTCCATGCCTTCCTCCAGCGAGGCTTCCATCGCCGCCTTGATCTCGTGCACCTGGCCGCGGCGCAGCAGGTCGCGGATCATCGGCGTGTTGAGCAGCACCTCGGTGGCCGGCAGGCGGCGGCCCTCCTTGTTCTTCACCAGGCGCTGGCTGATCACCGCACGCAGGTTCAGCGCCAGGTTCATCAGCACGTTCTTGTGGGCGCTTTCCGGGAAGAAGTTGAGGATGCGCTCGATGGTCTGGTCGGCGTTGTTGGAGTGCAGGGTGGCCAGGCACAGGTGGCCGGTCTCGGCGAAGGCGATCGCCGCCTCCATCGTCTCGGCATCCAGGATCTCGCCGATCAGGATCACGTCGGGCGCTTCACGCATCGCGTTCTTCAACGCGTTGTGGAAGGCATGGGTGTCCAGCCCGACCTCGCGCTGGTTGACGATCGACATCTTGTGCTTGTGCAGGTACTCGATCGGGTCCTCGATGGTGAGGATGTGCCCGGTGGTGGTGCTGTTGCGGTGGTCGATCATCGACGCCAGCGAAGTGGACTTGCCGGAACCGGTGGACCCCACCACCAGCACCAGCCCGCGCGGGGTCATGATGACGTCCTTCAGCACCTGCGGCAGGTTCAGCTCCTCGATGCTCGGAATCCGGCTGCGGATGGCGCGGATGACCATGCCGACCTCGCCCCGCTGCTTGAACACGTTGACGCGGAAGCGACCGGCATCGGGCAGGGCGATGGCCATGTTGAGCTCCAGCTCGCGCTCGAACTGCGGCACCTGGCCTTCGTCCATCAGCGAGTAGGCGATCTTCTTGACCATGCCCGGCGGCAGGCCGGTGTTGCCCAGCGGATAAAGCTTCCCCTCGATCTTGATGTAGACCGGTGCCCCGGTGGTCAGAAACATGTCCGAAGCGTTCTTTTCGGTCATCAGCTTCAGGAAGTAGCCGATATCCATTGCGAATTTTCCCCAACGAAACGGCCGACGCCCGTTGCCAGCACGGTGTCGGCTTGACGACAATGGCCGTGAACCGACAACCGGTACGGCCTCCCCAATGAAACGACTTAGCTTCGCACGAATTCGCCATGGCCTGTATGTGATGGCGTTTGCATTCGCACTGTCTGCCCCCGCCTGGGCGCAGGACGCCGCGCTGGAACTGGCGCAGGCCCGGCAGGCGGTGGACAAGGCCACCCAGGCCGACGCCGACCAGTACGCCCCGGACCTGATCGGGCTGGCCCGGCAGGGGCTGGAGCAGGCCCAGCGCGCCGCCGGTGACCGCCGCGAGCGCAAGAACGCCCCGGCGATGGCCCTGCGCGCCGCCGCCGATGCCGACCTGGCCCGCGCCCGCAGCGAGGAAGCCACCGTCACCGCACAGCTGCAGCTGCGCCGCAATGAGGTCAACCAGCTGCAACGCCAGCTGTCGACCGGGGAGGATCGCCGGTGAAGCCGATGACCGCCGCAACCCTGGCCGCGCTGCTGGCGCTGCCGACCCTGGCCGTGGCCGCCGAGAACCCGATGGTGGCGCAGCTCAGCCAGCGCCTGATGGCCATCCAGGCCAACCCCGACACCGCCGAGCTGGGTGCCTTCGAGCGCATGCAGGCCCAGCAGGCCATCGCCACCCTGGACAAGGCCAAGCGCCGCGACCAGGAACTGGCGACCTATCTGGCCGAGCGCCGGGTCGAGATCGCTGAAACCGCCGTGCGCACCGCACTGGCCACGCGTGAGGTCGACCGCCTGGAGCGCACCCGCGGCGACCTGCTGATCGAGGCCAGCCGCCGTGATGCCGCCCGTGCCCGCCAGGAGGCCGAACAGCTGCGCATGCAGGCACAGATGCAGGCCGAGGAGGCCGAGCGCCTGCGCCAGGCTGCCGAGGCCGAGACCCTGGCCCGCCAGGATGCCGAGAACGCCCTGACCAGCGTGGCCGGCAAGCAGCAGCAGCGGCTCAGCGCCGCCCAGCAGAACGCCGCCAAGCTGGCCCGCGAGGAAGCCGAGCTGGTGTCCGGGCAGAAGCTGCCGGCTTCGAAGTTCGATGGCCGCGGTGAAGTCTTCACCTTCAATGGTGACGCGTTCGCCGCGGGTGCCTCCAGCCTGTCCGGCGGCGCCCGCAACCAGGCCAAGGCGCTGGCCGAGTACCTGAACATCGGCAAGAAGGGCCGCCTGCGCATCGAGGCCTATGACGCCGCCAACGGCGTGGGCCAGAAGCGTGCCGAGGCGCTGCGTGACGCCCTGGTCGCGGCCGGTGTCGCCAGCAACCGGATCCAGGTCAGCGGCAAGAAGGCGGCCTCCACCAAGGCGCGCTCGGCCGAGGTCATCATCGCTCCGTAATCCATTGATATTGTTTGTTTTTCGTTGTGATGAGCATTCAGCCTGAACCCCGCCCCGGCGGGGTTCGGTCTTTTTGCCGCAGGGGTCTTGTACCCCGCCTTGAGCAGGCGTAGGGTGAATCGTCCGGGACGCAATGCCGCGGACCGGACGATGGGAGGGCCGGGCCGATGCAAGCAGGGCGCGAACCGCAGCAGACCGACGTGCGCAGGCCAGTGCCGCAGGTCGTTGTGGGCACCCATGTGGCCATTGACCGGCGCTCCTCCATGAACAACGCCCCGTGCCTTGCGGCCGGGGCGTTCGTGTATCTGTCGAAGGAGGTCCATCATGTTTGAAGATCAGCCCCAGAGCGAGATCGACGCCCGTCGCGCGCGTGATCCGGAGTTCAGGGCACTCCATGACCAGCACCGCAAGTTGAACAAGAAGTGCATGGACGCGGAGTTGGGTGTACTCCCGATCGATGATGTCACCCTGGGTCGCATGAAGCGTGAGAAGCTGCTGGCCAAGCAACGACTTCTGCGAATGTACGAAACGCCGCTCGCAAGCACGTCCCCCATGCTTTGACGCATGCCGTCACGCCCGGAATGGCGTGACCCGGCCATTGATGGCCCCGCCGGGCGTTCCGCCCGGCATCGCGGTACCGCCGATGAGGCGGCCGCGCCAAGGCACCACAGGCGGTGGTGCCTTGGCCTGCAGGCACAACTCACCGATGCGGGCGGTACCGGTCTCCTCGTCGATCCGGGGCCGTCCGCATCCCTTTTTGCGGGCTTCGGGCCCGGCTCCGCGCCGACCTGACATTCATCGCCATCCGACGGATAATCATCGGTCCGGCCCTCTGTGGCGCGAATCGAAAGTCTTCCGAATGCCCATTCATTCTTCCGTCCTCGAACTCATCGGCCAGACCCCGATCGTCAAGGCCCAGCGGCTGGATGCCGGCGTCTGCGAGCTCTACCTGAAGCTCGAAAGTGCCAACCCGGGCGGATCGATCAAGGATCGCATCGGCCTGTCGATGATCGAGGCGGCGGAGAAGCGCGGCGACCTGAAGCCGGGCGCGACCCTGGTCGAGGGCACCGCGGGCAACACCGGCCTGGGCCTGGCCCTGGTCGCGCAGCAGAAGGGCTACAAGCTGATCCTTGTCGTTCCCGACAAGATGAGCCGCGAGAAGATCTTCAACCTGAAGGCGATGGGGGCCGAAGTGCGCCTGACCCGTTCGGACGTGGCCAAGGGTCACCCCGACTACTACCAGGACCTGGCCAAGACCATCGCCGAGCAGACCCCGGGCGCGTACTTCATCAACCAGTTCGGCAACCCGGACAACCCGGCCGCGCACGAATTCGGTACCGGTCCGGAGATCCTGGAGCAGATGGGCGGCGATCTGGACGCGATCGTGTTCGGCTGCGGCAGCTCCGGCACCATGACCGGCCTGTCGCGTGCCTTCGCCACCCTGTCGCCGAAGACCGAGCTGGTGCTGGCCGATCCGGTCGGCTCGATCCTGGCCGAATACATCAATGACGGCGTGCTCAACGACAAGTCGGGCAGCTGGCTGGTGGAGGGCATCGGCGAGGACTTCCTGCCGTCGATCTCCGACTTCAGCCGCGTCACCAAGGCCTATGCCATCAGCGACGCCGAGAGCTTCCACACCGCGCGCGAGCTGCTGGGCAAGGAAGGCATCCTCGGCGGTTCGTCCACCGGTACCCTGCTGGCCGCAGCGCTGAAGTACTGCAAGGAACAGACCACGCCGAAGAAGGTGCTGGTGCTGGTGTGTGATACCGGCAACAAGTACCTGTCGAAGATGTACAACGACTACTGGATGCTGGACAACGGCTTCCTGCAGCGCCCGCAGCACGGCGACCTGCGCGACCTGATCCTGCGCCCGTACGGCCAGCGCGACACCGTGGTGATCGGCCCGAACGACCTGCTGACCACCGCCTACCAGCGCATGAAGCTGTACGACGTGTCGCAGCTGCCGGTGATGGACGGCGACCAGCTGGTCGGTATCGTCGACGAAAGCGACGTGCTGCTGCACGTCTACGGCGATGAAGCGCGTTTCCGCGACCCGGTGGCGACCGCAATGGTCAGCAAGCTGGACCGGCTGGACGTGAAGTCGCCGATCGAGGCGTTGCTGCCGGTGTTCGACCGCGGCCAGGTGGCGATCGTGATGGACGGTGATGTGTTCCTGGGCCTGATCACCCGCATCGACCTGCTGAACTATCTGCGCCGCCGCGTGCAGTAAGCCGCTGATCGCTGCAGATCGCTGCTGAATTCCGGTTTATTTGCGTCAAAGCTTGTTAAGGCTGCGCTGATAGACTCCCGATCCTTTGACGGCGCCGTACGTCGGCGCCATTCAGGAAACGACATGTCCAACTCCTCTTCGCCCGACCGCGCGCTGGCTCTGGCCACGCTGGCCATCCACGGCGGCCAGTCGCCCGATCCGAGCACCGGCGCGGTGATGCCGCCGATCTACGCCACCTCGACCTATGCCCAGTCCAGCCCGGGCGAGCACCAGGGCTTCGAGTACTCGCGTACCCACAACCCGACCCGCTTCGCCTACGAGCGTTGCGTGGCGTCGCTGGAAGGCGGTACCCGCGGCTTCGCCTTCGCCTCGGGCATGGCCGCCAGCTCCACCGTGATCGAGCTGCTGGATGCCGGCAGCCACGTGGTGGCGATGGATGACATCTACGGTGGCAGCTTCCGCCTGTTCGAGCGTGTGCGCCGGCGCACCGCCGGGCTGGACTTCAGCTTCGTCGACCTGACCGATCTGGCGGCATTCGAAGCGTCCATCACGTCGAAGACGAAGATGGTGTGGATCGAGACCCCGACCAACCCGATGCTGAAGATCGTCGACATCGCCGCGATCACCGCCATCGCCAAGCGCCATGGCCTGATCGTGGTGGTCGACAACACCTTCGCCTCGCCGATGCTGCAGCGTCCGCTGGAACTGGGCGCGGACCTGGTCCTGCACTCGGCCACCAAGTACCTCAACGGCCACTCGGACATGGTTGGTGGCATGGTGGTGGTCGGCGACAACGCCGAACTGGCCGAGCAGATGGCCTTCCTGCAGAACTCGGTGGGTGGCGTGCAGGGCCCGTTCGACAGCTTCCTGGCCCTGCGTGGCCTGAAGACCCTGCCGCTGCGCATGAAGGCGCACTGCGCCAACGCGCTGGCCCTCGCCCAGTGGCTGGAAAAGCACCCGGCGGTAGAGAAGGTGATCTACCCGGGCCTGCCGTCGCACCCGCAGCACGAACTGGCCGGCAAGCAGATGGCCGGCTACGGCGGCATCGTCTCGATCGTGCTCAAGGGCGGTTTCGAGGCGGCCAAGCGCTTCTGCGAGAAGACCGAGTTGTTCACCCTGGCCGAGTCGCTGGGCGGCGTGGAAAGCCTGGTCAACCACCCGGCGGTGATGACGCATGCGTCGATCCCGGTCGCGCGCCGCGAGCAGCTGGGCATCAGCGATGCGCTGGTGCGGCTGAGCGTGGGCGTGGAGGATCTGGGCGATCTGCAGGTGGACCTGGAGAGGGCGCTGGTGTGAACGAACTTCTTCTGGAAACTGCTACGCCCCGTTGTTCTGTTCAAGTCCGCCGCGCGAACCCAATACGAATTCATGACTGACATGCATACCCAATCAGCAGGGCCCGGCGCTCTTCTGGCCTCGTTGGCAAAACACGGTTCGTTGATCTATCAATTGGCCAAGCGTGAAGTCATCGCCCGGTATCGTGGTTCTTTGGCTGGAGTTGCGTGGTCGTTCTTCAATCCGCTATTGATGCTCGCGGTCTACACGCTGGTGTTTTCCTCGATATTCAAGGTCCGCTGGGCAGGTGGTGCGGCGCAATCCACGGGTGAGTTTGCCCTGATCCTGTTCGTTGGCTTGATGATTCACGGGTTCTTCGCCGATTGCATCAATCGCGCGCCGTCCTTGATCCTGTCCAATGTCAGCTACGTGAAAAAGGTTGTCTTCCCGCTGGAAATCCTTCCATGGGTTTCCGTTGCCTCGGCGCTTTTCCACCTTTCAATCAGCGTTGTCGTGCTGTTGGTGGTGCAGTTCGCCATGGTCCAGTATTTGCCCTGGACTGCGCTCCTGCTGCCGGTGCTGCTGCTGCCCCTCCTGCTGATGACGGTGGCATTCACCTATCTCTTCGCCGCCATCGGTGTCTATCTTCGGGACATCGGCCAGTTGACGGTGATGATCACTACGGTGCTCTTCTTCCTGTCTCCCATCGTGTACCCCACCTCGAGCCTGCCGGAGCAGTTCCGCGCCTGGATCCGGTTCAGTCCCATCACCTATCCGGTGGAGCAGGCGCGCAAGCTGCTGATTTTCGGTGAAATTCCGGAGCTCTCAGGGTGGTTCATCACGATGGCGGCTGCGTTGGTACTTTTGAGCGTAGCTTTCTATGTCTACCAGAAAACCCGACGAGGATTTGCAGATGTCCTCTGACGCCAATGCAACGGGCAATGTGCAAGCGCCGCAAGAGCGGCCTGTGGCCATCCACGTGGAGTCGCTCTCCAAGCTTTACCAGATCTATGAGCATCCGCGCGATCGACTGAAACAGTTCATCCTTCCGCGTTTCTCGGGACTTATGGGTCGGGCACGACGTGACTATTTCCGTGAATACTGGGCATTGCGGGACGTCAGCTTTGACGTGCGTCGGGGGGAAGCTGTCGGCATCGTCGGCCGCAACGGCGCGGGAAAATCAACGCTTCTGCAGCTCATCTGCGGGACGCTGACGCCGACGACCGGAAGTGCCCATATTCACGGACGCGTAGCAGCACTGCTTGAGCTGGGTGCCGGCTTCAATCCTGAGTTCACCGGCCGCGAAAACGTCTACATGAGTGCCACTCTGCTGGGCCTTACGCGCCAGGAGATCGACGACCGCTACGAGGACATTCTTGCGTTCGCCGATATCGGTGATTTCGTCAACCAGCCGGTGAAGGTGTACTCAAGCGGCATGTATGTGAGGCTTGCCTTTGCGGTAATTGCCCATGTCGATGCCGACATCATGATCGTAGACGAGGCGCTGGCTGTTGGCGACAGCGTGTTCGTGCAGAAATGCATGCGCTTCCTGCGCTCCTTCCGCGAGCGTGGAACCTTGTTGTTTGTGAGCCACGATACCGGATCGGTCCTGAACTTCTGTGACCGCGCCATCTGGCTGGATAAGGGTCACGTGCGCATGCACGCATCGGCGCAGGATGTTGTGACTGAGTACATCGAGTATTGCGCGCAGGAAGTCTATGGCGAAGCAGTAAAGCTCAAGAGCATCAAGGGCGAGCGACCCAAGGAGCAGGTGGCTCCCGAGCGCAGGGAGGCAAGCCAGGTTGAGGAAGAAACCAAGCTCACATTGTTCTCCAACATCCACAATTCCGATGGTTGGACGTCCGAGGCGGCCCGCATCGAATCGGTCGAGCTGCTGGACCGTGGTCTGAGCCCGCTGAACGTATTCCGTGGGGGCGAACAGGTAACGCTGCGGATACGGGCGTCGGCGGTACGTGCACTCGAAAGCACCATCATCGGTTTCTTCGTCAAGGATCGCCTGGGGCAGTCCCTTTTCGGTGAGCACACCTATACGTACGTCCCTCAGCCTTGCTCCATGGCCGCAGGAGAAACGCTGGAAGCCGAGTTCGATTTCACCATTCCGCTTCTGCCTGACGGTGACTACTCGATGACGGTCTCGATCGCGGAAGGCAATCCCTGGGACAATGTCCAGCATCATTGGCTGCACGATGCCGTGCTGATAAAGGTGGCATCGACCAAGCTGCGTTATGGTCTGGTTGGCGTCCCATTCGAGCGTGTGGCCGTCAAGTCGCTGGGCACCAGCGGGGAGTCCGCATGACCGGTTCCCTTATTCCTGAAACGGTGGTTCACGATCCGCGCATCCAGATCGGTCGGTTCACCTATGGCAGCCCGAATTTCCGCATATGGGCTGAGCATGAATCGATCAGCATTGGTGCGTTCTGTTCCATTGCCGACGAGGTTGCGATCTTTGGCGGCGGCGAGCACAACGCGCAGTGGGTCACGACGTTTCCCTTGCGGATCGCGCTTGGCCATCCGGAAGCGCATGCCGACGGTCATCCGGCCACGCGTGGCCCGACCCGCATCGGCAACGACGTCTGGATAGGACATGGCGCCACGATCATGTCAGGAGTGACTGTAGGCAATGGCGCCATCATCGGCGCGAGGGCTGTTGTGGCGAAGGACGTGCCGCCTTTCGCTGTAGTGGTGGGCAATCCGGCCCGAGTGGTGCGTTACCGCTTCGACGATGCCCAGATCCAGGCTCTGCAGCGGATCGAGTGGTGGAACTGGCCGCTTGAAAAGATTTCCGAAATGGTCCCATTGCTCTGCGGTGGGTCCGTAGAGCAGTTCATTGCCAGCGCGCAGAGCAAAGAAGAACAGGAGAACGGACGATGATCGAACTGAACAACTCTGCCTTCATCAGGCCGTTGAAGCTGCCGCCGAGCGCCTGGCACGGTCACATTCCCTTCGCTGGCTGGATAGTCGAGGTACTGCGTCCGGCGATGTTCGTTGAGCTGGGTACCCACTATGGCGCGTCCTATCTCAGCTTCTGCCAGACGATCCAGGAACTGGGCCTTGGCACGCGCGCGTATGCCGTGGACACGTGGGAGGGCGATGAGCACGCTGCGTTCTATGGAAACTCGGTCCATGCAGGGCTGAGTGAATACCATGATGGAAAGTACAACGACTTCTCCAAGCTGCTGCGCTGCACGTTTGATCAGGCGCTGGAAAAGTTCGACGACGGCAGTGTCGATCTGCTGCATATTGATGGCCTCCATACCTACGAGGCGGTGCGTCACGACTTTGAAAGCTGGATGCCGAAGCTGTCCAACCGTGCCGTGGTCCTGTTCCATGACACGCAGGAGCGGCAGGGCGATTTCGGGGTCTGGCGCCTGTGGGCTGAGCTCTCTTCCCAGTACCCGTCCTTTGAGTTCAGCCACTCTCATGGGCTGGGTGTCCTGGTGGTCGGTGAGAACGCTCCGGAAGGGGTAAAGAGGCTCGGAGCGCTTGATGGCGATCAGCGCAACCTCGTTGCCCACCTGTTCGCAGCGCTGGGTCATGCCGTGGCGCTGGCCTACGCGCGGGACTGGTGGCAGAACGAGGTGCATGTGCTTGGCGGCAAGGTGGCCAACCTTGAGGGCGACCTTGCCTATGTGCGCGCGGAGCACGAGCGCAGCATCGTCACAGTGAACGAAAAAAGCCAACAGTTGCATCACGCCAATGAGCAGCTGGTGGCACTGCAGAGCGCCGTCGAGGACTCCCATGGGCGGCATGAACTGGCAACTGCCGTTGCCGCACTGGAGGCGGAACTGGAGAGTGCCGAATCAGAGCGGGAGGTGCTGCGGCTGAAGGCAGATGAGATCTCGCATGAACTCGGCAAGGAACGTGAGCGGACCATGGCCGCTCAGGTCGAGCGTCGCGCAGCGGTGACGGCATTGGCTGCGCTTGAAGCGGAGCAGGTTTCAGCTCGGGCTGCCATGGAAGCGGAGATCGCTCACGAGCGTGAATTGCGTACTGCGGTCGTCGCTAGCCTTGAGGCCGAGCGCGCTGCCCACCAGCGTTCGATCACGGCTCACGAAAGCGAGTCGGCCCTGCGCTTGCAGGAGCGCGAGCAGGGGCTGCTGGAAGTGGGCCTTCGCCGCCAGCTGCTGATGGGCGACATCAAGGATCGCGACGATCTTATTGCTGCGCTGACACGGGATCTGTACCAGGCGCAGCAGCGGTCTGAGACCATTGGCGCCAAAGCAGGGCGCGCCTTCGAGCGTATCTACCAGCGTTGGAATGCTCAGGGAGGCTTGCGCGCGCGCGCGCTGAACTGGGGTATCCGCAAGGCTGAAGCGCGTCATGCCCGTGCATTGGGCCGTCAGCAGCGCTCTGTCGAAGGAATTGCATTGACCCGGCCGCAGGCAGGTTTCAATCCTGCACTGCGTGCGGATTGTCAGGATCTGGCCGACTACATCGCTGTAACCGAGTTGTCTCCGCAGGCACTGGCCGAGCAGGCCTCTGCCGTGCAGGCGTTCAGCTACCGCCCGCAGGTGTCGCTGATCATTCCAATCTACAAGGTTCCGCGCGAAGTACTGGAGGAGACACTGCAGAGTGTCGAACTGCAGACTTACGGTGAGTGGGAAACCTGCCTGGCGTGGGCCGATGTGGACGACCTGGAAGGATGGAAATGGCTGAAGCAGCGCTGTGCCTCCGACCCGCGTCACAAGGCGATACTCTTGGCCGCCAACGGCGGTATTTCAGAGAACTCCAATGCCGCGCTCGAACACGCGGAGGGTGAGTTCGTCGCGTTGCTCGATCACGACGATACGATCACGCCCTGGGCGCTGTTCGACATGGTAGCGGCGATGCAGGAGGGGGGCGCCGAAGTCGATTTCCTGTACTCGGACAAGGACTCCATCAACGCTGACGGCACCTGCCGGATGAATGCACTGTTCAAGCCGCAGTGGAGTCCGGAGATGCTGCATTCGGTCAACTATCTGACCCATCTGAACCTCATGCGGACCTCGGTGGTCCGCCAGGTAGGTGCATGGAACAGGGACACCGATGGCGCCCAGGATTGGGACATCTTCTTCCGCGTGACTTCTGCGGCACGCCGGATCCTGCATGTTCCGTCCATTCACTACCATTGGCGCATCCTGCCGACGTCGACCGCATCCGGGCTGCAGACCAAGCCGTACGCGATCATGGGCCAGTTGCGCGCGCAGAAGAACTATTTCGCAAGCCGCGGGCTGCCTGCGCAGGTGAAGCGAACCGATCAGGGGTTGTTCCACATCTCTTGGCCGCCGCTTGCATCGGCTTCCGAGGTGGTTGTGATCCAGACCGGTACCACGCAGCAGCTCGTGCATACGCTGAACCTTCTTCTGGTCTCCGACCTTTCCAGCATCAAGCGCATTCATGCTGTTCACGTGGGTGAGGCGAGCGCCGAACTGCAGGCATTTGCGAATCTGCCCGACAGCCGGTTCATGCTCCGCCGGCAGGATGCGTTTAGCTGGTTGGCCGTGGCCGATTTGCTGGATGCTGCATCGGCAGGCGTCGTTCTGATTGATGGCCGGGCTCTAGGCTTGTCGGAAGGACTGCTGAATGAACTGCTGGGATGGGTTCACCACCATCCGGATATCGCCTGGACTTCCGCGTTGGCGGTCCGTGAGGACGGTCGGGTGGAAGAGGCTGGGCGGGTTGTCGCCGCTGACGGTAGCAGTGCGCCACTGCTTCACGGCGCTCATCCAAACGAGTATGGCTGGTTTGGCGGTGCGCAGTGGTACCGAAACATGCGAGCTGCCTCACCGTTTGCGATTGCGTTTAAGATGACTAAGTTCCAAACTGTGTCACGTTTTCCTTGCGGAGACGTGGAAATGCAGCAGGCATTCACGCGTATCTGCACCGGGAGCATCGAATCGGGCGGCGGAAGAGGCTTGATCGATCCCTTTGCTGTGGTCTACATGCCTTCTGGCACGCAGGCTGCCTGGTCTAACGACGGCGAAAAGTATCGAGCTGATCCGTACTTCAATCCGGCGTTCCGCCAAGTCAGTCCCCTGAGGCTCAACAAATGAAAAAAAGGATTCTTTCGGCCGTTCGCGCACTCCGTGGTGATCGTGTCGTCCCCGCCAATGCTTCCATCTGGGCGGGCTACACCAGTGATGCATTGGCCTTGGCCCAGATCATCGATCTCGATGTGGCAAGCCTGTCGCAACCGCAGCAGCACCCCGAGCGGGTTGCTGCCGACCCTGCCCAACGGGTCTGTGCCTGGTATCTGCCCTACTTCGACAATCCATTCTATGGCGGGGTGATGACCATTCTCCGCCTGGCCGAGAGCCTGCACCGCAGATCGGGGATGAAACAGCGATTCCTGATCTGCGGCCAGGCTGATCCGGTGGCCATGCAGGAAAGCCTGGGCAAGGCATTCCCGGGGCTGGCGAATTCGGAAGTGATCGTGCTCGACAGTGGCGAGAAGATCGCCCAGATACCGCCTGCGGACTATTCCGTGGCGACTCTGTGGACCACCGCCTATGTGTTGGTGGGTGTGCAGAACACCGGGTTGAAGTTCTACATGATGCAGGACTTCGAGCCGGCCTTTTATCCGGCGGGCAGCACCTACGCACAAGCTGAATTTACCTACAGCTTCGGATTCCTGGGCATCTGCAACACGCAGACCCTCAAGGAAATCTACGAGCAGCAGTACGGTGGTTCGGCGGTCCTGCTGCAGCCAAGCGTGGATACGACGGTATTCCACCCGGGCACGGGTGAGCGCGACGACCACGCATCGGTGAAGCGCCTGTTCTACTACGCACGCCCGGGCACGCCCCGCAACGCGTTCGAACTCGCTGCTGCTGCGCTGCGCAAGGTAAAGGCGCGAATGGGCGATCGCGTGCAGATCATCTGTGCAGGTACGGGCTGGGATCCGGCTGAATTCGATCTGGTTGGGGTGGTGGAAAGCGTGGGCCTTCTGCCCTATCGCGAGACCGGTAACCTCTACCGCAGTTGCCATGCAGGCTTCGTCATGATGATGACGAAGCATCCCTCGTATCTGCCGTTCGAGTTGATGGCCTGCGGTACTACCGTGGTGACCAACCACAACGAGGCCAATACGTGGCTGTTGCGTGATGGCAGCAATTGCCTGCTTTCACCGCCCACCGCCAATTGCCTGGCGCAGACGCTGGTTTACGCTCTGGAGAACCATGCAAGCCTCGAGGGAATGCGCAGAATTGCCGCGGATGAAATGAAGGCGCGCTCGGGCTGGGATGAAAGCCTTGCCCGCGTTGCCAGCTTCATGGATGCGCCGGTCTTCGCGCCGCCTGCTGCATCGATCGGTAGTCAGTTCCATGCGTTGGCAAATCGCTGAGTTGATCGATTCAAGTGCGTTCGAAAAACACTATCAAAGGGGACAAGTTCGATGAATCAGTTTAGGAATGGAGTTGTTGTTCTGGCTATTGCACTGGGTCTTGCCGCGTGCGGCAAGTCTCCGGCTGAGCGGGCGGCCGCCGGAGGCCAGCCGGCCCCGGCCGCGGAAAGTCCGGCTGCAGAGTCTGCACCGGCAGCCGTCAACCCGGTTGCTGAAAAGTACGAGGGCAAAATCGTGCGCCGGCCTGCCAGTGATGGCGGTAAAGAGGATGGTTGGTTCTTCGTTGAGCAGGGCAAGCGTCGATGGATCAGCAATGGCGCTTGGCTGGCCGAGCACGGTCGTAGTCCGGCCGAAGTAATGGAGATCCCTGCGGCCGAGCTCGCCCAGATTCCGGAGGATCCGAGTCCGCTGGGGCAGTAACGGGTCCGCTGCTGTTTGGGGGGGCGGGGGCAACATCTGCTTCATGTTCCCCAGCATGCGGTTGTTTGAAAAATCACCGAGGCGCTCAGCCTCGGTTCTTTCTATTCGTTTCAGTTCAGCAGCGCGGCAGATATGAAGAGTCTATCGACAAAAAACAAGAACGTACTCCGGCTGATCGGGATGACGTTGCTCTTCATTGCAGCATTCACGCTGTTCTGCCTGCGAAATGTGGATCCCATCACCTATCCATCATTGTATGCCGAGGATGGCACCTGGTTTGGGGATCTGTTGACCCGTGGCTTCTATGACACTGCGTTCGATACCAGGGTCTTTCCGATCGTTGGTTTCATCATATTTCTGCAGATTGCAAGTTGGATAATCGACGTATTCCTGGGGGGCAATCTCTACTATCTGCCTCTTGTGTTGTTCGTGTTGTCGAACATGTTCAGTGCAGGCATGGTGCTGGTGGCTGTGCGCGTATTCCGCGGTCACCTGCCGTTCTGGGGAGTGGCCGCCATCGTGCTTTCAATCGCGCTTCTGCCCGTGGGCGGAGATGCGAATGAGATCTATGGACGGATCCTCAACTTGGGATTCATGTTCCCTTATCTGCAGACACTGCTGCTGCTGCCATTGTTCTTGCCCGGCAGTCGCCGTCGTGTAGGTGTCGCCGCAGGCCTCGTATTTTCCTTGATATCGGGGCTCACTTTCCCAGTTGGGATCGGTGTGGCGGGCGTAGCCTGCGGGTTGTTGTTGCTGAGATTCATGCATGAACGCCGTCGTGGCGATCTGGTCGCGGCCATGCTGGTGGGGCTTACCGCGCTGCTGCCGTTGCTGATGTTGACCAGTCAGACCTTCAGCGATACAGGCGCTGCCTCCATGCCGATCAAGGTTGAGGCGTGGGTAGAGTTCGCAATGGCCCGATCGCTCCTGTATCCGATTGTTTTCTGGTTCTATTCTTCGCTGACAGATGCCTCCGTACTGCTCATGGTGGTGGCAGTTGCGGTTGCGGTAGCTGCGCAGTTGTGGCGGACGCGCAAGTCTGCAGAGCTGCCGGCAGTTTCAGCGGGCTATCCTCTCTACCTGTTCTGGGGAGCGACGCTGGTCAATCTGGCCGCCATGCTGGTCATGCGGTCCGGCTTGTCGGCGATCTTTGATGGTTACAACAGCACATTCCCGGACCGCTACTTCACTGGATTGAATCTGCTGTTCTTCACCAGCCTGGTGCTGACGGCCTGTCGCAGCAGGTGGGGGCAAGCGGTCGCAGCTGCATTGGCAGTTCCGTTGCTGGCGACCTCCGCCGGACGGTTCGAGTTGACCAGTCCATCCATGCATTGGCACTCCGTTCCAACGTGGACGAAGAGTATCTGCGAAACCGCGAGGCGCGATGGTCCGCGCGCCTTCATTCCAATTGCGCCTGAGGGCTTTTCAACCGAAGTGCCGAAGGAAGAACTGACTGCTGCGCTGCTTGCGCGCTGCGCGGAGACCGGAACCAGGGCCTATGCCGACCTTCCGTTGATTTCGGCAGTTGTGTCGGATGATCTTGACAAGCCTGCGTCGGAGGCAGCCATCCGTTACGAAGGCCAAGTTGTGCGCCGTCCGGCGCAGAGTGGCGGCAAGGACGATGGATGGTTCTATGTGTCCGAAGGCAAGCGACGTTGGATACTGGACGGCAAGTGGTTGGAAACGCAGGGGCTTACAACGGCTGATGTTGTGCAGATCAGTGCGGCCGAGCTGGCGACTATTGCGGAGAATCCCAGCCCGATCACCGCCGACACAGGACCCATTGCGTCCAACGGCAGGGCCGTCCGCACTGCTGATCTCTACGACGGGCAGGTCGTGCGCCGAGCACCGCTGGACGGAAGCCGACAGGATGGATGGTTCTATGTCAAGGACGGCAAGCGTCGCTGGATCGCGGACGGAGCGTGGTTGAAGGGAGCCGGACTGGAAGCCAAGGACGTCCGGGCGATTCCTGCGGAGACGCTGAGCGCGATTCCGGAGGATCCTGAACCGCTTGGTGCGGGTGAGCCCCTGGAGAGCAACTGATGAAGCTGCCTTGGCCGCCGTGGCATGAAGCCCGGCGCGCGCTCGGCTTTGTGCTGTTCTCCGGCTTCGGATGGTGCTTGGACATGTGCCTGTTCTTTGGACTTGTCCATGCACTGGCATTGCCGCCCGGGCTGGCCAATCTCGTCAGCGCGACGACGGCGGCGATGGCGGTGTTTGTGGTGTCGAGAGTGCTGCTGTTCGACGGAGCGCGCCGCGGTGTGAAGCCGATTCTCGGCTACTTCTTCTACACTGAGGTGAATATTCTTCTGTCGGCGGCGGCGATTGAGGCGATCGCACTCCATCTTTCCTCCGCTTACACGCTGCAGTCAACGACGGCGGCAATTGCCGCCAAGATACTGGTGACGCCTCTCTCGTTGGCGTGCAATTTTTTCGTTACCCGCTGGATTTCAGGAAGCAAGGCAGATGAGCAATAGGACATTGGTGTTTGTGCCGGCCTACAACTGCGAGCGGCAGGTCCTACGCGTGCTGGCACAGCTGGAAGATGGCTGGGCGCGTTCTTGCGTGGCACAGGTGATCGTCGTTGACAATGGCAGTACCGACGCAACACGGCACGTTGTCGCAGAGCATGCGCGCAAGCGCGGCGATGCCTATATTTCCCTGGTGACCAATGATGCCAACTACGGTCTTGGCGGTTCGCACAAGGTTGCTTTCCAGTATGCACTTGAGCACGGCTTCGACTGGGTGGTGGTATTGCATGGGGACGATCAAGGCACCATCGCAGATTTCCGGAGTGTGCTTGAGCGCCCCGATGCACTCGACGTCGACGCGGTCCTCGGAAGCCGTTTCATGGCTGGTTCGCATTCGCCGGGCTATTCTCGGTTCCGGATTTTTGGCAACTTCGTTTTCAACACGATCTACTCCCTGTGCCTGCGCCGGCGTATCCACGATCTGGGTGCTGGCCTCAACATGTACCGGGTGAATCGCCTGCGGATCGATGAGGTCTTGCGTTACCCGGATAACCTCACATTCAACTGCGTGATGCTTTGCGCGCAGGTCATTCGCGGGGATCGGATAAGGTTCATGCCTATTTCGTGGCGCGAAGACGACCAGGTGTCCAATGTCAAACTGGTTCGTCAATCTTTCCAGACGCTGGGCATCGCATTGAGAGCGATGACTGCCCGCTCGTCCTTCCCGTCTGCCGAGCATCGGCAGCGGGTGATCTCCAGTTACACATGGAAGGTGGTGGCCAATGACTGATGCGTGCATGATCATGCCGATGGCCGGCCGTGGCTCACGGTTCGCCCAGCAAGGTGAGCCCTTGCCCAAGCCGATGATCCAGTTGGGCGGCAAGCCGTTCTTCTACTGGGCGACTCTCAGCGTGCTACGTCAGCTTCCGCATACACGTTTGGTATTCGTGGTACTGCAGGAGCATATCGATGCCTTCGGCATCGACGCGCAGGTCAAGAGATACTTTGCCGAAGCACAGGTGCTGGCCATCCCTGAGGTTACCTCCGGGGCCCTGGAAACTGTGCTGAAAGTCGGGGCACTGGCGGGGGAGGGGCCGGTACTGGTCAACGACTGCGACCACGCGTTCTCCTACTCGCGCCTGAGGCAGGCGATCGCTGCGCTGGAGCGGGGAGCTGATGGCTTCCTTTCCCATTTTCGTTCGACAACTCCGCACTTTTCCTTCGCGGCCTACGATGCGGAGGGGCGGCTGCAGCGTACTGCGGAGAAGGTCGCAATCAGTGACCGTGCCATCGCCGGCCTGTATGGTTTTCGCAGCATGCACCTGATCGAAACGGCTGCACGCTCGTATGAGCGCACCTGCCCCTATCCGGAGCTGTTTGTCAGCGGCCTGTACAATGACATCGTGGCATCCGGAGGCGAAGTGCGCGGCTTCGATCTGGATTCTCATATTCCGTTTGGTACGCCGGAAGAGTATCGCGACGCGCTTCTCCGGAGCGAAGAGTTGCAGCGGCTGGAAGGGCCGCTGGAATGAAACCGGGCTTTTTTTTCGCAGCTGTGCTGCTGTTGCTTTTCTCGCATATTGTCCGAACCATTCGCTGGCGGGTCATCCTTTCCCGGTCCGGGGTGGAAGTGTCCAATACGCGCCCGCTCGCGGCACTCAGCGTTGGCTATCTCATCAATGCATTGCTGCCTTTGCGGCTGGGTGAGCTTGTCAGAACTGGGCTGCTGTCCTATACCGTGCGAACGCGGTTTTCGACGGTCCTGGCGACAGTCTTCGTTGAGCGCCTGATCGATCTGGCCATACTCGTTCTGCTTCTCGTGGTGCTGCCCGGCTGGCCAGCTGCTCCTCAGCTGGTGCTGGGCTCGCTGGTCACTCTGTTCGCGCTGAGCGCGTTTTTCGTGTTGCTGTTGTGTTCCGCGACATCACGTCGCGCCCTGTTGATGTTGGCGTCGCTGTTCAACGACAGCCTGAAGAGCGCGATCCTGCATTTCTGCTATCTGGTGACCCAGTTGCTGCTGCAGCCGTCGCTGCTCGCGCGTGGACGCTTCTGGGCGTTGACCGTCGCGATGTGGGGGGCGGCGCTTGCGTCGCTGGCCCTGTTCTCCATAGGTGCAGATCAAGACGTTGCCGCCACCTTCCTTGCGGTTTACGGAGATAGCACTCAAGGCCAGCCGGCATCCCTTGCCGTGTTGCAGAGCCCGTGGTTGCTGGCCTACCTGATTCTGCCGGTGCCGATCATCCTGGTGTATGCCTACCTGTCGGGATTCAATGCGTTGGCAGGTCTGCGTGGTGGCCTGCGTGCGATCAGCAGGCTTGAAGCCTACGGCGGAGGTCAGTTGAGGTCGAGATCGCAGACGTTCAATTCGCTTGGTCAATACAATGCGTTCCTGGATAGGCACTATCGGGGACGCGGTGGGTTGCTTTCCGAGTTCGAGCAACGCGGAGTCGATGACGTTCTCGTGCACCGGATATTTCACGGTGGATCCGGTGCCGTCACTGCGTTGGTGGAAGTTGCCGGGACGCTGCGTGTCCGGAAGTTTGCGACGGCTGCGCTTGGGGCCAAGCTGCGCATCCAGCGTGAATGGTTGCAGAATTACCGTGGCGATCTTCCGCTGGTGGACATTATCGAAACCCGTGCCGATGGCGAAGACTATTTCTATGACATGGCATTCATAGGAGGAAGTCGCGACCTGTACGAGGGTATTCACTCCGAGCCGGTCAACATGTCCATGGCCTTGCTGGACGACGTTATCGAGCGGATGTCCAGCTTCCATGCCATCAGCGCCTGCGAACCAGCGTCGGATGCGGTAGTGGCCGATTACATTGCCACCAAGGTGGTGGCGAACTATCGCACCATTCGCGCAGAGTTCCAGGACATACTCGATATGGGCTGGATTGAGCTTAACGGCGAGCCTTTCGACCTGGCCCAGTTGCAGATGATGGAGGACCCCGAAGCGCTCGTCGGTCGTCTGACAGACCGTCGTCAGTCCAGCATTCATGGCGACCTGACTATCGAGAACATCATGCTCGAGGGAACTGTACTGGAGCCTGGGCGATGGTTCCTGATCGATCCCAATCCAGTCAATGGCTTCCAGTCTCCGTTGATCGACTTTGCCAAACTGATGCAGTCCCTGCATCTGGGCTACGAGGCGTTGCATAAAGCACCCCGCGCCAGCTTGGTTGGCAACAGGCTGACAGTTGGGCTGCATCGTTCTTTCCAGTACGAGAGCATCTATCGCCACGTGGTGGATGGGCTTACCCAGCGCCTCGGAGCCGATGCAATGCAGCAGATATATCTGCATGAGCTGGTCAACTATCTGCGCTTGATTCCTTATCAGCTGCGCGCGAACCGTGAGGCCGGCCTCGCCTTCTTTGGGGGCCTTTGCCTGCTGGTGCGCGAGTTCCAGACCGCTTATCCGGCGCGCCCGTCATGATCAAGGCCGTCCTTGTCGATCTGGATGGGACCTTGGTCGACACTCACGCTGTCAATCTGGCGGCCTACCGCCTGGCGCTTGACGAAGAGGGGCTGCCCTACGATCACTCCACGCTGGAGCGTACCGTGGGTCGCTTGGCGTGGCGGCTCATGCTGCAGTCGGTGATTCCAGGACATCCTTGTGCGCATGAACGCGTGGCCGAACGCAAACGTCGTCTGTACGCCGGCATGACATCGCAGGTGCGTGTCAATGAAGCGCTGGTCGAAACGCTACGGCTGCTGCGGCCTCGAGTGAGTATCGCACTGGTGACCGCGGCATCGCCGGGTTCAGTCGGTCCGCTGCTGCAGGCGAAGGGTCTTGACGACCTGTTTTCGGTTGTGGTGACCAGCGCTGACGTTGAGAAGCAGAAGCCGGATCCAGAGCCTTTCCAGCACGCGGCGCAATTGCTTGGAGTAAGCGCTGACGAGTGCGTGGTGTTCGAGGACTCTGATGTGGGACTTGCAGCTGCACGAGCGTTTGGTGCCCAGGTATGGAAGGTCGAATGGGCCACTCGCCCCTGAGCGGGGGAGAGTGGCCCAGTGGTTCGCCTATAGTGCCTTTTCCAGCTCCGGCAGGATCGTAAACAGATCCCCTACCAGGCCGATATCCGCGATCTCGAAGATCGGCGCGTCGCCGTCCTTGTTGATCGCCACGATGGTGCCGGCATCCTTGATGCCGGTCAGGTGCTGGATCGCACCGCTGATGCCCACGGCCACGTACAGTTCCGGCGCGATGATCTTGCCGGTCTGGCCGACCTGCAGGTCGCTGGGCACATAGCCGGCATCGACCGCGGCGCGCGAGGCACCGACGGCAGCGCCGAGCCTGTCGGCCAGCTGGAAGATGACCTTGAAGTTCTCCTCCGAGCCGACGCCACGGCCACCGGAGACCACGCGCTTGGCGCTCTGCAGGTCCGGGCGGTCGCAGGCACCGGCGGCCAGGCCGACGAAGCGGGTGTGGGTCGGCAGCGGGGCGTCGACGCTGGCCGCTTCGACGGCGGCACTGCCACCCTGGGCGGCTTCCGGCCAGGACGCGGCACGCACGGTGGCGACCACGACCTGGTCGGCCGGTGCTTCCACGGTGATGATTGCGTTGCCGGCGTAGATCGGGCGCTTGAAGGTGTGGCTGCCTTCGACGGTCATCAGGTCGGAGACCTGGTTGACGCTGAGCAGGGCGGCCACGCACGGCATCAGGTCCTTGCCGAAGGTGGTCGACGGGCCGAACACGTGGCTGTAGCCCTTGGCCAGCTGTGCGATCTGCGGCGCCAGCACCTGGGCGATGGCCTGTGCGTTGGCGGCGTTGGCCACGGTCAGGACCTTGGCAACGCCGGCGATCTTCGCCACATCTGCGGCGACGGCGGCCGGATCGGCGGCCAGCACCACCACATCGATGCTGGCACCGCTGATGGCGGCGGCGGCGCTGACGGTCTTGGCGGTGGCGGCGTTGAGCTTGCCGTCGTGGTGTTCGGCGATGACGAGAATCTTGCTCATTACAGCAGCCCCTTCTGCTTGAGTGCGGCAACCAGTTCGGCTGCGTCCTTGACCATCACACCCTTGCTGCGCTTGGACGGCGCGGCGTACTGGGTGGTCTTGAAGGTGTCCGCGGCTTCAACACCGAGGTCGGCCAGCTGCAGGGTCTCCAGCGGCTTGGCCTTGGCCTTCATGATGTCCGGCAGCTTGATGAAGCGCGGTTCGTTCAGGCGCAGGTCGGTGGTGACCACCGCCGGCAGGTCCACTTCCAGCGTTTCCAGGCCGGCGTCGACTTCGCGGGTGACCGTGGCCTTGCCGTCTGCGATCTCGAGCTTGCTGGCGAAGGTCGCCTGCGGGCGGCCCCACAGCGTGGCCAGCATCTGGCCGGTCTGGTTGGCATCGTCGTCGATGGCCTGCTTGCCGAGGATCACCAGGTCCGGCTGTTCCTTCTCGATCAGCTTGAGCAGGGTGCGCGACGCGGTCAGCGGCTGGATGGCCTGGTCGGTGACGACGTGGATGGCACGGTTGGCACCCATCGCCAGGCCGTTGCGCAGGTGCGCCTGGGCGTCGGCCGGAGCGATGGTGGCGACCACCACTTCGCTGGCGATGCCCTTGTCGCGCAAGCGCAGGGCTTCTTCCAGGGCGATTTCATCGAAGGGGTTGGGCGACAGCTTGACGCCGTCGGTGACCACGCCGGAACCGTCCGGCTTGACCTGAATGCGGACGTTGTAGTCCACCACGCGCTTGTACGCGACGAGGATTTTCATCTGCTGCTCGATCCTTGTAGTGCCGGCCGCTGGCCGGCTCACAGTTGCGGAGAACGCCCGGTCCTGCAACAGCAACCGGTTCGGGGGTGGGATCCCGATTCTAGCTGGCTTGGAGTGACCATGCGAATGCGTATGGAAAGTATTGCAACGCAGCACGAAAAGCCGTGATACCGCGTCCCGCTGACACGTTCACGTCATGCAAGCAGTCGTGAAGGTCCCCTCGATGTATTCTGTGCCGCTATATCGGGCACCGTGGGTGCCTGTGGACGTCAACATTGAACAGGAGATCACGTAGTGCCCACATGGCTTGTCACCGGCGGCGCCGGATTCATTGGCGGTAACTTCGTTCTCGAGGCCGTCGCCCGCGGTATCAAGGTCATCAACCTCGATGTGCTCACCTACGCCGGCAACCTGAAGACGCTGTCCAGCCTGGACGGGAACCCGCACCACGTGTTTGTGCGGGGTGACATCGGTGACAGCGCGCTGGTATCCCGCCTGCTGGCCGAGCACCAACCGGATGCGGTGCTGAATTTCGCGGCTGAGAGCCACGTTGACCGTTCCATCGACGGCCCGGGCGCCTTCATCCAGACCAACGTGGTGGGCACCCTGGGCCTGCTGGAAGCCGTCCGCGACTACTGGAAGGCGCTGCCGGCCGGGCAGGGCGCGGCCTTCCGCTTCCTGCACGTGTCCACCGACGAGGTGTACGGCACCCTGGGTGAGACCGGCAAGTTCAGCGAAACGACCCCGTATGCCCCCAATTCGCCGTACTCGGCGTCCAAGGCGGCCTCGGACCACCTGGTGCGCGCTTTCCATCACACCTACGGGCTGCCGGTGCTGACCACCAACTGCTCGAACAATTACGGGCCGTACCACTTCCCGGAGAAGCTCATTCCGCTGGTGATCGCCAAGGCGCTGGCCGGCGAGCCGCTGCCGGTGTACGGCGATGGCAAGCAGGTGCGTGACTGGCTGTTCGTGTCCGACCACTGCGAAGCGATCCGCACCGTGCTGGCCAAGGGCCAGGTCGGCGAGACCTATAACGTGGGTGGCAATTCGGAAAAGCAGAACATCGAAGTGGTGCAGGCGATCTGCGCGCTGCTGGACCAGCGTCGCCCGCGCGAGGATGGCCAGCCGCGCAGCAGCCAGATCACGTATGTGACCGATCGCCCCGGCCACGACCGCCGCTACGCGATCGATGCCTCCAAGCTGAAGAACGACCTCGGTTGGGAACCGGCCTATACCTTCGAGCAGGGCATCACCTTCACCGTCGACTGGTACCTGGATAACCAGGCATGGGTCAACGGCGTGCTGGATGGCAGCTACCGTCTGCAGCGCATCGGCACCACAGTCTGAACAAGGGACACGACATGACCCAACGCAAGGGCATCATCCTCGCCGGTGGTTCCGGCACCCGGCTGTATCCGATCACCAAGGGCGTCAGCAAGCAACTGCTGCCGGTGTATGACAAGCCGATGATCTATTACCCGCTCAGCGTGCTGATGCTGGCGGGCATCCGTGAAGTGCTGATCATCAACACTCCACATGAACAGGCTCTGTTCCAGCAGCTGCTGGGCGATGGCTCGCAGTGGGGCATGGACATTCAGTACGCAGTGCAGCCCAGCCCCGATGGGCTGGCCCAGGCGTATCTGATCGGCAAGGACTTCGTCGCCGGCAAGCCGAGCTGCCTGGTGCTGGGCGACAACATCTTCCACGGCCATGGCCTTCGCGAAGTGCTCAAGCGGGCCGATGAACGCAGGGAGGGCGCCACCGTGTTCGGATACTGGGTGAACGACCCAGAGCGCTATGGCGTGGCCGAGTTCGACAAGAGTGGCAAGGTAGTCGACTTGGTGGAGAAGCCGGAGATCCCGCGTTCGAACTATGCGGTGACCGGTCTGTACTTCTATGACGGTGACGCCAGCGCGCATGCTGCCGAGCTAAAGCCCTCGCCGCGTGGCGAGCTGGAGATAACCGATCTGAACCGTCGGTACCTGGCCGAGAACACTCTGCATCTGGAGCCGCTGGGCCGTGGCTACGCCTGGCTGGATACGGGTACGCATCAGTCATTGCTGGAAGCGTCCAATTTCATCGAGACTATTCAGACCCGGCAGGGCCTGCAGGTGTCCTGTCCGGAGGAAATCGCCTTCGGCAACGGTTGGATCAATGCTGAGCAGTTGGAGGCGCTGGCCGCCCCGCTGATCAAGAATGGCTATGGCCAATACCTGCACAAACTCGCCCTGCGTGGAGTCGTTCCGTGAAAGTGATTGAAACCAAGCTGCCGGGCTGCGTGGTGATCGAACCGGCCGTGTTCGGCGACGCCCGTGGCTACTTCTTCGAAACCTGGAACGCCGAACGCTTCGCCGCGCTGGGCCTGCCCGACCGTTTCGTGCAGAGCAACGTGTCCACGTCCGCACAGGGCGTACTGCGTGGCCTGCATTACCAGTGGCCGCGCCCGCAGGGCAAGCTGGTCAGCGTGCTGGAAGGCGAGGTCTACGACGTGGCTGTGGATATCCGTCGTGGCTCGCCGACCTTCGGCCAGTGGGAAGCGGTGGTGCTGAGCGCGGAGAACAAGAAGCAGTTCTGGATTCCGGAAGGCTTCGCGCACGGCTTTGCGGTGCTGTCCGAGCGGGCGGTGTTCAGCTATCTGTGTACCGAGGTTTATCTGAAGGACTTCGATGCCGGAGTGCGCTGGAACGATGCCGATATCGCCGTGGACTGGCCGATCAGTGCACCGACGCTGTCGGCCAAGGATGAGAACGCGCCGTTCCTGAAGGACATTGCTGAGGACCGCCTGCCGGTCTACGTGCCATGACCGTGCTGGTGTTCGGTGGCAACGGCCAGGTCGGCCAGGAGCTGTTGCGCGTGCTGGCGCCGCTGGGCAAGGTCGTTGCGACCACCCGCAGTGGTGCTTTGCCGGATGGCAGTGCCTGCGAAACCGCCGATTTCGGCCAGCCTGACAGCCTGCCGACCCTGCTGAATCGTCTGCAGCCGTCGATCGTGGTCAACGCCGCGGCCTACACTGCGGTCGACCGTGCCGAACAGGAGGTCGACGCGGCCTTTGCGGCCAATGCGCAGGCTCCGGGTGTGATCGCACGATGGTGTGCGGCGCATGGCGTGCCGTTCGTGCATTACTCCACCGACTATGTGTTCGATGGCCAGGGTTCCGCGCCGTACCGCGAAGATGAGTCGACTGCGCCGCTGGGTGTATATGGCACCAGCAAGCGAGATGGTGAGGATGCCGTACGCGCGGCCGGTGGCCGCCACCTGATCTTCCGCACGGCCTGGGTCTATGCCTCGCACGGCGCGAATTTCCTGCGCACCATGCTGCGCGTGGGTGCCGAGCGTGATGCGTTGCGGGTGGTGGCCGACCAGATCGGTACGCCGACCCCGGCCGCGCTGATCGCCGATGTTACCGTGCAAGCGCTGCAGCATCCGGATCAGCTGTCTGGTACCTGGCACCTTACCGCCAATGGCCAGACCAGCTGGCATGGGTTCGCCGAGGCGATCTTCGCCGAAGCGTTGGCCACCGGCGTGCTGGTCAAGGTGCCGACCGTCGAGGCGATTCCCAGTTCCGAGTATCCGACCCCGGCCAAGCGTCCAGCCTGGTCGGTGCTGGACAACCGTAAGCTGCAGCAGGAATTCGGCATCGTGCTGCCGACCTGGCAGGACGGCCTGAAGCGGGTCATGGCGGAGATTGCCTGACCCGGTAGGTGACGTGCCGACCAACAGTCGGCACCCACCAGCTGGCGCCGCGTCAGTTGCGCCCGTACGTGTCCTCGAACCGCACGATGTCATCCTCGCCCAGGTAGCTGCCCGACTGCACTTCGATCAGCTCCAGTGGCAGCTTGCCGGGATTGCGCAGGCGATGGGTCACGCCCAGCGGGATGTAGGTGCTCTGGTTCTCGCTGAGCAGGATCACCTCGTTGCCGCGGGTCACCTCGGCGGTGCCGCTGACCACGATCCAGTGCTCGGCGCGGTGGTGATGCATCTGCAGGCTGAGCGTACCGCCAGGCTTGACCGTGATGCGCTTGACCTGGAAACGCTCGCCGTTGTCGATTGAATCGTAGGCGCCCCAGGGGCGATACACCTTGCGATGCCAGGTGGCTTCGCTGCGGCCTTCGGCCTTCAGCTTCGCCACGACCGTCTTGACCTCCTGCATGCGGTCGGCTTTGCCGACCAGCACGGCGTCGTCGGTCTCGACCACGATCACGTCGTCCAGGCCGACCAGTGCCACCAGGCGCTGCGCATAGGCGTACGTGTTGCGGCAGTCGATGGCGATCACATCGCCCTGGTGGGCGTTGCCGTCGCCATCCTGCTGCGAGACATCACGCAGTGCGGTCCACGAGCCGACGTCGTTCCAGCCGGCGTCCAGCGGGATCACCACCGCATCGGCAGTCTTTTCCATCACCGCGTAGTCGATCGAGTCCGGCGGCACCGCCGTGAAGGCATCCTTGTCCAGGCGGGTGAAGTCGGCATCGCGGCGCGCCTGCTGCCAGGCCTGGCGGCTGCCGGCCAGCATCGCCGGCTGGAAGCGCTCCAGTTCCTGCAGGTAACGCGAGGCCTTGAACAGGAACATGCCGCTGTTCCAGTAGTACTGGCCGCTGGCGACGTAACCGGTTGCCGTGTCGAGGTCGGGTTTTTCGACGAAGCGTTCGACCGCACGCAGACCCTGGCCTCCGGCAGCCTTGATATAGCCGTAGCCGGTTTCCGGGCCGGTCGGCACGATGCCGAAGGTGACCAGCTTGCCGGCTTCGGCGGCATCGGCAGCGGCCTGCACCGCCTTGCGGAAGGCGCCTTCGTCGGTGATCACATGGTCGGAGGGCAGCACCAGCAGCAGCGCGTCGGCACCGTTACGGGTGGCTTCCAGCGCAGCCACGGCGATGGCCGGCGCAGTGTTGCGGCCGACCGGCTCCAGGATGATCGCCGCTGGTTCAGCGCCGACCTGCTGCAGCTGCTCGGCGGCGACGAAGCGGTGCTCTTCGTTGGCGATCACCAGCGGCCCGTGAGCGGCAATGGGAGCGACGCGCTGCCAGGTGGCCTGCAGCATCGTCAGCTCGCCTGCCAGTGGCAGGAACTGCTTCGGGTAGGCCTCGCGCGAAAGCGGCCATAGGCGTGTACCGGATCCGCCGGACAGGATGACGGGCTGGATGCTGCTCATGCGGGCCTCGGTTACTGCTGGATGAGACGGGAGATTTCGTCGGTGCGCGCCTGCATCAGCGATGCGTCGCCACGTGCTTCGACGTTCAGGCGCAGCAGCGGCTCGGTATTGGAGCTGCGCAGATTGAAGCGCCAATCACCAAAGTCGGCGCTGACGCCATCGGTGTGGTCCAGCGTGGGCGATTGCGCCGCGAAATGCTCCATCACGCGCGCGACGGCGGCCTTGGCATCGGCGACCTTGAAGTTGATCTCGCCGCTGCACGGGTAGGCGGCCATGCGGTCTTCAACCCAGTCGGCCAGCGAACGGCCGCTCTCGGAAACCAGCTGGGCGATCAGCAGCCACGGAATCATGCCCGAGTCGGCGTAGGCGAACTCGCGGAAATAGTGGTGTGCGCTCATCTCGCCGCCATACACCGCGTCTTCGGCACGCATCTTTTCCTTGATGAATGCATGGCCACTCTTACACTGCACCGCGACACCGCCGGCCTGCTCGACCATGTCCACAGTGTTCCAGACCAGGCGCGGGTCATGCACGATCTTGCCGCCGGGATGGCGTGCCAGGATCGCCTTGGCCAGCAGGCCGACCAGGTAATAGCCCTCGATGAAGCGGCCGCTGTGGTCGAAGAAGAAGCAACGGTCGAAGTCACCGTCCCAGGCGATGCCGAAGTCGGCACCGTGTTCGCGCACCGCATTGGCGGTGGCGGCGCGGTTTTCCGGCAGCAGCGGGTTGGGGATGCCGTTGGGGAAGCTGCCGTCCGGCTCGTGGCAGATGCGGATGAACTCGAACGGCAGGTGCGGTGCCAGCAGGTCGACGATGGCGCCGGCGCCGCCATTGCCCGCATTGACCACCAGCTTCAGCGGCTTCAGTTTGCTGGCATCGACGTAGCTCAGCAGATGCTGGATGTATGCATGCTTGTCATGCTGGGCGGTCTGCCTGGCACGCGGCGGCTGGGCCTCGGAGGTATCGGCGGCGACCGCGTCGGAAATCGCGAACAGGCCGGTATCCGAACTGATCGGCCGCGCGTTCTCCTTAACCAGCTTCATGCCGTTGTAATCCATCGGGTTGTGGCTGGCGGTCACCATCACGCCGCCGGCCGCGCCGAGGTGATCGGTCTGGAAGTAGACCTCCTCGGTGCCGCACAGGCCGATGTCGATCACCTCACGGCCGGTCCCACGCAGGCCTGCGGTCAGCGCATCCTGCAGAGCCGGGCTGGTCAGGCGCACATCGTGGCCGAGGACCACCGGACCGGGAGCGAGCTGCGCGGCCAGGGCGACGCCGATGCGACGGGCCAGGTCCTCGTTCAGTTCTTCCGGCACACGGCCGCGGATATCGTAGGCCTTGAAAGCGGGCAGGGGCATCGAAGCAGTCCATCCGGATAGAGAAACCTGATTATAGCGGGAGGGTCTGCAAACGGCCGGTGAGCCAGGGGCGCCCGGCCAGTAGCGTTGACTTGGGAGGGGCAGGCCGATTCCCCGTCGATGGGCCATGGCCAGCAGGCAGTTCGCATACAATTGCGCGCTGACGACCGAGGACATGGCCCGCGTGGCCATCGCCGATTGGCCTGCTGTTCCAGAAGGATCGAGGTTTGCTTTGAAATTCACTCACGATCAGAAACGCGTGCTGGTGACCGGTGGCGCGGGCTTCCTTGGGTCGCATCTGTGCGATCGGCTCATCGCGGGCGGCCAGGACGTCCTCTGCGTGGACAACTTCTACACCGGCAGCAAGGCGAACGTGGATGGGCTGTTGGGCCACCCACGGTTCGAGCTCATGCGCCATGACGTGACGTTCCCGCTCTATGTGGAAGTGGACCGGATCTTCAACCTGGCCTGCCCGGCGTCACCGATCCATTACCAGCAGGACCCGGTGCAGACCACCAAGACCAGCGTGCACGGCGCTATCAACATGCTCGGCCTGGCCAAGCGCCTGCGCGCGCGCATCCTGCAGGCCAGCACCAGCGAGGTCTACGGCGACCCGGAAATCCACCCGCAGGTGGAAGGCTACTGGGGCCGGGTCAACCCGATCGGTATCCGCAGCTGCTACGACGAAGGCAAGCGTTGCGCCGAAACGCTGTTCTTCGATTACTGGCGCCAGCACCAGCTGGAGATCAAGGTCATGCGCATCTTCAACACGTATGGCCCGCGCATGCATCCCAATGACGGCCGGGTGGTCAGCAACTTCATCGTGCAGGCCCTGAAGGGCGAGCCGATCACCATCTATGGTGATGGCAGCCAGACGCGCAGCTTCTGCTATGTCGATGACCTGATTGAGGGCATGTTGCGGCTGATGGAATCCCCGGCTGATCTCACCGGGCCGATCAACATCGGTAACCCGTCCGAGTACACCATGCTGGAACTGGCCGAGACCGTGCTCCGTTTGGTCGGCGGCGCGTCGAAGATCGAGTACCGTCCGCTCCCCTCGGATGATCCACGCCAACGCCAGCCGGATATCAGCCTGGCCAAAGCGGATCTGGGCTGGGAGCCCAAGGTCGGCCTGGAGGACGGCCTGAAGGAGACCATCGCCTACTTCCGCCATCGCTTGCAGGCCTGAGGTGGCGACGATGCGAAAGATCGTGGTGATGCCGGTCTACGAGGATCTTGAAGCCTCCTCGAAGCTGTTCGTAGAGCTCGCCCGCACCCAGGGCCCGGACACCTATGTGGTGGCCGTGGACGACGGCTCGGTGCGGCAGCCATTGCCGATCAGCGCCATTGAGGCTTCGGGGCTGGAGGGCGTGGTGATCCGCCTGCGTCGCAATGTCGGGCATCAGCGTGCGATCGCCATCGGCCTGGGCTATGTGGCCGAACACTTCGATGGCAATGACATTGTCGTGGTGATGGATTCCGATGGCGAGGATACGCCGGAGAGCATCAGCGAGCTGGTGGCGGGCCTGGATTCGGCCGATGTCGATGTGGTGGTGGCCAGCCGTCGCAGCCGGGTCGAATCACTGAAGTTCAAGTCGTTCTACATCGTATACAAGCTGTTGTTCTCGCTGCTCAGCGGGCGCCAGATCAGCTTCGGCAACTTCATGGCGGCGAAGATGCCGGCGGTGCGCCGGTTGGCATCGATGCAGGAGCTGTGGATCCACGTTGCAGCCTGCGTGCTGGGCTCGAAGCTGCGCGTGCAGACCTGTGCGCTGGATCGTGGTCCGCGCTATGCCGGCCGCAGCAAGATGAACTTCGTTGGCCTGGCCCTGCACGGATTCCGTGCACTGATGGTGTTTGCCGAGGACGTGCTGGTGCGCGTGGGCATCGCCTGCACCATGGTGGCAGCACTGTCGATCATCGGCGGCATCGTCGCCACCGGGCTGAAGATGCTGGGCTTTGCATCGCAGGGCTGGTTCTCGCTGGCATTCGGCATCCTGGTGCTGGTGTTCCTGCAGACCGCGGCACTGACGCTGATCATCCTGATGCTGTCGGGGATGATGCGCGGCGGTGGCGTCATGAGCGTGGGCAGCTATCGCGAGTTCGTTGACGAGGTCCTGCATGCCGGCCACCGCGGTGGCTAAGGATGCGCTGGGCGGACAGGCCGTCCGCTACGTGATCAATGGCCTGATCGCCACCGCAGTGCACTACGGAGTGCTGCATTTCAACATCGAGGTGCTGCACATCCCGCTGGCCGCGGTGGCCAATGCGATTGCAGCAGTCTTCGGCATCACCGTGTCGTTCCTCGGCAGCCGCTACTTCGTTTTCCATGGCAGGCAGGGCAGCTTGGCACGGCAGGGTTCGCTGTTCCTGCTGATCTACGCTGCGATCGCCGTGCTGCATGCGCTGGTGATGTACTTCTGGGCCGATCGATGGGGTCTGGACTACCGCATCGGATTCGTATTGGCCACGGGGATGCAGATGGCTTTCAGCTTCGTTGCCAACAAATTCCTGGTGTTCAAATGAACAAGTATCTGCGTGCCGCGCTGGCAACCCTCGCGTTCATTGCCACCCTGCTGCTGGTCTACTACGTCCATATGCGCCAGTTCCGCGTGAACGTGGTGCTGTATGCCAGCATCCTCGATGCGGTGATCGCAGTGGTGGTGGTGTTTGCGGGCCTGTACGCGTTGAAGTGGTTCAGGGATTTCAGCCGCCTCGAAATGATCCAGCTGGCCGCCATCTGGCTGCTGGGAGGCTACGTGTTCGCGATTTCGGTCCCGACCGTCATCGATCGTTCGCTGTCCTTCTACATCCTGGAGAAGCTGCAGCAGCGTGGTGGCGGCATCCGCGAGGATGCCTTCCGGCAGGTCTTCATCGAAGAGTACGTCCCCGAGCATCACCTGGTGGAAGTGCGCCTGACCGAGCAGCTGCAGTCTGGAACCGTGCAGATCCATGATGGTTGTGTGCGGTTGACCGCGCGCGGCGAGCGTCTCGCATCGTTCGGCCGCTTCTACCGGCAGAACCTGCTGCCGACCCACCGCCTGCTGATGGGGCAGTACACCGATGCGCTCACTGATCCTTTCCGCAACAGCCGGATGCCCTCCGACTACCGTTGCCAATAGCCCAGGTGCTGCTGGCGCTATGGTTTTTTCGTTGGTTTCCTGAAACGTTTCATGGATGACATGACCTCCACCTCCCCCCCCCTGCGCACTACGCGCCGGGACTTGGCGATTGCCGGGATCCTAGCGCTGCTGTTGGCCGCTTCCCTTGTATCGGTCGCCAAGCGATCGGACTATCAGACGTCGCTGCTGCGCCAGGCCTTCGCTGGGGACGCGGGATTCGAGGCATCCGTACCACGCGAGGTGGTGGATGCACGTGATCTGGTGCGCGCGCAGCCGATCGCTCCCTCGCTGCTTTCACTCGGGCAGGGGCTGAAGGACGACCCATTGATCCAGCAACGCATGTGGGAGGCGCTGTATCCGGTCCGGTTCAGCGATACCGATACCCCGCAGCGGCTGCTGAGGGCCGGTGATCCGCTGGTTGACCAGTGCCACGTCCAGGGGAGGAGCGGAGATGTCGTTCTTGCCGACTGCCGCTGAACCAGGGCGCCGTGCGGCGCTGGCCATGCTGGTCTCCATTCTTCTCTGCTACGGCCTGGCTGCCGTGGGGCTGATGGGCTGGCCGGTGTGGATCGCGTTTGCCGCGGTCCTGTTCGGCGTGCTGCTTGCACTGCCGGCGGTACGTGACCTGCGTACTGCGCCGTTGCTGCTGGTGGTGATCGCGCTGGTGCTGATCGCATTGGGCAGCCCCAGCGATGGTTGGGACCCGCGCTCGATCTGGCTGTTCCATGCCAAGCGCATGTATCTGGAGGGCTCGCTGTACGCCCAGCTGGACGATTACGCGCCGTGGAGCCACAACGATTACCCCGCGCTGGGGCCACTGATGATGGCCGCCGCCGCGGGCGTGGCCGGGCACTGGAACGAACTGCTGCCCAAGGCCGCCGCACCGCTGTTGCTGCTGCCGGCATTGCTGCTGATCGCCCCGAGCTTCCGCGGGCGCTGGTGCGCGGCGCTGTTCGCCTTGCTGCTGCTGCGCCTGGGCCGGGAAATGCTGGGCAACGGCTACATGGATGCGCTGGTCGCCGTCTACGCCGTGGCCGCCGTGGCGGCGGCGATGCGCTGGCGGGCACGCGGCAGCCAGCCAGACACGTGCGAGTTGATCGCATTCACGTTGCTGGTGGCCGTGCTGTCGATGCTGAAAAACGAAGGCGGCGTGCTGGCGGCCCTGCTGACGGCGACCGTGCTGATCGAGGGACTGCTTCGTGAGCGCCGCCTGCACTGGCACATCCTCGTCGCCGCGTTGCTGGCCCTGCTGCCCCTGCTGGCGTGGAAGCTGACCGTTGCCCACTCCGGTGTGGGCAATGACCTGGCAGGAAGTGACATGAAGGCGCAGTTGCTGGCACGCCTCGGTCACTCTGACGGGGCGATGCTGATCGTCAAGCGGCTGCTGCTCGATAGCTGGGTGGTGCTGCCGATGCTCGCGCTGGCCGTGCTCTGGCGCCCGATGCTGCGCGCGCCGGCGGCATCGGCCGCGGTGCTGGCTGCGCTGGCCTACGCGGCGCTGCTGTTGCTGGTGTACATGGCAACCCCGCACGACCTCGACTGGCATCTGCGGACCAGTGTTGAGCGCGTGCGCATGCCGGTTTCGCTCCTGCTGGTGTTCGCGTTGCTGGTTGCGCTGGAGCAGCGCGTGGCCGCCGCGAGTGCGCGCGGCGGCTGAGCCCGGACGTGCCGCAGTGCCATGCTGCGGCGCATCCCAGCCTCGCACGGGTGAGGCGCTAGAATGCGCTCACTCTTCCCGTGTGGGGCTGTAGAAATGGAACACGTGACTTCCACCGGCAAGCGCAGCAAGCGCTTCGCCAGTGCGGCGCAGGCGCTGGAAGGCGTGGTCGCCGATGGCCAGACCCTGGCCGTGGGCGGCTTCGGCCTGTGCGGCATTCCCGAGGCGCTGATCGCGGCCCTGCGCGACAGCGGGGCCAAGGGCCTGACCGTGATCTCCAACAATGCCGGTGTCGACGGCTTCGGCCTCGGCCAGCTGCTGGAAACCCGGCAGATCAAGAAGATGATTTCGTCCTACGTGGGCGAGAACAAGGAATTCGAGCGGCAGTTCCTGGCCGGCGAACTGGAGCTGGAGTTCAACCCGCAGGGCACCCTGGCCGAGCGCCTGCGCGCCGGTGGCGCGGGCATCCCGGCGTTCTTCACCGCCACCGGCTACGGTACGGTGGTAGCCGAGGGCAAGGAAACCCGCGAGTTCGACGGCAAGCACTACGTGATGGAAACCGCGCTGCGCGCCGACGTGGCGCTGGTCAAGGCGTGGAAGGCCGACGAAGCCGGCAACCTGGTGTTCCGCAAGACCGCGCGCAACTTCAATCCGGCCTGCGCGATGGCCGGCAAGGTGTGCATCGTGGAAGTGGAAGAAGTGGTCCCGGTCGGTACCATCGATCCGGACCAGGTGCACCTGCCGGGCATCTACGTGCACCGCATCGTGCACAACGCGCATCCCGAAAAACGCATCGAACAGCGCACCATCCGCGCGGAGGGCAACTGACATGGCGTGGACCCGTGACGAGATGGCGGCCCGCGCTGCCCAGGAACTGACCGATGGTGCCTACGTGAACCTGGGCATCGGCCTGCCGACCCTGGTCGCCAACCACATCCCCGACGGCGTGGACGTCTGGTTGCAGTCGGAGAACGGCCTGCTCGGCATCGGCCCGTTCCCGACCGACGCCGAGGTCGACGCCGACCTGATCAATGCCGGCAAGCAGACCGTGACCGCACGCGCCGGTGCCAGCTATTTCGGCAGCCATGACAGCTTCGCGATGATCCGCGGTGGCCACGTCAACCTGGCCATCCTCGGCGCCATGCAGGTTACCGACAAGGGCGACCTGGCCAACTGGATGGTGCCCGGCAAGATGGTCAAGGGCATGGGCGGTGCAATGGATCTGGTGGCCGGCGTGCAGCGCGTGGTGGTGCTGATGGAGCACACCGCCAAGAACGGCGAGCACAAGATCCTGCCCAGCTGCACCCTGCCGTTGACCGGCGTCGGCGTGGTCGACCGGATCATCACCGACCTGGCTGTGTTCGACGTTACCGACGCGGGCCTGTTGCTGGTGGAAGCCGCACCGGGTGTCAGCGATGACGAGTTGAAGGAAAAGACCGGCGTCGCGTTCGCGCGCCGCTGAGGCACAGACCTCAGCGTCCCCGAGCGTAGGCGTATTCCGAGGAGGCAGGGCGCGGGGGAGCGCCCTCAACCTCGGAGGTGTCGGCCACGGTGAAGCCGGCCGCCGACACTACGGCTCCGGTCGCGCGCTCGATGGCATGTGCCAGCGTGCCATCGATCTGCCCGGCCTCCGTATCGAACATGCTCGGCAGCAGATGGGCATCGAGCAGCGGGCGCAGCGCCGGCAGGCGCACCCAGAACATGCTGCCGGACGCGAACTGGCCGTCGCCTGGCGCGCTGTCCAGGCCCAGCAATGCCCAGAGCCGCTCCATGCGCGGCGCATTGCCGCCGATGTAGTCGGCCACCTTCAGCAGGTGGCCTGCCGGAGCCATCAGGCCAACACCGGGATCGGCCTGCAGATGGGCCAGGTTGGCTGCGGCCCGGTCGGCGCCCAGCAGCGCATCGACCATCTCGCGCCGCCACTGGTCGCCATTCTCGCGATGGGTGGAGCGCTTGGTGTGCAGCTTCAGCACCAGTGATTCATTCTCCTGGAGCAGCCGGTCGGCTGCGTGCAGGAACGGCAGGATGTCGCGGCCGTGGTTGTCGTAGGCCCAGATCTCGGCAGGCGTGCCCTGCGCCTCGGCGATCGACTGCACCTGTGCCTGCCGCTCTTCGGTGGTGGTGATGACCAGGCGCGCTTGCAGCCCACTGTCTTTCACCGCCTGCAACAGCTCCGGCAGGGCATCGAGGTACCACGCGTGGATGACGATGCAGGGACGCGACGGAGCGGCCTGCGAGGGTACCAGTGCGCGCCGGGTGGCCTGCAGCCAGGCATGGCCGAGACGGGCATCCGGTTCGAGAACGGCACTTTCCGCCCATTCGTTCCAGGCATTGATGAATACCAGGCGCCGCGCTGGCGCTACATCGCGCAGGCGCCGGTGCACCGTGTCCTGCAACCAGTCGCTGTAGCCACGCGGGGAAGCATGCAGCAGGACGCGTCCGCGTCCCGGACGGCGCGCCTCGTTGTCCCAGCCCGGGTTGACGCCTGGATACAACGGGTAGTCCGCCAGCGGTGCACGGCGCATCTGTGCGGCCAGCTCACGCCAGTCGCGCACGTCGCCTTCGTAATCGGGATTGAGCAGGAACTGCGCGGTGTTCAGCTGGCGCGGTGCGGCGATGTTGGGCGGGAATTCCACGGCGGCATCGAAGCCAATATCGCGAGGATCCGGGCGCTCGAAACTCTGTACGTAGGCCAGATGGATCTCGCCGATGCCGTTGTCACGGCACCATTCCCGCCAGCGCGCCGCTGTAGCCTTGGGATCTGGCAGCAACTGCGGCCGGTACAACAACAGCACCGGCCGCCCCTCGACTTTCAACGCACGCGGATCGCGCAGGTAGTCGGCGACATGGGCGATGAACGCCAGATCATCGTGCGCGCTGTGCTGCTGGCCGATCAGCACGTCCTGGTTGCGGCCATCCCAGCGCCGGGTCCAGTTTTCGTTGGCCCAGCAGAGGCAGAACGGCAGTTCAATCGTGCTGTCGGCCAGCCATTGCCGCAGCGGCTGCTCCATCAACGTGCGGCCACTGAACCAGTAGAAATAGAAGCAGAACGCACCGATGCCGTGATCGGCCGCCAACTGCGCCTGCGCGCGCAGGGTGTCGGCGACGCGCAGGTCATAGAAGCCCAGGTCGCCGGGAAGGCGTGGCTGCACATGGCCCTCGAACTGAGGCAGGGCGCGACTGACATTGCGCCATTCAGTGAAACCCTTGCCCCACCATGCATCGTTCTCTTCGAACGGATGGAACTGCGGCAGGTAGAAGGCCACCAGCGTGGCCGGCAGTGTGGCCGGCAATGGCGCGTCTTCTGCGGCGGCGTAGCCGATCGCCCGCTCATCGGCGCGCAGCAGCGCACGCGCACCATCGACTGCTGCACCGACACGGCCGCGCGGCGGTGGAGGGCTCCAGCTGCCGATACGGTCCAGGCCACGGTTGCGCAGGCGGTCACGTAGCGATGCGGGCATCGGCAGGGCACGGAACAGTGCGCGCAGGACCGAGAAGGTGAACCGGCGGATGCCGAGCGCCGCGTGGCTCATGGATGGAACCTGGCGAGAGGGGAGCGGCGCATGATTTGAGACCGACGGTGGGACTGCAGCCATTTTCCGGCAATCGCCGTTGCAACGGCAAATCGGCCAGGTGCTACTGTGCCGCCATGTTGTTTCCCCAAGACCTTCCCGATGCCGATGTCCGGTACCTGCCGGGCTGGCTGGCTGGTGCCGAAGCCGACGCCCTGCAGCGGGATCTGCAGGCCGAGGTGCCGTGGGAGGTCCACCGCATCCGCATGTTCGGCAACTGGGTGGATTCGCCGCGATTGAGCTGCTGGATCGGCGACCCGCAGGCGCGCTATCGCTATTCGGGCGCGGAGTTCGTGCCGCACCCGTGGCCGTCCTCCTTGCAGGGCATGTGCGAGCGGCTGCAGGACGATGGCATCGGCCGCTTCAACAGCGTGCTGCTGAACCGTTATCGCGGTGGTGGCGACTACATGGGCTGGCACAGCGATGACGAGCCCGAACTGGGGCCGGCACCGGTGATCGCGTCACTGAGCCTGGGGGCGGCGCGGCGTTTCCTGCTGCGCCGGCGCGATGATCCGGCGCGCAAGGCCGAGTACCTGCTGGGCCATGGCGATCTGCTGGTGATGGGCGGGCAGACCCAGCGCTACTACCAGCATGCGCTGCCGAAGATGGCGCGGGTGCAGGGTGAACGGATCAACCTGACGTTCCGCTGGATCACGCCACGGTGATGCGGACGGGGGTAAGAGCCCTTTCCCGGCGGGAAAGGGCTCTTACCCCTGCGATGGATCAGCGCTTTGCCGCCAGGGTGTCGTTCTGGCCGCTGGTCAGCGTCCAGCCGACCATATCCTGCGCCAGCTGCTGCAGGCCACGCTCGAAGGCGGCGGTCACCGCCGGCACGTCGGTGCTGCCGACCGGCTGCGCCTGGCGGAAGGTGCGGTCAGCCACCACGCGCTGGTCGGCAACGTGGATCAGCTTGGCGTTGACCTCGATCACCACCGTTGGCGTGGCCTGGCCCTGGTAGTCCGATTCGAAGCGGCGCACATCGGTGGACAGCTTGTAGTCGGCGCGGATGCCGGCGGTACTGCGGGCCGCGCCGCGGATGCGGCCGGAATCCTCGAAGCCGCGGATCAGCGTGTCCTCGATCATGTCGGTGGCCGGCTGTGCCCAGCTGGCGCCCTTGTAGATCTCCATCTGCGAAGGCGTCGGCCGCACATTGATGCGCGGGCTGTCGACCATGCGCGCAGCACTGGGCTTGGCCAGCACCAGCTGCCAGTTGACCTGCGGCCATGCCGGGTCAGCCTTCACCTGCACCGCGGGCGAATACAGCGTGACTGCGGTTTTCTCGCTGCTGCCAAGGATGGAGCAGCCGCCCAGCAGGGTGGCCATCGAAGCGGCCAGCAGCAGGCGCGGAAGCGGCATCGGGCTCATTTGGGTTCGAACTCCTTCGGTGCGTCGCGGCCCAGCAGATAGCGCGCGGGGTTGTTCTCGAGACGGTCGCTGACCCGGCGCAGGTCGCGGATCAGCCCGCGCAGCTCGGTCAGCGTCGGGCCGAGCTGGCCCAGGCCATCGTTGGCGAAGCTGTTGATCGCGGCGCGGTTCTCGCCAAGGATCGAGTCGGCATTGCCGGCGGCCGAATCGAGCTTGCCCAGCGTGGCGTCGAGCTTGTCGATGATGCCCGGCAGCTGCTGCACCAGGTTCTTGTCCAGGCGCTCGATGGTGCCGTTGGTGGTTTTCAGCGTGGTGTCCAGGCTGCGTGCGGCATCGCGCGCGCTGAGCAGCAGCGCCTGGGTGCCCTGGTCACGGTCGGCCAGGCCGCCGCTGATCGTTTCCAGGTTGGCCAGGGTGGCGTTGATCGAGGCCACGTTGCGGTCGCTGAGGATCTGGTCCATGCGCTCGACGATGCGGTTGGCGACGTCGGTGATGTTCTGCAGCGCCGACGGCGTGGTCGGAATGATCGGCGCCGGGTCCTTGTTGACCGTGGTCAGCGCCGGCGACTGCGGCGTGCCGCCGCTGAGCTGGATGATCGACGGGCCGGTCAGGCTGGTGATCGCCAGCTTGGCACGGGTATCGGTCTTGACCGGGGTGGTCGAGTTCAGGCGGATGCGGGCGACCACCTGGCGCGGGTCGTCCGGTACCAGGTTCAGTTCGGTGATCGAACCCACCGCGATGCCGTTGTACTGCACCGGGCTGCCCACCGACAGGCCGGTCACCGCCTCGCGGAACACCACGCGGTATTCCTGCCAGGTGCGGTCGGAGGAGTACTTGGCGGCCCACAGGCCGAAGGCCAGCAGGGCCAGGCCGGTGATCAGGGTGAACGCGCCGATCAGCACGTAGTTGGCTTTGGTTTCCATGGCTCAGGCACTCTCGATCTGTTCACCCCGGGCGGCACGCGCACGGGGTCCGTGGAAGTATTCCTGGATCCACGGATGATCCAGTTTCTCGATGTCCGGCAGCGGCGCATTGGCCACCACCTTTCGGTCGGCGATCACCGCCACCCGGTCGCAGATTGCATACAGCGTGTCCAGGTCGTGGGTGATCAGGAACACAGTCAGCCCCAGTGCTTCCTGCAGGGTCTTGATCAGGCGGTCGAACGCGGCCGCACCGATCGGGTCAAGGCCGGCGGTGGGTTCGTCCAGGAACAGCAGGGGCGGGTCCAGCGCCAGTGCGCGGGCCAGGCCGGCGCGCTTGCGCATGCCGCCGGACAACTGCGACGGCAGCTTGTTGATCGCATCGGCGGGAAGGCCGGCCAGCTTCACCTTCAACAGCGCCAGCTCGTAGTGCCAGCGCTCGGGCAGCTCGCGGTGATGTTCCTGCAACGGCACCTGCACGTTCTCGCCCACGGTCAGCGACGAGAACAGGGCGCCGTCCTGGAACAGCACGCCGGTGTTGCGCTCGATATGCAGGCGGCTCTCGGGATCATCGGCACGCGCATCGCGGCCCAGCACTTCGATCTGGCCCGCGTCGGGCGTGCGCAGCCCCAGGATCGAGCGCATCAGTACCGATTTGCCGGTACCGGAGCCTCCGACCACGCCGAGGATCTCGCCACGGCGCACGTCCAAGTCCAGGTCTTCATGCACGGTCTGGCTGCCGAAGCGGTTGACCAGCCCACGCACGCGGATGGCCAGGTCGTGGCCATCGTCGTCCTGCATGGGGATTTCTTCGGGGGCCGGATGCGTGCTCATGTCACCAGTCCATGTGCATGAACCACAACGCCGCGAAGGCGTCGATGATGATCACCAGCGAGATCGTCTGCACCACGCTGGAGGTGGTGCGTTCGCCCACCGACTGCGCGGTGCCGGTTACTTTCAGGCCTTCCAGGCAGCCGATGAGGCCGATCACCACGGCAAAGATCGGCGCCTTCGACAGGCCGACCAGCATGTGCCGCACTTCCATCGTGTCGTGCATGCGCGCGATGTACATCTGCGGCGGAATATCCAGGTCGAACGCACCGACGGTGATGCCGCCAGCGAGGCCGGCGATCATCGCGATGAAAGTCAGCAGCGGCAAGGTCACCAGCAGTGCGAACAGGCGAGGCAGCACCAGCAGGTCGATCGGGTCCAGCCCAAGCGTGCGCATCGCATCGATTTCCTCGCGCGCCTTCATCGCACCGATCTGCGCGGTGAACGCGCTGGCGGTGCGGCCGGCCAGCACGATCGCGGTCAGCAGTACGGCGAACTCGCGCAGGAAGGCGATGTTGACCAGCTCGACCACGTAGATCTCCGCGCCGAAGTCACGCAGGATGGTCGAACCCAGGAAGGCGATCACCGCACCGACCAGATAGGACAGCAGCGCGACCAATGGCACCGCATCCAGCCCGACCTGTTCCATCTGGTGCACGGTGGCGGTAAGGCGGAAGCGGCGCGGCTGCTTGACCAGGCGCGCGGTCTTGACCATCGCCTCGCCGAGGAAGCTGGCCAGCGCCACGATGTTGTGGCCGGTGCCGTGCATGCTGATGCCCAGTCGTTCCAGCGCGGCCAGCACGCCGAAGTCGCGCTTGGGCTTGGGCCGGTCGTCGGCCACTTCCTCGATGGTGCACACCAGCGCCTGGTGATCGGCACGGAACTGCAGCGCGTCTTCGCCAAGGTCGGCGCGATGGGCCACGCGCAGCACCTGCAGCACGCCGGCCGAATCCATCTGCTCGATGCCGGTGGCATCGATGCCGGTCAGTTTGTCGGGAACGCCGCGCAGCACTTCGGCCGCGGCCAGCGCGGTCTTCAGGGTCCAGGTGCCGGACAGGCGGATCAGGCCCGGGTCATGGGCGTCCTGTTCGAGCTGGGGGGCGAGGTTCGGGGTCACTTGGGCCATTCGGGTCGCAGCATAACCGTTCTGTCTTGGGCTTCGCGTCGAACTCGGATGAATTTCTCCGGTAAGGCCCGGCCTAGGTAATACTACGGCGCATGTCCGCAGACGCTCACACGATCCCCACGCCCCAGGCCACCTACGCGCAGCGCGTGGCATTCGTTTCCGAGATCGCCGGCCGCCTGCACAGCTATGGCACAACGGCCCAGCGCCTGGAAACGGCCGTGGTGGCACTGGCCCGCCAGCTCGATCTGGATTGTGAACCGTGGTCGAATCCCACCGGTATCATTCTCAGTTTCAGCGACCCGGCGCAGGCGATCGGCTCCAGCGACATCACCCGCGTGATCCGCCTGGCGCCCGGTGAGAACGACCTGCACAAGCTCAGCGTGGCCGACCATATCGCCGAGGAAGTGTCCAACGGGCGGATGAGCATCGCCCAGGGCCACACCGCACTGCGGCAGCTGGACAAGGATCCGGGCCGGCGCGGCAAGCTGCGCACCATCCTTTCGTTCACCCTCGGCGCGGCCGGCGTGGCCGGCATGTGGAAGCTGCCGTGGCTGGACATCGCCACCGCCGGTGTCATCGGCCTGATGATCGGCCTGCTCGGCATGGTCACCGACCGTCGCCCGGCCACCCGCGAAGCTGCCGAAGCCCTGGCCGCACTGCTGGCGGGCATGGTCGCTACCCTGGTCGCGTCCTTCATCGGCGCGCTCAACCTCAACACGGTGATCATCGCCTCGCTGGTGGTGCTGCTGCCCGGCATGTCGCTGACCAATGCGGTCAATGAACTGGCCAGCCAGCACTGGGTGTCGGGCACCGCGCGCTTTGCCGGCGCGTTGACCACAATCATGAAGCTCAGCGTCGGCGCGATGATCGCGGTGACCCTGGCCGATGTGCTCGGCCTGGACCCGGTGATCCGCGCCACGCGGCCGCAGGGCCCGTGGGTGGAGTGGGGCTCGCTGCTGACCGCGGCGTTCGCGTTCGCGATGCTGTTCAAGGCCAACCGTCGTGATTATCCGTGGGTGATCGCGGCCTCGGTGGCCGGTTATGCGATCTCCAAGTTCGGCGGCCATGCATGGGGGGCACCGGCCGGCATCTTCCTGTCGGCGATGCTGCTGACCGCCGGTGGCAACCTGTTCGGCCGCCTGGTCGGCCGCCCGGGCGCGATCATCCGCCTGCCCGGCATCATCATGATGGTGCCCGGCAGCACCAGCCTGCGCGGCGTGCTGACCCTGGTCCAGCAGCAGGACGTGGGCGCGGGCCAGAGCGTGTTCCTGACCGTGCTCAACGTGGTGATGGCGCTGGTCGCCGGCCTGCTGTTCGGCAACCTGCTGATGCCCGCCCGCAAAACCCTGTGATGATGTCGGTGGGTGTGGACCGTTGGTCCATACGCCGGGAGGGGCTGCTTGCTGTGGGTGTGGACCTCGGTCCACACACCGGAGAATGAAAAACGCCGGCTTTCGCCGGCGTTCTTCATGACATCCCGATCAGGCCTCAGGCCTTCTTGATCAGGAAATCTTCCGGCTTCTTGCTGCCCTTGGCGGTCAGCTCGGCCATCCAGCGCGGCTGCTTGCCACGGCCGGTCCAGGTTTCCTTCGGGTTGGCCGGGTTGCGGTACTTCGGTGCAACCTTGCCCAGCTTGCGGCCCGCGGTCTTGGACGGGGCCTTGGCCACCTTGGCCACCTTGCGCGCGCGCGGCGCGGGGGCGTCGCCGAACAGTTCCTCGATGGTGTAGCCCTCGGTCTTGGCCAGCTTGCTCAGCTGGGCCCGGACCTTGGTGATCGGCCGGCGCTTGGCGACGATGGTCTGCTGCTTCTTGGCGGTGCGGATCAGGGCGCCGAGTTCGCGTGCCGACAGGCCGGTCAGGTCAATGCTCATTTACGGTTACTCCGGAAACTAATGTGTGGACGGGACGAGCCAGTCCATGGCGTCGCGGGACAGAATAGAGATGAATTATTCCAAGCACAAATGCAGAAGGGACAGGGGTTGGCGGCATGCGGGCCGCGTCGCCGCCATTTTGACCGGATTATGTCCGCTGCAATATCGGGCAACCACGCGAAGTGCAAAAAAAAGACCGGGGCATGCCCCGGTCTTGCTGTCGGTGATCAGCCCTGCAGGCGCTGCAGCAGGGTCGACTTGTCCAGGTTCTCCGCTTCGCTGGCGCGGCGCGAACGGTACTCGTAGGTACCCGCAGCCAGGCCGCGTTCGCTGACCACCACGCGGTGCGGAATGCCGATCAGTTCCATGTCGGCGAACATCGCGCCCGGGCGCAGGCCACGGTCGTCCAGAGCGGCATCGAGGCCGGCATCGCGCAGTTCCTGCAGCAGGTTGGCCGCGGCGTCGGCCACGGCGGCGTCGCCCTTCGGGTTGATCACGCACACCACCACCTGCCAGGGCGCCATCGCGTCCGGCCAGATGATGCCGGCATCGTCGTGGTTCTGTTCGATTGCGGCAGCCACTACGCGCGAGATACCGATGCCATAGCAGCCCATCGCCATCACCGCTGCCTTGCCGTTCTCATCCAGCACGGTGGCGTCCAGCGCTTCGGCGTACTTGCGGCCGAGCTGGAACACATGGCCGACTTCGATGCCACGGGCGATCTTCAGTTCGCCACCATCGAGTGCGCGGTCGCCCGCGCGCACGTTGCGGATGTCGGCCACTTCCGGTTCCGGCAGGTCGCGGCCCCAGTTGACGCCGGCCAGATGGAAGCCGGCTTCGTTGGCACCGACGACGAAGTCGGCCATCGCCGCCACTTCGCGATCGGCCACCACGCGGATGGGCTTGGCCGGTGCGACCGGACCCAGGAAGCCCGGCACGCTGCCCAGGTACTGGGCGATCTCCGCTTCGCTGGCGAAGCGCTGTTCGTCCAGGCCGGCCACCTTGGCCAGCTTGATTTCGTTGACCTCATGGTCGCCGCGTACCAGCACCAGCACGAACTGCTGGGCTTCGCCTTCGCCGGCCACCAGCGCCACCGACTTCACGGTGCGCTGCAGGTCGATGCCGAGCAATGCCGCGACCTCTTCGCAGGTCTTCTGGGTGGGCGTATCGACCTTGCGCATCGCTTCAGCGGCGGCCGCACGCGGCGCCGGGTCGGCAGCGATCGCCGCTTCCATGTTGGCCGCGTAGTCCGAGCCGGTGGAGAACACCAGCGCGTCTTCGCCGGAATCGGCGATCACGTGGAATTCCTGCGAGGCATCGCCGCCGATGGCGCCGGAGTCGGCCTGCACCATGCGGAAGTCCAGGCCGAGGCGGGTGAAGATGCGGCTGTAGGCCGACTTCATGTTCTCGTACTCGCGCACCAGGCATTCATCGTGCAGATGGAACGAGTACGCGTCCTTCATCAGGAACTCGCGCGAACGCATCACGCCGAAACGCGGGCGGATCTCATCGCGGAACTTGGTCTGCACCTGGTAGAAGTTGACCGGCAGCTGCTTGTAGCTGGACAACTCGCTGCGCGCGAAGTCGCAGGCGGCTTCTTCGGCGGTCGGGCTGTAGCAGAACACCTGGTCCTTGCGATCCTTGATCTTCAGCAGCTGCGGGCCGAACTTCTGCCAGCGGCCGGTCTGCTCCCACAGTTCCTTCGGCTGGATGGTCGGGATCTGGAACTCCACGGCGCCTGCCCGATCCATTTCCTCGCGGACGATGCGTTCAACCTTGCGCAGCACGCGCAGGCCCAGCGGCGACCAGGTGTACAGGCCCGATGCCAGCTTGCGGATCATGCCCGCACGCAGCATCAGCCGATGGCTGGTCAGCTCGGCGTCGCTGGGGGTTTCCTTGGTGGTGTGCAGGTGGAACTGGGAGAGGCGCATCGTCGGCTTCGGATAACGGCAGAGACGCCTATTCTGCCAGCCCGGCCGGGGGGAGGGGTACCGGCAGGGCTGCGCCCTGCACCCGCCTCAGGCAACGTCAATTGCAACAGCAACAGCGGGTTTGCCGTGGGATGGCGGGGTGGGTCCGGTTGCGGGAGACGCCGTAAACCCGTCCATGGGGGCTTGGCCGCGGCATCCATGCCGCGGACACTCCCGCAACCGGACCCACCCCGCCTTCGACAGACCCCGCGATCTGTTGAACATGCCGATGGGGTCAGATCCGTTTTCCTGCGGAAAACGGATCTGACCCCGGATTCAATTCGATATCTGACAGATTT
>NZ_JAXAXL020000020.1:0-70150 GCF_047497515.2 Stenotrophomonas maltophilia
GATCCGTTTTCCGCAGGAAAACGGATCTGACCCCGGAAACAAAAAATCCCCGGTCGACCCGCATCGACCGGGGATGGGTAACGCCACGTTGCCACGCCTTGGAGAGGCAGTTCCACCGTAGCGCATCGCGCGGCCGGTGGTGATCGCCTGTGGCGATGACGACCAAGCGTGCGGCTATCAGGCGCGGGCCAGGGCCTGCTCCAGGTCCGCGTGCAGGTCACCGATATGTTCGATGCCGATCGACAGCCGCACGGTGTCCTCGCTGACGCCGGCCTGGGCCAGCTCGGCCGCATCCAGCTGACGATGGGTGGTCGAGGCGGGATGGGTGGCCAGCGACTTCGCGTCTCCCAGGTTGACCAGGCGGGTGAACAGCTTCAGTGCATCGAGGAAACGCGCGCCGGCTTCGCGGCCGCCCGGCAGGCCGAAGGTCAGCACGCCCGAGCCGTGCCCGCGCAGATAGCGCTGCGCAGCAGCATGCTCGGGGTCGTCGGCCAGCCCGGCGTAGCGCACCCAGGCCACCTTGGCGTGCGACTTCAGGAACTGTGCGACAGCCAGTGCGTTGGCGTTGATGCGTTCCATGCGCAGGGCCAGAGTCTCGATGCCCTGCAGGATGAGGAACGCGTTGAACGGCGACAACGCTGCGCCGGTGTTGCGCAGCGGCACCACGCGTGCGCGGCCAATGTAGGCCGCCGGCCCCAGGGCTTCGGTGTAGACCACGCCGTGGTAGCTGGGGTCGGGCTGGTTGAGGCGGGCGAAGCGCTGGGGCTGCGCCGCCCAGTCGAAACGGCCGGAGTCGACGATCGCACCGCCCAGACTGTTGCCGTGACCACCCAGGTACTTGGTCAGCGAATGCACCACGATGTCGGCGCCATGCTCGAACGGGCGCAGCAGGAAGGGCGTGGCTACGGTGTTGTCAACGATCAGTGGCACGCCGGCGGCATGCGCGACCTCGGCGATCGCGGCGATGTCGGTGACGTTGCCACGCGGGTTGCCGATCGATTCGACGAACACCGCCTTGGTGCGTTCGTCGATCAGGCCGGCGAACGCAGCCGGATCGGCGGGGTCGGCGAAACGCGCCTGGATACCGTATTGCGGCAGCGTGTGCGCCAGCAGGTTGAGGCTGCCGCCATACAGCGCGCTGGACGCAACGATGTTGTCACCGGCCTCGGCGATGGTCTGGATGGCGTAGGTGATGGCGGCCTGCCCTGAAGCCAGTGCCAGCGCGCCGATGCCGCCTTCCAGCGCCGCCAGGCGCTGCTCCAGCACGTCGGTGGTGGGGTTCATGATGCGCGTATAGATGTTGCCCGGCACCTTCAGGTCGAACAGGTCGGCGCCATGTTGCGTGTCATCGAAGGCATAGGCCACGGTCTGATAGATCGGCACCGCCACCGCGCGGGTGGTGGGGTCGGGACGGTAGCCGCCGTGCACGGCCAGGGTTTCCAATTGCCACTGCGGGTCGCTCATTACACCAGGCTCCATCCGGGGAAGCCGCCAACATAGGCCAACCCGGGCCGCCTGCTGAAAGCCGCTGGCGATGACGTCCGTACCACCGGTTATCAGGTTGGCCGCGATTCAGGCAGCCGTCATGGCCCGTTGCTAGGCTTCGCCGCCGGGCGCTCCTGCCCGGGCACGGAGGCCCCACGCGCATGCAGCCATCCCCCTGGACACCCGCCGCCAGCGGCACGCCTACGCCGGTCCTGCTGGTGGAGGACGACCGCCGCCTGGCCGAACTGGTCAGCGACTACCTCCACGAACATGGTTTCGCCGTGCAGCACGTGGCGCGTGGCGACCTCGCCGGAGCGGCCTGCCGCCAGCATGCGCCGGAGCTGGTGGTGCTGGACCTGATGCTGCCCGGCCTCGGTGGCATCGATGTGTGCCGGCAGATCCGCAGCTTCTCCGATGTGCCGATCCTGATGCTGACCGCCTGCGAAGACGACATCGAGCAGGTGCTGGGCCTGGAATCGGGCGCCGACGACTATGTGCACAAGCCAATCGAACCGCGCCTGCTGCTGGCCCGCCTGCGTGCCCTGCTGCGCCGCCGCCATGGCAACAGCGCGACCGGCACGCCCTGCCGGTTGATGCATGGCGAACTGCTGATCGACCGCATGCAACGTGAGGTGCATCTGCACGGGCGGCCGGTGGAGCTGGGTACGACCGAATTCGAGATCCTGTGGCTGCTGGCCAGCCAGCCGGGGCAGATCCTGTCGCGCGACCATATCCTGCAGGCGGTGCGCGGCATCGATTTCGATGGCCTGGATCGCAGCGTCGACGTCAGCATCGGCAAGCTGCGCCGCAAGCTCGGCGATGATGCGCGCGAACCCCGGCGGATCAAGACCGTGTGGGGCCGCGGCTACCAGTTCAATCCCTCGGCCTGGTCAGCGTGAAGCGGCTGTTCCTGCGCCTGTGGCTGCTGGTCGGCGCGAGTTTCCTGATCACCCTGCTGCTGATCAACCTGGTCTTCGACCGCATCTATCTACCCACCCAGCAACGGATCTTCGCCGAACAGGTACGCGGACAACTGTATGCGCTGCGCCAGGGGCTGCAGGGCAAGGATGAGGCTGCCCAGCGGCACCAGTTGGCGCAGTGGCAGCCGCATTACGGCATCGCGCTGACGCTGCTGGCCACGCCGCCACCGATCACCCCGGAAGAAAGGCAACAGCTGCAACGCAACGGGATGATCGCCCGGCAGAAATTCGAGATCGTCTGGGCGCCGTTGGAGCCTGCACACCCGGACGGTCGGTGGCTGCAGCTGCACCTGCCCGGCGAACCGTCCACCTCGCTGTACCTGACGCTGGTCGCATACTCGGTGATGCTGGCGCTGTTCGGGCTGTGCCTGTACGCGTGGTCACGCGTGCTGTGGCGCGACCTGGATGCACTGCGCGTGCATGCCGACCGCATCGGCGCCGGCGACCTGCAGGCGCGCGCGCAGGTTTCGCCACGCTCGCAGATCCGGGTCATCGTCGAGCATTCCAACCGCATGGCGGCGCGCGTGGCCGAACTGGTGCAGCGCCAGCGCGACCTGACCCATGCGATCTCGCACGAACTGCGCACGCCGATCGCACGTGTGGCCTTCGGCCTGGACCTGATGCGGGACAGCGATGATCCCGCGCGTCGCGCGCGCCTGGCGCAGGGGCTGCACGGCGACCTCGCCGAGCTCAACCGGCTGGTCAGCGAACTGCTGGCCTACGAGCGGCTGGAACACCCCATTGAAGCCGAACCGCTGCAGCGGATCGAGGCCGACGATTGGCTGCAGGCGTGCATGGCCGATGCGCGCCGCGATGCCGAACGTGATGGCCTGGTACTGCGCGTAAAGCCCAGCGCGCTGCCGCGGGTGGATGCCGAGCCACGCCTGCTGCAGTTGGCGTTGAGCAACCTGGTCGGCAACGCGCTGCGCCACGCCCGTTCACAGGTAGAGGTCTCGCTGGTCGGCGTCGACGGCCGTGCCTGCCTGCGCGTGGACGACGACGGCCCGGGTATCGCCGAGGCCGATCGGGAGAGGGTGATGCGTCCGTTCACCCGCCTGGATGACAGCCGCAGCCGTGATACGGGTGGCTTCGGCCTGGGCCTGGCCATCGTCCACCGCGTCGCGCTGCGTCACGGCGGCGAACTGCGCATCCGCCGCGCAACACTGGGCGGCGCGCGCCTGGAAATGCACTGGCCGCTGGCTGCCAGCTGAACGCCCGAGGGCGCGATTACAGTTGATTACAACTCCCGCACAACTGCGGACGGATCGGTCGCCGGCGTATCGCCACGCTGGCGACCCTGCAGCACACGCCGGATGCGCGTGCTGCATTCCTCCCTTTGTCGAGAGTGCCCATGTCCCAGCGTCACCGTACCCCCACCCTGCTCTGCCTGGCCCTGCTGCCGCTGTTCGTAGCGCCGATCGCCCATGCCAAGGATGACCACTGGACCTTCGAAGTCGCCGCCGGTGGCGGCGTGACGCCGCGCTACAGCGGCAGCGAGGAGTATCGTGCAACGCCTTCGCTGTCCTTCGATGTCACCGCGCCAGGGGGCTGGTTTCTGGGCACCAGTGGCATTGGCTGGGGCACCACCCTCGGCGAGCACACCCGCGTGCGGGCCTACGTCGGTGCCAGCGGCATCCGCAAGGACAAGGATTCGCTGCTCGGTGGTTCGGACTTCCTGCGCGGCATGGGCGATATCGATACCCGTCCCCTGGTCGGCATCTCGGCTGGATATACGCTGGGCGAAGCGGTGCTGAGTGGCACCTGGCAGTTCACCCGCAAGGATGAAGACAAGGGCGACAACGGCCTGGCCACGCAGCAGATGCACCTGAGCCTGATGATGCCGCTGTTCGACCTGGCCGGCGGCGTGGTCAGCGGCAGTGTCTCGACCGTCTACGGCAACCGTGGCTACGTGCAGACCTGGTACGGCGTCAGCCCGGCGCAGGCTGCGCGTACCGGCTTCGCCCAGCACGCGCCGAAGGCCGGCCTGGTCAGTGCCGGCGTCGGCCTGAAGTGGAGCCACCGCGTGGGCCGCAACGGTAGCTGGTACCTGTCGGCCGAAGGCACGCGCCTGCTCGGCGATGCGGCCGACAGCCCGATCGTGCAGAAGCCGAATCAGTTCGGCCTGATGAGCGGATACACCCATCGCTTCTGAAGGGACGCCGGGCATTGCCCCGGCGCTATCGGCGGGAAACGGGGCACTGCACTCCGGCAGCGCCCCGCTGTGCGTCATGCCTTGGCGAACACCAGATGCCCGCCATCGTTGCCGACTTCGATGACGTCGCCGTTGACGAAAGCACCGGCCAGGATCTTCTGCGCCAATGGATTTTCCAGCTGTGCCTGGATCGCGCGCTTCAACGGGCGTGCGCCATACACCGGATCGAACCCGACGTTGCCAAGCAGGTCGAAGGCTGCATCGGACACCATCAGCTTCAGCCCACGCTCGGCCAGGCGCTTTTCCAGGCCACGCATCTGGATGCGCGCGATCTGCTTGATCTGCTGCTTGTCCAGCGGGTGGAACACCACGATGTCGTCCAGGCGGTTGATGAATTCCGGGCGGAAGTGCGCCTGCACCACGCCCATCACCGCCGCCTTCATCTGCGTGTAGGCCTCCGGGCTGTCATCGGCACTCATGTCCTGGATCTGGTGCGAGCCCAGGTTCGAGGTCATCACGATGACGGTGTTGCGGAAGTCCACGGTGCGGCCCTGGCCATCGGTCAGGCGGCCATCGTCCAGCACCTGCAGCAGGATGTTGAACACATCCGGATGCGCCTTCTCCACTTCGTCCAGCAGGATCAGCGAATACGGACGGCGGCGCACCGCTTCGGTCAGGTAACCACCCTCTTCGTAACCGACGTAGCCCGGAGGGGCACCGATCAGGCGGGCGACGCTGTGCTTCTCCATGAACTCGCTCATGTCGATGCGGATCATCGCGTCGGCGCTGTCGAACAGGAACTCGGCCAGCGACTTGCACAGCTCGGTCTTGCCCACGCCGGTCGGGCCCAGGAACAGGAACGAGCCGGCCGGGCGGTTCGGATCGGACAGGCCCGCACGCGAACGCCGCACAGCGTCGGAGACGACCTTGATCGCTTCCTCCTGGCCGACCACGCGGTTGTGCAGCACCTCTTCCATGCGCAGCAGCTTGTCGCGCTCGCCTTCAAGCATCTTGTTGACCGGAATGCCGGTCCAGCGCGACACGACCTCGGCGATTTCCTCGTCGGTGACCCGGTCCTGCACCAGCTTGAAGTCCTTGTGTTCGGCTTCCTGGGCAGCGGCCAGCTGCTTTTCCAGCTGCGGCAGCAGGCCGTACTGGATCTCGCTCATCCTGGCGAAATCCTGGCGGCGCTGTGCCGATTCCAGCTCCAGCTTGGCCTGCTCGACCTGCTCCTTGATCTTGGTTGCACCCTGCAGCGCGGCCTTCTCCGACTTCCAGATTTCATTGAGGTCGGAGAACTCGCGCTCCATCGCATCGATGTCGTTTTCCAGATCGGCCAGGCGCTGCCGCGAGGCTTCGTCCTTTTCCTTCTTCAGCATTTCGCGCTGGATCTTCAGCTGGATCACCCGGCGTTCCAGGCGGTCCAGTTCTTCCGGCTTGGAGTCGATTTCCATGCGCAGGCGCGAGGCGGCCTCGTCCATCAGGTCGATGGCCTTGTCCGGCAACTGGCGGTCGGTGATGTAGCGGTTGGACAGCGTCGCAGCGGCGACGATGGCCGGGTCGGTGATCTCCACGCCGTGGTGGACCGCGTACTTCTCCTTCAGCCCACGCAGGATGGCGATGGTGTCTTCCACCGACGGCTCACCCACGAACACCTTCTGGAAGCGGCGCTCCAGCGCGGCATCCTTCTCGATGTACTTGCGGTACTCATCCAGCGTGGTGGCACCCACGCAATGCAGTTCGCCGCGTGCCAGCGCCGGCTTCAGCATGTTGCCAGCGTCCATCGCGCCATCGGCCTTGCCGGCGCCGACCATGGTGTGCAGCTCGTCGATGAACAGGATGATCTGTCCCTCGCTCTTGGCCAAGTCGTTGAGCACGCCCTTCAGGCGTTCCTCGAACTCGCCGCGGAACTTGGCGCCGGCGATCAACGCGCCCATGTCCAGTGACAGCACGCGCTTGCCGCGCAGGCCCTCGGGCACTTCGTCGTTGATGATGCGCTGTGCCAGCCCTTCGACGATCGCGGTCTTGCCCACGCCGGGTTCGCCGATCAGCACCGGGTTGTTCTTGGTCCGGCGCTGCAGCACCTGGATGGTGCGACGGATCTCTTCATCGCGGCCGATCACCGGATCGAGCTTGCCGCTCTCGGCGCGCGCGGTCAGGTCGATGGTGTACTTCTCCAGCGCCTGCCGCTGTTCCTCCGCATTTTCCGACTGCACGTTCTCGCCGCCACGCAGCTTGTCGATGGCAGTCTGCAGGCGGGTCTTGTCGGCGCCGGCGGCGCGCAGCGCCATGCCCAGCGTACCGCCATCTTCCAGCGCGGCCAGCACGAACCACTCGCTGGCGATAAAGGCATCACCGTGCTGCTGGGCCAGCTTGTCGGTCTGGTTCAGCAGGCGCCCCAGGTCGTTGCCCAGCGAGACGTTGCCGGCCTGGCCGGACACCTTGGGCAAGGCATCCAGCGCCTCGGTCAGGCGCTCGCGCAGAACCGGCACGTTCACGCCAGCCTGGGCCAGCAACGGACGCGTGCTGCCGCCCTGCTGATCGAGCAGCGCGTTGAACAGGTGAACCGGTTCGATGATGCTGTTGTCGCGGCCCACGGCCAGCGACTGTGCGTCTGCCAGCGCCTGCTGGAAACGCGAAGTGAGCTTGTCCATCCGCATTGCGAATCCTCATCGGTGATCAGGGCCGGCCCGTGCCGGCGATGCTGGAAAGATGCGGTTGCCCCACCCGGTTTCAAGGGTGACTGCGACTGCACCTGGAGGCCAGTCAGCCCGCGGCCAGCATGCCGCACCGCATGTTGCCGCCGCGTTGATCCTGCGCAAGCCAGTGCGCGTCGGGCACTGGAATCCGCGCATCGCGGATGCGATACTTGCGAATCATTCTCATTTCGATCAAGGCCGCGCGTCTCCCTCCATGCCTCCCCACCACGAACAACTGGGCGTGCTGTACCGCGATCACCGGGCCTGGCTGCAGGGCTGGCTGAGCGGCCGCGTGGGCAATCGCGATGTGGCCGATGACCTCACCCAGGACACCTTCGCGCGGCTGCTGCACGGGCGTGATCTGGCCGCACTGCGTGAGCCGCGTGCGTTCCTGACCACGGTCGCGCGCGGGCTGGCCGCCAACTGGTTCCGTCGCCAGGCACTGGAGCGCGCCTATCTGGAGTACCTGGCGCAGGTTCCGGAACCCGCGCTGCCCTCACTGGAAGACCAGGCCGTGATGCGAGAGGCCCTGCAGCAGATCGACGCGATGCTCGACGGCCTGCCCGCGATGGCACGCCGCGTCTTCCTGCTGGCGCAGTTCGATGGGCTGCGCTATGAGGCCATCAGCGAACAGCTGGGGCTGTCACTGTCGACGGTGAAGCGGCATATGAAGCGGGCGCTGATGGGCTGCCTGGCGCACACCTGCTGAACATGACGACGGCCGAATCGGCGCTGCGACCGCGCGTGCTGGAAGAGGCCGCCGACTGGCTGATGCGCCTGCACGAGGACGACAGCGCGGCGCAGCGCGCGCAGTGGCAACGCTGGCACGATGCCCACCCCGAACATGCGCGCGCCTGGCAGCGCGCGGAACGCCTGCTGGCGCTGAGTGGCCAGGTGCCCCCTGCCCTCGCCCACGGCGCACTGCAGCGCCCAGCCTCGCCGGGCCGTCGTGCGCTGCTTCGCGGTGTCGCCGCATTGCTGGTCGCCCCGCTGGGTGGTTGGCTGGCCTGGCGCCTGTACGACGCTGCGGCCTGGGATGCCAGCGTGCGCACCGCCGTGGGCGAGCGCCTGCGCCACGTGCTGGACGACGGCAGCGTGTTGCACCTGGACACCGATACCGCCGTGGATATCGCCTTCGACAGCCAGCAACGCCTGCTGCGGCTGCGGCATGGCCAGGTCCTGGTGGAGACCGCGGCCGATCCCCGGCAACCGGCGCGTCCCTTCGTGCTCGCCAGTCCCGCAGGACGCATGCAGGCCCTGGGCACGCGCTTCAACGTGCAGCATGCCGACGCGACCACCCGGTTGGCGGTGCTGGAAGGGGCAGTACGGATCGTACTGGCCGCGACGGGGCAGCAACGTGTCGTCGAGGCTGGAACGCAGGTAGGCTTCCGTGCGGATGCCTTCGCGCCCACGCAGGCCATCGCAGCGGGCGTCGACGCTTGGCGCCACGGCATGCTGGTGGTCGATGCCCAGCCCCTGCGCCGCGTGCTGGAACAGCTGGGCCGCTATCAAACCGGCTGGCTGGCGTGTGACGATGCGATCGCATCGCAGCGGGTGTCCGGCGCGTTCCCTGTGGATGACCCGGACCGCAGCGTCGCCATGCTGGCAGCCATCCACGGGCTGGAGATACAGCGCGGACCGGGGGGACTGTGGACGCGGCTGCGCGCAGGAACGTCACGGTGACCGGCCCGCATCGCCCGCAGTGACACTTTTTCCGCGCCTGGGTGGCAGAGGAAGTGAATCCCTTCCTTGCGTGCCCTCCATGCCCTCCATGACCCGATCCTTCCGGCTGAGCCTGCTGGCCATTGCCCTGGCGACCACGCCGGTGTTTGCGCAGACGGCTTCGCTGCAGGCCGTAGCCGCTACCGAACAGGCCGCCAGCCCGCTCGGCCTGGCCTTGAGCAGCTTCGCCGCCCAGCGTGGCATCGCCCTGTCGTTCGACCCGGCGCTGGCCGCCGGACGCACGGCACCGGCCCTGTCGGGTACCTTCAGTACCGAACAGGGCTTTGCACGCCTGCTGGCCGGTACCGGCCTGCGCATCCAGCCTGGCGCAGACGGCAGCTACACGCTGCAGGCGGCGGACAACGTTGTACCGGCGTCAGCAGCGCGAAAGACCCAGCCGCTGCGCGTGAGCGGTGAAGTCCAGCCGTTCCGCTATGCCGAAGGCCTGCGCCTGGACGAGGACTACATACATGCCCAGACCACCGGCAACGGTGACATCGGTCGCCTGTTGAGGATCAATCCCGCCGTCCAGTTCGACAACGCCCAGTTGAGCGGCTTCACCCCGGGCGATATCGCGCCGGCCAATGTCAGCATCAACGGTGCGCCGTTCTACCAGAATGCCTTCGTGGTTGACGGCATGAACTTCAACAACGACATCGATCCCGGTGGCGATCCATCGCCCTACCGCCTGGCGACTGCCCCGGGCAACAGCCAGGCCTTCGCGCTGGACACCGACCTGCTGGCCGACCTGACCGTGCTGGACAGCAACGTTCCGGCGGCCTACGGCGGTTTCAGTGGTGGCGTCATCGAGGCCAATGTCCGCAAGCCGAAGGACACCTTCTCCGGCAGCGTGTCCTACCAGACCACGCGCTCGTCCTGGACCCGCTACCTGCTGGATGAAAGCATGCGAAAGGACTATGCCAATGCTTCGTCGTGGGGAGATGGCCAACCCGAGTTCACCAAGGAAACCTGGCGCGCCACGCTGGAAGGCAAGGTGACCGATACGCTGGGCGTGCTGGCCAACGTCACCCGCAAGCGCTCCACGATTCCCACCTACTTCTATTCCGCCCACCTGGTCGACAGCTACGGCTCGGAGCGCGAAGTGCAGCGCCAACGCTCGGACCAGGCCATGCTGAAGGCGGTCTGGGAGGCCAGCGACCGGCTGACCGTCGATGCGTCCTTCACGCATGCGCCATCGGAGAACCAGCTGTTCCGGTCCAACATCCGCGGCGCCGGCGTCCGCATTGACAGCGGCGGCAGCATGATCAACCTGGGGGCCACGTGGCAGGCGGACTGGGGCACGATCACCCAGCGCCTGAGCTGGAGCAGCACCGAGCAGTCGCGCGATGCGCAGAGCGATGACTACTTCACCTGGCTGCGCTCGGCCAGCAAGGACTGGGGCACCAATGCGTCCACGCTGGAAGGCGAGTTCGGTGACATCGAACAACGGCAGCGACGCCTCACCTACAGTGCGCAGGCACAGACCCACGCCTTCGACATTGGCGGAGGCATCCACCAGCTGACCACGGGCGTGGAGCTGACCCGGCAGCGGTTCGACTATCGTCGCCTGACCGAGAACAGCACCTACGTCGTCCCGGCCCGCACCACCACCTGCACCCTCAACTCCGGCCAGATCGATACCGCCTGTGACATGGGCCTGACAGCGGCGGCGGGGTGGCCCGGCCAGTACTTCACCCGCCGCACCCGCTACGCCACCGGTCACATCGGCTTCGATGTGGAGAGCTTCGCCGCACACATCGACGACGACATGCGCTACGGCGCGGTCTCGATCCGTCCGGGCCTGCGCATCGAGCGCGACAGCTACATCGGGCAGACCACCCTCGCACCTCGCTTCGCGCTGAGCTGGGAACCGCGCGATGGCACCCTGCTGACCGCAGGTGCCAACCGCTACTACGGCCGCAACATGGCTACCTGGAAGCTGCGCGACGGCGTCAACCAACTGCGCTACAACAACGAACGCCGTACCAGCCTCAACGGGGCGTGGACGACCGGTGCCCAGGCCGGCAATGACACCTACTTCAACATCGACAAGGTGGGCTATGCCGATGAGCTGATGCTGGCGTGGCGTCAGGACTGGGCGGGCTGGCGCTTCAACCTGAAGGCCGTCAATCGCCGCCTGCGCGACCAGGTCATCAACGTGAGCGGGCGCATCACCGGCATCACGCCCGACGACCCCACCCTGGCCAGCAACTACAGCACCTGGTCCAGCACGGGCAGTGGCCTGAGCAACATCTACTCGCTGACCGCGCAGCCGCTGCGGGGCTGGACGGCCGGGGCGACGCATACCCAGGCACTGTTCTCGCTGGACTGGACCGACGTGCGCAAGGCAGTACCGTTCTACGACGACAGCGCCGACCTGTTCTACCTGAACCCATGGATCCGCTACGACGGCCGCTACATGCGCTACCAGCAGAAGCCCGCCGACAACTACACCCGTCCGTGGACGGCGCGCTTGAACACCATCACCCGCATTGCACCGCTGGACCTGACCGTGACCAACATGCTGACCTACTCGGCCGGCTACCGCCGGATCGCCAGGACCTTGCAGACCGAGATGTACCAGGGCGAGCGCATCGAGGTATGGGAAGAGCGGCAGTACTCCCCGTCGCTGACCTGGAACGTCCGCCTGGGCTGGGAGCGCGAACTGTCCGCCCAGGCAGGAACGGTGTACGCGAATGTGGACATCACCAACGTACTGAACCGGCGCAATGTCTACGGCGCATCCTCCGCCGTGGGCAACGCGCCGCTGTATGACATCGGGCGGCAGTTCTGGCTGGAAGTGGGCTACCGCTACTGACCGCATCGCGCCGATGAACGCTGTTGCGCCCGCCGGCATGCGCGCTGCCCGGCGCCTGGTCCTGTCCGTCGCCACCCTGTTGCTGGGCGGTGCGGGCGGGCCAGCGCCTGCGCGCGACACACCCTGCCCCGGCACACTGCCTGCGCGACCGGACGGCGCGTGCCTGCGCACGCTGTACGGCGGGCCCAGCGGAGGCTGGCCCGCGCCGGAGGTCGAACCCGGCGTGGCATGGAAGGAACTGGCCCCACTACCGTCACCCGTCGATCCACCGGACAATCCCTCCACGCCTGCCAAGGTGGCGCTGGGCCGTCGGCTGTTTTTCGACCCGGTTCTTTCGAAATCGCGACAGCTGGCGTGTGCCAGCTGCCACGACCCGGACCTGGGCTGGGCCGACGGTCGGCGCGTGTCGTTCGGGCACGACCGCCAATCCGGTCGCCGCAATGCGCCGAGCGTTGCTATCAGCGCGCACGTGGCACCGCTGTTCTGGGATGGACGCGCGGCCACGCTGGAAGCGCAGGCGCTGCATCCCATCGCAGATCCCATCGAGATGGGGTTCAGTGCCCGCGGCGCCGTGCGTCGCCTGCGCCGCGATGCGTCCTATCGCGCAGACTTCGCCGCGGTGTTCGCGCAACCGCGCATCGATGCCAGCCAGCTCGGCCAGGCCATCGCCGCGTTCGAGCGCAGCCTGTCGCCGCGCAACAGCCGCTTTGATCGTTTCCTGCGCGGCGATACGCGTGCACTGGACGACGCCCAGCTGCGCGGCCTGCACCTGTTCCGCACGCAGGCCGGTTGCATGAACTGCCACAGCGGGGCAGCGCTGACCGACAACGGCTTCCACAACCTGGGCCTGCATTTCCACGGCCGCGCGCGGCAGGATCTGGGGCGCTACGAAGTGACCGGCGATCCTGCCGACAGCGGGCGCTTCCGCACGCCCTCGCTGCGCGGTGTTGCCAGCACCGCGCCCTACATGCACAACGGCTTGATTCCCAGATTGTCCGGGGTTCTGGCGTTCTATAACGTGGGCGGTGCGCGGCCACGGCCACCGGCCTCATCCCCGGCAGGCGCCGCGCCCTTCCCTGAGCCTGATCCGCTGCTGCGGCCGCGCGGACTCGGCAGGCAGGATCTGCAGGACATCGAAGCCTTCCTGCAGACCCTGTGAGGCCAGCGCACTCAGCCGCGGGTGATGGCGGTGCGGATCGCGTGCAACTGCTGCTTGACCGCCCGCGCCTGCGCCACGTCCATGCGCAGCAGCGCCTTCTGGCCGATCGAGCGTGACTGCAACGCGGGATCGACGAAGCGGTAGCGGCCGCGTTCGTCGCGCTGCACCGCCGGTGGCTGGGCCAGTTCAGGAGTGTCCAGCAGATGGTCGATCACGGCCACAAGGCGATCGTTGAAATAGCCCTCGGGCCTGCCAAGATCGACGTAGGCCTGCTGGATCAGCGGATAGAAGCGCTTGTAGGCAGCAGCCGTTGCCGCCGGGTCGAGCGCGGTGAAGGCCTGCACGTAGGGCGCATAGCGCGCCGCGTTGCTGGCGGCGATGCGTTCACCGCCTTCGCCCGGCTCGACCTGCAGGCTGCCGGGCAGCGGTCGCGCGGCCAGTGCGGTCGGCGGCACGCTGGGTTTGTCGAGATTGTCGACCTGGGTCACCAAGCGCTGGATCAGATGATCGCGCAGCAGCAGGGTCAGCGCACCTTCGCCCTGGAACAGCTGGCTCAGCGCGCCCCAGGCGGCGCCATCGCTGTCAGCCAGCTTCGGCAGCGCCGGGTCGGCCGCGTCCCCGGTATCGAGCGGATGCTTGATCGGAGGCGGTGCTGGCGCGGGCGCTGTGGCGGCCTTCGGTTGTGGCGGTGCACCGCTGCTGGCGGGAGGGGACTGCATCGGCACCGACACACCGTCTGCCAGGCCCTTCAGCTGATCGCGGAACAACCAGCCCCCCGCGCCACCGATCACCACCACGCCCAGCACCCAGGGCCATACCGCCTTTCCACTCTGCATGATGCAGTCCCTCGTCTTTTCACCTGCATGGACAAGGTGTGACCGGATTGATTGCGGTGGGTTCCCCGCGCGTTCCGCTGCCGTTGGGGTTGGGCTGCGCACTCACGCCTGCTTTGCACGTTCTGCGCGAGGCTGTGGTTCTCACCGTGTGGAGACGCTGCCATGCAGTACGCGCTGTATTACTGGACAGGCATCCAGGGGCGTGGCGAGTTCGTGCGGCTGGCGCTGGAAGATGCCGGCGCCGACTACATCGACATGGCGCGGGTACATGGCGATGCAGTGATGCAGCCGTTCCTCGATGGCCGCGGGGAGGGTGCGCAGCCCTTCGCGCCGCCGTTCCTGAAGGCGGGGCGGCAGGTGATCGCACAGGTCGCGGCCATCCTCGATTTCCTGGGCCCCACGCTGGATCTGGTACCGCAGGCGGCGTCGCGACGGATACAGGCGTTGCAGCTGCAGCTGACCATCGCCGATCTGGTGGCCGAGGTACATGACACCCACCACCCGATCTCCGCGTCGAAGTACTACGAAGAGCAGAAGACCGAAGCCAAGGCGCGTGCGGTATCGCTGCGCAGCGAACGGCTGCCGAAGTTCCTCGGCCATTTCGAGCAGGTACTGGCGGCCAACGGCGGCCGCCATGCCCTGCGCGAGCATTCCTATGTGGACCTGTCGCTGTTCCAGCTGCTGAGCGGGCTGGACTACATGTTCCCACGGCGAATGCAGGCGTTGGCGCCCACCGTACCGCTGCTGCGCGCGCTGCAGGAGCGTGTGGCGAAGCGGCCGAACATCGCCGCCTACCTGGCTTCCGAACGGCGCTTGCCGTTCAACACCAACGGCATCTTCCGCCACTACCCGGAGCTGGATGCAGAACGGTAGTGCCGGCCGCTGGCCGGCAAGCGCACGATGCGTCCGAGGTCCATGAACATGCCGGCCAGCGGCCGGCACTACCATGGGGTCAGCCTTCCCCACCCAGTGGCTTCACCGCCTGCTTCTGCAACGACAACACCCCCAGCAGCAGCGCCAGCGCCACATACGCGCCCGCGAACTGCCAGCTGATGATGCGCGCCAGCCCTTCCAGGTCCCACGGCAGGTAGATGCCCCCGCGCGGGTCCACCGAGTGGATCAGCCCGAACAGGGTCAACAGCGCAGCCACCAGCAGGAAACCGCAGGCGCGGCGCAGGCGACCATCGACCATCGCCGCCACTGCCGAGATCCACAGCATCGAGGTGATGATGAAGCCGTTGCCGAGGGTGAAGATCACCGCCAGTTCCGGCAGGCCGTGGCCATCCAGTTTGGTCAGCAGCTGCGGCAGCTGGTCCGGCGCGATCCAGCCCGGGGCCTTGATCGCCAGCAGGTAAGCCACCGACGGCAGAAAACCGAACACCATCGCACCGCTATGGTGGCGCGGCGTGGCCTGGAAGGCCTGGGTGGTGATGTCGATGGCCACGTACACGATGATCGGCGCCAGCACCGCCAGCGGCAGCCACTGCACCAGCCCGGAGATGATGCCGAGCATGCCGCCGATGCCCACGAACAGGCCGGTCAGCAGCGTATAGCCGCTGCGTGCACCCATGTGCTTGTAGGCCGGCTGGCCGATGTACGGCGTGGTCTGCGCGACGCCACCGCAGACACCGGCCACCAGCGTGGCCACCGCTTCCACCAGCAGGATGTCGCGGGTGCGGTAGTCATCACCGGCCGCACGCGCGCTTTCGGAGACATTGATGCCACCGACCACCATCAGCAGGCCGAACGGCAGCAGCAGCGGCAGGTAGGTCATCGCGGTGGGCAGGCCATCAAGGAAGCCCAGCGTCGGCAGCGGCAGCACCACCTGCGGCGGCACCCACTCGGGGACGTGGAAGCCCGGTGCCCCCAGCCCGGCCAGGCCCAGGCCGTAATACAGCACGGTGCCGAACACGAAGGCCAGCAGCACGCCCGGTCCGCGCACCGGCAGTTTGCCCTTGGCAATCAGCACGTACAGCAGCAGGCCCAGCGTGGTGAAGCCGACCAGCGGCGAGCGCAGCGTTTCCAGCAGCGGCAGCAGGCCCATCAGCACCAGCGCGATGCCGGCGATGGAGCCCAGCAGCGCGGCACGTGGCAGCGCGCGCGTGACCGCTTCGCCGAAGAACGACAGCACGAACTTGAGCACGCCCATGATGACCAGCGCGGCCATGCCCAGCTGCCAGGTGGCGATGCCGGCGGCATGCGGGTCCAGGCCCTGCTGCTTGAAGGCGATGAAGGCCGGGCCGAGCACCAGCAGGGCCATGCCGATGCTGGTCGGTGCGTCCAGGCCCAGCGGCATGGCGGTGACGTCGTCGCGGCCGGTGCGCGCGGCCAGCCGCCGCGCCATCAGGGTGTACAGCAGGTTGCCGACCAGTACGCCGAAGGCGGTGCCGGGGAACATGCGGCCGAACACTACGTCGGCGGGGAACTGGAAGATGCCGACCAGGGCCATGGCGATGAAGCCGAGGATGGAGAGGTTGTCGACGACCAGGCCGAAGAAGCCGTTGAAGTCGCCGGCGACGAACCAGCGACGCGGTGCGGCGGAAGCGGGAGCGGACATGGAAGGGGCGGTGGGGGTGGGGACCGCCGATGGTAGGCCCAGCGGGGCCGGCGCGCCAATTCCGTCATGGAATGATGGGTTCCAGCCAACGGCGGGGCACCTCGTGGCTGCGGCGCGAACAGCGATTTCCTCGGCTGGGCCGGCCGGGCAGGTGACGTCGCGGGGCGCGGCATCCATGGCGCCAACGGTCCTGCCCACCCACACCGCCCCACCCCCGACAGTTTCCCGATGACGGTCGGTAGATCCACGCCATGCGTGGATGCTTTTCGAATTCAATTCGAGATGTTCGATCCCGGTGGAAATTCATCCACGCATGGCGTGGATCTACTGGCGGGGTGGGTCCGGTTGCGGGGGCGTGAGCCGCATGGGCCCGAGGCATGCCTCGAGCGGGTTGGGCAGGAAGCCCAACCCTGGTCTTGCCGTGTGCGCAGGACAGCGCACACGAGCAAGCGGCGACCGAGCTTCATGGGTGAGGGCGCTTTGCTTGCGAAGCACCGCTTCGCAAACGCCCGAACGCACAGCCGCCAGAGGCTGGGCCGGGCCCCGGAGGGGGACTTGCAGCGTCCCCCGCAACCGGACTCACCCCGCCATTCCGCGGAAAGCCCGCGGGTGCTGTTGAGGTTGCCGGCCAGCGGCCGGCACCACCGTGGGAGCAGACGGCTTACTTCTTCAGGAAGTTGTCCACCAGCAGATGCTTCACATCGTCGAAGCGGCCGTTCAACACCGCCTTGGCCGCATACAGTGCGGTACCTGCCACCTGCTTCGCCTCGATCTGCGGCGGCATCACCAGCTCCGCGCGGCTGGTATGCACATCCAGCAGCGCTGGGCCGCGCTGGGACAGGAAGTCCTGCACCGCTTCTTCCAGATCCTCGCTGCGGGTGACCGTGCGGCCGTGGAAGCCGATCACCTCCGCCAGGCGGCCGAAATCCGGATTCTTCAGGTCGGTGTAGTTGTCCAGCAGGCCTTCCACCTTCTGCTCCAGCTCAACGAAGTTCAGCGAGCCGTTGTTGAACACCACCACCTTGATCGGCAGGTTTTCCTGCACCGCGGTCAACAGGTCGCCGAGCAGCATCGCCAGCCCGCCGTCGCCTGACAACGAGATCACCTGCCGCCCCGGGAACGCCTTCTGCAAGCCCAGCGCCTGCGGCATCGCATTGGCCATCGTGCCGTGCAGCAGGCTGGTCAGCGTGCGACGACGACCGTTGACCCGGATATGCCGCAGAACCCACACCATCGGCGAGCCGCCGTCGGCGGTGAACAGCGCATCGTCCGTCGCGTACTTCGACAGCAATGCGGTCAGATGCTGCGGATGGATCAACTCACCCTCGCCCGGCTGCTCTTCCTGCTCGCGCTTCTTCAGTGCCTTGTCGCGGCGCTCGATGCATTCGTTCAGGAAGCTGCTGTCCTCGCGCGGCGCCAGCATCGGCACCAGTGCATCCAGTGTCGGTGCGATGTCACCGACCACGCCAAGATTCACCGGATGGCGGCGGCCGAGGTGGCTGCCATCGCGGTCGACCTGGATGATCGTGGCCTTGTCCGGATAGAACTGGCCCCAGGCGAAATCCGCGCCGAGCAGCAGCAGCGTGTCGCACTCCATCAGCGTGTGGAAGCCTGATTCGATGCCGAAGATGCCGGTCATGCCCATGTTGTACGGGTTGTCAGGCTCAACGAAATCCTTTGCCCGCGAGGTATGCGCGACCGGGGCCTGCAGGCGCCGCGCCAGTTCCAGCAGCTGCGGGTGTGCGCCCTGGCAGCCGGCACCGGCATAGATGCCGATGCGCTTGCCCTGCCCCAGCAGCTCGGCGATGCGCTGCAGTTCAGCGTCGGACGGGCGCAGCACCGGCTGGGTGTAGTGCACCGAAAACGGCACATCGTGCTTCACGTCGGCCTCGCTGATGTCGGCCGGCAGGATCACCACCGCCACGCCGCGGCGGCTGATCGCGGCCTGGCAGGCCAGCGCCACCACGCGCCGCGCCTGTGCGGGGCTGTGCACCTGTTCGCAGAACACCGTGCAGCTGCCATACACCGCCTTGAAATCCACTTCCTGCGGGAATTCCATGCCCAGCTCGCTGGTGACGATCTGGCTGGCGATCAGCACCATCGGCGCACGATTGCGATTGCTTTCGAAGATGCCGTTGATGAAGTGCAGGCCACCGGGGCCGCAGGAGCCGGCGCAGGCGGTCAGTTCGCCACTCACCAGCGAATCGGCACCGGCGGCGAAGGCGGCCACTTCCTCATGCCGTACGTGCACCCAGGCAATGTCACTGCCATGCATCGCATCGGTCACATGGTTGAGCGTATCGCCCACGATGCCATAACAGCGGCGGACGCCTGCCTGCTGCAGGGTGTCCACCACAATCTCGGCCACGCGCTTGCTCATCGGATACATCCTCGAACGGGGGACTTCCGAGGCTAGACCCGGGGAAGTGATGCCTCCGTGGGCAAATTGCGCATCACCTCGATGTGCAAACTGCGGACGAATATCCGGTCAATCGTTGACGTTGATCCAGCCCACCACCGCGCCATGTTTCAGGTTCTGGTAGCGCAGCTTCATCCATCCATCCTGCTCATCCAGCATTTCCACACGGTCACCCTGCACCAGGTAACGCTGGGTGCTGGACGCGCCGGGCTTGTCGAACAGGAACAGGCGCGCGGGCACCACGGTCGCCTGCTGACCACGCAGCGGCCCTTCAGGCGGCGCGCCCAGGCCATCGGCGATGGCGCTCTCACGTACTTTTCCAGCGGGGTCATAGGTACGCCAGACCGCCAGCGGGCCCTGCTCGTCGCTCTGCTCCCAACGCAGCGCGGTGTTCAGCGTGTCGCCCAGCATCAGTACGCTCTCGGCGCGGTACAGATAGAGCTTTGAACCTGCAAACCGGTACTGGTCGGCGTACCACATCGGGCCGCTGCGGCAGCTGCTGGTGAGGGTACGACTCGCACGATCGACCGTCAGCCCCATCAGGTCACCACAGCTGTCCTTGCCGTGGGTTTCGGCCTGCAGCTCACGAAACCCGCCACTGGCCGGATCAAAGCGGTACACCGCCACCGCTTCATTGACCATGCCCACCGATGCGCGTGCAACCAGTTCCGGGTAGCCATCGAAATCGACGTCCTCCAGTGACCAGCGCGAATTGCCGTCGGCGTCCGCTGCGCCCGCCAGCGCCTGGCGCTTGCCAGACGGCGAAAGCTGCACCGCGATGCTGCCATCCTGCTGCGGATCGGCGTGCGCCTGCACGTGGGCGGCCACTTGGAACCGCAGCGTTTCGCTGCCGTCCCCGCCCGCCCGCGCCGACGGTGCCAGCACGCCTGCCAACACCACGCCCAGCATCCACTTCCTGTAATCCATCATCGCTCCCTGCGGCACCGCGGCGGCACCTTCAACTCAGAACGATACCTCGACCGCCTGCCGCGACCACAGCACCGACTGATGCTGGGTCTGCTGCTTCCACGCCAGGCGGATCGCTTCGATGTCGGCCCGGCGCTGCGGGGTGTCCTCGTGCAGCACCACCAGCACCTTGGTGCGCAGGCGGTTGGGCGAAGCATCGCCGCGGAACAGCCACTGGCCGTAGGCATCGAACACGGTCAGGCCATCCGGGAAGCGCGGGGTCACTACCTTGTCCAGGAACGCGCGCCACTGTGCCTCGCTGATGGTGTCGGCCTGCGGACGGCTGCCTGCACCCTGCTCTTCGCCCACGCCGAAATACAGCTCGCTGCGCACCCAGCCGTGGCCGTCGGACGGGCGTGCCGCGTCGCCCTTCAATTCGGCGGTGGTGGCCGTGGCATAGGCGCTGGGCGCCTGCGAGGACAGGCTGGCGCAGCCGCTGGTGGCCAGCAGCACGGCAAAGACGAGGCCAAGGTGTTTCATCGGTACAGCTCCGGGCAAAGGGGGGACAGGGCGAGCCGGCAGCGTACAGCGCCACCGGCCCGGCGTGCTGATGCCAACCGGGCATCAGCTCATGCCGGACCGGCAGGGACTTGCATCGGCACCGGTCATCACGCGAAGATAATATATCGCTTCATCCGGATGGATGTAAGTGAAACTATCTCCCCTTCCCCGTCGTCGTTGTTGCTGGAGCCCCCATGTCCGCCCGCCTGCCCGCGTCGCCACTCGGCCTCGCCATCGCCCTCGCGCTTTCCTCCGCCGCCGTCCCGGCCCTGGCCCAGGACGCCACCAACCTGGACACGGTGATCGTCACCGGCACCCGTGCCGCCGACCGCACCGTGCTCGAATCCACCTCGCCGGTGGACGTGCTCACCGCCGAGGACATCCGCAAGGCCGGCGTGGTCAATGGTGAGCTGGGCAGCGCGCTGCAGGCGCTGCTGCCGTCGTTCAACTTCCCGCGCCAGTCCAACTCCGGTGGCGCCGACCATGTGCGCGCCGCACAGTTGCGCGGCCTGTCGCCGGACCAGGTGCTGGTGCTGGTCAACGGCAAGCGCCGCCACCACACCGCGCTGGTCAACACCGACAGCAAGATCGGCAAGGGCACCACCCCGGTCGACTTCAACTCGATTCCGGTCAGCGCAATCAAGCGCATCGAAGTGCTGCGCGACGGTGCCGGTGCGCTGTACGGCTCGGATGCCGTGGCCGGCGTGATCAACGTGATCCTCGACAACGGTGGCGACGGTGGCGAGATCGAAGCCAGCTACGGCGCCAACCACACCGATCTGAAGCCGATCGGGCGCACCCTCACCGATGGCCAGACCGGCAACATCAGCGCCAAGGTCGGCACCTCGCTGGGCGAGGACGGGGGTTTCCTGCGCGTCGGCCTGGAATACAAGCACCGCAACGGCACCAACCGCGCCGGCTTCGACCAGATTCCGCCGTGGGACCAGACGCCGGGCAACCTGGCGTTGCAGGGCAAGCGCAACTACGTGCTGGGCGATGGCAAGAGCAAGGACATCAACCTGTGGCTGAACACCGAGATTCCGGTGGGCCAGACCTCGACCTTCTACGCGTTCGGCACCTTCAACCAGCGCGATACCGAAGGCGCGAACTACTTCCGCTACCCCGATGGCGATGCCAACTGGAAGCAGGTCTATCCGAACGGCTACCGGCCGATCTCCGAGGGCGAGAACCGCGATGTGCAGGCCGTGGCCGGCGTGCGCGGCCAGTGGGGCGAGTGGAACTACGACGGCAGCCTGGATTACGGCCAGAACAACTTCACCTACCGCCTGCGTGATTCGCTCAACGCCTCGCTGGGCCCGACCAGCCCGACCCGCTTCAAGACCGCCGATTACGAGTACGCGCAGACGGTGGGCAACCTCGACCTGAGCCGTGTGTTCACCCAGAGCGAGAGCATCAGCCACACGCTGGGCCTGGGCGTGGAAGCGCGCCACGAGCGCTACCAGACCCGCCCGGGTGATCCGGCCAGCTACGCCGCCGGCCCGTACACCGACCGCCCGACCGGGTCGCAGGCCGGTGGTGGCCTGACCCCGCAGGACGCGGCTACCCTGTCGCGCGACGTCGCCAGTGCCTATGCCAGCCTGTCCAGCCAGTTCGGCGAGAAGTTCTCCACCGATCTGGCTGCACGCTACGAGCACAACAACGATTTCGGCGGCGAACTGACCGGCAAGCTCGGCCTGCGCTATGAATTCACCCCGGCGTTCGCGCTGCGCGGTGCCATTTCCAACAACTTCCGTGCGCCGTCGCTGGCGCAGATCGGTTACGAATCCACCTCCACCGGCTACAACGCCGGCGGCCAGCTGGTGCAGGGGCGACTGCTGTCGGTCAACAATCCGATCGCGCGGGGCCTGGGTGCGCAGAACCTGAAGCCGGAAAAGTCGCTCAACACCTCGCTGGGCTTCACCAGCCGCATCGGCGAGCACTTCGACCTGTCGCTGGACTTCTTCCAGATCGACATCGATGACCGCATCGCACTGTCGGAGAGCATCACCGGTGATGCGCTGACCGACTACGTCGCCGCCAACTACGGCGTCAGCGGCCTGCAGAGCGCCAGCTTCTTCGTCAACGCCGCCGACACCCGCACCCGCGGCGCCGAACTGGTGAGCAACTGGCGCCAGTCGCTGGGCAACGGCCAGCTGCTGTTGACCGGCACCTATGCCTACACCAAGACCACGCTGAAGAACGTGCTGGCCACGCCGGCACAGCTGCGTGCCCTGAACCCGGACTACGTGCTGTTCGGCATTGAAGAGACCAACACGCTCACCGATGCCACGCCGCGTACGCGTGGCAGTTTCTCGGCGGCGTGGAGCAACGACCACTGGTCGCTGAGCACGCGGGTGAACCGCTATGGCAGCGCTACCCGCGTGTTCAACTTCGGTGATGGCTATATCCCGCGCCAGACCTACCAGGCCGAATGGCAGCTGGATGCGGAAGTCGAATACCGCATCACCCCGCGCTGGAGCGTGGCGATCGGTGGCCAGAACCTGACCGACAACTATCCGGATCGATCCAACAGCGACATCCACTACTTCGGCAACCTGCCGTACGACGTGTTGTCGCCGATCGGGAGCAACGGTGCCTACTATTACGGCCGCGTCCGCTATACGTTCTGATGCACCCGTCCGGTAGTGCCGGCCGCTGGCCGGCAACCGCGAGGTGCATCCATGGGCCATGAAGTTGCCGGCCAGCGGCCGGCACTACCCCAATTCGTAGCCTGACCTCGACCCCACGTACACGCCCACGCAGGCATGCTGGGCGTCATGGCTGAACCGCTCCCCCTGCGTCCGCCACCGCCCTTGCTGGACGATGCCTGCGCGTTGTTCCTCGATGTCGATGGCACCCTGATTGAATTCGCTGCACGCCCGGACGCCGTGCAGTTGCTGCCCGATGTGCGTGAAGCCATCGGTCGCATCAGCGACCGCCTGGAAGGTGCCGTGGCACTGGTCAGCGGTCGTCCGCTTGAACAGCTCGACCAGCTGTTCGCCCCCCTGCAACTTCCGGCCGCCGGCCTGCATGGCCATGAGCTGCGCGGCCAGGACGGCCACGTGCTGCGCGACGCGCAGGACGACGACACCGCCGAATGGCTGCACGCGCTGCACCAGCAGGCCATGCGCTTCGCCCACGGCCACCCCGGCGTGCTGATCGAAGACAAGGGCGCCGGCCTGGCCCTGCATTGGCGCGGCGCTCCGCACGCCGCCACCGAGGTACGCGCGTTCGCCGACCGCCACGTGCGCGGTCGCGCCGGTTACCGCCTGCAGCCCGGCGACCACGTGGTCGAGTTCGTGCCCGTCGGTACCGACAAGGGTCGTGCGGTACGACGGATGATGCAGTACCTGCCCTTCCGCGGCCGCCTTCCGGTGTTCATCGGCGATGACCTCACCGATGAATTCGGCTTCGACGCCGCCAACATCCAGCATGGCTGGAGTGTACTGGTCGGTGAACGTGAACCCAGCGCGGCGGTGTTCGCACTGCCCGACATACGCAGCGTGCACGCCTGGCTGCGTGAGAATGCCTATTGACCCGGCCACCCCACGGCCGCAACCGAGATGTACCGCGTGATGACCCAACCCGATCTTGATCTGGGCGTGGTCGGCAACGGCAGCTTCGGCGCCCTGGTCGACAAACATGCCCGCGTTGTCTGGAGCTGCCTGCCCACCTTCGACGGCGACCCCACCTTCTGTGCCCTGCTCGGCCCCAACCAGCAGACCGGTGGCGACTTCGCCATCGAACTGGAGGACTTCGCCGACAGCGAGCAGGAATACCTCACCAACACCGCCATCCTGCGCACCGTGTTGCGCGACACGCATGGCGGCGCGCTGGAAATCCTCGATTTCGCACCGCGCTGGCGCCAGAACGACCGCTTCTACCGCCCGGTCAGCCTGATCCGGCAGGTGCGCCCACTGTCGGGCAGTCCCCGCATCGTGGTGCGCGCACGCCCGCTGGCCGAGTGGGGCGCGCGCGTGCCCGAGTCCACCTGGGGCAGCAACCATGTGCGCTGGATCCTGCCGGAGCACGTGTTGCGGCTGACTACCGATGTGCCGGTGCGCTTCGTTCGCGAGGGCCTGCCGTTCGTACTCAACCATCCCATCCACCTGATCCTGGGTGTCGATGAATCACTCAACCGCTCGATCAGCGGCTACGTGCAGGAAGCCTTCCAGCGTACCCGCGATTACTGGCGCGAATGGGTGCGTTACCTGTCCATTCCGCTGGAATGGCAGGACGCGGTGATCCGCAGCGCGATCACCCTGAAGCTCTGCCAGTACGAGGACAGCGGCGCGATCATCGCGGCGATGACCACCTCCATTCCAGAGGCACCGGGCAGCGTGCGCAACTGGGACTACCGCTACTGCTGGCTGCGCGATGCCGCGTTCGTGGTGCGTGCGCTGAACCGCCTGGGCGCGACGCGCACGATGGAGCAGTTCCTCGGCTACATCTTCAACCTGGCCACCACCGACGGCACGCTGCAGCCGCTGTACGGCATCGGCTTCGAAGCCAAGCTGGATGAGGACGAAGTGCCCAGCCTGTCCGGCTACCGCGGCATGGGTCCGGTACGCCGCGGCAACCTGGCCTGGGTGCAGCGCCAGCACGATGTCTACGGCAGCGTGGTGCTGGCCTCCACGCAGCTGTTCTTCGATCGCCGCCTGCAGGACCCGGGCGACGCGCACACCTTCGCCCGCCTGGAACCGCTCGGCGAGCAGGCCTTTGCCCTGCACGACGTACCCGATGCCGGCCTGTGGGAGTTCCGCGGCCGCACCGAGGTGCACACCTACACCAGCGCGATGTGCTGGGCCGCCTGCGACCGCCTCTGCAAGATCGCCGTGCGCCTGAAGCGCGACGACCGCGCACGCTACTGGCGCGAACGTGCCGATACCATCCACGCGCGCATCATGGCCGAATCCTGGAGCGAGGAGCTGGGGCACTTCACCGATACCTTCGGTGGCCATCGCCTGGATGCCTCGCTGCTGCTGCTGGCCGACATCGGCTTCATCGATGCGCTGAACGCCCGCTTCATCGCCACCGTTGACGCCATCGGCCGCGACCTCAAGCACGGCAACTCGCTGTACCGCTATGTTGCTCCGGATGACTTCGGCGAGCCGGAAACCAGCTTCACCATCTGCACCTTCTGGTACATCGATGCGCTGGCCGCGATCGGGCGCCTGGAGGAGGCACGCGAGATGTTCGAGGTGCTGTTGAAGCAGCGCAATCATCTGGGCCTGCTGTCGGAGGATCTGGCCTTCGACAGCGGTGAGGCCTGGGGCAATTTCCCGCAGACCTATTCGCACGTCGGCCTGATCACCGCCGCGATGCGCCTGTCGCGGTCCTGGCAGGAGGCGTCGTGAGTCGTCTGGTGGTGGTTTCAAATCGCGTGGCCGTGCCCGGCGAGAACCGCGCAGGTGGCCTGGCCGTTGGCCTGCTGGCCGCGCTGAAGGAGCGCGGCGGCATGTGGTTCGGCTGGAGTGGCAAGAGCGTGCGCGATGGCAGTGGCACGTTGCACCGGCAGACCGACGGCGACATCGAGTTCGTCACTCTGGACCTGAGCAAGCGCGAGGTCGACGGGTACTACAACGGCTTCGCCAACCGCACGTTGTGGCCGCTGCTGCACTTCCGCCTGGACCTGGTCGACTACGACCGTGGCACCCGCGAGACCTACCACAAGGTCAACGCGCTGTTCGCCGACAAGCTCGCGCCGCTGCTGCGCGAGGACGACATCGTCTGGATCCACGATTACCACTTGATTCCGCTCGGCGCGCTGCTGCGCGAGCGCGGCATCGGCTGCCGCATCGGCTTCTTCCTGCACATCCCGATGCCCTCGGCCGACCTGCTGCAGGCGATGCCTGACCACCTGCGCCTGTTCTCGGCGCTGTACGCCTACGACCTGGTCGGCTTCCAGACCCAGCGCGATGCCGATCGCTTCCAGACCTACCTGCGCCTGTTTGGCGGTGGCCGCGTGCTCGACAACGGTGAACTGGAAGCCCCCGGCGGGCGTCGCTTCCGCGCGGCGGCGTTCCCGATCGGCATCGACACCGACCTGATCGCACGACAGGCCGGCACCGCCGCGACCAAGACCGCGGTGAAGAATCTGCGCAACAGCCTGCGTGACCGCCAGCTCGCCATCGGTGTCGACCGGCTGGACTATTCCAAGGGCCTGCCCGAGCGCTTCCTCGGTTTCGAGCGCTACCTGGAGCGCCATCCCGACCAGCGCGGCTCGCTGACCTACCTGCAGATCGCCCCGGTCTCGCGTGGCGACGTGACCGAATACCGGCAACTGCGCAGCCAGCTGGAACAGATCGCCGGCCACATCAACGGCGGCCACGCCGAACCGGACTGGACACCACTGCGCTACGTCAACCAGAACTTCACCCATGCCACCCTCACCGGCTTCTACCGGGCCGCGGCGGTGGGCCTGGTCACGCCGCTGCGCGACGGCATGAACCTGGTGGCCAAGGAGTACGTGGCCTCGCAGGACCCGGAAGATCCCGGCGTGCTGGTGCTGTCGCTGCTGGCCGGTGCCGCCGACGAACTCAAGCAGGCACTGCTGGTGAACCCGCACGACCTGGACGGCGTGGCCGATGCCATCGCCACCGCGGCCACCATGTCGCTGCGCAGGCGCAAGGAGCGTTGGCACGCAATGATGGACCACCTGCGCAGTTACGACATCAACCACTGGCGACGGACTTACCTGGACGCGCTGGAAGGCTGAATGCCCCCCGCCGGGCTGGTTCGACACGTCATCGAGCGTGTCAACACGGGCCGCAAATTGTCGTTTTCTGCACGGAAATAGATTCTCATGAAACCATCCGGCGACGCCGGCAAAGCCCTCCGGCGCTGGCAACCTGGGCGACCTCGCCTTGTGTGAAGCCCGCTTCGCACAAGGGTTTTCCCGGCCTCCGCTGAGCGGCCGGGCACGCCCCCGCGAAAATGAAAGACGCTGCGCGCGACTGTTTTCATTCCGCATTGACACGCGCTCCCCAAAGTGACGCCCCCGGAGCGACCGCACGCCATCGCCACTGCGTTTGCGAGGTGTCGCGCACATCACATCTGGGGAGTCACCGCATGTCCGCCTACCAACGTTTCATCGAAGATGCCGCCACACGCCTGGAGTTGGGCCCACGCACCCGCTGGGTGGTCGAGGTCCTCATCGCCTGGGTCGCCTCGCACCCGCACGGCCTGGATGGCCTGCAGGAGCGTTTTGAACAGGCGGGCCTGGCCGCCCGTTTCCACTCCTGGCGGTATCCCGGCGCCCTGCGCCTGCCCATCGTCGCCAGCGAGCTGGAGCGTGCCCTGGGCGCACACACGCTGGCGATGATCGCCCACCGCAGCGGCATGTCGCCCGGGCCGTTCCGCGTGGTGGCCAGCCATCTGCTGCCCGGCATCGTCACCCTGCTGTCCACGCCGCTCGCCGCCGATCACGCAACCCCCGCCGTCATTCCGATGCGCGGAAGCGCTGCGCCCCGGCGCATGCGCAGCATGGTGCCGTCACGGGCGATGTACGGCATGGCCTTGCGCAGCCTGCTGTGGGCAATGGCGGTTGTCGCCCTGCTCGGCCTCACCACCTGGCTGCTGATGAAGGCGCGAACGCCGCTGTGGGCTGCCCAGGACATTCCGCGCGAACACGACGCGCTGCTGTCACTCCAGCAGCATGGCACCCAGCTGCGGGTGCACGGCCGTCTGCCCACTGAAGGCGATCGCCGCCGCACCTGGAATGCGCTGTCAGCCGTGCATGGCCGGCACAACCTGCAAGGCGGCATCGCGCTGGACCCGAGTGCGCAGGCGCCGCGCTGGCTGGACCGCCTGATCGTCGATCTTCCGCGCCTGCAGGGCGATGGCCTGCGCCTGGAATTTTCCGGAGCGCAGCTGCGGGTCGACACCACTGCCATGGATGACGCCGAACGACGCGTCATCTCGCGGCAGCTGCGCCAGGACTTTCCGATGCTGGAGATGAGTGGCCTGTGGGGCCCGGGCCTGGCCGCACTGGCGCAGCTGCCATCCGGTGCCGACACCGCGCAGCGGGTCGCCGCAATGAACCAGACCACGCTGAAGTTCCATGCCGGTTCGTCCGAGTTGACCGGCGACTCGCGGCAGACCCTGGAGGCTGTCGCGGATGCACTGCGCAGTGCGCCCGACGGCAAGCGCGTTGAGATCGGCGCGCACACCGACGGCCGCGGCCACGCCGAAGCCAACCTGCAGCTCAGCCAGCAACGCGCCGAGGCGGTGTCACACGCGCTGCAGGCGCTGGGCGTCCCCGCCACCTCGCTGGTCGCGGTGGGCTACGGCCAGGATCGGCCGATCGCCGACAATCGCAGCGACAGTGGACGCGCGCAGAACCGCCGCATCGACTACCAGCTGCTCGACTGAAAACAGTTCAATCCAGGAACCGCGCGGCCTGTTCGGGTGCCGGCAGAGGGCAGGCGTGGTGGCGCCCGAACCAGCGGTAGCGGTTGCGCGCCAGCACGCGATACGCCGCATCACGCCAGGCCCGCGGCAGCACGCGCAGCGCGCCGCTCAGGCGCCAGAGGCCACCCAGCCCCGCCAGCACGCGCAGGATCGCATCGGTGTCGGTCCACGCACCTTGTGCGTCCAGCAGCAGGAACGACGCCGGGTCCTGCGGGTCCAGGCCTTGCGCACGCAGCAGCGCGCTGCCCTGCGTGCCCTGCATGGCGGCGAAGCGATAGCGCCCGGTGCGATCAACGCGCAGCAGGAAGCGCACCCATCCATTGCACAGTGCACAGACGCCATCGAACACGATTACCGCACCGCCAGGTTCGGCGACGGCGTCACTGCGGTTCGAGCCAGCCTTCATAGCGGATCAGGGCTCCCGCCCAGGGCAAGGTCACATCGACCCGGAAAGTGTAGCGCTGGTCGTCCCACGCTTCGCGGCAGCGCACGCCGCCGAACCAGCGCGTCGGCAACGGCAGCAGCCCGAACGCCCAGACCCGTCGTACCGTCCAGTCGATGCCGCCATCGCGGGCCCGCAGATCGAACTCGAAACGCACCGCACCGAGCTGCTCACGCAGACGACCCTGGTGCGCCCACAGCCGCGACACCATCGGCCAGCGCCCGAAACGCCGCGCCCAGCGCTCACCCTGTGCGTCTGCGCTGAACACGACCTCGGTCGGCAGCGCCTCGCCGTTGTGCGGCAGCCGGGCCAATGCGGCCAGTAGCGGCACCAGCCAGTGATGCCCGCGCTCGATCCGTGCCTGCCCTGCATGGCAGCAGGGCAACGGCGCCGCATGCAGCGCCTGCACCGGGGCGGCCAGGGTCGCGAAGTCCGCCCCCAGCACGCGTGCAAACAAGGGCGTACTCAGGGGGCGATCCAGGCCAGCGTCGCCATGCGTCCAGTGCGACGGTCGCGCCGGTGCGAATACAGGTCCGGATCGGCCATGGTCGACACCGTGCCGCCATGGACCTGCGCCGGGTCCATCCCCGCTGCCTGCAGCCGCTGCCGCGCCAGCGCGAACAGGTCCACCTTCCAGTGACCGGCGCGGGTGGCCACGAACGCCGCTTCGGCGGCCGGATCATGGCCGACGAAGGCATGGAAAACCTCCTCGCCGATCTCATAGTCCGCTGGTCCGGCAGCCGGGCCCAGCCAGGCCCGCAGCTGCGCCGGCGGCGTCTGCATCGCGGCCACGGTGGCCTCCAGCATGCCGTCGGCCAACCCACGCCAGCCGGCATGGGCCGCGCCCACTTCGCTGCCATCGGCCGCGGCGAACACCACCGGCAGGCAGTCGGCGGTCAGGATCGCCAGCACCACGCCCGGCACCGAGGTCACCGCGGCGTCGGCCACCGGCTCGCTCGCGCCTTCCACCGGTGGTGCGTTGAAGCGCAGCACGGTACTGCTGTGCACCTGGCGCAGCCAATGCGGCGAGGACGGCAGCGCCAGCCCCTGCTGCAGCAGCTGCCGGTTGTGCTCGACGTTGGCCGGGGTGTCGCCATCGGCCGCGTGCCGGTTGCCCAGGTTGAACTGCGCGAACGGCGCCGGCGAGATGCCCGCGCCATGCCGGCGCGTGGTCAGCGCATGGACGCCTGCTGGCGCTGGCCAATCGGCCTGCAGCAACGGCAGCGCGGCCGCCATCACCAGCGGTCCCGCTCGCGTGCGGCGAAGGCTTCGCTGTCTTCGCGCAGCACCTTCATCAGGTGCAGCATGTCCTCCGGCACCGGTGCGGTGTTGCGCACCGGCTCACCGGTGATCGGGTGGGTGAACTCCAGGGTTTCGGCATGCAGGGCCTGGCGCTTGAAGCCACGCAGCGCGGCCACCAGCTCGTCGCTGGCGCCCTTGGGCAGCTTCAGCGCGCCGCCGTACAGCGGGTCGCCGATGATCGGGTGGCGCACATGCGCCATGTGCACGCGGATCTGGTGGGTACGGCCGGTTTCCAGGCGGCACTCCAGCGCCGTGTGCGCACGGAAGCGCTCGCGCAGGCGGTAATGGGTGATCGCTTCCTTGCCGTCCTCGCGCACCGCCATCTTCAGGCGGTCGCGCGGGTGGCGGTCGATCGGCGCATCGGCAGTGCCGCCGGCCACCAGCGCCCCCATCACGATCGCCAGGTACTGGCGGTGCACGTCGCGCGCAGCCAGCTGCTCGACCAGCGCGGTCTGCGCTTCCAGGGTCTTGGCCACCACCATCACGCCGCTGGTGTCCTTGTCCAGGCGGTGCACGATGCCGGCACGCGGCAGCACTGCAACCGACGGGTCGCGGAACAGCAGGGCGTTGACCAGGGTGCCGCTGTGGTTGCCCGCGCCCGGGTGGACCACCAGGCCGACCGGCTTGTTGATCACCAGCAGGTGCTCGTCCTCGAACAGCACGTCCAGCGGGATGTCCTCCGGCTGGGCATCGGTCTGGGTTTCCAGCACCACATTGAGGGTCACGACCTCGCCACCGCGCAGCGGGTCGCGCGGGCGCACCTGCGCGCCGTCCAGCAGGACATCGCCGGTCTTGATCCACTCGGTCAGGCGCGAACGCGAGTATTCGGGGAACAATTCGGCCACAACGGCGTCGAAACGACGGCCGGTCGCGGTGTCGGGGACGATGGCCTGGCGGGCCGATTCAGAGGGTTGTTCAGACATGGCAGGGGGCATTCTTTGAAATTTTGGGGTCCCGGCGGCCGGTTTCAGTCGCTGGACAGGACACTAGGCTATCATCGACCCTTCGTATTCCAGCCGCGTCCCGCCTCGACCTCATGATCCGACGCTCCTCCATGCTCTCCGCGCCCGTCCGCCTCACCGCCCTGCTGCTGGTGCTGGTCATCGCCGCCACCGGCTGCCACCGTGGCGCCAAGAAGGGCGATCGCCCCGATGAAGGGACGCCGGTCGAACAGTTGTACGAGAAGAGCCACAAGCTGATGCAGGGTGGCAACTGGAGCGGGGCTGAAAGCAGCTTCCGCCGCCTGGTGGCCCAGTATCCGTACGGCCCGTACACCGAACAGGCGATGATCGAAACCGCCTACGCCCAGTACAAGGCCGGCAAGCACGATGACGCGGTGTCCAGCATCGACCGCTTCATCCGTACCTACCCGACCCATCGCAACATCGCGTACCTGTACTACCTGCGCGGCCTGGCCAACTCCAACCGCAGTACGGTTTTCCTGCGCCGCGTATGGTCGCTGGACGCCAGCCGCCGCGATCTGTCCACGCCGCACCAGGCGTACTCGGACTTCAACATCGTGGTCGACCGCTACCCGAACAGCCGTTATGCCGCCGATGCCCGCCAGCGCATGCTGGAGCTGCGTGACGTGTTCGCCCAGCACGAGCTGGACAACGCCCTGTACTACATGCGCCGTGGCGCCTGGATCTCGGCCGCCGGCCGCGCCAACTACCTGCTGGAAAACTACCCGCAGAGCGCCTTCCAGTACGACGCTGTCGCGGTGCTGGCCGACTCCTACACCCACCTGGGCAACAAGACCCTGGCCGACGACGCCCGTCGCGTCCTGCAGCTGAACCAGCCGGACCACCCGTGGCTGGAAGGCAAGTGGCCGAAGTACCCGTGGATGATCCGCAAGTTGAATCCGTTCGCTGGCGAGAAGTCCGCCAGTACCGGCCAGCGCAACGCGCGACTGGAAAAGAAGTAAAAAAAGGGCCCCGCAAGGGGCCCTTCTCTTTTTCGGTAGATCCACGCCCTGCGTGGATGGCAGGCGCGGCACTGGCCCTGCGCCCTAGGAATCCTCCGAATCCCCAAGGGTTGCGACGCCGGTCTCAATCGGCGCGGACATCGACCGCCAGACTGCCGCGCAGTGGCCATTCCGGCCTGCAAGGAGTGCTTCGATGTCCCGACCCCGCCGCCGTTTCCGACCCCTGCCCGCCCTGATCATGGCCGCCCTTCTGGTGCCGGCCGCCGGCCCGCTGAGCGCCGCCCCGCCGGCACCGGGTGATCTGCTCTCCGCTGCGCCCTATCGAGCGCCGTGGGTGCCTTCCAGGGCCGCGCAGGCATACAAGCTGCACTACCGTACCCCGGACGACCGCGGCCAGCTGGCCCAAGGCACCGGGCTGCTGTACCTCCCCACTGGCGCGGCGCCCATTGGGGGCTGGCCGGTGGTGTCGTGGGCACATGGCACCCAGGGCATCGCCGATCGCTGCGCTCCCTCGGTCTCCGGCCCCTACCAGCCCGAACGCGACGGGCGTTTCCTCGATCAGTTCCTGGCCCAGGGCTATGCCGTGGTCGCCGCCGATTACCAGGGGCTCGGCAGCCCCGGCGACCACGCCTACCTGCATGTCCGGACGGCGGCACGCAACGCCATCGATCTGGTCAAGGCCAGCCGGCAGTATCTGGGCGCCTCCGCGCTGTCGCCGCGCTGGGTCTCGGTTGGCCATTCGCAGGGCGGTGCTGCAGCCCTCACTGCCGGGCATCTGGCACCTGCCTATGGTGGCCCTTCCCTGCAGTACCGCGGCAGCTTCACCACCGGCACGCCTACCACGGTCGAGCTGACCGCGCTGGTGATGAAGCCCGACAACCGCACGGCCAATCCCGGCGCACTCAACGCCTATCACGCCTATCTGCTCGATGGCCTGTTGCAGGTCGCGCCACGGATCGACCGCGTCCTCAGCGATGAAGGGCGCGCCCGCGTCGCGCTGGCACGCAAGCAGTGCCTGGGGGAACTGGCGGCCACATTGGAGGGGGCCGATACCGGGTCGATGTTCAGCGCGCCGCTGACCACCGTGCCGGGCATCTGGACGCTGCTGCACGACTACCTGGGCGTGCCGCGCCATGGCTTCAGCCAGCCGCTGCTGCTGGCGCACGGCAGCGAGGATCGCGACGTGCCCTACCTGACCACCCTGCTGTATGCCGCAGGCCTGGCCCTGCGCGGCGAGCCGGTGGCATTCCGGCGCTACCCGGTCGACCACCGCGGCACGCTGGACGCGTCCGCCGCCGATGGCCTGGCCTTCGTGCGTGCGCGGCTGGGGGACGGCCACTTCGATGAAGCTGCCGAAACTGCCGGCCTCGAACAACTGCTCAACGACGTTCGGTAGATCCACGCCATGCGTGGATGCGCGGTGTACGGGTTGCCGGCCAGCGGCCGGCACTACCTGTCGTCTGGTAGATCCACGCCTTGCGTGGATACGCGGTGCGCCACCTCTCGTCGGGTAGATCCACGCCATGCGTGGATGCGCGGTGTACGGGTTGCCGGCCAGCGGCCGGCACTACCCGCCCACCACCGCCTCAGCCCTTGTAGCCGTTGCTGATCGGGTAACGGCGCTCGCGCCCGAACGCACGCCGCGACACCTTCGGGCCCGGTGCGGCCTGGTGCCGCTTCCACTCGCTGATGCGCACCAGCCGCAGAACGCGGTCGACCACGGCCGCGTCATAGCCGGCGGCCACGATCTCCCCTCGCGACTGCTCCTGGTCGATGTAGCGGTACAGGATGCCGTCCAGCACGTCGTAAGCCGGCAGCGAATCCTGGTCCAGCTGGTTCTCGCGCAGCTCGGCCGACGGCGGGCGGCTGATCACCGCCGGCGGGATCACCGGCGCGCCACCGACGGTATTGCGCCACTTGGACAGGCCGAACACTTCGGTCTTGTAGAGGTCCTTCAACGGCGCGTAGCCACCGCACATATCGCCGTAGATGGTGGCGTAGCCCACCGCGTACTCGCTCTTGTTGCCGGTGGTCAGCAGCAGGCCACCGAACTTGTTGGCCAGCGCCATCAGGATCACGCCGCGGCTGCGCGACTGCAGGTTTTCCTCGGTCACGTCCGGCGTGGTGCCCTCGAACATCGGCGCCAGCGATTCCATCAGCCCCTTGAATGCCGGTTCGATCGACACCGCTTCCAGCTTCACACCCAGCGCCTGGCACTGCTCGGCCGCCAGGTCGTTGGACAGGCCGGCGGTGTAGCGCGACGGCAGTCGAACCGCGGTGACGTTCTCAGCACCCATCGCGTCCACGGCCATGGCCAGCACCAGCGCTGAATCGATGCCGCCGGACAGGCCCAGCCACACCTTCTTGAAGCCGTTCTTGCGGCAGTAGTCCTGGATGCCACGGGTCACCGCGCGCCAGGCCAGTGCATCCATGCTTTCGTCGCCGTCGTCCATCCACACGTGTGGCATGAAGCGACGGCTGGCGCCGTCGTAGTCCACCACCAGCCACTGGTCGACGAAGGCGGCGGCAGCCGGGTGCACCGTGCCGTCACCATCGGCCACCACCGAGGCGCCATCGAACACCAGCGCGTCCTGGCCGCCGACCACGTTGAGATAGGCAATCGCCGCCCCACTCTCGCGGGTGCGCGCGGCCAGCACCGCATCGCGCTGGGCATGCTTGCCGCGCTCGTACGGCGAGGCATTGGGCACCACCACCAGCTGCGCGCCGGCCCGCACGGTGTCGGCCAACGGCTCGGCGAACCACAGGTCTTCGCAGATCAGCACGCCCACGGCAATGCCATTGACCTCGAACACGCAGCTGCCACCGTCCGGATCGACGTCGAAGTAACGACGCTCGTCGAACACCGCGTAGTTGGGCAGCTCGCGCTTGCGGTAGGTCTGCTCGACCAGGCCGTCACGCAGCACGCTGGCGGCGTTGTAGACCACCGCACCGGCCGCCTGCGGCCAGCCGACCACAGCGGTGATGCCACGGCAGGCCGCGGCGATACGGCCCATCGCCTGCTCGCACTCGTACAGGAAGCCGGGACGCAGCAGCAGGTCTTCCGGCGGGTAACCGCTCACGGCCAGCTCGGGGAACAGCACCAGCTCGGCGCCGTACTCCTCGCGCGCCTGGCCGATCATCTCGATGATGCGCTCGGTGTTGCCGGCGACATCGCCGACCGGGAAGTCGAACTGCGCCATCGCGATGCGGATCGAAGCCATGGGAATCCAGCCTGTGGTTGCAATGCGCCCATTGTAGCGCCGCACCGTGTACGCACCCTGCCCAGTAGCTCCACGCCATGCGTGCATGGGCTCCCCTCAGTAGATCCACGCCATGCGTGGATGGGGTTGGCCGGATGACCAGGACACCAGACGCAGAAAGGCCGCCCGGAGGCGGCCTTTCTGTTTGAAGCAGCCGGCCAGCGGCCGGCTCTACAGAATCGTCTGCCGAAGGCAGTCGATCTTATTTCACCAGCTTGGCGATGGCAGCGCCCAGGTCGCCCGGCGAACGCACGGTGACGACGCCAGCAGCTTCCATGGCGGCAAACTTGCCTTCCGCGGTGCCCTTGCCGCCCGAGGCGATCGCGCCGGCGTGGCCCATGCGCTTGCCGGCCGGAGCCGACGCACCGGCGATGAAGCCGACGACCGGCTTCTTCACGTGGTTCTTGATGTACTCGGCACCGGCTTCTTCAGCGTCGCCGCCGATTTCGCCGACCATGATGATGCCTTCGGTCTGCGGGTCTTCGTTGAACAGCTTCAGGCAGTCGACGAAGTTCAGGCCGTTGATCGGGTCACCACCGATGCCGATGCAGGTGGACTGGCCCAGGCCGACTTCGGTGGTCTGCTTGACCGCTTCATAGGTCAGGGTGCCCGAACGCGACACGATGCCGATCTTGCCCGGCTGGTGGATGTGGCCCGGCATGATGCCGATCTTGCACTCACCCGGGGTGATGACGCCCGGGCAGTTCGGCCCGATCAGCACGGTGTCCGGATGCGAACGGGTCAGCACGTTCTTGACGCGCAGCATGTCCAGCACCGGGATGCCTTCGGTGATGCAGACGATGACCTTGATGCCGGCAGCAGCGGCTTCCAGGATCGCGTCAGCCGCGTACGGCGGCGGCACGTAGATGACCGAAGCGTTGGCGCCGGTGCTCTGCACGGCGTCGGCCACGGTGTTGAAGACCGGCAGGTCGATATGGGTGGTGCCACCCTTGCCCGGGGTCACGCCGCCGACAACCTGGGTGCCGTACTCGATCATCTGAGTGGCGTGGAAGGTGCCCTGCTGGCCGGTGAAGCCCTGCACGATCACCTTGGTGTTCTTGTTGATCAAAACAGACATTGGAATTCCTTGGTGTCGGTATCAGGCGGCGTTCTTGACAGCTTCAACGATCTTCTTGGCGCCATCGTTGATGTTGTCAGCCGGGATGATGGCCATGCCGCTGTCACGCAGCAGCTGCTTGCCTTCTTCCACGTTGGTGCCTTCCAGGCGCACCACGACCGGAACCTTGACGCCCACTTCCTTCACGGCGGCGATGATGCCTTCGGCAATCATGTCGCAGCGGACGATGCCGCCGAAGATGTTGACGAAGATGCCTTCGACCTTGTCCGAGGACAGGATCAGCTTGAAGGCTTCGATCACGCGCTGCTTGTTGGCACCGCCGCCCACGTCCAGGAAGTTCGCCGGCTCGCCGCCGTTGAGCTTGATGACGTCCATGGTGGCCATGGCCAGGCCGGCGCCGTTGACCATGCAGCCGATGTTGCCGTCCATGGTGACGTAGTTGATGTCCAGTTCCGAAGCGATCACTTCGGTCGGATCTTCCTGGGTCTTGTCGCGCATGGCGACCAGGGCCTTCTGGCGGAACGCGGCGTTGTCGTCGCTGTCGAACTTGCCGTCCAGCGCGTACAGGTTGCCGTCGTCCAGGATGGCCAGCGGGTTGATTTCAACCAGGGCCAGGTCCTTTTCGTTGAACAGGCGGTACAGGTTCACCATGATGCTGGCGAACTGGCCGGCCTGCTTGGCGGTCAGGCCCAGCTTGAAGCCGAAATCACGGCCGTGGTAGCCCTGCACGCCTTCGACGAAGTCGACGTTCAGCGAGTGGATCAGCTCCGGGGTTTCAGCCGCAACCTGCTCGATTTCCACGCCGCCTTCCGAAGAGGCGATGTAGGTGATGGTCTTGGTGCCACGGTCGACCAGCACCGACAGGTACAGTTCCTTGACGATCTCGCCGGCGGTGGTCACCAGTACCAGGTTGACCGGCAGTTCAACGCCTGCGGTCTGGTAGGTGGCCATCTTGGTGCCGAGCATCTTGGCCGCAGCGGCCTTCACGTCGTCGGTGGTCTTGCAGAACTTGACGCCGCCAGCCTTGCCGCGGCCGCCAGCGTGGATCTGCGCCTTGACCATCCAGGGGCCCTGGCCCAGGGAGTTGGCAGCGGCAACCGCTTCGTCCGGGGTCGCAGCGACCTTGCCGGCCGGGACCGGGATGCCGTACTCGGCAAGCAGTTGTTTTGACTGGTATTCGTGGAAATTCATGCGTCACCGTGGGAATAGGAACGACCGCACGCAATTCCTCAGGGCCCCGGCGGGGCGCCGGCATGGACCGCGGCGGGCCCACTATTGTGGCCGAGCCAGCGCCGGGGCGCAAAGAAGTCTGTACAAAATGCCAGAACCGGCCAGATTTCCGCCGTCATTCAGGCAGTTGCGCCGGGGCCGCGGTGGGCCACCGGTATCAGTGGGCACCCGATTGCGCGGTCCGGCCTGTTTCCGGCGGTGCCGTGCCGGGGGCCCTATACTGGTCAATCAAGGTGGGTACGGCCGGGCATGCTCGACCGCGTCCACCCCAATGCAGGTAAACGCGACGTAGCCGCCCGGCCTCAGGGGACGCCGGACGGGCCCGCCGCAGATTCCACACCCAGGCAGCCAGAAGGGGAGTTCCGGCGTGTCACCCAGTGCTTCATTGATCGACCGCATCGAATCGATCCCGCGGCGTGAGCTGTACTTCTTCGCGCTGTACCGGGTGCTGATCGCGGCGGTCATCGCCGCCCTGCTCTACAGCCCGTTGTCGGCCCTGGTCGGCGAGGCCCATCACCCGCGCCTGGCCGATACCGTCGCTGCCATCTATCTGGTGCTGTCGTTGCTGGCCTTGATGATCGGCCGCAACGAACGCTGGCTGCGCCCGATCGTGGTAAGCGGCGTGCTGGTGGACATCGTCGCCGCCACCCTGCTCTCGCACGCCCTGCCCGGCGCCAGTGCCGGCATCTCGATGTCGCTGCTGTTCAACCTCGCCGCCGCCGCCACCCTGCTGCCGCTCAGCCTGGGCCTGGGCCTGGCGCTGGCCGCCAGCCTGGCCACCGGCGTCGAATACGCCTGGAAGCTGCTGGAAGGCGGCGACCCGACCCGCACCCTGGCCGAGCTGGCGATGTTCGCCACCAGCTACCTGGCACTGGCCTTCATCAGTTACCAGGTCGGCAGCCGCGCACGCCGCAACCAGCAGCTGGCCAACCAGCGCGGCGACGAAGTGGCCAACCTGTTCCAGATCAACGAACTGATCATCCGCCGCATGCGCACCGGCGTCCTGGTGGTCGACGCCGACAACCGCATCACCCTGGCCAATGAAGCCGCCTCGGTGCTGCTCGGCGACAACGACGGCAACGGCGAGAGCGGGCGCCTGGACCTGGCCAGCGCCGCGCCCGAACTGGCGCGCCGCCTGCAGCGCTGGCGCAACGGCTGGGCGCAGGACGAACTGCCGATGCAGCTCAATCCGGACCAGCCGGAAGTGCAACCGCGCTTCGCCCGCCTGCTCGCCGGCAGCGACCTCGCCCTGGTGTTCCTGGACGATTCCAGCGTGGTTTCGCGCCGCGCCGAATCACTCACCCTGTCGGCGATGGGACGCTTCTCGGCCAGCCTCGCGCACGAGATCCGCAATCCGCTGGCCGCGATCAACTATGCCGTGCAGCTGCTGGAGGAAGGCACCGGCTTCAACGAGAGCGACCGCCGCCTGCTGCAGATCATCCGCCAGCAGTGCCAGCGCACCAACGGCATCGTCGAAAGCGTGCTGGGCCTGGCCCGGCGCGAACGCGCCACCCCCGAAAACGTGGACCTGGCGGCCTTCGTGCGTCGCTTCGTGCTGGAGTACAAGCAGGGGCAGACGCTGGAGACGGACAGCATCGAACCGATCATCAACGACACCTCGGTGATGGCGCAGGTCGATACCCGCCACCTGTACCAGGTGCTGACCGTGCTGGTCCACAACGCGCTGAAGTACGGGCGGATCGGCCAGCAGCCGGCGCGGGTGCGCCTGCGCGTGGCCCAGCATGAGCGCAGCGCGGTGATCGATGTGATGGACCGCGGCCCGGGCATCCCCGAAAGCGTGGCCGCGCAGCTGTTCCGTCCGTTCTTCACCACCTCCGAGCACGGCACCGGGTTGGGCCTGTACATCGCCCGCGAGCTGTGCCGGGCCAACCAGGCGCGCCTGGACTACATCCCGGTGCCGGCCGGGGGGTCCTGCTTCCGCCTGGTGCTGCCCGGCCCGCACACGCTGTTGCCGACCTGATTCCGAATCCGTGCGTCAAACATTTGTCGCATCCAGCCCCCTCGTTTATCTTTCACGCCCATGAACGAAACCCGCAGCGCCCTCGTCGTCGACGATGAACGCGACATCCGCGAACTGCTGGTACTGACCCTCGGCCGCATGGGGCTGCGTATCAGTACCGCCGCCAACCTTGCCGAAGCGCGCGAGCTGCTGGCCAGCAATCCGTATGACCTGTGCATCACCGACATGCGCCTGCCGGATGGCAACGGCATCGAGCTGGTCAGCGAAATCGCCCAGCACTACCCGCGCACCCCGGTGGCGATGATCACCGCCTTCGGCAGCATGGACCTGGCCGTGGAAGCCCTGAAGGCCGGCGCCTTCGACTTCGTCAGCAAGCCGGTGGACATCTCGGTGCTGCGTGGCCTGGTCAAGCACGCGCTGGAACTCAACAACGCCGAGCGCCCCGCGCCCGGCCCCAGTGCCGAGCAGGGCGCGCGCCTGCTTGGCGATTCGCCGGCCATGGACGTGCTGCGGACCACCATCGGCAAGGTCGCGCGCAGCCAGGCACCGGTCTACATCCTGGGCGAATCCGGGGTCGGCAAGGAACTGGTCGCGCGCACCATCCATGCCCAGGGCGCGCGCGCGGCCGGCCCGTTCGTGCCGGTCAACTGCGGCGCCATCCCGGGCGAACTGATGGAGAGCGAGTTCTTCGGCCACCGCAAGGGCAGCTTCAGCGGCGCGCATGCCGACAAGCCCGGCCTGTTCCAGGCCGCGCATGGCGGCACCCTGTTCCTGGACGAGGTGGCCGAGCTGCCCCTGCAGATGCAGGTGAAGCTGCTGCGCGCGATCCAGGAGAAGTCGGTGCGCGCGGTCGGTGCCGCCAACGAAGAGCCGGTGGACGTACGCATCCTCTCGGCCACCCACAAGGACCTGGCCGAGCTGGTCGAAGACGGACGCTTCCGCCACGACCTGTACTACCGCATCAACGTCATCGAGCTGAAGGTGCCACCGCTGCGCGAGCGCCGCCAGGACCTGCCGGAACTGGCCGCCGCAATACTGACGCGACTGGCCCGCAGCCACGGCCGCGCCACCCCGCTGCTGGCGCCCTCAGCGCTGGAAGCGTTGGCGCTTTACGGCTTCCCCGGCAACGTGCGCGAGCTGGAGAACATCCTGGAACGTGCCTTGGCGCTGGCCGAGGAAGACTGCATCGGCGCTGATGACCTGCGCCTGCCACAGCACGCCCCGCGCGGCCCTGGCAGTGCCGCCCCCGCTGAAGCAGTGGCCGACCTGCAGCCGGGCAGCGCCGCCCTGCCCTCCTACATCGAGCAGCTCGAGCGCAGCGCCATCCAGCGCGCGCTGGAAGAAAACCGCTGGAACAAGACCCGCACCGCCGCACAGCTGGGCATTACCTTCCGTGCGCTGCGCTACAAGCTGAAGAAGCTGGGGATGGAGTAAGGGCCGCGGGTCGCGCCATCCACGCATGGCGTGGATCGACCCACACACCGGGTAGGGCCGGCCGCTGGCCGGCAACCTCATGCATCGCGGCATCCACGCATGGCGTGGATCTACCCACACACCGGGTAGTGCCGGCCGCTGGCTGGCAACCTCACGCATCGCGGCATCCACGCATGGCGTGGATCTACCCACACACCGGGTAGGGCCGGCCGCTGGCCGGCAACCTCATGCATCGCGCCATCCACGCATGGCGTGGATCTACCCACACACCGGGTAGTGCCGGCCGCTGGCCGGCAACCTCATGGTATCGCGGCATCCACGCATGGCGTGGATCTACCCACAACCCTGGTAGGGCCGGCCGCTGGCCGGCAGCCTCATGCATCGCGCCGTCCACGCATGGCGTGGATCTACCTCAATCCTTGGTGACGCGGTTGATCTCGGCCAGGCTGGTGATGCCCGCTGCGGCCTTCTTCAACGCCGACTGCCGCAGGTCATTCACCCCGATCTGCTGCGCGGCCTCGGCAATCTGCAGCGCGTTGCCGCCGGCCAGCACGATGGTGGCGATCTCATCGGTCATCGGCATCACCTGGTAGAGACCGGTACGCCCCTTGTAGCCCTCGGTGCATTCGTCGCAGCCCACGGCTTCGTACAGTTCGATGCCCGCGTCCAGCTGCGCCTGGGTGAAACCCTCGGCCAGCAGCGCATGCTCCGGCAGATTGGACGGGCGCTTGCAGGCGTTGCACAACCGGCGCGCCAGGCGCTGGGCGATCACCAGCGTCACCGAGCTGGTGATGTTGTACGGCGCGATACCCATGTTCATCAGGCGCGCGATGGTCTGCGGCGCATCGTTGGTGTGCAGCGTCGACAACACCATGTGGCCGGTCTGCGCCGCCTTGATCGCGATCTCCGCCGTTTCCAGGTCGCGGATTTCGCCGACCATGATGATGTCCGGGTCCTGGCGCAGGAACGAGCGCAGCGCCGCAGCGAAGGTCATGCCGCGCTTGTTGTTCTGCTGCACCTGGTTGACGCCGGGCAGGCGGATTTCCACCGGATCTTCAGCGGTGGAGATGTTGCGGGTCTCGTCGTTGAGGATGCCCAGCGCGGTATACAGCGACACCGTCTTGCCCGAACCGGTCGGGCCGGTCACCAGCACCATGCCGTACGGCTTGTGGATGGCATCCAGGAACAGCTTCTGCTGGTCCGGCTCGTAGCCCAGCTTGTCGATGCCCAGCTTGGCCGCGCTGCCGTCCAGGATACGCAGCACCACCTTCTCGCCAAACAGCGTCGGCAGCGTGCTGACGCGGAAGTCGATCTGCTTGGTCTTGGACAGGTTGAGCTTGATGCGTCCGTCCTGCGGCACGCGCTTCTCGGCGATGTCCAGCTGCGCCATGACCTTCAGGCGCGCGGCGATGCGCTGGTTCAACTTCACCGGTGCGCGCGCCACCATCTTCAGCAGGCCGTCGATGCGCAGGCGCACGCGGTAGTCGTCTTCGTAGGGTTCGAAGTGGATGTCCGACGCGCCCTTGCGGATCGCATCGACCAGCACCTTGTTGACGAACTTCACCACCGGGGTGTCGTCGCCCTTGGCGTCAATGCCGGAATCGCTGCCACTGGCGCCGAGATCCTCGTCGCCCGCCGCCACGTCCAGGTTGCCCATGCCCTCGTCGTCGCCGCCCAAGGCGTCGCCGATGGTGTCGTGGCTGGCATGCCACTGTTCCAGGGTGCGGCGGATCTGGTCCTCGTCGACCAGGATCGGCTCCACCACCAGGTTGGTGTGGAACTTGATCTCGTCCAGCGAGTGGGTCGGGTTGCTGGTGCCGACAAACAGCTTGCCGCCGCGCTTGAACAGCGGCAGCACGTTGTGTTTGCGCAGCAGTTCCTCGCTGACCAGGCTCATCGCGTTCTGGTTGGCGTCGAAGGTGGACACGTCGAACAGCGGCATGCCGAACTCGACCGCGTTGGCGGCGGCCAGCTGCGAGGCATTGACCAGCTTGTTCTGCGCGAACCACGTCGGCAGCGGCTGGCGGGCGGCCGCGGCCTTGGCCATGGCGTCGCGGGCGCTGGCCTCGTCCAGGGCACCGTCCTGCACCAGGCGACGGGCCAGGCCAGTGATGCCGACAAGATTGGCGGTGGTGACAGCGTTCATAGGAATCCTTGGCTCATGGGGTCATGCAGTGCCGCGCACGTGGCACGGGCATCGCACGGGGCAGCAGAACCTGCCGTGACCCCACGGCCACCGGCATCGCCAATCCATGAGCAACACTGCCTTGCCCGGCGCTTCCGGCCTGGCAGGCACGATCCTGACTCCCCCGGTGATGATAGCCCCGTCAAGGCTTGGCCGGCATCCCATCGAAGCGCTGAACTGTGATCAGCAGCCGGTCGGGCGATAGCGTTCTTCGAACGCGCTGCCATCGCAGCTCCAGATGCCCTCGGCCGAGCGGCGCAGGATGAGGTCTTTGCCTTCCAGCGCGCTGTGTCCCTTCAAGGTGCAGCTGATGTGGCCGACACCGGATTCGCTGAGTTCGGCTTCAACGGTCGAGCAGTGGGCGTTCTGGGCGCCGCCGATGAGATTGGGTGTGACTTCGCTGACTGGACGTCCTTGATAGACGACGATTTCAACCAGCGTTTTGCCAGGACTGATATCGCCCAGCGCGGCGGTCAGCTGGGTGCGGATGATGTACGGCTGGAACGCCACCATCGCGATCCCCGCAAGGATGCCAATGATGGCCACCACGATCATCAGTTCGATGAGCGTGAAGCCCTTCTGCGTGTTCATGACTCCCCCTGTTTGATCCAGCAATCCCCATTGCTGCCTGCCGACCGTTTTTCACATTCCGATCAGCACAAGGCCCGCCGAAGCGGGCCTTGTGTTTGGTTCTCGAGGCGCATACTGAGCCAAGGCTCGTTGCGTCCCGCAGAACGTAGATCTTACTGGGTGCAACCCTTCGGACGGAACTTTTCCAGCACGTCAGTGGTGACGCAGCTGAAGCCGCCAGCGGTAGCCGTGGAACCCGTGCCGGTAGCTTCGGCATAGTTCAGAGCGATCGTGGAAGTGCCACCGATACGGCCCGGATCACGGATGGTGCAGGTCATGCCGGTCGCAGCAACGGCGATCGTGGAGCAAGCGCCAGTGCTGTTTGCCTGGAAGCCAGCGTTGGCCACGGTCGGGGTGCCACCGTCGCTGATGACCATCTCGAACTGGGTCTTGTGCGAAGCCAGGTCGGCCAGCGCAGCGGTGACCTTCGACTTCGAGGTGTAGTCCTGGTAAGCCGGCAGCGCGATGGCGGCCAGGATGGCGATGATCGCGACGACGATCATCAGTTCGATAAGGGTGAAGCCCTTCTGGTTCTTCATTGGTACATCCCCAAGATAGTAGGTGGTTGAGTTCAGTGCACGGGATCGGACCGGACATCGCCGGTTGAGCGGGCCCCGGGCCCTGCGGGTGGATCAACGCAGGTTGCGTGCCAACCCCGGCACGCCTCCCCCTGGATTTCCCCGCGCCCATGATGGCAGCAATTTCACGGATGGGAACCCCCCGCTTACGAAACTGCGATGGACGCGGCAATGTGACGCAGTACGTCACCTTTGGTCGGCAGCCGGCACGAAATCGCACGCTGGGCCGCCCGCCAACTGCCCATACGGCCTTGAACCCGCTACCATCCACGGCTAGTTACCCGCCTGGGGATGGCGGGTCTTGGGGAGCCAACATGTCTGTCAGTCGCAGTGCGATCAAGAAGGAACCGGTGGCGCGCGCCACCATGGAACTGCAACCGTTTGTCTGGGAGGGGACCGACAAGCGGGGCGTGAAGATGAAGGGCGAGCAGCTGGCCAAGAATGCCAACCTGCTGCGTGCCGAACTGCGCCGCCAGGGCATCAATCCGGGACAGGTCAAGCCCAAGCCGAAGCCGTTGTTCGGTGCCGCCGGCAGTCCGGTCAAGCCCAAGGACATCGCCTTCTTCAGCCGGCAGATGGCCACGATGATGAAATCCGGCGTGCCGATCGTGTCGGCGCTGGACATCATCGCCAGCGGGCACAAGAACCCGCGGATGAAGAAGATGGTGGACACCATCCGCACCGATATCGAGGGCGGCTCCTCGATGTACGAGGCGGTCAGCAAGCACCCGGTGCAGTTCGACGAGCTGTACCGCAACCTGGTGCGGGCCGGCGAAGGCGCCGGCGTGCTGGAAACCGTGCTGGACACGGTGGCCACCTACAAGGAAAACATCGAAGCGCTGAAAGGCAAGATCAAGAAGGCGCTGTTCTACCCGATCATGGTGGTGGTGGTGGCGATGCTGGTCAGCGGCATCATGCTGGTATTCGTGGTGCCGCAGTTCGAGGACGTGTTCAAGAGCTTCGGCGCCGACCTGCCCGCCTTCACCCAGATGGTGGTGAACCTGTCGCGGTTCATGGTGTCGTGGTGGTGGCTGATGCTGCTGATCGCGATCGGCACCGCGGTGGGCGCGATCATGGCCTACAAGCGATCGCCAAAGATGCAGCACGCGATGGACCGGTTCGTGCTGAAGGTGCCGGTGATCGGGCAGATCATGCACAACAGCGCCATCGCCCGCTTCTCGCGCACCACGGCGGTGACCTTCAAGGCCGGCGTGCCGCTGGTGGAGGCGCTGGGCATCGTCGCCGGCGCCACCGGCAACACCGTGTACGAAGAGGCGGTGCTGCGCATGCGCGACGACGTCTCGGTGGGCTACCCGGTGAACATGTCGATGAAGCAGACCAACCTGTTCCCGCACATGGTCATCCAGATGACCGGTATCGGCGAAGAGGCCGGCGCCCTGGATGCCATGCTGTTCAAGGTGGCCGAGTACTATGAGCAGGAGGTCAACAATTCGGTGGATGCCCTGAGCAGCCTGCTGGAACCGATGATCATGGTGTTCATTGGTACCATTGTGGGCGGCATGGTGATTGCCATGTACCTTCCCATCTTCAAACTCGGCGCCGTCGTCGGATAACACATACATGGCTTTTCTAGACCAGCATCCCGGCCTCGGCTACCCCGCCGCGGCCGCCTTCGGACTGCTGCTGGGCAGTTTCCTGAACGTCGTCATCCTACGCCTGCCCAAGCGGCTGGAGTGGCAGTGGAAGCGCGATGCGCGCGAGGTCCTGGAGGAACCGGACTTCTATGAACCGCCCCCGCCGGGGATCGTGGTCGAGCCTTCGCACTGCCCGCACTGCAAGCACAAGCTGAGCTGGTACGAGAACATCCCCCTGTTCAGCTGGATCATCCAGGGCGGCAAGTGCCGCCACTGCAAGGCGCCGATCTCGCTGCAGTACCCGCTGGTGGAAGCCCTGACCTCGCTGCTGGTGCTGGCCTGCGTCTGGCAGTTCGGCTTTGGCTGGCAGGGGTTCGGTGCCATCGTGCTGACCTGCTTCCTGATCGCGCTGTCCGGCATCGACCTGCGCACCCAGCTGCTGCCCGACCAATTGACCCTGCCGCTGATGTGGCTGGGCCTGATAGGCAGCATCGATAACCTGTACATGCCGGCCAAGCCCGCCCTGGTGGGCGCGGCGGTGGGCTACCTGTCGTTGTGGACGGTCTGGTGGCTGTTCAAGCAGCTGACCGGCAAGGAAGGCATGGGCCACGGCGATTTCAAGCTGCTGGCGGCACTCGGCGCCTGGTGCGGACTGAAGGGCATCCTCCCGATCATCCTGCTGTCCTCGGTGCTGGGCGCCATCATCGGCTCGATCTGGCTGTACAGCCGGGGCCGTGACCGCGCCACCCCCATCCCGTTCGGCCCGTACCTGGCCATTGCCGGCTGGTTGTACTTCATGTGGGGCGCGCCGCTGGTGGAGCAGTATCTGGTCCTGAGCGGGCTGCGCTGAGGGGATTCCCCATGAGCCGGTATGTAGTGGGCCTGACCGGCGGTATTGCCGCCGGCAAGAGCGAGGTGACCCGGCGCTTCGAGGCGCTGGGCATCGTGGTGGCCGACGCCGACCTGGCCGCGCGCGCGGTGGTGGCCGCTGGCAGCCCGGCGCTGGCGCAGATCGCCGAGCGCTTCGGCGCTGACATGCTGCTGGTCGACGGCAGCCTGGACCGGGCGCGCCTGCGTGCCCACGTCTTCGCCGACCCGGCCGAGCGAACAGCGCTGGAAGCCATCACCCACCCGGCCATCCGCCTGCTGATGCAAGAGCAGTGTGAGCAGGCGAACAGCCCCTATGCGATTGCCGCCATTCCGCTGCTGACCGAGGTTGGCGGGCGGCAGGCTTATCCGTGGCTGGACCGGGTATTGCTGGTGGATGCCCCCGAGGCCGTGCAGCACGCGCGGCTGATGCAGCGCGATGGCATCGACACCGCACTGGCCGACCGGATGATTGCTGCCCAGGCCAGCCGTGCTCAGCGGCAGGCGCTGGCCGATGACGTGGTGGTCAATGACGGGCGTCCGGACGACTTGCAGGTGCAGGTGGAACAGCTGCACGCGCGGTACCTGGGCCTGGCGGCGGGCTGAGACCTCGTTGCCGGCCAGCGGCCGGCACTTCCGAAGCGCGTCCACGCACCGCGCGGCGCTACTCCACCTGTTGCCGCGCGTGGCGGACCAGCTCTCGGGCGCCCAACAGCAAGCCATCAACCACATCCGAGCTGAGCTGCTGGTGGGCACCGCCCTGCTCGCGTGCGGCTGCAGCGGCGTGCAGCACCTGGACCAGCACATCCAAGCCCGCCAGCGTACGCCCGAGCCCAGCACGGGTTGCGGCCTGCGCGGGGCTGAGACCCTGCGCATCACACCGCCGACCATCCGGGCCGTCATGGCCATCCATGCGGGCCAACAGGGCAGGCAACAGGTCTTCGGGGTCATCGAGCAGGGCTTCGAGCCGTTCGGCCGCATTGGCAGGCAGTCGGTTGACGGCATCGCCAATGAGGGCGGAAAGATGGGGAAATTCGGGGCGTGCGGACATGGTGAGTTCCTCGCAGACGGCAAGCCACCTGCGGAGGCAAGGTGGCGGACGGTGCGGGTTGGCGTACCGGAGACCAACAATCAGCAAAGAAGCTCCAGCGGATTCTTATGAATCCCCACACACCGCCCGCCGTTGACCGGGCACACGGTGCATTTTCCACGATGGGCCCTCGCCCACCGATAGGTAGCTGAATGTCGGTTTTTTTCAGGACGCCAATCCCGGCCGGGGCACCCGCCACGGCACAGCCATCAGGCCACCCGAAGAGAAGCAGTTCTGTAGGGGAAACCACAAGCAGCGCGCGGGCTTGCCGATTCGTGCGCCGCCACACGTCCGTGCCGCGGCACCCATCACACAGCTGACGCGATGGGCCGCGTTAGCTGCGAGGCGCAGCCGCCGACTGCACGCTGGTTGCGACAACGCGCGCGATCGCTAGGCGGCTGCATCTTCCGAAGTCTGCTGCCTGCGTAGAGAGGCCTCCGCAATCGCCACACCGGGCGGATTGAGATAGCAGGTGCGCCAGCGCAGATAGCCCCACTGCCAGTGGTACTCGCGCCCGGTCAGCTGCAACGCTTCATCGAAGTCGTCAGGGCGCTGCCGCCAGTCAGTCAGCGCTTCCAGCTCCTGCACCGACATTCCCAACGGCACCCGTGGCTGGAACATCTGTCCGGAGCGTTGCATGCGCTCCCGTGCCTCCTGGTGGGACCGCTCAATCGCATCCAGCTCGCGCATCCGCTGCTGATACGCCTCACGCTCGCGCCGCTGCACGTGAATCCACTCGTCATCGTCCAGCCCGAACGGCTTGAACCATGCCCGCGAGTCGTGCACGTAGCCATCCAGAAACGCTGCCACGGGCGCCGGCGGGGCCTGCCGCGAGTCCCAGATCGCTTGGATCTGGCCATCCAGCCACTGCTGTTCCTTTATGCCCCGCAACCTCGCCTGCACGAAATCCTGCACGGGAATGCCTTGGAACCGAGGCGGCGTGGCCATGCCGTGGTGGGCCGCGAAAGGTTCCTCGGTGCGCAGGCGGGCGGTGGCGTTGTTGTAGCGCATCGCCCGCGCCTCCTGCACCAGCTCGGCATTGCCGCCGCCCAGGTCCGCGCGGTCCTGCGCAGGCGCCTGCAGGTAGCCCGGCAGGCGATCGAAGTCATCCAGATGCTGCCGACGCCATCGCAGGTACTGGCGATAATGGGCATACATCAGCACCGCGGTGCGGTTGGCCCTGGAGGCGGGGGTGCTGGCCGGCAGGAACGGCGCCATCGCCTGCAGGTACGCGTTGTAGTGCTGGCGTAGTTTCGGGGAGACCTCGAACTGACTCTGCAATTCCACTCGCGCCTTCTCAATCGGCAACAGCGGCACGCCTGCCGCCAGCGCATGCCGGTACATGTCGCACAGTGGAATCTGCGAAAGCTTGTCGGCATCCTTCGGCGAACGCCCCTGCTCACCGGGCGTGTAGCCGCCGCCCACATCCGAATGTACCCCGGGGTAAATGATCTGCTCGCAGTTCGCGCCGTTCACCAGGTCAACCGGGAACGAACCGCGTACTTCATGCGCGGCCACCATGTGCACGCAGCGGCGCACATCGGCGGGAATGCGCAGGTCTTCGGCTGTTGCCCAGCCGCCATGGCCATCGAATACCGATTCAAAGAAGCTCTGCGCAGCGCCTACCGAAGCGACCGTATCGAACAAGCCCACGAAATCGATCTGCACGGGAATGCCACACAGCCGCAACGGCCCGGGACCGTGGTCACAGGCGTCGCCGAGCCAGTTGCAGAACACGCGCGCCTCGGTAGCGCCCCGCGAGAAGCCGAACACCGATATGCGGATGCGGTCTACACGGGGATTCTGCTTCTGGAACGGGGCCACCTTCTTCGCAAGAAAGTCGCGTCGCTCCTGCAACACCGCGCGACGCGAGGTGTGATCGGCACGCGCCAGATGGGTACCACGCACCCGTTGCAACGCGCCGACCATGTTCCAGAAGCCGCCGCTCAGTGAGTTGCGAAGATCGATCTCCTCCTGTCCTTGGTTGACCGCAAGGTAGTTGGACAGCGACATCCGCGCCGCCTGTGCCAGGCGCTCTACGTCCTGTAAGTGCAGGCGGAGATCGGCGCTCATCTTGCGCGCGATGGGAACGGTGGAATCGAAGCCCATCGCGGCCGTGACGGTTGTCTCTGCAAAGTGAGTCAAGAGATGATCCTGGACCTGCATCAGCATCCAGTTCACCCGACCCTCGCCGCCCCAGCCGGCTGCCGCGCCAGCGCGCGCATGCCAACCAGTGCCAGTGTCGCCTATTTCTTTCAGCGCCTCCGTACCGACGCCTTGGATGTAGCTCGCAAAATTGGTTGGCCGACGACCAATTTCTTTGGCTCGCCCTAGATCATAGACGTCGAAGAGTCGAGACACATTGCTCTCGCTCATGTCCTTACGCTTCTTTGACGCCAGCCTGTGATTACGAGTCCCATCGAAGAAACAGCCGATTGACACATCTACTCCGCAATCCGTTTCAGCTCCCATACGGGAAGCGGAATATCTTCCTAGTTCAGTCAAACTAAGTTTCGTCGCGGGATCTGAAACGGGAGGTGCCACGCTTACTTTCATTCTGGCACCCCGCCCCCTGCCGTCGCCTCAAGAAATCCATTGATCTTTTCTGAATCACGCTCGCTGTCGGCAAAATCAAGATCGTAAGCAAATTTAGGGACTCCCGGAAAATATGGCGTAGCTATGACCCTTACCTCATCATCAGGGAAATACATAAAGAAGATGAAACCATCCAAGAATGGCTTATAGCGCGGCACAACGATCTCCTTCTCAATATAGCTATGCGGATCCTTAAGGAACATGCTACTCGTACGGTAAGCAACTGTTACTTTCAGCCCCGGATGCCAAATGCGGGGGAGTGTCACGCAGCATGTACGCCCATTGCTGCTGGTACGGGGCTCCATTCCCCCTCCCCATGCTTCGTTGATGACGACTATGCCCAGCCCTTCGTCAGAATAGTTAGCAATACCGATCGTGAGATGCATTTCTGGCGGCGCATCGGTAATGTCGTGACCAGAGGTATAGTCAATAATGCGCGGCTTCGGAGGGCCCGGCGGTGGTGGACCAACCCTGAAGTCCATGAACTTCAGCACCAAGCCAGTCAAGGCAAACAGCGCCAGCCCGATCAGAGCGCCCCTGACAAGAACCTTCTTCACCAGAGCCATTCGCTCGACACCTTTCATTCAAACGCGCCCTCGGCTACGAAGCATACTGGGGTAAATGACCTGCTCGCAGTTCGCGCCATCCACCAGGTCCACCGGGAACGAGCCGCGTACTTCATGCGCGGCCACCATGTGCACACAGCAACGCACATCGGCGGGAATGCGAAGCAGACCATCGAAAGATCCACACCACAGTCGGATCCGGATTCCGACAATGAGGCTGCACATTGCCCCGCCTCATTGGAACTGAGCTGCGTTGATTGCTCTGACGTAGGAGTAGATACCCTTGCTCTCACTATTCCGCCTCCTTGCCCGCTGTTGCTTCCAAAAATCTCTTAATCTTTGCTGGATCACCGTGTCCATCACCGAAGTCAATGTCGTAGGCGAAGCCCGGATATCCTGGGGAGTAGGGAGTAGCCACGACACGCACCTGATCGCCCGGAAAATAGAAGAAATAGATGAACCCATCAAGAAACGGCTCATAGGGCGCAACAAGAACGTCCTTTTCAACATAGCTGTGGGGATCTTTGAGAAACATGCTACTGGTGCGGTAAGCCACTGCGACTCTGAGTCCCGGATGCCAAAGACGAGGGAGCGTCACGCAGCAAGTGCGCCCGTTACTGCTGGCGTACGGTTGCATGCCGCCCCCCCACGCATCATTGATGAATACTTTTCCAAGACCTTCGTCGGAATAGTTGGCGATGCCAATATTCAGATGCATTTCCGGCGGAGCATCGGTAATGTCGTGACCGGTATCAGGCTCAATGATGCGTGGCTTCGGAGGACCTGGCGGTAGTGGACCAATCCTGAAATCCATGAACTTCAGCACCAGGCCTGCCAAAGCAAACAGCGCCAGCCCGATCAGAATCACCCTCGTCAGAAACCTCTTCATGGCATCTCATCACCGCCATGGCGCGCATTCCTCGCGGCAACCGCCTTGATCGTCATCCGATGCGCCAGCGCGGGATGGTCGATGCCCCGACGCGCCAAACGTCCCAGCACGTGTTCCGCGCAGCGATGCACCTGCGAGGGCAGCATGCCGTCCGGGCGCAGCATGGGCCGCTGCAGAATGAAGCGCGTGATGGCATCGGCCTGGCTTCCGCTCCGCAGTGCGGCCTCCTGCGCCGCGGTGAACGTGAGTGGCCTGGCATCGGCATCGAACGGCACTCCCCTCTTGCCGGTCACGCACATCCAATCTCCGATGCGGGTAGGCAGGTGCCAGTCGTGTAGACCACCCAGTACGCGTGTCCGCTGTGCATGGTCCAGCGCAGCCAGCAGACGGGCGGCGGCACGCCCATCGGCCCAGCGCAGCAACCACGGCTGGCCGGTGCTGGAACGACCCTCCCAGATGCCGCGGAGATGTTCGGCCAACGCATGCGGGTCGCCGGTGCTGCGCAGCACCGACAGCATCGGCGCGCCGCGGCTCAGGTCCAGCAGTCCCTGCCAGCAGCGTTCGCGTGCTCTGGCGTCGTCCGGCAGGACCACCAGGCATGGCGACAACCGGTCCAACCCTTTGCCGGTATAGCGATGCGTAAACAGCGGCACCACGTCAGCCGCCAGCGCGCGCAGCTGCGTCCAGGCGTCCGGCGCGAATGCCATGTCCAGCAGCGCACAGGCGGGCCGCGCGTACACACGCTGGTCGCCGGGGGTCTGCCACGGCAACCGGGAATGCCGCCACGGATCGATCCACGGGGCGTCAGCCATTCTTCGCAGACCATGGCAGGCCGGCCTGCATCGCCTTCAGCAGGCACTCCACACAGATCGTCTGGACGAACTGCGGCAGCGGAAACAGCTCCTGCACCGGACCGGTGAAGTGCCGGCTGCCGGTTTTGAAGGTCAACGTGCCTGGACAGGTCACCCGCAGGTGCCCGTCTGCCAGCGTGATCGAAGCACCGCCGGCCGTTGCGATGTGCAGCGTGTTGCCTGCCGCCAGTTGCACCTCGCCCTGCTGGGTGGCCGCCACCAGCCCGGCGCGCGCCTGCAGGTGCACGGCGTCTGCCTGCGCCTGCATATCAAGCACCTGTTGGCCGGCCACCACGCTCAACCCGGCACTCCCCGGAGTGCGTGTCGCACCCGCCAGCACGCCGATAGCCTGGCGACACTGCCAACGCGCATGGCCGGCAACGGTCACCGACGAACTGCCACCACTGGCCAGCAGCGTACTGTGACCCACCCCCAGCTGGATCGCCTGCCCGGCCAGCTGGCAGATGCCTGCCGGTGCGGACAGGCCCAACATCGCCGACCCGGTTGCAGGAATGTCTTCGCCAGCACCCTGCAGCCGCTGCGATGCCGCCACGCTGTCGGCCAGGGTCTGCAGCACGCTGGCACCGTTGTCCTCGGCGGCGTGGCCGCGCAGCCGGACCGTACGTTGCTGGCGTGCAGATTCATCAAAGGAGTGCGCCAGCACGAGCGTCTGCCGCAACAGCGCGACCGGCGCAGCGCGCAGACCAGCCGGGGTGGACGCGGAGCGCTGCATGCTGTCCAGCCACAGGCCTGCCGTGGCACGCACGGCACCCCACGCGTCGCTGCGCAGTTCGAATCCAGTTCCGCGCAGGCTTCCACGGAAGTTGTGCTGCAGGTGATGCAGATGACCCATGCTGATCGCGCTGTGGCACTGCGTTGTACCAAGCCGCACTTGCAGCTGGTCGTCGCTGTCGTCGAACTCGAGACTGTTGCCGCCATGGCCGTCCCAGCCCTGCGAGCTGATGCCCCATACGGCGCCGGCATTGCGCTGGGCCGATTCGCCGGCGCCTGCAGCATGCCAGCGTGGGGCGTTGCCACCGGCCAGGTTGTTCTGGGCACTGCTGCCAGCATCGCTGGACAACGCCAGCGCTTCAGCGCGTGACTCGCCCTGGCCGTTGTAGAGCGCACCCATCACGATGGGGCGGCAGAGGTCGCCGTTGATGAAGTCCACCACCACCTCCTGGCCGACGCGGGGCAGGAACTGACTGCCCACGCCGGGGCCGGCAAAGGTCTGGGCGACGCGCAGCCAACCGCTGTCGGCCCTGCTGTCGGTGGCAAAGCCGAACCGCACCCGGATGCGCCCGTTGCTGTCCATATACAGCGGTGCACCGTCATCGCCGCCGAGCACAGTAGCCAGTTGTGGGCCGGGGGCCGCCGACCGCCCTGCCCTGCCATCCGGAGAACGTCGCCATCGACGGTCGAACGGCATGGCCTCGAAGCGATTGGCATAACCCAGCCTCTGCGCGCGGTCGGCGGGCACGGTGTCGGGCAGTGCGTGCAACGGCAGGTGATCCTGCAGTTCGAGAACCTCAGGCAGCGTGTTGACCGCTGCGTGCTGCACCGCTGTAAGCAGCAATGCGGGTACTGCTCGCAGGCCGGGCTCTGGCAACACCTCGAATGCGTAGCCGGGCTGGAAGTCCGGCTCGGTGCCTTCGCCGGTCCAGCGCCGCTGCTCACACAACGCTGCTTCGGTGTCGCGCATCACCTCGGCCAAGGCCTCGCGCGAGGTCTCCCACGCCGCGTGGCGAGCCGGCGAATAGTCCTCCAATGGGCCACTGGCCACGGTGCGCACAGGCAGGCTGGCCGAAACCACACGCAACGGATCATCCAGATCCGCTACCCGGGTCATGTGGGTCGGCACTACGCGACAGGTCTCATGCAACAGCGCGATGCCCGCGTCATCGGGCACCCGCTGGGTCTGGTGCACGCGCCGGGGGCGTGGCAGCAGCGAGCATCGCGTGCTGTCACCGAAGATCATCAACGTATGCCCACCGGGTGCTTCGGGCAGTGTGCGGATGCACCAGCCCAGGCCTTCATCGGCCATCAGCTGTTGCAGGAACGCCATGTCCGATTGGCGGTACTGCACGCGATAGCCCCGGCACCGACGGTCAAGCGCCGCGGCACTTCCAACGTGCCAGCTCCAATGTGCCAGCGGCGCGTGTACCGAGAGCACCGTGCTGATGATGCTGGCCACATCCGCGTCCTGGAATACGCGGCTGTGACGACTGTCGTGCAGCCAAGCGGTCCAGTCGGCCAAGTGAACGCGGTAGCGCACCAGACTGCCCGCGTAACCCAGGCGTTCGATACTGCGGATCAGCCCGACGCGCACAACCTCGGCCCCGTCCGGCAAGCATGTGGTGATGCTTGCCGGACGGGTCACCCAATCATCCAGGCTGTGCTCGCACGCCTCGCCCAGCAGATCAATCTGGCAGCGCAGGCCTTCGGACAAGGATTCGCTGCCGTGCCAGCGCTCCACGATCAACGGCGATGCCGTAGGACCGCAAAAGCGATGGACGCGCGATGACGCCGCGTAGGCAGCGACGAATGACGATCGATGATCCATGCCAGTTCCTTGACGAACGCAGCGCGCGAGGACGCGCGCTTTCCCGAGCCTCAAGCCTTGGTGGATCAGTGCTGCGGACGCAATCCGAAAAGTGTCTGAAAAGCATCGAGGATCGACTCCGGCCCGGCATGCCGGGCCTCCCCCGGTCCAATGCGGGAACGTGCGGGCGGGTACCACGCCGCCGGGAGTGCAGAATGCGACAACTGAGGCAAGAGCGGCCGCCTTCATATGGAAGGCGGCTTCCGGCCAGCGCCTCGCCCATCAGGACTACTGCAGGGTGGCTGCGTCGCGAGCCCTTTCGACCTGTAGCTGCTGTTGCACGTAGCAGGTCAGCTCCCGTGCGGCCAGCAACAACCCTTCCACGGCGTCTGGTGGTACGGCCTGCAGCGGGCCTCCGCGGGTGCGTGCGATATGCGCGGCGTGCATCATCCGGGTCAACACAGTGATGCCTGAGACGGTGTCCCTGAGGTCGGACAGCGTACCGGCCTGGCGCGCCTTCAGCCCGGCGCGCTGTGCTGCAACGCCGGTGGCGTCGTCCACGCTCCTCTGCGCCTCAAGGATCGGCATCAGGCCGCAGGACCGGCACAGCAGGTTCTCGACGCGCTGTGCAACGTCCGCGGACAACTGGTTGACCGATTCGCCGATCAGCTGGTGCAGGTTGGGATAACGGCTACGGTGTGGCATGGCGATGCTCCTGGCTAAGACGGATGATCCCGGCGCAGGCATCTGGCCATCTGCACGTCCATCTGTCAGGAGTTAAAAGCGGCAATGCGTGTGCGGAACGCAGGAACCGTGAGCCGCGACACGCACCGGCGCCGCAAGGCCCATGGAGTTCGCGAGCTGGACGGCCAGGGACAGATCGCTTCGCGCCGCGAACGACATCAGATCCACGCCACGCGTGGATGGCGGATGCCGGGCTTCAGTGCCAACCAAGGTTGGCACCCACCCGGGTAGATTCATGTGCCGATCCGGCACGGCCCCGCCGTCGCTAGAGCGGCTTCGGCGAGAACGTCAGGGTAGCGATCACGCCGCGCTCGCCGCCGGGGCGCACGCTCACCTGCCAGCCATACAGGTCGCACAGGCGGCTGACGATCGACAGGCCGATACCACCGCCCTGCGAATGGCCGGCGTGCGTGCCTCGATAGCCGCGCTGGAACAGCTTGGCGGCGTCCTCTTCGCTCAGGCCGGGGCCACTGTCGGTCACCGACACCGCATTGGCGCCCACGTGCACGCGTACTTCGCCGTCCTGCGAATACTTCACCGCGTTGCCGATCAGGTTGCCGAGCGCCACCGACAAGGCGGCTTCCGGTGCATCGATGACCAGATCGCGCTCGCCTTCCAGCGCCAGCTCCAGCGGCTTGCCGCCCAGCTGTGCGCGGTGTGCGTCCAGCAGCTGCTCGGCCACGCGGGCCACGTTGCTGGTGCCCTGCCCACGCTCATTGCGCGACAGCAGCAGCAGCGCACCAATCAGGTCGCTGCACTGCTGTTCGGCACGCTGGATGCGCTGCAGCCGCTGCAGCACCTTCTCGTCCAGGCCGGGCCGGGTCAGCAGCAGTTCGGTGGCGCCGCGTATCACCGCCAGCGGCGTGCGCAGCTCGTGGCTGACGTCTGCATTGAATTCGCGGTCGCGCTGCACCACTTCGGTCAGCCGCGAGGAATAGTCGTCCAGTGCCTGGGCCAGCTGCCCCACTTCGTCATCGGGGAAGCGTGGCGCCAGCGGTTCGGGGTCACTGGTGCCGCCGCGGTAGGCACGCAGCCGCGCGGCCAGGTCCGAGACGGGTTTCATGACCTTCGACGCCGACCACCAGCCCAGCACCAGCGACAGCACGCTGAACACCAGCACCGACAGCACCAACGCGCGGTTGAGCTGCTTGCCACCGCGCACGCTGTCGGTCATGTCATAGGCGAGGAAGAACCAGGCGTCGGGCGTCTTGCGCACGGCCAGCTTGTAGGAGTACGGCTCACCGTGCTCATCGCCGCTGACACTGTGGATACCATCGGAGAAGCCCGCCCACTGCGCGCGCTCTTCCCGCACCCGGTCGAACTTGTCCTTGGAATACGCGTACGCCCGGATCTGCAGCACCGGCGCATCGGGATTATGCCCCGGATGTTCGTAATAGCGCCGCGCGTACTCATCGATGTTGCGGTTCATCAACTCTTCCACCAACTGGTTTTCCACGCGCAGGCGGGCCCAGTTGGTGGCGAACGCGAACAGTGTTGTCAGGCAAAAGCCCAACAACACGAACGAAACGATGATGCGGCTGCGGAGGCGCCGCCGATAGGGCGTGCGCCGACGCTCCACCTTGGTTGCCACGGAATCAGGCTTCCGGGGTGGCGATACGGTATCCGATGCCATGGCGGGTCTGGATCAGCGGCACTTCAAACGGCTTGTCGACCACCGCACGCAGGCCATGGATATGCACGCGCAACGAATCCGAGTCCGGCAGTTCTTCGCCCCACACGCGGGTTTCCAGCTCCTGGCGGGTCACCACCGCAGGCGCCGCTTCCATCAGCGCCTGCAGGATCTTCAGCGCGGTCGGGTTGAGCTGCAGCAGCTTGCCCTGGCGGCGCACTTCCAGCGTATCCAGGTTGTATTCCAGGTCGCCGGTTTCCAGCACGCGGGTCTGCACGCCCTTGCCGCGGCGCGACAGGGCGTTCAGGCGCACTTCCACTTCCTGCAACGCGAACGGCTTGATCAGGTAGTCGTCCGCACCCGAATCGAAGCCGGCCAGCTTGTTGTCCAGCGAATCGCGGGCCGTCAGCATCAGCACCGGCGTCTGCTTGCGCGCTTCATTGCGCAGCTTGCGGCAGACTTCGATGCCATCCATGCCTGGCAGGTTGAGATCCAGCACGATCGCGTCGAACTCGTGCACCACGGCCAGATGCAGGCCGGTGACCCCATCAGCCGCGAAGTCCACCGTATGCCCGCGGTCCTCCAGGTAGTCGCCCAGGTTGGCCGCAATGTCGCTGTTGTCTTCGATTACCAGGATTCTCACTGTCACCTCTAATTGACTGTACTGCCGGCGCGCATGACCTGCCGCATGTCCTGCTGTGCCCGTTCTTTCTGCCGGGCGCGTTCGGCAACGGTCATGCACTGCGTCGTGGTTCGATTGGAACCGATGGGCTTTTCACGTTGGCATATTAGACGACTATCTTCACGTGCCTGTGTCAAAACCGTGTTCACGACCTGCTGGTCGTTGAAGACCTGGGTTTGCACCGGTTCAGGCATGGAATCGCGCGCCGGGTACTGCTCCACGGCGGTACGCATGCGCGACAGCGCGTCATTGACACGGACGCGCTCGTCCTGCTTCAACTCCGAATAGGTTTCGCCGTCCTTGAGCTCCACCTCGATACGCGCGATCTGCTGCTGCAGCGGCTGACCGGGCACGAACACGTCCTTGGCCTTGGACGCCGATGCGGTACTGACCAGGGCCAGTCCTGACAGCAGGACGGCCGACATCAAAGCCTGTTTCATGGCAAACAAATCCTTGTCTGTGGCGAATCCCGACTCTATTCGCACCGCCTTCACGCCAGCAAGTGCCAATGGTCCGGGCGCCGGGCCCTAGCGCGAGGTTTCCGGATTCAAGTTGTTGAAGGTGCGCTGGTCATTCAACAACGCCTTGCCCTTCTCGGCGATCCGGCGTCGCTCGGCCACCGTCAGGCAGCGGCTCTTGGGCATGTTGCTGCCGGTGGTGCGCGTGTACTGGCAGACCTGCCGGCTGTCGTCGTGGGCCCGGGTGAGCAGCGTATTGATGCGCTCCTGGTCATTGAAGACCTCGCCCTGCACCTGCGGCGGCAGCTCCTGCAAGGTCTGGCGGTCACCCATGTGCGCCGTGATGCGGGCCAGCGCCTGGCGCACTTCCCCGCGGTCATCGGCGGATATCTCACTGTAATCGCCGTCATCGAGCGCCTTTTCGACCTGGCGCACCTGTTCGGCCACCGGCGACTGCCGGTCCATCTGCACAACGGGTTTTTCCGGCTTGGCCGCAGCAGCTCCGGCCAGACCCAGCAACAACGCGATCATCGTGATGCGGTACATCGCCAGCCTCCGATCCATCCAGGAACGATGGCGGCCACTCTACGGCCGTCACGTCACCTCCACAAGGGACCTCCGGCAGGCATAAAAAAGACCCAGGCGGTGCCCCCGCCTGGGTCTGAAGTTGTATCCCGATACCGATCCTGCTGAGAGGCAGAGCTGCGGTTCGCTGAAGGCTACGCCCCGCCCGATTAAAGGCGTGTTAAGTGACGCCTCATCCACCCATGAGAATTACAGGTCACTGAATATTCACGGTTTTTTGAGCCTCTCGACATGCTCGATGATGCGCGTGGCCACGTCCACTCCGCAGGCGGCCTCGATCCCTTCCAGCCCCGGCGTGGAGTTGACCTCCAGCACCAGCGGGCCGCGCGCGGAGCGGATCAGGTCCACCCCGCACACCGACAGGCCCAGCGCCTTGGCCGAACGCACGGCCACCTGCTGCTCGATGCGGCTGGCCTTGGCCGCCACGGCGCTGCCCCCGGCATGCAGGTTGGAGCGGAAGTCACCTTCCGGCGCCTGCCGCTGCATCGAAGCCACCACCTGGTCACCGACCACGAAGCAGCGCAGGTCGGCGCCCTTGGCCTCGCCGATGAACTCCTGCATCAGGAAATTGGCGTACAGGCCGCGCAGCGCTTCAACGATGCCGCGCGAGGCGCTGGCCTTCTCGGTGAGGATCACGCCGCGGCCCTGGGTGCCTTCGTTGAGCTTCACCACATGCGGCGGTGGGCCGAGCATGGACAGCAGGTCGACGGTGTCATCGGGGTTGTCGCCGAACACGGTGACCGGCATGTCGATGCCCTTGGCCGCCAGCAGCTGGTGGGCGCGCAGCTTGTCGCGCGAGCGCAGGATCGCGTCGGACGGATTGGGCGTGCGCGCGCCCATCAGCTCGAACTGGCGCAGCACAGCGGTGCCATAGCGGGTGATCGAGGCACCGATGCGCGGGATGACCATGTCCACGCCGGTCATCGGCCGGCCCTTGTAATGCATCGAAAAACCATCGGCGGCGATGCGCATGTAGCAGCGCAGCGGATCGAGGATCCGCACGGTATGGCCGCGCGCGCGCGCTGCCTCGACCAGCCGGCGGGTGGAATACAGGGAACTGTTGCGGGACAGGATGGCGAGCTTCATCGCGGCAGGATCGGACGGCAGGCGCGCAGCATAGCGCGGGCGTGTGGCCGGCGGATGATGCTCTGCGGCGTGGTTTGGCCCGGCACTGGCGGCACACTGCGGACGCCAGGCCCAACCGCAAGGAGCCCCATGTCCATCACCGTGTTCCCGCGCTTCTCCGAAGTGGACGTACTCGGCCACGTCACCAACACCGCCCTGCCCGTCTGGTTCGAGGAAGGCCGCCAGGAGATCTTCCGCCACTTCAGCCGCGAGGCCAGCATGCGCGACCTGACGCTGATACTTCGCCGCTACGAGATCGACTTCCTGCAGCAGATCCAGGCCGGGCACGAGGTGCGGATCGAGACCCGCATCGAGAACATCGGCCGCTCTTCTCTATCGATCGTGCAGCAGGCAGTCCAGAACGACACACTGGTCGCCAGCGGGCGCTGCGTGATGGTGCACTTCGACTATGCGGCCAATGCCTCGCGCGCGATCGACGCAACGCAGCGGCAGGCTCTGGCCGGGCTGTTTACCGAGGAGTATGCGCAGCTAGTGTCGACAGCGCCCGCGTGAGGCTGCCTGAACAACCATCATCTGCAATCGGTGCTGCCCATCGCCCACTTTTTCAGCTTCTCCAGCTCTTCCCCGGCACGCATCCTGGTGTACAACGTGACCGTCGTGGCCTGCTCCACTTCCTTGAGCACGATGACCTTGTAGATCTGGGTGCCCACTCCTGATGCCCCTTGGACGATCCTGGCTTCCTTCAGATCGCTGTAGTTCTGCACATCGTTGATCAATTGCCCCACCGGCAGGAGCTGCACAGGACGGCATTCTTCGATCGCCGCGACAATCTGCTTCAGCGTCAACTGGTATCCCTGGTCGACCGTAAATGCCGAGGCGTACTCCGGCCGCTCCAGTCCTTTGGGGCTGGTTGCGCACCCCGCCAGAAGTGCCGCAATCACAAGTGAAAGATGCCGCATTCCAGAACCTCCCTGTTTGATCCCAGGAAGATTAGATCACGGACTCGCCCGGTGAAAGGACCGCCAGGCACTGCCGGAATCAAGCGATGGGCTGCGAGCGGCTCGACAGATGCGGAGCGCCTGGCACCGGCGCCGATGACCTGGAGACATGGAGCGGGCGATGGGAATCGAACCCACGTCAGTAGCTTGGGAAGCTACAGCTCTACCATTGAGCTACGCCCGCGTTGCGGGTGAAAGTCTATGCGCTGGGCCCCGTGTTGCGCAATGGTAGCCACCGCATAGGAGCGGGGGTGGAGCCCTTCCCATACGGAAAGGGCTCCAACCCCGTCTGGCTTCTGCTTAGAAGCTGCCGCCGACCGTGGCGAAGATCGTCGCATCGCGGGCGCGCTTCTGCGCAGCCGTGGTGCTCACGCCAAGGTTGCCCTGCAGGCCGAACAGATCCATGCGCGCACCCAGCACAGCGGTGGCGTAGTTCTTGTCGAAGTCCAGGCCCGGCACGCGGTAGCTGCCCAGCTCCGGCAGGGTCTGCAGCCAGGCACTGGCCTGCTTGGTGTCCTCGAACTCGTGGTCGTAGGTCACCTGCACATACGGCTTGACGGTGCCGCCATCGAAGCGCGCCTGCCAGCCGATGCGGCCGACGGTGGAATCGACGTTCTGGCGGTCGTAACCCAGGGCGGTGGCCAGGGTGCCGGCGGCCGCGCTTTCGGCATAGCCGTCGATCTTCACCTTCTGCCAGATCACCGAAGCGATCGGGCCGTGGCGGAAGCCGCCTTCGGTACCGAATTCGTAACCGGCGTTCAGCGCGGCGGTCAGGTTGCTGCCGTCCGGCGAACCGCCATGTTCGCGGGTCGCCGGGCCCAGCTGCAGCTTGCGGTTCACGTCATACGACAGCCAGGTGTAGCTGACCTGGCCGTTGACCCAGACGCGGTCGCCGTACCATGCCGCGAACAGGCCGGCGGTGGTGTCCTTCTGGGTGAAATCGCCACGGCTGTTGCCGAAGTCGGCGTTCAGGCGGCCAAAGCCGGCGAAGCCGCCGACCACCATGCCGTTGCGTGCCCAGTCGATACCGAACAGGCCGGCCGGGGCCACGCCGTCATACAGGTCGGCGTGGTCATAGCGCTGCAGGTCGCCGCGCACGCCCCCCCACCACGACAGGCCGTCCGCCGGGCGGGCACCGAGGTGATTGCTGACCTGGTCCGCACGCGCACGGCCAATGGTCTGCGCCGAATGGCTCAGCACCTGCTGCAGGCGCGGGGCCTCCAGCACCGAGACGGCGTACTGGCCCAGCAGCTGGTGGCCAGCCACGGTCGGGTGCACGCCGTCGGCGAACAGGTAGGTCTGGTAGGCATCCGGGCTGACGTAGCTGGTCGGGTTGCAGGTCAGGATGCTGAGCGTCGAGTTGTTCGGGTCGATCTTGCAGGCGGTGCTGGTGACGTTGGTGAAGCCGTACATGGCCGGGTTGGCGGCCACTTCACTCAGCACGGTGAAGGTATCGAGCGGAATGAACTCGATGCCGGCCTGCTTCAGGCCGCCGTAGAGGGCCTTGTTGTAACCGGCGGACAGTGCGGTGGCGGTGCCGGCGTTGGGGCCGCGGAACGCCGGGGTCAGGCCGACATTCGGCAGGTTCGGCACCAGTACGTACTGTGCGCCAGCCTGCTTCAGCGCGCCGACCAGGGCGATCTGGTCGGTGACGGCCGCGCCGATGATGGCCTGCGCCTGTGCCGGAGCGCCGGCAGCGGCGAACAGGTCGTTGGCACCACCCCACACGGTGTACAGGGCACGGCTGTCCGCCTTGCCGCCATTGGCAGCGAGGTAGCGGTTCGCCTGCGTCTTCAGCGACGGAATGACGCCGAGCGCGCTCGGCACGTCGACGCTGACGCGGGCACCGCCGGCGGCGTAGTTGTCACCGTTCTGGCCGTTGCCGTTGGCGCCGTTGTTGAGGCCGTAGTAGTTGGCCACCTGCTGCGCCCACACCCAGCCCGGGTTGGTGGTGAACTGGCCGGTGACGCCCTGGGTCGCCGGCGGCAGCAGCGGGCGGAAGTAGCCGGCGTCGGTCAGGCTGTCGCCGAAGAACACCGCGCTGGAATACGGGTTTTCGCCTGCCATGGCCGGAAGCGCGGCCAGCGCGATCGCGGCCGCCATCAGGGAGCGGATCGGGTGTTTGCTGAGCAGCATGTAGGAAACTCCTGTGGGGATATCGTTGAGGACCCGGCGGACGTACGCCGGCGCACGGTGGATGGTTTCACTGCGCCGCGTTTTGCTCACGCTGCGCCGCCGCATGGATTGTCACCCGATCTCCGGAAAACCCGCTGTGCTGGAGTTGGCGTACGGTGCAGATTGCAAACATTCCGATCCCGGCGGGCTATCAGCGACAATGGACGGATGAATATCCAGCTCAACGGCGCCCCCCGTACCCTGCCCGCCGCGGCAACCCTTCACGACCTGCTCGAGGCCGAGCAGCTGCTGCAACGCCGGGTGGCGGTGGAGGTCAACGGCGAGATCGTCAGCCGCAGCCGCCATGCCGGGCATATCCTGGCCGAAGGCGACGTGGTGGAGATCGTGCACGCGCTGGGCGGTGGTTGAAGCCATTCCGGGTAGTGCCGGCCGCTGGCCGGCAATCCGACGCTGCCTGACGCCTCACATCTGCCGGCCAGCGGCCGGCACTACCTTTGGTTGCGTGACCCCATCTTCAGGCGGATAAGCGATAATCGCGCCATGAACGTTCATGTCTCCCCCGATTCGCTGGTGATCGCCGGCAAGACCTATGGCTCGCGGCTGCTGACCGGCACCGGCAAGTTCAAGGACCTGGAAGAAACCCGCCTGGCCACCGAGGCTGGAGGCGCCCAGATCGTCACCGTGGCCATCCGCCGCACCAACATCGGGCAGAATCCGGGCGAACCGAACCTGCTGGATGTGCTGCCGCCGGAGCGCTACACCATCCTGCCCAACACCGCCGGCTGCTACACCGCCGAAGACGCCGTGCGCACCTGCCGCCTGGCCCGCGAGCTGCTGGACGGCCACAACCTGACCAAGCTGGAAGTGCTGGGCGACCAGAAGTCGCTGTACCCGGACGTGGTGCAGACCCTCAAGGCCGCCGAACAGCTGGTCAAGGACGGCTTCGAGGTAATGGTCTACACCTCCGATGACCCGATCCTGGCCAAGCGCCTGGAAGAGATCGGCTGCGCCGCGGTGATGCCGCTGGCCGCGCCGATCGGGTCGGGCCTGGGCATCCAGAACAAGTACAACCTGCTGCAGATCATTGAAGACGCCAAGGTGCCGATCATCGTCGACGCCGGCGTCGGTACCGCCTCGGACGCGGCGATCGCGATGGAGCTGGGCTGCGACGGCGTGCTGATGAACACCGCCATCGCCGGTGCACGCAGCCCGGTGCTGATGGCCAGTGCGATGCGCAAGGCGGTCGAGGCCGGCCGCGAGGCCTTCCTGGCCGGGCGCATTCCGCGCAAGCGCTACGCCAGCGCGTCGTCCCCGGTGGATGGGTTGATCGGCTGATGACCAATCCTTTCGACAGCGCCGGTTCCAAGGCCCCGCCCAAGCCCTTCACCGTCAGCGAAGGCCGCCGTGAAGTGCGCAGCTTCGTGCTGCGCCAGGGCCGATTCACCCCCGCCCAGCAGCGCGCGTTCGATGAACGCTGGCCGCGTTTCGGCATCGACTACAACGGCCAGCCGCGTGACCTGGATGCCACCTTCGGCCGTCCGGCGCACAAGGTGCTGGAAATCGGCTTCGGCAACGGTGCCGCGCTGCGCTTTGCCGCCCAGCACGATCCCTCGCGCGACTACATCGGCATCGAGGTGCACGCCCCCGGCGTGGGCCGGCTGCTGAACGCACTGGCCGAGGACAACGCCGACCACGTGCGCCTGTACCACCACGATGCGGTGGAAGTGCTGCAGAACGAGATCGCCGACGGCGCGCTCGATGAAGTGCGCATCTACTTCCCGGACCCGTGGCACAAGAAGCGCCACAACAAGCGCCGCCTGCTGCAGCCGGCGTTCGCCGACCTGCTGGTGCGCAAGCTGCGCCCGGGTGGCCGCCTGCACTGCGCGACCGACTGGGAGGACTACGCCGAGCAGATGTGGGACGTGCTCGACGCCACCGCCGGCCTGGTCAACCGTGCCGGCCCGCGCGGCAGCGTGCCGCGCCCGGACTGGCGCCCGCAGACCCACTTCGAGACCCGCGGCCAGAAACTCGGCCACGGCGTCTGGGACCTGTTGTACGACCGCACCTGATCATCGCCTGAGGACGCCGCGCCCCACATGGATACCGCGCTGACGCTGACCAACGACATGAAGCTCGTGCTTGGGCTGGTCGGCTTCACGATGGCGATGTTCCTGTTCGAGCGCATCCGCGCCGACGTGGTCGCGCTGGTGGTGCTGGTGGTGCTCGGTGTCACCGGCCTGATCGCGCCGGAGGAGATCTTCGGCGGCTTCTCCGGCAACGCGGTGATGAGCATCATCGCCACCACCATCCTCGGTGCGGGCCTGGACCGCACCGGGGCGCTGAACCGGCTGGCGGCCTGGCTGCTGCGGCGCGGCCATGGTGTCGAGCAGCGGCTGTTGATGATGACCACGGCCATTGCCGGCCTGAACTCGTCCTTCATGCAGAACCCGTCGGTGATGGCGTTGTACCTGCCGGTCGCCTCGCGACTGGCGGCGCGCACCGGGCTGACGATGCAGCGCCTGCTGCTGCCGATCTCGGCGGCAATCGTGATGGGCGGCGCGCTGACCATGGTCGGCAACTCGCCGCTGATCCTGCTGAACGACCTTCTGGCTTCGGCCAACAACAACCTGCCCTCCGGCCTGGCCACGATCGAGCCGCTGCGCATGTTCGCGCCGTTGCCGATCGGCGTGGCATTGCTGATCGCCTCGTTGCTGTACTTCCGCTACTACGGCGACCGCAAGCTGATCGAGGAAGAGAACCTGGTCAACGACGGGGCGACCCCGGCGCGCACTGAAAGCTACTTCGCCAAGACCTACGGCATTGAAGGTGATGTGTTCGAGCTGGTGGTCACCGCCGAAAGCCCGTTGGTGGGGATGACCCTGGGCGAGGCGGAGAACCTGCACGATGCGCCGCTGCTGCTGGCGTTGAAGACCGGCAACGACACCCGCCTGGCACCGCCTGCGGAGATGCGCATCTGGGTCGGCAGCGTGCTCGGTGCGATGGGCCCGCGCCAGCAGATCAGCGACTTCGCGCAGAACCAGTTCCTGCGCATGTCCTCGCGCCTGAAGCACCTGGGTGACCTGTTCAATCCCAGCCGCGCCGGTATTTCCGAGGCGGTGGTGCCGCCGACCTCGAACGTGATCGGCAAGAGCGCGGCCGACCTGCGACTGCGCAAGGAACGCGGCATCAGCCTGCTGGCGATCAACCGCGACAAGCAGGTGATCCGTGAGGACGTGCGCGACGTGCAGCTGCGCGCCGGTGACATGCTGGTGTTCCACAGCATCTGGACCGACCTGGCGCAGGCTGCGCGCAGCCGCGACTTCGTGGTGGTGACCGACTTCCCTACCGGGGAACAGCGCCCCCACAAGTTCAAGATCGCGATGGCGATTTTCGCGCTGACCATCCTGATCGCGCTGACCAGCAAGCTGCCGGTGGCGCTGACCCTGATGACCGGCGTGGCCGGCATGCTGCTGACCGGCGTGCTGCGCATGGACGAGGCGTATGCCTCGATCAACTGGAAGACGGTATTCATGATGGCCGGGCTGATTCCGCTCGGCTGGGCGATGGATTCCAGCGGCGCGGCGGCATGGGTGGCCGGCCACACCATCGACAAGCTGCCCACGGGCATTCCGCTGTGGGTGCTGGAAGTGGCGCTGGCACTGCTGACCACTGCGTTTTCGCTGGTCATCAGCCACGTGGGCGCGACCATCGTGATGGTGCCCATCGCGGTGAACCTGGCGCTGGCGGCCGGCGGCAACCCGACCGCGTTCGCACTGATCGTGGCGCTGTCGGCGTCCAACAACCTGATGACGGCCTCCAATCCGGTGATCTCGATGATCACCGGCCCGGCCAACTACACCCCGCGCGAGATGTGGCGGGTGGGCGGCCCACTGTCGCTGATCTACACCTGCGTGGTGGTGTTGATGATCAACCTGATGTTCTGAGCGTCGGGTTTTCGGTAGGTGCGGACCGTTGGTCCGTACCCATCTCAGGCAACATCGCCCAGCGTCAGGCCAGGTAGACCAGGCCGTCGCGGATGTCGATCAGTACCGCGCGCAGGCGGTCACCCTTGCAGGGCCCGGCGATGCAGTCGCCACTGTCCAGCGCGAACGAGGCGCCATGTGCCGCGCACACCAGGTGGCCCTCGCGGCTCTTCAGGAACTGGCCCGGCGCCCAGTCCAGGCGGCGGCCGGCATGCGGACAGATGTTCAGGAAGGCGCGCACCTGCGTGCCATCGCGATACAGCACCACCGACTCGGCATCGCCATCAACCACCGCTTCGACCTCGGCAAAGGCGCCATCGGCAATGGCATCAAGGGCGATCAAGGCAGCAGCGGCAGTCATGGCGAAGGCTCGGACAGTAAAGCGGCATTGTCGCATGCCTGCTCAGGTGACTGGCTGCAGGATGAACACAAGTCATTGATTCGTAATAAGCACAGGCTATATTTAACGAGTTTTTCACTCAATGACAGTGGCACCTCCCGATACTCTGGCTTCGCTGATCCCAGCCTATCGAGCCGCCATGTTCAATCGCGCATCCGCCTTCACCCAGTTCCGCACCCTGTTCGCGCCGCGCAAGCCGCGCCACCCGTTGGTGCGCGTTGCCGTAGGCCTGCTCGGCCTGGCGATCCTGGCCGCGATGGTGTTCATCGGTGTGTTCGTCGGTGCGGCGATGATCCTGGTCGGCCTGGCGTGGAAGCTGTTGGCCTCGCGCAAGCCGGGCACCGCGCGTCCGGTCGACCCGACCGTGGTCGAGGGCGAGTACCGCGTGGTGCGCAAGCCGGTGTTGCCGGCGTCGCGTTGATCCATGCCTTACGCGCCCGCTGACGGCGGGCGCCATGCGTTCTAGACTGCGGGCACGCCCTTCCTGGATGCCCGCATGTCCGATGTCTCCGATGTGATCCCTGCCGTAGCCCTGCCGCGTGTGCCTGTGGTGGGCGGTGGCAGTTTCCCCGTGCACCGCATTTACTGCGTCGGCCGCAATTTCGCCGACCATGCCCGCGAAATGGGCGCGGCGGTGCCGGCGGCCGATGACCGTGGCCGCCCGATGTTCTTCAGCAAGCCGGCCGATGCGATCGTGGTCGGCCACGACGATGTGATCCCCTACCCGCCCGCGACCGCCAACCTGCACCACGAAGTGGAGCTGGTGGTGGCGATCGGCCGTGATGCGCCGGTGGGCGAACTGGCCGTGGCCGATGCCGACGCACTGGTCTACGGCTATGCCGTCGGCCTGGACCTGACCCGACGCGACCTGCAGGCCGCCGCCAAGGAAAAAGGCCACCCGTGGGATGCGGCCAAGGGCTTTGACGCCTCCGCGCCGATCAGCGAAATCGTGCATGCCGCCGAGGTAGGCGAGCTGGCGGCGCTGAACCTGTCGCTGGAGGTCAACGGCGAAGTGCGCCAGCAGGCGCTGCTCGAGCAGATGATCTGGAACGTGCCGGAGATCCTGCATGAGCTGTCCAAGCTGTGGCAGCTGCGCGCCGGCGATCTGGTGTTCATGGGCACCCCATCCGGGGTGGCCGCATTGAAGCCGGGCGACCGCTTCAGCGCGCGCCTGGAGAACGTGGCCGAGCGCCACGGCGTCATCGCCGGCTGACATCACCTGCGCTACCCTGCGCGCTGTCCACTTCCCCACCGGAGAAAAACAACAATGGGAATGCTCACCGAGTTCAAGGCATTCGCGATGCGCGGCAACGTCATCGACCTCGCCGTCGGCGTGGTGATCGGCGCGGCCTTCGGCAAGATCGTGACCGCACTGGTCGAGAAGATCATCATGCCGCCGCTGGGCCTGCTGATCGGCAAGGTGGACTTCTCGCAGCTGGCCTGGACGTTGGCGCCGGCCCGGCTCGGCCCGGATGGCAAGGAGATCCCGGCGGTGGTGATCGGCTACGGCGACTTCATCAATACGCTGATCCAGTTCGTGATCGTGGCCTTCGCCATCTTCCTGGTGGTCAAGGCGATCAACCGCCTGTCGCGCAAGCAGGAAGCTGCCCCGGCCGCACCGGCCGAGGAAGTGGTGCTGCTGCGCGAGATCCGCGACAGCCTGAAGAAATAAGGTCGCTTCCCGGTAGTGCCGGCCGCTGGCC
>NZ_JAXAXL020000020.1:70160-82356 GCF_047497515.2 Stenotrophomonas maltophilia
GGCCGGCAACGTCGGAACACCCCTGGTGCCGGCCAGCGGCCGGCGCTACCGCGACTACCGAAAGCCCCGCCCTCGCGGGGCTTTCGCTTTGCCGGACATGGCGGAAAACAGCGTTCGCGCCAGCCATGACCTCCCGCCCATGCGCGGGCCTGAACGACTGTTAAGCTCCAAGGCTTGGTCCCTTCCGGAGTTGCCCATGCGTCGCCGCGTCCTTGCCATCGCATCCTCCCTTGCCCTGCTGGCCGCTCCGGCCTTCGCGGCGCCGCACACCACTACCCTGCCGCCGGCCTCGCTGGCCACCGCCGCGCAGTTGCGCGACCAGGCACTGGCCGATGACACCGGCTGGAAAGTGGTCGAATCGCTGACCACCGAGATCGGCCCCCGCATCGCCGGCAGCGAGGCCGACGCGCGCGCCGTGGCCTGGGCCGAAGCCAAGTTCAAGGCACTCGGCTTCGACAAGGTGTGGAAAGAGCCGGTGACCTTCCCGAAGTGGGAACGTCGCAGTGAACATGCCGCGGTAACCGGCAAGAACCCGCAGCCGCTGCAGATCACCGCCCTGGGTGGCAGCCCGGGCGGCACGGTGGAAGCCGAGGTGGTGCGCTTCGCCGATCTGGCCGCGCTGCAGGCCGCGCCGGCCGGTTCGCTGAAGGGCAAGATCGCTTTCGTCGATTACCAGATGCTGCCGTTCCGCGATGGCCGCGACTACGGCCGTGGCGGCGCGATCCGCAGCAAGGGCCCGTCCGAGGCGATCCGCAAGGGTGCGGTCGGCTTCCTGATGCGCTCGGCGGGCACCGACTCGCACCGCGTGCCGCACACCGGCATCACCCGCTTTGACGAAGGCCTGACCCCGGTGCCGTCAGCGGCACTGTCGGTGCCCGATGCTGACCAGCTGGCACGCCTGCTGGCCCGTGGCAGCACCACGGTGAAGGTCGCGCTGGATTGCGGCTGGGATGGCACGGCCACGTCGTACAACGTGATCGGCGAGATCACCGGCCGCAGCCTGCCCAAGGAAGTGGTGGTGATCGGTGGTCACCTGGATTCGTGGGACCTGGGCACCGGCGCGGTCGATGACGGCGCGGGCGTGGGCATCACCATGGCGGCCGGCCACCTGATCGGCCAGCTCAAGCAGGCACCGAAGCGCACCATCCGCGTGATCGCTTTCGCCAACGAGGAACAGGGCCTGTACGGCGGCAAGGCCTACGCCGAAGCGCACGCCAAGGACGTGGCCCTGCATCAGCTCGCCGCCGAGAGCGATTTCGGTGCCGGCCGCATCTATGCCTTCAATACCGGTTCGCCGAACCCGGAAGGCTCGCGCGAAGCGACGAAGCAGATTGCCGAAGTGATGAAGCCGCTGGGCATCGAGTACCAGGCCGACAATGGCGGCCCGGGCCCGGACGTCGGCCCGCTGGCCGCCAAGGGCGGTGCGTGGGCGTGGCTGGCGCAGGATGGCTCGGATTACTTCCACCTGCACCACACCGCCGACGACACGCTGGACAAGATCGATCCGAAGGCGCTGGCGCAGAACGTGGCCGCGTACACCGTGTTCGCCTACCTGGCCGCCGAAGCCGATGGCAGCTTCGGCAGCGAGGCCAAGGCGACCACGCCGCCGAACGAGTGATGCGGTAGCGCCGGGCCATGCCCGGCGAGCGCGGCAGCAGGAGCGGTGCGAACCAAGGTTCGCACCCACCACGGCAGATCCTGCAGCGGGAACCGGCAGGGTCAGAGCCCTCGCCTGCGGCGAGGGATCCGACCCCGATCATGCCACCCCGGATACGGGATCAGCCGCGACGGCTGGCCCACTGCGCCAGCAGCACGGCGGTGGCCGAGGCCACGTTCAGGCTCTCAACGGCGCCGCTGCCGGGAATGGAGACCTGCTGATCGCACTGCGCGGCCAGGCCGCGGTCCATGCCCTCGCCTTCGGCGCCCATCACGTACACCAGACGGTCTGGCAGGGACGCACGGAACACGTCGTCCCCGCCCTCGACCAGGGTCGCGGCCAGGCCGAAACCCGCCTCGCGTAGCTGGGCCATCGCCTGCGCGGTGTCCGGCAGCTGCACCAGCGGCACCGACTCTGCGCCGCCTTCGGCCACGCGTGCAGCCGCACCGGACAGCGCCAGCGTGCTGCCGGCCGGCAGCAGCAGCGCCTTGACGCCGAAGTGCGCGGCCGAACGCAGGATCGCGCCGAAGTTGTGCGGATTGCCGACACCATCCAGCCACAACGCCAGCGCCGGGCCCTCGCCCAGTTCCACCAGCCACTGCGCCAGCGGCACGACCGGCGCGCGCAGTACATCGGCCACCAGGCCTTCATGGTGGGTCGTGGCGGCCAGCTTGTTGAGGTCGCCCTCTTCCACCACGCGATAGCCGACGCGGTTGGCCACGCACCACTTCAGCACCGGCTGCATGCGCGGAATCAGCGCCTCGACCAGGTACAGCTTGCGCAGCGCCTGCGGACGCTTGTCGAACAGGGCCTGCACGGCGTTCCAGCCATACAGGCGCAGTTCGTCGTTGCCACGCCCCGGCGGCGGCGGCGTGCCGCCCTCTCGCGGTGGCAGCGGGGTGGCCCGCGGCGGTCGCGACGACGGGCGGCGGGCATTTTTCCAGGGATCATTCACTACGGGACAACTCCAGCTTGCGTTGACGCCAGAAATCGGCGTTCTTGATGCCCAGGGCATCGGGGTCGAAGGTCGGATCGAGGCCGAGCTTCTTCTGTCGTTCGTAATCACGCAGGGCCAGCATCGCCGGCTTCTGGATGATGAGGATGGCGATGATGTTCAGCCACGCCATCAGGCCCACGCCGATGTCGCCCAGCGCCCAGGCCAGGGTCGCGTTGTGGAACGCGCCGAACACCACCATGCCGATGATGCCCAGGCGCAGCAGCAGCACGGTCAGCGGGCGCTTCTTGTTGTGGTTCACATAGCTGAGGTTGGTCTCGGCCATGTAGTAGTACGCCATGATGGTGGTGAAGGCGAAGAAGAAGATGGCGATCGATACGAACGCCGAGCCCCAGCCCGGCAGCACCGCTTCCACGCCGGCCTGCGCGTAGCCGGCACCTTCCGGAATACCGGCCAGGCCCTGGAAGATCGGCGGGGCGCTGGCGCCTGCCGGCGAGTACACGTTGTAGGTGCCGCTGGCCAGGATCAGGAACGCGGTGGCGGTGCACACCATCATGGTGTCGAAGTAGATGGCGAAGGCCTGCACGTAACCCTGCTTGGCCGGGTGCGAGACTTCCGAGGCCGCCGCCGCGTGCGGGCCCGAACCCTGGCCGGCCTCATTGGCATAGATGCCGCGCTTGATGCCCCACTCCACCGCCAGGCCCATCATCGCGCCGAACGCGGCGTGGGTACCGAAGGCACTCTTGAAGATGATGCCGAACATTTCCGGCACGCGGTCGTAGTTGATGATCATGATGACGATGGCCATCAGGATGAAGCCGGCGGCCATGAACGGCACCACCACTTCGGCAAAGTTGGCGATGCGCTTGACGCCACCGAAGATCACCACGCCCAGCAGCAGCGCCACCACGATGCCGATGCCCAGCTTCAGCGCCTGCACCGACTCCATGCCGAAGGCCTGGCCATCGAGCGGGCCACACAGCGCAGTGCCGCGGCAGGCGTTGATGATGCTGTCGGCGATGGCATTGGCCTGCACGCCCGGCATCAGGAAGCCGGCCGCGATGATCGTGGCGATGGCGAAGGCCAGCGCGTACCACTTCAGGCCCATCGCCTTTTCGATGTAATAGGCCGGGCCACCGCGGTAGCGGCCTTCGGCATCCTTGGTCTTGTAGATCTGCGCCAGGGTGCATTCCACGTACGACGTGGACGCGCCGAGGAAGCCCATCACCCACATCCAGAAGATCGCACCGGGGCCGCCGAAGGCGATGGCGGTGGCCACGCCGGCGATGTTGCCGATGCCCATGCGGCCGGCCATCGACATGGCCAGGGCCTGGAACGAGGACACGCCGGCGTCGGATTTCTCACCCTTGACCGTGAGGCGGCACATCTCGAGGAAACCACGGATCTGCATGAAACGGGTGCGCAGGCTGAAGAACAGGCCGGCGGCCAGGCACATGAAGATCAGTGCCTTGCTCCAGATGATGCTGTTGATGAAATGTACGGTAGCTTCCACGCGCGCTCTCTCCAGTCGGCGGGTTGTAAGGACGTCCCGTCGGCTGGAGGGGACCGGTCGATTCTCCCTGATCGAAGGCCGCTGCGGTAGCGCCGGATCAATGGGGGGCTGCGGGAGGGGTTGGTGGGATGGCCGCGCTGACGCCCGGTAGCGTCGACTGTTGGTCGACTGCCTTTGGTCCCGGTTGCAGAAGAGCCCGCGCTGCGCGCGATAGTCGACTGACAGTCGACTCTACCCCTCCCCTTCCCAAGCCGCTCAGGGCAGCTGCGTGCGCACCCGGGCGAAGCGGCGCAGGTCGTGCAGCTCGCCCCGCTTGTAGACCGCACAGCGGTCGACGCCCTCCTCCTGGAAGCCGTTCTTTTCCAGCACCCGCGCCGAGCCGAGGTTGAAATCGACCACCCCGGCCTGCAGCCTGAACAGGCGCAGTTCGTCCATCACCCAGGGGGCGAACAGACCCACCACGCGGGTCATCAGGCCCTGTCCCCAATAGGCCTGGCCCAGCCAATAGCCCAGTTCAGCCATATGCGCGCGCTCGGCGCTGCCCGGCTGGGCACCGATGCTGCCGCAGGCCTGGCCGTCGATCTCGATGGCCAGGTTGAGCGTTCCGGGCGCCAGTACGCGGCCGGCCAGGAACGCCTCGCCATCCTCGCGCGTGTACGGGTACGGGAAGCGGTCACGCAGGCCGCGCGAGACCTCGGCGTCATTGGCGTGGCGCAGCAACGAGTCCAGGTCGTCGCTGCACCACGGCCTCAGCACGAAGCCGTCGCCGTACAGGCGCTGCGCCGGGTCAGGCATGGCCGCCCACCGACGGCGACTCGGCTTCCTGCTTCTCCAGTTCGCGCTTCACCGCTTCCGGCGAACGGGTATACGGCGCCAACCGCGCGTAGAACGCCGGCACCACGAACAGCGACAGGAAGGTCGAGAGGGTCACGCCGAAGATGATCACGATGCCGATCGTGCCACGGCTGGCCGAGCCAGGGCCACCGGCCACCACCAACGGGATCGCACCGACCACGGTGGCGATCGAAGTCATCAGGATCGGGCGCAGGCGCACCATCGCCGATTCGATGATGGCCTCGCGCACCGTGCGGCCATCGTCACGCAGCTGGTTGGCGAATTCGACGATGAGGATGCCGTTCTTCGCGGCCAGGCCGACCAGCATGACGATGCCGATCTGGCTGAACAGATTCACCGTGCCCCCGCTCACCCACAGCCCGACCAGCGCGCCGAGCACGCCCAGCGGCACGGTCAGCATGATGGTGAGCGGATGGATGAAGCTCTCGAACTGCGCGGCCAGCACCAGGTACACCACCAGCAGCGCCATCGCGAAGGTCAGCAGCACCGCGCCACCGGCACTCTGGTACTCGCGCGATTCGCCCTTCCAGTTCACCTGCGCGTACTGCGGCAGCTCTTCGCGGGCCACGTTCTGCGCCCAGGCGATGGCCTCGCCCAGCGGATAACCCGGCGCCAGGCCGGCAGTGATGGTGATCGAGCGCAGGCGGTTGAAGCGGTTCAGGGTACCGGCCTCGGCCACTTCACTCAGGGTGACCAGGTTGGACAGCGGCACCAGTTCGCCGGAGGTGGCGCGCACGCGGATCGCGGCCAGGTCGGCCGGGCTCGCACGTCCATCGCGGCCGGCCTGCACCAGCACGTCGTACTCCTCGCCGTTGTCGACGAAGGTGGTGACGCGGCGCGAGCCCATCATGGTTTCCAGCGCAGAACCGATCGCAGTGACCGGCACGCCCAGGTCGGCCGCGCGCTGGCGGTCGATGTTCACCCGCATCTGCGGCCGGGTTTCCTTGTAGTCCGAGTCGGGGCCGACCAGGCCGGGATTGTCGGCCATGCGCAGCAGGACGCGGTCGCGCCACTGGGCGATTTCCGCGTACTCCGGCCCGCCCAGCACGATCTGGAAGGGCTGGCCGCCGCTGCGCACCAGCCCGCCACCCACCTGCGTGCGCACGCGCACGCCGCGGATGGTGTCGAGTTCCTTCTGCAATGCGTTGGCCACGTCCGGAGTGGCCTCGCTGCGCTGGCGCCACGGCTGCAGGAAGATGCTGACGCGCCCGGTGTGCATTTCCTCGCTGGCACCAAAGCCGCCGGGCACGCGCGGGTTGGCGCGGGCGATGGTCTTATCCGCGCCCACGTGCGGGGCCAGCAGCGCTTCCACCTGCTGTACCTGCTGCACGGTGTAGTCGTAGCCGGCGCCTTCCGGGCCGTCGATCATGATCTGGAACGAACCGCGGTCCTCGGCCGGCGCCAGTTCCGAGGGCAGCAGTTTCAGCAGCCCCCAGCTGGCGGCCAGCGCAGCCACCATCACCAGCAGGTAGATCCAGGTCCGGTCGACGTGGTGGTCGAGCACGCGGCCGTAGCCCGAGGCGAGGCGTTCAAGATTGCGGTTGATGAAGCCATGCAGGCCGCGCGGCGCCTGGCCGGTGTGCGGCTTGAGCAGCTTGGAGGCCATCATCGGCGTCAGCGTCAGCGCCACGAACGCGGACAACGCCACCGCTGCCGCCAGCGCCACCGCCAGTTCGCGGAACAGGCGGCCGGTGTTGCCTTCCAGGAAGCCGACCGGCAGGAACACCGCCACCAGCACCGCCGTGGTGGCGATCACCGCGAAGGCGACCTGCGTGGTGCCGCGCTTGGAGGCCACCAGCGGTGGCTCACCCAGGTCGATGCGGCGTTGCACGTTCTCCACCACCACGATCGCATCGTCCACCACCAGGCCGATGCACAGCACCAGGGCAAGCAGGGTCAGCAGGTTGATCGAGAAATCGAAGGCATACAGTGCGATGAAGGCGGCCACCAGGCAGACCGGCACCGTCACTGCAGGAATCAGTGCGGCGCGGAAGCTGCCGAGGAACAGCCAGATCACCGCCAGCACCAGGATCATCGCCTCGACCAGCGTGGCGTAGACGCGGTCCACGGCCGCTTCGATGAAGGTGGTGTTGTCGAACGCCACGAAGATCTGCGTGCCCTTGGGCAGCGTCAGCGCAATGCGCTCGGCCTCGGCACGCGCGGTGCGCGCGACGTCCAGCGAGTTGGCGGTGGAGGTCTTGACGATGCCCAGGCCGATGCCGGGCTCGCCGTTGCTGCGGTAGTACGCGCGGCGTTCGGCCGAGGCCAGTTCGATCTTCGCCACGTCGCCCATGCGCACCACGTAGCCATCGCGGCCCTTGCCCAGCGGGATGGTCGCGAAGTCTTCGGGCTTGATGTAGTTGCGCTCCACGCGCAGGGTGAAATCGCGGTCGGTCGACTCGATGCGGCCGGCCGGCAGTTCCACGTTCTCGTTGCGCAGCGCGGTTTCCACATCGCCGGTGGTCAGCCCACGCGCGGCCAGCTGGTCACGGTCCAGCCAGATGCGCATCGCGTAGCGCTGGCGGCCACCGATGCGGACCTGGGCCACGCCATCGAGGCTGGAGAAACGATCGACCACGTAGCGGTCGGCGTAGTCGCTCAGTTCCAGCGTGTCCATGGTCGAAGAGACCATGTTGAACCAGATGATCGGGTCGGCATCGCTCTCGACCTTGGCGATTTCCGGCGGGCGTGCTTCTTCCGGCATGCGGTCGGCGACGCGGCTGACCGCATCGCGCACGTCGTTGGCCGCCGCTTCGATATCGCGGTTGGAGGTGAACTCGATACTGACCTGCGAGCGGCCGTTGGTGCTGCGCGCGTTGATCGTGTCGATGCCCTCGATGCCGGCCAGGGCGTCTTCCAGCACCTGGGTGATGCGGCTTTCGATGACCGCCGCCGAAGCGCCGGTGTAGTCCACTGACACCGAGACGATCGGCGGATCGATGGCCGGCAGTTCGCGCAGGGTCAGCCGGGTGAAGGACATCACGCCCAGCACCAGCAGCAGCAGGCTCATCACCACGGCGAACACCGGCCGCTGGATGGAGATGTCGGACAGTTTCATCCGCCGTGGCCCTCGGCCGCGACCGGCGCCGGCGCATCAGCCGGCTTGGCACCGCTGGCCGGTGCCGCGTCCTTGGCCGCGACCTTCAGGCCCGGGCGCAGCTTGCCGGTGCCATCGACCACGATGCGCTGGCCGGCCTCCAGGCCCTGCTTGATCTCGACCACGCCAGCCCGGCGCGCACCGGTCACCACGTCCACGCGCTCGACGCTGTCGTCGCTCTTGATGCGGTAGACGAACGTATCGCGGCCCACCTGCACCACGGCGATTTCCGGCACCACCAGCGCCGGGCGCTCGGGGCGGAACAGGCGCACGTCGAGCAGCATGCCCGGGCGCAGCGCGTGGTCGCCGTTGGCGAAGTCGGCGCGCACGGTCACCGCGCGGGTGGCCGGATCGATGCGCGCATCGACGGTGCTGACCACCCCCTCGAACGTGCGGCCCGGCCAGGCCACGCTGGTGGCGCTGACCTTGTCACCCACGCCCAGTGCGGCCAGTTCCACTTCCGGCACCTGGAAATCGACGTGCATGTGCTCGATGTCATCGAGCGTGGCGATCACCGTGGTCGGCGTCAGCAGCGTGCCCGGGCTGACCTGGCGGATGCCAAGCACGCCGGCGAACGGCGCGCGCACGCGGCGGTCACCGATGTCCGACTGCATCTGTGCCACGCGCGCTTCGGCGGCATCGCGGATCGACTTCTGCGTATCCAGCGTGGCGCTGGACACCAGTCGCTGGGTGGCCAGCTCGCGCTGGCGCTTGTACAGCTGGTCGGCCTCGTGGAAGGTGGCCTGCGCCTGCACCAGCGCGGCCTCCTGGGCCTGACCGCGCAGGGTCACGATTGGCGCCCCGGCGGCGATCTGCTGGCCGCTTTCGAAATGCACCTTCTCGACGATTTCGCTGACCTTGGCGGTCACGCTGATCGACTCGCGTGCTTTGGCCGTTCCCAGCGCCTGCAGCGTGTCGTTCCACTGCGTGGGCTGCACGACCTGCGCGGTCACCGGCACCGCTTCGCCCTGCCGACGCGCGGCGGCCTCCTGCTTGCCTGCGCACCCGGCCAGCACGGCCAGGCTGAGGCCAAGGGCCAGGGTCGAAGCGATACGAGCCAACATGAACGGTCCTGATTGATCCACGGCCGCCGAGTGTAGGCAAGCGCCTGCAAAAGCGGTATGTGCCAAGCGTTTACCGGCGTGGAACCGTGACTGCGATAGCGCCTTGAACCCGTTCCGTGCAAGGCTGCCGAGCGCGGTGTCGACGTGTGTCGGGGTGTATCCAGCGACCCATTGGGTGCACTGTCATCGTAGAGTCAAAGCTGCCCGACGGAGGGCGTTGGGCAGGGGGCGGATCCTGGCGGGGATCCGGCCCCGTTTTTTTTCAGCGGATCAATACCGGTAGTTCACCTTCATCCACAGGCTGCGGCCGGGTTCGTTGATGCGCACCGGATCGGCCGGGAAGCCGAAATCAGCACTGCCGGCCAGGTTCAGGTGCTCGCTGTAGGCGCGGTCGAACAGGTTGTCGACGCCCGCGCTGAGCTGCAGCTGCGAACTGAAACGATAGGCGGCATTGAGCGCGAACGTGGCGAAGCCGGCGCTTGGTCCGAGATCCTGGGCGACGACGTTGCCTTGGCCATCTGCTACACGATGCTGGTGGGTCACCGCGCGCAGCAGCGCGCCGGCGCTCCAGCGCTGGCCTTCCCAGTTGGCGCTCAGGCGGGCTTCCAGCGGCGGCATCTGCGGCAGCGGGCGCTGCTGGTCGCGGTTCTCGCCCCAGGCGTACGCCAACGTGCCGCCCAGTTTCCACTGCTCGCCCACGCGCACCTCCAGCCCCGCCTCGGCGCCGGCGATGCGCGCATCGATGTTGCTGGCCTGGCTCATGCCCATCATGCCGCTGCCGTGATAGGTGAACAGGATGTAGTCCTGGATCTGCCCGGCGTACGCCGAAACCCAGGCCTGCACGCGTGGTCCCTTGTACTGCAGGCCGACGTCGAGCTGGGTGGTGCGCTCCGGCTGGATGCCAGCGAACGCGTTCAGCGCACCGGACGGGCCGTGGTCAGGCGAAAACAGCTCCCAGTAATCAGGCATGCGCTGGCTGTGGCCGAGGCCGGCATACCCGGTCAGGCCATCGGCCAGGTCCTGTTCGTAGCGCAGGAAGCCGCTGCCCAGCCATTCCTTGCGGCGCTGGCCCGCGGTCGGATTGGGCATGTTCCCCATCATGCCGCGGATCGACTGCCGCTCGTCGCGGACGCTGGCACGATCGATGCGCAGGCCGCTGATCCAGCGTTGGTCGGTGCCGGCACCCAGGGTCATCTCGGTAAACGCGCCATAGCGGCGGAAGTTGGCATCGGTCTCCCACGCCGCCTGGCGGTAGGTATCGCGGCCCATGCCCAAGCGACCGCGGTGGCGGCTGTCTTCGCCATCTACGCCGGCCACCAGCTGCACGTCCTGCCAGCGCCATTCGGAACTGACCCGGCCGCCCTGGGTGCGACGGTCCACGTTCGACGCCATCGGCATTGGCATCATGCTGTGCGGGTTCGGCGTGCGCAGCGTGTAGTTGTCCATCACGTGGTCGGCCTCGTTGTAGTACACGTTGGCCTGCACCGTGTCCCACGCGCCGGGCAGGTTGCGCTTCTCGAGGCGCGCGGCGTAGCTGGTGCGTTCGAAGGCAGCACCGTCCATGCCACGCCCGGCGTAGCGCGCGATCGCATCACCGGCACCGGCAGAGATTTCCAGCAGCGTGTCGGCATCCGGCGTCCAGCCGATGGCCACGTCGCCGTTCCATTTGCGCCACTTCGACGGCACCACATCACCGTGGCCATCCTTGTAGTCACCGGCTTCGGAACGGTTGCCGCTAGCGCGCACGTAGCCGGTCGGGTTGCCCAGGGTCAGGTCCAGCACCTGGTCGTTGCGGTTGCGCGAACCGACCAGCGCACTGGCATCGGCACGCAGGCCCGGTTCCTCGAAGCGGGGCGTATCGCGTTCGAAGCGCACGGTGCCAGCCGAGGCGCCCGCGCCCCAGCGCACGCTCTGCGGCCCCTTGATGATGGTCAGCCGGTCAAAGCTCTCCGGCGCGATGTAGGACAGCGGATTGTCCATGCGCGACGGGCAGGCACCGATCAGGTTGCCATCGTTGCTGAGGATGTTCAGGCGCGAACCGAACATGCCACGCAGCACCGGGTCGCCGTTGGTGCCGCCATTGCGGATGGCGGAGAAGCCGGGAACGGTCTTCAGGTAATCGGCACCGTCGCTGGCCGGTACCGGCTGCCGCGGCAGGCGCGGATCGGTCACCCAGTGCAGGGGCGACGAGGGTGCGGCGGCGGTGACCACCATCGTGTCGAGCGTGCGCGCCTGTTCGGCGGGCGCAGCGTGGGCCAGTGACGCAGCCACGGCCAGGCCAAGGGCAACCGGCAGGCGCGCACGGGCGCCCGCGGGGCGGGAAGTCATTTTCATCGGAACAGCTCCAGGGTACGCATGCGCGCACGGCACCCGGTCAGGTGTCGTGCGGCAGATTCGATAGGGACATCAGCGGACGATGGAGACGCGCGGCGGCCCACGCGCGGCATGCGCGGGCCAGCGCGCGGCAGGCAGCACGCGTTGCGACCACGGGAATGCCAGCCGCGGCTGCCACAGCAGCGGCAACAGCAGCACCAGCACGGCCAGCCACGGCAGCAGGCGCATGGCCAATACGCAGTATTCGCAGGCTTCGCCATGCATGGCGTGCGGGTCGGCCGGGCGGCTGGGCGATGCCGGCGTTGCGCTGTGGTGATCGTGCCCGGGCATGGCCATGTCCTGCATGGCATGGCCCATTGCGGCGTGGTCCATGCCCACCCTTGCCGCATGATCCATCGGCTGTACCTGCAGCGCGCGGCTGACCAGGGGCGCAAGCACCATCAGCAGCGTCGCCAGGACGGCGAGCTGGAGCAGGAGGCGCTGCGGGCGGGACAGGCGGGTCACCCCGCTAGTGTAGAGCCGGGTCCAGGGATGCCCGTGCGACGAACCGTCGCAGGAGGGGGGGTTATCGGCAGGGCTGCGCCCTGCACCCGCAGAATCCACATCAACATCAACGTCAAAAGCGGGCAGTCCGTGGGATGGCGGGGTGGGTCCGGTTGCGGGAGACGCCGTAAACCCATCCATGGGGGCTTGGCCGCGGCATCCATGCCGCGGACACTCC
>NZ_JAXAXL020000021.1:0-70014 GCF_047497515.2 Stenotrophomonas maltophilia
GGCCGGCAACCACGGAACGCAGAACAGCCGGCCAGCGGCCGGCGCTACCCGTTCAACCGTTGGTCGCCCACTGGATGAACGCCCAGCGTCGTGTCGGCGCCATGCCGAAACGATGCTGCGGCGAGCGTGCATGCCACGCGCGCACGCGGGCTTCCTCATCCGCATCCAGCGCACCGAACAGCTCCACGGCCTGGCGCACCAGGCCGTCGGCGTCCTGTGCGACGTCGCGCACCGATTCGGGCAGGTAATCCACCTGCGGCTCCCGGCCCATGTCCAGCAGCATGTTGATCGGGTAGCGGTGGTCGGGCATGGGCACCCACTCGCGGCCGAGCAGCTCGGCCAGCTCGGGCACGCCGGCACGCGGGCCGGTGGCGAAGGTGATGCAGGCGCGCTGGCGGGCGTGCGCGTCCAGCCTGCGCAGCGCTGCCTCGAGGTCCGGCACCATCAGTGAACGCGAGGCAATGGCAAGGTCGCAACGCAGCACGGCGTGCCAGTCATCGGTCCACGACAGCTGCCACGGCGTAATGTTGCTGGCATCTTCGCGTGCGATCGCGGCGCGCAGACCGTCGAGCATGCCGCTGCTGTAGTCCAGGGCATGCACGTGCTGCACCTGTGCAGCGATGGGCAGGCTCAACAGGCCGGGCCCGCAGCCGACATCCAGCACCGTGGCCACACGCCCCAGATCAAGGCGGGACAGGAAGGCATCGCTGTAGTCGTCGTGGCGGCGCTTCCAGCTGGCCTGCGCGGCGCGCGTATCCCAGGCACTGGCCGGCTTGGCCTGGAAACCACAGGCCAGCAGGTGCTGGCGATAGCGCGCGGCATGGTCGATCGGGGTGGGGAGCGGTGTACTCATATGGAAGATCCAGAAGCGGGCAGGGCGGCAGCGACGCGTGCCGCATCGACGCCATACAGGGTGGCGAGGCGTTCGGGGGTGGCGATCTCGTGCGCAGCGCCCAGCGCCTGCACGCTGCCCGCCGCCATCAGTGCGATGCGGTCGGCAACCTGCAGCGCGTGCTGCGGTTGATGGGTGGACAGCAGCACGCCGATGCCACGGTCGGCCAGGCGACGCACGGTATCGAGGATGCGCAGCTGGTTGCCGAAGTCGAGGCTGGCGGTGGGCTCGTCCATCACCAGCAGGTGTGCCTGCTGGGCCAGCGCACGCGCGATCAGCACCAGCTGACGCTCGCCGCCACTGAGCGTGGTCACCGTGCGTTCGGCGAGCGCATGCAGCCCCAGTTCGCGTAGGCACTGCCCGGCGATGGCCTCGTCGGCGCGACCGGGAGCAGCCAGCAGGCCCAGGTGCGCGGCACGCCCCATCGCCACCACCTCGCGCACGCGCCAGGCAAAGGGCATGGGTGAGGCCTGCGGGACATAGCCGATGCGGCGAGCGATGGCGGCGCGGTCATGCGCGCGCAGCGGCGTTCCCTGCAGATCCACCTCGCCGCGCACGGCGGGCAGCAGGCCAAGCAGGGTGCGGAACAGGGTGGTCTTGCCACAGCCGTTCGGGCCAAGCAGGCACAGCACCTCACCGGGGTATACCGACAACGCGAACGGCGCACCCAATGCCACGCCGGCATGGCCGATGACCAGTTCGCGCGCTTCCAGCAACGGTGCCGTCCCGCTCATGGCCGACGCTCGCTGCGTGCCAGCACCAGCAGGAAGCAGGGCACGCCGACAAACGCGGTGAGGATGCCGAGCGGCAGCTCGATCGGCGCCAGGGTACGCGCCAGCGTATCGGCCGCGAGCAGGAAGCTGGCGCCGAGCAGCAGGCTGGCCGGCAACAGGCGGCGGAAGTCGGCGCCGACCAGCAACCGCGCGATGTGCGGAACCACCAGCCCCACCCAGCCGATGATGCCGGCCAGCGACACCGCGGCCGCCGTGCACAGCGTGGCCGCGGCGATCAGTGTCCAGCGCAGCGGCGTGACCGCTACGCCCAGCGCGCGGGCCTCCTCGTCGCCGAGGCCGAGCAGGTTCACCCGCCAGCGCAGCAGCACCAGCGGCAACAGCCCGATCAGCAGCAATGGCGCGGTGACCTTGAGGTCGTCGATGACCACCGCGTTCAATCCGCCCAGCAGCCAGAAGGTGATCGACGGCAACTGCGTGTACGGATCAGCCAGCAGTTTCAACAGCGAGATGCCGGCACCGAGCAGCGCCGACACCGCGACACCGGCCAGCACCAGCACCAATACCGGATCGTGCCGCCGCACCAGCGCCGCCACCAGGCAGACCAGGCCGACCGCGCCCAGGCCGCCGGCAAAGGCGATGCCCTGCACCAGCAGCATCGGCAGGCCGAGGAACAGGCCCAGCGACGCGCCAAGACCCGCGCCCGCGGAAACGCCGAGGATGTCCGGCGACACCAGCGGATTGCGGAACATGGCCTGGTAGGCCGCGCCAGCGGCGGACAGCACCGCGCCGATCAGGACGGCGGCCAGCACGCGCGGCAGGCGGATGTGCCAGAGTGCCGCCTGCACCGCAGGCGCGGGGGAATCACCGATGCCGAACAGTTGCCAGCCGATAGCGTGCAGCAGTGCCGCCGGTTGCACCGGAAACTGGCCGACCGAGAACGCCAGAAGCAGCATCGCCAGCAGCAGGCTCCAGCCACCGGCATGCCAGGCCCAACGTGGAAGCGTGCGCATGCTCAGGCGTTCGCCTGCAGGCTGCGCGCAAGCGCGGCGGGAAATGGCTGGCCCCACAGCAGCTGATGCAGCGCGCTGATGCGGCCGCGCAGGGCGGCAGGTGCCAGCGCGGGCGTCGCGCCGGGATGCAGCCTGGACAACAGCCATGGCAGGCCGGGCAGGCGGTTGATACCGGGCGGACCATCCAGCCAACCGAACGGCAGCACCGGTGCGCAGTGCAGGCGCCCCTCGCGCACCGCGCGCAGTGCGCGCCAGCGTGGGTCCTGTGCAGCATGTGCAGCGAAGCCGGCATCCTGGGTCAGGATCACGTCCGGGTCCCAGGCCAGCAGTTGTTCGAACGAGACGCGGGCCAGGCCACCGGCGCCGGCAGTGGCCGCCACATTGCGCCCGCCACAGAACTCGATCACCTCGGTATTGATCGAGCCGGACAGGCCGCTTTCCAGGCCATCGCTGCCGCGCCCGTAGTACACGCTGGGCCGCGCCACCTCCGTACGCGCCGCCAGCACATCGCGGACCAGCGCCAACTGCGCTTCGGCTGCCTGCGCCAAGGCTTCGCCGCGTGCGGCCACGCCAAGCAACCTGCCGACGTGGCGCAGCTGCGCTGGATGATCAGGCAAGCGCCCGGCAATCAGCTCGAAGGGAATGGCGGTCTGCTTCCACACCCGTTCGGCCGAGTCGCGATAGCTGGCGTCGAAATCTCCTGCATCCAGCACCAGGTCCGGCTGCATCGCGAGCAGGCGCTCGAGGCTGACCGTACTGCCGCGCCCGGCCACGCGGCCGACCACCGGCAATGTGCGCACGACCGCCGGCAGCTGCGCCAGCGCGTCGGGCGAGACCTTCATCGGCCACCCCAGCAGGCGCTCGGGCGCCACCGCAGCCAGCAGCACCGCGGCGGGCGGACCGGCCGCGAACACGCGCCTGGGCGTGGCCTTCGGTGCGCCCAGCCGCAGCACGCGCTGCGCCGGCATCGCGAGCACTTCGACACTGGCGGCCAGCAGGGGCGCCAGCGCGAACGCCTGCAGCAGGGCGCGCCGCCTCATGCGGCCGCGTCCGGTGCGGTGCGGCAGGCATCCCACCAGGCTTGCAGTGCCGCGTCATCGGCGGGCAGTTCAGTGGCCATGCCGCCGGTGAACTGCCGCCATGCGTCGAGGTAGGGCAGCTTCACTGCGGTCAGCAGGGGGATGCCCGCCAGCATCAGCGCCAGCAGCTCATCGGCCATGCCGCCTCCTTCAGATTCCAGCGTGCCGAAGCGGTTGGCGATGGCCAGCTCGGCGTGGTCCTGCAGCGCCCGGCGCAGCACCACGCTGGCATCGGCGATGCCGCCCGGGTCGAGGTTGCAGCCACACGAGGCCGGGCCCAGCGCCTGGCTGATCGGGTAGCGTGACGCGGGATCGGTCACATCCATCAGCGCCATGCGCTTGCCGCCGTTGGCCGCAGGCTCGTGCGGCAGGTGCACCAGCCCGCGCACGCGATGTCCGGCGGCCAGCTGGCGCGCGGCGAAGGCGGCCAGCAGTCCATCGGGCTCGCCGCTGTGGTCATGCACGATCGCTGCGATGCGCGGTGTCGAGGACGCGGTCATGCTCAGAACCTCCAGTTGGCATTGGCGAACCAGGTACGCCCCGGCATCGGGTAGCCGTCGGCCAGTTCGTACCATCTGTCACCGATATTGCGCACGCCGAGATCGAAATCCCAAGCCTCGCGCGGGCTCCAGCTGGCCTTCAGGCCGGTGATGCCGTAGCCGGGCAGCGCACGTACCGGTCGCGCCGCGTCGGCGTAGCTGACCTTGCGGCCCTGTTCGGCTTCCAGCGTGGCCTGCAGCTTCCACTGCGGCAGCAGCTGCCAGCCCACCGCCATGAACAGCCGCTGGCGCGGGCTGTCGAGCAGGGCCACGTTGCGGTCCTGCAGGTTGGTGCGGCGCAGCCAGGTGTAGCTGGCCTGCAGGTCCCAGTCGTCGCCGATGCGCTGGCGCAGGCCCAGTTCCACACCCTGGTGGCGGGCCTTGCCGATGTTCTGCGCCTGGTTGCAGGTGCTGCCGCCGCACTCGCGCGATGCCACGACCGCGTTCTGGATCAGGTCATCGATGCGGCTCTGGAACAGGGACGCCTGCAGCTGGCCGCCTTCCCACCAGCGGCCACGCAGGCCCACTTCGAAGTGGGTGGCGTGCTCGGGCTTCAGGTCCGGGTTGGGCAGGGCCGCGCCCATGCGCGCCGAGTAGCGGTCCTTGATGGTCGGGAAGCGCGTGCGCCGCGCCACGCTGGCGTACCACTGCTGGTCCGGCGCCAGCTGCTGCACGTACTCCAGTACCGCGTTGGTGGCATCGGTGCTGCCGGTCGGCCAGAAGTACACGCGCTTGGCGTCGCGCCGGTCATGGCCGATACCCACGCGCAGGTGCGAGGTATCGGTCAGTGCGATGCGGTCCTCGATCGCCACGGACGTAGTGACATCACGGAAGTCCTTGGTCGGCGAGTGCGGGTTGCGTTCGCTGTGCTGGTCTTCCTTGTAGTGGATCGCGAACTGCAGTTCCTGGCGCGGCAGCGCCCTCGTGGCCAGGGTCACCGAGCCGCCCACGGTGCGGTCATCGTAGATGCTGGGGAAGCTGCTGTTGTCCATCGCCACCTGGTAGGTGCCGTCGGTGTAGGCGTCCAGGCCGTTGCCATAGGTATCGCGGTAGACGCGGGTGCGCAGCGTGGTGTGCTCGCCCAGGCGGGTGTTGCCGATGAAGTACAGGCTGTCCTTGTCCCACCACGGCCAGCGCCAGTAGCGGATGCCGCTGCGCGCGGTGCCGGTGTAGACCGGGTTGTCCTTTTCGCCATCCTGGCGCGCGTAGCCGATCGCATACTCGTCGCCCTCGCGTGGGGTATAGCCCAGCTTGAACGACAGGCGGCGATCGTCGCGCGACGCGTTGCGGCGATCCTTGCCGGTGTCGGTGGGCACCCGCTTGTAATCGACGAAGCCCTTCGGCAGCGGGAAGTCATCGGCCTTCAGGATCGATGCGCCCAGCTGGAAGTACCAGTCGCCGCGGCGGCCACCAAGATTGACCGCCGCCTTGCGCTCGCCACCGTCGGCGATGCCCAGGCGCACATCACCTTCCAGCGGGCGCTCGGGACGGCGGCTGACCAGGTTGATCGCACCGCCCAGGATGTTCGGCCCGTACAGCAGCGAGGCCGCGCCGCTGGCAACCTGGATCTCGGCCAGGTCGAAGGTGGTGAAGCGGCCGAAATCCACGTAGCCGTCATAGGGCACGTAGAGCGGGATGCCGTCGAGGAACACTGGCACCTGGCGGGCATCGAAGCCGCGCAGGTAGACCATGTCCTCGTTGCGCGAGTTGCGCGCCAGGCTCACGCCCGGCAGCACGCTGACCGCATCACCGACCGTGTTGCGGTCCAGCTGCTGGATGCGCTCGGCGTCGAGGCTGCGTTCGGCCACGGTGGGCGAGGTGCCGCGTTGGGCATGCACGTCGATGGTGCCCAGGGTGAATATCGGCGGCGGCGAGGCGGTGTCGGCCGCGGTGGCGGCCAGCGGCAGCAGCAGGGCAGACAGGGGTAGAACGAAACGACAGGTACGCATCCTCGCGAGTCCTCGGGTTCGTTATATCCAAGATGATATAACGGTTGGCAGGGGTCAACTTGATGACCGACCCGGGGATTCTCGGCGCCGGCCGGCGCGGCCACCTTGATCGATATCAAGCCCGGTGCAGGGGAGCGACGCCGTACACTGGCCGCTCGCGCGCAACGCAGGAAAACGAGCACGATGAGCGAGGCCGGGCCACCGTTGGAACTGCAGGGCAACCTGTGGCTGAGCATTGCCGGGCAGAGCGTGGGGGGGCGCGGGCGCTTCGCGCTGCTGGGCCTGATCGATGCCTGTGGCTCGATCAGCCAGGCGGCCAAGCGCATGGGCATGACCTACAAGAACGCCTGGGATGCGGTGGATGCGATGAACACCGCCGCCGGCGAGCCGCTGGTCGTGCGCAGTGTAGGCGGCCGTGGCGGAGGCGGTGCGCAGCTGACCGAGCGTGGCCACCAGCTGATCACCCGCTTCGAAGAGGTCGAGCGCGCGCACCGCACCTTCCTGCAGTCGCTGCAGGCCACCCCCGGGCTGGACGAGGATCTGGCCCTGATCCGGAGAATCGGCATGATCACCAGTGCACGCAACCAGTTCCATGGCCGGGTCAGCGCGCTGGCCACCGGTGCGGTCAACGACGAAGTGCAGATCGAGGTGGCGCCGGGCCTGGCGCTGGTGGCCACGATCACCCATGGCAGCGTGGAAGCATTGGGGCTGGCGGTGGGCGTGCCGGCCTATGCGCTGGTGAAGGCCTCGTCGGTGATCGTCGCGCAGGGGGAGGGGCGCTATTCGGCACGCAACCAGTTCAGCGGCACGGTGGAACGGCTCACCGAGGGCGCGGTGAACGATGAGGTGGTGGTGGACATCGGCCATGGCTGCAGCGTGGTGGCGGTGATCACCCGTACCAGCACCGCAGCGCTGGAGCTGCGCGAAGGCAGTACGGCAACGGTGCTGTTCAAGGCCTCAAGCGTGATCGTCGGGGTGCCGATGTAGCGCGGTTTGGGTAGTGCCGGCCGCTGGCCGGCAGCTTCATGATGCGAAGCGCAGCCGGCCAACGGCCGGCGCTACCCATCCAGCGTTCGTGCAGTCCAGCGGAATGGATCAATACAGCTCGCAGTGCGTGCGGCCTTCGCCTCGCAGCGCGTCCCAGTGCCCTTCGCCACCGATGGCATCGATGGCCTCGCGCACCGCGCCTTCCAGGTGGCGCTTGTTGCCGCACAGGTACAGATGCCCGCCACGGGCCAGCACATCGCGCACTTCGCTGGCACGCTGCTGCAGCACATGCTGCACATAGACCTTGTCGGCGCCATCGCGCGAGAACGCCGTATGCAGGCCAGCCAGTGCGCCGCGCGCGTGCCAGTCCTGCAGCTGCTCGCGATAGAGGTAGTCGTGCTCACGGTGCTTCTCGCCGAACACCAGGTGCACTTCACGTTCGCAGGCGGTCGCCTGCAGTTCCTGCATCAGGCCCATCAGCGGCGCAATGCCGGTGCCGGTACCGACCAGCAGCAGCGGCGCTTCGCCGGTATCGGGCAGATGGAAGCCCGGATTGGAGCGGCAGTACACGCGCGCGTGGCCGCCACCATGCAGCAGGCTGCCGGTGGCAGTGCCGAGGCGCTCGCGGCCGCGCAGGGTGTAGCGCACTTCGCGCACGCACAGGCTGAGCTGTTCATCGCAGGGGTGCGAGGCAATCGAATAGGCACGCGGCAGGCGCGGTGACAGCAGCTCGCGCAGTCGGGCCAGCGGCACGCTGTCCGGGGTGGCGTGATCCTGCAGCACGTCCAGCAGGTCCAGGCCGTGCAGGTACGCCTCCAGTTCACGCTTCTGGCTGACCTTCAGCAGGCCCTTCAAGGTTTCGCTGCCGCCCAGCCGGGCCAGTTCGCGCAGCACGTTCTTGCCCATCAGGCGCAGCTCGCGGTCCTGCAGGGTGGCCACGGCGCCGGCGTCGCCGTACCAGTTGGCCAGCCCCTGCAACAGTGCGGGATCGTTCTCTGGTACCACGTACAGGGTATCGCCCGCGCGGTAGGCCATGCCGCTGCCGGCGATATCCAGCTGCAGATGCCAGGCGGCAGGATCGCTGCTGCTCAGGCGGCGGCGTTCAAGGATGCGCGCGGCAAAGGCGTTGTCTTCGCCGTAGGCGGTCACCTGCAGGCGCAGGTCCTGGCCGGCGGCGGGGTTTCCGTCGAGTACCTGGCCAAGTACCGGCCGCCATTGCTGGAAGAACTGCTCGTAGCCGAGATCGGCATCGACGCGGTGCAGCAGCGGTTGCGCCTGGCGTTCGCTCAGCGCGGCATCCAGGGCCTTGGTGAAGCCACAGAAGCGGGGGTAGCCGGTATCGCCAAGCCCGAACACCGCATAGCGCAGGCCGCTCAGCGTGGGGACCTGGCGCAGGGTATCGAAGAACTGCTCGCCGTTGGCCGGCGGCTCGCCGTCACCGAACGAGCTGGAAATCGCCAGCAGCACATCGCCGTGGCCGAGGCTGGCGACGTCGATGTCGTTGAAGGGAAGCACCTGCGGCGCGTGCGGCTGCAGGTCCGCGCCCAGGCGCTGGGCCAGGGCGCGGGCGTTGCCCGACTCGGACGCAAAGCCCACCAGCAGGCGGCTGATCGGCGTACTGGTCGGGACGGCGTTCACGCGGCCTCGTAGAAGTCGTCGAACTTTTCCTTGCTGAACTCGACCAGGTCGTAGTTCTGCATCAGATCGTTCACCACGCGGCGGATGCTGATGTACGAGGTGATGTTGCCTTCGGCGTCGAACAGCGGCTGCACGGTGGTGTCGACCACGTAGAGCACGCCGCCCTTGCCCAGGTTCGGCACGATGCCGGTCCAGGTCTTGCCGGCCTTGATGGTGTCCCACATGTCCTTGTAGACCGCCTTGGGCACGTCGGGGTGGCGCACGATGCTGTGCGGCTGTCCGATCAGTTCTTCGCGGGCGAAGCCGGTAAGCGTGCAGAACAGGTCGTTGGCGTAGGTGATGTTGCCCTGCAGGTCGGTGGTGGAGATCACCATGACGTTCTGCATGGCGTTGAGAAGCTGGGCGTTGTCGGGGGTGTAGCTCATCGCAGGGTCCTTTTGGATGCCGGAAACGCCGGCGTGTTCGGGTCCTGCATAGAAATACGCCCGCATGGCGGCGGGCGGTTTGACATTGATCAAGTGGATGACGTGATGGGCTGCGACCGGGTGTCGCAGGGATGATCTCTGTGGAGCCGAGCGTGGGCTCGGCTCTACAAAAAGGGCGAGCGCGTCAGCCCATCAGGTAACGCAGCACACCCGCCGAGACGACGCCGATCAGCACGGTCGGCAGCATCGACAGGCGCGTGGCGGCCAGCAGGGTGATCGCCAGTGCCGCCAGATCGGCCGGCTTGTCGGCGACGAAGTCCGGTGCGATCACCGAGATCAGCACGCAGCCAGGTGCAGCCTCCATCACCGTCACCGCGCGCTTGCTCAGCGTGCGGTTGCGCAGCGCGAGGAAGCCGATGATGCGGGTGAGGTAGGTGGCGGCGGCCATCAGCACGATGGTCAGCACCGAGGTCCAGTGGATCAGTCCGTTGAAGATCATGCCGCATCCTCCGCCAGCAGCCAGGCGGCGGCGAGGCCGGCCAGTGCGCCGCTGGCCACGTACCACGCGCCGGGCACCAGCAGATAGGTGGCGGCGGCCACCCCCAGGCTGACCAGCCACGGCCGCGCGGCCTTCATGCCCTGCCACATGCGGCGCAGCAGCACCAGGAACACGGCGGGGAAGGCCATGTCGAAGCCGTAGGCGTGGATGTCACCCAGCATCGGGCCGACGATCGCGCCCAGCGCGGTGCAGGCCACCCAGACCGTGTACAGGCCGGCCGAGACGCCCAGGTAGTAGGCCAGGCTGAAGCCGAGGGCACGGCGACGCGCATCGGCCACGCCCATCGCCCAGCTCTCGTCGCACATGAAGAACAGTGCCGGCAGCACCCGGCGGCGCGGCAAGTGCTGCAACAGCGGTGCCAGGCTGGCACCCATCAACAGGTGGCGGCTGTTGACCAGCGCGGTGATTGCCACGATCAGCGCGATATGCGGCGGCGAGGTCCACAGTTCGACCGCGGCGAATTCCGAGCCGCCAGCGAAGTTGAGGCCGGTCATCAGCGGCACTTCAAGGGCGGTCAGGCCCTTCTGCGCGGCCTGGGCACCGAGCACCAGGGCGAAGGGAATGAAGCCGATCATCACCGGCACGGCGGCGCGCAGGCCGCGCAGGAATTCGGCACGGGGTGCGGTATCGCAGGTGGCATCGGGCAGGGGGAGGGTGGTACGGGCGTCCATGGAACGACACAATTGAGTGGGGTGGCTCATCCTAGCGGTCCGATCGCGAAATCGGGTTGCGTTGATGCCACTGGATTAGCGAGGATTGGAATTTCATGCGGCTAGTGTCGCCCAGGGTGGAATTGCATGCAGTACCAGCTCGACAATCTCGATCGGCGCATTCTCGATGCCCTGCAGCGCGACGGTCGCCTGCAGAACCTGGAACTGGCCCGTCAGGTCGGTCTATCGCCGTCGGCCTGCCTGCGCCGGGTTAGGCTGCTGGAGGAAGGCGGTTACATTGATCGCTACGTGGCGTTGCTGAACGAGGCCAAGGTGGGCCGGGGGTTCACGGTATTCGTGCGGGTGTGGCTGCGCGGGCAGGACGAAGACACCACCAATCACTTCATCAACAGCATCAAGTCATTCCCGGAAGTGCTTGAATGCCATCTGATGGCGGGCGACTGCGACTTCCTGCTGCGGGTGGCGGTGGCCGACCTTGATGCCTACCGGCAGTTCCAGATGCAGCACCTGAACCGCATTGCCGGGGTGCAGAACACCAAGACCGAGATCCCGATGCAGCGGATCAAGCAGACCACCCAGCTGCCGCTTTGAGGGGGGGCTGGCCGGGTTGTGCCCGGCACCCGCGCTCGTGCCGGCCGCCACCCCGCCACCTGACAGATTCCCGCGATCTGTCGGACCGGCATGAGCTGCTCTTCGCGGGTGTCGACCTTAGCTGCTCTTGGTGGGTGTCGACCTTGGTCGACACGTTTTGGTCGGCACGGGGTCGGATCCCGTTGCTTCGCAGCGGGCTCCGCGCAGCCGCGCCCGCCGTCGGCCGTGGGCGTCGGTCATCGCAATGACATGTGGTCCCGGTACGGTTTGATCCGCTTGCAGCCGCCGTCGCTGCCGAGGGTCATGTGTTCTACGTCAGGGGGCTGAATGGACACCATGCAGTCAGTACTTGGAAGCTGGCCATCGCCGCATGGCTGCTGCTGTCCTTCGCCGTTGCCGCTGCCGCGCGCGACGAGGTTCACGCCTACGACATCCCCGCACAGCCGTTGGAGCAGGCCGTCGAGCGCTTCAGCGTCATCACCGGGTGGTCGGTGATGTACCCGGGCGAGCTGGCTGCGGGCCGCAGCAGCCATCCACTGCACGCGCGCCTGCCGCCGCTGCTGGCGTTGCAGGGGTTGCTGCAGGACACCGGCATCGAGGCCGAGCTGATTGGCGAGCAGCGCGTGGTACTGCGCAGAGGGGCGCTGCCCATCGTCGAGCAGGCCGCCGACGGGGACCTGGCCGATGCCGAGCGCCGGCGCCGCTATGGCGACCTGCAGCAACGACTGCGCGCGGCGTTCTGTGACGACCCCGACCTTGCACCCGGCCGTTATGCCGCAACCCTGCGCTTCCGCGTTGACAGCGAGGGCCAGGTGCGCGATCCCGAACTGCTGTCCGGCAGTGGCAGCGTGCGCCGTGATGCACGCCTGCTGCGTGCGCTGCAGGCGCTGGTGCTGGCGGCCGAGGCCGCCGCACTGCCGCAGCCGGTGACGCTGCAGATCCGTCCTTCCAGCACCGACCACGATTGTGGCCGGCGCTCGCCCCTTCCATGACTTCAAGGATTCGAACATGAGCAACGGTACGGCTGGGGCAATTGATCTGATGGACCATCTGTTGGGCGCCTACGACGAGCTGAAGCGCCGCCTGGTGCGCAAGCTGGGCTCGGAGGAGCTGGCCGGCGATGCGCTGCAGGACACCTGGATGCGGCTGAGCGCGCGGCGCGACCGCCTGGATGCCGTGCAGAACCCCGCGGCGTACCTGATGCGCATGGCGATGAACACCGTGATCGACCGCCAGCGTGCCGACCATCGCCTGCTGAGCCTGGAAGAGGTGGACGCGCTGATGGACATGGCCGATCCGGCGCCCGGCCCGGCGCAGGCGGCCGAGCTGGACTTCGCGCTGGAAGACATGGTCGGGCTGCTGCAGCGCATGCCGGAGCGCCGCCGCCGCATCCTGCTGGCGATCCGCGTCGATGGCCTGCAGCAACGCGACGTAGCCGATCACCTGGGCGTGTCGCTGCGGCTGGTGCAGCGCGAGCTGAAGGCCGCCCAGGATTATCTGGCCGAGCGCAGTGGGCAGGGGCGCCAGGTGCGGTTCTGAGCGGCGCCATCCGTCTACACTTTGACGCCGAGCAGAACCCCGCAGCGTGCGGGTCCGGCATGAGCCCCCATGGATCCTGACGATCACCCGCAACGCCCGCTGGATGCCGTCGAGCGTCAGGCGCACGCGTGGGTGGTGCGGCTGACCTCGGGCGAGGCGACCGCTGCCGACGCCGGTGCATTCCGCGCATGGTGCGAGGCCGATGCCCGCCATCGCGAGGCCTTCGCGCGTGCGCGCCGGCAATGGGATCAGGTGCGACTGGCGGGTGCACAGGTGCCGGCCGCCGAGCGCCAGCCGCTCGCGCCTACCCCGGTACAACGCTGGAGCCGGCGAGCGTTCCTCGGTGCGGCGGTTGCCGCACCGGCCTGCCTGGTCGTCGCCGCGGCAGTCCGGCCGCCGCTCGGGCTGTGGCCATCGGTCACGGCGATGGCGGCCGATTTCCATACCGGCACCGGTGAACGGCTGCAGATCGCGCCGCTGCCGCAGCTGAAGATCGACCTGGATACGCAGAGCAGCCTGCGCCGCCGCGCCGACGCACAGGGCGCAGGCTTCGAACTGGTACAGGGCCAGGCCGCGATTGAAACCCAGGCCGGCCTGCGCCTGGCGGTGTTCGCCGGGCCGGGCTGCGTGATCGCCGACGAGGGCGCGGTGCGGCTGGACGTACGCAATACCAACGGCCAGGTACGGGTGACCTGCCTGCACGGCAGTGCCCGCATCGAGCACCCGCAGGGGCGGTTGCAGCTGCAGGCCGGGCAGCAGACCCGTTATGACGAGCGCCTCAGTGGCGTGGTCGCCGAGGCCGTGGCGTCCGAAGTGAGTGCCTGGACCGAGGGCATGCTGGTGTTTCGTCGTGCACCGCTGCGCGAGGTGGTGGACGAGATCAACCGCTACCGCCGCGGCAAGGTACTGCTGGGCGAGTCGGCACTGGCGCGCGCGCCGGTCAGCGGCCGCTTCGGCATCGATGACCCGGACGCTGCGTTGGAGCAGCTGCGGTTGACGATGTCGCTGGACCTGCGTCGCTTTCCGGGCGGCATTGCCGTCCTTGGATAGATGAAGGCGCTGGCCGTGCGCGACGTGCGCTGCGGCTGACAGCAAGGGGAGGCCAAGGATGCGCAACGAGACCATCGGCGTGCTGGATCTGCGCCGCAATCTGTCGGCGTTGCTGGAAACCACCCAGCAACGGCCGTTGATGGTGCACCGTTATGGGTCGCCGTGGGTGTGCGTGGTATCCGACGCACAGTGGCAACGGCAGGCGGTGCTGCTGGAGTTCGATCCGCACTCGCACCCGCTGGCGATGCTGCTGCGCCTGCAGCGGCAGGCACTGCCACTACCCGAGGCGGGCGCGCTGCCCGACGCGGCGCTGGCACGGGCGCTGCTGCTGGTGGCCATGTTCGGGGTTGCCGACCTGCAGCAGCTGCACGAACAGGTGCGGGACCATCGCCTATGGCACTGGTTCGTGGCCGGCGAGCAAGGGCTGATGGAGGGCTGGCAGCTGCCTGCGTTGCGCGTTGCGATGGCGTCATGGCTGGATGACGTGGGCATGACCGATGCGCTGGTGGCCTTCGCGCAGCGCGGCGACGTAGCGGTGCTGGCACGGCGCTGCGGCGGCGAGGTCCCGCAACTGGAGCGGGAAGCCTGCAGGCATATGACGCTGCGGTGACGTTGATGATGAAGCGCTACGCAGTGCACATGGATGCATTCGCGCTGTCGTTTCACCTGCGCCGCTGACGTCTTCTCCAGAGTACGACGCACCTCGCGTCGCGGAGTGCAGGCGTTGCCGATGGCAGACAGTCGCAGGATCAGCATGCTCGAGCTCGATCGCCACCTGAGCCAGTCTCTGGAACAGGCACGGCACGCGCCGTTGAACGTGCAGCGCTACGGGCATTCCTGGGTCTGGCTGCTGTCCAGCGATGCCTGGGTCGACGCTGCGCGCTGGGCCGCACTCGACAGCAGTGCCCATCCGCTGCTGATGCTGCGCCGGGTGTTGGACCCACAGCTGCGCCCCTGGCCCGAATCCGCCGCGGCGCTGCTGCCACTGGACGCAGGCGATATGCGAATGCTGCAACGCGCAGCGCTGCTGCTGGCGATGCGCGGCATCACCAGTGCACAGCGGCTGCATGACGACCTGCGCTACCACCAGGCCTATCGGCAGTTCATCGGTCTCGATCACGGCACGGCGTGGTCGCCGCTGCAGTGCGCGCACCTGCTGCAGGCCTGCGTGCTGCCGCCGCTGCGGTCCTGCATCGAAGAAACACTGTGCAGGCTGCCGCTGAACCTGCTTGAGGCTGCAGGAATGCCCTCTGCATCTACGCTGCGGCTGCCATTGCAGGCGCAGCGAATTGCAGGCGGATGTTTATCGTACTGACACATGCACCGCTGACCATGGCGCAGCGGTCTCTTCCAGGATGACGAGGGCGGAACAATGGCAAGGCAGGTTGGCGGTCGCAGGGCTCGGCAGCAGGGTTTCAGCTTGATCGAGATCATGGTGGTGGTGGTGATCATCGGCATCCTTGCCGCGTTGATCGTGCCGCGGCTGATGGATCGCCCGGACCAGGCGCGCGTGGTGGCAGCACGCCAGGACATTGCCGCGTTGATGCAGGCATTGAAGCTGTACAAGCTGGATACCGGCCGTTATCCCAGTGCCGACCAGGGCCTGCAGGTACTGGTGAAGCCTCCGCAAGGGTCAGGAGCGATGCCCGCCGTGCCGTACCTCGACCGCCTGCCCAATGATCCCTGGGGCCATCCGTACCAGTACCAGATTCCCGGCACCCACGGTGATATCGACGTGTTCTCGCTGGGTGCGGACAGCAAGCCCGGCGGCGACGCCGGGAACGCAGACATCGGCTCTTGGCAGCTGTGAGGCACGCCGATGGCCGCCCGGATGCGTTCGGTTTCGTACGCCCGCCAACGCGGCATGGCGGTGATCGTGGCCATGCTGGTGGTGGCGTTGGTGGCGGTGATCGCTACCGCGCTGCTGACCCGCCAGTCGGCGCAGCTGCGTGCGCTGCGGGGTGAGCAGTTGCGCGCGCAGGTGCGCATGGCCGTGGACGCCACCCTGGAACGCGCGGCGCAGCAGCTGCGCGAGGATGTACGCGAGCAGCTGACCACGGTGCGCGGTGGGCGCTGGTCGCGCCCCTTGCAGCTGCAGGCGCCACTGCCGGTGCAGCTGCAGCTGGTCGACGCGCAATCGATGTTCAACCTGCGCAACCTGCTGGCCTATGGCAAACCGGATCCGGACGCACGACGCGCGTTCATCGCGCTGTGTGCCGGGCAAGGGCTGGGACAGGGTGCCTGCGCGTCCGCTGCGGACCATATCCAGCTGCGCCTGCGTGATGGCGACCTCCAGGCACAGGCGCCGCTTCCGCGCGAATCGCTGATCGAGCAGGCCTTCGCGGGCGCTGATCCCGTGGCCGTGCAGGCGCTGGCACGGCGCACCGTGGTGCTGCCGGCGCAGACCCTGGTCAATGCCAACACCAGTGACATCAGCGTGCTGCAGGCGGTCACTCCCACTGTCGAGCCGGATCGCCTGCGGGCGGTCATCGGTGAGCGCGACGGTGGCCATTGGCTGCTCAACCGCGGCGACATCGCCAATCGCCTCCAACTGAGCAACACCCAGATGGCGGGAGTGCCGCTTGGCATCCATAGCGAATGGTTCCTCGCCGTCGGGCAGGTGCAGGCCGATGGCAGTGTGGTCGACTTCAGGGCGCTGATCTGGCGTGAGTATCGCGATGACAGTGTGCGCGTGCAGCGTGTGTGGACGAGGATCGGTGCATGAGGGTGCAGCTGAGGGTTCGCCTGCCGGTGCTGGAACGCCTGCGCGCCGACAGTGCGGTCGAGTGGGCGCACGTGCACAAGGGTAGGGTGCTGGCTCACGGCTGCGAGGCGTTGGCTGTGCTGGGCCAGCATCACCCGCAGGCCGAGGTGCTGGCCTGCCTTGACCCGCAGGACCTGATCCTGCTGGAGCTGCAGCTGCCGCCGCTGTCGGGGCGCAGGCTGCAGGCCGCATTGCAGGGCGAAGTGGAGGCGATGCTGCTGGATGACCTGCAGGAGGTCGCACTGGCGCATGGAAGCCAGGCTGCGGACGGCACGGTGCCGGCGGCATGGCTCGGCCAGCAGGCGATCGTGCAGGCCCAGCGGTTGCTCGCATCGTGTGGCCTGCGGTTGCAAGCGTTGTATCCGACCCCGCTGCTGCTGCCGTGGCAGGACGGCCACGCAACGCTGCAGGCTGACGGCGAGCACCTGCTGGTACGCAGCGGCCGCGATCGGGGTTTCGTGCAGTGGTGCGGGGGGCGCGATACGGGGGCGGTGCTGCAGTCACTGGCGGCGCGGCTGCAGCACGCCGGGGTGCACGCCGTGCAATGGATCGACAGCGTGCCGTCGGCGTGGCCGGAGACGCTGCCGGCAACCGTGGTCGCGCGTGAACTGCAGGCCTGTGGTCCCCTGCCAGCGTGGTCGTTGCCACTGCCGGGCCGAAGCAGGCAGGCGCCACGCCTGGCGATCGGCCTGGCGTTGGCGGCGGTGTTGCTGGCAGCGCTGGGCCTGCAGCTGCAGGTCTCGCGCTGGCGTAGCGAAGGTGAGGCCTTGCAGCAGGACATGGCACGGCAGTTCAGCGCGCATTTCCCGGAGATCACCGATGTGGTCGACCCGGTACTGCAGGCGCGACGCGCTTTGGCAGTACCCCTGCCGGCGCCACCCCTGCCTGCCGTACAACGGCAGGTGGCCAGCACGCTGCGGGCGATCCCGGAACTGGGCGGGCAGGTGCGCAGCCTGAGCTATGAGTCAGGGCAACTGGAACTGGAGCTGGATGCCGATACGCAGTCAATGGCCGAAGACGCACAGCGCCTGGAACAGTGGCAGCAGGCCGCACAGGGCCAGGGCCTTCAGCTGGTGCTTGCGCCCGGTGGACGCCTGCGCGTCAGCGGGGCAGGGCAGTGAGCGGCGGCCTGCGCCTCGGCGAGCGCGTGTCCGGCATGCAGCAGCGTTGGCAGCGCCTGCCGCCGCGCGACCGATCGATGCTGGCGGTGATGGTGCTTGCGCTGCTGTTGGCCGGCCTGTGGTCGTTCTGGCTGGAGCCGCTGTTGAAGCAGCGTCGCCATTGGCAGGCCGAGTTGCCGCGGTTGCAGGCGCAGGCCCGCGCGCTGGCGCCGCTGCTGCGCGCCCGCGAGCGCCAGCGCCAGGCCCAGGGACAGCAGCCGACGCTGGACGCGCTGCGCACGCAGGCCAAGGTGGCCGGCCTCGCCGACGCAATGCACATTGAACTGCGCGACGGGCGCTGGCACCTGCAGGTGCAGGCCGTGCCCGCCGACGCGCTATGGAACTGGCTGCTGCCGCTGCTGGCCGATCCGGCCATCGAGCTCCAGCAGCTGCAACTGACACGCACAGGGGATGCGAACATGCCAGCGGCACGGATTTCCGGACACATCGTGATGGCGCTCGCCGCGGGTGGCCGTCGATGAGGGCGATGCGCAGCCTCGCGTGTAGGGGTGCGCTGGCGCTGCTGGTGGGCGTGGCCCATCTGCCGGCTCCGGCGCTGGCGCAGGACGCTCGCGATGAACCGGTGCAGTTGAATCTGGTCGATACCGATATCGGCGGCGTGCTGCGCATGGCAGCGCGCTTCACCGGACGCCAGTTCCTGGTCGACCCGCGGGTGACCGGCAAGATGACCGTGGTCTCCGAGGGTCCGGTCAGTCGTACCCAGGCCTACCAGCTGCTGCTGGGCGCGCTGCGCATGCGTGGCTTCGCCGTGGTCGAGAACGGCGGCGTGAGCCGGGTGGTGCCGCAGGCCGATGCCAAGCTGCTCGGTGGCCGCGTGGGTACTGGAGGTGCCGGTGGCGAGGTGACCACGCGGACCTTCGCGCTGCGCTACGAAAACGCCGCCGCACTGGTAGCCGTGCTGCGGCCGATGATCAGCCCGGACAATCCGATCACCGCCAACCCGGGCAACAACACCCTGGTGATCACCGACTACGCTGACAACCTGGAGCGCATCGCGCGGGTGATCGCCAGCGTGGACACCCCGGCCGGAATGGATACCGACGTGGTCAAGCTGCAACAGGGCATTGCCGTGGACGTGGCAGCGATGGTCGCGCCGCTGCTGGACGCGCAGGGCGCAGAACCCGGCCAGAAGGTGGTGGTCATGGCCGACCCGCGCAGCAACAGCGTGCTGTTGCGTTCCAGCAGCCCAGGCCGCACGCGCCTGGCGCGGCAGCTGGTCGAGAAGCTGGATCGAGCGCAGGACGAGTCCGGCAACCTGCACGTGGTCTACCTGCGCAATGCCCAGGCCAATCAGCTGGCCGGCGTGCTGCGCGGCGTCGTCGCGGGGCAGAGTGATGCGCCGGCGATGGGCAGCAGCGACGGCATCACGCCACTGCCCGGTGACGCCAACCGCAGCACGCCGCCGCAGCCGTCGCAGGGGCAGACGCAACAGGCGAAGACCGGTGGCAACGCGCTGGAGTCACAGCGGCTTGACCCGAACCGCCGCGACCCGATCGACGCTGGCGGCACCGGCTTCAGCCAGAACGGCGTCTCGGTCCAGGCAGACGTGGCCACCAATACGCTGCTGATCTCGGCGCCAGAGCCGGTATACCGCAATCTGCGGCGGGTGATCGACCAGCTCGACCAGCGTCGTGCGCAGGTGCTGGTGGAGAGCCTGATCGTGGAGGTCAACCAGACCGACGCGGTCGAACTGGGCGTGCAATGGATGCTGGGCAATGGGCGGACCTTCGGCGGTACCCATTTCGGCGGTGCCACCGGCGGCAGTGGCCTGAACACCGCCGCGCGCACCACCCTGGACGTGCTGCCCAAGGATGGCCTGAACATCGGCGTCATCGATGGCACCATCAACCTGCCGGGCATTGGCCAGATCCTCAACATGAAAGCGCTGGCCAACGCGCTGCAGAGCAAGGGCGGCGCCAATATCCTGTCCACGCCCAACCTGATGACGCTGGACAACGAAGCGGCCAGCATCATGGTCGGCCAGACCGTGCCGTTCGTCAGCGGTCGTTACGTGACCGATGGCGGGGGCGGCAGCAACAACCCGTTCCAGACCATCGTGCGCGAGGACGTGGGGCTGAAGCTGCGCGTGCGCCCACAGATCTCCGAAGGTGGCACGGTGAAGCTGGACATCTACCAGGAAGTCAGCAGCATCGATGCGCAGAGCGCGAACAGCACGGCCGGCATCATCACCAACAAGCGTGCGCTGGACACCAGCGTGCTGCTCGATGATGGCCAGATCATGGTGCTCGGTGGGTTGCTGGAAGACAGCGTCAGCCATGGCCGCGATGCGGTGCCGGGGCTGGGAAAGATCCCGGTGCTGGGGGCGCTGTTCCGCAGCGATACGCGCAAGCGCGCCAAGACCAACCTGATGGTGTTCCTGCGCCCGCACGTGGTGCGCGATCCGGCGGCCGGGCAGCGTCTGACCCGTGACCGCTACGACTACATGCGCAACGCGCAGGCCGGCGCGCAGCCGGTGCAGAGCTGGGCGTTGCCGCCGCTGTCGGCGCCGCAGCTGCCACCGCAGGACCTGTCTGTACTCGGCCAGGGCAATGCGCGCGATGGCCAGGGCCAGCCGCTGCAGAACAACAGCCTGGCGGCGCTGTATCCGTCCGGCGAGGGCGATGCGCAGCTGGTGCAGTTCGCGCAGGGGCTGGACCCGGCGCGTGCCAGCCAGGGCGTGGCGCAGGTGCGGGCGTTGGGGCTGCAGGCCTACGCCGAGGCGACGCCGGGCGAGGCTGGCCAGCGCCTGCGCGTACGCCTGCCACGTGATCCGGCGAAACTGGACCCGGCGCTGCAGCAGTTGCGCGGGCTGGGCTACACGCCGGAACTGGTGATCGGGCCGTGAGCGCGACCCCGCCGTTGCCGTATGCCTGGGTGCGCAGCCATGGCGTGATGCTGGCCGAGGCGGGCGGCGAGCCGGTGTTGCTGGGCACCGCCGAAACCGCCGCGTGGGCGGTGGCCGAATTGCGCCGCCGGCATGGCCCACTGCCGTTCCAGGCACTGGATGCCGCCGCATGGCAGCAACGGCTGGGCGAACAATACCGTGACGGTGGCGATGCCGCGGCCGTGGTCGGTGCTGCCGAAAGCGAAGTGGATCTGGACCGGCTGATGCAGGACATGCCGGAAGTCACCGATCTGCTCGATGCCCAGGATGATGCGCCAGTGATCCGCATGATCAACGCGCTGCTGGCGCAGGCCGCGCGGGATGGCGCGAGCGATCTGCACATCGAGCCGTTCGAGACCCATTCGGTGGTGCGCTACCGGGTGGATGGCACCCTGCGCGACATGGTGCAGCCTCGCCGCGCATTGCACGCAGCACTGGTGTCACGCATCAAGATCATGGCGCACCTGGACATCGCCGAGAAGCGCTTGCCGCAGGACGGCCGCATCGCGATCCGCGTCGGCGGGCGGCCGCTGGACATCCGTGTGTCCACAGTGCCGACCGGTCACGGTGAGCGTGCCGTGCTGCGACTGCTGGAGAAAGATGCCGGCCGCCTGCAGCTGCAGCGCCTCGGCATGGCCGATGACACGCTGGCGACCTTCACCAGCCTGATCCGGCAACCGCACGGCATCGTGCTGGTGACCGGCCCGACCGGTAGCGGCAAGACCACCTCGCTGTATGCAGCATTGGGTCAGCTCGACAGCAGCACCAGCAACATCCTCACCGTGGAAGACCCGGTGGAGTACGACTTCGCTGGCATCGGCCAGATCCAGGTCAATGCGCGTATCGGCATGAGTTTCGGCACCGCGCTGCGCGCGATCCTGCGCCAGGACCCGGACACCATCATGATCGGCGAGATCCGTGACCTGGAAACCGCGCAGATCGCCGTGCAGTCGTCGCTGACCGGGCACGGCGTGCTGGCGTCGTTGCACACCAATGACGCGATCTCGGCGGTGACCCGATTGGCCGACATGGGGGTGGAGCCGTTCCTGCTGGCTTCGTCGCTGCGCGGCGTCCTGGCGCAACGGCTGGTGCGGCGGCTGTGCACCCAGTGCCGGCGTGCGGAGGTGGACGGCGAAGGCCACACCGTCTGGCGCGCGGTCGGTTGCCCAGCGTGCGCGAACAGCGGCTATCGCGGACGCACCGGCATCCACGAGCTGTTCGTGGTGGACGACCGCGTGCGTGCACTGATCCATGAAGGGCAGGGTGAGCCTGCGTTGCGTGAAGCAGCGCGGCGAGCGGGCATGCGCAACCTGCGCGAGGATGGCCAGCGTTGGGTCGACAGCGGCGTGACCACGCTGGAAGAGATCCTGCGCGTCACCGGCGACGCGTGAGGCGACGATGGCACTGTTCGACTATCAGGCTGCCAACGCGCAGGGACGCATCGATAAGGGGCAGTTGGATGCCGAGAGCGAGCGTGGTGCGCGGCAGCTGCTGCGCGGGCGCGGGCTGACCCCCGTCCAGGTGGGTGCGGCCCGCACTGCGGGACGTGGCTGGGGTGCACGCCGGCTGTCGGCCAGCGAACTGGCCTGGGCGACGCGCCAGCTGGCCAGCCTGCTCGCTGCCAGTCTGCCGCTGGAAGGCGCCTTGAGTGCGGTGATCGAGCAGGCCGAGCGCCCGCATGTCGCGCAGGCGCTCACCGCGGTACGGGCCGACGTTCGTGCGGGCCAGCGGTTGACGGTGGCACTGGCGGCACGGCCGCGCGATTTTCCGCCGATCTACCGTGCGCTGGTCGGTGCGGGCGAAGACTCCGGTGACCTCGCCCGCGTGATGGAGCGCTTGGCCGACTACATCGAAGAACGCAATGCACTGCAGGCCAAGGTGTTGACGGCGTTCATCTACCCGGCGGCAATCAGCCTGGTATCGGTGGCGATCGTGATCTTCCTGCTCAGCTACGTGGTGCCGCAGGTGGTGACCGCGTTCGTGCAGGCGCGGCAGACGCTGCCGATGCTGACCCAGGTGATGCTGGCTGCCAGCGCGTTCGTACGCAGTTGGGGCGTTTGGGTGGCGCTGGGCGTTGGCGCGCTGGTGGTGGCGTGGCGGCTTGCACTTCGCCGGCCAGAGCTGCGCCTGCGCTGGGATGCGATGCTGCTGCGAGTGCCGATGGTCGGGCGTTTCGTGCTGGGCGTGAACAGTGCGCGCTTTGCCTCGACGCTGGCGATCCTGCTCGATGCCGGCGTGCCGCTGCTGCGTGCCCTGGAGGCGGCGCGGCAGACGTTGGGAAATGCACTGCTGGCACGCTGCGCCGACGATGTATCCGCGCGGGTACGCGAAGGCGCCGCGTTGGGTTCTGCATTGAAGGTACAGAAGGTGTATCCACCGATCCTGGTGCATCTGGTGGCAAGCGGCGAGAAGACCGGCTCGCTGGCACCGCTGCTGGATCGCGCCGCGCAGACGATCTCGCGCGAGATCGAGCGTCGTGCGATGGCGCTGACCGCGCTGCTGGAGCCGACCATGATCCTGGTGATGGGCGGTGTGGTGCTGACGATCGTGCTGGCGGTACTGATGCCGATCATGGAAATGAACCAGCTGGTGCAGTAGATCCACGCCATGCGTGGATACGTCGTAAATGCTGCATGGCGGGTGATCCATCCACGCATGGCGTGGATCTACGGATGCCTGGATTTCTCCACACAATCCTCCACACCTTTTCTTGATCTTCCACAGGTTTCTTAAGCGGCCTGTCATCGGCACGGACCGGCATAGCCACGTCGCCGCAGAGTGGGCTGGGAGGCCCTCGGCGGCAGCAGGCGTGTAGTGACCGTTCCTCCCTTGGTGTTTCCCTTCGCAGTAAACCCTTCAGGAGAAGATCATGAACAAGTACAAGACCCTGGCCGCGCTGGTTGCCACCGCGCTGCTCGCCACCGCCGGTACCGCTTCGGCCCAGCAGTCCCTCATCAACGGTGGTGGCGCCTCGCTGCCGGCCGATCTGTACAAGGGCTCGACCGACAGCATCCTGCCGGCCAACTTCAGCTACGCCGTCACCGGCTCGGGTACCGGCAAGAAGGCGTTCCTCGAGAACACCATCGGCCTGTTCATCACCAACGGCACCGGCAACGTGCATTTCGCTGGCAGCGACTCGGTCCTGAGCAGCACCGAGATCACCAACTACAACAACTCGGCGCTGGCTGGCACGCTCGGCCCGGTGCTGCAGCTGCCGTCGGTCGCCACCTCGGTCACCGTGCCGTACAACAAGGCCGGTGGTGATCTGAACCTGGACGTGGCCAAGATCTGCGGCGTGTTCTCGGGCAAGATCAACGACTGGTCGCAGCTGGACAGCGCCCGCAGCGGCGCCATCAAGGTCATCTACCGCGGTGAAAGCAGCGGCACCAGCGAGCTGCTGACCCGCTTCCTGACCGCCGCCTGCGTCAACGAAGACCTGAGCGCCACCCGCCTGGTCGGCGGCAAGTTCCAGGTCAAGTCGACCTTCGCCGATCTGTTCACCCGCGATAGCAACAACGCCCTGCCGGCCTTCCTGGAAGCAGCCCCGGCCACCGGCGGCACCTCGCTGTACAACCGTGTCTACCAGGTTGCCGGCGCCATCGGCTATGTCGGCCCGGACGTGGTCCCGAACCTGCAGGACGCGACCAAGATTGCCAAGGTGAAGGGCTTCTCGCCGGATGAAGTGAGCGTCGCCGCCACCCTGAACACCATCGCTCCGCCGACCGGTGCCGACATCTCCAACCCGGCCAAGTGGGTGCCGGTGTTCACCAACCCGACCGCCGGCTACCCGATCGCCGGTTACACCAACCTGCTGTTCGCACAGTGCTACCGCACCCTGCCGCAGCGCCAGGCCGTGCGCACCTTCCTGGAAAAGCACTACAACCTGGGCGTCGATGGCAATAACGATGGTGCCGTGCGTGCGCATGGTTTCATCCCGCTGACCCAGACCTGGCGTGAAGCCGTTGCCAACAACCTGATCTCGGCCACCCCGGCCACCGGTCTGGGCAACGCCAGCACCTGCGCCGGCATCGGCCGTTGATTCATCGCTTCTGCTGAACAGGGCGCCGGCCGCGAGGTCGGCGCCCTTTTTTTGTGTGTCCTTCGCCCGTGAAGGCACTGTCGTTTTTCCGGCGCAGGCACCGTCTATCTGGTAGCGCCCGGCCGTGCCTGCGGGCGGTCGAATCTCTCCTATGCCGCAGACCGTCCGTCGGTCGCTCGAGGTCCTGATGTCGCACCCGCACATGCCTGTCCTGCACACTGCGCCACGCAGCCATCCGATGGCCTGGGCCATCGCGCTCGCCCTGGGGGCCGCGCCCATGCTGCCCGCGCAGGCGCAGCAGGCATTTTCGCCAGGCTGGTTTGCCGAGCGTGGTGCAGCGCAGGGCGCAGCCGCGCAGAGCGGACGCATGCCCAACGGTGTGCCGATCCAGTTCCAGCTGCCTGCCCAGCAGCAGGATGCTGCGCGACAGAAACTGCAGCAGTCGATCGACAATCTTGGAACCGCCGCGCAGGCCATTGCGCTGCAGCAGCGCTTGCAGGAGCAGGCACGTACGCAGCAGCGCGCTGCCGGGTTCGTGATTGCTGATGGCCTCGGCAAGGACGGCCTGAAGGTTGATGAGAATCCGCTGACCCGTGGCTGGGTGAATGCGCGCGAAGCGATCCAGTCGCAGGGCAGCGATGGCAAGGTGCAGGTCAGCATCGAGCAGACCGCCGACCGCGCGATCCTGAACTGGGAAACCTTCAACATCGGTGGCAACACCACGCTTGATTTCAAACAGAATGCGGACTGGGCGGTGCTGAACCGGGTCAATGATCCGAGCGCGCGTCCGAGCCAGATCCTCGGCCAGCTGAAGGCCAACGGCACCGTGTTCGTGGTCAACCGCAACGGCGTGGTGTTTGGCAACAACAGCCAGGTCAACGTGGGCAATCTGGTCGCGGCAGCGACACGGATCAGCGATGGCCAGTTCCGTGACAACGGCCTGTACAGTGCCGACAACAACACCGCTGCGCTCACCGATGCCTTCGGCAAGGTACTGGTTGAGCAGGGCGCGCGCATCACCACGCAGGCACCTGCCTCGGCCACCCGCGGCGGTGGCTATGTGTTGCTGGCCGGCCACACCGTGGAGAATGCAGGGCAGATTGACACGCGCAAGGGCCAGACGCAGCTGGCTGCTGGTGACGCGTTCGTGATACGACGTGGTGTGGGTACCGCGCAGAACACCGCCTCGACCACGGCCGGCAACGAGATCGCGCCGCGCATCGCGGCCGGCAGCAGTGCCGGCAACGTGCGCAACAGCGGCCTGATCCAGGTGCGCGAGGGCGACATCACGCTGGCCGGGCGCACGGTGGAACAGGCCGGCGTGGCCGTGGCCACCACCACCCTGGACCAGCGCGGCACGGTGCACCTGCTCAACGCCATCAGCGATCGCGCCGGTACGGTCACCCTGGCCAGCGGCGCGACCACGGCCGTGCTGATCGAAGACGATGGCAAGAACACGGCTCTGGACAGCCGTCGTGATGCGCTGGTCAAGGCTTCGGCCGAGCAGGACCTGCTGCGCGGCGCCAGCAGCACTGGCACATTCGACAATCTCTCGCGCATGCAGGACCGGCGTGACCAGTCAAGCGTGGAGATCGTGTCAGGCGGCGACGTGAACTTCCAGGACGGTTCGCTGACCGTGGCTACCGGCGGTCAGGTGGTAGCGGAAGCCGCACGCCGCACCTACGCCGGCAATGCCGCGCGCATCGATGTGTCCGGTGCGGTGGGCGTGCGGGTTGCGATGGAGAGCAACAACGTCCAGGTGAAGGTGCAGGGCAACGAACTGCGTGATTCGCCCGACAACCGCGACAGCGGCACGCTGATCAGCAGCGAGGTCTGGATCGACCGCCGCCAGCTGCAGCATGTGTCCGCAGGCACCGGTGGCAACACCGCAGAGCGCTGGTATGCCGGTGGTGGCCTGCTGGAAGTCGGGGGGTATCTCGACAACCAGGGTCATTCGATAGGCGAATGGGCCGCGCAGGGCGGTACCGTGCAATTGTCCGGCAGCGAAGTGGTCACCCATGCTGGCTCGAAGATCAACCTGGCCGGCGGCAGCCTGGATGTGCAGAGCGGTGTCATCAGGCAGAGCTGGCTGCGTGGCACCGACGGTCAGCTGTACCGGCTGGATGATGCGCCGGGCGAGATGCGCTACGACGGGCTGTACCGGGGCTTTGAAGTGAAGCAGGAGCGCTGGGGAGCTACCGATGTGTTCCGCAACCCGCTCATCGGTGCCGAGCAGCGGGTGGAGAACGGCTATACCGTGGGCCGCGATGCGGGCCGGCTGCTGGTGTCCGCGCCCAGTGCGGTACTGCAGGGGCAGGTGGCGACCGATACCTTCCAGGGTGCGCAGCAGTCGAAGACCCCCGATGCGGCGCGCGACGGCTACGCGCAGGCGCAGACCGCCGTAGCGCGCAATGCCCAGCTCTGGCTGGGGCGTTACGACGGCAACGGCAGAAACGCGGTGTTTGACACCCAGGTGCGTATCGTCGATGGCGGGCTGCCCACCGCCGACGTGTCCCTGCAGGCACCGCTGCTGCCGGAACAACGCAATGCACTGTGGCTGGATGCCAACCAGCTCAGCGCGCAGCAGTGGGGGCGCATTGACCTGGCCAGCGGCGGCAGCATCGCGGTGGACGGTGCGCTGCGCCTGCAGGACGGTGGCCAGCTGGTACTCACCGCCGCCGATGTACTGCTGGGCGGTGACATCCAGATCGCGGGCGGACAGGTGCAGGCGGGCAACGAACTGACCCGCGTGGGCGCTCCTGTTGCGTGGTTGCTGCAGGGCGGCCGTTCGCGCGTGGCCCTGGCGGAGGGTGCCCGCATCGATCTCAGTGGTCGCTGGGTGAACGCACTGCTGGAACCGGCATCCAGCCCTGGCATGGCCTGGACCGACGGCGGCAAGCTGCGGCTGCAGAACAGCCATGATGTCGTGGTGCCGGGCAGCGACGTGCGCGTCGACGGCGGCGGTCGGGTCGATGCAAAGGGCAAGTTCACGATCGGCAAGGGCGGCGACGTCAGCCTGCAGGCGGCGAGCGTAGCCGACAGCAGTGGACGGGTCGGCCGCCTGCAGCTGTCCGCCGACGCACGCATGAGCGCGCTCGGTGCCGGCAGCGGCGCGCTGTCGCTGGGAGATGGTGGACGCATCGTGATCGGCGGGCAGCCGGCCGATGGCGTGCTCAACCTGCAGGAAACCCTGTTCAACAAGGGTTTCGCCAGCTACGACATCAACGGCCAGCAAGGTGTGGAGGTGGCGGACGGAGCCATCGTCGCCGTGCGCATGCCGGGCCTGCGCCTGGCCGAAGCAGCGATGCAGGCACGCGATCGGCATGACGCATTGCAGGTCTGGTCGGCTCCCCTGTCCAGCGCGGATCCGATCACCGGCAGTTTCACCCAGCGCAACGGTGCGAGCCTGACGCTGCGTTCACAGCAGGGCGAAGCCGGTGGTGATCTGCGTATCGGTCGCGGCGCCCTGGTCAGCGTGGATGCCGGTCAATCGATCACCCTGCGCGGCGCGGGCAGCATCACGGTTGATGGCAGCCTGAAAGCGGCGGGTGGCCGCATCCGCCTGGATGACACTCGCGAACCGAGCAGCCTGTTCGATTCGCAGCGCAACGAGCGCACCTACCGCATCGGTGCGCAGGGTGTACTCGACGTCAGCGGTGACACCTTCACTGCGCGCGATGCCAAGGGCCGCCTGCGCGGGCAGGTGCGCAAGGGTGGCAGCATCGAGATCGGAGGCACGCTCGACTGGGACGGCCAGGACAACGTGGCTGACCGGCCGGTGGATGCGTTCGTTGTGGTTGAACGCGGCGCGAAACTGCTGGCCAGCGGCAGTTCAGCAGCGCTGGACATCGATGGCGCCGGCCGCCAGGACGTGGCCAGCGATGGCGGCACCATCGTGCTGCGCTCGGCCAATGCACTGTACCTGCAGGGCGCTCTGCAGGCCGCTGCCGGCGGTACCGGCGCGCAGGGCGGAACCCTGGGTATCGCCTTCGGCGGCAGTATCCATGCGGGCGGTGCCAATGACGAAGTGTTGGCGCCGCGCGCCATCGTGCTCAGCCAGGACGATCGCGAACAGGCCGTGCCGGCGCAGCTGCAGTACGGCCACGCGCGTCTGTCGGCGGCGCAGGTCGCTGCCGGTGGCTTCGACAATCTTTCGCTGTTCGGCAACGTGCGCGCCGAAGGTGATGTGGAACTGCGCCTCGGCCAGAGCCTGCGCTTCCAGGGTCTGCAACAGGATGGGCTGGGCATGCTGCCGGGCGGCAGCGCTGGCGGCCTGCTTGCGCTGAGCGCGCCTTACGTGCGGCTGGCGCAGAGCAGCTGGCTGAGGCTGCCTGGCGATACCCTGGTCGGTACCGCTGCCGTGGCGGTGGATACCGGTCGCCAGCACCGCTTCCGCGTGGATGCGGACCTGATCGACCTGCGCAATACCACCTGGCTGGCGGGATTCGATGACGTGCAACTGCACAGCCGTGGCGATCTGCGCTTCCTGGGCAGTGGCGCGGCGATCGGCAGTACCGGCGCGCAGCTGATCGCGCCGCGCAGCCTGGACGTAACCGCAGCACAGCTGTACCCGGTGGCCGGTACAAGCGGCCTGCTGGCAGCCGGTGTGTCGCAGCCCGGTAGCGCGGTCAGCCGCTGGGATGATGCCGGCGGCATCGTGCGCATCCATGGCCTTGGCGGGGCGGCACCGGCCGCGCCATTGTCGGTGTCCGGCGGCCTGTCCGTGGTGGCGGCGACCATCGAACAGGGCGGTATCCTCCGTGCGCCGTTGGGCAACATCACCTTGGGCGGTACCGATGCCGACGGGCGCCGTGCCGGCTCGGTGGCGCTGCTGCCGGGAAGCGTGACCTCCACCAGCGGCGCGGGGCTCAGCGTGCCGTTCGGCGGCACCGTTGATGGCGTGGACTGGCGCAGGGACGGCAGCACCCAGGCCCCACTGCCGGTAGGTGGTGCCGCGCCCGGCGCGGACCCGAAGGGCGTCGCCATCATCAGCAGCCGTACCAACGTGGCCGAAGGGGCGCTGCTGGATCTCTCCGGCGGCGGCGAGTTGACCGGTGCTGCCTTTGTCAGCGGGCGCGGTGGCTCGGTCGACATCCTGCGCCATGCATTGGCCGATGCCAATCCGCGCTATGGCTTCAGCGAATCGGCCAGTCCGGTGTATGCGATCCTGCCCGGCTACACCGGCAGTGCAGCGCCGCTGGGCTTGAGTGACGGCTCGCTGGACCCTGGCATTGGCCAGCAGATCACGATTCCCGCAGGCGTGCCTGGATTGCCGGCCGGCACCTACACGTTGTTGCCAGCCAGCTTCGCACTGCAGCAGGGCGCGTTCCGTGTGGAGCTGGGGCGCACTGGCGCGGTCGGCGTCGGTGCGCCGCTGGCCACCGGCACAGGCTCCTGGATGGTCGGTGGGCATACGGGGTCGACGTTGGGTGGCCTGCGTTCGCCCTTGCTGACCGCGTTGCTGCTGACCCCGGCAGACACCGTGCGCCGGCATTCCAGCTACAACGAGACCAGCTACAACGCATTCGTGACCGCGTCGGCACAACGGTTGGGCACGCCGCGCGGCTGGCAGACCGTCGATGCCGGCACGCTGCGCCTTGGGTTTGGCAATGGCGCCGGCAGGGACGGCACGCCCGCCGTCAGTTTCCAGGGCCAGACCCGGTTTGCGCCGGCAGCGGGCAGCGCCGGCATCGGCGGTTCGGTGGAGGTGAACCTGGTCAACCGGCTGGGTGAACTGGAAGTGGTGGCGGCCGGTCGCACGCCCAGTTCCACCGGCAATGGCGCCACCATCGAGGCGGACGTGCTCAACGCGCTGCAGCCCTCGCGCCTGGTGCTCAACGCACAGGTCCGCGCGACCAGCAACCAGCGCCTGCAGGTGGCCGGCATCGGCCAGAACCTGGTGTTGCGGGACGGTGCGGTCCTGCGTGCGCCGGAGGTGATTCTGGGCGCGGTGGCCGGTGGCACGGGCGTGCGCGTGGAGGCAGGCGCAGGTATCGATACGCTCGGTCGCGGTACCGCTCCGTTGCCCGACAACGGCGGTTTCTACTACCAGGCCGAAGGCGGAGTGATGGTGGTGTCCAACGGGCGCACCGATCTGCTGGCCGCGCCTTTGCGCGAGGGAGCCGATCCGTCGCTGGTCAGCTTCGACATCGGTACCTGCGACCCGGGCCGTCAGTGTGCGGGCCAGGCACGATTGGTGTCGGAGGGAAGCATCAACGTCGCCACCAATGGCGGCCTGCAGCTGCGCGACACGGCCAGCTACGGTACCCGCCAGCTCGGCGTCAGCGTGGCGGCGATCAATCTGGGCAGCGACGATGCCATCGCGCGGGCCGCCGCGGCCGCCGCGTTGCCGCCGGGCATGCTGATGAACCAGCAGGTGCTGACCAGCTTGCTGCGCGGCAATACCGCCACCGGCGCTCCGGCACTGGAGACGCTGAAGCTCTCGGCGGCCGAGTCGATCAACGTGTTCGGCAGTGTCGACCTTGATACGCGCGACAGTGCGACCGGCAAGTCGAGCCTGCGCACCCTGGTGCTGGGCGCACCGGCCATCCATGGCTATGGCAACAGCAGCGACCGTGCGCGCATCTTCGCCGGCAACCTCACCTGGGCCGGTGCACTTGCGGCAAGTGGGTTGGCGGATTCGGATGCCGCGCAACCCGGCGGGGCGGCGATGGTGGACCGGCTGGGCAGCGGCCAGCTGGACATCATTGCCGACACGTTGCGGCTCGGCCCGGCGCCACAGTCGTGGCCCGCCTCGGAGGTCGTGGCCGGACGCCAGGTCCTCGGTTTCGCCGGTGTGAACCTGCGTGCCGCACAACAGGTGGTCTTCGCCGGCAATGGCGCGTTGAATGTGCACCAGTTCCAGGGCGCCTACGACCCGGCCAAGGGCTGGACCTACAGTGGCGGCAACCTCGATATCCAGGCACCGCTGGTAACGGCCGACGCAGGGGCGAAGCTTGCGGTGACCGCTGGCGGTTCGCTGCGCGTGCATGGCGCGGGCGCCTCGACGGCGGCCGATGCGCTGGGCGCCGAACTGACACTGGACGCCAACGACATCCTCCTCGATACCCGCATCGCGCTGGCCTCGGGCCGCCTGGCGGCCACGGCGGCCCGTTCGGTGCAGCTTGGCAGCAGCGCCAGCCTTGATCTGGCCGGGCGCAAGGTCAGCCTGTTCGATGTGGATACCTACAGCGTTGGCGGTGACGTCGCGCTGACCGCCGGGGAGGGCGACGTTCGCAGCGACGCCGCATCGCAGATCAACCTGTCGGCGCAGAACAACCGCGCGGGTCGCCTTACCGTAACCGCGCTCGGTGCTGCCGGCGGGCATGTCGACCTGGCGGGGCGAGTGCTTGGCCAGGCCAGCGGTACGCTGGACGCAGGTGGCAGCCGGGTGCCGTATGAGAACGGTGAGCTGGTGGTGCGCGCACGCGAACTGACCGACTTCAGTGGCCTCAACCAGCGCCTTACCCGCGACGGTGTCACTGGAGCGCGCAGCTTCCAGATCAAGCAGGGCGACCTGTTGATTGTTGACGAAGTGAAAGCGCGCAAGGTGGATATCAGCGTCGACGGTGGTGCGCTGCGGGTGGTCGGGCGCATCGACGCCAGTGGTGACCAAGTGGGCAGCATCCGCCTGGCCGCGCGCGATGGCCTGCAGCTGGACGGCAGCCTGGATGTGCACGGCACGGCGCTGCGTGTGGACAGCTATGGCAAGATCATCGACAGCCCGAACCGCGCCATCGTCGAGCTGGAAAGCCGCGATGGACGCGTGCAGCTGGGTTCGGCGGCGCGGATCGATCTGCGCAGCGGCACCGGCGTGGCCGTCGGTACCGGGGCAGGGCAGAACGATGGCCGCGCCCGCGGCACGTTCGTGCTGAACGTGCCGCGAGTGGGCAGCGACGATGTGGGTGTCGATACCGGCAGTGGCGTGCAGGTACTCGGCGCGCGCGATATCTTCGTGACCGGCGTGCGCCGCTATGACGACGCACCCCTGGCTGACACGGCGGATGTGAACGGCCGACGCGGCCAGCTGGTTACCCAGTCGTGGCTGGATACGGTGGTGGACCCGGCCAACAGTGCATGGATGAATGCCGCGCTGGGCAATGCCGGGCTGTCGGCACGGCTGGCCACACTGGGGACCGTGCGCCTGCGTCCCGGCGTGGATGTCGTCGGCGCGATCTCGCCCAGCAACCCGCATGGTGATCTGACCGTCAGCGGCGATATCGATCTTTCCGGCTATCGCTACGGCCCGCAGGCCAATCGACTGGACCCCGCGCGACGCGGCTTCGGTGAGGCGGGCGCGTTGCGCCTGCGCGCCGCCGGCGACCTGTTCATTCATGGCAGCATCAACGACGGCTTTGCGCCGCCACCTGCCAGCCCGGATGATCGCGGCTGGCAGCTGGTGCCCGGACAGAGTTTCGGCGTCGGAAACACGCCGTTCGGCAGTGACATCCTGGTGCCCAATGACAACGTCGTGTTGGAGCCTGGCACGCGCTTCCCGGCGGGTGCCGTGCTGAACTATGCGATTGCGGTGCGCGATGCGGTGCTGCCTGCCGGCAGCACATTGCCGGTGGAGATGACGCTGGGCCAGACACTCGTGTTGCCGGCAGGCTATGTGCTGCCGGCCGCCGTTACGCTGACCGATGGCCAGGTGCATGCCGCGGGCAGCGTGCTGGCGCAGGCACTGCAGCTGCCTGCGGGTTCGCGCCTGGGCGCCGGTTTCCAGCTGCGCAGCGAGGCCACCGTAAGGGCCACGACCTGGCCGGCCGGTGCGCGTTTGCCGACGGAGCTGCGACTGGCGACGCGCACCCCGTTGGCGCGAGGTTCACTGATTCCGGCAATGACCACGCTGGAGCTGGCCGGCGGGCAACCTATCGACCTGCGCCCGGTGGGCAGCGATGGTCGACAGGGACGCAACTGGGCGTTGGCGCAGATGTTGCCCGAGGGCACCACCTCGTGGGATCTGACCGCCGTTGCGGGCGCCGATACCGAGGCGGCCGACCCGCGCGCACGGAGGATCGGCAGCGGCGATCTGGTAATGGCCGATACCCATTACGGCGTTGTGCGCGCGGCGACCATGGTGTCCACGTTCGTGCGCGAACAGCGCGTGACCGCCCAAGGGGCGCAGCGCGAAGGCGTCGACGCAAGCTGGGTCGGCAAGCCGGTGAAGGCGCTGGCCGAGCACCTGGGCAAGACCGAGTCGTCGATCTGCGCGGTGGGCAGCAGCTGCGAGGTGGCGCCCTACCTGTTCACGGCGCAAGGTGCCGATGAAATGGGAGATCCGTCGCTGGTCGGCATGCCCGTGAAGGAAATTGCCGAGATGTTCGGGATGACCGAAGTGGAGCTCTGCGGTTCGGTCAGCTCGGGCATCTGCGTGATGCCCGGTGAAATGCGCGACGTGGCGACCGTGGGTCAGCCGAAACATGGCACGCCGCTGTGGAGCGTGCTGCGCACCGGTACTGGCGATCTGCAGTTGATGGCCGGCCGCGATCTGTCGATGCGCTCGGTGTACGGCGTCTATACCGCGGGAACGCCGACCGCGCTGGGCAATGGCCTCGATGCCCGTTTCCAGTCCGAGCGCGCGCCGATGTCTGGACGCGAGGCACTGCTCGGGCTGCAGCAGTCCAGCGGTGACTATGACGCCGCACTTGCCGCCTACCGCGCGTGGTATCCGGATCACGGCGGCAACCTGAGCATCGCCGCTGGCCGTGACGTGACCGGGGCGACGTGGGGCGCCACCTCATCATCTGGCTCAGCAGCCGGAGACCAGGCCGGTCAGGCCAGCAGTGCGGTCGCCAACTGGCTGTGGCGGCAGGGTACAGGCGCGGTTGCGGGTATCGAGCAACAGCCTGTGGCCTGGTGGATCAACTTTGGTACCTATGCCAACGTCTCCACATTGTCCAACGCCAGCCCACGCATGGTGGGTTTCACCGGCTTCGGCACGTTGGGCGGCGGCAATCTGGACATCGAAGCGGGTAGGCATGCGGGCGTGACCGAAGCCAAGGGTGACGCCCTGAAGAGCCTGGGCGGCACCCGCTTTTCCACCGCCATCAACGCAGCCGTAGGCTCGACCGGGCGCGTTGATGCAGGCCAACTGGTGCTGACAGGCGGCGGCGACCTTAGCCTGCGCGCCAGCGGCGCACTCAACCCGAACCTGATGGCGACCACGATTGATCGCATCAGCGGCGTGCAGGACCTGGAGATCAATGGCACCTTGAGCAACCTGCGTGGCAGCCTGAACCTGGAGGCCTCCCGTATTGGTGGCAGCGCCGTCGGCATTTCCCAGTACGCCGATCCCAGTGGCGGTCTGCGCCCCAGCGATCCATTCCGCGCATTCGGTGGCAACGCGATGGGCGGCCCGGTGCTGGTGCTGGGCGATGCCGTGGCAAGCCTGCAGGCCCGGGGCGATGTCGTCCTGGGGGGCGTCGCCGATGCCGGTCGCGTGGAGCAGTTCAATGCCCCGCGGGTGGCATTGGAGGGCGGTGGCTACTCGGCGGGCTCCACCGGGTTCTCGCTGTGGACGGCAGCCACCGCAGTGAATCTGGTGTCGTTTGGCGGCGATGCGACCCCGCTGACAGCGCATGCTGGCGGCGCCGGGCAGAATCTGCGGCCGGAAACGATCGGCAACAATTTCGTGTACTGGATCTATCCCTCCAGGTTGCAGGTGCAGGCCACAAGCGGTGACATCAAACTGGGCGAGGGCGGCGAGAAGACCGTGCTGCTGACCGCCCCCTCTGCGACGGGCAGCCTGCAGTTGCTGGCAGGCGATTCGATCATCGCCGGTGATCGGTCGCCGTTCATCAGCAGCTCCGGTGCGGACACGCGCCTGCCATCCCCGTTCGATCCGGCGTTCACCGCACGGGATGCGAAGGGCACCGTACTGCGCAGCAATGCCTCGCCGGATGGCACCAATTCCCTGGTAAGCATGTGGGGCGATGCCATGCCGCTGTTCGCCTTTGGGCCGAACCGGCCCATGCTGGCGGTGGCACGCACCGCCGGGGGCACGCCGAACCGCTTCTACGCAGGCTCGGGCGACATCATCGGTCTGCGCACGGGCGGGCAATGGATGCTCGATGCAGCGTCGAGCGGTGGCCGTACCGTGCGCGAGTGGTTTGATGTGGCTGCGCCGGTGCAGCTGCGTGCGGGCCAGGACATCCTGTCCAGCACCGTCCTTGCACTGAACAACAGCGCCAGCGATATCACGGTGCTGCAGGCCGGGCGTGACATCGTGCATGCCAACGTCACCGTATACGGCAGCGGCAACGTCGATGTCAGCGCCGGCCGCCAGCTGCGCCAGGAAGACAAGGGAAGCATCGTCAGCCGAGGCGGACTGGTGCAAGGTGACACGCGCCCCGGCGCCAGCATCGCGATGACCGCCGGCAACCAGCAGATCGATTTCGGGGCTGTGCGTGCACGTTACCTGGATGCGACCCGGCTGGCCGATCCCGAACAGACCCTGGCGTCGCAGCCGGGCAAGGTGGTCAAGGTCTATAACAAGGAACTGAAGCAGTGGCTGCAGGAACGCTTCAACATCAGCGCTGATGGCGCCCAGGCGCTGGCCCTGTTCGACGCACTGCCGCAGGAGCAGCAGCGCATCTTCCTGCGCCAGGTCTATTACGCGGAACTGCGCGAGGGCGGCCGTGAGTACACCGATGCGGAGGGCCCGCGCGTGGGGTCCTACCTGCGTGGTCGCGAGGCGATCGCCACGCTGATGCCGGACAAGGACGCAACCGGAGCCACGATCCAGCGCACCGGCGATATCGTGATGTATGGCGGCACGGGCGTACGCACCGAGGCCGGTGGCAACATCGAGCTGATGGCACCTGGCGGGCAGATCGTGGTGGGCGTGGTCGGCGAGGCGCCGCCGGCGAGCGCGGGCCTGGTGACCCAGGGCCAAGGTGACATCCGCCTGTTCAGCCAGGACAGCGTGCTGCTGGGCCTGTCGCGTGTCATGACCACCTTCGGCGGCGACATCCTGGCCTGGTCCGAGCAGGGCGATATCAATGCGGGCCGTGGCTCCCGAACGACGCTGGTGTATACGCCGCCGCGCCGCCTGTACGACCGCTGGGGCAACGTCAGCCTGTCACCGCTCGCGCCGGTCAGCGGTGCCGGTTTCGCTACGCTGGATCCGATTCCGGAAGTGCCGCCAGGCGACGTCGACCTGATCGCACCGCTGGGCACCATCGATGCAGGCGAAGCGGGTATCCGCGTCTCGGGCAACATCAACCTGGCCGCGTTGCAGGTGCTCAACGCGGCCAACATCCAGGTGCAGGGTGAGAGCAAGGGCCTGCCGGTGCTGGCCACGGTGAACGTCAATGCGCTGGCTTCGGCCAGTGCGGCGGCGAACAGCGCCAGCCAGGCGGCACAGGATGTGATGCGCAAGAGCCAGGACGACGCGCGGCGCAACCAGCCCTCGGTGATCAGCGTGCAGATCCTCGGTTTCGGCAGTGGCACCAGCAGCATCGCTCCGCCGGCGCGCGGCAACACCGCCAACAGCGGCTACGACGCCAACAGCGCCTTCCAGTTCCCGCAGGCCAGCCGCGACGAGGGCACGCAGCGCCGATAGGGCTCCTGCAATCGTGCCGCCAACGGTCGGCACCCACCTTGGTCGGTGTAGATCCACGCCATGCGTGGATGGCACTGACCAGGAAGAACGGACAGCATCGGGCCAGCTGCCACGGAACGGTAGCAGCCCCAGCCAGGACGGCACGGAGGGCAGGGAGCGGCCATCAGCGGTGAGGACCACCGACACGGTGCCGCCGGGTGCGGGAATGCGCCCGGCGGCAGGAGCGGTAGATCCACGCAATGCGTGGATGACGTGGCCGGCAACAATGCCGACCAACGGTCGGCCCCCACCATGGCATGGCCGGCACCTACGGTAGATCCACGCCATGCGTGGATGCTGGCACCCACCCGTGCGGCTGTAGATCCACGCCATGCGTGGATGACTTTCCTCCCAAGGCGCCCTAAAGCGCCAGCACCCGCCGGTAACTCAACGCTCCACGCCCATCGCGCAGTCCCAAGCGCAGCTCCAACCCGGTGGCCGGCAGCACTTCGCCGTCGCTCGGCAACGTCGCCCAGCCCGCACCGGGCTGCCAGGCGCGTACCTCGAAGCGCTGCACATCACGCACCACCGCGATGCCCTTCGACAGCTCCGGTGCCGGCAGGGGATAGCGGTCGGTCGCTGCGCCACTGGCGCGCCACAGCGTGTTGCCCTGCCGCCACCAGCGCACCCGCTGCCAGCGCAGCCCATCGCTGCCGACACTGCGGGTGATTTCCAGCGCGAAGCTGCCATCGGGGTGCCGTTCACTCACCAGCGAGGGTGGCAGCAATCGCTGCGGACGATCCGCAGGCCGCACTGCGCCATTCATCAGCGCGTCGTCGGCACGCATTTCGATATCGCGCTGGAACTGCTGCAGCACGCGCAGTGCGGCGGTGGTCTCGGCATCGGCCTGGCGCAGGCGCTGGTCGCTGCTGGCCACGCTTTCGATCGCTCGCCAGCAGATCAGTGCCAGTACGCCCATGATGGTGATTGCGATCATCACCTCGATAAGGGTGAAGCCGCGCGCCACCCGTGTCACGGAGCGGCCGTCCACGGCAGCTGCATACGTGCCAGCGCCTGGCGTGGCGCATCCTCGGCCACCACGCTCATCTCCAGCAGCGGCTGGCCATCGTTGCCGGTGCCCAGGTGCTGGATCACCAGGAAACTGCCGCGCCCCTGCACGCAGCGCTGCCGCGCATCCTGTGGCGCCTGTCCTGCCAGGCGCAGCTCCTGCCAGCGGTCCTGTGCGCACATCAGTGCCAGCCGGCGATCACGCAGGCGTGATTGATCGTCGGTGGCCACCGCCACCGAGCGCATCACCGCGGCCAGGGCGATCGATACGATCGCCAACGCGATCAGTACTTCGATCAAGGTGAACCCGCGCGCGCTCTGCTTCACTGCACGACCTGCAATTGTCCGCTGCCATCATCACGAAGACGCACGCGGCGGCCCTCCAGCGACAGCGCCAGCTCCCACGGGACGCCGATCCACTCGGGACTCAGCTCGATGGCGGTGGCCGGCTGTACCACGATGCCGGGCACCTGCCAGCGCTGCGGCCGCAGCAGGTCGTCGCGCTGCACCTCCAGCCATCGGTTGTCATCGCGGCGGCTGAAGCGATAGCCGCTGGCGTCGGCCTGCCAGCGCAGCGTTCGGCCATCGATGCGGGCTTCGTCGCGTGCCACCTGCAGGCGCTGCGCCAGCCGCTCGGCTTCCTGCCGCAGTTGCCGGCCCGGGTCGAGCAGGCTGCCCAGGCCCAGGCCAATACCGGCCGTGCAGATGCCGATGATGACCAGCACCACCATCAGTTCCAGCAGGGTGAAGCCACGCGGAATGCGCTGCATCGACATCGCCTCCTGTCCTTGCCGATGCCTGCCAGCCTAGGCCGCCATGATGAAACAAAAGCGTCAGCGGCGGCTGCTAGCGTGGGTGGACACGAACGTGGCGATGGTGCGGAACATGGATGGCAGGCGCTGGGATCGCAATCGGATGTTGACGCTGCTGGCGGCGACGCTGTTGCTGGCCGTGGTGGCGTACTGGGGCGTGGGCCTGGCGGCGTCGGCGCCGCCACGGGTCACGCCCAAGGCCAGTGTGGAACAACCGCTGCGGCCAACGTTCGACGCGGCGGCCAGCGCGCCGTTGGTGCGGCTGATGTCGCCTGGCGCGGTGCAGACCGAGGTGGTCGTGCTGGGGGTGTTGGCCGGGGAGCGCGCGCCGCTCGCGTTGCTCTCGGTGGATGGGCGGCCGCCCGAGGCCTATGCCCCTGGGCAACGGCTGGGCCCGTCCACGGTGCTGGCCACCATCAGTGCCCGTGCGGTGGAACTGCAGCAGGCGGGCCAGTCCCGGCAGCTGCCGGTACCGGAACTGCCGCCGATGCCGACCGACGGCATCGCGCCCGCTGTCGGGCAGGGCGGCGCGCAGTAACGCCGAACCCGTGCTCGGCGCTACAGAGGCGCGGGCTCAGCGCGCTGGCCGTTGCGGTACCACCGAGCGACCAAAGGCATCGCCCATTCGCTGCCGCGTGCCTTCCAGGTTGTATTGCATCCGCTGGTTGCCCGGTTGCCGCATCAGCCGTTCGGCTTCGGGCAGCGCGGCGGACTTCGCCGCTTTCGACGTCGGCGCCAGTTTGCGCTGCAGGCAATCCCAGGCCGGTATGCGCTCGCCGTTGACCTGCACCTCGATGCACGGCGCGGCATCTGCCTGCTTCTTCGCTTCCTCGGCGCGAACCGATGGCAGAGCCAGCAGCAATGCAAAGGCAAGGGCAGGGTGGACGGCCGCCTTCAATGACGCACGCATGGTGAATCTCCTGCGGCAAATGCCGTTCTGCAATGAAGACGGGTGGCGAGGTCAGCTTCCGCCCGCGCCTGTTCGGTCGCTGTCAAAAGATGACAGTGCTGTCACAAAACTGTTGGCGGCTTTGACGCGACGTACACGTCCTGTTGGTAGACCCACGCGCCGCTCCATGGCCATTCCCTTCGATACGACGCGATGCCTTCGATGACTCCCGTTCCAGACCGAGCCGTCCGCCTTCCGCTGCGCCTGCATCCGCTGGTGCTGGCGCTGGTTGCACTGCCGCTGCCGCTGTTCGCGCAGGACGCGGCGAACGCGCCCAGCGTGAACATCAACGAGTACATCGTGCGCGGCAATACCGTGCTCGATCCACGACAGATCGAACGCGCGGTCGAGCCGTTCCTTGGCCCGGGAAAAACCCTGGCCGATGTCGAGAAAGCGCGCGATGCGGTGCACGCGCTGTACCAGCAGGCGGGCTATCAATCGGTCTATGTCGAGCTGCCCGAGCAGCAGGTCAGCGGCGGCGTGGTGCTGCTGAAAGTGCAGCAGACCCCGATCGGCCAGCTGCGCGTTGTCGGCACGAAACACGAATCGCCCGAACGCATCCGCGAACGCGTACCGTCGCTGGCCGAGGGCCGGGTGCCGGACTTCGACCAGGCGCAGAAGGAACTGACCGCGCTGAATGAAGGCGGGCGCCGCCAGGTGATGCCACTGGTGCGCGAAGGCCAGGTGCCGGGCACGATGGATGTGGACCTGCAGGTTGAAGAGAAGTCGCCATGGCGTGCCAGCGCGGCGCTCAACAACGACCACAGCGCCGACACCGAGAAGCTGCGCCTGAGTGCGTCGCTGGCCTACGACAACCTGTGGAAGCGCGGGCACAGCGCCAACATCGGCGTGTACCTGGCGCCGGAGGACACCCAGCAGGCCAAGGTGTTCTCGGCCTCGTACATGGCGCCGTTCGAGGGCACGCCCTGGAGCCTGGAAGCCTCCGGCTACAAGTCCGACAGTCGCGTGCTCAATGCCGGCGGCCAGGTGGGTGCCGGCTCCGGCACCAACGTGATCGGCAACGGGCATTCGATCGGCATCAAGCTCAACTACCGGCTGCCGGGCAGCAGCCAGTGGTGGCGCCAGCTCAGCCTCGGCGTGGACTTCAAGGACACCGAGGAAGACACCCAGATGGTCACGGGGAGCCTGAAGACGCCGCTGAAATATGCGCCGATCACGCTGGCCTTCGTCGGGGTGCGCCAGGGCGAGCAGGACCAGTTGAGCATCAACACCCAGCTGGTGGCCGGCACCCGCCGCCTGTTCGGCTACGGCAGTGACGCCATCGCGTTCGGCCAGAAGCGCTACTGGGCCGATCCGAGTTTCGTCGCGTTCAAGGCCGACGTGGCCAACACCCACACCTTCGGCAGCGACTGGCAGTGGTATGCGCGCGGCTCGTTGCAGGTGACCGATGCGCCGCTGGTGTCGGCCGAGCAGTTCGCGGCCGGTGGCATGTACACCGTGCGCGGCTATCTCTCGGCCGAGGCCATCGGCGATTACGGCGGCCTGGCCAGCCTGGAATGGCGCACCCCAGCGTGGTCGCTGTGGAGCGGCACCGACCTGCGCGTCTACAGCTTTGCCGACGCGGCTTACCTGCGCCTGCGCCAGCCGCTGCCCGATCAGCGTGACAAGTACAACCTGGCCTCGGTCGGCCTCGGCGCGCAGCTGCGCCTGGGCGAACACCTGCAACTGCGCCTGGACTACGCCTGGCCCTACGCCGATGGCCCGGTCACGCGCAAGGACGACCCGCGCCTGCATTTCAACATCAGCACCAGTTACTGACCCTTTCCTTGAACATGCGTTCTCCGGAGACCCTTCGCATGGACCGTTTGCTTTCCCGAGTGTTGTTGCTGCTGGCCGCGCTGGTTGCGTTGCCCGCCGCTGCGGCCGATGCCAATTGGTGGCAGGCCGAATGGAAGTACCGCAAGCCGATCACCGTCGACGCCGGCCCGCAGGGCGCTGGCCTGGCCGGTGACCCGGGCCGTACGCCGCTGCTGCTGCGCCTGCACACCGGCAATTTCGGTTTCGATGGCACCCAGGATGCGGGCAACGACCTGCGCTTCGTCTCGGGCGACGGCCGCGCCGTGCTCGCCCATCAGATCGAACAGTTCGACCCCAAGCTGGGCCTGGCGCTGGTCTGGGTGGACGTGCCGGCGGTCAGCGCCGCCGCGCCGCAGACGATCTGGATGTACTACGGGAACGAAAAGGCCCCGGCCAGCGGCAACGGCCAACAGGTGTTCGATCCGGACTACACGCTGGTCTACCACTTCGCCGAGGCCAATGCCCCGGCCCGCGATACCACCGCCTATGGCAACAATGCCGGTGCCGTGGTGCCGCCCGCCGAAGGCTCGGTGATCGGCCGTGGCGTGCAGCTCGGCGCCAGCCCGCTGCCGCTGCCGGCCAGCGCGTCGCTGGCGCAGGAAGCGGGCGCACCACTGACCGTCTCGGCCTGGATCAAGCCGGGCAGCAACACCGCCGCGCAGGCCATCTACGCCCGTCGCGACGGCGCCGCCGAACTAGTGCTGGGCATCGAGAACCGCGTGCCGTTCGTGCAGCTCAATGGCCAGCGCAGCGCGCCGGCGCAGCCGATCCCGGAAGGGCAGTGGGCGCACGTTGCACTGACCGCCGAGAAGGACGCACTGCAGCTGTACCTCAACGGCCGCGTAGTCGCCCAGCTGAGCGGCGAGCTGCCGGCATTGAGCACCGCACCGGTGGTGGGTGCCGACGCTCCGGGTGCGGCACAGCCCTTGGCCAACTTCGAAGGTGCGCTGGATGAGCTGCGCATCTCGCGGGTCGCACGCCCGGCCGCCCTGCTGCTGGCCGACGCCACCGCACAGGGCGCTGATTCGCGCTTGATCAGCTACGGTGCCGACGAACAGTCGGCCGGCCAGAGCCACTTCGCCTTCATCCTCAAGGCGATGCCGTTCGACGCCTGGGTGGTGGTGGCCATCCTTGGCCTGATGATGCTGCTGTCGTGGGCGATCATGATCGCCAAGAGCCGCCACTTCGGCCGCACCAGCAAGGCCAATGCGGTGTTCACCGAGAGCTTCGGCAAGCTGTCCGGCGTGCCGCTGCGCACCCTGTCCGACATGGACCGCCAGGGCAAGGCACCGACCGCCATGCACGACGGTTCGCTGTGGCGCATCTACCAGGTGGCCATCGACGAAATGCAGCAGCGCCACCAGCGTGATGGCAACAGCGGCTACCTCAGTGGTGCCACCATCGCCGCCATCCGCGCCTCGATGGATGCGGTGATGGTGCGCGAGCAGGAAGGCATGGCGCGGCGCATGAACTGGCTGTCGACCACCATTGAGGGCGCACCGTATGTGGGCCTGTTCGGCACCGTGATCGGCATCATGCTGGTGTTCGTGGTGGCGGCGATGGCCGGTGCCGTGGACATCAACTCGGTGGCGCCGGGCATGGCCGCGGCCTTGCTGTGTACCGCAGCCGGCCTCGGCGTCGCGATCCCGGCCCTGTTTGGCTACAACTACCTGGGTGCGCGTGCCGAAGCGATCGGTGCGGACATGGCGGTGTTCATCGACGAGTTCGCCGCGCGCCTGGCTGAAGAGCAGGACGGGCGCGGCCCGGCCGCGGTCCAGGGCTGAGGGGCGCGCCATGGGCCAGAAGGCGAAGTTCGGCGTCAAGAAGCGTGAGAAGGGCATCAACGTGACGCCCTTCGTCGATGTGCTGCTGGTGGTGCTGGTGATCTTCATCCTGACCAGCAACGCCTCCATTCCCGGCATCGAGGTCAACCTGCCGAAGGCAAGCAACAGCGTGGCGCTGGAGAAGCCGAAGACCAAGGCAATCACCATCGACCCCAGCGGCCAGGTGTTCCTGGATGCGTACCCGGTAACGATGGCGGAGCTGGAAGACCGCCTGCGCACCGAGCGCGCGACTACGCCGGACTTCCCGGTGATCGTGCGCGGCGATGCGCAGGTGCAGTACGCGCGCGTGGTCGAGGTGCTGGACCTGCTGCGGCGGCTGGAGCTGGCCCAGGTCGGGCTGGTCACCGGCAAGGCACAGGGCTGAGGCATGACGGCCCATCAACCCCCTCGGCCAGAGCCCGGCATGCGTGGTCGCCAGTTGCTGGTGACCGTGGCGCTGGTGCTGGCCGCGCTGTTGGTGCTCGGCATCGCGGTGTGGTGGCTGCTGTTCAAGGACACCGCCAGCACCCGCCGGCCGGTGGTGCAGCCGCCGATGCTGGCGTTGCCGCCACCACCACCGCCGCCGCCACCACCGCCGGAAAAGCCACCGGAACCGGAGACGCCGCCGGAAGAGACGATGCCCGAGCCGGAGCCGCTGGATCAGCCGACGCCGGCCGAAGAGCCGACGCCGACCCCGGACAACGCCGACCCGGTAACCATGAATGCCGACGCGCAGGCCGGCGGTGACAACTTCGGTATCCAGTCCGGTAGTGGCGGTGGCGCCTCGGGTGTCGGCCGTGGCGGTGCCGGCAACGCGACCTACGGCCGCTACCTCGGCTACCTGATGCAGCAGGCGATCGCGCGCGACGACAAGGTCAAGCGCCTGGCGTTCCAGCTGCAGGTGAATGTGTGGCTGGCCGCCGATGGCCGCCTGGAAAAGGTCGAGCTGGTGCGTGGCAGTGGCAACGAGGAGGCCGATGCGGCCGTGCTCGATGCGTTGCGCCGGATCGGCAAGGTCGAGCAGGCGCCACCGCCGTCGCTCGATTTCCCCGCACGCGTGCTGATCCAGGGCCGCCGTCCCGGCGCCTGATTCCCGACTTCCTTGATTTCCCTTCTTTGGATGAGAACCGCGATGAACGACCACGACCGCGCACGAACCGACTCCCGCCGCCCGCGGCCGGCCCGACGGGCGCTGCTGTGCTGCGCCGTGCTGCTCAGCCTGGCTGCCCCGGCCGGTGCGATGGCCGCCGAAACCACCATGGTCAAGCTGATCAAGGGCCTGATCGCCAGCGGCGCGCTGAAACCTGAAGACGGCCAGGCGCTGCTGGTGCAGGCCGAGGCCGAAGCGGCCGCCGCACAACGCATCGCAGCCAGCGGCAGCGCGGCCGCCAGCGGTGGCGTGGCCCTGGAGGCCGGCGACGTGCGGGTGCCCTACGTGCCACAGAGCGTGCGCGATGGCATCCGCGATGAAGTGCGCCAGGACGTGATGGCGCAGGCGAAGTCGGAAGGCTGGGCGGCCCCCAACGAAGTGGCCGAATGGACCAAGCGCATCAAGGTCAGCGGTGACATGCGCGTGCGCAGTGAGTCGCGCTTCTACTCCGAACGCAACAGTGACATCGTCAGCAACTGGGCGTCGATCAATTCCGGCAACGGCTTCGACACCAATACCAATACCAATCTGCAGCTGCCGCCGCTGCTCAACACCCGCCAGGACCGCCGCAACCTGTGGCGCATCCGTGCCCGCTTGGGCATCGAAGCGACCATCGGCCAGCACACCACCGCCGGCGTGCGCCTGGCCAGCGGCAGCAGCAATGGCCCGGTGTCGACCACCGAGCAGCTGGGCGGTGGCCTGAGCAAGAAGGATGTGTGGCTGGACCAGGCTTGGCTTGCCTACAGCCCGGCCGACTGGGTGACGGTGCGCGGCGGCCGCTTCGGCAATCCGTTCTGGACCAGCGATACGCTGTTCTCCAATGACCTGAATTTCGACGGCCTGGCCGCCAACCTGAAGTACGACTTCGACGGCGGCGACCTCGACCTGTTCGGCAACCTGGCCGTGGTGCCGTTGGAGTACACGTCCGACAATTCGCCCAGCCAGAGCTCGGTGAAAACGCCGAACGAGAACAAGTGGCTGTCCGGCGCGCAGGTGGGCGTGAACTGGCGCTTCAACGATGACAATGCGCTGCGCGCCGCACTGGGCTACTACGACTTCAAGAACATCAGCGGCCGCCTGTCCTCACCCTGCGCGCTGTATTCGGGTGCGGTCGGCTGCGACACCGACTGGTCGCGCCCGGCCTTCATGCAGAAGGGCAACACGCTGATGCTGATCCGCGACATTGCGCGCAACCCTCTGGACCCGGCCAACACGCCCACGCCGCAGTACGTTGGCCTGGCCTCGGCATTCCGCCTGGCCACGCTCAACCTGCGCTGGGATACGCAGCTGGCCCAGGGCATCGGCCTGCGCCTGGATGGCGACTACATCCGCAACCTGGCCTACGACAAGCAGGCGATGTTCCGCCGCGCCAACAACGGCATCGTCAACAACTATGGTGCCGGTGGCGCTGCCAGCATCGATACCTTCCGCAGTGGCGACACCGCGTGGATGGTGCAGGCCACCTTCGGTGCCACCGAGCTGAAGGAGAAGGGCCAGTGGCAGGCGCTGCTGGGCTACAAGCGCATCGAAGCCGATGCGCTGCCCGATGCCTACAACGATCCGAACTTCCACCTGGGTGGCACCAACGCCCGCGGCTACTACGTGGGCGGTGCTTATGCACTGGATGCACGCAGCTGGATCAGCGGCAAGTGGATGGCGGCCAAGGAGGTTTCCGGTGCGCCGTTGTCGATCGACGTGTTCCAGCTGGAGTTCAATACCGGCTTCTAGTCGAATCACGTGATGCGGATCACGCGCGGCGTGGCGGGGGCGCAGCGATGCACCCGTCTAAGGAAAGGAGACCACGCGTTGCACCAAAGGAGGAGTGGATGAGCCGTCGCAAACTGTTTGAAAGTCCCGAACCGTCCAGCCAGGTGCTGGGCATCGGGCCGGCCTACGTATCGGTGGAAGGGCTGCGCCAGCATCTGGCGGAGTTCCTGCTGTATGCCGGGCGGCCGGTGGTGATCATGCGCGGGCGTAGCGAAGTGGGCTATTTCCTGCCGGCGCGCTGCTGGCGCCAGCGCGATGATGATCCGCTGGCGGCGGCCGCCGCCGACCAGCTGCTGGATGCGGCCGGGTTCCAGGCCGAGGACATCCAGCAGGTGGAGCAGGAATTCAACGCCATGCGCCAGCGCACCGTGCTGCACTCACGGCGCTGAGCGGAATGGAGAGCCGAGCCCACGCTCGGCTCTCCCGCCACGCGAGGTCGTAGATCCACGCCACGCGTGGATGCAGGAACTTGCCGCCTGCGGCCATGCAGCCCACAATTCACCTCCGGACCGTCGCCATCACGCCCATCATTCCCCGGTCCGGCCTTGGCACCTATGTCTCCCAATGCCCTGGCGCTGGTCGAGCTGTTGATCCGCGAGCGCCGTGCGTTGTCTCGCTTCATCGCGCGCTACCTCGACCCGGCCAGTACCGAGGACACCCTGCAGAACCTGTACCTGAAGGCCAGCAGCGTGCCCGGCGATCCGCCCATCCTGGAGCCGCGTGGCTATCTGTACCGGATGGCCTACCACCACGCGCTCAACCGCAGCCAGGCCGACGCCCGCGAGCGGCGCGCGATGGCCGAGTACGCCGCCGACATGTCCGCGGCCGGCCTCGATGGCGAGGCGCAGGCGCTGGACCAGGCACAGCTGCGTGAGATCACCCAGACCATCCTTGCGCTGCCCGGGCAGGTGCGCGAGTGCTTCGTGCTCAACCGCTACCTGGGCTTGAGCGAGCGCGAGATCGCCACGCGCCTGGGAATTTCCAAGAGCCTGGTCGGCAAGCACGTCCTGCGTGCGGCGCTGCTGATCCAGCAGCATCAGCAGGGAGCACGGCGATGAACGGCGATTGCCGTGGGCAGATCGCGCCCGCCGTTGTCACAACAGGAAAGCGCACCCGTTCGCGGTGCGGCAGGCCACAACCATGACCACGTCCGAACCCTCGCCGCGTCAGGCCAGGCAGGCGTTGCGCTGGGTGATCCGGTGCAGTGCAGGCCCGCTGCCCGAACGCCAGCAACGAACCCTGCAGCGCTGGCTGCGGGCCGATCCCCGCCATGCGCTGGCCTGGCGCCAGCAGCAGGCCTTCTGGCAAGGGTTGGATGCCGCCGGGCCCGAGGTGCTGGCGGCGCTGCCCGGGCTGACTGCCGATCGCCAGGGGCTGCGGCCGCTGGTGCCGCGCCGCCACCTGCCGTGGCTGCTGGCCTCGGCCGCTGCCGTGGTGCTGATGGTCGCCGCCGTACCACAGGCAGTGCTGCTGGCACACAGCGACCTGCGCAGCAGCGATGCGCCGCGCGTGGTGCAGCTGGAAGATGGCAGCACCGCCGTGCTGGATGCCGGTACCGCGCTGGCGATCGAGTTCAATGGCCAGCAACGGCACCTGCGCCTGCTGCGCGGCCAGGCTTGGTTCCAGGTGGCACACGAGGCCCGCCCGTTCCAGGTCGAGGCGGCGGGTGGCAAGGTGCATGACATCGGCACCGCGTTCAGCGTGTCGATGCAGGACAGCACGGTCACCACCCAGGTCAGCGAAGGCGTGGTCGATGTGCGCCCGGGCGATGGCAGCGTGCAGCGCCTGCGGGCCGGCCAGGCGCGCGCGTTCCGTGACGGGCGCTGGCTGCAACCGCTGCAGCAGGTAGGGCCGGATGGCGTAGCGCCGTGGCGGCGCGGTGAAGTGGCGATCGACGATCTGCCGGCCGCACAGGCCATTGCCGATCTGGCGCGCTACCGCCGTGCACCGGTCTGGGTGCTGGGCGGCCAGAGTGCGCGCGTGCGGGTCAGCGGCCTGTTCCACCTGCAGCAGCCGGAAACGGGCATCGATGCGGTGGCTGCACAGGCCGGGTTGCGCGTGCAGCGCCTGCCCGGCGGGGCGCTGGTGGTCTGGTGAGGCCCGGTCGCTGCGGCGCGGGATCGGCCGCATGAAAAAAACATGAAAAAACCGTGGGCAGTCGCCGCATGCGGCTGTCTATAGAGGTATAGCCAGAGCGAAACACCGTTTCTCCTCAAGCCAGACATGCCACCGGCACCGGATGTGCCGGCGGTTCCGCCCCGCTTGAGGAGTTCCTGTCCATGCCGTCCACGGCATCCGCCTGTCACCGTCGCGCCACCGTCCTGGCCCTGGCCATCTCCACCGTACTGCTGCCGTTGGCCGGGGTGCCGACCGCGCAGGCGCAACCGGCGGTCGTCGCGCCGCTGCGCCAGTACGCCATTCCCGAGCAGCCGCTGGCCGATGCCGTGCGTGCGTTCGGCCGCCAGGCCGATGCCCAGGTGGTGTTCCGCAGTGACCTGGTGGAAGGCCGTCGTTCCAGTGCGGTGCAGGGCGAGTACAGCCAGATGCAGGCCCTGCAGCAGCTGCTGCGCGGCAGCGGGGTGCGCGCGCAACGCGGCATGGACGGCACTTGGAGCCTGCGTGCCGCAGCAGAGGCAGGTGAAGGGGAGGGGGTGCGGGTGACCGAGACACTGGACGTGGCCGGTCGCCTGCAGTCGGAAGGGGGTGAGGCCCGCGATCGGCGCGGCTACGATGATGTGTTCGCGCTGGACCTGACCACGGCGTATTCGGGGCGCGACCGGGTGGAACGCTATCGCGGCTCCAACCCGGCCGACGTGGTCAAGGATCTGGTCGGCGTGTTCAGTGGCGATGCGCGCAACAGTGGCGCACTGGACATCAACATCCGCGGCATCCAGGGGCCGGGGCGGGTGCCGGTCAGCATCGACGGGGGCGAACAGGCGTTGACCGTCTGGCGCGGCTACAACGGCGTCAGCAACCGCAACTACATCGATCCCAACCTGATTGGTGGCATCCAGGTCATCAAGGGGCCAGGGCTGGTGCGCGATGTGCACAGCGGGATCGGTGGCGCGCTGGTGATCAAGACCATCGACGTCGATGACATCGTCGCGGCCGGCGAGCGCTTCGGCGGGGAGCTGAAGATCGAAGGCAGCAGCAATGCGGTGGCACCGCGCCTGCCGCGATTGCATACCGGCGAGGACTACCGCACGGTGCCCGGCTTCCCGCAGGGCTCGCCGGCTTCCCCCTACGACGACCGCACCCTGGTGGTGCCGGTGAAGTCGCGCAGCGGCAACAACCCCTTCGATGGCGAAGACCAGGCCTGGCGCCTGGCGCTGGGCGCGCGTGGCGACAATGTCGACCTGATGGCCGCCTACGCCTGGCGCAAGCGTGGCAACTACTTCTCCGGCAGCAAGGGCAGCGGCTACTACGACCAGGACCCGCGCGAGAAGTACGAATACCAGGGCATCGACTACATCACCACGCTGGCGCGCTACTTCAAGCCGGGCGATGAAGTGCCCAACACCTCCAGCGAGCAGGAATCGTGGCTGGTGAAGGGAACCTGGCAGATCAACGACGAACAGCAGTTGAAGGCCACCTGGCGGCGCACGCTGTCGCACTACGGCGAGATCATGCCGTCGCGGATCCTCTCCGCGCCGGACTACGGGCGCATCCAGTGGCCGCTCAGCCGCGTCGATTCGGACGCCTGGAACCTGGAGTACCGCTTCCAGCCGGCCGGCAGTCGTTGGCTGGACCTGTACGCCAACCTGTGGCGCACGGAAACGGAAAGCGACACCTACACCGCCGGTGGCTTTCCCAATTTCGCACCGGGTAATCCGGCGTGGAATCCCGGGGTCAGCCCGATCCTGCGCAACACCGCACTGGCCAATGCGCGCAATGATCGTACCGGCCTGACCCTGAGCAACCGCTTCGCGCTGCATTCCACGCTGGACCTGACCGTGGGCGGCAACTGGCAGTACGAGAAGCTGGGTTCGCTCGACCCGTACTTCGGCACCACCGATGGCTGGCGCATGTTTCCGCGTGCCGGCCGGCGCCAGGAGGGCGAAGGCTATCTCAACCTCGAATGGCGTCCGGTCGATTTCCTGACCCTCAACGTCGGCGTGCGCTACAGCCGTTACTGGGCGTTCGACGACTTCCTGCAGGCCCACCCGGAGCTGCTGACCAAGGGCGTGGGCAGCAAGGAGGCCACCTACCGGACCAATGAGCTGCCCGAGCGGCCGGCCAGCCTGCAGGCGGAGATCGATGCACTGGAGGCCGAACGCGAGTTCTGGGAGAGCATCGGCATGGGTTCGGTGATCGACGATGCACTGCGTGGCCTGCTGGCGTACTACGAGACGCCGCAGGCGGTGGAACATCGGCTTCCGTGGTTGCCCGATGCCAACGGCAACTATGCCCGTGCGACCAACCCCTGCCTCAACGGCAAGGTGGCGGCCATACCCGGCGTGCTGCCGATCTACCCCGGCAGCGACCTGGTCTGCACTATCGGCAACACCATGCAGTCGCGGCCGGTGGACGGGCGCAATGACCGCCACCGCGATCATGCGTGGTTGCCCACTTTCTCGGCCACGGTGAACCTGTCCAAGTCCGCGCGCGTCTACCTGCGCTACAGCGAGGCAGTGCGCTTCCCCAGCATGTTCGAAAGCACCATCGCGTTCTCCAGCAGCCTCAACCCGCTGTACACGCTCAAGCCCGAGCATGCCTACAACTACGAGCTGGGCTACGTACACAACCTGTCGGGCCTGTTCGGAAACACCGCCGATGCCGACGTCAAGCTGGCCTATTACGTGCACAAGACCCGCAACGTGATCGAGCGCGACGCCTACTTCCTGTTCGACAACATCGACAAGCAGACCATCCGCGGCATCGAGCTGCAGGGACGCTTCGACAACCGGCGCTTCTTCACCGACCTGGGTATTTCGCGCACGCTGGAAAACGAGGTGTGCGACGAAAGCACGGCCGTGCTGCTGGATGCCAACCGTGGCCTGGTGCCGAACTGCGTGCAGGACGGTTTCGTCAGTGGCTACCTGCTGACCCAGGCGATTCCGAAGTTGTCGGTGAACCTGTCGCTCGGTACGCGCCTGTTCGATGAACGGTTGGAACTGGGCAGCCGCATCGTGCACTACCAGCGCCACGAAAACCCCGATCTACAGGCCTACCGCGACCGGTTGCTGGCCGGTGGCAGCAGCCTGCTCTGGCAGAACGTGCCGTTCACCTGGGGCAACATCACCACCGTCGATGCATACGCGCGCTGGCGTTTCAACGAGCACGCCACCGTCGAGCTGGTCGGCAGCAACCTCGGAAACCGCTACTACGTCGACCCGGCCACGCGCTCCACGCTGCCGGCGCCGGGCCGCACCCTCAAGCTCGGCATCACCGCGCGCTTCTGACCTCCCGCGTTCAAGTGTTTCACCCGTAGTTCCCACAACCCAAGGAGCAATACCATGAAGATGATCTCCCGTTCGGTTCTCGCCGTTGCTGCCACCTTCGCCCTGGCCGGTGCCGCGCATGCCGCTGACATCGTCGGTGCGGCCAGCCCGGTGACCGACGCCGAGCTGTACGTCGCCGTTGGCGAATCGCAGGTCAACGGTGGCCCGCACCAGGCAGGCAAGGCCGGTATCGGCGTCGGCACCGTCTCCAACGCCAAGCCGGTCGATTTCCAGGGCCTGAGCCTGTACTCGGGCACCACCACCGTCAATGGCACCGCCGTGCGCACGCTGGCCATGCCGATCACCGGCGCACCGGGCAGCCATGCCGGCATGGGCCACTTCAACTTCGTCAAGGTTGGCAGCGGCGATGTCTGGTTCGGCGAATGGTCCAAGGATGGCGCCGCCGGTGGCTTCAACAACCGCCAGGTGTACTTCGTCGGTGACCGTACCGGCACCACGCTGCCGGCCGGTGTGGCCACCTACAGCGTGGCGGGCCTGAACAAGTTCAACGGCAGCAACCTGCTGTCGGGCACCTTCCGCGCCAACTTCGGCAGCGGCACGCTGCAGGGCGGCCTGACCGGTGGTGGCCTGTCGGTCAACGTCAACGCCTCGATCAACAGCGCCAACGCGTCGTTCGCCGGTTCGGCCACCGCCAACGGTACGGTTGCCGGTACCACCCAGGGCCAGTTCTTCGGCGCCAACGCCGCCACCCTGGCCGGTATCGCCACCTTCGCCGGCAACAGCCAGTACGACACCGCCTTCGGCGGCAGCAAGAACTGATCGCCACGCCCCTGACGGGGCAGGGCAGGGACAAGCCGCGATCCGCCAGTCCCTGCTTCGGCCCGCTGCATGCACCACCACGGATCGACCATGCGCACTCCCTTCCTTCTCGCCGTCCTGTTGCTGGCCGCTGCCGATGTGCGCGCCCAGCAGGATGATCTTCGCCGCGTGCTTGAGCAGGGCAGCGAACTGCGCCACCAGCAGCAGGACCAGCAGCGCCTGCGGCAGGCCGAGTCGGAGCGGCCGACCATCACCATCGACGGCCAGACCCTGCGCGTGGAACGCACCGTGGATGACCTCGGCCAAGCCCTTTACCTGTCGCTGCAGCACCAGCAATGGCAGGCCGCAGCGACCTTCCTCGACGAGTACGTCGAACTGCCGGGGCATGATCCGTTGCTGCGCCACTATGCACAGGGCGCGCTGGCGCGGGTCACCGGCGATCATCGGCGTGCGGCGAAGGAGTACGAAGCGCTGCTGGCCGTGCAGCCGGATTTCCTGCCGGCCCGCCTCGAACTGGCGCGTGTCTACGCCGAAGACCAGCGCGATCGCGATGCCGTCGCGTTGTTCACGGCCATCGCCGCCGGCATCAATAGCGACGACCCGGCCACGGCCGGTGTCCGCGCCCGCGTGGACGGCTACCTGAGCGCGCTGCAGGCCCGCCAGCGCTGGAAGGGCGCCCTGGCCGCCGGTCCGGCGTGGAGTGACAACATCAATCGCAGCTCGGCCAGCCGCACCTGCCTGTTCGGCGTAGGCGAGACCTGCCTGATCGAACGCACACTGCCCGATGCACAGCGCGCCACCGGCCTGGACTACGACGGCAACCTCGAACGGCGCTGGGCGTTGGCCGGGCACCATGGCCTGTACGTGCGTGGGCTGGCCTTCGGCCAGGCATGGCGCGGCTACAGTACCTACAACGAACTCAATGCCAGCCTGCAGGCGGGTTACAGCTGGCGCAGTGCACGGCATACCGTGCTGCTGGCGCCCAGTTACGATTACCAGGCGTTGGGCAACCACGCGCTGCAGGGCGGCAGTGGCGTGCACGGCGAATGGCAGTACGCGCTGGATGCGCGCAGCTTGCTCAAGCTGGAAGCTGACTGGAAGCACCAGCGCTATCGTCAACCGGGCCTGGCCAGCAACTACGACGGTGAACTGGCTGCGCTGTATGCCACCTGGTTCCGCGCGCTCAATCCTCGCTGGACGGTTTTCGCCGGGCTGGACGTCACTGCCAGCCGTGCCGCCGATCAGGCCAACGGCTACCGCCAGCGCGGCCTGCGCCTGGGGGCTGCCCGCCAGTGGACGGGCACCACCGCCACTGTGTTCGTTTCAGTGCGCGAGCGTGACTACGATGCCTGGAGCCCGCTGCTGGAGGCGCGGCGCGAGGACAGCGAACAGAACCTCATCGCCATCGTGCGCAGCGAACGGCTGGCGGTCGCGGGGCTGGTACCCAGCCTGAGCCTGCGTTACGCCCGCATCGACAGCAACGTCGGCTGGCTGTACAGCCACGACCGCAGCCTGCTCAGCCTGAAGTGGGAGCGCGCGTTCTGAGGTAGAGGCCGGCACCGCACGGTCCTCATTGATCGTCACGCGCTCTTGTAGGCCGGATCGCGCATCCTGCCCTCGTTGCGACCGCAGGCGGGTCGCGTGCATCGAGGAGTGCAGGGCGTGCTGGAAGCCGGTAACAAACCAGAGGTCCTGAAAGGGCTGCGCGTGCTGGTGGCGGAAGATGAATTCGCCATCGCGATGTTCCTGGTCGACTACCTGGAACTGAAGGGCGCACAGGTGATCGGCCCGGCCGGTGACCTGCAGGCATTGGGGCGGCTGGTCGATACCCATCCGATCGACGTCGCATTGCTCGACATCAACCTCGGCGGCGAACAGGTCTATCCGTTGGCCGATCGCCTGGCGGAGGCAGGGACGCCGTTCCTGCTCACCTCCGGCTACGACGACAACCTGCCGAGCCGCTTCGCCGCTGCCCCGCGCTGCACCAAGCCCTATCACATCGACGCCCTGGTCCAGCAGCTGGCCGGGCTTGTCGCTGCTCCGCAGGCGCCTGCGGGCGTTGCCTGAACGGGCCGTATGGGGCGCCGTATCGAAGGTTTCCAGAACGCCGGCCTGCAGGGCGGCATGCCGCTGGCGCTGCGGCTGCACACCCGTCACGATGGCATGGCCGCTCGCATTGCCCGCCATGACTGGGCATCCACCCCCCTGGGCGGCATGGACCGCTGGCCGCCGCACCTGCGCGCTACCGTGGATCTGATGCTGGCCCACGGCTTCCCGATGATCGTGCTGTGGGGCGAGCAGCTGGTGCAGCTCTACAACGACGGCTATGCCGAAATCCTCGCCGACAAGCATCCGGCCGGACTCGGCCAGCCGACCCGCGAGTGCTGGCCCGAGGTCTGGCACATCAACGGGCCGCTTTACACCCGCGCCTGGCAGGGAGAGACCGTCACCTTCGAGGACAAGCTGTATCCGTTGGCCAGGCACGGCCGCCTGCAGGATGTCTGGTTCACCATCACCTACAGCCCGATCCGTGGCGAGGAAGGGCGCATCAACGGCGTGCTGGTCACGATGTTCGAGACCACCGCCGCGCATCTGGCACAGGCCGCGCGCGAGCGCGAAGAACTGCGGCGGCGCGAGAGCGAGCGTCGCCTCGAGCTGGCCTTCAGGATGCTGCCGGTAGGTCTGTGCATTGTCGATCTGGACGGTCGCATGCTGTTGTCCAACGACCAGATGCGCGCCTATCTGCCCACCGGCAAGGTGCCCTCGGCCGATGCGGACAACCAGCACCGCTGGCGGGGCTGGCACGCCGACGGCAGCGCGATCGCGCCCAATGACTTCGCCATTGCCAGGGCAATGCGCGGTGAAACCGTGGTGCCCGGGCTGGAGTTCCAGTACCTGCATGACGATGGCCGCGCACGCTGGACGCGGGTCGCTGCGGCGCCGCTGCGCGATGCCGATGGCGAGGTCAGCGGCGTGTTCGCCATTGCCGTGGACATCGACGACCTGAAGCGCGCCACCGAGCGCCAGTCGGTGCTGCTGGCCGAGCTGCAGCACCGGGTGCGCAACATCATGTCGACCATCCATGCCCTTGCCTGGCGCACCCGCGCGTCGGTCGGCAGCGTGGATGAATACGCCGAGCGGCTGTGCGGGCGCCTGATGTCGTTGGCGCGCACGCAGAGTCTGCTGACCCGCGGCGCCAATGCCGGGGTCTGCCTGCGTGGCATGCTCAACGAGGAAATCGCGGCGGAGACGCCTTCGATGGCCGCCTACCGCCTGCAGGGCGAGGATGTGCTGCTGCCGCCCAAGGCGGCCGAAGTGCTGTCGTTGGCCATCCATGAGCTGGCCACCAATGCGCTCCGTCACGGGGCACTGAGCCATGACAGCGGCCGTGTCGACGTGTCCTGGCATCTGCAGGTACAGGATGAACACCCCTGGCTGGGCCTGCACTGGTGCGAGCGCCATGCCGAGGTGGACGGCTGGGCGCTGCCCCAGCAGCGCGGCCTCGGCCGCACCCTGATCGAGCAGCGCGTACCGTATGAGCTGGCCGGCAGTGGCGAGCTGCGCTTCAGCCCGCAGGGGCTGGACGCCTGGATCCGGTTCCCGCTGCGCGAGCGCGACAGCCTGCTGCAGACCGATGCGCCGCAGGCGGGACCGCGCCGGTGAAGCCCGGTTTATCCCCAATTTGGCCAAATTGGGTATAGTGGCCATAGTCCACCTCTGCCCGGAGCTGTGCCATGACCCTGCCGCTGGATCTACCCGGCCTTGAAAAGGCCCCGGCCTCGTCGGTGAAGACCCGCGGTTGGCCAAGCCTGATGCGCACCGTGCGCGAGAAGCAGGCGCTGGTCATCACCAACCACAATCACCCCGAAGCGGTGATCGTGGACATCCGCACCTATCAGGAACTGCTGGCCAAGGCGGCCGGCGGTGATGCCGGTGAGCGCAGCGAGGAGCTGATGCGCCTGCGCAGCGAGTTTGACCAGACCCTGGCCGGCCTGCAGCGCGGCGAGGGGCTGGGCAAGGTGCTGGGCCAGCCGATCCGTCGCGGCCGCAAGGTCACCCTCGGCCGCCCGCTCTGACCGATGGGGCGGATCCTGGTGCTGGCCGGCGTCAATGGCGCCGGCAAGAGTTCGCTGCTGGGCACCTGGCTGGAAGCCGAAGGGCTGAGCTGGTTCAACCCGGATGCGTTCACCCGGCGCCTGGTGGAGGCCGGCTGGCCGCTGCCCGAGGCCAACGCCGAAGCGTGGCAGGAAGGCACCCGCCGCCTGCGCCAGGCGATGGCCGATGGCACCGATTTTGCCTTCGAGACCACGCTGGGCGGCAACACCATTCCGCGCCTGCTGCGCGAGGCCTGCGAACGGCACCACGTCGCCATCTGGTTCTGTGGCCTGGCCAACGTCGAGCTGCACATCGCCCGCGTGGCCGCGCGGGTGGCAGCCGGTGGCCACGACATTCCGGTCGAGAAGATCCACGCGCGTTTTGATTCCGCGCGCGAGAACCTGCTGGACCTGCTGCCGCACCTGGCCGAACTGCATGTCTACGACAACAGCGCCCCGGCCGATGCCGAGGGCTGTGTCGAACCACTGCCGGTGCTGGCGGTGGCGCAGGGCCAACTGCAGTACCCGGTGTCGGTGGCCGAACTGCTGCACACCCCGGATTGGGCCAAGCCCATCGTGATGCGCGCGATGGAATTGAACACCGCCCGGTAGATCCATGCCATGCGTGGATGGCGTTCTGCGCTGGGCCTCAGGCCGGCTTCACCTGCTCGGGCTCTGCAACGTCGGGCAACGGCGGCAAGCTCGGGTCCACCGTCACCGGCACGTCGCTCTTCAACAACGCGGCCGCTTCCTTGTCGCTGCCCACCGCCGGCGGTGAACCGCGCAGCGGCAGGCCGGCGGTTTCCTTCACGAACAGCATGGTCACCAGGCCGATCACCGCCGCGCCCATCAGGTAGTAGGCCGGCACCAGCGGATCGCCGGTACGCTCCACCAGCCACGCGGTCACCAGCGGCGTGGTGCCACCGAACAGCGACACCGACACGTTGAAGGCGATCGACAACGCGCTGTAGCGCACCGGGGTATAGAACAGCGCCGGCAGCGTGGACGGCATCGAGCTGGTGAAGCACACCAGCGCCAGGCCCAGCAGCATCAGGCCGAGGAAGATCATCCAGTCGTTGCCGCTGCCGACCAGCAGCAGGCACGGCACCGCCAGCACCAGCAGCGCGATGCACGCACCGATGATCATCGGGCGGCGGCCCAGCTTGTCACTGAACAATCCGCCGACGATGTTCAGCGGCATCATCACCAGCATCACGATGATGATCAGCAGCAGGCCCTTGCTCTCGGCGTAGCCCATGGTGACGCTGAGGTAGCTGGGCATGTAGGTCAGCAGCATGTAGTCGGTGACGTTGAACACCAGCACCAGGCCCATGCATACCAGCAGCTGGCGGCCGTGCACCTGGAACAGCGCGCCCAGCCCGGGCCGGTCATGTTCGCGCTTCTCCGCTTCCTCGGCGAACGCGCGGAACGCAGGGGTTTCCTCCAGTTTCATGCGCATGTACAGGCCGAGCAGGCCCAGCGGGCCGGCCACCAGGAACGGAATGCGCCAGCCCCAGTCCAGCATCTGCTCGCTGCTCAACAGCATGTGCAGCGCGGTGACGGTGCCGGCACCGGCGATATAGCCGCCCAGCGTGCCGAACTCCAGCCAGCTGCCCATCAGGCCACGGTTGCGGTCGGTGGAGTACTCGGCGATGAAGGTGGCTGCCCCGCCATACTCGCCGCCGGTGGAAAAGCCCTGCACCACGCGCGCCAGCAGCAACAGCACCGGCGCCCAGATGCCGATGCGCTCGTAGGAGGGAATCAGGCCGATGGCAAAGGTGCCCAGCGCCATCAGGATCATGGTGAACGCCAGCACTTTCTGCCGGCCGTAACGATCGCCCAGCGGGCCGAACACCAGGCCGCCCAGCGGCCGCACCAGGAATGCCACGGTGAAGGTGGCGAAGGCGGCGATCACCTGTGCGGTGGGGTTGCTGGAGGGGAAGAACACCTGGCCGATGGTGACGGCCAGATAGCCGTATACACCGAAGTCGAACCACTCCATGGCATTGCCCAGTGCAGCGGCGCCCACGGCGCGCTTGAGCATGGGCTTGTCGACAACGGTGATCTCATCGACCTTCAAATGGCGGCGGCGTTTGAACCAGCCGAAATGGGCGTGTGAATCGGGGGTGTCCTGCATGGAGGCTCCCTGTCAGGTGGGGGAATGAGCGATGGGGTGTGTTCCGGGAACAGGCGCAGGCGCGATGCCACGCGCACGGCACGGCACCGCCACAGAGGCGGAAACACGGAAACGGGATCACGGCGGCAGCGCAGTCAGCGGCCGGGTGTCACATCAGCGTGGGGAATGCAGGCAGAAGGGCCTGCGGGCGTCAGCCGCCAGGATCCAGCGCGAGGCGATGGAAATGCAGGGCGGGAACATGCGTGGCAAGCGAAGCGCCGGTCGGCAGTGCTTCCCACGTAACAGGTGCGCCCGTCACGTAGTGGGTCGTGTCGATCATCCGTTCATCATAACGGCATCGGCGTGAGCATGCAGCGAAGCCGCCCGATCTGCACGCTGTGTTCCATCGCGCCTGTTCATCTGCAGCGCGTGTGTGATGACATGCGTTGAACGAACTGTGGCCGCGCCGCTCACGCAGGGCTGGCTACGGTGCAGGTAAACGCACTCCACAAGGAACATTGCATGACCCGTCGCATTCCCGAAGGCACGCTCATCATCGTCGCCGATGGCGGCTCCGCCCGCGTGTTCACCAACGTTGGCAACGAGCATCAACTCACCTTGAAGCAGGAAGGTGAGCTGCGCCTGCAGGACATCAGCGAGCAGGGCGTCTCGGGTCAGGGGCCGGCCGGCGCGGTGCCCAAGGACATGTCGATCTCACAGCTCAATGAAGCCACCTTCGCCAAGCAGGTCGCCGAGCAGCTCAACGACGATGCCTTGAACAACCGCTATGCGCACCTGGTGCTGGTGGCCGACCCGACCACGCTGGGCCGCATCCGTCCGCTGCTGCACAAAGAAGTTCAGTCGCGCCTGCTGGGTGATATCGCCAAGGATCTGACCAACGCACCGTTGGCCGATATCCAGAAGGCGCTGGCGGCGTAACGCACATGCCGTTCATGCGTGATCACCTCTCGGCAGAGCCGGCCCATGCGGATGTGGAAGCACAGCCGGGCTGGCAACTGCTGGAATTTGGCGCACCGTGGTGCGGCCACTGCCAGGCCGCACAGGCGGCGTTGCAGGCCTTCGTCGATGCCAACGATCTGGTGCATTGGAAAATCGAGGATGGCAAGGGCAAGCCGCTGGGCCGTGCGTTCAAAGTGAAGCTGTGGCCGACCGCCGTGCTGCTGCATGACGGCCACGAGGTGGCACGGGTGGTGCGGCCGTTGGACAGTGCCGACCTTGCAACCCTGCAGGCGGCACTGCCGGATTGAGTGCGGTTACGCGCGCGGCTAGCGCAACGGGTAGAACGGCTCGATCAGCTCGGTGCCGGTGGCCTCATCGCCCTTGAACGACAACTCGAAGGCGCCACCCCATAGCGTTTCGGGGTGGTCGAGCACCTGCAGGGTTTCCATGCGCAATGCCTGCATTCCGATCAGGGCGGCAGCTTCGTCGCGGCTCGCCCAGCGGTACTGTTTTTCCGCGGTCGTGGCCGGTGGCTGCCCACTGCGTAGCGAGGCACGATAGTGCTGGCGGAACGACACCGCGTCGTGCGTCGGGTCGGGCGGGTCCTCGTTGAAACGATAGCTGTAGAGGGCCGCCAGCGTGAACGGTGACACCTGCAGGCCAAGCTCCGTTGCCAGCTGCCGCAATGCTTCCTGCACGCTTTGCTTGCGGTTGGCGCGCACGGCAGGCGTCATCCAGCCGCTGCGGTTGTGTTCCAGCAGCAGGCGGCCCTGATCGTCGGTCACCAGCAGGCGCAGGATGGTGTAGTCGTCCTGCGCGGTGCGGGCAACGGCGGGTGGCGGTGGGGGCGGATCGGCATGGACAGCAGAGGCGGTGGCGATCATTCCTGCAATCGCGATCCATCGTGCAGCGTGGCGGGCCATGCGGGTTCTCCCTGGTCTGGGCGCAGGGTAGGGCGGCCCAGAGCGTCGGGCAAGTGCCGGCTCACCCCATCCGGCTCAGTGAAGCGTCACCTTTTCCGCCTCCTCACGCAGTGCCTGCAGCAGGCATCGCCCGTGCTGGCTCAGCATGATCATCGCCGTGGCAATCTGCTTCGGGTTGTAGCCCATCGGCGCGGGCGGTTTCGGCTCGGGGCCGTACTGCTCGCCGATAAGGATGGCCATGCCCTCGGCGCTGTTGAAGGCCTGTTCGATGCGATGGAGCAGCGACTCCATGGCCGGGCTGAGCGGACGTTCGTGGATCATGCGGGAACTCCCTGGGTGTGATGGCCACTGCGAGGGTGGCGGGCAGTGCCCGTCGCATTTACGACGAGCGATGTCTGTCCCTCTTTCTTTTCGGGGGTTCCAATCCCGGCACCGGTATGTCCGCTGCGGCGCCATCCTGCACACATCACGGCGCGAACGCCCATTGATTGTCTCTGCCAAACCGGCAGGATCGAAAGATCACATCATTCACCACATCAGGTTCCTACATAAACATGTCAGGCGCGACCATCCCTGTCGCGCCTTCCATGCAGCGGCCGAGAACTCCTGTTCAACGGCCACACCTCTCGCCCCGTTGTCAGCCCTCAATCGAACTGGCTGCGGGCCGAAGACGTCTCCTTACCAGCTGTAACTGACACCCACCTGCGCACTGGTCTGGTGGTAGCCGCTGGCCCGTTGCAGCGACAGGCCGCCCCAGGCGCCGATGCCGTTGCTGAACTTCACCGAGGCGCCGCCGCTGAACTCGCCACGACTACGCGGGATGCGCGCATCCACCAGCTCGTCATCCATGCGGATCTGCGATTCGGCACGGGTATGCAGCCAGTTGGCGGCAAGGTACGGCTGCACCTCGGCGGCACCGTTGCCCCAGCGGGTCACGCCGGACAGGCGCAGGCCCGCGCGGCCGAACATGCCGTTGGCGTTCTCGGCGCCCACCACCGTGCCGTTGGCTTCGGTGTGGCGGTTGCTGTCCCAGCGGTTGTAGCCCACCTGCAGTTGAGGTTCCAGATAGATGCCGCCATTGCTGGCGCCGCCCACGCGGAACGCGTAGCCGGTTTCCACCGCACCCTGCCAGGCGCGGCTGTCGTAGCGTTCCTCTTCCAGGCCAATACCCTGCACCCGGTTGCGGAACTGCGCACGCTGCACCGAGCCATCCACATAGAAGCCCGCATACGGATCGGCGCCGTTGCCGCCGCGCCAGGTGCCATAGATGCCCAGCGCTTCGCCCTTCACCTTGCCGCGGGCGTAGTAGCGGGTCACTTCATTGGTGGAAGTGCTGCTGGCGTTGCCGGTGGACAGCATCACGCCCACGCTGCTGCCCGACTCGTGACGCCACACGTCGGCGCCCACGGTCAGCGCCTGGTTGTTGCCACGGATATCCAGCTGGCGGCTGATGGCATCGAAGCCGTTGCGCGAGCCGTCCACGCGTGCCCAGGCGCGGCCGCTGTTCTGGCCGGCATGGCGGTCGTGGTAGCCCAGGCGGAACATGGTCTGCGCCGCGTGCAGGTTGGCCAGATACGCGCCGACTTCAGGACGCAGCAGCGGCACCGGGTCCACCGGATCGACCGGGTCTACAGGATCGACCGGATCAATCGGATCAATCGGCTTGCACTCGGGCAGGGTAGGGTCGAAATCGCACGGGTCGCCGGAATCGGGCAACTCCGAACGGAGGTACCAGTTGCCATTGGTGCCGGTGCCCTTGTGCAGGAAGTACTCGTACTGGCCCGCCACGGCACGGCCAGCGAGGTTGAACTGGCCATTGGAGGCACCGCCGACCTGGATCAGCTCGATGCCCTCGACCGTCTGCGCGCCGCCGCCGCCGATGTTGTTGACGCGGACGTGGGTGCTGCCGCTGGTGTCGCCGCCGATGATGAGCCTGTCGGTGGCCGCGTCATCACCGGCCAGCACGGTGTTGAAGGTGAGCGTGCCGCCGTTGCCGGTGTAGTTGCCGGCCACGTTGAGGGTGTGGAAGGCGGAGCCGTCGCCCAGGGCGATTTCGCCGCCATTGCCCAGCGACAGGCTGCCGGTGCTGCTGTTGCCGCTCAGCTGCCAGCGCGCATTGTCCACCGCCATCGAGGTGATGTTCTGGGTGCTGCCGAGCAGGGTGGCGCTGTTGTTCAGTGCCACGTTCACGGTGCTGCCAGCGGTGTTGATGATGTTGCCGGTGAGCTTGGAGTTGTCGACGGTGAAGCCGACGGTGGCGGCGGCGGCGGTGACTTCGAGCAGGTTGCCGTTGCTGCCGACGAGCTCGGCACCGTTGCGGGCGGTGAAGCTGATGTCAGGTTCCGCGCTACCAGTGCGTACCGGGCCTACAATCAGCGCGGATCCTGCCTTGCCCTCAACACGGGACGCGTCGATCACCAACGTGGAGGCCTCGGGAATTCTCTCATTGCCTACAGCATAGACACCGTTGACTTCCCCAGTGACCACGCTGCCGTTGCCAATCAGCACGTCTGCCGCTTCAAGCAGCAGGATGCCATGTCCTTGCAGCGACGGAATGGTGGAGGTGCTCAGCTTTCCTGTCACCTGGGTGTGATCAAGGTTAAGCGTGGAGCGCCCCCCTCCCGGTCTTGCGAAGACGCTGATGCCCAGTCCCACGCCAGTAAGCTGGCTGTTGCTGATGTTGGCTGTGGATCCACCACCAGCGGTACCACTGGCGAGGGTTAGGGCTCGTCCAGCACTATTGATCACGGTGGAGTCGGAAAGTGTCAACGTGCTCGTCTGAAGCTGTATGCCACCATTGGTCAGGTTTGCTGAAATCTGCGCACCACTGACGTTTAGTTGAGACTGCTGCCCAGCGACAATATTGAGCGTGCGTCCACCCGGATTTACGATTAGTTCGGCGCCGGTAAGAGCCCACGCTTCCGGCACATCGCCGGGTTGCACGGTCGCCGACTGGCCGGGAGTGAGGGTTCCAGCGTAGACAGGAACGCCCAGGACAAGAGAACTGGCAATGGCCAGCGCAAGGGAACGACGAACTGCGATCTGCATGACGGAACTCCTGTGGGTATGGAACTTCAGGAAAGAAACCGCATTCACTTCGTCGGCGTGAATGAAACGCCCTGATTGCGTGAAGACAAAGTGATTCGGGTGCCTTTTCCTGCCCGGGCGATTCAAAACGTGACGAAAATCTCGTTACTAGCGGGAATGTCGTCGGTGGCTTTGACGCGCCGCTTTGGGCTTGAACCCAGTCTGGTGAGCCGCAGAAGGTCGAACCATGCAATAAGTTGCATAGTAAATCGGACAACTTTTGTCGCCTTTGCATTCATTCAGCCGCAGCGCAACATGCGATGCCCGAATGCCGGTGCTAGCATCGGCCATCGCCTGAATCGATCCAAATGCCGATGCCCACGCTGGACCGTCGTTTCCTGATCGCCGTCGCCGCCACTGCCATGCTGGCGTCCGGTACCGCCCTGGCCGCCACACCGAAATCACCCGCCGAGCGCGCCTATGCGGCGGTCGACCCGTTCATCGGTACTGGCGGCGAAGGCCACACCTATCCCGGTGCCACGGTGCCGTTCGGCATGGTCCAGCTCAGCCCGGACACGCGCATCCAGCCGCGCGAGAAGGCCTATGGCTGGGCGGCCGGCTACCGCTACGACGACAGCAGCATCGTCGGTTTCTCGCACACGCATTTTTCCGGCACCGGTCACTCCGATCTGGGCGACATCCTGCTGATGCCGTTCACCGGCACGCCGGGCCTGGAGCGCGGCGACCCGGAAAAGCCGCGCAGCGGCTATGCCTCGCGCTTCCGCCACGACGATGAGAAGGCCGAGCCGGGCTACTACGCGGTCACCCTGGACCACTACAAGGTGCGCGCCGAGTTGACCACCAGTGCGCGGGTGGGTGTACACCGCTACGCGTTCCCGAAGGGCACCGACGCCAAGGTGCTGCTGGACATGCGCACCAGCATGTACGACTACCCGGGCAAGGTGCTGTGGTCACGGGTGCGGGTGCGCGCCGATGGCACGGTGACCGGCTTCCGCGAAACCCGCGGCTGGGCGCCGGGCCGCCAGCTGTACTTCGCGATGCGCTTCTCGCGTCCGCTGGCCGGGCATGAACTGCACAACACCGAGCAGGACATCGTCTACAAGGGCTTCCCGCCGCCGGGCGAGAAGGACCCGGCGCAGCGTGCGCAGATCGAGGGCCGGCAGCTGGTCGGTACGTTCGCGTTCGGCAAGCTGGACGCGCCGCTGGTGGTGAAGGTGGCCATTTCACCGGTCAGCGAGGCCGGCGCCATCGCCAACCTCGACGCCGAAGTGGCGCACTTCGATTTCGATCGGGTGCGCGCCCAAGCGAAACAGGAATGGACGCAGGCGCTGTCGGTGCTCGATATCGATGCACCAGAGCACGCACGCCGCAGTGCCTACACCGCGCTGTACCACACCATGTTGGGGCCGACGCTGTTCATGGATGCCGACGGCCAATACCGCGGCTCGGACAACGCCGTGCACAAGGCGGAGGGCTACACCAACTATTCCACGCTCTCGCTGTGGGATACCTACCGTGCGCTGCACCCACTGCTGACGCTGGTGCAGCCGGAGAAGCGCAACAGCGACTTCGTCAATTCCATGCTCGCCCACCACGACCACAGCCCTTACGGCATGCTGCCGGTGTGGTCGTTCCACGGCCTGGAAGACTGGTGCATGATCGGCTACCACGCGGTGCCGGTCATCGCCGATGCGTACGTGAAGGGCATCCGCGGCTTCGACGCCGACAAGGCATTGAAGGCGATGGTCGAGACCGCGAACTACGGTCCCTATGACGGCATCGCGCAGTACCGCGAGCTGGGTTACGTGCCGATCGACGAGGAAGGCGAAGCGGCCAGCAAGACACTGGAGTACGCCTTCGACGACTGGACCATCGCGCGCATGGCGCAGGCCATGGGCAAGACCGATGTGGCCGCCACCTTCGACAAGCGCGCCGGCAACTGGCGCAACGCCTTCGACAAGGACACCGGCTTCATGCGCGCACGCAAGCGCGATGGCAGCTTCCGCACGCCGTTCGACCCCAGTGCCAGCGGCTACGGCACCGACTACACCGAAGGCAATGCCTGGCAGTATTCCTGGTATGTGCCGCAGGACGTGGCCGGCCTGGCCGCTGCACACGGGGGCAGCGATAGACTGCTGGCGCGTCTGGACGAAGTGTTCAATGCCAAGGTCGATCCGTCCATCTTCGAGCACATGGAAGACATCACCGGCCTGATCGGCTGGTACGCGCACGGCAACGAGCCCAGCCATCACGTGGCTTACCTGTATGCCTATGCCGGCCAGCCGTCGCGCACGCAGGCGCGCCTGAAGCAGATCATGGACACCCAGTACGCCGATCGCCCCGATGGGTTGGCGGGCAACGATGACGTCGGCCAGATGTCGGCGTGGTACGTGTTCACCGCGCTGGGCTTCTATCCGGTGGCGCCGGGCTCGGGCGAGTACATCCTGGGCCGCCCGTTCCTGCCCAGGACCGCGATGCGCCTGCCGAACGGCAAGACCTTCACCATCGTGGCCGACGGGCTGGACGACAAGCACACCTACGTGGGCAGCGTGAGCCTCAACGGCAAACCATTGCAGCGCACCTTCCTGCGCCACGACGAGATCCTGGCCGGTGGCGAACTGCGCTTCAGCATGCAGGCCGAGCCGAACAAGGACTGGCCGGGGCAGGGCGCGCAGGCGCCGTATTCGATGAGCCGGTGATTGGGGGCGGACCCCGTCCGCCTGCATCATCGCGCCCTTGGTAGGTGCCAACCTTGGTTGGCACGCGGGAGAGCGAAAGCGCCCACCAAGGTTGGCCTCTACCGGAACCCGACCGCTGCGGGCCGTGGATGTCCGCGATGCATCGCCCGGATGCCGGTGATGCGCACTGGGTCGACATGGGGGTATCCCCGCTTCTGGTAGGTGCCAACCTTGGTTGGCACGCGGGAGGTCAACATCGCCAACCCAGGTTGGCCTCTAGCGGAACCCGATCGCTGCTGGCCGTGGGTGTCCACGATGCATCGCCCAGATGCCTGTGATGCGCACTGTGTCGACATGGGGCGACCACCGCTTCTGGTAGGTGCCAACCTTGGTTGGCACGCGGGAGAGCGAAAGCGCCAACCAAGGTTGGCCTCTACCGGAACCCGACCGCTGCGGGCCGTGGATGTCCGCGATGCATCGCCCGGATGCCTGTCGCGATCTGCATGATTTGCCGAGTGCGGGTCAGGATTCAAGAAGCGGGATTCACCCCGAAATCGGCGACGCAGCGTCGCTGCCGGACCGTTCCAGACCACATTCGTAGCATTCTGATTTCACCCGGCCCTGCCCGTTGCTAGGGTCCTGCGCACAGAAGTACGCCAGGGTGGTGTACGGGGTGTAAGCCATATGCACGCGTTGCATGCGCATGAGGATGCAGCGCTGCTGCACCGTTTTGAATTGCCCGGCGCAGGGGCTCTGCGGGTGGAGCGCTGGCGCGGGCGCGAAGCGTTGTCGGAAGGCCTGGATAACCACATCGACGTACTTGCGGCGCACGCGGATGCGGCCTGCGAACACTGGCTGGGCCGGCCTGCAACGCTGTACACGCGTGATGCGCAGGGGCGCGACATTCCACGGGCAGGGCTGGTGCGCGAGGTATGTCGGCTGGACGGCGATCGCACGTTCACCCGCTACCGTATTCGCCTTGCCGCATGGACCTGGTGGCTGGGCCAGCAGCGCAACAGCCGCGTCTTCCGTGACGCAACCGTCAGGCAGATCGTGGATGCCGTGTTCGCCGAGCATCAGGCACGTGCCCGCTGGCTCTGGAGCGATGATGCACGGGTCCGCCTGGACGCCCTGCCGCCGCGTCACTACTGCGTGCAGTATCGCCAGTCGGATATGGACTTCGTGGCCTGCCTGTTGGCCGAAGAAGGCATCGGCTGGTGTGTCGAGGCGGACGCCGAGGCACCCGCGCTGCATCGGATCGTCCTGTTCTTCGACAGCGCGACCTTGCCGCAGGACCCGCTGTCGGCACGCGCTGGCGCGCTGCGCTTCCACCGTGGCCACGCAGCCGAGCAGGAAGACAGCGTAGTGCAGCTTGCCCGACATGCGCGGCTGGGCCCGCGCCGCTTGAGCATGGCCAGCGACGACTATCTGCAGGACCGCACGCTGGCGGTCCAGTTGCCGATGGACGGCGGCGGCCATTCGCCTGTCGAGCAGTATCAGGCGTGCGGCGCCCAGGCCTTCGAGTCGCGTGCGGAGGCCGAGCGGCGTGCCGTGCTTCTGGCCCAGCGCCATGAGGCCGACCGGCATGGATGGCAGGGCATTGCGACGGTGCGCGGGCTGGCCGCCGGCAGGTGGTCCAGCATCAGCCAGTGGTCGCCGCAGCAGGTGCCCGAGCTGCTGCTCACATCGGTGGAGCATGCGGGCGTCAATCGGTTGCCAGAGCGTCTGCTCCCGCATCGTTTGGGCGAAGGCCTGCAGCCTGAAGGGTTCCTGCCCGACGCGCTGCAGCGGCATGCCCAGCAGCTGGGCTATGCGGCCGCGTTCCATGCCGTTGACCGCCAGCGTCCCTGGCGTCCTCGGGCGCCGGAACAGGAAGGGGAAGCCCAGGTGGTGGGGCGGCAGACGGCCATTGTGATCGGTCCTGACGATCGCACCGGAGTAGCCGAAGGTGATCGCGTGCACGCTGACGCGCTCGGGCGGATCCGCGTGCGCTTTCCACTGATGGATGCGACCGGCAGGCCAGCGCACAGCGCGTGGTTGCGCGTGGCGCAGCGGTTTGCGGGTCCGGGAGTCGGAAGCCAGTTCCTGCCGCGCGTGGGCCAGGAGGTGCTGGTGGGCTTTCTGGAGGGGGACGTGCAGCGCCCGATCGTACTGGGCGCCCTGTACAACGGGCGCGGCGAGAACGACCCAGCGCTGCATGCGCAGGCCTGCGATACGCGCGTCGGTGGCACCGGCAATCTTGCCGGTGGCAACGCACCGGCCTGGCATGCGGCGGGCGAAGGCGAGCAGGCGCATCGCCATCCCGGTGCGCTGTGGGGTATCAGCTCCCGCGAATGGGGCGGTAACGGAGGCTCCACGCTCCAGTTCGACGACACCGACGACCAGCTCCGCCTGCAATTGGCCACGACACAGGCGACCACCCAGTTGAACCTGGGCCACGTCATCCATCAGCGCGGCAATCATCGGGGCAGCCTGCGCGGGCAAGGCTTCGAGCTGCGCAGCGACGCGGCAGGCGTGGTGCGCAGTGAGCGCGGCCTGTGGCTCGGTGCGCACCCGGCAGGGCATGCCCAACCCGCGGGGACGGCGGTGCAGGCCGGCGCGTTGCTGGCCCAGTGTGGTGCGTTGGGTGCTGCATTCGGCCAGAGCGCGGGCCTGCACGGTACTGCCGCGCTGCATGCCTTGACTGCGTTGGCGCCCCTGCGCGACGCAGCAGTGGGCGTGGTTGCTGCGAATGACTTCGGCTGCGCGCGTGATGCTGCCGGTGACAGGGCTGCAGCCAGTGGTGTCCCGCATTGCACGGCACCCCTGCTGGGCATGGTTGCGCCACGCAAGGCGCTGGTGGCGGGGCAGGGTCTGTTCTGGCAGGCGGGGCAAAGCCTGCTTCTGGGGGCTGGCCTTGCCGGGCAGGCCGTGGTGAAAGGCCACGCGCGGCTTCATGCGTCGCAGTCTGTCGGCGTGCTGGCTTCGGCCTCTGCCTCTGGCAGTGCGTCCGGCATGACCATCGGTGCCGGACAGCAGACGGTCGACATCCAGGCGCAGGGCGACGCGGTGAAGCTGCAGTCGCGGCAATCACAGCGCCTGGCCAGTGCGCATGCGGCGGTCGCACTGGCTGCGGGACGTGCGCTGGTCATACAGGTAGAAGGCGGTGCCAGCCTGACGATCGAAGGCGGCAACATTCAGTTCAACTGTCCGGGAACCCTGACGGTGCATGCGGGCAAGCCGAGCTTCATCGGCCCGGCCTCCCTGGCCTATCCGCTGCGCACGCTGGGTATCGCGCCCTGCCGCGCCCGCTTCCTGGTGCGCGATCACGCCGGTGCCCCGCTGGCGGGCGCTGCCTATTCGATGCAGCTGCCGGATGGCCGCTGGCTGAGCGGAAACACTGATGGCGACGGACTCACCGAGGAGGTCGTCACCGATGGCCCGGAGAAGGTGGGCTTGTTCGTGGATGACGAACGGCACGAAGGCTACCTGCGCGACGCAGGCAACAGCTGAGCGGGTCAGAAGAAAGGAATCTG
>NZ_JAXAXL020000022.1:0-12545 GCF_047497515.2 Stenotrophomonas maltophilia
ACCGGCCCGGGTTCGGTGTTGAACTGGGCAAGCAGATCCGATGACCCGCGAGATCCTGGCGCAGCTGAAGCGCTGACGCTCTGGTAGTGCCGGCCGCTGGCCGGCATCCAGGAGATCATGCCGCGGTTGATGGGATTGCCGGCCAGCGGCCGGCACTACCCCGTCACCGGCTAGGGTCGCGCTCAGGGCTCGGCCGCTTGGCCAGCTTGCGCTGCAGCGAGCGCCGGTGCATGCCGAGCAGGCGTGCGGCTGCCGAGACATTGCCGCCGGTTTCGTGCATCGCCTGCTGGATGTGTTCCCATTGCAGGCGGCTGATCGGCGTCATCGCGTCGGGCACTTCCATTTCGCCGTCGTCAGCCGGGCCGTCGTCTTCCTCGCCCAATGCGCGCAGGATCATCGGTACGGTCGCCGGCTTCGGCAGGTAGTCGTCGGCCCCGAGTTTGATGGCCTCCACCGCGGTGGCGATGCTGGCGTAACCGGTCACCAGCAGGATCCGCATGTCGGCGCGCAGGGCGCGCAGCGGCTGGATCAGGGCCAGGCCCGAATCGCTGCCCAGCTTCAGGTCGATCAGCGCGAACGCTGGCGGATGCTGGCGGGCCAGTGCCAGCGCGCTGGCGGCATCCTGGGCGGTCTGGGTTTCCAGCCCCTTGCGCGCCAGGCTGCGTTGCAGGGTACGCAGGTACAGCTCGTCGTCGTCGACCAGCAGGCCCAGGGTGGAGTGGTGAAGGCTCATGGGGTGTCCTCGCGTGGGGCCAGCGGCAGGCGGAAGCCGACGCGGCTGCCGGCCCCCTGGGCCGGGCGCATCCACATCTCGCCGTCGAGGCGTTCGATGGTGGCATGGGACAGGGCCAGGCCGACGCCCATGCCCTCGCTTTTGCTGCTGCCGAACAGCCTGCCCGGCAGCACGGCGGCACGGGCGTCGAAGCCGTGGCCGTAGTCGCGCACTTCGCCGATCAGGTCGTCGCCTTCGATGCGCAGGTCCAGGTCCACGCGCGGCCGGCCGGCCTGTTCGCCGGCATCGGCGGCATTGTTGAGCAGGACCATCAGCAGGTGGCCCACGCCCGGGTCCAGCGGCAAGCGCAGCGGTGCGTCGTCGTTACGGTGCAGGTCGATGGTCGGTCGCACCAGGCGCCACTGCTCCAGCACCTGCTGGGCACTGGAGTGGCTGCGCCCGGGGGCATCGGTGGAGGCCGGGGCAGCCAGTGCCAGCACCCGCTCACGGCACTGCACCAGCAGCTCGCGCAGGGTTTCCATGTCCTCGCGGACCTCCGGCTCCTCGCTGCGCTCGGCGACGTCGTCGGCGAGCAGGGTCATGGTCGCCAGCGGGGTATTCAGTTCGTGCGCCACCGAGGCGGCATGGGTGGCCAGGGCGACGATGCCCTCGTTGCGGGCGAAGCGCTCGCGCAGCGCCGACAGTTCCAGTTCGCGCTGGCGCAATGCCAGCGCCAGGCGGGTCGAGAACGCCAGCACCACCGCGGCGGAGATCAGGAAGTTGGCCACCACGCCCCAGCGGTTGAGGTCCTGAGCGCGAAAATAACCGTCCGGCAGGGGTTGCCCGAAGATGCCGCTGCTGGCGTAGCCGAGCAGGCAGGCCAGTGCCACCGCCAGCGCCCAGCGCAGCGGCAGCGCGAAAGCGGCCAGTGCGATCAGGATCAGGAACAGCGAACTGAACGGATTGGCCATGCCGCCGCTCCAGCCGACCATCCAGGTCAGGATGATCACATCCACCAGGATGTGGCCGAAGGCGGTCAGCGGCGCGGTGTCGGCCGCTTCGGGGCGCAGCTGGGTGTAGACGTTGAACAGGGCCAGCACCGCCACGCCGGCCCACAGCGGCAGCTGCGGCAGCGGCAGGCCCAGCACCCAGGTGGCGACCAGGATGGTGGCGGCCTGGCCGCCCACGGCAAGCCAGCGCAGGCTGCACAGGGTACGGAGAAACGGGGCGTCAGGACCGGTCATGCCTGCTCATCGTATGCGTTCGCGGGCGCCGGTGCCTGCGACAATAGGCCGCAGCCGTGCCGCCGGCTGAATGCGAGTCACCCGGAATGCGGGGGCGGGCGGTAGAATGCGCCCATGCACGACGCCGTCACCCGCCCGACTCCTCCCTCCGATGCCACCTCCTGGCCGCGCCGCCAGACCCATGCCGTCCAGATCGGCGGGGTCACCGTAGGCGGAGGCAAGCCAGTGGTGGTGCAGTCGATGACCAATACCGATACCTCCGACGTCGCCTCCAGCGTGAAGCAGGTGGCCGAGTTGTGGCGTGCCGGTTCGGAAATGGTGCGGTTGACCGTCAACACTGTTGAAGCCGCTGCTGCGATCCCGCGCATCGTCGACAAGCTGGCGATGATGGGCATCGACGTGCCGCTGATCGGCGACTTCCACTACAACGGCCACCAGTTGCTGACCGCCGAACCGGCGTGTGCCGAGGCGCTGGCCAAGTACCGCATCAACCCGGGCAACGTCGGTTTCGGCAAGAAGAAGGACCTGCAGTTCGCCCAGCTGATCGAATTCGCGATCCGCTACAACAAGCCGGTGCGCATCGGCGCCAACTGGGGCTCGCTGGACCAGGCGCTGGCGGCGAAGCTGATGGACGAGAACAATCTGCGCGAACAGCCCAGGGACGCCGGCCGCGTGCTGCGCGAGGCGCTGATCCGTTCGGCGCTGGACTCGGCCGAGCAGGCGGTGGAGCTGGGCCTGCCGCGCGATCGCATCGTGCTGTCGGCCAAGGTCAGCGGCGTGCAGGAGCTGATCGCGGTGTACCGCGACTTGGCCCAGCGCTCTGATTTTGCCCTGCACCTGGGCCTGACCGAGGCCGGTATCGGCAGCAAGGGCATCGTCGCCTCGTCGGCGGCGCTGAGCGTGCTGCTGCAGGAAGGCATCGGTGACACCATCCGCATCTCGCTGACCCCGGAGCCGGGCCAGTCGCGTACGCAGGAAGTGATCGTCGCCCAGGAACTGCTGCAGACCACTGGCCAGCGTGCCTTCACCCCGTTGGTCACGGCCTGCCCGGGCTGCGGGCGTACCACGTCCGAATTCTTCCAGGAACTGGCCAAGGTGGTGCAGAACCACGTGCGCGAGAAGATGCCGCTCTGGAAGATCCACCACCCGGGGGCGGAGAACATGACCCTGGCGGTGATGGGCTGCATCGTCAATGGGCCGGGTGAGTCGCGGCATGCCAACATCGGCATCTCGCTGCCGGGCACTGGTGAGACGCCGGCGGCGCCGGTCTTCGTCGATGGCGAGAAGAAAGTGACCCTGCGTGGCGACAACATCGCCCAGGAGTTCGTCGCCCTGATCGACGATTACGTCGAACACAACTATGTCCGAAGCGCCGGGTAGGCCTGCGATTCTCGCTGCACCGGAGTCCGCCTCCGGTTTCCGCCACTGGATGGGGCGCAATGCCTGGCGCCTGGTCCTGCTGTTCGGCGGCGTGCTGCTGCCGCTGGCCGGTTTCGTCGCGTTGGCCGACGAAGTGCACGAGTTTGAATCGTTCCATTTCGACGCGCCGCTGCTGTGGCAGATGCATGGCCTGCATTCGCCGCTGCTGGACCGCTTCTTCGTGCTCATCTCCAAACTGGGCTACGAGTGGTTCCTGATCCCGGCCGACGTGCTGATCATCGGCGTGCTGCTGGGGTATCGGCGCTGGCGCGAGGCGACCTTCGTGGCGATCAGTTTCGTCGGTTCAGCGCTGCTGAACATGGGCAGCAAGCACTTCTTCCAGCGCCAGCGGCCCAGCCTGTGGGAATCGATCGCGCCGGAATCGACGTTCAGCTTCCCCAGTGGCCACGCGATGGGCTCGATGACCCTGGCGGTGACCCTGGTACTGCTGGCCTGGAACACCCGCTGGCGCTGGCCGGTGCTGCTGCTGGCACCGTCGTTCAGCTTGCTGGTCAGCGTGTCGCGGGTCTATCTGGGGGTGCATTACCCCTCCGACATCCTGGCTGGATGGTGTGCCGCGCTGGTTTGGGTGGTAGGGTGCTATCTGGTCATGTTCAGTCGCCGTCATCCGTGGCGACGTCACGACTCGCCGCCAGCGACGGCCAGCGAAGCATCACCACAGGGGGATTGACGTGGATGGCCCTTCGGGGACGTCTACGTGATAGATGAGTTGTTTCGTTGCAGCAGGTTCTGCAAGACAGGGGGCAAGCACAACGCGTGGTTATGTGATGCGCAAGGCAGATCGCCAGCGCCGCATGCCGGACGCGCTTGCAGGGTTTCGGCACTCTGCCTAGCTTGACCTGCATTGGCCGCATTCGAAGAGGTACGTGAATGACGATTCGAGTCTACCTGGTGGATGACCACGCACTGGTCCGCACCGGGATGAAGATGATTCTGTCGGGAGAAACCGACATCGAGGTGGTGGGCGAAGCCGAGACCGGTGAGGATGCGCTGCGCGACGTCCGCCAGCTGCTGCCGGACGTGGTGCTGTGCGACCTGCACCTGCCGGGCGTGAGTGGCATGGAAGTAACCGAGCGCATCGTCCGCAGTCACCGCAACATCCGCGTGGTGATCGTGTCGGTGCTGGAGGATGGCCCGTTGCCGAAGCGCCTGCTTGAAGCGGGTGCCGCCGGCTACATCGGCAAGGGCTGCGATGCGCAGGAGCTGCTGCGTGCGGTGCGCGACGTGGCGGCCGGTCGTCGCTACCTGGGTACCAGCATTGCGCAGAACCTGGCGCTGTCGACGGTGGAAGGCAACGGCTCGCCGTTCGACAGCCTGTCGCCGCGTGAGCTGGAAGTGGCGCTGCTGCTGACCCAGGGCCTGCGCCAGGAAGACATCGCGCGGCGCCTGAGCCTGAGTGCGAAGACGGTGAACACCCACAAGGCGCGGTTGTTCGAAAAAATGGGAATCCACGACAACATCGCGCTGGCGCGCATGGCCAGCCAGTACGGGCTGGTGGACCCGGCGCGGCCGTTGTAGTCCGGTCGCGCTTGGATGATGGGGTCAGAGCCCGTTCCACAGGAACGGGATCCGACCCCGGATCTGCCCGTCGCGGGGGTCGGATCCCTTTCCCGGCGGGAAAGGGCTCTGACCCCGATCAGGGACTCAGTGACCGCGTACGCGCTTGATGATCTTCGCCGCATCGGCGGCGCTGGCGCGCACCTTGTCCCATTCGCCGTCGGCGATCCAGTTGCCCGGCACCATCCACGAACCGCCGATGCAGACCACGTTCTTCTGCTCGAGGTACTCGGCGGCGGTGTTTTCAGTGATGCCACCGGTCGGGCACAGCTTGAGATCGGCAACCGGGCCGGCCAGGCCCTTGATCATCGCCAGTCCGCCCACGGCGGTGGCCGGGAACAGCTTGCATACGCGGAAACCGCGCGCATACAGCGACAGCAGCTCGGTTGGCGTCGCCGCGCCCGGCACCACCGGCAGCGGGGCGGCGGCCAGCGCATCGGCCAGTGCCGGCGGGGTACCCGGGGTCACCAGGAAGTCCGCACCCGCATCGATCGACTGCTGCATCTGCTGCACGGTCAGCACCGTGCCTGCGCCCACCACCACGTCCGGCAGTTCGCGCTTGAGCATCGCCAGCGCTTCCATCGCCACCGGCGTACGCAGGGTCAGCTCGATCGCCGGCAAGCCCCCTTCCAGCAGCGCCGCACTCACCGCGCGCGCCTGGTCCAGCGTATGAATCGTCACCACCGGCAGGATGCCCGCCGCATGCAACAGCTCCGCCGCCTTCACCTGATGTTGTTCGATACCCATAGCTCTGCTTCTGCCTTTGCTTCTGCTTTTGAATTTGATTTTCAGTGATCACTTCGCGGCATTGATGCGCCGGAGAGTGTCAGGAGGGCGCGGTCAGCCCCAGCCGGGACCGTGAGCGGCATGGATGCCGCGACCGAGCCCCCATGGATGGGTTTACGGCGTGTCCCGGCTGGGGCTGACCGCGCCCTCAGCCAGGAAACTCACCGCCGCGACAAACCCGCAACGCTCTTCAACCCTCAGGCGTCCTTCGCCTCATGCGGTGCCGCCGCAGCCGCCGCATCGTGCCCCAGCTCATATTCGGCGTCGTAGTTCCACGGCCCACCATCGGCCGCTGCCGGCCCGCACGAAATCGAAATCGCGCCCTGGTCGGCCGGGCCCACCACACGACGGTTGATCGCAAACAGATTGCGGCCCAGGTCATGCGCCGCCGGAGCCGTGTTCGGCGCCAACGACCGCGCCGCCCATTCGGCAGCATCCACCAGCACTTCCAGCGTGCCGGCTTCGCCATCCAGGCGGATCATGTCGCCCTCGCGGACCTTCGCCAGCGGTCCACCGCGCGCCGCTTCCGGGGTCACGTGGATGGCCGCCGGAATCTTGCCCGAGGCACCGGACAAGCGGCCGTCGGTGACCAGCGCCACGCGCCGGCCCTGGTTCTGCAGCAGGCCGAGCAGCGGCGCCAGCGAGTGCAGTTCCGGCATGCCATTGGCACGTGGACCCTGGTAACGCACCACCGCCACGAAATGCTCGGGCAGCAGGCCGCCGGCGTGCAGCTTGTTCAGCACCTGCGGCGCATCGACCACCACCGCCGGTGCCTCGATGCTGCGGTACTGCGGCTTCACCGCCGACAGCTTGATCAGTGACTTGCCCAGGTTGCCGCGCAGCAGGCGCAGGCCACCCTGGCTTTCGAACGGGTTGTCGACGCCGCGCACCACGTCTTCATCGGCGCTGCGTTCCAGGCCCGGCAGGTAGACCAGCTTGCCCTCGCGCAGCTGCGGTTCGCGGGCGTAGTCGGCCATGCCACCACGCGCCACGCTGACCAGGTCGCCATGCATCAGGCCGGCCTTGATCAGTTCGCCGAACACGAATGCGGGGCCACCGGCGGCGGCGAAGCGGTTCACGTCGGCTTCGCCGTTCGGGTACACGCGGGCCAGCAGCGGAATCAGCTGCGACAGCTCATCGAAATCGTCCCAGGTCAGCACGATGCCAGCGGCCCGCGCCACCGCGATCCAGTGGATGGTGTGGTTGGTCGAGCCGCCGGTGGCCATCAGTGCGATGACCGCGTTGATGATCGCGCGCTCGTCGATGATCCGGCCCAGCGGACGGAAATCGTCGCCCAGCGCGGTGATGTCCAGTGCGCGCTCGGTGGCTTCGCGGGTGAGCGCATCGCGCAGGGCAGTGTCCGGGTTGACGAACGACGCACCCGGCAACTGCACGCCCATCGCTTCCAGCAACACCTGGTTGGAATTGGCGGTGCCATAGAAGGTGCAGGTGCCGGCGCCATGGTACGAGGCGGACTCGGCCTCCAGCAGCTCCTCGCGGGTGGCTTCACCGGCGGCGTAGCGCTCGCGCACTTCAGCCTTCTGCTTGTTCGGAATACCCGGGGTCATCGGGCCGGCCGGCACGAACACGGCCGGCAGGTGGCCGAAGGCCAGCGCACCGATCAGCAGGCCCGGCACGATCTTGTCGCACACACCGAGGTGGATCGTTGTGTCGAACATGTCATGGCTGAGGCCGATGGCCGTCGCCTGCGCGATCACATCGCGCGAGAACAGCGACAGTTCCATGCCGCCGCGGCCCTGGGTCACGCCGTCACACATCGCCGGCACCGCGCCGGCCACCTGTGCGGTAGCGCCCAGTTCGCGGGCGATCTGCCGGATCTGCTCGGGATAGGTTTCGAACGGCTGGTGCGCCGACAGCATGTCGTTGTAGGCGGTGATGATGCCGAGGTTCGGCGTCACGCCGCCGCGCAGGCGGCTCTTGTCGGTACCGCCGCAGGCGGCGAAGCCATGGGCGAGGTTGCCGCAGCTCAGGCGGCTGCGGAACGGGCCATCGCGCAGGGCGGCGTCGATCCCGGCCAGGTAGGCGGCGCGCGAGGCGGCGCTGCGGCGGATGACGCGCTCAGTGATGGCATGCAGTTGCGGATGGAGGCTCATTGGCTACCGGCGTTCGTGGTGGCGAGAGGCAAGCGGCGGCAGCGCGCCGCCGCCGACATCAATCAGCCCAGTGGACGCGCAGGCGCGCGCCGTCCAGGTTGATCGCGTTGAGGATCGGGTACTGCTGGGCGTCGTTGCTGTCCAGCGCCTGGCGAAGCACCTGCAGTTTCTGCTTGCCGCGCAGCAGCAGCAGGCGCTGCCGGCACTGGCGCAGGCCGTGCGGGGTGAGGGTGATGCGCAGCGGCCACTGGTTCGCGCCCGGGCAGCCGGTGGCATCGAGCGCGGCGTAGGGCAGGGTGCTTTCCAGCGCGCGGGTCAGGTCCTTCGAGCCGGGGAACAGCGAAGCGGTGTGGCCGTCATTGCCCATGCCCAAGGCCACCAGGCTCGGCGGCTGGCTATGCTGGGCCTGCAGGTTGGCGGTGTAGACGCATTCCGGCAGCGGCTTGCCCACGCGCACCAGCGGGTCGAAATGCGCACCCTCGGCACGCTTGAGCAGGTGTTCGCGTACCAGCCAGGCGTTGCTGTCGCGATCCTGCGGCGACAGCCAGCGTTCGTCGGCCAGGCTCACTTCAACGCGGTCCCAGTGCACGTCCAGCTCGGCCAGTGCCTGGTAGACCGGCGCCGGCGTGGTGCCGCCCGACAGCAGGATGCGGGCGCGGCCCACTTCGTTGATGTCATGGTTGAGGGTCTGCGCGATCTCGGCGGCCACCGCTTCGATCCAGCCATCGGCATCGCCGTGAGGGATGAACTCGATGCGGTCGTCGTGGAAGCTGGGGCTCATGCGGCAACTCCTGGTGCGTCACGTTCGGCATCGGCGGCATAGGCGGCAGCACCCAGCAGCCCGGCGTGGGGGTGCATCACGGCCAGCGAGGGCACGCGTGCCATGATCGAAGAGAAGCGGCCCTTGTGCTCGAAGCGCTGGCGGAACCCGGAATGCTGCAGCGAATCGAGCATTTTCGGGGTCAGTCCGCCGGTCAGGAACACGCCGTCCCAGGCGCCCTGGGTCAGCACCAGGTCACCGGCGATGGCGCCGAACACTGCGCAGAACACATCCACGGTGCGCATCGCCTGCGGGTCGCCGTGCAGCGCACGGGCGGTTACGTCCACCGGCAGCAGCTGGCCGGGATCGATGCCGGCCATCTCGCACACGGCGCGATGGATGTTGACCAGCCCGGGACCGCAGATCAGCCGCTCGTTGGAGACACGGCCGAACTGCTCGGAGAGGATCTCCAGGATGCGGATCTCCTCCGGCGTTCCCGGCGGGAAACTGACATGGCCGCCTTCGGTTTCCAGCGGATAGCAACGGCCGTGACGCAGGATCAGGCCGCCGACGCCGAGCCCGGTGCCAGGCCCGATCACCGCATAGTTGCGCGGCTGGCCCGGCTTGCCCGGTACCCATGCCGCGCCGCCGACCTGGATCACGTCATCGGGCTGCAGCAGCGAAATCGCCATCGCCTGCGCGGCGAAGTCGTTGATCAGGTGCAGTTCGTCGAAGCCGAGCATCGCCGCGGTGCGGCTGCGCGAGATCACCCACGGGTGGTTGGTGATGCGCGCCTCGTCACCGTCGACACGGCCCGCCACTGCGAACACGCCACGGCCCGCGCTGGCACCGATCTGTTCGAGGTGATGACGTGCGGCATCGCCCAGCGACGGGAATTCCGCCACCGCGTATTCGCGGATGCTGTCCTTCAGCAGCGGCGCATCCAGCGAGGTATCGGCCAGTGCGAAACGGGCGTTGGTGCCCCCGATGTCGGCGACGAGCACCGGCTGCGAGCCCCCACTCATGCCGAGGCTCCGCTGTCCGGCGCGTCCACGCCCTGCGGCAGGAACTCCGTTGCGTTGCCCGGGCCCCACTGGCCAGCCGGGTAGGGCTCCAGCGGCAGGCTGGCTTCCTTCCACGCATCGGCGACGCTGTCGATCCAGGCCCAGGCCGCGCGGACTTCGTCATCGCGCACGAACAGCGTGTGATTGCCGTTGAAGGCATCCAGGAACAAGCGTTCGTAAGCGATGCGGCGGTGCAGGCCGGTCGGCACCGACAGTTCCAGTTCCAGCGGATGCAGTTCCAGCGCGCCCCATTCCGGGCCGGCCAGGCTGCTCATCAGGCCCAGCTCGATGTTCTCCTGCGGCTGCAGCTGGAACACCAGGCGGTTCGGCGCGGCCTGCGCGCGCTGCGGGCGCTCGAACAGCCAGTGGGTGACCGGCTTCAGCGTGACCACTACGCGGGTCGTGCGCTCGGGCAGGCGCTTGCCGGTGACCAGGTGGAACGGCACGCCGCTCCAGCGCCAGTTGTCGATGTGTGCGGTGACGCCGGCGAAGGTCTCCACGTCGCTGCCTTCCGGCGGCTGGTAGGCCTGGGCCGGCTGGCCGTTGATGGTGCCGGCGGTGTAACGGCCGCGGATGCTGTCACGCGCGGCGTGCTTGGCATCGAGCGGACGCAGGGCGCGCAGCACCTTGACCTTCTCGTCGCGGATGCGGTCGGCTTCCAGCGAGGCCGGCGGCTCCATCGCCACCATGCACAGCAACTGCAGGATGTGGCTCTGGACCATGTCACGCAGCGCGCCGGAACGGGCGTAATAGGCATCGCGGCCATCCACGCCTTCGCTTTCGGCTACCAGGATGTGCACCGATTCGATGTAGTTGCGGTTCCACACCGCTTCCAGCAGCGTGTTGCCGAAGCGCAGTGCGATCAGGTTCTGCACCGCCGCCTTGCCCAGGTAGTGGTCGAGGCGGAACACGCGGTCCTCGTCGATCCACTGGCCAATGGTGGTGATGATCTCTTCGGCGCTTTCGCTGTCGCTGCCGATCGGCTTCTCCAGCATCAGCCGTGCCGGCGCGGCGAGGGCGCCGCCCTTGGCCAGGCCTTCGCAGGTGGAGATGTACAGGCCCGGCGGGATGGCCAGGTAGCTGACGCACTTGCGGTGCACCAGGTCGGCGACCGCGGCGGCCACCGAATCGACGTCGCGCAGGTCCACCGAGCGGTAGTCGATGCGGCGCAGCAGCCGGGCGATGTCGTCCTGCGTGGCCATCGGCATGGCCTGCTGCAGGCGCGGCCGCAGGATGTCATGGAAGGCTTCGGTGTCATGCCCGGACAGGGCCAGTGCGCGGATGCGGAAGTCCTCCGGCAGCAGGCCGTCGCCAAGCAGGCGAAGCAGCGAAGGGAACAGGTAGCGCTGGGCCAGATCACCTGTGGCACCGAACAGGAAGAGGGTGTCATGCATCGCTCGAGTTTCAGATCCGGGTGACATCGTTGTCAATCGCTTCATGGCTGGGTTCGGGGGACATCCGCGCAACTGCCTGTCCGAGGTTCTTGGGGTGGGTTTCCCGGGGCTCCGGAAGACCGTTCCATTCGAAACCACTGCCTCGGCGGAAGCTTCGTTCCGCCGCCGACGCAGATCGGTGCGCACCGATCATCGGATAGTGCCACGTGAAAACGTTTACATGGCAGAATGGGCAACTGTATTCGATTGCAGTGCTCGCCGTCATGCGGCAAGCGCGCAATCATCGCTGCCATCGGGAGGGCCGAGGCAGTCCCAAAAGACAGCCCGGCTTCGGGCGGACCGGATAGGTGATATGGCAAAAGTGCAGTTGCAGGGTGTGCGCAAGGTCTATGACAACGGCCAGGTCGCGGTGAAGGACGCCACCTTCGAGGTCGCCGATGGCGAGCTGATGGTGTTGGTCGGCCCGTCCGGCTGTGGCAAGTCGACCCTGCTGCGGATGGTGGCCGGCCTGGAAGAGATCAGCGGCGGCACGTTGACCATCGGCGATCGCGTGGTCAACGACGTGGCGCCGAAGGATCGCGACATCGCGATGGTGTTCCAGAGCTACGCGCTGTACCCGCACATGACCGTGGCCGAGAACCTGGCCTTCGGCCTGAAGCTGCGCGGCCACGACAAGGCCACCATCGACAAGCGCATCGCCGAGGCAGCGCAGACGCTGGGCCTGACCGAGATGATGGACAAGCTGCCCAAGGCGATGTCCGGCGGCCAGCGCCAGCGTGTTGCGCTGGGCCGCGCGCTGGTGCGTGAGCCGGCGGTGTTCCTGCTCGATGAGCCGCTGTCCAACCTCGACGCCAAGCTGCGCCACAGCGTGCGCACCGAAATCGCGCAGCTGCACCGCAAGCTGGGCACCACCATGATCTACGTGACGCATGACCAGGTTGAAGCGATGACCCTGGGCCAGCGCATCGTGGTGCTGAAGGATGGCGTCATCCAGCAGATCGATACGCCGATGGCGCTGTACGACCGTCCGGCCAATCTGTTCGTGGCAGGTTTCCTGGGCAGCCCGGCCATGAACGTGCTGCGCGGCACGCTGCAGGGCGATGCTGGTGGCGTGACCGTGGTCGACGGCGAATGGCGTGCACCGCTGGGCCAGGCCACGATCGATCCGGCGTGGCTGCAGAAGCCGATCGCGGTGGGCGTGCGCCCGGAGCACCTGCAACCGGCGGCCGCCGATGATGCGCATGCGTTCATCGCGCGCATCGAAGGCATCGAGCCGGTCGGCAACGAAATCTTCGTCAATCTCAGCAGTGGCCAGCATGCGCTGACCATGCGCGTGGCGCCGCAGTCGCTGCCCGCGGTGGGCGAGCAGATCCGCGTGGCGATCCACCCGCAGGGGCTGCATTTCTTCAGCCCGGAAACCGGCGAGCGCCTGTAAGCGGTAGTGCCGGCCGCTGGCCGGCATCATCAAAGTCGT
>NZ_JAXAXL020000022.1:12555-68336 GCF_047497515.2 Stenotrophomonas maltophilia
GTGGGGGGCACCACGGGGCCCCCCCCACCAGGCTCTGTGTTCAGTAGATCCACGCCATGCGTGGATGAGAGCCCGCCGGATTCAGCGCGCCAATCCGTCCAGCAAGGGCATGCGCTGCGCGACGGCATCGCCGACCTGCAGATCGGCGTCACTGGCCTCCAACGGCAACACCGCCAGCGCCAGGTCGCCGGCCACGCTGGCGATCGTGCCCAGCGCCGCGCCGTCCTGCTGCACGCCATCGCCGGCCTGCGCCGGCGCTGCGGTATGCAGCAGCTGCACCGCGCGCTTGGCCTTGCCGAGGAAGTGGGTGCGGGCGACGATTTCCTGGCCCGGGTAGCAACCCTTCTTCACGCTGTAGCCGTTCAGGCGGTCCAGCCCCAGTTGCTGCGGAGTCCATACCTCGCGCTGGCTTTCCTCAAGCCGGGGCAGGCCGTAGCGCAGATCGGCCTGGCGCCAGGCCAGGGCGAACGCCGCCTCATCGGCCTCGCTGCCGGCGGCGAAGGCGTCGGCAGCGCCGATGCGCAGGGTACGCGGCAGGGCATCGCTGCCCAGGTCCAGTTCCCAGCCGTCACCTGCGGCGTGCGCAATGGCGGCGCCACTGGCGGCCTCGGGCGCGGTGAAGGCGCCGGCCACCGCCAGATCGCTGCGCACCAGCACCTTCACCTTGCGGCGGAACACGAAACGCTGCAGTTGCGACGCAATCGCATCGGCATCGCCATCGGCCAGCACCAGCATCACATGGTCTTCGGCCAGCCGAAGCAGCTGGAACACCGCCAGGGTGCGGCCCTTGGCACTCAGCCAGGCGCTCCACTGCCAGTGCAGCAGGGGCAGGGCAGTGACATCGCTGCTGAACTGGGCGTGGGCGAAAACGGCCGCATCGACACCCTGCAGGCTCAGCAGCTGGTGGCCGGGAAGGCGCGGATATCCGACGAAAGCAGGGGGCAGGTTGTCAGGCACGTGAACGAGGTCTAAAATTTGTGCGTTGCGAGACCGAACATGATAGGCCAAACAACCCCCACTCCCGACGACGAATCTGAAGCCCCGCTGGTCCCCGCGGCACCCGTGCCCGTGGAACCGGAAAAAGCAGAGGAATTCGGCGGCCGCGGCGGACTTGATCCGGTGCGGTATGGCGATTGGGAGAAAAACGGACGCTGCATCGATTTCTGATCAGCATTGAGCCAACGCGGCCGTGTGCCGCCCAGCCGAGACAACGAGCCCAGCGAATGGCGACCAGACAACGCCCACTTTCCCCGCACCTTCAGGTGTATCGCTGGCAGATTCAGATGGCCACCTCGATCCTGCATCGAGCCACTGGCGTCTTTCTGTCTGTTGGTGCCCTCATCATCGCCGCCGGCCTGCTGGCCCTGATGATGGGGCCCGAGTCCTGGAACTGCTTCACCGGCCATGCCGGGGCCTGGTATGGCCGCGTGTTCCTGTTCGCGTGGACATGGTCGTTCGCCTATCACCTGTGCAATGGCATCCGCCATGTGGTGCAGGACTTCGCCATCGGCTTCAGCATCCCCGCTTTCATCCGCAGCAGCTGGCTGTCGGTCACCGGCAGCCTGGTGATCACCCTGCTGGTGTGGGCCTATGTGATGTTCGGAGGTGCCGCGTGAGCAGGTTCCGTACCCCGTTGAAGAGCGTGCGCGGCCTTGGCTCGGCCAAGACCGGCACCGAACACTTCGTGCACCAGCGCCTGACCGCCGCCGCCCTGGTGGTGCTGGGCATCTGGTTCCTGGTCTTCGTGCTGAGCCTGCTGGGTTCGGACTACGCGACCGCCGCCGCCGCCGTGGCCAAGCCGTGGAATGCCGTGCCGCTGATCGGCCTGCTGATCGCCATGTTCTGGCACGCGCAGCTCGGCATGCAGGTCGTGCTGGAAGACTACATCCACGAATCGCTGCTGGCCCTGGTGCTGCAGACCGCGGTGAAGTTCGTCGCCGTGCTCGGCATGATCGTCAGTGTGTTTGCGGTGGGCCGCATCGCCCTCGGCGTTGCCTGAGCCCAGGCACCAACACAGGAATCCAGATTAGATGTCCGCTTACAAGATCACCGAACACAAGTACGACATGGTCGTGGTCGGCGCCGGCGGCGCCGGCCTGCGCGCCACGTTCGGCCTGGCCGCCAAGGGCCTGCAGACCGTGTGCCTGACCAAGGTCTTCCCGACCCGTTCGCACACCGTTGCCGCCCAGGGCGGTATCTCGGCCGCACTCGCCAACATGGGCGAGGACGACTGGCGCTACCACTTCTTCGACACCATCAAGGGTTCGGACTGGCTGGGCGACCAGGACGCCATCGAATACATGTGCCGTGAGGCCATCCCGGCCATCATCGAGCTCGAACACTACGGCGTGCCGTTCTCGCGCACCGCCGAAGGCAAGATCTACCAGCGTCCGTTCGGTGGCATGACCACCAAGTACGGCGAAGGCCCGGCGGCGCAGCGTACCTGCGCGGCGGCCGACCGTACCGGCCACGCGATGCTGCACACGCTGTACCAGCAGTCGCTGAAGCACGACGCGCGCTTCATGATCGAGTACTTCGCGCTCGACCTGATCTTCGATGACGAAGGCGCCTGCCGCGGTGTGCTGGCCTTGGACATGTCCGACGGCACCCTGCACCTGTTCCGCGCCCAGGGCGTGGTGCTGGCCACCGGCGGTTACGGCCGCGCCTACTTCAGCGCCACCTCGGCGCACACCTGCACCGGCGACGGTGGCGGCCTGGCCATGCGTGCCGGCATCGCCATGCAGGACATGGAGTTCGTGCAGTTCCACCCGACCGGCATCTATGGCGCCGGCTGCCTGATCACCGAGGGTGTCCGCGGTGAAGGCGGCATCCTGCGCAACAGCAGCGGCGAGCGCTTCATGGAGCGCTATGCACCGCACTACAAGGACCTGGCCTCGCGCGACGTGGTCAGCCGTTCGATGACCATCGAGATCCGCGAAGGCCGCGGCGTCGGCGAGCACAAGGACCACATCCTGCTCGACCTGACCCACCTCGGCCCGGGCGTGATCGACGACAAGCTGCCGGGTATCGCCGAGAGCGCCCGCATCTTCGCCGGCGTCGACGTGCACAAGCAGCCGATCCCGGTCATCCCGACCGTGCACTACAACATGGGTGGCATCCCGACCAATTACCACGGCGAAGTCGTGCGCAAGGTCGGCGACAACCCCGATGCGGTGGTGCCGGGCCTGTACGCCATCGGCGAAGCGGCCTGCGTGTCCGTGCACGGCGCCAACCGCCTGGGCTCGAACTCGCTGCTGGACCTGGTGGTGTTCGGCCGTGCGGTGGCCAACCGCTGCGCCGAGACCATCAAGCCGGGCGCATCGCACAAGCCGCTGGCCGCTGATGCCTGCGACAAGGCGCTGGGCCTGCTGGACAAGCTGCGCCACGCCAACGGCGATACCCCGACCTCGGTCATCCGCGATCGCATGCAGCGCACCATGCAGGCCGACGCGGCGGTCTTCCGCACCAGCCAGACGCTGAAGGAAGGCTGCGAGAAGATGGACAAGATCTTCGACTCGTTCCAGGACGTGAAGGTCTCCGACCGTTCGCTGGTGTGGAACTCGGACCTGATCGAAACCTACGAGCTGAACAACCTGCTGCTCAACGCGGTGGCGACGATCAACTCGGCCGAACAGCGCAAGGAAAGCCGCGGCGCGCATGCGCACGAGGACTTCCCGGACCGCGACGACGTCAACTGGCAGAAGCACACCCTGGTCAGCGTCGACGAGAAGGGCAAGTGCAGCTTCGACTACCGTCCGGTGCACATGTACACGTTGACCGATGACGTGTCCGTGGTGCCGCCGAAGCCGCGCGTGTACTGATCCGACCCCGCCTACCATGCAATCCGCGCCCACGGGCGCGGGCCGCCTGAGCCAACGAGAGCAGCCATGGCCGAGTTTTCACTCCCCAAGAATTCCAAGATCACGAAGGGCAAGCACTTCCCCGTCAAGAACGGCGGCAAGAACGTGCGCACCTTCAAGATCTACCGCTGGAGTCCGGACGACGACAGCAACCCGCGCACCGACACCTATGAAGTCGATCTGGACGCCTGTGGCCCGATGGTCCTGGACGCCCTGATCAAGATCAAGAACGAGATCGACCCGACCCTGACCTTCCGCCGCTCCTGCCGCGAAGGTATCTGTGGTTCGTGCGCGATGAACATCGACGGCACCAACACCCTGGCCTGCACCCGAGCCATCTCGGACTGCGGCAAGAAGGAAGTGCCGATCTACCCGCTGCCGCACATGAACGTGGTCAAGGATCTGGTTCCGGACCTGACCCACTTCTATGCGCAGTACGCCTCGATCAAGCCGTGGATCCGCACCCAGACGCCGGCACCGCCGGACCGCGAGCGCCTGCAGTCGCCGGAAGACCGCAAGAAGCTGGACGGCCTGTACGAGTGCATCCTGTGCGCCTGCTGCTCGACCAGCTGCCCGAGCTACTGGTGGAACGGCGAGCGTTACCTGGGCCCGGCGATCCTGCTGCAGGCCTACCGCTGGATCATCGACTCGCGCGATGAGGACACCGGCGCGCGCCTGGACGATCTGGAAGATCCGTTCAAGCTGTACCGCTGCCACACCATCATGAACTGCGCCCGGACCTGCCCGAAGGGCCTGAACCCGGCGCTGGCGATCGCTGAGATCAAGAAGCTGATGATGGAACGCCGCGCCTGATACGGTGCCGGGTGGTTGCATGACCCCAGCAGAGCCACGCCATGCGTGGCTTTGCTGTATCTGGAGAAGCACGATGGAAGAAGATGTTCTGCTGAAGAAGCTGCGCTGGCGTTGCCGCCGCGGCATGCGCGAACTGGACCAGTTGTTCGGCCGTTACCTGGACCACGAATGGAGCACTGCGCCGACCGAAGAGCGCGAGGTTTTCCTGTTCCTGCTCGATTGCGAGGACGATAAGTTGTGGCGCTGGTTCATGGGCTATGAGGCCTGCCCGCATGCGCACGCGATCCCTCTCATGCAGAAGATCCTCGCCCTCAAGCCTTGAGTGGCGTCCCTCGCGGCTGCAGGCCGCCGCCCAGCTGGCGGTGCTGCTGGCCGCGCCCTGGCTGCTGCGCGCCTCGGAGCTGCCGCCACGCCTGCTGATGCCCGCCGTGCTGCTGGCCTGGGGCGTTGGCCTGGCCGAGCTGGCCTGGCGGCTGCGCAGGCCGCGCCTGCGGGTGCGGCTGCCGCTGCTTCCCGAGCCGCTGCAGGTGGCCGGGCAGGACATCGAGGGGCCACGGCTGGTGGTGCGTGGTGCCTGGCTGTTGTTGTCCTGGTGTGAGGGCCGACGCCGCCGGCACCTGTTGTTCTGGCCGGATGTGCTCGATTCCGGGCAGCGACGTGAACTGCGACTGGCCGTGGCCGCACGTGCCGTTTCCCGTCGGCCGCGTACGATGGCACCATAAGCTGAATTGACTGGCGTGCCTGCATGTTCAAACCCATCCCCGTGGCGATCGGCCTGCGCTATCTGCGCGCCAAGCGCCGCAACGGCTTCATCTCCTTCATCTCGATGGCATCGATCCTGGGCATCGCGCTCGGTGTCACGGTGCTGATCACCACCCTGGCGGTCATGAGCGGTTTCCAGAAGGAAATCCGCAGCCGCCTGCTGCAGATGACCGCGCATACCACCATCAGCCGCGATGGCGAGCCGATGGCGGACTGGATGCGTGTGGTCGACATCGCCAGCAAGGACCCGCGCGTGGCCGGTGCCGCGCCGTACATCGAGATCCAGTCGATGATCAGCGGCCCGCGCGTACAGGGTGCGATCATCCAGGGCATCGATCCGGCGCTGGAGCCGAAGGTATCGGTGATCGACAAGAAGGTCACCAAGGGCAGCTACGACAGCCTCAAGCCGGGCAGCTTCAACCTGCTGCTGGGCAAGGAGCTGGCGATCTGGCTGGGCGTGGACGTCGGCGACCAGGTGCTGGTGACCTTCGCCGAAGTGCAGGGCACGCCTGCCGGCGCCGTGCCGCGGATGAAACGCTTCACCGTCAGCGGCATCTTCGAGGCCGGCTACAACGAGGTCGACCGTGGCGTCGGCTTCGCCAACATGCAGGACCTCGAACGCGTGCTGCGCAGCGACGGCGCCACCGGCGTACGGCTGAAGCTGCACGACATGGACCGCTCGCTGGAGGTGGGCGTGGACCTGGCGCAGAACCTCGGCGGTGCCTACCGCGTGAGTGACTGGACCCAGCAGAACGCCAACCTTTACCACTCGCTGCGCATGGAGAAGGTGGTGATGGGCATCCTGCTGTCGCTGATCATCGCCATGGGTGCGTTCAACCTGGTCTCCTCGCAGGTGATGCTGGTGACCGACAAGCAGGCCGATATCGCGATCCTGCGCACGCTGGGCCTGACCCCGGGCGGGGTGATGCAGGTCTTCATGGTGCAGGGCTCGCTGATCGGCATCTTCGGCACGCTGGCCGGCCTGATCGGTGGCATTACCCTCACCCTCAACCTGGAACGCATCCTCGGTGCCATCGAGGCGGTATTCAACGTCAAGCTGATGCCGGAGGACGTGTACTACATCACCGGCCTGCCGACCGACATGCAGACCGGCGATGTGGTGGCGATCACCGTGGTTGCGCTGCTGATGAGCTTCGTGGCCACCCTGTATCCCGCCTGGCGGGCAGCACGCACCCAGCCGGCGGAGGCCCTGCGCTATGAATAAGGTCTTCAACCGTGGCGATGAAGTGATCCGTGCCGAACACCTCGGCAAGATCTACGCCGAGGGACGCATGCAGACCCCGGTGTTCGATGGCCTGGGCCTGACCGTGACCGCTGGCGAGACGGTGGCGATCATTGGCGCCTCTGGCGCCGGCAAGAGCACGCTGCTGCACCTGCTCGGTGGTCTGGATACGCCTTCCGCGGGCGAGGTCTATGTGACCGGCCAGCGCATGTCCGCACTGTCGGACACCGCGCGCGGCCTGCTGCGCAACCAGGCGCTGGGCTTCGTCTACCAGTTCCATCACCTGCTGCCGGAATTCACCGCGCTGGAAAACGTGATGATGCCGGTGTTGCTGGCCGGCACCGCCGTGGCCGAGGCGAGCAGCCGGGCCACCGTGCTGCTGGAAGCGGTGGGCCTGGGCCACCGCCTGGACCACAAGCCGGGCGAGCTGTCTGGTGGCGAGCGCCAACGTGCCGCCGTGGCACGTGCCCTGGTCAACCATCCGGCCTGCGTGCTCGGCGATGAACCGACCGGCAACCTGGATGACCGCACCGCCGCCACCGTGTTCGAGTTGATGCTGGAACTCAACCGCGCCCGCCACACCAGCCTGGTGCTGGTCACCCACGACCGCAGCCTGGCCCGTCGCCTGGACCGGGTGCTGGAGCTGCGCGAAGGGCGCCTGCACGCACTCGCCCACGCCGACGTCTGAGCGGCCGGCAACGGCTGCCTCCTGGCGCCTGAACAGGGGCGCCGTTCATCGCGCCCGCCACACGTTGGCGGGCGCATGATCACTGCCGGTTCCCCGAGGAGATCGCCATGAAGACCCCGCTTCTGCTGGCCGGCCTCTGTCTGGCCCTGGCCGCCTGTGCCACCACCGGCCGGCTCAGCAGCACCGAAAAACTGGACTTGTACCGCGCCCATGCCGGTGCGCCGCAGAACGACATGCAGTTCTTCGGCAGCCTCAATGGCTGGACCGAACTGGGTGACAGCGCGCTGGCGGTGTGGACCCGGCCCAGCGAGGCCTACCTGCTGGAGTTGAGAGGCCCGTGCCAGGACTTGCCGTACGCCACCGCCATCGGCCTGACCAGCCAGATGGGCCGTGTGTCGTCACGGTTCGACAAGGTGCTGGTGCGTGATCCCACCGGCGGCCCGCGCATGCCGTGCTTCATCGACAGCATCCGCAAGCTGGACGTGAAGGCGCTACGCACCTCCGAACAGGAACTTCGCCAGGCGCAGGTGCAGGAACGCGAGGAAGGCACGAAATAGCGGGGGAGTGCCGGTCGCTGGCCGACATCCCGCAGCAGATGCTGCCGGCCAGCGGCCGGCACTGCCTGGGTATCAGGCTTCCGGCGTGAAGCCGGCCGGCTTTTCCGCGTCCTTCTCGAACAGGAACTTGACCAGTTCGCCTTCCAGGAACGCGCGATGCTCGGGCGTGCGCGGCGACAGCCGGTTCTCGTTGATCAGCATGGTCTGGTGGGCCAGCCACGCGGTCCAGGCCTGCTTGCCGATGTGGTTGAAGATGCGCTGGCCCAGCTCGCCCGGGTAGGGCACGAAGTCCAGACCCTCGGCATCGCGTTGTTCGTACTGGCAGAAGACGGTTCGGGGCATGGCACTCACTCGTGGTTGCGGGGTTTCGGTTGTTTTCGTTTCGGCGCCTTGATCGTGGCGCCATCGAGCAGTTTGCGGATCGGCGCGGGCAGGCCCAGCGCGGGCAGTTCGTCGGCGGCGACCCAGCGCAACGTGGGTTCCTCCACGCGCAGGCCGCTAACCTGCCGCGACAATACCTGCAGATGCAGCCGGTAGTGGCTGAAAGTGTGCTGCAGCAGCGGCAGTTCCTCGGCGTCTTCCAGCGAACCGTCGACGTGTGCGTCGAACCAGTCCTGCAGGTCGCTGCCGGCCTCGGCCTGCGGCAGGGTCCACAGCTGCGCCCAGATGCCGGTGTCCGGCCGCTTCTGCAGCAGCACGCGCTGCTGGGCATCGCGCAGCAGCAGGGCCACCGCTTCGCGCTCGGGCAGCGTCTTGCTCGGCTTGGGCGTGGGCAGTTCGCTGGTGCGGCCTTCGCGGCGTGCCACGCAGTCGTCCTGCAGCGGGCAGATCACGCAGGCCGGTTTCGCGCGGCTGCAGACGGTCGCGCCCAGGTCCATCTGCGCCTGGGTGTAGTCGGCCATGCGTCCGGCCGGCACCTGCGCCACATGCGCCTCGGCGATCACCCACAGCTGCCTCTCGATGGCCGGCAGGCCGGGAAAGCCGTCGATGCCGTGGTAGCGGCTGAGCACGCGCTTGACGTTGCCGTCGAGGATCGCGAACGGGTCGTTCCAGGCCTGGCTGAGGATCGCGCCAGCGGTGCTGCGGCCGATGCCGGGCAGGGCGTGCAGTGCATCGAAATCGCGCGGCAGGTCGCCGTCGTGCACTTCCACGCAGCGCTTGGCGGCGGCGTGCAGGTTGCGTGCGCGGGCGTAGTAGCCGAGCCCGGCCCACTGTGCCATCACCGCGTCGTTGCTGGCCGCGGCGAGGACGGGAAGGGTGGGGAAGTGCTGCAGGAACCGCAGGAAATACGGGATGACCGTGGCCACCTGGGTCTGCTGCAGCATGATCTCCGACAGCCAGACCCGGTACGGGCTGCGCGGGTGCTGCCAGGGCAGGTCGTGGCGGCCGTGGTCGTCGAACCAGTGCAGCAGGCGGGCAACGAAGCCGTCTTCCTGGGCAGTGTCGGCGCTGGCGTGCGGCTGGCGGGGCATCGGTGTTCCGGAGGTGGGCAGCCACCCGCGGGGTGGCTCTACCGGTTTCAGTAGAGCCACGCCATGCGTGGCTGCACGGTGTATCAGGCGCCCAGCGCTTCAGGCAGCAGGGCGTCGACGAAGGCTTCCGGATCGAACACGCGCAGGTCTTCCGGGCGCTCGCCGATGCCGGCGAAGCGGATCGGAATACCGAACTCGCGGGCCAGTGCGAACACAACGCCGCCCTTGGCGGTGCCGTCCAGCTTGGTCACCACCAGGCCGGTCACGTTCACTGCGGCATTGAACTGCCGCAGCTGCGACAGCGCGTTCTGGCCGGTGGTGCCATCGATCACCATCAGTACTTCGTGCGGGGCGGTGGGGTCGATCTTGCCGAGCACGCGGCGGATCTTGCCCAGTTCGTTCATCAGCCCCGACTGGGTGTGCAGGCGGCCAGCGGTGTCGGCGATCAGCACCGAGGTGCCGCGGGCCTTGCCGGCCTGCAGTGCATCGAATGCCACCGAGGCGGCATCGGCGTTCTGGCCCTGCGCGACCACGGCCACGCCGTTGCGCTCGCCCCAGGCCTGCAGCTGGGCCACGGCGGCGGCGCGGAAGGTATCGCCGGCGGCCAGCATCAGGCTGTGGCCGTCGTCCTTGAAGCGCTTGGCCAGCTTGCCGATGGTGGTGGTCTTGCCGACGCCGTTGACGCCGACGGTGAGCACCACGAAGGGCTTGGCAGTGCGATCGATCACCAGCGGTTTGGCCACCGGCTGCAGGATCGCGATCAGTTCGCTGCGCAGCGCGGCCAGCAGCGCATTGGCGTCGGCGAACTCGCGCGACTTCATGCGCTTGCGCAGGCCTTCGACCAGGTCGGTGGTGGCACCCACGCCGACATCGGCGGTGATCAGTGCGGTTTCCAGCTCGTCCAGCAGGTCGTCATCAAGCTTGGGGTTGCGCGAGAACAGGCCACCAAAGCTGCGTGCGATGACGCTGTTGCGCAGGCGTTCGCGCCAGCCGGGCTTGCCGGCCGCAGCCGGGGCGGCGTCGACCAGCACCGGCAGATCAGCGGCGGGCGCAGCCGGTGCTTCGGCCGGGGTGACCGGCGCCAGCGGTGCGAGCACGGCCGCAGCGGCCAGGGCTTCGGCTTCGAAGTCCTCCGCGGCAATGACACGTTCCGCAGCCGGCGGAGCCGGTGCGGCGGCGTCCGGCGCTGCGGGCACTGCGACGGGCGCAGGTGCAGGCGTCGGCGCGTGCGTGGCAGCCTCGGGCGTGTCCGGCGCGGCTAGCGGAGCAGCTGCGGCCTCTTCGAGCGGGGCAGCGGACGGGAATGCCGCCGCCAGCTCTTCAGCCGAGTAGTGCTGGGTCTTGGGTGCCTCCGTTGCGGGGGCATCCTGGGGCTTCTTGCGGCGGAAAAAACTGAGCATTGGCAAAAGGCGCTGAAATCAGAGGGATATGCTACCACTCGGGCCTGTCGGGCCGATGTGGACTCAAGGACGCGGCCTGCCGGCCGATAACCGGTCCGGAGGGCTGCGCAGGGTGGCCCGGAGACCGCCGATGAACGTGATGGAGACTGCGCTGTCCGGCATGCGTGCGGCCCAGCAGGGTGTGCAGGTCGCCGCACATAATGTGGCCAACCTCGCCACCCCGGAGGCCCAGCGCCTGCAGCTGCAGCGCGGTGCGGCGGAGCAGGGCGGGGTGCAGACCGCAGTGACCACGACCGGCATCGATTCCGGCGTGCCGCTGGGCGACCTGCTGGCGGCGAAGGCCGAGGTGGTGGCCTTCGCGGCCAACGCCACGGTGATCCGCCGCCAGGACCAGATGCTGGGCTCGCTGCTGGACCGCGACGCCTGAGCCGCCCCTCCCGGTGGTTGCCAACCTTGGTTGGCACGCTCGACTCGCCCCGGTAGGTGCCAACCTTGGTTGGCACGCTTTTCTGTCGGTCAGGCCGACAGCTCCAGCAGCAGCTTGTTCAGGCGCGCCACATAGGCACCGGGGTCCTTAAGGCTGTCACCGGCGGCCAGTGCGGCCTGGTCGAACAGCACGCGACCGAGGTCGTCGAAGCGCGCGCCATCGGCTTCGGCATCCAGCTTGGCGATCAGCGGGTGGCCCGGGTTGATCTCCAGCACCGGCTTGCTGTCCGGCACCTTCTGCCCGCTGGCTTCCAGGATCTGGCGCATCTGCAGGCCCAGGTCCTGTTCGCCGATGGCCAGCACCGCCGGCGAATCGGTCAGGCGATGCGACACGCGCACTTCGGCCACATCATCGCCCAGCACCGTCTTCAGGCGCTCCACCAGGCCCTGCTTGTCCTTGGCCGCCGCTTCCTGCTCCTGCTTGTCCGCTTCGGTTTCCAGCGCGCCCAGGTCGAGGTCGCCACGGGCGATATCGACGAAGCCCTTGCCGTCGAAATCGGTCAGGTAGCCCATCAGCCACTCGTCGATGCGGTCGGTCAGCAGCAGCACTTCCACGCCCTTCTTGCGGAACACTTCCAGGTGCGGGCTGTTGCGGACCTGGCTGTAGCTCTCGCCGGTCAGGTAGTAGATCTTGTCCTGGCCTTCGGTCATGCGGCCGAGGTAGTCGGCCAGCGACACGCTCTGCGCGTCGCCGTCGCCACGGGTGGAGGCGAAGCGCAGCAGGCCGGCCACCTTCTCGCGGTTGTTGTAGTCCTCGGCCGGGCCTTCCTTCAGCACCTGGCCGAATTCCTTCCAGAACGTGGCGTACTGCTCGGGCTTGTCGGCGGCCAGCTTTTCCAGCATGTCCAGCGAGCGCTTGGTCAGCGCGGCCTTCATCGAATCGATGACCGGGCCGGACTGCAGGATCTCGCGCGAGACGTTCAGCGACAGGTCGTTGGAATCGACCACGCCCTTGATGAAGCGCAGGTACAGCGGCAGGAACTGCTCGGCCTGGTCCATCACGAACACGCGCTGCACGTACAGCTTCAGGCCCTTGGGCGCATCGCGGTGGTACAGGTCGAACGGCGCGCGGCCGGGCACGTACAGCAGCGAGGTGTACTCCAGCTTGCCTTCGACCTTGTTATGGCTCCACGCCAGCGGATCGCTGTGGTCGTGCGCCACGTGCTTGTAGAACTCGGTGTACTCGGCATCGCTGACTTCGGTGCGCGGGCGGGTCCACAGCGCGCTGGCGCGGTTGACGGTTTCCCATTCGACTACAGCACCTTCGTCGCCCCCTTCCTTCGGCATCTGGATCGGCAGGCCGATGTGGTCCGAGTACTTCTTGAGGATGCTGCGCAGGCGCCAGCCGTCGGCGAAGTCGTGCTCGCCGTCCTTCAGGTGCAGCACGATGCGGGTGCCGCGCTCGGCCTTGTCGACGGTAGCGACGTCGAAGTCACCCTCGCCGCGCGAGCTCCAGCGCACGCCTTCGCCGGCAGCCAGGCCGGCGCGGCGCGAGGTGACTTCCACTTCATCGGCGACGATGAAGGCGCTGTAGAAGCCGACGCCGAACTGGCCGATCAGCTGCGAATCCTTCTTCTGGTCGCCGGACAGCTGGCGCAGGAAGTCACCGGTGCCGGACTTGGCGATGGTGCCGAGGTGGGCGATGGCTTCGGCGCGGCTCATGCCGATGCCGTTGTCTTCGATGGTGATGGTGTGGGCGGCGGGGTCGAAGCTGACGCGCACGCGCAGTTCGCCGTCGCCTTCCAGCAGGGCCGGCTGGGTCAGGGCCTCGAAGCGCAGCTTGTCGGCGGCGTCGGCGGCGTTGGAGACCAGCTCGCGGAGGAAGATTTCCTTGTTGGAGTACAGCGAGTGGATCATCAGCTGCAGCAGCTGCTTGACCTCGGTCTGGAAGCCAAGGGTTTCGGTCTGGGGGGTCTCGGTCATCGATAAGGCTCCATGTGCAATGCCGCGCCAGCGCGTGCGGCCTCGCCAAGGGGTATGGCTGATTGTCCCGAAATCAAGGGGGTTGGTCGGCAGGGCTGCGCCCTGCACCCACGGCGGTAGTGCCGTGGGTGCCCGGCAACCAGTAGATCCACGCCATGCGTGGATGAGATCCCTCAGATCTCGAAATCCCAACCAGGGTCAGATATCGCATGACATCCATCCACGTATGGCGTGGATCTACTGACGTTGCCTTCAGTCGAGCAGGCTCGACGCTACCGGGTGCCGGGGCAGCCCGGCCGAACTACAATCCCCTTCATGCTGAATTTCTCGAACAACCCCCGCCGGGGGCGCCGGTGAGCGGCCGTGGTGGCAATGACGGCCAGGTCCGCATCATCGGTGGACGCTGGCGCAATACCCGCCTGCCGGTGCCGACCCTGCCGGGCCTGCGGCCGAGCAGCGACCGCGTGCGCGAAACGCTGTTCAACTGGCTGATGCCCCGGTTGGGCGGGGCGCGGGTGCTCGACCTGTTCGCCGGCAGCGGCGCGCTGGGCCTGGAGGCCGTCTCGCGCGGCGCCGCCCACGCCACCCTGGTCGAGCGCGATGCCCAGCTCGGGCGCAACCTGTCCGCCGCTGTCGCCAAGCTGCAGGCCGCCGACCAGGTCACCGTGGTCCAGGCCGATGCCCTGCGTTGGCTGCAGAGCGCCCCGGCGCTGCAGGCCGACCTGGTGTTCATCGACCCGCCGTTCGCCGATGGCCTGTGGCAGGACGTGCTGGCCCAGCTGCCACGGCACCTGGCCGCCGATGCCTGGCTATACCTGGAATCGCCGGCAGGCCACATCCCGGCGCTGCCGGCGGAATGGCTGCTGCACCGCGAGGGCGGCACCCGTGAGGTGCGCTTTGCCCTGTACCGCCGCGCCACTGCTACACTTTGACTTCATCTGAACATCTGCATCCGCCCATGACCGTGGCCAACCGCCGCATTGCCGTCTATCCCGGCACGTTCGATCCGATCACCAATGGTCATATCGACCTGGTGAGCCGGGCCGCGCCGTTGTTCGAAAAGGTCGTGGTGGGCGTGGCGCAGAGCCCGTCCAAGGGCCCGGCGCTGCCGCTGGAACAGCGCGTGCAGCTGGCCCGCGGCGCATTGGGCCACCACGGCAATGTCGAGGTCATCGGCTTCGATACGCTGCTGGCCCATTTCGTCCGTTCGGTCCAGGGTGGGGTGCTGCTGCGCGGCCTGCGCGCAGTGTCCGATTTCGAATACGAGTTCCAGATGGCCAGCATGAACCGCCACCTGATTCCCGAGGTCGAGACCCTGTTCCTGACCCCGGCCGAGCAGCACAGCTTCATTTCGTCCTCGCTGGTCCGCGAGATCGCGCGTCTGGGCGGTGACGTGTCCGGTTTCGTGCCGGCCGCGGTGCTCGAAGCCCTGCGCAAGGTCCGCGAAGCGAAGTCGGCACAGTCGTAAGCCCCGCTGTACCCGCACCCCATTACGTACACCACCACGCACCATTCCGGGAGGAAACCCATGAACACCACCATGCGCGCGATGCTGATCGCCTCGTTGGCCCTGGCCTTCACCGCCTGCAAGAAGGAAGAGGCCGCTCCGGTCGACGAAGCCAAGCAGGCGCTGGTCGCGCCGGCCAAGGATGACGATGCAGGCTGGAAGAAGTACCTGCAGGAAGTGGCCATCCAGAACATGGGCAACATCACCAACAGCCCGTTCCTGTACTACCTCTCGCCGGAATCGGACCCGGACTTCCAGGCCAAGTACGAGCGCCAGACCGAGAGCGCGACCCAGGCCGTGGCCCGTGGCGTGCAGCCGGGCAACATGCTGGCCTTCGGTTCGTCGGCCTCGGGCAAGATGGCTGACATGATCCAGGCCGTGTTCAAGGACGTGGGGCCGGATTCGATGAAGGGCGTGCGCGTCGTCTTCATCGGCCAGTCGGCCGACAACGCCCGCGTGCAGGCTGCGATCCAGCCGACCGGTGCCGAGTACATTTTCGTCGAAGCCAAGTAAGACCGAGCCATGGCGGCCATGCTCCGGCATGGCCCGGGCGGCGCTCCGCAAGGGCGCCGCTGATGACCTGACCGGCCCGCGCGCACGCGCTGGCCGGTCCTTGTCCCAAGGCGCGGGCGAGGAGTATCGCCATGTCGCTGAAAATCAACGAGCTCTGCGTCAACTGCGACGTATGCGAGCCGGCCTGCCCGAACCAGGCCATTGCGATGGGTGAAACCATCTACGTGATCGACCCTGCGCGCTGCACCGAATGCGTGGGTCATTTCGACGAACCACAATGCGTGGTCGTCTGCCCGGTCGAATGCATCGACCCGGATCCGGAGATCGTGGAAACCGAAGACCAGCTGCTGGCCAAGCTGCGCCAGCTGCAGCACGATCACCCCGAACTCTATGCGGAGCCCCCATCCGAATGAAGACGCTGATTGTCCGCCCCCTGCTGCTGCTCGGCCTGCTGCTGAGCCCGATGGCCTGGGCCGACAGCCCGGCCCGTGCCGAGCGCCCCGAGGGTGCCGCCATTGCCAGTGGCCATGCGCTGGCCACCCAGGCCGGCATCGACATCCTGGCGCAGGGCGGCAATGCCTTCGACGCCGCGGTGGCGGTGTCGTCCACGCTGGCGGTGGTCGAACCGATCAGTTCGGGGCTGGGCGGCGGTGGCTTCTTCCTGCTGCACGACGCGTCCACCGGCAAGGATGTGATGCTGGACGCGCGCGAGACTGCACCGGCTGCGGCAACGCCCCAGGCGTTCCTTGACAAGCAGGGCAACCTCGACCGTGACCGCTCGGTCAACGGCGCCTGGTCGGCCGGTATTCCGGGCCTGCCTGCGGCGCTGGTCGAACTGTCGGCCAAGCATGGCAAGCTGCCGCTGTCGGCGTCGCTGCAGCCGGCCATCCGCATCGCGCGCGAAGGCTTCCCGGTGTACGACCGCATGGCCAAGGGCTATGCCTCGCGCCGTGAAGTGATGGAGCGCTTCCCCGGCACCCGCGAGGTCTACCTGCGCAACGGCAAGCCGATTGCCACCGGCGACCTGTTCAAGCAGCCGGAACTGGCACAGACGCTGGAACGCCTGGCCGCCGGTGGCTTCGACGGCTTCTACAAGGGCCAGACCGGCAAACTGCTGCTGGAAGGCGTGAAGCAGGCGGGCGGCAAATGGACCGCCGAGGAACTGGCCGGATACCGCGTGAAGCAGCGCGAACCGATCGTCTTCAACTACAACGGCTGGAAGATCACCACCGCGCCGCCTCCGTCGTCGGGTGGCATCGCGCTGGCCAGCATGCTGCAGATCCTGGAAGGCTGGGACATCAAGAAGATGGACCCGGCCCACCGCACCCACCTGGTGGTGGAGTCGATGCGCCGCGCCTACCGTGACCGCACCTTCTTCCTCGGCGATCCGGACTTCGTGCAGATCCCGCAGAAGGTGCTGACCAGCAAGGATTACGCGCAGGGCCTGCGGGCCACCATCCATCCGGAGAAAGCCACGCCCAGCGACCTGCTGTCGGGCAATCCGACGCCGCTGGAAGATGACGAGACCACCCATTTCTCGATCATCGACCGCGACGGCAACCGCGTCGGCGCCACCCAGACCGTCAACCTGCTGTACGGCTCGGGGCTTATCCCGAAGGGCACCGGCGTGCTGCTGAACAACGAGATGGACGACTTCGCGCTGAAGCCGGGCACGCCCAACGCGTTCGGCGTGATGGGCTACGAGGCCAACGCGCCGAAGCCGGGCAAGCGCATGCTCAGCTCGATGACGCCGACCTTCATGGAGAACGCCGACAAGGTGGTGGTGCTGGGCACCCCGGGTGGCAGCCGCATCATCACCATGGTGCTGCTGGGCATCCTCGGCTACGACGCCGGCCTGGATGCGCAGCAGGTGGCTGCGTTGCCGCGCTATCACCACCAGTGGCTGCCGGACCTGATCGAAGCCGAGGACGATGCGTTCGACGCCGATACCGTAAAGCAGCTGCAGGCGATGGGCCACAGGATCGACCTGCCGGGCGATGTCGCCGCCGGTGGCCGCGGCTCCAGTCACGTCTGGGGCAACCTGCAGACCGTGGAATGGGACCGCAAGGCCAACACGCTGTTTGGAGGCAGTGACCCGCGCAACCCGGTGGGCAGCGCCCAGGTTGTGCCGGCGCGCTGATCCGGTCGTGCCGGCCGCGGGCCGGCAATCCGCTGGATCATCGAAACCCCGCCCGCAACGGCGGGGTTTTCCATTTCCTTTCTAGCGATTATTTAACGAGCCGGCGCCGATAATCGACACATGAAACTCTGGTCTATTCGTGGAAACTCGCAGCGCCTCGATGGCGGCGCGATGTTTGGCAACGCGCCGCGCGCGTTATGGGAAAAATGGGCGGCGCCGGATGAGCTCAATCGCATCGAGCTGGCCTGCCGCGCGCTGCTTGCCAGCCCGCTGGAAGGCAAGACGGTACTGTTTGAAACCGGCATCGGTGCGTTCTTCGATCCACGCATGCGCGAACGCTACGGCGTGCAGGAAAGCCAGCACGTGCTGATCGATTCGCTGCGTGAAGCCGGATTCGAGCACGAGGACATCGATGTGGTGGTGCTCAGCCACCTGCACTTCGATCATGCCGGTGGCCTGCTGGCGGCATGGAGCGAAGGGCGCGAGCCCGAGCTGCTGTTCCCCAATGCGACCTATGTGGTGGGCGCACAGCATTGGCAGCGCGCCGTGCAGCCGCACCCGCGGGATCGGGCCAGCTTCATTCCGGAACTGCCGGGCCTGCTGCAGGCCAGCGGCCGCCTGGAAGTGGTGGACGGCGAGTACTCCAGGGCGCTGGGGCGCAGCGTGCGTTTCAGCTTCAGCGATGGTCACACGCCGGGGCTGATGCTGGCCGAGATTGTCGGCCATGCGCATGCCGGCGAGGGCGCGCACGGCGGCGTGGTGTTCTGCGCCGACCTGATACCCGGCCGCTCATGGGTGCACGTGCCGATCACCATGGGTTACGACCGCAACGCCGAGCTGCTGATCGACGAGAAGCGGCAGTTCCTTGAAGACAAGCTGGCGCGCAACGTGCATCTGTTCTTCACCCACGATCCGCAGGTGGCGCTCGCGCAGCTGGGGCGTGATGACAAGGGCCGCTTCGTCACCCTGCACGAGCAGGGTGAACTGAAGGCGCGCGCGTTGGGGTAATGAAAAGGCCGGGCACTGCCCGGCCTTTCACCGATCGGTGGATCCACGCCAGGCGTGGATGCCGGTTCATCCGGACGTGACCGTTACGACGCCTTCAGGCAGCTGCTCATGAAGGTCTTGCGCGCATCACCGGCCAGCTTCTTGGCGCCCGCGTCGGCGTTGCACTTGCGCATGCGTTCCTGCTGCGCATTGGCCGGCTTGGCGTCATGGCCACTGAGGCACGTGCTCTGCGCGGTCTTGTAGGCGTCGCCCTTCAATCCTTTGTTCTTGGCCGAGCAATCGGCCATGCGCTGCTGCTGCGGGGTGGTGGCGTTGGCGGCCAGTGGCAGGCCGACCAGCAGGACGGCGGCCAGCAGGAAAGAGGCTTTCATCGGGGTGCTCCAAGCGGTGGCGGGTGCGCGGAGCATTGGCTTGTGGGCGGCAAGGCCACGTGAAGAAATACCCCACGCGCGACGGCCGTAGACACGGGTTCGACGGCTGGAACAGCGTCATCGGCCACGGGGAGCATTCGCGGCCGGCCTGCAATGCCGTGCCTGGGGTCAGATCCCTTTCGCAGCGAAAGGGCTCTGACCCCGGTTCAGCGAATCAACCGACGCGGGTACCGAAGATGCGGTCGCCGGCATCGCCCAGGCCCGGCAGGATGTAACCCTTGTCGTTGAGCTGGGCATCGATGGCCGCGGTGTAGATCTCCACGTCCGGGTGCACGGCCTTGACCGCGTCGATGCCCTCCGGCGCGGCCACCAGGAAGATGCCCTTGATGCGGCGGGCGCCAGCGCGCTTGAGCATGTCGATGGTGGCGATCAGGGTGCCGCCGGTGGCCAGCATCGGGTCCAGGATCAGCGCATCGCGCTCTTCCAGGCGACCGGTCAGGCGCTCGAAGTAGGGCACGGGCTGCAGGGTTTCCTCATCGCGCTGCAGGCCGACCACGCTGACGCGGGCGGCCGGGATCAGTGACAGCACGCCGCTGAGCATGCCCAGGCCGGCACGCAGGATCGGCACCACGGTGATCTTGGCGCCGGCGATGCGCTGCACGGTGACCGGGCCGGCCCAGCCGGGCAGGGTGTGCGGCTCGGTCTCCAGGTCGGCGGTGGCCTCGTAGGCCAGCAGCGTGCCCAGCTCGTTGGCCAGTTCGCGGAAATCCTTGGTGCTGAGCGCAGCGTTGCGCATCAGGCCGATCTTGTGCTGCACCAGCGGATGGCGCACTTCGACGATCTTCATGGTCGGGAAGGGGAAAAGGAGAGAGGACGCCATTTTGCCGGATCGGTGGGCCGAACCCAAACCCGCGCTTCGCCAAATGTGCAGATCCATGTCATGGCCATGCAACCTTGCGGACATACCGTGCAGACCCATTCTTAACAGGAATGGGGATTCCCAGTGCATATCAAGACTCCGTTGGCCGTTGCCATCACCCTGACCCTGGCGATGGGGGCCGCAGCACCGCTGCAGGCCGCCGGGCAGCAGGCGGTCGCTGCCACCGGCGCGGTGGCCGCCGACGCGGTCGACCTCGACCGCATCGAAGTGCGTGCGCAGCTCGAATCGCAGATCCGCGCGGTCGACCTCAAGCGCAGCAGCGATGCCATCGAGGACGCCGTGTCCTCCGATGCGCTGGGCCAGTACCCGGACAAGAACGTGGCCGAATCGCTGCAGCGCCTGCCGGGCGTCAGCGTGACGCGTGACCAGGGCGAGGGCCGCTTCGTGGTCATCCGCGGCCTGGATGCCAACCTCAACAGTGTCAGCGTGGATGGCATCGCCATCGGCACGCCGGAGGACTCCAGCCGCGCCGCACCGCTGGACGTGATTCCCTCCGATTCCACCGAGCGCCTGCGCGTGGTCAAGTCGCCAACCCCGGACATGCCGGGCGATGCCATTGGTGGCGCGGTGCTGGTGGAGTCGGCTTCGGCCTTCGACCGCGATGGTCGCAGCCTGCGTGGCAAGATCGAGGGCAGCCACCAGCAGCTGTCCGGCGAGACCAGCCCCAAGGCCGCGTTCAACTACAGCGAAGTGTTCAACGACACCTTCGGCGTGGCACTGGGCGTGAACTACCAGAAGCGCAGGTTCGAGTCGGACAACACCGAAGTGGAGTACGACGGCGAGGACGATGCTGCGCCTGGCGACGTCACCGCGATCAACCTGCAGCACCGCAAGTACGAGATCGAGCGCAAGCGCATCGGCGCCAACCTCAACCTCGACTGGCGCCCGAACGAAGACAGCAAGTACTACCTGCGCACGCTGTACAGCCAGTTCGACGATGCCGAAACCCGCCAGCGCGTGATCTTCAACTTCGATGACGCGAAGATGGTCAAGACCGGCACCGACCAGTACCGCCTGGATGGCATGCCGAAGGATTCGATCGACAAGCGCATGCGCTACCGCACCAAGAAGGAAAACACCTTTGCGGCAAGCCTGGGCGGCGAGAACAAGCTGACCCATGCCGTGGTCGATTACAAGGTGGGCTACACCCGCACCGAAGAGCGGGTGAACGACGAGATGGAGGCCCGCTTCAAGCTCAACGGCGCGCCGTTCAACGGCACGCTGGATCAGCGCAGCCGCCTGCCCAGCTACAGCTTCGACAATCCGCAGTGGCTGGACAACGGCAACTACGCCTTCGACCGCTTCGTGCTCTCGCCCAAGCAGGTCAATGACAAGGAGCACAGCGCGCAGGTCAACGTGCGCTTCGACGGCGACAGCGGCAGCATCAAGATCGGCCTGCTGGGCCGCTGGCGCGACCGTGACGTGAATGTCGACGAGAGCGAGCTGCGCGTCGGCCCGAAGGTGGCGCTGTCGAGCTGGACCACCTCTTCGCCTGAGTACCGTCACGGCAACATGGGGGATGGCATGGACTCGGCCGCGATGCGTGCGTTCTGGGCGGCCAATGGCAGCCAGTACAGTGCGCGGCCGCAGGATGTTGGCGGCAATGCAATGACCTCGCTGGAAGAAGACTACGTGGCCAGCGAGGACATCTTCGCCAGCTACGCGATGGGCACCTGGGACATCGGCGCACTGCGCATCATCGGCGGCGTGCGCGTGGAAAACACCCAGTTCAAGGCCACCGGCAACCAGGTGGACGTGGCGGCCAATGGCCGCAGCTTCACCGTCACCCCGCGCGTGGCCAACAGCAGCTACACCAACGTGCTGCCGGGCCTGCACCTGCGCTACGACGCCGCGGACGACTGGGTGCTGCGTGCTTCGGCCAACAAGACCGTCTCGCGCCCGTCGTTCGGTGACATTTCGCCGCGCGTGGGCTACAGCCGCGGTGACGAAGAAGTGCGGCTGGGCAATCCGGAACTGGATCCGTACGAATCGAAGAACATCGACCTGTCGGTGGAGAAGTACATCGGCAGCACCGGCATCGTGTCGCTGGGCCTGTTCCACAAGTCCATCGACGGTTACATCGTGGAAACCGTGCGCACCAATGACCCGGCCTACGGCGGCTTCGACGTGACCCAGCCGATCAATGGCCGCAAGGCCACCGTGCGTGGTGCGGAGTTCAACTGGCAGCAGCAGCTGGCGTTCCTGCCCGCCGGCCTGGACGGGCTGCTGGTCGGTGCCAGCGGCACCTGGCTCGATACCACGTTCGATGCCGGCATCAAGGATCGCGCGGGCGAAGAGTTCACCCTGCCGCGTGCCTCCAAGCACGTCTACAGCGCACACATTGGCTATGAAAAGTACGGCCTGAGCACGCGGCTGGCAGCGGTGTACCGCAGTGAATACCTGGACAGCATCGGCAAGGGCCGCGCCTTCGACATCTATGTGGCGCCCAACACCCAGCTCGATTTCTCGCTGGACTACAAGTTCACCCCGCGCGTGAGCATGTACTTCGAAGCGCAGAACCTGCTGGACAAGCCGCTTGAGCTGTACCAGGGCACGCGCTCGCGCACCCTGCAGATGGAAGAGTATGGCCGCACCTATGCGCTGGGCCTGAAGGTGGCACTGTGATGGGGCGTGGCATCACCGTCCTGGCTGCCGCACTGGTGGCCAGCCTGGCGGCCGGCTGCACGCCGGCCACGGGCAATGATCCGGCGCCAGCCGTGACGGCAGAGAAGGCCACCCGCGAGCGTGCGGTGGCCACCATCGCCGAGGCCTTCCTTTCGCCGATGACGCCAGCCGACAACATCGATTCGCCGGCCGCCTGGCGTGCGCCGGACGGCACGCTGTGGCTGATCGCCACTGCCAAGGCCACCGACAAGCTGGTGGTCTACGACGGCAGCACCGGCCAGCATCTGCGTGACGTTGGCAGCAGTGGTACCGCGCCGGGGCAGTTTGATCGCCCAAACGGCATCGCGGTGACCGACGATCTGCTGTGGATCGTGGAGCGCGACAATCACCGCGTGCAGGTGTTGAGCCTGCCGGACTTCACCCCGCTGGCGACGTTCGCTGCGGACGACCTGCGCAAGCCGTACGGCCTGTGGGTCGACCGCCGGGCCGATGGCTACAGCGTCTACGTCACCGACTCCTGGGACAACGGCGAGGATGCGCAGGGGCGTGACATCCTGCCGCCGCTGGCTGAACTGGACAAGCGCGTGCGCCAGTACCACGTGACCCGCAACGGTGCGAAGGTCGAAGCGACGCTGGTGGCCAGCATCGGTGATACCACCGAGGCCGGTGCGCTGCGCGTGGTCGAGTCGATCTGGGGCGACCCCGAGAACGATCGCCTGCTGATTGCCGAAGAGGACGAAAGCTACGCCAGCGAGTTCAAGGTCTACACCCTGGCCGGCCGCTTCACCGGCACCACCTTCGGCCGCGACATGTTCAAGGCGCAGGCCGAAGGCGTGACCCTGCGCACCTGTGGCAAGGACGGCTGGTGGATCACCACCGAGCAGGGCAAGCAGCGCAGCGTGTTCCACCTGTTCGACCGCCACACGCTGAAGCCGGTGGGCGCGTTCCAGGGCAATACCGTGGCCAACACCGACGGCATCTGGATGATGCAGCAGCCGAGCGCGCGCTTCCCGCACGGTGCGCTGTATGCGGTGCATGACGACCAAGGCGTGGTTGCGTTCGACTGGGAGAGCATCGCCAAACAGCTGGCGCTGCCGCTGGAGTGTGGCGCATGAGCCGTCGTTGCATGAGCGCACTGGCATTGGGCCTGCTCCTGGCCGTCCCCGCGCTGGGCTTTGCCGCCGCTGAGCCGAACACCCAGGTGCCGGCAGGCAGCCACCACTACGCAGCGACGACGGTGCCGGACCGCATCGTCGCCTCGCCCGCAGTCGATCCCAGCCATGGTTTTGCGGTGGCCTGGCGCACCGATGGCAGTGTGCAGGCGCCGCTGCTGGAAATCGCCGTGGCCGGTGATTCACCGGCCATCGAGGGCATTCGCCAGGTACGCGCAACGACCCGCGCACTGCAGACCGAGAACGGGCTGTCGCATCACCATCGTGCCGACATCGGCGGCCTGAAGCCGGATACCCAGTACGTCTACCGCGTGCAGGGCAATGGCAGCTGGAGCGCGTGGAACCAGCTGCGCACGCTGGCGGCTGCCGACCAACCGTTGACCCTGCTGTACTTCGGTGACGCCCAGAACAAGAACGTCAGCCATGTCAGCCGGGTCGTGCGTGCTGCGCAGAAGGCGGCGCCGCAGGCGCGCATGAGCCTGTTTGCCGGCGATCTGGTCAGCGGCGGCGACAACATGGACGACAGCGAGTGGGGCGAATGGTTTGCGGCCACCAGCTGGCTGGCGCAGGAGACACTGGTGGCGCCGGCAATCGGCAACCACGAGTACTTCGAGGAGTTCGAGGATACCCCGCAGGAGCGCCGTGTGCTGGGCAAGCACTGGCCGGTGACCTTCGCGCTGCCGGGTAACGGCGCTGCCGCCGCTCAGCAGACCAGCTACTGGTTCGATGCGCAGGGCGTGCGCGTGGCCGTGGTGGATGGCACCTCTGCGCTCGACCTGGGCACCGCCCAGGCGCAGGCGCAGTGGCTGGACACGGTGCTGACCGGCAATCCGCAGCCGTGGACCATCGTGCTGCTGCACCAACCGTTCTACTCGCCGCGCGAGGGCCGCGAGAACGCCGCGCTGCGTGACGTGCTGCTGCCGGTGGTACGCCGCCACAACGTCGATCTGGTGTTGCAGGGCCACGATCACACCTACGGCCGCCGTGGCGAAGGGCAGGCCGCGACGCCGCAGTACGTGGTGACCGTGGCGGGGCCGAAGCAGTACCGCCTCTCCGACGAAGCACGCAGGACGATGGATCCGGTGGCCGAGGACACCCAGTTGTTCCAGGTCCTGAACATCGACCCGCAGCGCCTGCGCTATGAGGCACGCACGGTGACCGGACGTCTCTACGATGCCTTCGAACTGCAGCGTGATGCCAAGGGCAGCAAGAAGCGAACGGAACTGACCGACGGCCGCATCACGCCGCGCGACTGCCCCCGTTCGCAGACCGCCAAGGGTCGCGCCGACCGTTGCTGGGAATGAGGAGGCACCGATGAACCTGTCCTCTCGCATCCTTCCCCTCGTTGCCATCGGTAGCGCACTGCTGTTGCTGGCCAGTGCGGTGACCGCCGCCGATGCCGTGCTGCATCCGTTCCTGGTGGCGCAGCCGAAGCAGGCCCCGCAGGAAGTGAACCTGGCGGTGGAGATCCCGGCCGGCAGCTTCACCAAGTACGAAATCAAGGAAGATGGGCTGGTGCATGTGGACCGCTTCCAGTCGATGCCGGTCGCCTATCCGGCCAACTACGGCTCGATGCCGCGCACGTTGGCCGGTGACAACGACCCGCTGGATGCACTGGTGCTCACCCGCGAGCCGCTGCATCCGGGCGTGATCGTGCGTTTCCGGCCAATCGGCTACCTGAAGATGGTCGATGGCGGCGAGCACGACGAGAAGATCATCGGCGTGCCCACCGACAAGGTCGATCCGACCTACGCCAACATCCGCGACCTGGCCGATCTGCCGGAGATCGAACGGCAGCGCATCGAGGCGTTCTTCCGGGTCTACAAGGACCTGCCGGCGGGGCGGAATCCGGTCCAGCTCAACGGCTGGGGCAATGCTGCAGAAGCACGGGCATTGATCAGCGAGGCGATGCAGCGCTTCGGGAAGTAGACCCACGCGATGCGTGGATGCCCCGCCCACGCATCACCTTCACCGTCGCTGGCTATCATGTGCGCCTTCCACAACGAAGGCGGTGCGTGTGTCGGTAGCGTTGCTATGGTTCCGTCGTGATCTTCGCCTGCAGGACAATCCGGCCCTGCAGGCCGCACGAGACGCGGACCACGAGGTGGTGCCGGTCTACATCCACGCACCGCATGAGGAAGGTGAGTGGGTGCCGGGCGCGGCCTCCGATGCGTGGCGCCAGCACTCGCTGGCGGCGCTGGATGCCGACCTGCGTTCGCGCGGTTCTTCGCTGGTACTGCGCAGCGGCGACAGCCTGCCGACGCTGCAGGCGCTGGTCGAACAGACCGGCGCCGAGGCGGTGTACTGGAACCGCAAGTACGAGCCAGCCACCCAGCCGCGTGACGCCACCATCAAGCGCACGCTGCGCGAGCAGGGCATCGATGCGCAGAGCTGCAATGGCAGCCTGCTGTTCGAGCCCTGGGACATCGCGACCCAGCAGGGCCAGCCGTACAAGGTATTCACCCCGTACTGGCGCAACGTACTCAGCCATTGGCGCCTGCCAGCGCTGACGGCCGCACCGAAGGCACTGGCCGCGCACACGGTCGACAGCCTTGCGCTGGACGAGCTGCGGCTTGCGCCCACGCTCGACTGGGATAGCGGCTTCTGGCAGCACTGGCAGCCGGGCGAGGCCGGTGCGCTGGAGGCGCTGTCCGTGTTCGAGGACGGGGCGTTGCGCGGCTATCGCGAGCAGCGCGACCTGCCGGATCGCGTGGGCACCTCGCGGATGTCGCCGCACCTGCATTTCGGTGAGATCGCGCCGTGGCGCATCGCGCATGCGCTGGAGGCCCTGCGCAGTGCCGGTACCGACGCGGATATCGACGGCTACCTGCGCCAGCTGGGCTGGCGCGACTTCGCCTACCACCTGCTGCACCACTTCCCGAAGACGCCCACCGACAACCTCAACCCGCGCTTTGACCGTTTCCCGTGGGCAACGCCGAGTGAGGCGCAACTGCGTGACTGGCAGCGCGGCCACACCGGCGTGCCGATCGTCGATGCCGGCCTGCGCGAGCTGTGGCACACCGGTTACATGCACAACCGGGTGCGCATGATCGTCGCCAGCTACCTGTGCAAGCATCTGCGCGCACACTGGTTGCACGGCGCGCGCTGGTTCTGGGACACCCTGGTCGATGCCGACCTGGCCAACAACACGATGGGCTGGCAGTGGGTAGCCGGCACCGGTGCCGATGCCGCGCCGTATTTCCGGGTGTTCAACCCGGTCACCCAGGCCGAGAAGTTCGATCCGCAGGCCCGTTACATCAGCCGCTGGGTTCCCGAACTGGCGGCACTGCCGGTGAAGGCCCGCTTCGCACCGTGGCAGCATCCACAGTTGCTGGCCGCGCATGCGCCGGGCTATCCGCGCACGCCGCTGGTGGACCTGGCGGTGGGCCGGGACGCCGCGCTGCAGGCCTACCGCCAGTCCGGCGCAGCGTAAAGCGCGAGCTGAGCGATCCGGTCAGATAGCTGAACGCGGCCCTGTCGGCGGGCCGCATCATCATCCCGACATCGCATTTGCCTGTTTATTCTCTTTGCGCCCGCAAGCCGCCGGCCCGACCGGAAACCAAGGAGAATCCCATGATCCGCAACACCACCCGCAACGTCGCACTGGCCCTGATGAGTGCGGCCGTCCTGTCGGCCTGCGCCACCGGCGGCTCCTATGTGCAGAGTGACCAGTACGGCAACCCGACCGAGCAGCAGAACCGCACCGGCCGCAACGCGCTGATCGGTACCGCCATCGGCGTGGCCGCGGGCCTGTTGACCGGCGACAGCGCGACCGAGCGCCGCCAGCATGCGCTGATTGGTGCCGGTATCGGCGCACTCAGCGGCGCCGCCGTCGGCCAGTACCAGGATCGCCAGGAACGCGCACTGCGCGAGCGCACCGCCAACACCGGCATCGATGTGCAGCGCCAGGGCGACAACATCATGCTGAACCTGCCGGACGGCATCACCTTCGACTTCGGCAAGGCGACGCTGAAGCCACAGTTCTACGGCTCGCTCAACGGCGTTGCCGGTACCCTGCGCGACTACAACCAGACCATGATCGAAGTGGTCGGCCATACCGACAGCATCGGCAGTGACGCAGTGAACAACCGCCTGTCGAAGGAACGCGCCGACTCGGTCGCGCAGTACCTGATCGGCCAGGGCGTGCAGAGCGTGCGCATTGAAACGCTGGGCGCCGGCAAGTCGTACCCGATTGCCGACAACAGCACCGACGCCGGCCGCGCCAAGAACCGCCGCGTCGAAATTCGTGTGATTCCGCTCAAGCAGTAACGCGTAGCGTTACGGTTCCGGCGTAGCCGGGACGAAAATGCCGCCCTTGCAGGCGGCATTTTCAGTAGGTGCCGAGCTTGCTCGGCACACCTACAGCGTTCCCGGTCGCTGTATTTGCGTGCATTGCCGACCAAGGTCGGCATCTACCGGATGTCTGCCCGCCGGAACGAAAATGCCGCCCTTTCAGGCGGCATTTTCCGTAGGTGCCGAGCTTGCTCGGCACGCCGATAACGTTCCCGGTCGCTGCGTTTGCGTGCAGTGCCGACCAAGGTCGGCATCCACCGGAAGTCTGCCCGCCGGAACGAAAATGCCGCCCTTGCAGGCGGCATTTTCAGTAGGTGCCGAGCTTGCTCGGCACACCGATAACGTTCCCGTTCGCGGCTTCTCCCAACGGCGCCGACCAAGGTCGGCATGCCGATAGCCGCTGTAGAGTCGGGCTTGCTCGACTCCCAGGAGCAGTCGAGCAAGCTCGACGCTACATGGCCTTGCCCACGTCACATCGTGGCGGTCGGCCGCACCACGATCTCATTCACGTCCACATCCGCAGGCTGCTCGATCGCAAACCGCACCGCACGCCCGATCGCATCCGGCTGCAGCGCGATCGCGCGGTAGCCGACCATCATCTCGGCCGCGGCCGGATCGGTGATGCTGTCGGCCAGCTCGCTTTCCACCACGCCCGGATGGATGCAGGTCACCCGCAGTTCGCGGTGCTCCTGCCGCAGACCGTCGGAAATCGCGCGCACCGCATACTTGGTCGCGCAGTAGACCGCTGCGGTCGGCACCACCGACAGTGCGCCGACCGAGGCGATGTTGATGATCTGGCCGCTGCGCTGGGCGATCATGCCGGGCAGCACGGCGGCAATGCCGTACAGCACGCCGCGGATGTTCACGTCGATCATCCTGTCCCATTCCTCCACTTTCAGCGAGCCCATCAGGGACAGTGGCATCACACCGGCATTGTTGACGATCACGTCGATTGCGCCGAAGCGCTGCCGGGCCGCTTCGGCGAACGCCTCCACCTGCGCGCGCCGGGTCACGTCCAGGGCATGCACGAGCACCTCGGCCCCCTGCTGGCGCAGCTCGTCGGCCAGCACCTGCAGACGATCCACGCGGCGGGCACCCAATACCAGGCGTGCCCCCGGTTGTGCGAGGGAGCGGGCGATGCCAGCGCCGATGCCGCTGGAGGCGCCGGTGATGAGGATGGTTCGGGAAAGGCTCATGGCGGTGTCTCTGAAGGGTAGGGAGTGCCGGGGCGTGCCCGGTGTTGCCACGGTAGACGCCGCACCTTGTCGCGATAAGATGGCGACTGCTGATCACCTTGTTCAGAGTTGCTAACCAATGGTCATCGATCTCAACGCTCTGGGGGTGTTCCAGCGGGTGGCCGACTGCCGCAGCTTCACCGCCGCGGCCGAGCAACTCGGCGTAACCCGTTCGGCGGTCAGCCAGACCATCGCCAGGCTGGAGCAGTCGCTGGGCATCGCCCTGGTGCTGCGCACGACCCGCAGCGTCAGCCTCACCGATGCCGGGCAGGCGCTGCTGGCCTCGGTCAGCCCAGCGCTGGCGGAACTGGGCGATGCGCTGGAGGCCAGCGTGCGCCGCCAGGCAACCGTGTCCGGGCAACTACGCCTGGCCGTGTCCTCCATCGCCGAGGCGTTCCTGGCCGGCCCGTTGCTGGCAACGTTCGCTGCACGCTATCCGGCATTGCAGCTGGACATCACGGTGACCGACGAGGCGTTCGACATCGTCGGCGCGGGTTTCGATGCAGGTGTACGCCTGGGCGAAGTCATTGCCCAGGACATGGTCGCGGTGCCGGTATCGGCGCGTCAGCGCCAACGTGTGGTGTGCTCGCCCGGCTATCGTGACGCGCATGTGTTGCCGACGCACCCACGGGAACTGGCCAGCCATCGCTGCATCGGCTGGCGCAGTGCGCCGGGCAGGGCACCCTATCGCTGGGAGTTCGAAGAGCGGGGCCGTGAGTTCAGTGTCGATGTGCAGCCGGAAATCACCAGCAACGACATGGGGGTGATGGTCAGGCTGGCGTTGGCCGGCGCAGGCCTCGCCATCGGCATGGAAGAGACCTGGCGGCCCTGGCTGCAACGCGGCGAGCTGGTGTCCATGCTGGACGCGTATTGCCCGCGGTTTGCCGGATTCTTTCTGTACTACCCCAGCCGTCGGCAGGCCGAGCCGAAACTACGCGCGCTGGTCGAGCACGTGCTGGCACAGCGACCGGGGTAGATCCACGCCATGCGTGGATGCGCTGAGTCGAGCAAGCTCGACTCTACGTAATGCCGGTAGATCCACGCCATGCGTGGATGGCCACGGTCATGCCGCCGACGCGGCGACCTTCTCCAGGATCCGCTTGCCGCTGCTCTCCAGCGCCGCATCCTCCTGCGCCTTCTGCTGCTGCGCCAGCTTCGCGCCCGGGCACTGCGCCAGCATGTAGTTGGCGTCGAAGTTGAGCTTCTCGACCAGGAAGTCGACGAACGCACGCACCTTCGGCGAGACCAGGCGGCCACCGGCGAACACGGCGTTGAAGTCCACTTCCGGGCCGGTCCAGCCGGCCAGCACACGGCGTACCATGCCCGATTCGACGAACGGCTTGGCCATCACATCGCCGGTCAGCAGCAGGCCTTCGCCGCACACCAGTGCGCCGTTCAATGCAGACATGTCGTTGGCGGTCATCAGCGGCGTGACCGGGAAGTCACGCAGCTCGCCGCCGTTCTCGCCCAGCTGCCAGGTGAAGCGCGGCGAGTTGCCGGTGTGGTACGGCTTGCGCATCGCCAGGATGCGGTGGAACTGCAGCTCTTCCGGATGCAGCGGCTCGCCATAGCGTTCGATGTAGGCCGGGCTGGCGAACACCTGCGTGCGCAGGCTGCCGAGCTTGCGCGCGACCAGGTTGGAGTCGGGCAGGGCGCCCACGCGCAGTGCAAGATCCGCTTCGCCGGCAATCAGGTCCAGCTTCTCGTTGCCCATGTGCATGTCCAGCCGGATCTCCGGATACTGCGCATGGAACTGGCCCAGCAGCGGGGCGATCCAGGTGATGCCGATCGAATAGGGCACGGTGAAGCGCAGCCAGCCGCGCGGGCCGGACTGCAGCTGGCTCACCGCGCTCTCGGCTTCTTCAAGCTCGCGCGCGATGCGCTGGCAATGTTCGTGGTAGATCGAACCGGCTTCGGTCAGCCCGAGGCGGCGCGTGGTCCGGTGCAGCAGGCGCGCGCCCAGGCGCGTTTCCAGTTCCTGCACTTTGCGGCTGACCGTGGTCTTGGGCAGGCCGAGCGATTTGGCAGCGGCAATGAAGCTGCCTTGCTCGACCACCTTGACGAAGATCAGCGTCTCGTTGAGATCGTGGGACATGGTCGGGGGTCCTGGACGTCGGGGATGGGACAATCGTGACAGAACGATTGGACCGGGAACGGGATGATTATTCCCCTTAATCAGGACTAATCAAGTAAAGGTTTGAGGTCTATCGTGGCGCCATTCGTTATTTGGAGCCCGTCCGCCATGAGCCTGCGCAACATTCTTGCCCGTCTCCGGAATGCCGGCCAGACCACCCTGGACCTGGCGATGACCGTTGAAGCCCGCCCGAGTTCCTTGGTGCACAAGGATTTCCGCGAGTTTACCGCGCCCATGCGTCAGCAGCGTGGCGGCGTCATCCGCCTGGCCCCGCATAAGGGTGACCGCCTGCGTCGAATTGGGACTATCCCGGATTTGGGAGGAAATGTCCCGTGAATGGGATTCTGACGCCCGAAGTCCTGGTCCTCGGCGGCACCGGTGCCGTGGGCCAGGGTGTGGTCGGCGCGCTGCTGGAAGCCGGCAGCCCGGTGCTGGTGGTCGGTCGCGATCCGGGCCGGCTGGCCGCGCTGCATGAGCAGTTCGCCGATGAGCCGGGCCTGGAGACGCTGCTGGGCTCGCTCAGTGATGACGGCTCGGCGCGCACGCTGGCCGAACGCATCGCGCAGCGGCCGCGTCCGTTGGCAGCGATCATCGCTGCGATGGGCGGCCCCTACCGCCGTGGCCGCGTGACCGATCGCAACGGTGACGAGCTGATGGGCGCGATGCAGGCCGACCTGATGCCGCACGTGCACGCGGTGCGCCACCTGCTGCCGCTGCTGCAGGACAACGTGCACGCGCGCCGCTACGTGATGATCGGCAGCCCGGCCAATGCCAAGCCGTGGGCGGGCTACGGCGAGACCTCGATCACCACCGCCGCGCTGCGCATGTATGCGCAGGTGGTGCATCAGGAAGCGCAGGCGCTGGGCGTGCGTGCGCAGATGCTGGAAGTCTGCAGCCCGGTCTGTACCCCGGCCAACGCAGCTAACGCCTGCATCGAGTGGCCGAGTTCGCTGCTGGTCGGCCGTCGCGTGGTCTCGCTGCTCGACGGGTGCCGCGACAACCGCGCCATCGTCCGTTGCGACAGCAGCGATGCCGAGCTGCCGCGCGGCCTGCTGCACCTGGAAGTTCCCCCGCTTTGGCGCGATACCGCAGGCGTCGCTTGACCTCGACCAAGGTTGAGGTCGCAGTATGCGCCGCCGATTTTCGCAACACCTTCTCATATAGCTGTACCACCCCTCCGTACGGATGCATGCCATGACTTCCCCCAATACCACCCCACATCGTTTCGGCCATCGCATCGCGATGGTCGGCGTGTCGATCCTCGCCGCGGCCGTGCTTGCAGCCTGCAGCGGCGGCCATGCCGAAGAAGCCGGTGCGCCGCCGCCGCCGCAGGTCAGCGCCGCGCCGGTGCTGGTCAAGCAGGTCAGCCAGTGGGACGAGTTCAGCGGCCGCGTCGAAGCGGTGCAGAGCGTTGAACTGCGTCCGCGCGTGTCCGGCTACATCGACAAGGTCAACTATGTCGAAGGCCAGGAAGTGAAGAAGGGCGAAGTGCTCTTCACCATCGACGCACGCAGCTACCAGGCCGAGTACGATCGTGCCGCCGCCGAACTGGCCCGTGCCCGCACCCAGGCCACCCTGGCCCGCAGCGAGTCCGAGCGTGCCAAGCGGCTGTCCGAGCAGCAGGCGATCTCCACCGAGACCGCCGAGCAGCGTCGCGCCGCCGCCGACCAGTCCGGTGCCGCCGTGCAGGCGGCGCAGGCCGCGCTGGACGCTGCCCGCCTCAACCTGGAGTTCACCAAGGTGCGTGCCCCGATCGACGGCCGCGCCGGCCGCGCGATGGTGACCGCCGGCAACCTGGTTACCGCCGGCGACAGCGCCAGCGTACTGACCACGCTGGTCTCGCTGGATACCGTGTTCGTCTACTTCGACGCCGACGAAAGCACCTTCCTGCGCTACGCACAGATGGCACGCAAGGGCGAGCGCCCGAGCGAGCGCGACAGCGAACTGCCGGTGAAGGTCGGCCTGTCCGGTGAAGAAGGCTACCCGCACTCGGGCAAGGTCGACTTCCTCGACAACCAGGTGGCCCGCAGCACTGGCACCATCCGCGTCCGCGCGCTGCTGGACAATGCCGACCGCCAGTTCACGCCGGGCCTGTTCGCCCGCGTGCAGCTGCTCGGCAGCGGCCAGTTCCAGGCCATGCTGATCGATGACAAGGCCGTGCTGACCGACCAGGACCGCAAGTACGTCTACGTGGTCGACAAGGATGGCAAGGCCCAGCGCCGCGACATCCAGCTCGGCCGTACCGCCGAAGGCCTGCGCATCGTCGAGCACGGGCTGGCTGCCGGCGACAAGGTGATCATCGACGGCGTGCAGAAGGTCTTCATGCCGGGCATGCCGGTGCAGGCCAAGGCGGTGGCGATGCAGCCACAGGCCGCGCCGGCACCGGGCCGCGACGCCACCGCCGCACTGACCCACTGATCCGCCGTCTCCTGATCCGCGTTTCCGCTTAGCTGCCGGCGCCAGCGGCAGCCTTCCCTGCCTTCGTCATCTCGGCGAGGGGCAGGGTGGCTGTTGCCCGCCGACGGCATTTCCCAGGAATTCCTCCATGGACTTTTCCCGTTTCTTCATCGACAGGCCGATCTTCGCGGCGGTGCTGTCGATCGTGATCTTCGCCGCAGGCCTGATCACGATTCCCATCCTGCCGATCAGCGAGTACCCCGAAGTGGTGCCGCCGTCGGTGGTGGTACGCACGGTGTATCCGGGCGCCAACCCCAAGGTCATTGCCGAGACTGTTGCCACGCCGCTTGAAGAAGCGATCAACGGCGTCGAAGGCATGATGTACCTGAAGTCGGTGGCCGGCTCCGATGGCGTGCTGCAGATGACCGTCACCTTCCGCCCGGGCACCGACCCGGACGCGGCGGCGGTGAAGGTGCAGAACCGCGTGGCGCAGGCGCAGGCACGCCTGCCCGAGGACGTGCGCCGGCAGGGCGTGACCACGCAGAAGCAGTCGCCGACCTTCCTGATGGTGGTGCACCTGACCTCGCCGCAAGGCAAGTACGACACCCTGTACCTGCGCAACTACGCCCGCCTGCACGTCAAGGATGCGCTGGCGCGTATCCCGGGCGTGGGTGACGCGCAGATCTTCGGTGGCGGCGACTACGCCATGCGCGCCTGGCTGGACCCGGACAAGGTGGCCTCGCGCGGCCTGACCGCCAGCGACGTGGTGCGCGCCATGCGCGAGCAGAACGTGCAGGTTTCGGCTGGCCAGCTCGGCGCCGAACCGCTGCCGGACAGCAAGTTCCTGACCCTGATCAATGCCCAGGGCCGGTTGAAGACCGAAAAGGAATTCGGCGACATCGTGCTCAAGAGTGGCACCGATGGCGAGATCGTGCGCCTGGCCGACGTGGCCCGTCTGGAACTGGGCGCCGGTGACTACACCCTGCGCTCGCAGCTGGATGGCAAGAACGCGGTCGGTATCGGCATCTTCCAGTCGCCGGGTGCGAACGCGCTGGAGATCCGCGACCAGGTCATCTCGACGATGGACGAGATGCAGAAGACCATGCCGGCCGACGTGAAGTACGAAGCGGTGTATGACACCACCATCTTCGTGCGCGACTCGATCAAGGCCGTGGTTTCCACGCTGCTGGAAGCCATCGCGCTGGTGGTGCTGGTGGTGATCCTGTTCCTGCAGACCTGGCGTGCCTCGATCATTCCGCTGATCGCGGTGCCGGTGTCGGTGGTCGGTACCTTCGCCGCGCTGTACCTGCTGGGCTTCTCGATCAACACGCTGAGCCTGTTCGGCCTGGTGCTGGCGATCGGCATCGTGGTCGACGACGCGATCGTGGTGGTGGAGAACGTCGAGCGCAATATCGAAGAAGGCCTGTCGCCCACCGCAGCGGCCCACCAGGCCATGCGTGAAGTGTCCGGCCCGATCGTGGCGATCGCGCTGGTGCTGTGTGCCGTGTTCGTGCCGATGGCCTTCCTGTCCGGTGTCACCGGCCAGTTCTACAAGCAGTTCGCGGTCACCATCGCCATCTCCACGGTGATTTCGGCCATCAACTCGCTGACCTTGTCGCCGGCCCTGGCCGCGCGCCTGCTGAAGGCCCACGGCGCGCCGAAGGATGGCCCGAGCCGCCTGATCGACCGCCTGTTCGGCTGGGTGTTCCGTCCGTTCAACCGCTTCTTCAAGTCCAGTTCGGAGAAGTACGAGCGTGGCGTGGCCCGCATCCTCGGCCGTCGTGGTGCGGTGTTCGTGGTCTACGCGATCCTGCTGGTCGGTACCGGCGTGATCTTCAAGCTGGTGCCGCCAGGCTTCATTCCGACCCAGGACAAGCTGTACCTGATCGCCGGTGTGAAGCTGCCGGAAGGCTCGTCGATCGCGCGCACCGATGAAATGCTGCGCAAGGTCGCCAAGATCGCCCAGGAAACCGACGGCGTGGCCCACACCATTTCGTTCCCGGGCCTGAACGCGCTGCAGTTCACCAACACGCCGAACACCGGTGTGGCGTTCATTCCGCTCAAGCCGTTCGCCGAGCGTCATGGCCGTACTGCCGCGCAGATCAATGCCGAGATCAACCAGAAGATCGCCGGGCTGCAGGAGGGCTTCGCGTTCGCGATGATGCCGCCGCCGATCCTCGGCCTGGGCAACGGCAACGGCTACCAGATGTTCATCGAGGACCGCGGCAACCTGGGTTACGGCGCACTGCAGAATGCCGTGCAGGCGATGCAGGGCACCGTTGCGCAGACCCCGGGCATGGCCTTCCCGATTTCCAGCTACCAGGCCAACGTGCCGCAGCTGGATGCGGAAGTGGACCGCGTCAAGGCCAAGGCGCAGGGCGTGCAGCTCACCGAGCTGTTCGACACCCTGCAGACCTACCTGGGTTCGGCCTATGTCAACGACTTCAACCAGTTCGGCCGGACCTGGCAGGTGATCGCGCAGGCCGACGGTCCGTTCCGCGAGACGGTCGAGGACATCGGCAAGCTGCGTACCCGCAACGACCGTGGCGAGATGGTGCCGATCGGTTCGATGGTCACCATCAAGCAGACCTTCGGCCCGGACCCGGTGCTGCGCTTCAATGGCTATCCGGCAGCGGACCTGGCCGGTGAAGCCGACCCGCGCCTGCTGTCGTCGGCCGAGGCGATGAACAAGCTGACCGAGATTGCCGGCAAGGTGCTGCCGGTGGGCATGACCACCGAATGGACCGACCTGAGCTACCAGCAGGCGACCCAGGGCAAGGCGGCCTTCATTGTGTTCCCGGTGGCGATCATGCTGGCCTTCCTGGTGCTGGCCGCGCTGTACGAAAGTTGGTCGCTGCCGCTGGCGGTGATCCTGATCGTGCCGATGACCCTGCTGTCGGCGCTGTTCGGCGTGTGGTTGACCGGCGGTGACAACAACGTGTTCGTGCAGGTCGGCCTGGTGGTGCTGATGGGCCTGGCGTGCAAGAACGCGATCCTGATCGTCGAATTCGCCAGAGAGCTGGAAATGGGCGGCAAGGGCATCGTTGAAGCCGCGCTGGAAGCCTGCCGCCTGCGCCTGCGCCCGATCGTGATGACCTCCATCGCGTTCATCGCCGGCACCGTGCCGCTGGTGCTGTCCCACGGTGCAGGCGCCGAGGTGCGCTCGGTGACCGGTATCACCGTGTTCGCCGGCATGCTGGGCGTGACCCTGTTCGGCCTGTTCCTCACCCCGGTGTTCTACGTCGCCCTGCGCAAGTTCGTCACCCGTAACGGCGGTGGCCAGCTGGTGCAGCACGGCGAGCCGACCATCCATCACTGACATGGAACCCCGTCGCCGCCGGTCACTGGCCGGCGGCGGCTTTCCCCTCACAAGGCATGAATCCATGAATACCCATCAGAACAAGATCGCGCTGGTTACCGGCGCCACCCGTGGTATCGGTGCCGAGACCGTGCGCCAGCTGGCCCAGGCCGGCGTGCACACGCTGCTGGCCGGCCGCAAGCGCGAGACCGCCGTGGAGCAGGCGCTGAAGCTGCAGGCCGAGGGCCTGCCGGTGGAAGCCATCCAGCTGGACGTGACCGATGCAGCGAGCATCGCCGAGGCGGTCGAGCAGGTGCGCCAGCGCCACGGCCGGCTCGATATCCTGGTCAACAACGCCGGCATCATGATCGAGAACCCGGCGCAGGCGCCGTCGGAACAGTCGCTCGATACCTGGAAGCGCACCTTCGATACCAATGTGTATGCGTTGGTGGCAGTCACCCAGGCGTTCCTGCCGCTGGTCAAGCAGGCCAAGTCCGGTCGCATCGTCAATGTTTCCAGCATGCTCGGCTCGCAGACGTTGCACGCCGACCCGGCGTCGGGCATCTACGATTTCAAGATTCCGGCCTACAACGCCTCCAAGGCGGCAGTGAACAGCTGGACCCTGAGCCTGGCCTACGAACTGCGCAACACCCCGATCAAGGTCAACACCGTGCATCCGGGTTACGTGAAGACCGATATGAACGGTGGCAATGGCGAGATCGAAATCAGCGAAGGCGCACGTTCCAGCGTGGAAATGGCGCTGATCGGCGAATCCGGTGCCAGCGGCAGCTTCACCTACCGGGGCGAGGTGCTGCCATGGTGATCCGCACGTTGGCGATGGCCGTCTCCAGCCTGGTGCTGGTGGGCTGTGTCAGCGTCGGCCCGAACTACAAGGCGCCGGTGCAGGAGCCGGTGGTGCTGCACGGTGCGCAGCAGCCGGTGTTCAGTACCACCTCGCCGGTGGCCAGCTGGTGGGCGCAGTTCGATGATCCGGTGCTGGAAGAACTGGTGCACGGTGCACTGTCGGACAACCTTGACCTGCGCGTGGCCGTGGCCCGCGTCAGCCAGGCCCGCGCGGTGTTCGTCGAAAGCCGTTTCGACCAGGCCCCGCACATTACCGCTGGCGGCAGCTACGACCGCCGCAAGCAACCCGATCCGCAGCTGGGTGGGCAGCGGGTGTTCAGTGAAAGCTACCAGCTCGGCTTCGACGCCGGCTGGGAGCTGGATCTGTTCGGCCGCAAGCGCCGTGCTGCAGAAGCCGCGCGTGCCGACCTGGACGCCGAGCAGGCCAACCTGGCCGATGCGCAGGTGCTGGTCGCCGCCGAAGTGGCACGCAACTACTTCGAGCTGCGTGGCACGCAGAAGCGCATCGCCGTGGCCCAGCACACCCTGGTCAATCTGCGCGACACGCAGAAGCTGACCGAGGCGCGCTGGGAGCTCGGTGCCGGCAGCGAACTGGACGTGCAGAGCAGCCGTGCCCGCCTGAAGGCGATCGAGGCTGACATCCCGCTGCTGGAAGTGGCCGAGACACAGTCGCGCAACCGCTTGGCGGTGCTGCTGGGCCAGCGCCCGGAAGTGCTCACCGCGATGCTCGCACCGCACGAGGTGCCGGCGTTCGCCAAGGCATTGCCGCTCGGCGATACCCGCGAACTGCTGCGCCAGCGTGCCGACGTGCGCGTGGCCGAACGTCGACTGGCGGCCGCGACCGCACGCGTGGGCGTGGCCACCGCCGACCTGTTCCCGCGGCTGTCGCTGTCCGGCTTCGTCGGCTTCCTTGGTGGCGATGCCAGCGGCCTGGTCAACGGCAACAACAAGGCCTGGTCGTTGACCCCGTCGCTGAGCTGGGCGGCCTTTGATTTCGGCACCGTGCGTGCTCGCCTGCGTGCCAGCAAGGCCGAGGCCGAGGGCGTGGCCGCGCAGTACGAGCAGGCGGTGCTGCTGGCACTGGAAGACACCGAGAACGCGCTGACCCGCTATTCCAAGCAGCAGGCGCGGTTGGGCATCGTGGTCGAACAGGCGCAGGCGGCGCGGCGTGCCGAATCGCTGGCGCAGATCCGCTATCGCGAGGGCTCGGAGGACTTCCTGACCCTGCTCGATGCGCAGCGCACGCAACTGGCCGCCGACGATGCATTGGCTGCGGCCGAGGCAGAAGTGAACGTCAGCGTGGTGGGCGTGTACAAGGCACTGGGCGGCTGGGGGCAGTCGCCGCAGTCACCGAGTGTGGCGCAGGTGCAGTAACCAACAGGGGACGGACGCGCAGGCTTCCGTCCCCTGCTTCCTTCAAGGCCAGTGATTGGCCTGGACGGCGCGTTCGCGCATGCGCACGATGCAGAAGCGATGGCCGGTTGGCGCTTCCATCACCCACCAGCGCTTGACGAATCCGATCCGGCGCGCGCCGAGCTTCTCCAGACGGTCGGCCTCGGCATCGATATCGTCGCTCTCGATGTCCAGGTGCACCCGCGAGGGGTGCGTGACCTGCTGCACCTCCACCTGCAGCCCGGCCGGCGCGCCACCCAGTTCAGCGTATTCGGCGCCGTCTTCGGCATGCGGGGGTTGTGCCTGCAGGCCAAGTGCCGCCGCCCAGAAGCGCGCGCCCTCGGCGGCGGGGGTGTCCTGGCAGTCGATGATGAATCCGGCCAGACGACTCTGGTGGGCCATGGCGTCCTCCACAAATCGGGGATAGCGACAGCCTAGCGCAGCGCATGCTGTGGACGTCGTCACAGTCGTGACGTTTCTGACTCTGCCGGAAGCGCCGTCCGCCGTGTAACTAGTGGAGCGGGCCCTTGGGAGGACAGGCGATGAGCAATGAGAAACGGGATACCCGGCGCATGTTGTTCGGTGATCCGGGGCCACCCGGGGCCGGGCTGTCAGTGGCGGTCGTGGTGCTGCTGGTATTGGCGACGATGGCCGCTGCGATCGGTTTCGTGCGCCTGCCCGATCCGATGGTGGGGCTGGGCCTGATCGGTATCGCCGTGTTCCTGGCGGTCGGCGCCCGCATCTGCCAGGCCCGTGACCAGCACCAGGCGCTGTACCGCCTGTTGTCACGGCAGCCGCCGCCATAGCTGCGGCTGCCGTGCAGGTCAGTGCGTCGGCCAGTCCAGCTCGACCACCAGCGGGAAGTGGTCCGACGGCAGCACGCCATTGATGCGGCGGTCGTCGGTCAGGAAGCTGCGCGCGCGGAAACCACGCACCAGCACCCAATCCAGCTGTGCGGTGGCCTTGCCGGTGAAATCGTGGAAGGTCAGGCGTGGGCCCTGCGGGGCGCCCACCTGGGTGCGGGTGTCGTGCAGCAGGCCGGTGAATGCCTTGTACGTGTCACCGCCGGGCTCGCTGTTGAAATCGCCGGTCAGTACCACTGGCAGGTCGGCCGGCAGTGCCGCCAGGCGCTTGCCGATCAGCGCGGCGCCCTTCACCCGGCGCGGTTCGTCCTCGTCGCGGTAGGGCAGGTGGGTGTCCATGAAATAGAAGCGGCGGCCATCATCGAGACGCCGGAACAGCGCCCAGGTAACCATGCGCGGATACAGGTTGCCCCAGCTGATGCTGCCCGGCACGTCCGGCGTATCGGACAGCCAGAAGTTGCCGGACTGCTCAATGGCCAGCACCCGGGTGTCGTAGAACACGCCCATGTGCTCGTCGCCGCTGCCACCTCGGCGGCCTTCGCCGAACCAGCGATAGCCGGGCAGGTGCTCGGACAGGTAATCGGCCTGTTCCTTCACCAGTTCCTGGGTGCCGATCACTGCCGGATGTGCATCGAGAATGACCTTGACCATCGCATCGCGGCGGTCGGGCCAGCGCTTGCCCGGTTCGGTATCGGCCGGGGTGCGGACGTTGAACGACATCACTTTCAGTGGCGCCGGTGTGGCGGCCCAGGCAACAGCGGGCAGAGCAAGCGCCAACAGCGCACACAGCGCGGGGCGACGGAAATGCGACAACATCGTGGAATCCCTCCATTCCATGAAAACGGTTTCACGGAGCATGCCATGGAAGGCGAGGGCAGCGGTATGCCGGGACGGGCGGCTGGGGAATGCCGGGCGAGCGCAGAAGGGCCCGCCCGGCGGATCGTGCAGTGGCGATCAGGGGTCGTAGATCATCCCGTATTCGTCACGGTTGTAATGCCCGGTGGCTTCGCGGGTGCCATTGTCGTAGACCACGTACGACGTGCAGCGCTGGTGGAACACGTTGCCAGCAATGCGGAACGGCACGCACTCTTCCTGCACCTCGACGACTTCGGCGGCTGTCGCGGTGGCGACAGGGGCCAGCATGGCCATGGCCAGCACGGCGGCAAACGCACCGGCCGACAAACCTTTTTGCAGTCTCATCCTCACGATCCTTGTTGATGGGGACTTACTTCAGATAGGGATTGCCGTACTCGTCGATCCAGTACTCGGCCTCGTGCACGTTGCCTTGTTCGTCGACATAGGTTTTCGTGCAGTGCTGGTGGACGCGGTTGCGGTCCACATTCACCGGTACGCACGAAATGCTCGATCCCGGTACGCCGGCATTGGCATCGGCCACCGGAGCCAGCGTTGCGGTTGCTACCACCAAGGCGGCCATTGCGGCCAGTTGCAGTTTCATAAGCATCATCCCTGCTTTCTGCAATCGCGCACATGCGCACGGGGTGTGTATCACGCGAACCCGACCACCGGAAGTGCCTGGCTGCGATCAGTCTTCGATCTCGCCGCGACGGCTGGCCGCGCGGATCGCCTGTGCCGTGGTTGCCACACCCAGGCGCTGGCGTGCATGGCGCAGGTGGTTTTCCACTGTGCGCGCGGAAAGCCCGAGCGTGGCGGCGATCTCCGCCTGTCGACGCCCGGCGGCGACCCAGCGCAGCACCTCGCGCTCGCGCGTGCTCAGCAGGCTTCCGGAAAGCGCTGCAGGAACTTCAGCCAGGCGGCGCGCGGCGCGGAATGCTGCGGTTGCAGCAGCCTCCAGCAACAGCCGCGTGCTGGCGGAGGCATCAATCGACGTGCCGGCGAAGCTGACCGCGCCTTCCAGGCCAGTGATGCCGAACACCGGCACCTGCAGCCCATGCAGGCCTTTGCCACGCGGTTGCTTCACCACCTGGTAGCGCTCACCGCGCAGCCCTTGGCGTTTGCTCCAGAAGAACGGCGTGTCGCTGTCCAGCACATGGCGATTGACCGGGCAGGCATGCAGGTAGCGGGCGAGGTCGGTGGCGGGGCCATCGCCGAGCCAATCCCCCTCGATCCAGTACACGCGTTGCGCGCCGCGTTCCAGGCCGGTGCCGGTAGCGAACACCAGCACGCGGTCGTAGCCGAGCGGTGCGGCGATGCTGCGCAGTACCGCGCCCACCGCATGCAGCGAGCGGGCGCGTTCCAGCTCCAGCAACGCCTGCACCAGCGCGGTCATCCGGATCAGCGCCCAGCCAGTGCGTCGAGCAGGGTGCGTGCGGCCAGCTTGCCGAGCGCGTTGCCGGCCAGCGGGCTGTCGCCGGTCAGCAGCAGGCGATCCTGCAGCACGCTGCCGTCGATGCCCTCGTTGACGATCTGCACGCCCTGCTGCGTCAGCCGCTCACCGAAGAACCATTGCAGCTGCCCGGGCATGTAGCCGATATCGGGGGTCTGCCGGTCCATCGCATCGGGGAAGGCGCAGATGCGGTAGCCGCGGAACAGCGAGCCACCATCGGCTTCGTCGACGCCTGCGGCCAGCAATGCCGCAGGGCCGTGGCAGAGGGTGATGATGTGGCGTTGCTCGGCCATCGCCCAGTGCAACGCGGCCTTCACCGCAGGGCTTTCGGGCAGGCCGATCAGCGCGCCGTGGCCACCGGGGATGAACACCGCCGCATAGTCCGAACCGGCATCCAATGCGGCCACCACATCGTCCAGCCGCAGCGGCTTGCGAAAACGTTCTTCATAACGTTCGTACAGGCCGCCGATCTCCTTGTCCTCGCGCGGGAAGGCCCACCACTCGAACTTGGCGGCGTTGCCCGACAGCGTGGCGATGTCAATGTCGAAGCCCGCCTTGTCCAGGTGGTACATCGGCAGCAGGGTCTCCACCGGATGGTTGCCGGTGGAGAACAGGTGGCCGTTGGCGGTGGGCAGGTAGCGCTCATCGGCGGCGATCATCAGCACCTTCCAGCGGCCATCGCGGCGTGCATCCGGATAGTCGGCACCGGACAGGTCACTCTTCGGCGACGTGAACTGCGACAGCGAATACGGCGACGGGAAGAAGGCGTCGCGCTCGGCCGGGTCGGGGCTGGGCTGGCGGCTGGGTTCTGGCGTGTTCATGCGGACCTCCTGCGGGGATGTGTGGCCAGCATAGGAGGGCGTGTGCGCACGCGCGATGAGGGATTTCCCTCAGTCGCCCGCGGCTACTTCATCGCCGCATCATGCTGCTGCATGTCTTCGTGCAGGATCCGCCGCAGCTCGACGATGGCCGGCGTGGCTTCCTGCACGCTGTGGCCGGACACGATCACCTTCTCCGAATCGGCGTGCGGCAGGTGCGAACTCCAGTACGGCACCAGCCCATCATCGGTCTTGTCCAGCGGGCCGTCTGCCTTCGCGCGGGCGATGATCGAGTGGTAATGCACGTTCGGTGACATCGGCAGGTCGGCCACGGCACGGACAAAGGGATCATCCTTGTCCAGGTTCTGGATGCTGTTCATCTGGTAGCCGTGCTTGCCGTCGTTGCGATCGATCTGGCCGTCGTTGGCGATGGTGGCGACGTCTTCCAGCACGGTCAGCGGCAGCCGCACCAGGCGTCCGATCCAGCGCCCGACCCGGGTGCCGGCCACGTCGGTGCCACGATGCGGCGTGGCGATGAACACCACCCGGGATACTTCCGGCTCCGGCAGGAAGGTCAGTACCGGCGCGCCCTTGGTGCGCAGCAGTTCGCGCTGTGCCGGTGTCATCTGTGCAGTGGCCAGCAGCGTGTCGACCAGATGGTCACCGGACGAAGAGACCATCAGCCGCGCGATCACCCCGCCCATGCTGTGGCCGACCAGCACCATGTCGTGCGACGCCTGCGCCTTGCCACTGGGGTCAAAGTGCCTGAACACCTCGGCCAGCGTGTGGCGCATCGCATCGTGGCTCATCGCGATGGGCATGTTGGTCGGGTAGTAGAACTGCCAGATCTGGAAATCCTCGCGGATCTCGTCGTCGCGCATCAGTTCGTTGGCGACGTTGACCCAGGCTTCCGGGCTGCTGGCCAGGCCATGGATCATCAACAGCACGCGGCGATTGGGATCATAAGGCTGCATCATGTACAGATGCGGCGTGTCGATGCCGCCCTTGCCGCCGAACAGCGAGCGCAGCGACTGGTGGCTGAAGTTGGATCGGGCCAGCCACAGCGCATAACCGGCGGTGAAGTTCGCCGCCAGCGGCACCTGCTGGCCATGCAGGGTGACTTCGGTGACCTGGTAGGGATCGTGGATCTCCAGTTCCGGCTCGTCGTCGTGCAGCACTTCCCACAGGTTCTTTCCCGAGAAGCGCAGCAGCACCGTCATCGACGGCGAGGGCATCTCGCTCCAGCTCTGCGTGGTCGAGGCGGTGGTGCGCGTGGCCGGCGTGGTGGCCGCTGTTGTGCTGGCCGGGTCGTTCATTACCGCAACCAGCTCGGCACCAAAGCCGTCGCGGCGGTGCACGCTGCGCAGCGTGCCGGTGAACGACAGCGAGGCCGCCGGTACCAGCTCGCTGGGGGTACGCGTGTCCAGCGGCGACGCTTCGCCTGAAGGCGCCAGCACGAAGGTCCAGCGGCCCAGCTGGAAGTGACTGGCCTCGCCCTGCACACGACCGGTGGCATAGGCGTTGTACAGCTGCACGGAGGCTTCCTGCACGGCCAGGTTGTAGTAGTCGCGCACCTGCGTCTGGCGGTCTTCGAAGCCCCGCTGGTTGGCGGTGCGCTCGGTGAAGAACAGATAGGCGTAGGCCTGCCGCGCAACCTGCATCCATGCATCCAGGCGCGGCTGGAAGTCGGCATCCAGTTCGGTGATCGCGGTCTTGGCGCGGCCCGACGCGGAGTACTCGCGCTTGGGTGCGGGCAGCGTCATCGCGTACTGCAGCCACAGCTCGGCCAGGCTGGAACGCTTGTCCTCCTCGCGCACTACGATGCTGGCTTCCATCGCCTCGATGCAGGGCAGGCCGGGCTTGGCACAGACACCTTCATCGAGGCCGGCCACGCGCAGGGTCTCCGTGGTCGCAGCGCTGAGCTTGCCGGAGGTCAGGATGTCGCCGCGCTTGAGCGCGATGTACTGGGCCGGGGTGACCGAGGCGACCTGCACCGATGGCCCGAACTGGCGCAACGTTGCACAGCCGCCCAGCGTGAGCAGCACGGTGATGATGAGGGTCGTGCGGCCGATGAAGCCCAAGCCCGTGGTAGCCATACGATCCTCCTGCGCGGTGGCGCCACTCTAGCGGCCGGCCTGTCAAAGCGGAAGATACCGGGCGGTCGGTTTGAGTCTCGCAATCCCTGCCGTGCAGGCGATTCAGGCATTCCCGTGTGACACTGGGATGAATGGACGGATGCGGGGGCTGCGATGCGCTGGCTTGAGACGCGGATTCCACCACCGCTGGTGATGCTGCTGTGTGGCGGCATCGGCTACCTGGCCAGCCGCGTGGCAGTGGGCATGAGGGTGCAACCGTAGAGGGCGGGCGACCGGGCGAACCCGGCCACCGGCCCCACCTACATGAGGTGTCAGTCGAACCAGACCAAAGGCATGTCAGCGTTCAGCGACATGTGGCGGAAATCTCCCAGTACCTGCGCGACCGCCTGCACGGTGTGGCAGCCCGTTCCCAGCGCGGACGAGCCCGCACTCAGGTAGCTGGCGGAAATGGTCCGCGTGCTCACGGCGTCCGGCCTGGAGCCCAACTGCTGGGTGCCAAGGCTGCCGACCTGCTGGCCATCGATTTTCAGGAAAAGGAACACGCTGCCGCCACCGTCGTTCTGATCACCCTGGACGCGGGACTTCGTCGAGAACAGCACCACACCGTTGTGCCCTTGCGGGATGCAGACCTGGCCCTCGCCGATCACCACCTGAGAGCCTATCGACGGACACCCCGGCGCGAATCCATTGGTCCCGACGCAGACATAGGCGAAGCGGCGGTAAGGGCCTCCCGCGGCGTAGTTGAATCCTGGGTTCAGACCCTTGCCGACCACGCCAAAGCCGTTGGACAGGGTGACCAGACGCGAATTGGCGCCGAACTTGTACTTCACGTTGTTGGTGTTGGCGTCCTGCGGCTGGTAATACGGCGATTCGGACGCGACGAAGCTGACGCTGCTGTAAGCCGGCGGGTTGACGAACAGGCCCTGCGAGTAAAAGGGCGCCTGCGTTTCTGCACCGCTGAAGATGTCATTGATCGACCAGGTCATCGACTCGATGCCGGGCTCCTGTTCGTTCAGGAAAATACCCAGCATGCCGTCGCCGTAGTTTCCCCAGGCGAATGCGCGGCCCGATGCCATGGCCACGATGGGGCCGCCGGGGTTGCCTGCCTGGGCGGTCATCAGCAGCTTGCGGTCCTTGGCCTGCAAGGCCATTCCCTCCGGGCTGCCGACGGTATTGAAGTCAAGCTGCGCGGTGTCGCTTGGGAGACGGCTGTTGGTAACCGAGCCCGCAGAGGTGATGAGTACGGAGAGGTTGCTGGCGGATCCGAAGTTGACCGCCGAACCGATGGCCTGCCCGGCCAGCGTGACCGTATGTCGTCCGGCCGGCAGGTACTTGGCACCGATGGCATTGAACGAGTGCTGCTGGGCGGACGTCGACTGCCGCCAGTCGATATAGCTGTCGTTGGAGACGATCTCGCCGTTGATGGTGATGTAGGCGTTGGCGGCAGACCTCCCACCCGGGAAGTAACGCCCGTCCGACTGTACATATACCCAGCCAGGCGCACTCAATTCGACCTCGCTTGAAAGCAGGGTGGTGGTGCCGGGCTGTACCCGTTGATCGGCGGCAAGCTGCAGATAACGCGAGCCTGGCGTGGCAGCGGAAGCCTGCCCCAGTGCCAACGCTGCGGCCAGGCCTACATAGAGGGTGATGCGCTTCATCTGATGTCCTTTCAGGTGTCGGGTCACGTCGTGTGACGAAAGGACTCTATTGCATATGGGTCTCAGAATCTGTGACTGTCTGCCATGCGCATGGCATTGGCAGGGACATCGGGGCAAGGCAGGCGAGGGCATCGTCGGAAAACAAAAAAGCCGGACCCCAATCGACGGGCTGTCCGGCTTTTCGTGGCCCCGAGAGGCCATACAGATGGTGGAGGTGGGCGGAATTGAACCGCCGTCCGAAGGCACTCCATCCCCAGCACTACATGCTTAGCTCGCCGTTAGATCTCATCCCCGAACAGCACGGCGTGCAAAGCGCATCCGGGAACCAGCCTGTTGTGTTCTAGTGCCGGACTGACAGGCAGCCGCCCAGCGCGATTCCATGATAATGACTCTACGCTGCGAGCATGGACACAAGCAGTTTCGAGGCTCCGCCTAAGTCGGCAGAAGGTCACGCACCGCAGTTTTTAGGCTGCGAGAGCGACCGGAGCGTAGTTGTCGTCGTTGGCAACTAGAGTTTTGCAGCTGGATTTACGAGGAAAGCTACCCCCTCGGCATGCGCCAGGCGACTTCACAACCCCCGTCGAAACCAATGCACCCCCGGTTTCTTCAAGTCTTGCAAGGCTTTCAGGTCCTTGGTTGACCAAATGTTGACCAAGAACCCGCCTAACGACGCGAATGGTACGGCAGTCTTCATGAATAGTCACGTGGCGAGTTTCGTGGAGGGGTGCCCAGCATGAACGGCCCGTGGAGTGGGCGGGCCGAAGGTTAACCTGAATGGGGAGTCGGCGCCCAAGGAGCTAGCTTCCGGACATCACATGCGATTCTGGTTGACAGTGGGCCGAAAATGCATAGAGTTGGCGGTGACAACTTCCCCGATATGCATAAAGGTGGCGCCGTGGCTCAAGGACCTTCTCCGCATTTCCCCCAGCTCTCCGAGCATCGCCTCCGTGTCGTATCCGAGGCATTGCTTGACGTTCTCTTCGAAACGGAGCGCTTGCTCGATTCCCCGCTTGATGACGGATACACCAGAGGCACTGCTACCTTCGGGCGGCAGCGTAACTCCTTGATTGCACTTTGCCAGTCTGGGCAGCATGGGTGGCTTCAGCTCACCAATTCTGCGATGGATGTCACGTTCGAGATCGAGGGCGTCCCGTGTCGATTCTTTGCCGACGATCCGTCAAGCCCAAAGAAGCCTGGCTTCTACAAGCGCAACGAATCCGATCAGCTTTTCCCTGGTCAGAACGACGCGCCAGTGATGTTCCGCTTCATTGTGGCCAAGCCCCAAGTCGCGGAGGAGGAACCCGACGTTCACTTCGTCGGATTTGACTCCAATCAGGTTGAGGTCTTCCGCTGGAAGTACTCGACCAGTACCCCCGTCATTGTCAGCGTAGACGATTCTCGGCCCGAGTCTGTCGATCTTTCCGCAGCAGAGGCGCGATCGCGCCTGGAAGCCGAGTCCAAGAAGGACGACGCTGAAGGGAAGAACCAGTAAGAGCGTGGCAGGAATACTTTATGCAATCTCGAATCTTGGGTGCCAATGTCCGGCTTGCGCGCCTATTCAACGGGTTTAGCCAGGAGGACGTTGCGACGCGAATCGGCAAGACCCGACAGTATGTTCATAAGATCGAGACGGAGCAGCTGACGCCGCCGGACGAAGTGGTTGACTACATCTCGGAAATGCTCAGTGTGCGACCCTCATTCTTTATTCGTCAGGCAAGTGCTGAGGTCGGTGAAGATCTTTTTCATTTCCGCAAGAGGTTCACTGCCAAGGCCGCGATTAAGCAAGTCGCGCTCGCCAAAGGTGAAATGTTTCGTAGGATCGTGGCGACACTGGAATCCAAAGTACTTCTCCCACAGTTGAACATTCCGCAGATTGAAGCCGGTTCAGTGGTGGATATCGAGCAGGCAGCCGAGGCTTGTCGCCGACATTGGGGGCTTGGTCTGGGGCCAATTCAAAACATGATCCGGGTTGTAGAGAACGCCGGGGTTTTGGTGACCAGGTTCAAAGGCGTTGCTCGAGAGGTTGATGCCTGTTCCATTGGTACGGCTAGGCCAGTGATTGTGGTCAACGATGCAGAGGCGTCCTCGTGTCGAGGACGTTTTGATGTGGCGCACGAGCTGGGACACCTTGTGATGCACTGTGGCTTGGTCACCGGCGATCGGAAGACTGAGGGCGAGGCTAATCGGTTTGCCGGCGCGTTCTTGCTGCCGAGGTCGACGTTTGTCAGGGAATTTCCACCATTGCGTGGCAGACATTTGAACTGGCAGGGATTGGTGGAGATGAAGCTGCGGTGGAAAGTCAGCAAGTCGGCAATTCTCTATCGCGCGAAGCAATTGGGTGTTATCACTGAGGATCAATATAAGACCGGTGTGATAAGGCTGAGCCGAGGCGGTGAGGCTCGCGGTGAACGGGAAGATGCCTTGATAGCGAGCGAGGTGCCTGAGCTTTTTGCGCACGCTGTGCGCCTGAGTTTTCGCGAGTCGTTGCTGTCGTATGAAAGTTTCTGCGGCATGTTTGGCGTGGGTCCGGAAGTCGTCGATGAGTTCATACCTGAGGAGGAATCCAGTCAGGCGCATACGAACGACGTCGCAAGGCTGCCCAACAACGTTGTGTCTCTCAACGTTAGGCGCTTGGCCAAAGGTCTTTAAGCAATGGCAGGCCTGGGTAAATGTATCCAGGCCTGCCGCTAAGCGATTTTCCTGCAGCTGGTGGCCGAAAGCGCCTGCTGAGACCGCTGGTTTGAGGTGGGGGCTGAACTACTGTGCGTCGCTGCTTTAGCTTTGCGGTGTCGCCGTTGCAGTATTTACTGCTGCAGCGCTCGCCCAAACGTCCGCAGCTTTTGAGCCGGCATCGGGGACCATCGACGGGATCCACCGGCCGTACTTCTTGGCGGTGATCGTCCAGTCGCGGTGCCCCATCTGGCGCGCCACCCACATCACGTTCTCGCCCGCGCTGAGCGCCTGGAAGGCAAAGGTGTGGCGCATCTGATACGGGTACGGGATTGCACGCATGCTCGATGCGCTGGGTGTGCAGATCCTGGTGCCGGACAGCTGCATCGGCCGGTGGAAGACGGAGCCCGGGCAGCAGATCCAGCCCGAGGTGCATCGGCATGGCCTGCACCAGGCCGCCCCATGGGACCGCGCATCCGGCGATCTCCGCGAATTGGGGCCCACGGCATGGTCCGACTGGAACCCCACCAAGCGCTGTGAGCTGCCTGAGTTTGTGCCGAAAGTGGCCGCTGGTGTACCGGCGCCGCTGCAATTGACGCCCTGGAAGGTCGGCGCGCTGAAGGTGCTGGCCGATCTTGAGCTCGATGGCTTCACGACCGCGAAGGATGTTCGGGCCCATGGCGTGGATCCGCGCCGCTTCTGTGCGACTGACGGATGGCTGAAGCAACTGGGCGGCGGGAAATGGGCCCGCGGAACCCTCGCTGCTTTCGAGGACCAGCACCCCGAGGCCTATGCCCAGGTGCTGGCCCAGGCGCGCGCCGCAGAGGATGCAAAGAAGACCCAGGAAAAGACGCCATGAACGAAGCTGCAGTCGGTACCAACGCGCTCTCTGCCTCGCGCGAGCTCGAAGTGGCGTTTCTCAAGGGTAAGAAGATCCCGTCCTGCGCCAACTGCAACGGCAAGGCGAAGGTGTGCTGGCCTGGTCGCGAGTCGCAGCTCGTGCAGCTCCAATGCCGGCACTGTGGGCCGCGCCGAGCCATCTTCGACAGCAGCGCATCAGTTCAGTGCGGCCGCTGTGGTGCCGCCCCGACCGGCCTGTTCCCGCGCGGTGCACAGATTCAGTGCTGCAGCTGCGGTGCATCCTCAGCCGTGTTCGTTGGCCAGGATCCTGCCGGTGCCCTGGCGGCGGCGCTGGATGCCTGGTGCCACCGTGCACCGGTTCTTCCGCCGGCGGCGGACGACAGCGCAGGCCCGCGGCGCCGCGGCGCAGCCCCGGATGGATTCGATGACGAGGGCAAGGGCAAGGGCGATGTCCTGGAGCTGCTGTCGCGCCTGCTGGTTGGCGGGGGCTACCGCATGCCAGTGGAGGGGCGCAGTACCTTGGCGCCGCTGGGCAGCAGCGACATCGCTGGCGCGGTCGGCTACATGCGCAACCCGCTGGAGAAGCACACCGCGCTGGCTGTAGCGACGCGGATGGGACCCGCTGCGATCGCAAGGCTCTCCCTCGCTGCCTACCGCCAGGTGGCCAAGGAGGTGCGCGCAATGCGGCCGCGGCCTCTGGATCTCGGCAAGCCCGCCGATCGCTGGCGTCTTCGCTTGGTGATCTACGACGCAGCCCACGAACTGGTGTGGCCGGAGCGGCGCCAGCCCTTCGCCGGCCTGGCCAAGTCCGCCAAGATGCGCAAGGGCAACTACATCAAGACTCACAAGTGCGCCAGCGCTGTTCTGCAGGAAGCGCTTCACGGTAGCCGGAAGGGGTTTCGCAAGGCGCTGTGGCGGGCTTAGTCCAGAAGCGTCAGGGCGTCCTGAAAGATCTCTGGTAGCTCGTCGCGGGCGACTCGGGCTTCACCCACGCACTCGTTGTACAAATCCACGAGTGAGCTACTTGGAAATTGCGGACCTTCCAATGCAAGGCGCGCCTCCTTGAAATCGGACATGACACCAAGAACATCTTCGCGCACGCGCTTCATGACGTCCATGCCGAAGAGCCACCTCATATCGTCAATCAGGGCGACAAGTTCGTAGAAGGCAGGTTCGGGGCCAGCGCCGTCTATAAGCCTGTTAACGATGCCCCTAAGTTTGTTGTAGGCCTCAATCCTTCGCTCGAAGAGGTCGAGCCGGAGTTTGTTCCGTGCGGTCTCCGCCTGCTGGTGTGCAGTGCGCCATTGGCGCCATGCGATCAAACCTACTGCAGCAGCGACGAGAATCTGCCCGATCGCAGTGAAGAGCTTGATCTGAAGCTCGGTCATGCCCAGTACGGTCTCAACCATTGCGACACCCTCCCTGTATTGGCCGGGATTGTCGCATTTGTTAAGGTTTGTTAGGGCGGGTTTCCCGCTACAGAGCACCCTAAGGAGCAAAGCAATGACGAAGGACGAGCTGAAGGCGAAGATTGTGGAAGGTGCAGTGCGGCTGGCGCAGGCAGCCGGGCGTGCTCGTTTGGACTTTGCAGCGCTTGACGACGAGCTTTCTGCCGACACCATTAGGGTGGCGATGGGGAGAGTAACCAGTGTGGTCGAGTCGTCTCTGGCCGCCCTAGATGCGGTCAAGGGTGATTACGATGAGTTGAATGCGCTGCTTCCGCCGGTTGAAAAGGAATTCGGTGCGCAAGCCAAAGAGTCTCTGCTACATATCCTAAATTCGGTGCAAGATTTGCATTCGCGCGTATCCCTGCTTGGCCGGGCCTCTCGTGAGGCGGATCGTCTGGAAGACGAAGTTGCCAATGGATCTGCGCCAGCTGGTTCGCAGGCTAGCTTGGATACGATGTTGAGCAAGAACCAGCGGGTTGTGAGGGAGCTAGGGGGATTCCGCGAAAAGAATGTGTCACCCGACGAGATCCTAAACACCGCGGTGAGGGACCTCCACGCGTCGCTCTGAACAGAGTCAATGTTGAAGGCGCCGGGCTGTTCACGTTGCTGACCTCACTTGTTTCCTCATGAGGAAGATTTCTTCCTCATGAGGAACCGCAGTTGCCTCGGGAACCGAAAGTAGGTTTGTATTCCTACAGTGGGCGTTCTTATGGGCGCCTCAATTCAAAGGCCGTTGATTGACCAGGACGTGGGAGTCCGCTGGTCGATCAGCGGCCTTCTTGTTTGCGGGGTAGAGCAGTCCGGCAGCTCGCGTGGCTCATAACCACGAGGTCGGTGGTTCGAATCCACCTCCCGCTACCAAACGGCCGGTAGTCATGGCCACCACTCAAGCCAGCACATAGGCCGTCGTGAGACGCGCCGCTGGTGTCCGCGCGACCTTGCAGCCGCGGTAGTGGTGGGCCATGCCGGCCTCCTTTCATTGGGGGAACCGCGGTGAGCATCAAAGAGCAGATCACAACGGACCTGGCGGTCGCAGGTTCGAAGATCGGAGCGGTTGTGAGCGTCACCGCCGCGACGGACTCGCCGGGCTACACCCTGAGTGACTGGGCCCTGATCGGCACGATCATCTTCACCACGGTCCAGACGTTCACCGTCATGGTGAAGAACTGGGGCGAAGGGTCTGCCTGGTGGACTGCACGCATGGGCAACGCCAAGCGATTCTGGGCGTGGATCCGCCGCCGTGGCTGACACCAAGCTCAGCACCAAGCAACGCGTCGGCTTCGCCGCCGCGCCGCTGGCGCTGATCGGAGCGCTTGTCGCTGCCCTGGGCACGAACGACTCGGCGCACGAAGGTCGTTGCTATACGCCGTACTACGACTCTGCCGGCATCCTGACTGTCTGCGCCGGCATCACGGGCTCGGCAGTGGTGAAGGGCAAGCGCTACACCGACGACGAGTGCACCAGGCTGGAGGCGGCCTACGTGCGCACCATGCTCGGCCACATGGGGCAGTGCGTTCGCGGCGAGTTCGATTTCCACGAGATCAAGGCCTGGGGTCACTTCGCCTACAACATCGGTACCCCGGCGTTCTGCGCCAGCACCGCGGCGAAGCGGCTCAACGCCGGCGAGCGCCAGGCCGCATGCGGCGAAATGTGGAAGTGGCGGTACGTCACCATCGGCGGCGCGAAGCTTGACTGCGCGCTGCCGCAGTAGCGTTCGAAGTGCGGCGGCATCATTGATCGCCGGCAGTGGGAAATGGCGACCTGCCAAGGCCGCCTGCAGTGATCACCAGGTCGGCGATCAATGCCTGGTGGGCAGCCTGGAAGTGGGTGGCCATCCTGGCCAGCCTGCTGGCCGTGTCGCTCTGGCTCAACGTCAGGCAGTACGGGGATCTCCATGACCCAGCGTGTCGACGACGATGTCTGGGTGGCTCACCTCGATCGCCATCGGCATGGGCCTGGTGGCGGACCATGTCGGGAGTGCACCAGCTACGAGCAGGGACGAGCAGGTGCCGAGCTCTGGGTGGCGAGGCATGAGGCGAGACTTCGAGACGAAGTGGCAAAGATCGTAGTGTGGCGCGAAGCGATCCGAGGCAATCGGCTGGCCAAGAATCACCTGAAGCCGCCTTTTCCAGGGATGGAAGGCGAGGAGTCTGTGCGGCCGCTGCAGGGCCGGTTTGCTCAAATTGGCGATTTGATCAATTCAGCACATCGTTCAGGCAAGATAGCGCGAGGACACAGGGGATCTGAAGATGCTTGAAGCTTTTTTCGTGGCGACGGCTAAGGCTGCTCCGGCGGCCACCGCAGCGGCAAGCGATGGCAGCGACTGGAAGTGGTTGGTGCCGGTGGCTACGCTGATCATTGGCTTCGGGTTGAAGTGGCTCCAGGATCATTTCACGGAAAGGAGCAGGCGAAAGCACGAAGCTACGCAGCGGCGGGAGCAGCGATACGACGCACTACGTATGCGAAGGCTGGACGCGGAACGTCAGAATCTGTTGGCGCTTCAGCCCCTGATGGTTCGCTTTGTGCGTGCAGCAACCGTCCTCGCCCATCAGCGCGAGTACTCGGTGGGCTTGGGAAACGTTCGGTCTTCTTCCGACGGGTCACCGGAGGCCAAGGAAGAGTTGCGGCTGAGCTCTGCAGAGTTGGTACCTTTCCAAGCACGGATTCATTCGACCGACGTTGTTTCCGCAATGAATGCGGTGATAGACGCGGTGAGTAACTGCATGGATCAGAATGAGTGGGGTCCCGAAGCACAGACAAGGTGGAAGGCGGTCGACGGCGTGAATAAAGGCTTCCACACGGTGATCGGAAACACGATCAAGGCATTGGAAGATGAAAATCAGCAGCTCGGCGATCCACCCACGCGCTGATCGCGATCTTGGTCAACATCGAATGTTGACCAAGAAGTTGACCAAACGCTGCCAATCGATGCCCATTTCTGCCTATGCGGCGGCCATCAACGAAAAAGCCCATCATGCTAAAGCATTGATGGGCTTTGATATTTCTGCAATTTGATAACCGGCGCCGTTGGCGTCGCGGGGACAATGCACCCCCGGTTTCTACAGTGCTGCAAGGTACAAGGCCGATTCCGTGTTGCCACGGCCAGGGCCTGCCCAACGCTGGCAATGCTACGGCAAAACAGCTGAACAGTCACCTTGGCAATCGTCAGCGAGGTGTAGTGCGGCCGGCATAGCGGATTGGTAACGTCATTGGCACGAATTTGCGACACACTGGCGACGACCATCCGGGCCAGGAAAGACACGGAGACTGTGGGTGACCGAGGCAAGCCAACAACGCAGCCTGCGACAGCTGGTCGGACCCGTCGGGGCCGACTACCAGCGGCGGGCGCTGCCCCCCGGCTGGATCTGGGCCGTGCTCGGGGTGCTGCTGGCGGCCACCTGGCTGACCGAACTGCCGGCCACGGCGGCGGCGGCACTGGTGGCCAGCGCGGTGGTGGTGCATTGGCCACAGCGTGGTCGTACCCATTGGCTGGGCTGGCGCCTGCCGGCGCTGGCGGTCATGGCGGCCCTGCTGTGGGGTCCGGAAGTCCTGTCGCAGTGGTTCGAGCACGGCCTGGCCGTGGTGCTGATGTCACTGGCCAGCCTCAGTATCGGCGTGCATGTCTGGCAGTCACGACAGATGGCCCGCCAACTACAGGGCGCGGCCGATGCACTGGACGATACCCAGCTGCTGGCACTGCTGCCGGATGATGCGGCCCGGCTGGCCCAGCAGTGGCGCGCCGGCGACGATCGCCACGGGCCGGAACTGGCGGTGGTGATGCACCTGGCGGTGATGCATGCGGCCCTGGCGCCGCGGATGCGCAAGCTGGGCGCGCTGGCCGGTTGACCGGCGTGTAGAGTCGAGTCATTGCCGAAGCCGAGCATGGCTCGGCTCTTATCTCTTCCGACTCTGGCACCTTAGGTGCCGAGAGCCCGGCGCGGACGACCGTTCGGCTCTAGGTCTTTTCGA
>NZ_JAXAXL020000023.1:0-44108 GCF_047497515.2 Stenotrophomonas maltophilia
GTGGCGAAGGCTTCGAACTGGCCACACAGGGCTGGGGCAACGTGCATGCCGGCGAAGGCCTGCTGCTGTCGGCCAGCCTGCAGGAGCGCGCGGCTTCTACGGTGATGGACAACGCCAGCGTGGTGGCGCAGCTCAAAGGCGCCGAGCGCAGCCTGGAACAGATGCAACAGACCCTGGCCCAGCAGCAGGTGCCGGGGTTGGCTGAATTCGAGCGCACCAAGCAACTGCGCGAGCAGATCGACCCGCAGGCGCAGGGGCGCTATACGGGCGAAGTGAACGGCCAGAGCGCGATGAAGCCCGGCAGCGACGGCCGCAGCCCCGGCGAGCAACCGGTGGAACGGCTGGGCACGCCGCTGCTGCTGGCCGAAGCGCCGCACCACGTGGCCTGGACCACGCCGGCCAGCGCGGTGGCCTATGCCGGGCAGAACCTGCAGATGACCGTGCAGCAGGACCTGCACGTCAGCGCCGGCGAGACCATCGCCACCGTCTCCGGCGAGCATGTCTCGCTGTTCGCGCAGAGCGGCCCGCTGCGGGTGATCGCCGCGCAGGGGCCGGTCAGCCTGCAGGCCAACGATGGCGAGCTGGAACTGCTGAGCGAGCAGGCGCTGACCATCACCGCCACCGACGACCGCATCGACGTGCTGGCGCAGAGCAAGGTGGTGCTGCAGGCGGGCAGCAGCGCGATCACGCTGGAAGGCGGCAACATCACCTTCAGCTGCCCCGGCGAGTTCAAGGTCAAGGCGGGCGAGCATCTGTTCATGGCGGGGGAAAGCAACACGCCATTCATTGCTCCGCTTACTGGAGGACTTCAGAGCATTCCCGACTGGATCGCGTTGGACTATCGCGACGGGGAGACACAACAGGCCATGGCAGGCACCCCTTACGAAATCCACTTCAAGAACGGCTCTGTCATCAAAGGAAAACTGGACGATGACGGCAAGGACCACCATGAGCCCATCCCGAAGCAGGAAGTGGAAAAGGTGGTCTATGAGCCTCGCCAACCTGATCCGGAAGAAAAGTGGCCAGACCTCGAGCTGATCGCTAATCCCCAGCCGGGCGCCGGCCATGGGTGATCCGCGCGCAGATCTCCCGAATCAGGCCGCCCCCGTCTCAGTCCAGCAGCTTCGCGAAGCGCTTGCCTTCATCAGCGAGCAGTACAAGAGCGCTGTAGATGGCGGCAAGAATGTCTTCGCATGGCTGTGGGAATCGATCCAGGGTGATTTCAACCAGGAACGCAGCACCGGGCAGGTCGTATTCGACACCGTCATTTCAATGATCCCCGGCGTGGACCAGGTCTGCGACGTCCGAGACATCATTGCCAACTGCAAGCAGATCAACGACGACAAGAGCAATTCCTGGGCCTGGATCGCGCTGGTCCTGACCCTGATCGGCCTGATCCCCACGCTGGGCTCGCTGTTGAAGGGTGTATTGAAGATCTTCTTCCTCTTCATCCGCCGCTTCGGCTTGAACCATCTTGTGCGCGCTGTGTATGAGGCCATGAGCTGGGTCATCACGCTCCTGCGCCGACGTGAGGTCGCCCAGTACTGGAAAGCGCTGCGCTGGGACCGCGTGTTCCATGAGCTGGCGAAGCAGACCCGCATCGTGCGTGCACGGGTGACCCAGGCACAGCTGTTGAAAGCCTTCGATCGCGCTGTGCTGCTGATGCGGACCCTGCTGGGCAAGGTGGCCGACATCCCGATGGTGGGGCGCCGTGCCCAGGAGACCATCGACCTCGTCGTCGGCATCCGGAAGATCGCAGACAACTACATCGGAAAAGTACTGGCGCCCGTACAGCGCATCCTTGACACGATCATCAAGCGCCTTGAATTCGAAGACATGGTGCAGCGGCGCGGCATCGTCAACGCCGGCAATTTCCATTTCACCGGAACGCTGCCCGAGGCACATGCCGTGACGTTGATGCGGCGGGTTGATCCGCCGCCTTCGTGGCTTGGGAAGGGAGAGCCAACGAAGAACTTGCCGTTGGTTCCAGCGAGGTTGCGTGTACGTGTAGACGAAATGGCAGATAAGGGCTTCCCAAGACTTACCGATGGCCAGATCGAAAGTTTCGCCAAAGGCATCCGCGCCGATACGATCAAGGGCCCTGCAAAGCTATATCGCGTGGTCTCACCGACGAACTTCAGCGCAGGTGCGGACTGGGTTACCGAAGAAGTGTTCAATACGATCATGAAGTCAACCGACTCCAGGGCCACCTGGCGAAAGCATCTGGCCGTCTGGCCTGACTGGAACCCCAATGGACAGTTCGTCGTCTATGAGCTCAAGGCAGGAGAAGAACTGAAGGTGTGGCGCGGCCCGGCATCTGCCCAGAAGAAAGACGTTCTGCCGGATCACCACCTTGAAGGCGGCTACGAACAGATCAAGTTCGACGCCGCATTTGAATACGACGCTGCCGGCACGCCGGGAAAGAGGACGTTGGCCGATAGTTCGGAGTACTACGTCGTCAATGAAGCAAACGGTGCCATGACCAAGAGCAGCATGACCTATGACAAATGGAAGCTGCTTCCTCCGCATGAGCAGGTGAAATACGTCAGCCTGCGGACCAAGATCAACAACCCCCGCATTCTCGGCCCGATGGACACCGGCTGGGGGACAAGCGACTTTGGTACTCAAATGAATGATGTAAAGCTGGGCCTGCCGAACATCTCCGGCCAGAAAATGAACCGCTGAACATGAAAATTCAATATATGGAATTGAATCCGTGGCACAAGCGCCAAGCCGCCCTCATCCATCATTTCACCTCGATGGAGTACCTGAAGGGCCTGCTGCCGCAGATCGACAGCCTGCTAGCCATGACCGACCAGATGCTTGATGAGCGCTCGCATCTGGATACAGCTGGCAGAGCCTTGGCGGGTTGGGAATCACAAGATACGGCATCGCATTTTTCGACGTATGCCTATCCTGCACTGATGGAGTTCCGGGAATGTGTGGTTGAAGACATAGCTCTACGCTCAATCGAGCGGTATCGAGGAGCAGGTGAACACCAATGTGCTCGTATGCTGGAGGAGTACGCCTACCAGATGGCCTGGGCGACGCCGGAGCAGGAAAAACTGTTCCGCGAGACCACAGAAAGAGTGTTCAGGTATGCCCGGCAAATCTCGAGCATTGTTTCTCGCCCTTCGACCATGGACGATTTCATATATTGGCTACTCTGGAACGAGAGCGCCGCAGACACGCAACATATTCCCGCATTTCGTGTTCGAACAGATATCTGCGCGCACACTCACCAAACTCCCCCGCGCACTGGCATCTACGTCGCCAAGGACGATCCTATGGCTTCACTTCAGTTTGCATGGACCGGTGGATATGGACAACTTTGCCCGGCCATGGCCCTCAACGATGTGGGACGAGCCATTCTGAAGCAGATCGGTCGAGAACGCATGTGGGGGGATACCGAAGCCTTCTATCGCTTCCTCGATGCAAACCGGCATCTGGATCGCTATGGATGGTCAGACATTCAGGCCGATCTGGTGAAGGTGGCTCCGTCAGTGATCGCCGGTTCGGCCTTCGATTTGAAGGATTGCGACTGGTATTTTGTCGAACCCATCGCCGATGAATTCGAGGATATCGACGGCAGCTACACCGGCACCGATCAGCCGGATCTCCGACCGGACCGAGTCGCAGCAGGAAAGCGGGCGCCTGTGGCCGGCTGGTGGTACACGCCCGCGCAAGGTGGCCGGCGCTTCTTCAAGCAAGGCGATGTGTTCCCCGCCATCAGCAGCGACTGGGGTGACACCTTCTGGATCTGGGCCGCAGACCAGACGCCGCCGTCAATGCGCTGAGCCCCATCGCTGGAGGAGGGTTGCATCAATGACGCTCTCCTCTCCAAGGCCGCACGCTCTCCCATGCGCACGGCGCACGCTCACTGCCTGGGTCCTACCGCTCCATCGGCGCAGACCCGGTGATGTGCTTCTCCAGCGCCATGGCATCACTACCGGCCAACCCACTCAGATTCATCGAGTCAGAGAACGGCCCGTGCACCGTCGCCACCATCAGCACGCGGCCATCCACGCTGATCGCCATGCGCTGGCCGACCATCGCCGCCGTGCCATCGTGGATGCGCCGTTGTGCTTCGGGCCGATAGCGGATCTGCAGCACCGTGAAACCATTGTCATCCAGCACCGAGCGCACATCGGCGATGTCTGCGCTGGTGGCAAGCGGAGGTTCGCGCAGGGTCAATGTCTCGTCCTGCCACTTCACCGGCACGCCCTTGCCCGCCTCATCGACCGCGCTCAGGCGCACATCCACACCGGGAAGTGGCGGGCGGTCCGCTTCCACCCGCGTACTGGGCGTGGCACCCGGCATGCATCCGGCCAGCATCATCGCCGCGCCCAGCACCACCGGAAGCAGCGCCCTCACTTCAGCTTCCGCAGCTTGAATGCCACCAGCACCTGCAGCAGCCCGTACAGCAGGCTGCCGATGCCGATCCACAGCGTGGTCACCGCCACGCCCGCATAGGGGTTGGCCGCAAACAGCAGGCCCAGCACCACGGCCAGCACGCCACTAAGAATCAGCAGCCACTCGCCCTGAATCTGCTTGCGCACGCGGATCGCGAACACGATGCGATAGATGCCGGCCACCAGCAGCCACGCCGCCAGGAACAGCACCAGCACGCTGGCGGTGGCCAGAGGATTGATCACCGCCAGGATGCCGAAACCCAGCGAAGCGATGGCATACAGCGCCAGCCAGCCGCGGGAAGCGCCACTGCCACCGCTGATCAGTGCGAACAGGCTGATGACGCCCTCGACGATGGCGACTATGCCCAGCGTCCACGCCAGTGCCATCGCCGCCGACAGCGGCCAGCCGATGGCGATGATGCCGAAGCCCAGCGCGACCAGCCCATACAACAGCAGGATCCACCAACTACGGCCGACCGCCGACAACAAGGGAGACAAGGGGGAATTCATGGCCACTCCTTCGATCCGGAACCGGGCTCATCCTAGCCCCTGTCGATGAAGGGAGCGATCACGGCACCCGCGCGCATACCCACGCGCGCACTTCTTCCACACCCACGCAGCGCAGCGTTTCGGCGATCTCCATCAGCGTGCTGCCGGTGGTCATCACGTCATCGACCACGGTCAGCCGCGAAGGCACCGGCCCGCGCACATCGAACGCATCGAACAGATTCTCCCTGCGCTGTTCGGCGCTGCGTTCGGATTGCGGCGCGGTGTGGCGACGCCGGTATACGCCGTTCCAGACCGGCATCGGCAGCAGCCGGCACAGTTCAGCCGCCTGGTTGTAGCCACGCTGGCGCAGGCGGCGGTTGTGCAGCGGCACTGGTACCAACGGCGGGCACGACCAGGGCGGAGGTGTGCGTTGCATCAGCTGCGCAAGCAGGCGACCGGCTGCCAGGTCCTGATGAAACTTGTAGCGCACCAGCAGCTGGTCGACCGGTGGCAGGTACAACAGGCTGGCATGGGTAGCCGCCTGTGGCGGTGATTCTTCGCGGCAGCTGCCGCAGACGATCAGCGCGGTGTCGGGCAACGGCAATGCGCAGCGCAGGCATGCGCGGCCGGACCACGGTAGTTCCGCGAAACAGGCGGCGCAGAGGTCCAGGCCATCGTGGCCGGGATCGTTGCAGACCAGGCAGCGGAGCGGCAGCAGTACGCGCAGCAACGCTTGGGAGGCGGCACCTGCCGCACGCAGGAGGTGGATGGGCATGGCCCATGCTTTCTCTATCAGCGCCGGAGCCGCCATCGGCGAACCGCCTGCCACCGCGTCGGCGCTGTCCGCCACTGCGCATCAGCACGCGGAATCACGCACCGGAACGCAGCACGGCCCCACGCGCCACTCCCCGCTATCGCGTGTGTTCGCGGTTCGCAGGATCGGGCGGTGCAGCAACCGCGGGCATCAACAACTCCGCCAGCCCGCGGTAGATCGGCACCCGGCACACCAACCCGGACACGCCACGCGCGATCAGCACCGTGGCCAGGATCGGCAGCAGCAGATCACCGCTGTCGGTCAGCTCCAGTGAGATCACCGCCGAGGTCAGCGGTGCCTGGGTGACGCCGGTCAGGTAGGCGCACATGCCCAGCAGCACGAATGCGCGCGGGTCCACGCCCGGCATCAGCACTGCCAGGTTGTGGCCCAGGCCGGCGCCGACCGCCAACGCGGGCGAGAACAGGCCACCGGGAATGCCCGCCACGTAGGACGCCAGATTGGCCAGCAGCTTCATCAGCCCGAATTCGTGGCCCACCATCGCCTGGCCCTGCACCAGGCTGCGCGCCTGCTCATAACCGGTACCGAACGCGCCTTCACCGAAGACCAGCGCCAGCAGCACCACCACCAGGCCGCATCCGGCGGCCAGCAGCACCGGATGCCGTTGTCGTAGCTGGCCCAGCCAACGTGGACGCCCCGCCGCACTGGCCAGCACCGCACGCGCGAACACTCCGCCCAGCAACCCGGCCACCACGCCGCACAACAGGATCGCCAGCCAGCCCTGGCCCAGCGGCAGCCGCGCACTTACATGGCCGAAGTAGGTGTAGTTGCCCAGCAGGCCCAGCGACACCACGCCACCGACAATCACGGCGGTCAGCAGCGTGCCGGAGAAGCGATGCTCGAAACGGCCACTGAGCTCTTCGATGGCAAAGACGATGCCGGCCAGTGGTGTGTTGAAGGCGGCGGCGATGCCGGCTGCGCCACCGGCCAGCAGGAAGTGCGAAAGCTCGCGCGGGTCCTTGAAGCCGAACCAGCGGCCGAACAGGTACATCAGGCTGGCGCCCACATGCACGGTCGGGCCCTCGCGCCCCACCGACGCACCGCCCAGCAGCGACAACGACGTCAGCAGCAGCTTGCCGGCCGAGACCGCAGGCGAAAGATTGGTGCTTCGGAACGACGTATCCGGTTTATCCAAGGCCGCGATGACCTGTGGAATGCCGCTGCCACGCGTGGGTTTCAGCACGCCAGCAGTCAGCCAGGCCAGCAACGCGAAGATGCCCGGCGTAAGCAGCAGCGCCCACCACGGCGAGTGCGAGGTAATGCGCTGGAACAGATGGAAGGCGGCGTCGCTGGCCTTGGCGAACAGGATCGCCACCAGTGCCACGGCCACGGCGCCGCCCCAGAGTGCAGCGCGGCGGCGCCAGGCCTCGCTGAGGACCAACGCGGTGATACGGCCGCGGAGACGGTAAAGATCAATCATGCAGGGCAGTCTGGACGCTGCGAACGCTGGCGGACAGCGGCCACTGTGGCTGAAGGCCTTGCAGGATGCGGTGAAACACAGCATTTCCGCTGGGCTTGACCGGGCTGGCATGCCGTAAACCATCTTATACATTCAATGGTTGACAGCCTTCGTCGACCCACCCACACTGCCGCCCTCGCTCCATTCGTATCCAAGGTCCCGCCATGGCTGCTGCCATCCGCCACGACTGGCAACACGACGAACTGCAGGCGCTGTTCGATCTGCCGTTCCCCGAGCTGCTGTTCCGCGCCGCAGCGGTCCACCGCGAGCATTTCGACCCGTCGCAGGTACAGGTCTCCACGCTGCTGTCGGTGAAGACCGGCGGGTGCCCGGAGGACTGCGCGTACTGCCCGCAGGCGCAGCGCTACAGCACCGGGGTGAACGCGCAGAAGCTGATGGAGACCGACGCGGTGCTGGCCAAGGCGCGCCAGGCCAAGGCTGCCGGTGCATCGCGTTTCTGCATGGGCGCCGCATGGCGTTCGCCGAAGGACCGCGACATCCCGAAAGTGGCGGCGATGATCGCCGGGGTGAAGGCACTGGGCCTGGAGACCTGCGCCACGCTGGGCATGCTCAGTGGCGAACAGGCGCGTGCGCTGAAGGATGCCGGCCTGGACTACTACAACCACAACCTCGACACCGCACCGGACTACTACGATTCGATCATCCACACGCGCCAGTACCAGGACCGCCTGGACACGCTGGAACATGTGCGCGACGCCGGCCTGAAGACCTGCTGCGGTGGCATCGTCGGCATGGGCGAGACGCGCGCGCAGCGGGTCGGCCTGCTGCTGGCGCTGGCCACGCTGCCGGCCCATCCCGATTCGGTGCCGATCAACAAGCTGGTGCAGGTGGCGGGCACGCCGCTGCACGGCAGTGCCGAGCTGGACCCGTTCGAGTTCGTGCGCATGATCGCGGTGGCGCGCATTGCCATGCCACGCTCGATGGTGCGGCTGTCGGCCGGCCGCGAGGCCATGAGCGACGAACTGCAGGCGCTGTGTTTCCTGGCCGGTGCCAATTCGATCTTCTATGGCGACAAGCTGCTGACCACCGGCAACCCGGAAAGCGAACGCGATCTGGCACTGTTCGCCCGGCTCGGCCTGCAACCGATGCCGGTACAGGTGGATGCCGAGGGTCACGACCACGGCGGCACGGTACATGCCGATATCAGTGCCGATGCGCCCGGCTGTGGCTGCGCGCACGCGGCCTGAGACGGGGCACAGGCAGGCATCGCGGCAACGCGCTACCCTAGCCGCCCCGTCGCCGCATTCAGCCGCCATGGCCCGCCCCGACCTGACCGCCCGCCTCCACGCCCAACGCGCCCTGCGCGATGCCCAGGACCGCCGCCGCCCGCGACGCACGGTCAGCCGTCGTGATGGTGTGCGCCTGGAAGTGGACGGCCAGTGGCTGACCGGCTTCTGCAGCAACGACTACCTCGGCCTGGCCCAGCAGTTCAGCGTGGTCAACGCGCTGCAGGATGCCGCCGCGCGCGAGGGCGCCGGCGCCGGTGCCTCGCACCTGGTGTGCGGCCACCACGCAATGCACGATGCGCTGGAGCGCGAAGTGGCCGACTGGCTCGGCTACCCGCGTGCACTGCTGTTCGGCAGTGGCTTCGCCGCCAACCTGGCTGTGCAGCAGGCGCTGCTGAGCGAAGAGAACGATGTGTGCGTGCAGGACAAGCTCAACCACGCCAGCCTGCTCGACGCCACGCGTCTGGCCGGTGCACGCCTGCGCCGCTATCCGCACCTGGATGCGGAGGGCGCGATGCGCCAACTCAAGCATGCGCCTGATGGCGCGGCGATGCTGGCCAGCGACGGCGTCTTCAGCATGGATGGCGACATCGCACCGCTGCGTGCACTGTCGCTGGTTGCGCGCCTGCAACAGGCGCTGTTCTATGTGGATGATGCGCACGGCGTGGGCGTGGTCGGTGACGGCCGCGGTACCGTAGCCGCCGCTGGACTCGGCGTGGACGACGTGCCGCTGCAACTGGTCACGCTGGGCAAGGCACTGGGCGGTTCCGGCGCGCTCGTGCTTGGCCGCGACGATCTGATCGAGCACTTGGCTGAAACCGCGCGCCCGTACATCTACACCACCGCCGTGCCTCCCGCGATGGCGGCGGCGGCGCTGGAAGCGGTGCGCCTGGCGCGCCGCGACCACTGGCGGCGTACCAAACTGACCGACCTGATCGCGCTGTTCCGCAGCGAAGCGCGTCGGCATGGGCTGGACCTGATGGCATCGGACACACCGATCCAACCGCTGCTGTGCGGCGACGACCACCTCGCCGTGGCGATGTCCTCCGCGCTGCAACAGGCCGGCTGGCTGGTCGGTGCGATCCGACCGCCGACGGTGCCGGAGGGCAAGGCACGGCTGCGCGTCACGCTGTCCGCCCTGCACACACCGGAACAGGTGCGCGGCCTGGTCAGCGCCATCGCCAGCGCGCGCGACCACGTAACCCTGGCCGTGCGCGACGCCGCTCCGCCGCCGCTGCCCGCCTTTGCCTGAGCCTGCCGCCGTTTTCCCATGCATATTGAAGTGACCGGCCGCGGGCCGGATCTGGTACTGATCCACGGTTGGGCACTGCAGGGTGGCGTATTCGCGCCGCTGGTCGAGCGCCTGGCCGACCACTTCACCCTGCATCGGGTCGACCTGCCCGGTCACGGCCACAGCCGCGACGACACCACGCCGCTGCGCCTGCCGTTCGTGGTCAACGCCATTGCCGCGGCCACGCCGCCGGCGGTGTGGTGCGGCTGGTCGCTGGGCGGGCTGTTCGCACTGCACGCGGCGGCGACGCTGCCGAAGGTGCGCGGGCTGGCGATGATCGCGGCCACGCCGCGTTTCGTGCGTGGCGAGGATTGGCCGCACGCGGTGGAACCGGCGGTGTTCGAGCAGTTCGGGCGTGAGCTGGCCAGCGACTTCGGCGGCACCCTGGAGCGCTTCCTGGCATTGGACGTGATGGGCTCGGCGCACGCCCGCGAGGAACTGCGCACGCTGCGGCAGCGCCTGGTCGAGCGCGGTGCGCCCACCGAGCGCGCCCTGTTGGAAGGCCTGCGCCTGCTGGAGAGCACCGACCTGCGCGGCGCGCTGCCAACCTTGGGCACGCCCAGCCTGTGGCTCGCCGGCCAGCGCGACCGCCTGGTGTCGCCGGCCGCGATGCAGGCCGCTGCGGCGCTGGCCCCGCAGAGTCAGGCGTTGACCATCGCCCACGGCGGCCATGCGCCGTTCCTCGGCCATGCCGACGAGGTCGCCGCCGCCCTGCAACACTTCGTTGCCGGCCTGTCACCGGCCGATGGCGGACAATGAGCGCTTTCCGAACCGCGCAGGACTGACGCATGGATCTGGGTATCAATGGCCGCTGGGCACTGGTCTGCGGCGCCAGCAAGGGTCTCGGCCTGGGCTGCGCACGCGCGCTGGTGCGCGAGGGCGTCAACGTGGTGATCGTGGCCCGTGGCGACGCGGCACTGCAGATCGCTGCCGAGCAACTGCGCGCCCTGCCCGGTGCCGGTGAGGTGCGCGCCGTCGCCGCCGACGTCACCACCGAGGCCGGTCGCTCCGCAGCGCTCGCCGCGTGCCCGCAGGTGGACATCCTGGTCACCAATGCCGGTGGCCCGCCGCCAGGCGATTTCCGCAGCTTCGAGCGCGACGACTGGATCGCTGCGCTGGACGCCAACATGCTGGCGCCGATCGCGCTGATCCGCGCCACCGTGGACGCGATGATCGAACGCGGCTTCGGCCGCATCGTCAACATCACCTCGTCGGCGGTGAAGGCACCGATCGACATCCTGGCGCTGTCCAACGGCGCGCGCAGCGGCCTGACCGGCTTCGTCGCCGGCCTGTCGCGCCGCACCGTGGCCCACAACGTCACCATCAACAACCTGCTGCCCGGCCAGTTCGACACCGACCGCCTGCGCGCCAACTTCGCCCACAGCGCGGGCAAGCAGGGCGATGCGGGTGAGGTGGCAGAGCGCCGCCGCCAGCAGATCCCTGCCGGCCGTTTCGGCACGCCGGACGAATTCGGCGCCGCCTGCGCCTTCCTGTGCAGCGCACAGGCCGGTTACCTCACCGGGCAGAACCTGCTGATCGACGGCGGCGCCTACCCCGGTACGTTCTAAGAGACTTTCGCAATGCCGTCCCACTTCGATGCCCGCCACGTCCGCCGCGCGTTCGCCCGCGCCGCCACCAGCTACGACGCCGCCGCCGCCCTGCAGCGCGAGGTGCAGTCGCGGCTGATCGAGTCGCTGGACTACCTGGAGGCACGCAAGCCCGAGGTGGTGCTGGACGTCGGCGCCGGTACCGGCCACGCCAGCGCGCTGATCAAGAAGCGCTGGCCGAAGGCGCAGGTGATCGCGCTGGACGTGGCACTGCCGATGCTGGACCAGGCCAAGCGCCAGGCCGGCTGGTGGAAGCCGTTCCAGCGCCTGTGCGGTGATGCGGCGGCGCTGCCGCTGGCCGACAACAGCGTGGACGTGATCTTCAGCAACCTGTGCCTGCAGTGGGTGGACGACCTGCCGGCGGTGTTCGCCGGGTTCCGGCGCGTGCTCAAGCCCGGCGGCCTGCTGCTGTGCTCGACCTTCGGCCCGGAGACGCTGGTCGAACTCAACGAAGCCTTCGCCGCCGCCGACGATCGCCCGCACGTCAGCCGCTTCGCGCAGATCGCGCAGTTCGGCGATGCGCTGATGATGGCCGGCTTCCGCGACCCGGTGCTGGACCGCGACCTGTTCACCCTGACCTATGACGACCTGCCTTCGCTGATGCGCGAGCTGCGCGCGATGGGCGCCACCAACGCGCGGACGGACCGCCGCCATACACTGACCGGGCGTGGCCGTTTCGCTGCGGCCGCCGCCGCATACGAGCCGATGCGCCGCGCCGACGGCAAGCTGCCGAGCAGCTGGGAAGTGATCTACGCCCACGCCTGGGCGCCGGACCCGGGTGCCCCGATCCGCGAAGGCGGGCATGACGTGGCCTCGGTGCCGGTTTCAGCGATTCCGATCCGGCGCAAGCAGACCTGAAAATCTGGTAGTGCCGGCCGCTGGCCGGCAACCTCACGATTCCATGGTCGGCATCTGCCGGCCAGCGGCCGGCACTACCGCATGCCACGCCGAACGTGGATCGCTCTGGTAGGTGCCAACCCAGGTTGGCACCCACCCAAAGCAGGCTGCAGCCGCTCAGGTATTGGCCGGCGAACTCAGCGGCGGACGCACCAGGTCGCGGTGGAAGAAGTAGATCTCCTGCACCAGGAATCGCCAGCTGGTATGGAAGCTGCGGAAGCGCGTGCTGGGCGTGGATGAAGCCAGTGCATCAATGCCCAGCGCCTTGCTCAGCCGCAGCGCGCGCGCCATGTGCAGCGGGTCGCTGACGATGATGACGCGGTGCAGGTTGCGCTGGTCCATCAGCCGTTTGGCTTCCACCAGGTTCTGCACAGTGTTGCGCGAGGCGGTCTCGATCAGGATCGCGTCATCCGGCACGCCATGCTTCAGCGCGTAGCGCCGCGCCACCTGCGATTCGGAGAAGCGCGCACCGGTGCCGCCGTAGCCGCCGGTGAAGATCAGCAGCGGCGCATAGCGCGCGTCGTACAGGTCCAGGCCATGCCGGATGCGTTCCTCGAACACCGGCGAGGGCTTGGCGTCGTAGGCGGCGGCGCCGAGTACGATGATCGCATCGGCCTTGGCCGCCTGGTCACGTTCGCCCACCCAGACGATCCACGCGGTCACGCACAGCAGCCAGATCACCAGCGCCACGAACAGTCGCCACAGCCAGCCCAACAGGCCAGTGCGATGCCGCTGTCGGTCACGGCTCAAGGCGTCCCCCAGCGCAACGCGGGCAGGTCGACGTTGCCGCCGGACAGCACCAGGCCCACCCGCAGGCCGGCAAACCGCTGCGGCTGTGCCAGCACCGCGGCCAGCACGGTGGCCGAGGAAGGCTCGACCACCTGCTTGAGTACCTCCCACAGCAGGCGCATCGCCGCCATCGTCGCCGCGTCATCAACCACGATCACCTCCGCACCCGCCGCGCGCAGCAGCGCGAAGTTGGGGGCGCCGATCAGGGTACGCAGGCCATCGCAGATCGTGTCCGGGGTGAAAGCTTCCTGGCGCTCGCCAGCGGCCAGCGAGCGTGCGGTGTCGTCGGCACCGGCCGGCTCGGCCAGCACCAGCCGGGTCTGCGGGCTGGCGTGCTGGAGGGCCAGCGCGGTACCGCTGGCCAGGCCACCGCCGCCCACCGGCACCACCAGCACGTCGAACGGGCCGTCGCTGTGCAGCAGTTCCAGCGCCGCGGTGCCCTGCCCCGCCATCACCGCCGGGTCGGCATAGGGATGGATCAGGGTCGCGCCGGTATCGGCCTGCACCTTGGCGCAAGTGGCCTCACGGGCTGCGATGGTCGGCGGGCAGCGCCAGAGCGTGGCACCGTGGCGGGCAATGTTGGCCAGTTTGGCCGCCACCGCCCCTTCCGGCACCACCACATGGCAGGGGATGCCGCGGGTGCGTGCGGCCAGGGCCAGCGCGGCGCCATGGTTGCCTGAGGAATGCGTCACCACGCCGGCACGGGCGCGTTCGGTATCGAGCGACCACACCGCATTGCACGCGCCGCGGAACTTGAATGCGCCACCGCGCTGCAGGTGCTCGGCCTTGAAGGCCAGCTGCGCGCCGGCCAGCGCATCGAGGGTGCGCGAGCGCAGTACCGGGGTCACGCTGGCATGCGGGGCGATCCTCGCAGCAGCAAGCAGGAGATCGTCGGCGCGGGGCAACAGTGAATCGCTCATGACGCAAGATTAACGTATGCCCCCGCGCTGGCGACCAGGGCACAGGTCATGCCAGCATGCTGCCCTTCGCCTCCATTCATCCTGGCGGGTGGAGTTAAGGGCCGATTCAACGCCTGCGCACGAAGCTGACTGCACACCCGTCCTCTGGGGGGACCCACCATGAAAATGCGCTTGATGCTGGCCGGTGGCCTGTTGCTGGCCCTGACCGGCTGCACCACCTACGACTATGTCGGTGGTGGTCGCGGTGGCGGTTACTACCACGGCGCACCGTCGGTGGAGTACCGCTACCCGAACGGCTATCCCTACAACTATGGCTACCCGTACTACGGTGGCTATGGCGGCTATTACGGTGGGTACGGCAACCCGTACTACTCGCGGCCGATCTACCGGCCGCCGCACAACCACCGGCCGCCGCCGCGCCCGCCCGGCAACGGGGGCGAGCACCGTCCGCCGCCGTCGCGTCCGTCGTACAACGGCGGCTCGCCGTGGCGGAACATGGACTCGATGCGCCGCCCGCCACAGTCCAACGTGCAGCCGTCCGCTCCCCCGGCCCGCCCGGCCCCGGCGCACACTGTGCCGAGGATGAACGGTTCCCCGTGGCGCAACATGGATCGTGCGACGGACCGCACAGTTGAGCGCTGAACCGTCTTGCATTTCACACGGTCCAAGCCGCAATCTACGGGGGTGGTGACGGCCTGCGTCACAAAGTGACAAAAGCGACATAGGCTGTCGCGAAAAGCTCTACGTCGATATCCGACAGGAACATCTGGATCCCCCCTGTTCCGGCCCTGTCGGATGTCGGCACCTCTGAAAGCAAACGGCCCCGCACTGCGGGGCCGTCTGTTTTGGGGAGGGGAGGCATCCGTAGATCCGCGCCATGCGTGGATGGAGCTTTACCGGTAACCCCCAAAAAAACAGGGCCGGGCAGTCCCCCGACTGCCGGCCCTCTGCTCCCCCACCGTGCGCCTGTACCGGCCCCTGTTCCAATTCCGGTCACGGGCGCCTGCGGCGCCAGCCACGGTGGGTGCTATTGGGTTATCTGCAAAAATCCTGCCAACTTTAGGGCTGATTTCGACGCCGGCCGGCCGGCGCCGACGCCGCGGCCCCGAATGGCGCTAAAATCGCCACCCCGGCGCCGCCCCGGCCGCGCCCGCCCCCAGCTGAACAGCCCCCATGAACCCGTCCTTCCATCGTTACGACGTCATCGTCATCGGCGGTGGCCATGCCGGCACCGAAGCCGCGCTGGCCGCAGCCCGTACCGGCGTGCGCACCCTGCTGCTGACCCACAACATCGAAACGGTGGGGGCGATGAGCTGCAACCCGGCCATCGGCGGCATCGGCAAGGGCCACCTGGTCAAGGAAATCGACGCCCTCGGCGGCGCGATGGCGCATGCCGCCGACCGCGCCGGCATCCAGTGGCGCACGCTCAACGCCTCCAAGGGCCCGGCCGTGCGCGCCACCCGCTGCCAGGCCGACCGCAACCTGTACCGCATGGCGATCCGCGCCATCGTCGAAGGCCAGGCCAACCTGACCGTGTTCCAGGCCGCCGTGGACGATCTGGTCATCGAAGGCGACGCCGTGCGCGGGGTCATCACCCAGACCGGCCTGCGCTTCGACGCCGAGGCGGTGGTGCTGACCGCCGGCACCTTCCTGGCCGGCAAGATCCATGTCGGCCCGACCCAGTACGCCGCCGGCCGCATGGGCGACCCGCCGGCCACCACACTGGCCGCGCGCCTGCGCGAGCGCCCGTTCCAGGTCGACCGGCTGAAGACCGGCACGCCGCCGCGCATCGACGGCCGCTCGCTGGACTACAGCATGATGGACGAGCAGCCCGGCGACACGCCGCGGCCGGTGATGTCCTTCCTCGGCTCGGTGGACGAGCATCCGCAGCAGGTCAGCTGCTGGATCACCCACACCACCGAACAGACCCACCAGATCATCCGCGATGCGCTGCACCGCTCGCCGCTGTACAGCGGCCAGATCGAAGGCATCGGCCCGCGTTACTGCCCCTCCATCGAGGACAAGGTGGTGCGCTTTGCCGAGAAGGCCAGCCACCAGATCTTCGTCGAGCCCGAGGGCCTGGGCATCGTCGAGATCTACCCCAACGGCATCTCCACCTCGCTGCCGTTCGACGTGCAGCTGGAGATGGTGCGCAGCATCCGGGGCTTCCAGAACGCGCATATCACCCGCCCGGGCTACGCGATCGAGTACGACTTCTTCGACCCGCGCGGGCTGAAGGCTTCGCTGGAAACCAAGCTGGTCAACGGCCTGTTCTTCGCCGGCCAGATCAACGGCACCACCGGCTACGAAGAAGCGGCCGCGCAGGGCCTGCTGGCCGGCCTCAACGCCGCACGCCAGGTGCGTGGGCTGGACGGCTGGTGCCCGCGTCGCGACGAGGCGTACCTGGGCGTGCTGGTGGATGACCTGATCACCCACGGCACCAACGAGCCGTACCGCATGTTCACCAGCCGTGCCGAATACCGCCTGCAGCTGCGCGAGGACAACGCCGACCAGCGCCTGACGCCGGCCGGCCGCGAGATGGGCCTGGTGGATGACCGCCGCTGGAGCGCCTTCGAGACCAAGCAGGCCGCCGTTGCCGCCGAGCGCGTGCGGCTGGGCGCGCTGTGGGCGACCCCGGCCAATGCGCTGGGCCGCGAGGTGCAGGAAACGCTCGGCGTGGCGGTCAGCCGCGAAACCAACGTGCTGGACCTGATCAAGCGCCCCGAGCTGGACTACGCGCAGCTGATGCAGGTGCCGTCGCTGGGCCCGGCCGTGGCCGACGGCAAGGTGGCCGAGCAGGTGGAGATCGGCGTGAAGTACGCCGGCTACCTGGACCGCCAGCGCGAGGAGATCGAGCGCCAGCAGCGGCATGAAGCCACGCCGATCGCTGAGGCGTTCGATTACGCCACGGTGCGTGGGCTGTCAGCCGAAGCGCTGCAGAAGCTGGAGCGTGTGCGCCCGCAGACCATCGGCCAGGCGCAGCGCATCCCGGGCATGACCCCGGCGGCGATCTCGCTGCTGCTGGTGCACCTGGAGCGCGCCCGCCGCGGCCGCGTGGCGTAGGCAGCACCCTCCGCTTCTGGTGGGTGCCGACCTTGGTCGGCGCATGACTCTGCCCTGGTGGGTGTCGACCTTGGTCGGCACATGACTCTGCCCTGGTGGGTGCCGACCTTGGTCGGCACGAATGCATGCAGCATCGCGATCGGATGATTCGTGCCGACCAAGGTCGGCACCCACCAAGGCCTCCCGCCCCGGTAGATCCACGCCATGCGTGGATGAACACTGCACGCACTATCGCGCGTCGGCGCCCCCGCCCAGCACCTTGAACAACGTCACCCGGTTGCCCGCCTCCTGCTGCTGCAGGGCGATCAGGTCCTGCTGCGCGGCATACAGGCTGCGCTGTGCATCCAGCGATTGCAGGTAGCCATCCAGCCCACTGCGGTAACGCGCGTCGGCCAGCGTGTAGCTGCGCTGGCTGGCGGCCACCAGCGCGCGCTGCGCGTCCATCTGCGCGGTCAGGTGATCACGCGTGGCCAGCGCATCGGCCACTTCGCTGAAGGCCTGCTGGATCGCTTTCTCGTACTGCGCAATGCCAATGTCCTTGCCGATCTTCGAGGCATCCAGCGAGGCCTTCAGCGCACCGGCGTGGAAAATCGGTGCAGTGATGCTGGGTGCGAACGACCAGCCGCGGGTGCCGGCCGAGAACAGCGTCGACAATGCGCTGGAGCTGTGGCCGTAGTTGGCGGTCAGGGTCAGCGTCGGGAAGAACGCAGCGCGCGCCGCTCCGATATCGGCATTGGCCGCCTGCAGCGCGTGTTCGGCTGAGAGCACGTCCGGGCGCTGCAGCAGCACGCTCGACGGCAGGTTGGCCGGCAACGGTGCCAGTGCCACGCTACCGTCAAGCGCCTGCGCGGTCGGCAGCACGGCCGGATCCAGCGGCGACCCCACCAACAGCTGCAATGCATCGCGATCCTGCGCCTGCTGGGTCTGCAACTTGGCGAGCGCGCCGCGCGCAGCCTCCACGCTGGTCTGCACCTGCGACAGGTCCAGCCCCGAGGCCAGGCCCTGCGCATGACGGGCCTCGGTGCGCTGCAGGGTCTGCTGCTGGCTGTCCAGGGTCTGTTGCGTGAATGCCAGCGACTGCCCATCGGCGGCCAGCGCCAGCCACGCCGTCGCCACTTCGGCGACCAGGCTGGTGCGCGCCGCACGCTGGTTTTCGGCACTGGCCAGCCAGTTCTGCAGGGCTTCGTTGTTCAGGCTGCGGATGCGCCCGAACAGGTCCAGCTCCCAGCTGCTGATGCCGACCTGCACCGCGTCGGACTCGGTCACCTGGGTGGCCCCGGTCTCACTGTTGGCATCGCTGACCCGCGAACGGGTAACGCTGCCGCTGACATCCACCGACGGCAGCAGCGCCGCACGCTGGATGCGGTACTGCGCACGCTCCTTCTCCACCTGCAGCATCGCTACGCGCAGGTCACGGTTGTTCTGCAGCGCCAGCGCGATCACCTGCTGCAGGCGCGGTTCGAGGAACACCTCGCGCCAGGCCGGCATCGCCAACGCCGGGTCGGTCGCGCCGGTGGCGGCATTGCCGAACTGCACCGGCACCGGCGCATCGGGCCGCTGGTAGTGCGGCGCCATGCTCACGCAGCCGCCCAGCACGGTGGTCATCGTGGCGGCCGCCAGGGCGCGCAACAGCGTCGGCTTCATGGGCTTGCCTCCGGGGCAGCGGCTTCGGCCGGCGCACGGCCCGGGAACAGGCGGCGCACCAGCAGGTAGAACAACGGCACGAAGAACATGCCCAGCACCATCGACGCGACCGTGCCGCCGGCCACGCCGGTACCCAGCGAACGGCGCGCGGCCGAACCGGCACCGGTGGCGAACACCAGCGGCAGCACGCCCATCAGGAACGCCAGCGAGGTCATCACGATCGGTCGCAGCCGCAGGTAGACCGCCTGCAGGATCGCCTCGCGGGTACTCTTGCCCTGCTGTTCGAGGATGCGCGCGAACTCGACGATCAGGATGCCGTTCTTCGCCGCCAACCCGATCGTGGTCAACAGACCGACCTGGAAATACACGTCGTTGTTGAGGCCACGCAGGTTCATCATCAGCACCGCACCGAACACGCCCACCGGCACTGCCAGCATCACCGCGAACGGCACCGCCCAGCTTTCATACAGCGCGGCCAGGCACAGGAACACGAACAGCAGCGAGATGGCGTACAGCATCGGTGCCTGGTTGCCCGACAGCTGTTCCTGGTAGGCCATGTCCGACCAGGCATGGCTGAAGCCTTCCGGCAACTGGTCGGCCAGGCGCGCGATCTCGGCCATCGCCTCGCCGGAGCTGACGCCCGGCGCCGGCTGGCCGGTGATCTCCATCGCCGAGATGCCGTTGTAGCGCTGCAGTGCAGCCGGTGCGCTGGTCCAGTGCGTGCTGATCAGCGACGACAGCGGCACCATCTGCCCGGCCTGGTTGCGCACGCTCCAGCGCTCGATGTCCTGCGGCTGCATGCGTGCTTCGGCGGCACCCTGGATGAACACCTTCTTGATGCGGCCCTTGTAGATGAAGTTGTTGACGAAGTCGCCGCCCAGCGCAGCATTCAAGGTGTCATTGACGTCCTGCGGATTCACGCCCATGGCCTGTGCCTTGGCATCGTCCACCTTCACCGCATACACCGGGGCGTCTTCCAGGCTGGCATAGCGCACGTTGACCAGCTTCGGATCCTTGGCTGCCTGCGTCAGCAGCGTGTTGCGCGCGGCCACGGCGGCGGCATGGCCGGCACCGCCTTCGTCCTGCAGTTCCAGGGTGAAGCCGCCGGCATCGCCGAGGCCGAGGATGGCTGGCGGCGAGGTGATGAACACCTGTGCATCGGGCACGCTGGCCATCGCCCGGGTCAGCCGTGCGGCGATGGCATCGGCATCGTCCTTGCGGTCGTCCCAGTCCTTCAGGCGGATGAAGGCCTGGCCAACGTTCTGGCCGCTGCCGGTAACACTGAAGCCGGCGGTGGCCTGGATCGACAGCACGCTGTCGTCCTTCACCGCGGCAGCACTGAGGCGATCCATCACTGCACGGGTCTGCTCCAGCGTGGCGCCGGCCGGCAGCTTCACCAGCGCGTTGAGCATGCCCTGGTCCTCATCGGGCAGGAACGCACCCGGCAGGTGCCACAGCAGCAGGCCGGTGACCACGCTCAGCACCAGGTAGAACACCACGCCCAGCGTGCGCCGGCCAAGAAAACCATCCACACGGCGACGCAGCCCATTCGACGTGCGCTCGAAACGATGATTGAACCAGATGAAGAACTTGCCCAGCAGGCTCGGCTCGCCGCCGTGATCGCCATGCGGATGCCCGCCCTTGGGAATCTGGTGCAGGATGCTGCCGCACAGGGCCGGCGTAATGGTCATCGCCACCAGCACCGACAGGATCATCGCCGCGGCGATCGTGACCGAGAACTGGCGATAGATCACGCCGGTCACACCGCTGAAGAACGCCATCGGCAGGAACACCGCGGTCAACACCAGCACGATACCGACCAGCGCGCCGGTAATCTGTCCCATGGCCTTCAGCGTGGCCGGCTTCGGTGCCAGTCCTTCGAAGGTCATCACCCGCTCCACGTTCTCCACCACCACGATGGCATCGTCCACCAGCAGGCCGATGGCCAGCACCAGCGCGAACATGGTCAGCGTGTTGATCGAATAGCCGAATGCGGCCAGCACGCCGAACGTGCCCAGCAGCACCACCGGCACCGCGATGGTCGGGATCAACGTGGCCCGCCAGTTCTGCAGGAACAGGTACATCACCAGCACCACCAGGATGATCGCCTCGATCAGGGTGATCACCACTTCCTTCAGCGAGATGGTCACGAACGGGGTGGTGGTGAAGGCCACGTGGGCGGTGTAGCCATGCGGCCAGTATTTCTGCAGCTGCTGCAGCCGTGCATCGATGGCCTTGGAGACGGCGATGGCATTGGCGCCGGCATTGAGCTCGATGCCCAGCGAGGCTGACGGCTTGCCGTTGAAGGTGCTGATGCTGTCGTAGCTCTCCGGCCCCAGGCCGATCGTTGCCACGTCACCCAGGTGCACGACGCTGCCGTTGGCATCGGCCTTGAGCACCACCTGTGCGAACTGCTCGGGGGTGTGCAGGCGGCTGCGCGCGGTGACCGTGGCATCCAGCTGCTGGCCCTTCAGTGCCGGCTGGCCACCCAGCTCACCGGCCGACACGTCGGTGTTCTGCGCCTGCAGTGCGGTCTCGATGTCCGAGGGCATCAGCGCGTACTGGCGCATCTTTTCCGGGTCCAGCCAGATACGCATGGCGTATTCCTGGCCGATCGGCTGGATGTTGCCGACGCCGCTGACGCGGCTGATCTGGTCGTCGATGCGCGCTTCCATGAAGTTGGCGACATCGAAGTTGTCCATGCTGCCGTCTTCGCTGGTGAACGACAGCACCTCGAAGATCGAACCGCTGGACTTGGTGATGGTCAGGCCGTTCTGCTGCACCGCCTGCGGCAACGTGGCCATCGCGGCCTGCAGCTGGTTCTGCACCTGCACCTGCGCCGTATCCGGATTGGTGCCGGTGGCGAACACCAGGTTGACCTGCGCCGAGCCGTCGGAGGCACTGGTCGAGGTCATGTACATCAGGTGGTCCAGGCTCTGCTGGGACTGCTCGATGACCTGGGTGACCGCGTTTTCCACGGTCTGCGACGAGGCGCCGGTGTAGGTGGCGCGGATGGTGATGGTGGGCGGGGCGATCTGCGGGTAGCGGTCCACCGGCAGGATCAGGATCGCAAGCAGGCCGAGCAGGCTGACCGCGATGGCGATCACCCAGGCGAAGATCGGCCGGTCGATGAAGAAACGAACCATGCGCGGCAGGCCTCAGTGCGACTTTTCGTCGGTGTTGCCGTTCGGGTCGATCGCCGGCATCGCCGCCAGCTGGGCCGCCGTAGCCGCCACCGCCTTCACCTGCTGGCCCAGCGCTACCACGCTGCCGTTGCTGACGATCACCCGCTCGCCGGGCTCCAGGCCCTGCGTGATCTGCCACTGGTTGCCCACCACCTGGCCGGTGCTGACCCGGCGCTCGATCACGTGGTCCTTGGCATCAAGCAGGCGCAGCAGCGGCTCACCGCGCTCATTGCGCACCACCGCCTTCTGCGGCACCAGCAGCGCGCGCGCATCGGTGGCCATCGGCAGCACCGCCTTCAGGTACATGCCCGGCAGCAGCAGGCCGTCCGGGTTTGGAATGATCGCGCGCAGCACCACGTTGCCGGTACCCGGATCGACCGCACTGCCGACGAATTCCAGCGTGCCCTCATGGGCATAGGTGCTGCCGTCCTCCAGCACGACCTTCACCTGTGCCTTGCCATCGATGGCCTTCACCAGGCCGGCATCGAGCTGCTTGCGCAGCGCCAGCATCTGCGTGCTGGACTGGGTGACATCCAGGTACACCGGGTCCAGCCGCTGGATGGTCGCCAGTGCGGCGTCCTGGCCTGCGGCGACCAACGCACCGGCAGTGACGCTGGAGGTGCCGATACGGCCATCGATCGGTGCCGTCACCCGCGTGTAGTCGAGGTTGATCCGCGCCGCCTGCAGCGCAGCGCGCGCGGCAATCACGTTGGCCTGGGCCTGCTTCAGCGCCGAGGTGGCATCGTCAGCGTCCTGCTTGCTGGCCGCGTCCATGCTCACCAGCGCACGGGTACGCTCGGCCTTCGGCTGCGCCGACAGCACGGTCGCTTCGGCCTGGGCCAGCTGGCCACGGGCGGTATCGAAGGCGGCCTGGTACGGCGCCGGGTCGACCTGGTACAGCAACTGGCCGGCCTTGACCTGCTGGCCTTCGGTGAACAACCGCTGGCGGATCAGCCCGCCGATCTGCGGCCGCACCTCGGACACTTCGAACGGCACTGCGCGGCCCGGCAGGGTCTGCTGCAGCGCCAGCGGCTGCGCGCTGGCGGTGATGACGCCCACTTCAGGCGTGGCCGGCGCTTCGGTCCTGCCAGCGGAACAGGCAGCCAGGGCCAGCAGCAGAGGCAGCAGCAGCAAACGGGGGGAACAGGACAGCGGGCGCAGGAGTGACATGGGGGGCGTGGGGGCCTTGCGTTGACCCGTGCACGCTGCCGTGAAACTGTGCAGAGAATATGGAGATTGTGCGACCGGCTCAGCTGGCGCTTGCTTTCGGCGCCGCATGCGCCGCTAATGGCCTCCGCGATGGCGAAGATTCGACTCAAATTCGGCCTGACCGCGAAGACCTTCCTCGCGATCTTCACCGCCTGCCTGCTTGTGCTGGCAGTGAACGGCATTGCCAGCCGCGTGGCGTTCCAGACCGGCTTCCTGGACTACCTCAACGACCAGGGTGACCTGCGCATGCAGCGCCTGATGCCGCACCTGCAGCGTGAATTCCGCGAGCACGGCGGCTGGGACCACCTGCGCGGTGACAGCGATCGCTGGGCGCGGATGCTGCGTCCGGACCTGGCGCATGGGCACGAAGGGCCGGTGCCACCTCTGTCCGACCAGACCGGCGTTCCGTCGCGGCTGGGCCTGTTCGATGCACAGCACCGCTACGTGGCAGGCAACCCGGACGCGACCAGCGATGACGAGCCGCACGCGGTGCAGGTGGATGGACACACGGTGGGATGGCTGGGCATGGTGCCGTTCCAGACCGTCATCGCCACCAACGACCTGAATTTCTACAACACCCAGATGCGCGCCTGGTGGGTGATCGGCATCTCGCTGCTGCTGGTGACGGTGCTGCTGGCCTGGCTGGTGTCACGCGCGCTGCGCCAGCGCCTGGCCAAGCTCGCGGCGGCCACCCACCGGCTCGCCGCCGGCGACTACGCCACCCGCATCGAGCGCACCAGCGACGACGAACTGGACGCACTGGTCAACGACTTCAACCGGATGGCGCAGGCGCTGGACGATACCGAGCGCAACCGCCGCGCTTTCATCGCCGATATCTCGCACGAGCTGCGCACGCCGTTGGCGGTGGTGCGTGCCGAACTGGAGGCGATCGAGGACGGCATCCGTCCGTTGGACCGTGCCAACCTGGGCGCGCTGCAGGGCGAGATCCGCCAGCTGGGCAAGCTGGTCGACGACCTGCACGACCTGTCGATGACCCAGTCCGGCGGGCTGGCCTACCGTTTCGCCCCGCTGGACCTGGTGGCGCTGCTGCGCAGCGAGCTCAATGGCATGCGCGTGCGCTTCTCCGCAGCGGGGCTGGCACTGGAAGAAGCGCTGCCCGCCACACCGCTGCAGGTATCCGGTGACGAGCGGCGCCTGCAGCAGGTGCTGGCCAACCTGCTGGAGAACGCGCTGCGCTACACCCATGCCGGCGGCCGCGTACTCGTGCAGGCCGCACGGGTGCCTGCCGGCGTACAGCTGATCGTGGAAGACACCGCACCGGGCGTACCGGCGGAGAAATGTGCGCTGCTGTTCGAGCGCTTCTACCGGGTGGAAAGCTCGCGCAACCGCGCCAGCGGCGGCAGTGGGCTGGGCCTGGCCATCAGCCACAACATCATCCTCGCCCACCACGGCCACATCCACGCCGAACCGTCGCCACTGGGCGGGCTGCGCGTGGTCATCACCCTGCCGGAGCCTGCATGAGCACGTCCCCCGCCGACGCCGCGAAGATCCTGATCGTCGAGGACGAGCCGCGCCTGGCCGCCGTGCTGCGCGACTACCTGGCCGCGGCGGGCATGGCCAGCGAATGGGTGGATGATGGCGGCCAGGTGATCGAGGCCTTCGCCCGCTACCAGCCCGATCTGGTGCTGCTGGACCTGATGCTGCCGCAGCGCGATGGCGTGGACCTGTGCCGCGAGCTGCGCGCCAGCAGCGACGTGCCGGTGATCATGGTCACCGCGCGGGTGGAAGAGATTGACCGCCTGCTGGGCCTGGAGATCGGTGCCGACGACTACATCTGCAAGCCGTTCAGTCCGCGCGAAGTGGTGGCGCGGGTGGTGGCGGTGCTGCGCCGCTACCGGCCGGACCCGGCCGCGCGCGCCAACAGCGGCCTGCACATCGACGAGCCGGCCGCGCGTGCCACCTGGAACGGCAAGGGCCTGGACCTGACCCCGGTGGAATACCGCCTGCTGCGCACCCTGCTGGCCACGCCGGGCCGGATCTGGGCGCGCGATGAACTGCTCGACCGCTTGTACCTGGACCATCGCGTAGTGGTCGACCGCACCGTCGACAGCCATGTGCGCAACCTGCGCCGCAAGCTGGCCGACGCCGGCATGCAAGGCGAACCGATCCGTTCGGTGTACGGGATGGGTTACAGCTACGAGCCGTAACCGGTAGTGCCGGCCGCTGGCCGGCAATCGCAGAAATCCAGATGCGTCCATGAGGTTGCCGGCCAGCAGCCGGCACTACCGGTGCCTCTGCCGCGTATCATCGTCGTGAATGCCCTGATTTGCGGAGACACCGATGAACCCGTTGCGCCCCTTCCGCGACAAGATGCCCGTCCTCGGCGAGCGCGTGTACATCGATCCGGCCTGCACGGTCATCGGTGACGTGGAGCTGGCCGACGACGTGTCGGTGTGGCCGGGCACGGTCATCCGCGGTGACGTCAATTACGTGCGCATCGGCGCGCGCACCAACGTACAGGATGGCACCATCATCCATGTCAGCCACCACAGCCCCTACAACAAGGCCGGCTACCCGACGCTGATCGGCGAGGGCGTCACCGTCGGCCATGGCTGCATCATCCACGCCTGCACCATCGGCGATTACAGCCTGATCGGCATGGGTGCCTGCATCCTCGACGGGGCCCGGGTGGAGCGTCACGGCTTTGTCGGTGCCGGTGCCGTGATCGGACCCGGCAAGGTGGTCGGCGAAGGCGAGCTGTGGGTCGGCAACCCGGCACGGCCGGCGCGCACGCTGAGCGACAAGGAGATCGAGGCGCTGCATTATTCGGCCGACCACTACGTGCGGCTGAAGGACGAATACCTCGGCTGAGCGCCCGACGACGCCATCGGGCTCTGTTAAAGTCTGGGCCCGACCAGGACCTGTCGAGACCCCCATGCCTGTGGCTGCCTGCCGGAGAGGACTCCGCCGCCCACAACGAAGGCCATCGCGCTGATGGCCGCACCGATGCTCGATACCTGCCGCGAGGTGGTGACGCCGGAGGGTGTACCGCTGCAGTTGCCGGCGGCCGGCCCGGTGCCGCGGGCGATGGCCTGGCTGGTCGACCTCGGCGTGCGCATCGCGGTGCTGGTGCTGATGGCGATCCCGCTGGCGGTGCTGGACGAATTCGGCTCCGGCCTCAACCTGGTGCTGATGTTCCTGGTCTACTGGATCTACCCGATCGTCTGCGAAGCGCTGTGGGGCCGTACCCTCGGCAAGCGTGCGCTGGGCCTGCGCGTGCTGTCCCGTGATGGCGCCCCCGTCGGCTGGATGGCGGCGATCACCCGCAACCTGCTGCGCACGGTGGACATGCTGCCGTTCGGCTATGCGCTGGGCCTGGTCACCAGCCTGTTCGATGCGCATGGCCGCCGCCTCGGCGACCTGGTCGCGGGCACCGTGGTGGTGCACGCCCCCGCGCTGTACCTGCCGCCGCCACCGACCATCGACAGCGTGCTGGCCCCGCCACAGCCCCTGCGACCGGAAGAACAGGCCGCGCTGATGGCCTTCGCCGAGCGCGCGCCACGCCTGTCGGCAGCGCGCCAGCAGGAGCTGGCCGGCATTGCCGAGCCGCTGACCGGCGCACAGGGCCAGATCGGCGTGCTGCGCCTGTATGCGATGGCCAACTGGTTGTTGGGGCGGCGATGAAGCAGGAACAGTTCATCGCCCGCTACCAGCAGGAGTGGCAGGACCTGGAGCAGTGGCTGCTGCTGCGTGCGGGTGCCTCGCGCCGTGCGCGCCGCAAGGCCAGCGGCCTGGCGCTGGACGACACCGCCTTCCCGCAGCGCTACCGGCGCCTGTGCCAGCAGCTGGCGCTGGCCCGCGAGCGCGGCTACAGCCCGCAGCTGGTGCAGCGCCTGCAGCAGCTGATGCAGCAGGGCCACAGCGTGCTCTACCGCACCCGGCCGACGCGCTGGCGCAGCGCCCTGGAATTCCTGGTGGCCGACTTCCCGCTGCTGGTGCGCAGCCAGTCGCCCAGCATGTGGGCGGCACTGGCGATGTTCGCAGTGCCGGCGCTGGCCTGCTTCGTGCTGACGCAGGTCCATCCCGAGCTGATCCACATGCTGATGGACAACCGACAGATCGCCGCGATGGAACGCATGTACGATCCGGCGGCCGAGCGCCTGGGCCGTGACAGCGGCACCGACTGGATGATGTTCGGCCACTACATCCTCAACAACATCAGCATCGCCCTGCGTACCTTCGCCAGTGGCCTGCTGGCCGGGCTGGGCACGTTGCTGGTGCTGCTGTTCAACGGCGTGACCATCGGTGCGGTGGCGGGCCACCTGCAGCACATCGGCCACGGCGGGCCGTTCTGGCGGTTCGTGGCCGGGCATGGCGCGTTCGAGCTGACCGCGATCGTGATCGCCGGTGGCGCCGGGCTGCAGCTGGGCATGAAGCTGCTGGCACCCGGCCGTCGCAGCCGCCTGGATGCACTGGTCGACGGTGGCCGCATCGGTGCACGGCTGTGCCTCGGCGTGGCCTTCATGCTGCTGGTGGCCGCGTTCATCGAAGCGTTCTGGTCGTCGATCGCCGAAGTGCCGGCATGGGGCAAGTTCAGTGTGGCCGGCGTGCTGTGGGCCGGCGTGCTGCTGTGGCTGTGGCGCGGCGGACGTGGAGGCGGCGATGCGCATTGACCACCTGGACGTGGTGCTGCGCGCACGCAGCAGCTGGGAGGCCATGGAACTGGGCAGTGCGCTCGCCCGCCGCCACGCGCGTGCGGTGTGGGGCAGCTGGCTGCTGGCCAGCGCGCCGTTGTTCGTGGTCTTCAACGCGTTGGGTTGGTGGCTGGATGCCTTCGGCTGGGCCTGGCTGGCGATGTGGTGGTGCAAGCCGCTGTTCGAACGCGCGCCGTTGTACGTGCTGTCACGCGGCATCTTTGGTGAGCCGGTGGGCACGCTGGCTTCGCTGCGCGCACAGCGAAGCTGGGGCAACGGCGGTTTCTGGGGCTACCTGGGCTGGCGCCGCTTCAGCGTGCTGCGCAGCCTGTGCCTGCCGGTGAACCTGCTGGAAGGCAATGCGCCAAACCAGCGCGGTGCGCGCCGCCGCGCGGTGGCGGCCGGTGCTGCAGGCCCGGCGATGGTGCTCACCGTTGTCTGCATGGCGTTCGAAGCGGTGCTGGTGTCCGGCGCGATCGGCGCGGTGTTCATGTTCATGCCGCTGGAGCTGATGTCCGAATCCTGGCGCGCGGCGTGGGACATGATCGGCAAGGACACGCCGGCATGGGCGCGCTTTGGCTTCAACCTGGCGTGCTGGCTGGCCTCCGTGGTGATCGGCCCGTTCTTCGTCGGCGCCGGCTTTGGGCTGTACTTGAACCGGCGTACCCAGATGGAAGCGTGGGACGTGGAGATCGCGCTGCGCCGCCTGCGTGACCGCCTGCTGCCGGCGGCATCGACGCTGGCCCTGCTGCTATGCCTGGCGTTGCCGCTGGCCTGCGCACCGGTGCACGCGCAGGACGCCGATACCTTGCCCGAGCGCGCACTGGGCACACCCGGCAGCGGCGACGACGCCAATGAGGACGAGGCCGACGAATCCGCGATCGACCCGGCCAATACCCCGGCAACGATCTTCGGTAGCACGCCGGTGGACACCGCCGGCTTCCGCCAGGCGGTGAACCGCGCCTATGAAGATCCGCTGCAGCGCCCCACCCGCCAGGTCACGCGCTGGAAGCCGATTGAACAGGCCGAAGAGAAGAAGAAAAAGGACACATCCCTGCAGAAGGGTGACGACGGCAGGAGCGAACGCAACGCGCGCAAGGGCGGTATCGCCTGGCTGGCGCGCTTGGCCGAATGGGGGCTGTGGGCGCTGCTGGGTGTCCTGCTGCTGGTGTTGCTGCTGACCGCACGCCTGTGGCTGCCGTGGCTGCGCGGCAGCGGCCGGCGCACGGCCAAGGCCGCGCCACCGATACGCGAGGACGCAGTGGAGCTGCCGGCGGTGCTGCCGCCGGACGTGGCCACCCAGGCCGGCCTGTTGTGGGACCAGGGCCGGCCCCGCCAGGCGCTGGCCCTGCTGTACCGCGCCAGCGTGCGCACCGTGGGCGAGCGCAGCGGCATCGCGCTGCCGCCGGGCGCCACCGAAGCACAGTGCCTGCGCGCCTCGCGACGCATGCCCGAGGCTGCCGACCGTGACCTGTTCGCGCGCATCGTGCGCATGTGGCAGTACGCCGCCTACGGTGGCCGCCTGCCCAGCCGCAGCGACTTCGACACGCTGGCCGCTACCCTGCGCCAGCAGTACCGGTGGCAGGCATGAGCCCGCGCCTGTTCTGGTCGCTGCTGCTGGGTGCGCTGGTGCTGTTCGGCGTGCCGTTGACCATCCTCTACCTGCGCACGCACGAACGGGTGACCGAGACCCTCCGGCTGCCGCCGCAGGGCGAGGCGGGCTACAACCCGTTGTACGTGCTGGGCCAGGCGCTGCGCGCGGACGGCATCGATGTGCACTCGCGGCAGCGTCTGGAGCTGCAGCAGATGGCGCTGGGGCCGCGCGACACCGTGGTGCTGCTGCAGGACAGCAGCGAGCTGCCAGCACCCGCCGTGCGGCAACTGCTGGACTGGGTCGACCACGGTGGTCACCTGCTGGTGCGCACGCCTCCCCCGGCCGAGGACGATGCCAGCAGCACGCAAGGGCCGCTGCTGGACCAGCTCGGCGTGGAGAGCCTGTTCCAGCGCAGTGACTGCCAGCCGTTCCACATCGACGACGACGTGGGGCATTCGGAATTCTGCGGTGGTCGTCGTTTCACCCTGGGCTTCGCCGCCAGTGCACAGGCCGAGCGCCGTTGGGGCGGAGAGCGCGACCTGGTGTTCGCACGCCTGCGCCATGGCCAGGGCAAAGTGAGCGTACTGGCCGACATGGAGTTCATGCGCGGCGATGTCGATTCGCCCGCCGCACGCGTGGCCGCCGAGGCCGGCCGAGCCAGTGATGGCCTGCACGACGCGGCCCACCGCGACCTGACCCGCTACCTGCTCGACCCGAACTACCGCAAAGGGGCAGTCTGGCTGGTCTATGCCGGCCGCCCGCCTTCGCTGTGGGCCCGCCTGTTCTACCAGGGCTGGCCGTTGTGGGTGCCGCTGCTGCTGGCGCTGCTGGGCTGGCTGTGGGCACGCTCGCAGCGCTTTGGCAGCCTGCAACCGTCGCCGTTGCTGGAACGCCGCTCGCTGCTGGAGCACGTGCGCGCCAGTGGCGAGCTGCTGTTGCGCTTCGGCCACGGTGCGCGCTTGTATGAGGCGGCGCTCGGCCTGTTCCTGCACCGCCTGCGCCTGCGCGCCCCGGTCGCCGCCGCACTTGATGGCGCACCGCGCGAACAGGCCATCGCCGAGCTGCTGAAGTGGCCGCAGAGCCGCGTCGCCAGCGCGCTCACGCCCCCTCCGCCGCACGATTCCTCCGCCCTGCGCGAGCGCATCCGCTTGCTGCTCCAGATGAGATCCCTGCTATGACCGAAGTCCCCGCACTGCCGGCGGCCATCCACGCCGGCCTGATCGAACGCGTCGACGCCATCCGCGAAGCCATCGGCCACGCCTTCATCGGCCAGGCCGAGGTGCTCGACCAGATCCTGGTGGCGCTGCTGGCCGGTGGCCATGTGCTGATCGAAGGCGTGCCCGGGCTGGGCAAGACCCTGCTGGTGCGCGCGCTGGCACAGGCCCTGGAACTGGATTACGGCCGCGTGCAGTTCACCCCGGACCTGATGCCCAGCGACGTCAGCGGCCACGCGGTGTACGACCCGAAAAGCGAGAGCTTCAAGATCCGCCGCGGCCCGGTGTTCACCAACCTGCTGCTGGCCGATGAAATCAACCGCGCACCGGCCAAGACCCAGTCGGCGCTGCTGGAGGTGATGCAGGAAGGCCAGGTGACCATCGAAGGCAAGGCGTTCACGCTGGCACCGCCGTTCATGGCGTTGGCCACGCAGAACCCGCTGGAGCAGGAAGGGACCTATCCGCTGCCGGAAGCGCAGCTGGACCGCTTCCTGCTGAAGGTGCTGATCGACTACCCGCAGCTGGAAGACGAGAAGCGCATGGTGACCGCGATCACCAGCGGCCGCGCCGCCAGCGATTTCGACCTGAGCCAGGTGCCGCGCGTGCTCGGTGCGGGCGAGCTGCTGGAATTGCAGCAAGCCACCGCTGCCATCAGCGTCGATGATGAGGTGATCGACTACGCAGTGCGCATCGTCGCCGCCACCCGGCAGTGGCCGGGCATCGCCGTCGGTGCCGGCCCGCGCGGCAGCATCGCGCTGGTGCGTGCCTCGCGCGCGCAGGCGGTGCTGGCCGGTCGTGATTTCGTCACGCCGGATGATGTGCGCGACATCGCCCGCCCGGCGCTGCGCCACCGCATCGCGCTGGCCCCGGAACTGCAGATCGAAGGCCAGGACGCCGACGACGTACTGGGCGCACTGCTGGCCAAGGTGGAAGCGCCGCGCCGATGAGACCGGCCCCGCTGCTGCTGGTGCTGCTGCTGGCCTGGGCCGCCCTGGGCGGGCTGGTGCTGGGCGGTCTGCTGCCGCGCTGGGGCTGGGCACTGGCCGCAGTGGCCATCGCGCTGCCTGCACTGTTCGATCTGTGGCGGCAGACGCAGCGCGCATCGCCACAGGTGCAACGCGAGCTGCCCGAGGCGCTGGCGCTGGGCGTGCGCCGCGAGGCCGCGCTGCGGCTGCAGGCCGGGCACGCGATGACGGTGCAGGTGTTCGACCTGGTACCCGGTGGCTGGCCGCTGGAATCGCTGCCACAGCGCGTGCAGCTGAAGGCCGGGAGCGCCTCTACCCTGCACTACCACCTGCAGCCGCTGCAACGCGGGCACTTCCACTTCGAAGGCGTGCATCTGCGCATGCGCTCGCCGTGGCGCCTGTGGTGGCAGCAGCGCACCGTACCACCGGCATTGGACGTGCGCGTCTATCCGAACTTCGTACCACTCACCCGGTTTGCGTTGTTCAGTGCCGACCAGGCCTCGCGGCTGGTCGGCGCACACGTGAAGCGCCGTCGTGGCGAAGGCACCGACTTCCACCAGATGCGTGAGTACCGCGTGGGTGACAGCCTGCGCCAGCTCGACTGGAAGGCTACCGCACGTGCGCGCAAGCTGATTTCGCGCGAGTACCAGGACGAGAAGAACCAGCAGCTGCTGCTGATGCTCGACAGTGGCCGGCGCATGCTGGCCAGCGAAGGCGGGCTCTCGCACTTCGACCATGCATTGAACGCCTCGCTGGTGGTGGCCTACCTGGCCCTGCGCCAGGGCGATGCCGCCGGCCTGTTCGCCGCCGGTGGCGAGCGCCGCTGGGTGGCGCCGCAGCGTGGCATGGGCACGGTCGAGCACCTGCTGCGCGCCAGCTACGACCTGCAGCCGCGCGCAGTGGCTACCGACTACCTGGCCGCCGCCACCGAGGTGTCGCTGCGCCAGCGCCGGCGCGCCCTGGTGATGCTGGTCAGCAACGTGCGCGACGAGGACATCGAGGATCTGCTGGCGGCGGTGCGCCTGTTGCAGCGCCGCCACCTGGTATGCGTGGCCAGCCTCCGCGAGCGCGAGCTGGAAGATGCACTCGATGGTGAGGTGCAGACGCTGGAGGACGCCGCCCAGGCCGGCGCCGCCGCGCTGTACCTGCAGCAGCGCGCGAAAGCGCACGACGCGCTGCGCAGCGAGAAGGTGATGGTGCTGGACGTCACCGCCGACGCCCTGCCCGGCGCTACCGGCCCGTTGCCCCGGTAGGTGCCAACCTTGGTTGGCACGCATGCCACCGCGTTGCCGGCCAGCGGCCGGCACTACCCCTGCAGCAATCGCCGTTGCAACCGTTCCACCGCGCGCTGCAGCAGCACCCGGTTGCGGGCCAGCTTCATCCATTGCGGCAGACGCGAGAACATCGAGCGATGATGCCCGCTGCCTTCGCGCAGCGTGGCCCTGGCGTAATCGTGCAGCGCCTGCAGATGCTCGGCGTTGTACGCCCACAGCAGGCCGGCGGCGGTCTTCTCCACCAATCGCAACGGCAGGCCGAAGTCCGGGTCGATGGCTTCGTTGCCACGCCACCGCGACCGCGTGACCTCCACGTCGCTGCTGCGGCCGCATTGGCTGCAATCCGCCGCCAGCGTCCGCAGCGGCACCGCGGCACGCGCACGCAGCACCTCGATGCGTACCCACTGGTGGCCGCAATAACCGCACGGTCGTCGGCCGCCATAGCGCACCGGCCCCACCCAGTCACCGGGGCCACAGCGGCTGCAGCCGCAACCGCCGTCCAGTGCTTCGCTGCATCCCAGGCAACGGAAGCGCCGTGAATCATAGGGGCCTGTCACCCAGCCAGGCGTATCGCAGCGATGGCAGCGAACCGCTACCCGGTCGGCATAGCGAAACAGGGCATGGCCATCATCGCGATGGCGCAGGGGCGGCGATGCGGGCCGCGGGCCACCCTCGCGCCGCACCGCCATCAGACGTAGATCCGCGTCGGCGCCTCGTCCACGATTGCGTGCGGCACGAAGCGCGCACTGTCGCGGGTGATCGCGCTGTCGTCCTCGCGGATGCCGATGCCGCAGGCGTGGTCACCGATTACCCAGCTGCCGATCAGCGGGTAACCGCCTTCGAAGCGGGTCAGCGGATGCGCGCGCTGGATGATCGCCGGGCCGTCGTAGGGACCGTCACTGCGCTGGGTGCTGCCATCGGCCAGGTGCATCTCGATGTTGGCGCCTTCGCGCGAGAACAGCGGCTTGCGCACCCAGCCCGAGGCCAGCGTGCTGCCATCGTCGAAGTGCGCTTCCAGCAGGTTCGGATGACCGACATTGCGCTGCCACAGCAACGGCAGGATGCCCTTGTTGCTCAGCACCGCCTTCCACGCCGGCTCCAGCAGCTGCACGCCCGAGCCGGGCAGCGCGCGGCCGAATTCCTCGGCCATCAGGTCTTCCAGCGGGTACAGCTTGAACAATGTGCCGATCACCGAATCGTCCAGCGCGGTGAAGCGGCCGTCCGCAGACAGGCCGATATCCTCGATGGCGATGGCCTGGCCATGCAGGCCGGCCTGCGAGGCGCAGTCACGCAGGTAATCGACAGTGCCACGATCTTCATCCGAACTGCCCACCGCGCTGAAGTACAGCGGCGGTGGCAGCTGCGCGGCCAGTTCGCCGAAGCGTTCGACCAGCGCCTCATGGATCGCGTTGAACTGGTCGGCGTGCTGCGGCAGGCGACCGGCGTTGCGCTGGTCCTCCAGCCACTGCCACTGGAAGAAGCTGGCCTCGAACAGCGAGGTCGGCGTGTCGTAGTTCAGTTCGTACAGCTTGGCCGGGCCAGTGCCATCGTAGGCAAGGTCCAGGCGGCCATAGAGATGCGGCTGGCGCTGGCGCCAGCTGTCGGCGATCCAGTCGCGATAGTGCGACGGAATCGCCAGCTGGTCCATCAGCCGCTCGCTGGCGATGACATCTCCGACCAGGTCCAATGCCATCTGGTGCAGCTCGGCGCTGGGGTCTTCGATGTCCTGTTCGATCTGGCGCAGGGTGAAGGCGTAGTACGCGCTTTCATCCCAGTACGGCTGGCCGTCGATGGTGTGGAAGCGGAAACCCGCCTCTTCCGCGCGTGCCCGCCACTGGGCACGCTCGGCAATCCGGATGCGCTGCATGGGTCGATCAGCCGCCGTAACTGCCGCTGGTGCTGCGGCGCGCGCTGGTGTTGCCGAAGCCACCACGGCTGGCGGTGACCGCACGGTTCGGCTCGCTGGTGACCGGCGCCAGGCCAGCCTTGCCCGCGCCGATGCCGCTGGCGGTGTTCAGGCCGCCAGTGCCACCCGGCGCCGGGCGCGCCCAGCCCGCGCTCTTGTCCTGGTAAGCCGGCGACGCCGCCGGTGTCTGCGGGGCCAGGCCGCCGCGGTTGCTCAGCATCTGCGACATGAAGAAGCCCATCATCATCGGGCCGATGAACGAGGTGCCGGCCGACGTGTGCTGCTGCACGCACTGTTCCGGCTTGTAGTCCTTCTCGCAGGCTTCCTTGCTGGCGTACTTCGGCGCCGCATCGGCGGCCTGCTTCTGCGCTTCGGCGAAGGCGTTGCGGCACGACGACGGATCACCGGTGGCTTCGGTACAGGCCTCCACCGAGGTATACAGGCCTTCCTGCACCTTCACCTCCGGCTCCTTCTGGCAGGCGGTGAACAGCAGCGGCGCGGCGCTCATCAGCAGCAGCGCGGTGGTGCGGGAACGTTTCATGGCCTCATGCCCTGTCGACGGATCAATACCCCAATGATGCCAAATCCAGGCCAACAACCGGAATCGGCAAAGTCCGAAAGATGAACGGACTTTCATTTTCGTCGGGCATTGGGGGTCAGCGCCCATCGCGCCGCGATGGGATCCGACCCCGGACGGCGCACCGCTCTGGTAGGTGCCAACCTGGGTTGGCACACCCCCCGCGGCGCCCGGCGATGCCCAGCGCGCGCAGCCAAGTCTCCGGCAAGAAGCCCCCTTGTTGTTCAAGGGGGCGCGCCGAGGGCGCGGGGATAAGGGGAAATGCGTGGACCACCAAGCCGCTGCAAGCGGTGAAGGTGGTTGCAGCAGCAACCGAAAAAATTGGCCATGATCGGGCGACCCCCACGTCGTACGGCCCGCCCGTTCCGCCAGCCATGCCCGAATACCGTTCCCGCACCTCCACCGCCGGCCGCAACATGGCCGGCGCCCGCGCCCTGTGGCGTGCCACCGGCATGAAGGATGGCGACTTCCACAAGCCGATCATTGCCATCGCCAACTCCTTCACCCAGTTCGTGCCCGGCCACGTGCACCTGAAGGACCTCGGCCAGCTGGTCGCGCGCGAGATCGAGCAGGTCGGCGGCGTCGCCAAGGAATTCAACACCATCGCCGTGGACGACGGCATCGCGATGGGCCACGACGGCATGCTCTATTCGCTGCCCAGCCGCGAGATCATCGCCGACGCCGTGGAGTACATGGTCAACGCGCACTGCGCCGACGCACTGGTGTGCATCAGCAACTGCGACAAGATCACCCCCGGCATGCTGATGGCCGCGCTGCGCCTGAACATCCCGGTGGTGTTCGTCTCCGGCGGACCGATGGAAGCGGGCAAGACCAAGCTGTCCGAGCACAAGCTGGACCTGGTCGACGCGATGGTGGTGGCCGCCGATGACAGCGCCTCCGACGAGAAGGTGGCTGCCTTCGAGCGCAGTGCCTGCCCCACCTGTGGTTCGTGCTCGGGCATGTTCACCGCCAACTCGATGAACTGCCTGACCGAAGCGCTGGGCCTGTCGCTGCCGGGCAACGGCACCACCCTGGCCACCCACGCCGACCGCGAGGCGCTGTTCCGCCGCGCCGGCCGCCTGATCGTCGAACTCTGCCACCGCTGGTATGGCGGCGAAGACCCGAGCGCGCTGCCGCGCGGCATCGCCACCCAGGCCGCGTTCGCCAACGCGATGACCCTGGACATCGCCATGGGCGGATCGACCAATACCATCCTGCATCTGCTGGCCGCTGCGCAGGAAGCGGAGGTCGACTTCGACCTGACCCATATCGATGCCTTGTCGCGGCGCGTGCCGCAGCTGTGCAAGGTGGCGCCCAACACGCCGAAGTACCACATCGAGGACGTGCACCGCGCTGGCGGTGTGTTCGGCATCCTCGGTGAACTGGATCGCGCAGGGCTGCTCGATACCGGCGTACCGACCGTGCACAGCGCCAGCCTGGCCGACGCGCTGGAACGCTGGGACGTGGTGCGCAGCGACAATGACACCCTGCACACCTTCTTCAAGGCCGGCCCGGCCGGCATCCCCACCCAGGAAGCCTTCAGCCAGGCCACGCGCTGGCCGACGCTGGACGTGGACCGCGCCGAGGGCTGCATCCGCTCGCTGCAGCACGCGTATTCGCTGGAAGGCGGCCTGGCCGTGCTGCGCGGCAACCTGGCCGTCGATGGCTGCGTGGTGAAGACCGCCGGCGTCGATGAGTCGATCCACGTATTCGAAGGCCCCGCACGCGTCTACGAAAGCCAGGACGCTGCCGTCGCCGGCATCCTCGCCGACGAAGTGCAGCCGGGCGAGGTGGTGGTGATCCGTTACGAAGGCCCGAAGGGCGGCCCGGGCATGCAGGAAATGCTGTATCCGACCAGTTACCTGAAGTCGAAGGGGCTGGGCAAGCAATGCGCACTGCTGACCGATGGTCGCTTCTCCGGCGGTACGTCGGGCCTGTCGATCGGCCACGTCTCGCCGGAAGCGGCCAGCGGCGGGGTCATCGGCCTGGTCGAGGACGGCGACCGCATCCGCATCGATATCCCGGCCCGCCGCATCGATCTGCTGCTGGATGACTCCCGCCTGGCCCAGCGCCGCACCGACGCCGATGCCCGTGGCTGGAAGCCGCGCGCGCCGCGCCCGCGCAAGGTCACCAGCGCGTTGAAGGCCTACGCGCTGCTCGCCACCAGTGCCGACAAGGGCGCCGTACGCAACACCGCCCTGTTGGGCGATTGACCCCTGTGTGGTAGTGCCGGCCGCTGGCCGGCATCTGCACCGCGCTGGCCCACATCGATGAGGCTGCCGGCCAGCGGCCGGCACTACCCCTGCAATAACCGCCGCATCGCTCTGGCGGATGCCAACCTTGGTTGCCGGCCAGCGGCCGGCGCTACCGATCCGTTACGCTGCGCGGCATGACCCGACGCCCGCCGCGCCAGCCCCTCATCGATGCCCTGCGCGGATTCGCGCTGCTCGGCGTGTTCCTGGTCAACCTGCGCTTCTTCTCGCTCGATGCACTGATGACCGAAGCCGCGCAGCAGGCGCTGCCCAGCGCCCCGCTCGACCAGGCCATCCGCACCGGCATGGAGTGGCTGGTGGACATGAAGGCGATCACCCTGTTCTCGCTGCTGTTCGGCATGGGCGTGGCGATGCAGATGGACGGCCATGCGCCAGGCAGCGTGGCCGCGCACCTGCGGCGGATGGCGGTACTGCTGCTGATCGGCCTGCTGCATTCGGTGCTGCTGTGGTGGGGCGACATCCTGCTGGTGTATGCCGTGGTCGGCCTGCTGCTGCCGTTGTTCCGGCACCTCGGCGATCGTGCCCTGCTGTGCAGCGGCCTGTTCATCGCCCTGTTGCTGCCACCGCTGCTGTCGCCGTGGATCCGCGAATGGGTGGCCCTGCTCACACCTCGCGCGCAGATGAACGCCATGGCGCTCGATGCGCTGGCGCACGGAAGCTTGGCCCAGGCGTGGTGGCACAACCTGCAGCTGGCGGCATGGCTGAAGCTGAGCAACTGGGCACTGCTGTTCTTCGTGCTCGGCCGCTTCCTGCTGGGCTACTGGGCCGGTCGTCGCGGACTGCTGCAGCAGCCACAGGCGCACCTGCCATTGCTGCGTTCACTCGCGCTCGGTGGTTTGCTGCTGGCGGCCGCGTTCCTGTGGATCGATGACCATGCCGATGCGCTCAAGCAGGAATGGCCGGCGCTGCGTGCGGGCGTGCCCGGCTTCCTGCTGCGGGTGTCGTACCGCGTTGCGCCACTGGCACTGGGCATCGCGGCGGCCGCCGTCTTCGCCCTGCTCTATCTGCGCCCGTGGGCCGAACGCGTGCTGCGCGTGTTCGTCCCGGCCGGGCGCATGGCACTGAGCAACTACCTGCTGCAAAGCGCGATCTGCGTGCCGCTGTTTGCCGGGTTCGGGTGGGGCATCGGCCCACAGCACGGGCTGTGGCCGGTGCTGCTGGTGGCAGCGCTGGTGTTCCCGCTGCAGTTGTGGGCGAGTGCCTGGTGGCTGCGCGGCCATCGCTTCGGGCCGGTGGAATGGCTGTGGCGCAGCGCCAGCGAAGGACAGTGGCTGCCGCTGCGACGCTAGAGTGTGCACGGCCTTCAGGAAGTCCCCATGAAATTTTCCCGCGTGATCCTGTTGCTGGCGCTGGCTGGCTCCTCCGCCTCGGCGCTGGCCGACGACTGCCGGTTCGACGATCGCGCCGGACTGCTGGCGATGACGCCCGAGGCGTTCAACCGGGGGCCTGGCGAGGGTTGGGACGCGCTGATCGATCGCTCCGGCTGTCAGCGGGAGATCGCCGACCTGTTCGCCGCCTACCGCCGGCAGGCGAAGGCGACCGGGCATACCGAGCTGACCTGGCATGAGGCGCAGCTACGCGCCGACGCAGGGCAGCGCGATCCTGCCAGCGCCTTGATGCGGTTGACCTACAGGCCCCGCAACGCCGATCCGGACGGATGGAACCTGTATGTCGATGCCACCATCGCGTTTCTCGATGACGACCTGCCGGCACTGCGTCGCATGCGCGCACGACTGGCTGCACTGCCGCCGCCGGCAGGCCGCGGGCTCAGCGATGGGCCGGCGCTGATGCAGGCTGCGGATGGCACGCAGGCGGTGCCATGGCCGCCACGGCTGAAGATCGTTGATGCCCTCATCCGCTGCATGTACCAGCCCTACGCGCTGGCATCCGGATCGTGCCCGGAACCGTAGTACGGCCGCGGGTCAGCCGATCACGCGCTTGAACGGCGGCAACGCGTCGATGATGCGCTTGCCGTAGCGGCGGGTCAGCAGCCGCGAATCGAGGATGACCACGCGACCGGTGTCGGTGGAGGTACGGATCAGGCGGCCGGCGAACTGGGTCAGCGTGCGCAGCGCATGCGGAATGGCGATCAGGTTGAAGGCATTCAGCCCGCGCCCCTCGAACCACTCGCTGAGGGTGGCGGTCTGCGGGTCGGTCGGCACCGCGAACGGCACCTGGGTGATCACCACCGTGGTGCAGGCTTCGCCGGGCAGGTCGAGGCCCTCGCCGAACGAGTTCAGGCCGAACAGCACCGAGCCCTCGCCCGCCGCGACGCGGCGCAGGTGCTCGTCGATCAGCCGGGTCTTGGACATCTCGCCCTGCACCAGCACCTGCTTGCGGCGTGCGGCCGGCATCAGCCCGGCCACCTTCTCCATCTTCCAGCGCGAGGTGAACAGCACCATCGAGCCCTTGGCCCAGTCCAGCTCGGTGTCGAGGTAACGCGCCACTTCGCGAGGATGGCCTTCGCGATCATCCGGTGTGACCGGGAACTTCGGCACGATCAGCTCGGCCTGGTTGGGCAGGTCGAACGGCGAGGACAACGAGACCATCTCGGCCTCTTCGGGGATGCCGTTGTCGATCGCCAGCGACTGGAAATCGCCGCCGCCGGTCAGCGTCGCCGAAGTCATCACCACCGAATCCACTTCGTCCCACAGCAGCTTGCGCAGTACGTGCGCGGCCGACACCGGCGAGCCGTGCAGCACCAGGTCGCCGTCGCGGGTGGCGGTGACCCAACGCGCCATCGGCGGCGCGCCGTCCTTGTCCTCGCGGCGCCAGGCCTGCCACAGGTTGTACTGCTGCTCGATCATCTCCAGCGCCATGCCCAGGTTGCGCTGCAGGCGCTCGCGCGCGGCATCGTCCGGCTTGCCCTTGGCCACCTGTGCGGTGGCGGCATGCGCCCAGTTGTAGAGGCTGCGGGTATCGTCGGCCAGCGCTTCGATCGGTTCGCGCCAGGCTTCCGGCAGGCGACCATTGGCGGCACGCCACATCGGTTCCTCATCGGCCGGCGCCGGCATCCACACCCGCTCGATGTGGTCACGGAACGCGCGCAGCTGCTTGGCCACGTTGCTGGCGACGTCGATCGCTTCGTTCGGCAGCAGGTTGCCGAGGCGGTCCTTGTCCACCGCGCGGTAGGCGCCGGCAATCAGGATCTGCAGGCGGCCAGTGCGCTTGGCCATCTCGTCCAGTGCCAGGCTGGCCGCGCCCTGGTCGATCGCCACGTTGCCGATGTGATGGCCTTCGTCCAGCACCAGCAGCATGTCCGACGGTGGCGCGATCAACGGTTGGCCATTGTCGCTGTCGCCGATCGACAATGCCGACAGCAGCAGCGCGTGGTTGGTCACCACGATCTGCGCATCGCGCACGGTATTGCGCGAACGAAGGACCGCGCACTGTGCCGAGTAGGCACAGCGGCGCCCCGCGCAGCCCGAGGCCGGCGTGGTGATGCGGCTGCGCAGGCCAGGGCTGATGGTCTCCGGTGCGTTGTCGATGTCGCCGTCCCAGCTGCCGCCGGTGAAGGCATCGGTCAGGCGCTTGGCGATGTCCATCTCGATCGGTGCCAGCGGCCGATCGAACAGCGGTGCGTCATCCTCGAACATGCCGCCCTGCGAGCCCTCGCCCTGCGCCTCGGCGGCATTGCGCGTGCACAGGTAGCGGGTACGGCCCTTGGCCAGCGCCACGGTCGCTTCCAGGCCGGTGGCCTTGAGGAAGTTGGGAATATCGCGCTCGACCAGCTGCGACTGCAGTGCCACGGTACCGGTGCTGATCACCAGCTTCTTCTTGCTGGCCAGCGCGATCGGCACGCCCGCGGTCAGGTAGCCCAGGCTCTTGCCGACGCCGGTCGGCGCCTCGACCACGCCGACGCCACCGCTTTTCGACAGCGCGCGCGACACCACGCCGATCATCTGGCTCTGCGAGCGGCGGGTGGAGAAGCCGGGCGTATTGGCCTGCAGCGTCGTGTACGCCTTGCGGATCGCGTCCTTCAAGGGGTCATCGAGCGTGCGCGGAGCGGCGACGGTTTCGGTCACGCCGGGAGTTACCGTGGCTGGATCAGGCCGGTCATTGTCGCATGGCCGGCCGCATTCACCGTCGCTGGCACCCTGAACGGGCCAGCGACGACGCCCGCTGCCGGTCACGGTCCCCTGGCCGGACCGTGCCAGGGGCAGATGCGCCGGGCGTGGCCCGGCGCGAGCGGTCAGGATGCCGGGAGGGTACGGCTACGCAGCAGGCGCACCAGCGCCCACACCAGCAGCACCACGCCGATGGCCTCGACCATCGCCAGCGCGAAATGCAGCACGCCGAGGATGGCGCTCAGGCTGGACACGGAACTGAAATCACCGCTGCGGATGATCCACATCGGCAGGATGCCCGCCGCCATGCCGCCGAGGCTGGCCAGTAGCAACAGCAGCAGGCCGACCAGCGCACCGGTCCGGGTGGCGTCGCGCGGTGCACCCACCACCCAGACCAGGCCGACGCACAGCGCAATCAGTATCGGCAGGCGCACGCCCACCATGCTCAGCACCGTCACCAGCAGGGTTGCGTTGTCCATCGCTCAGTCCTCGCCGGCCAGCACCGCCGCGCCCTGGCGCAGCGACTGGTAGACCTCGTCGGTCTGCGGGCGCACGCCGTGCCACTGCAGGAAGCTCTCGGCCGCCTGTTCGACCAGCATGCCCAGGCCATCGACGGTATTGCGGCAGTTCGCCGCGCGTGCCCAGGCCAGGAAGGCGATGGCGGCCTCGCCGTAGTTCAGGTCGACGGCGGTGGTCATCGAATTGACCAGCGACAGCGGCAGCTTGAACTCGACGTCACGATCGCGGCCGGCCGAGGTGGCGTTGACGATCAGCTCGAAATCGCCGAGGTCGCGCAGGTCTTCCCAGTAGCGGCTGATCGCGCGGCCCGGTTCGCCCATCGCATCGATCAGTTCATCGGCGCGTTCCGGCGTGCGGTTGACCACCACCAGCTCGGTGATGCCGGCATCGAGCAGCGCCGGGGCGACGCTGCGTGCGGAGCCACCGGCACCGATCAGCAGCATGCGGCGGCCGCGCAGGTCCAGGCCGTGGCGGTCGGTCAGGTCGCGCACCAGGCCGATGCCATCGGTGGTGTCACCGTGCCAGCGGTCGCCCTTGCGCAGCAGCGTGTTGACCGAGCCGGCGCGGCGCGCGCGTGCGGTCAGCGTGGTGCACACCGAGAACGCGGTTTCCTTGTGCGGCAGGGTGACGTTGGCGCCGACACCGCCCTCGGCGGCGAACGCCTCCAGGCCGGCCAGGAACGCCTCCGGGGCCAGGTCGATCGCGCGGTAATCCACCGCGATGCCTTCCTGGCGACCGAACGTCGCATGGATCTGCGGCGACTTCGAGTGGGCAACGGGGTGTCCGAAGACGGCGTAACGGTCGGTCATGGAATCCTCAAGCTGGCTAGACTGATGCTCTTTCGTGCACGGACCTGGATGATGCGCATCACCCCGCCCCTGCTGGTGCTCGCCGCCAGTCTACTCTCTGCCCCCGTGGCGATGGCGTTGAACGAGTACGGCATCGAAGGCATGGGCGTGGTCTCGACCCGCGCCGATGAGGGCCGCGCCACGATCAGTGCCGATGGCCAGCGCATCGTGTTCGCTCGCCGCGGCGAGGCGGGCTGGGGCCTGTGGGAAGCGCGTGTTGTCGACGGCCGCTGGCAGCAGGCGCAGCCCCTGCCGGTGGGCGTGGCCGGTGAGGCCCGCGATCCCTACTTCAGCCGCGATGGGCGCTGGCTGCTGTTCGCGGCCGGCCGCGAAGGCACGCTGGCGTTGTATCGCGCGGCATTGGCCGCCGATGGCCGGCTGGACAGCGCCCAGGCCCTGGCCGGCGATGGCGGGCGCCGGGAAGAGCGCGGGCCGGCCCTGAGCGCGGATGGCCAGCGGCTGCTGTTTGCCCGCCAGCAGGGACGTGGCGTGGGCTGGGACCTGTTCGTGGCGCCGCTGGACGCGCAGGGTGTGCGTGGCCCGGCCACCGCACTGGCCGCCTTGAACAGCGCCGACGACGAGACCGACGGCGACTGGCTGGGCCATGACGGCGCCGTGGTGTTCAGCCGCGGCAGCGGCACGACCGCGCAGGTGTGGAGCAGCGGCTGCGCGTGGAGCGGCGCAGCCCTGCAACCGCTGGGACTGTCGTTCAACCAAACCGGCGGCTGGACCGGCGCGCCGGTGATCGACAACGCCAAGCCGGGCGAAATGATGGTCGCCAGCAGTGCGGCGAAGGCGCCGCGTGCCGGTGGCGTGGATGTATACCGGTTGGCGGTGCCGAAGGTGGCGGCGGTTGCGGGGTGCGTGCCTGCCGCACGGTAACGGCGCCATCGGTAGATCCACGCCATGCGTGGATGACCGTTTGGTAGATGCCAACCTTGGTTGGCATGCGGGAAAGTGCCAACCAAGGTTGGCACCCACCCATGCGGATGCCTTGCGAAATGCGGGTCGCCAGCAGTGCGGCGAAGGCGCCGCGTGCCGGTGGCGTGGATGTATACCGGTTGGCGGTGCCGAAGGTGGCGGCGGTGGCGGGGTGCGTGCCTGCCGCACGGTAACGGCGCCATCGGTAGATCCACGCCATGCGTGGATGACCGTTTGGTAGATGCCAACCT
>NZ_JAXAXL020000023.1:44118-47756 GCF_047497515.2 Stenotrophomonas maltophilia
GCCAGCAGTGCGGCGAAGGCGCCGCGTGCCGGTGGCGTGGATGTATACCGGTTGGCGGTGCCGAAGGTGGCGGCGGTGCTGGGGTGCGTGCGGTAGATCCACGCCATGCGTGGATGACCGTTTGGTAGATGCCAACCTTGGTTGGCATGCGGGAAAGTGCCAACCAAGGTTGGCACCCATCCATGCGGATGCCGGGCGAGATGCGGGTCGCCAGCAGTGCGGCGAAGGCGCCGCGTGCCGGCGGTTGCGGGGTGCGTGCGGTAGATCCACGCCCTGCGTGGATGGTGCCCGCGAAGGGGTCAGAGCCTTTTCCTGCGGAAAGGGACCCGACCCCGGGCATTGCCGCTCAGCGCGACAACACCCTGGCGCGCTGCTGCTCGTACTCGACCTCGCTCAGCTGGCCATTGTCCTTGCGCTGGTTCAACGCGGCCAGTTCGGCCTGCACGCTGTCCGGCAGGGCCTGTTCACGGGCCACGTGGCGGGCGGCGGAGAGCTGCTCCGGCGGGCGCTTGCCGGCCCGCCAGGCCGCGATGAAGACACCGACAATGATGGCGCCGAACACCAGCGTACCGATGCCCCAGATCAACCATTGCATCCATCCCAGTTCGGGTCCCATCGCGCATTCCTCCGTCTATCGTCGCGCTATTGTCAGCGCTCGCGCAGCCATCGCGCCACCTGTGGCGCGAAATAGGTCAGCACGCCATCGGCACCGGCCCGCTTGAAGCCCAGCAACGATTCCATCACGCAGGCGCGCTCGTCCAGCCAGCCATTGGCGAAGGCGGCCTTCATCATCGCGTACTCGCCGCTGACCTGGTAAGCGAAGGTCGGCACGCCGAAGGTCTCTTTGACCCGGCGCACCAGGTCCAGGTAGGGCATGCCCGGCTTGACCATCACCATGTCGGCGCCCTCTTCCAGGTCCAGCGCGATTTCGCGCAGGGCTTCGTCGCCGTTGGCCGGGTCCATCTGGTAGGTCTTCTTGTCGGCCTTGCCGAGGCTGGCCGCGCTGCCCACCGCATCGCGGAACGGGCCGTAGAAGGCCGAGGCGTACTTGGCCGAGTAGGCCATGATGCGCACGTTGATGTGGTTGGAAGCATCCAGCCCGCGGCGGATCGCGCCGATGCGGCCGTCCATCATGTCCGACGGCGAGACGATGTCCGCGCCGGCCTCGGCATGCGACACCGACTGCTTGACCAGTGCGTCGACGGTGATGTCGTTGAGCACATAGCCCTTGTCATCGATGATGCCGTCCTGGCCATGCGTGGTGTACGGGTCCAGCGCCACGTCGGTCATCACCCCCAGTTCCGGGAAGCGCGACTTCAGCGCGCGGATCGCCCGCTGCGCAAGGCCGTCCTCGGCCCACGCCGCCGACGCATCCAGCGACTTCAGCGACGGGTCGATCACCGGGAACAGGTCGATCACCGGAATGCCCAGTTCCAGCGCTTCTTCGGCCACCTTCAGCAGCTCTTCGATCGACAGCCGCTCCACGCCCGGCATCGAAGGCACCGCGGTGCGGCCGGCAAGCTCGTGCACGAACACCGGGTAGATCAGGTCGTCGGTGGTCAGCGTGTTCTCGCGCATCAGGCGGCGCGAGAACTCGTCATGGCGCATGCGGCGCGGGCGGTACAGCGGATGGGACATGGCAGGCTCCGAGGAGTGGCTATTGCAACAGGTAACCCTGCGGCAGCAGGGGTTCGGGCAAGGGGCGTTCGCCGAGCGCGTCGAGCTGGTCGATCTCGATCGTGCGCACCAGCGCGTCCAGCGGCAGGTCGTTCGGCTCCAGGCCGAACGGGTCTTCCATTTCTTCGCCCAGCTGGTCCAGGCCGAAGAAGGCGTAGGCCAGCACCGCCGACAGCACCGGCGTGCCCCAGCCCAGCGAACTGGCCAGGCCGAACGGCAGCAGCACGCAGAACATCCACGCGCAGCGGTGCAGCAGCAGCGTGTAGGCGAACGGCAGCGGGGTGGTGAGGATGCGCTCGCAGCCGGCCTGGATCGATGACATCGCGTGCAGGCGTTCTTCCAGCTGGGCGTAGAGGATCGGGTTGAGTGCACCGGCGCGAAGGGCCTGGGCCAGCTCGGCGGCGATCATCGCCAGCAGCGCATCGGCCACGTTCTCGCGCTGGCCCAGCTGTTCGCGCTGCGGCTTGTCCAGCCACGGCAATGCCGCCAGGGCGACGATGCGCCCACGCAGCCGCGCCGCCAGCGCATGCGCGAAGGCAGTGGTGAGGTAGGCGATGCGGCGGCGGCGGCCGGCGTCATCGGCCAGCAGCAGGTTGACCTGGCGGGCCAGCGAACGCGACTCGAAGACCAGTTGGCCCCACAGCTTGCGGCCTTCCCACCAGCGGTCATAGCAGGCGCTGTTGCGGAAGCTGAGGAAGATCGACAGGACCAGGCCGAGCAGGGTGAACGGGGTCACCGAGACGCGCTCGATGCCGGTCGGCGGCGCCAGTTCGACCACCGCGGCGACCGCGATGGACAGGATCAGGATGGCCAGCACCTTCGGCGCGATCGCTTTGACGATCGAGCCGCGCAGGATGTACAGCAGTTGCCAGCCGTGGGGACGGGGTCGGATGATCATCGGGCAGCCGCGCCGGGCGCGGATTCACAGGCACGCGGGGGGCTCGCGCAGCCGCTCATTGTACGCCCCTGCCCGGCTGTGGGCCGTGTGCCTGCGACGCCCTGTCGCACCCGGGGACGGGCTCAGATCACGCCGCCACCCAGGCCGAGACGGAGGATGCCGACCACCACTACGATGCCGTTCAGGACCAGCCCGGCCCAGGCCCGGCCGCGCTTGCTCGGGTGGGTGAACAGGATGCCCAGCGCGGCGATCACCGCGCCGACGGCAGCGAACGGGATGAGGAACCAGTTGCCCCAGCCCAGCAGCGGAATCAGCGCCAGGATCATCCACAACAGCGCCAGTGCGCCCCACAACAGACTGATCACACCCATGCCGCTCTCCCGCCGTTGGTTCCTGGGCCCACCATAGACGTTCCCGCCGCTGCCGCCTACTGCCATTGGCGGGGCTGTCACCGGGGCCGTGCTAGCGTTCGGTGGTGCGTGCCCTGGCCCGGGTGTTGGCGCCGATTCAGAGTGGCCCGCCGATGATCACAACCAATCCTGCAGGGGTGATGCCATGAACATTCGTTGGGCCGCGTTGGCGGCCATGCTGCTGGCCGCCGCCGGTTGTGCCAGCACCTCCAAGGTGATGCTGGGCCGCGCGCGCGCACCGATCGACCCGGCGCAGGTGCAGATCTATTCGACGCCGCCTGCGGGCTCCCAGGAAATCGCCCAGCTGGAATCGGCGTCTGCGGTGGGTTTCGGGACCCAAGGCCAGACCGATGCCGCGGTGGCACGCCTGAAGCGTGAAGCCGCAGCACTGGGTGCCAACGGCGTGGTGCTGGTGGGCGTGGGCAGCAGCGGCTCGCCGGTCGGCATGTCGGTGGGCGCCGGCAGCTTCGGCTCGCATGTCGGTGGCGGCGTCGGCATCGGCATTCCGACCACGCAGAAGCGCGCCGCCGGTGTCGCGATCTGGGTACCGAACCCGCAACCGCCGGCACGCCTGCCGACGCAGGTGATCACGCCGCCGCAACGGTGACGCGACTGCGTCACCGCCGGTAGTTGGGGGGGGGGGGGGGGGGGGG
>NZ_JAXAXL020000023.1:47766-59969 GCF_047497515.2 Stenotrophomonas maltophilia
CCAGGCAATGCCGGCCAGCGGCCGGCACTACCGGGCGATGCTCAGCGCTTGTACTTCGGCACGAACACCTTGTTCACGGCGTCGGCCAGCTGGTCCGGCGGCAGCAGGCCCTGGTCCAGCAGGAAGTTGTTGAACGCCAGGCGGTCGAACTTCGCGCCCAGTGCCAGCTCGGTCTGCATGCGCAGTTCCAGGATGCGGGTGTAGCCGTAGAAGTAGCTGCCTGCCTGGCCCGGCATGCGCACCATGTAGCGGTCCAGCTCCTGGGTGGCCATCGCCTTGGACAGGCCGACCTGCTCCATCAGCACGCGCTCGCCGTTGGCACGGTCGGTCAGGCCGAGGTTGAGCATCGGGTCGAGCATCGCGCGTGCGGCGCGCAGCAGGCGGAACTGCAGCGCGATCATCTGCCCGTCCAGCGGCTCGTACGGCACCATCTCGGCTTCCGCGTACAGCGCCCAGCCTTCCACGTTCACCGAATTGAAGGCGAACATGGTGCGCGCCAGCGAGATGCCGCGCTCGACCATCGCAGTGAACTGCAGCTCGTGGCCCGGGCGTCCTTCATGCGCGCTCAGCGTCCACGCCGCCGCGCCGAAGTTGAAATCATCGTACTGCGCGCCCGGGCCCGCGGCCGGGTTGCCCAGCGGCAGCACGAAGGTGCCCTGCTGCCCGGTGTTGTTGACCAGCGGCGCCGGCAGGAAATGCGGTGCCGGGCTGGCCGCGCTCTCGGCGGCCGAGCCCAGGCGCATCTGCATCGCGCGCTTGGGCACGTCGACGATGGCGTGCTCGCGGATCAACGGGTCGATCGCATCGATCACCTTGCGGTAGTGGCCTTCCAGATGATCGTCGGCGATCTTGTCGGCCTTCAGCGCACGGATCACCGCCACCGGGTCGCTCGGATCGGCCACCTTCAGGCCCTTGTCCTTCACCACCAGCGGCGCCAGCTGCTGCATCGCCGAACGGGTTTCCATGAACTCCAGCTGCGCGCGCTGCATCAGCAGTTTCGGGTCGATGTCGATGCCGACCTGCTTGAGCTGATAGGCGTACAGCGGCGCCGGCAGGCGCGCATCGGCACGTGCCTTCGGCAGCACCTCGGTGCGGGTCCAGGCCGCATAGTCCTTCATCTGCCCGGCCAGGGTCTTCATCGCCTCGTCGGCACCAGCGATCTGGTACTTCTTCAGCAGCGACTCGATGCCGGTGATGTAGGTCTCGACGTTGTCCAGCGACTGCTGCACTTCGATCTTCGTCGGCTGCAGCAGCGTGCTGTCCTTCAGTCGCTCCTGGTAGCGCTGGCGGGCCAGCGTGGTGAAAGGAGTGCCACCCGGCTGCAGGCCGGCATAGGCCTTGAGGCGGTCGATCGCCTTGGCGCGGCGCTCGGCCGGGACCTGGTCGGACAGCAGCAGGTTGAGGCCGCTGAACACCGTCTGCGGTGCGTCGCTCCACGGCAGCAGGTACTTCTCGTTGAGCTCGCTGCCTTCGATGTTCTGGTTGGCGGCGTGGATCATGATCTCCAGGTCCTGGCGGACATTGGGATCCTGCTCGGTGGCCAGCTTCGCCTTCAGTTCGTCGCGGGCCTTGGCCATCGCGGCACGGTAGCGCTTGCCGTTGTCCGGGCCGAGGTCGGCCACCTTGTCGTCATAGCCGGGCACGCCGAAGAAGCCGGTTTCCTCCGGCTGGAACGGGCCCTGGGCGTCGAGCAGGATCTGCGCCAGCGCATTGCTGCGGGCGACCCAGGCCGGGCTGGCCGGGCTGGCGGCCTTTGCGGCGGGTGCGGCCAGGGCTGTCGGTGCGGACAGCAGCGGGGCGGCGCTCAGCGCCAGGGCAACGGCCAACGCGATCGGCTTCATGGAACACTCCAGCAAAGGGTTGTCCGCACCCTACGCGCTCATGGCGATGGCGACAATCGGCCGGAGGTCACAACGCCGCGGTCATCGGGCACTCGCCGCGATCACGGCATGCCTGAAGTGCGCATTCGTGCGCGGCCTCGTCATCGTCCAGCGCGGTCAGGTCGAAGGTCTGCTTGTCTTCGGCCAGCACATACATCACCGGGTAGTCCCACACGTCGTCGCTGCGGGTGCCCTTCACGAACAAGCGGCCGTGCGCGTGCGGGCCTTCCAGTGCCACGGTCAGGCCGACATCGCGCTGGCCATTGATGGCGGTCTGCATGCTGCCCAGCGGCATCGATTCGGCCTGCAACGGTTCACCGAAGGCTTCCACCAACTCGATGCTGCAGCCGGCGCGACGCAGTGCTTCGCGCATCGGCGGGCTTTCGCGTGCGGCCTCGCTCCAGCGCAGCACGCTCCAGGTCACCGCGCCAGCGGCCACCCCCATCACCAGCACCACCGCCAGCGGCATCGCCCAGCGCCAGTGGCGGCGCCACCAGCCGGAAGACGACGGGCCATGGGCGGGAATCGGTGGTGGCAGGGTCATCGGCGGGCTCCTTCCCGTGTGTCTGTCAGGGTTTCAGGCAGCGTCCCAGGAAGGCTTCGGCGACGCGGTAGCGATGCAGCGCATCGGCACCGGACAGGCCATGCTTGGCACCCGGGTAGGTCATCAGCTCGAACGGCTGGGCACGCTTCTGCAGCGCGCTCATCAGGCTGGTCGAGTTGGTGAACAGCACGTTGTCGTCCGCCATGCCGTGGATCAGCAGCAGCGGCGAACGCAGGCCCTCGATATGGGTCAGCACGCGCGCTTCGCGGTAGCCGGCTTCATTGCGCGCCGGCAGGTCCATGTAGCGTTCGGTGTAGTGGCTGTCGTACAGGCCCCAGTCGGTCACCGGCGCACCGGCCACGCCACAGGCGTACTGGTTCGAGGCCTTGGCCAGCAGCATCAGGGTCATGTAGCCGCCGTTGGACCAGCCCTGCACGCCGATGCGTGCCGGGTCGACCCACGGCTGCTGCTTCAGCCACGCCACGCCGCGCAGCTGGTCGGTCACTTCCACCGTGCCCTGCTTGCCGTACAGCGCGCCACCGAAGTCACGGCCACGACGCGGGGTGCCGCGGTTGTCCAGCGAGAACACCACGTAGCCCTGCTGGGCCAGGTACTGGTTGAACAGGTGATCACCGCGGCCGGGCCAGCTGTCGGTGACGGTCTGGCTGGCCGGACCACCATAGACGTACACCGCCACCGGGTAGCGCTTGGACGGATCGAAGCCGGCCGGCTTGATCAGGCTGTAGTTCAGCGCGGTCTTGCCGTCAGCAGCGGTCAGCGTGCCGAACTCGATCGGGCGCTGCGCGTCACGGTAGCGCGCATACGGATGCTTGGGATCGGCCAGATCGTTCTCGAGCAGGGTGGCGATTTTCTCGCCATTGGCACGGAACAGCTCGATCTGCGGCGGCGTGCTGCTGTTGGACCAGCTGTCGACATACACGCTGGCATTGCGGGCGAAGCTGGCGCTGTGCATGCCCGGCGCCTTCGACAGCCGCTGCGGCTCGCCGCCCTGCAGCGACACCGCGTAGATCTGGCTTTCGCGCGAGGTCTCGATGCCGGCGCGGAAGTAGGCCTTGCCGGCCTTCTCGTCGACCGCCAGCAGTTCGTCCACCGGCCAGTTGCCGCGGGTCAGCGCGGTGGCCTTGCCCTTGCTGTCGATGCGGTACAGGTGCTGGAAGCCGGTGCGCTCGGACGACCACAGCACGCTGCCGTCTTGCAGGAAGCGCAGGCTGTTGTGCAGCGGCACCCAGGTCGGGCTGGTTTCGTGGACGAGCACGCGCTGGGTGTTGGCAGCGAGGGCGACCTCGACCAGGTCCAACTGCTTCTGGTCACGCGACTGGCGCTGGAAGCTCAGGTGCTGCGCATCGCGCCAGTCGACGCGGGCCAGGTAGATGTCCTGCTCCTTGCCCAGGTCGATCCACTGCGCCTGTGCCTGCTCGGTGGGCGAAATGACGCCCAGCTTCACCTGCACGTTGGCATCGCCCGCGGCCGGATAGCGCTGCTCGATCACATCGGTGCGATCGGCATAGACCTCATAGCGCTTCTGTACCGGCACCGGCGATTCATCGATGCGGGCAAAGGCGATGGCCGAATCGTCCGGCGCCCACCAGTAGCCGGTGTGGCGGTCCATCTCTTCATCGGCGACGAATTCGGCCACGCCGTTGCCGATGGTGGTGCTGCCGTCGCGGGTCAGCTGCACCTGCTTGCCGCTGGCCAGGTCGATCACCCACAGGTTGCGGCCACGGATGAAGCTGACGAAGCCGCCCTTCGGCGACAGCTTGGCGTCGGTGGCGAAACCTTCGCCATGGGTCAGCTGGCGTACCGCGGCCTGGCCCTGCTGCTTGAGGTCGTAGAGATACAGTTCGCCGCCCAGCGGGAACAGCAGGCGCTGCGCGTCCGGCGACCACTGGTAGTCGACGATGCCGGTCATCGCGGCGATGCGCTGGCGCTCGCGGCGGGCCTTTTCCTCATCGCTGAGGGTCTCGGTGCCCGGCAGCACCACCTTGGAATCGACCAGCAGCCGGGTCTGGCCGCTGCCGATGTCATAGGTCCACAGGTCCAGCTGGTTGCGGTCGCTGTCCTTGCCACGCAGGAAACTGACCTGCGAACCGTCCGGCGCCACCTTGGGCTTCATCAGGGTCGGGCCGGACAACGGCAGCGGGCCGGTGATGGCTTCCAGGGTCAGCTTTTCAGCGTGGGCGGCGGTCGTGGTGGCGAGCATGAGGGCGAGCGAAGCGAACAGGTGGCGCATGAAGTATCCCGGCAAACGGCAGGTCCGCTGCGCGCGGTGGGCGCGCGGCGGTCGTCCCCCATCCTAACCAAGCCCGTGCGGGAAGGCAGCATGACCTTTTGCCCATAAGGAGTGCCGGCAAGGAGTGCCGACCAACGGTCGGCACCCACCGTACTGGGTCAGCGCTGGCCGAACAGGTGCTTGCGTTCTTCGTCGCTGAGCGGCTTGCCGGCGTTTGGGTTCACCTGCTGGCGCAGGGCATAGGCGCGCTGAGTGGCCGGGCGCGCGGCAATCGCTTCATGCCAGCGCTTGAGGTTGGGGAAGGCGGCAAAATCGACCGGGATCTTGTCGTAGGCGCCGATCCACGGATAGCTGGCCATGTCGGCGATGGTGTAGTCGTCACCGGCCAGGAAGGCGTGCTGGGCCAGGCGCTTGTCCATCACTCCGTGCAAGCGGCGCACCTCGCTGTCGTAGCGCTCGATGGCGTACGGGATCTTCTCCGGTGCGTACACGTTGAAGTGGCCCATCTGGCCGCTCATCGGGCCCAGCCCCGCCATCTGCCAGAACAGCCACTCCAGGGTGGTGACGCGGCCGCGCGCGTCGCTGGGCAGGAACTGGCCGGTCTTCTCGGCCAGGTACAACAGGATCGCGCCGGACTCGAACACGCTCTGCGGGGCGCCCCCATCGGCCGGGGCGTGGTCGACGATGGCCGGCATCTTGTTGTTGGGCGAGATCGCCAGGAATTCCGGCTTGAACTGGTCGCCCGAGCCGATGTTGACCGGGTGGATGCGGTACTCCAGGCCGGCTTCCTCCAGCAGCAGGGTCACTTTGTGGCCGTTCGGGGTGGGCCAGTAATACAGGTCGATCATGGCGGCGGCTCGGGATGCGGAAAGGAACCTGAAGTCTAGTGCGTGAGTTGGCTTGGCACCGTCATGGCGGGCCAGTAACCTCGCCACTCCCCCGAAACGCAGCATCCCCCGCATGAGTGCAAACCGACCGCCGCTCTCCCCCCTGTCCACCCTGATCTTCGCCTCGCGCTGGCTGCAGCTGCCGCTGTACCTGGGCCTGATCGTGGCGCAGTGCGTCTATGTGTTCCTGTTCGGCAAGGAACTGTGGCACCTGATCTCGCACTCGGTCTCGATGGGCGAACAGCAGATCATGCTGATCGTGCTGGGCCTGATCGACGTGGTGATGATCTCCAACCTGCTGGTGATGGTGATCGTCGGCGGCTACGAGACCTTCGTCTCGCGCCTGCGCCTGGAAGGCCACCCCGACCAGCCGGAATGGCTGAGCCACGTCAACGCCAGCGTGCTGAAGGTGAAGCTGGCGATGGCGATCATCGGCATCTCCTCGATCCACCTGCTGAAGACCTTCATCGCCAGTGGCGCGCTGAATGGCATCCCGCTGTGCACGCCGGAACAGATGAGCGTGGCCGCCGCCAACATCGGGATCGCCCGCTGCTCGATGCTGACCCCTGACGGTGTGCTGTGGCAGACCATCATCCACTGCGTGTTCATCCTGTCGGCGATCGGCATCGCCTGGACCGACAAGCTGATGTCCAACAGCCACAGCAAGCCCCACGACAAGGCGCACGACCACTGATGCGTGCGCGGGCAACGGCACCGTCGCCGTTGCCCGTCCTGGCCCCGCCCCTTGTGCGTGGCGGTGGCCGGGATGCTAGATTGCACCCTCGCCGTTGCCGGCGGTGGCGTCGGGAAACGTCACCCTGCCGCGCCCGGACCGCAGGTCCCGGCCATGCATATCAATGATTTACGTCACGTCGTCTTCTTAGAGGGGAGCAGGATGTCGCACGTCTCAACGATCACCGCCGCGCGCCGGTGGCTGCCGGTTGCGCTGGCACTGGCACTGGCCGCCTGCTCGGGCAAGGAAGAATCCGCAGCACCCGCCGCCGCCCCTGCACCGGCGGCCGCGCAGGCCGCACCCGTGGTGGCCGCCAAGGTACAGTCGATGGGCACCGAACAGCTGCGCGAATCGGCCAGCCAGGCCCTGCGCGAGAACCGCATGTATGCGCCGGCCGGCGACAACGCAATCGAGTACTACCTGGCGTTGCGCGACAAGACCCCGGACGACGCCTCGGTGAAGAGCGCGCTGACCGACCTGCTGCCCTACACCCTGATTGCCGCCGAGCAGCACCTGGGCCGCGAGGATTACACCGAAGCACAGCGCCTGGTGGCGTTGATCGAAAAGGTGGATGCGTCCGCGCCGGCCCTGCCGCGCCTGAAGGAAGGCCTGGCCAAGGGCGTGCAGAACGCCGCCAAGCGCACCGAAGCGGAAGCCGAGAAGGCGAAGAAAGACGCCGAGGACCGCAGCAAGCAGCAGACCGAGCAGCAGCGCCTGAGCGAGCAGCGCGCCAAGGAGGCCGACGCAGCCAAGCAGATTGCCGCGCAGCAGGACGCCGCGCGCCGCGACAACGAACGCCAGGAGGCCGAGCGCCAGGCCGCCGCCCGCCGTGAAGCCGAGCAGAAGCAGCAGCAGGCCGCCGCCCAGCAGGCCAGTGCCGCACGCCAGGCAACCGCGGCCGCCGCACCCACCCTGCGCCCGGTCAGTACGCCGGCACCGCGCTATCCGGGCGAGGCCCTGCGCTCGGGCACCTCGGGCGAAGTACTGGTGGAGATCACCGTCGGCACCGACGGCTCGGTGGTGAACGCCCGCGTATTGCGCGCAACACCGGGCCGCGTGTTCGACCGCGAAGCCCTGAACGCGGTGAAGCGCTGGCGTTTCGAACCGGTCAGCGCACCGGTCACCACCCGCCGCACCCTGGTGTTCGCGCCCGGCAACAACTGAGGCACGTCGAGGTAGCGCCGGGCCACGCCCGGCGACGATGGATCAAGGCCCGGCATGTCCGGGCCTTGTGCTTCTCAGGCTGCCGCGTCGATCAGCCGCTGCAGGCCCGGATCGCGTGCCACCAGCACCTGGAACAGGCCCAAGGCGTGCAGGCCCGGCAGCAGCGCACGCAGGTCCGCTCCGGCCGTGGCCCGGGTGTCGGGATCGCTGGCCGGATCCTGCCAAGCGCGGGCATTGGCAAGGAACGCGCCCACGCTGCCCTTGCGTACGGTAAGACCGTTCACCTGCACGTCGTTCTGGTGATCAGGGAGGATGTCGTGTGGCTGCATGACGGGTTGCCCGGTGTGGAGTGGCGTCCAGTGTCAGGCCTTGGCCACGGCCATTCTCCCGTATAACTGCCAGTTGATATGGCAAATCGGACACATACCGCGTTGATCGACCCCGGCCTGGCCGATGCCGTCAATGGACCGGCCTTGCTGGCGGCACAACTGCGCCAGGGCGGTCCGCGGCATACCGGCCGCCACCAGCACGCCCGCGGACAGCTGTTGGGCGCGCATGAGGGCCTGTTGCGGATCGAGGTGGGCGACCTGCACTGGTTGCTGCCCGCCGGCCACATGGCCTGGATTCCGCCTCTGCTGCCGCACGCGTTGGCCAGTACCGCAAGCTTTGATGGCTGGAGCCTGTACTTCAGTGCCGGGGCCTGCGGGGGACTGCCCGCCACTCCCCGCATTTTCCAGCCCAGCGCGCTGCTGCAGGCTGCGACGGCACGTGCACTGCAATGGCCCCATGGGCCGTTGGATGCCGCGCAGGAGCGACTGGCCGGGGTGATCGCCGATGAGATCGCCCGCAGTACGCCACTGCCGTTGGCCCTGCCGCAACCGCGCGACCGCCGCCTGCGCCAGATCGCCGCCGCGCTGGCTCGCGCGCCGCATGACAACCGCAGCGTCGATGACTGGGCCGCCACCAGCGGCTTATCCAACCGCAGCCTGGCCCGCCGCTGGCTGGCCGAGACAGGCATGCCGTTCGGCCAGTGGCGCCAACGTCTGCGCGTCCTGTTGGCGTTGCCGCGCCTGCTGGCGGGCGAGCCGGTGATCAGCGTCGCGCTATCGATGGGTTATGACACGCCCAGTGCGTTCATCACCGTGTTCAAGCGCGAGATGGGGGTGACGCCGGCACGCTATGGTGCAGGGTGAGGCTTGGTATGGAGGATCGTAGGAGTGCCGGACCACGCCAGGCGCGTTACTTTTCCGGGCGCCACATCATCCGTTCCTTGTGACGCTCCAACGCCCGTGCGTAGATAGCCGGATCGCTGGCAAATTCAGCCATGAACCGAGGCTCTGGAAGTCGATATGGATCCTCTGGATCGATCTCGCACTCCGCCTCGATCTCGGGAGGGAAGACCGGTTTGCGGCAGGTCTTGAAGGTCAGCCACCGGCAGAGCGTCAGCGCGCCATAGATCGGGAACATTAGGTTGGTACGCAACGGCATCAGCGCGGTGCCCATCATCAGGATGACCATCAGCCAGCAGTTGCGGAGCGTTGGATCCGACGAGAGCGTGATGACCCGGTCCAGCGGGTCGTCATAGCAGCCTTCCGGACCGTCCTGCATGTAACGGCAGATCAGCGCCCATTGCTCGAGTATGTGATCGTCGTGATGCCAGAAGTGTCCGACGGTGTAGGTCTGCTGTATCTGCTGATTGCGGTCAAGAAGGTGACACCTGAGATCACGCAGCTCACGGTTCTGTGCACCCCGGCCGATGTGGAAGAAGGCGTAAGGCGAACCCCAAGGCACGACGGTCACGCCGCCAGCGTCGTTGTGCCTGAAAAAGTAGATCTTTCGGGTGACGCGATTGAAGCGAACCGGGTAGTGGGTGTACTGGAAGAGGTCCTTGCGGAGTAGCAACATCCACATCATGGCACCCAGCCCACCAAGCACGGCGGCCATAGCAATGCTGAGAGCCAGCTTCTCTCCCAGAGAGATAGCTGGATGGCTGTAAAGGCTATGAAAAGAGAAGGCCATGATAACTATCTCAAAGAGGGTGAATGCCGAGCACATAGCCGTGACGGCCATTCCTTTGAGTTTGAAGGTCCTTTCAACAAACTCAACGAATGTCGAGTTCATTCTGATAATTCCGAATGCGTCATCCGGAGAGTAGCCAACCGAAGAGTCAGCGCGCAGCTCGCTCTCAATTTCTCGGCGCGCCAATACTCTCCCGCATTTGAATGTGGGATACCAACCAGTGAGCATGGCTAGATTCTCAACCTCGCGAGCTCACTGCACTGCTCCTCGATGTCTACAAATAATCCTGCATGATTGAGTCCGAAGTGTAGCGCCCTATCCATCCATCGCTCGACTTCGTCGGGCTTCATCCAACCGACGACCACGGTCGTGGCAGACGCAACCAGGAGGAGAATAATCGCAACTGGAAGCGCAACACCTGCTAGTAGAAGGATACTTGAAGCGATGGCCATTGATCCTCCGAGAATCATGCCTATCCCATACGCAGGTGCCAGTTTGATGTCCCTCGCGCCTTCGTAAACCGTCAGCCCACCCAGCACCATGCCAGCAATCCCACTCAACCACCGCCCCGACGCGTAGACGGCTTCTGCACGAGTCTGAGCATAGGCCGCCCATCGCCCCATCGGCTCGGCAAGCTTCTGCGAGAACCAGGGCAACTTCGATCCGATCTCGCCCAGCAGCATCGCCGATTCTCCCACCAGCGCACCGCCCAGCGGCAAAGTTCGCGCCCAGCAGTGAGCGCTCACGCGGCAGTGCCTTGCTGTATTGCCTGCTTAATTCAGACAGGCTGGCCGAAGCGAACACCAGGCTGGCCGTGCCATAGGCGAAGGAGGTGTTGCCAAGCTTGGCGAAGCTGCCGCGCATCGCGTCGTACATATCCACGGTCGTCAGCGTTCGCGCCAGTTCGGCATGACGCGACGTGCCGGTGATCACTGCCTTGGCATTCAGCGCCTTGAAAAGACGCAACTGGTCGCTGTCCACCAGGGCAACGAGGCCGATTTTGAAGCGTTTCCCTTGGGACATCCACGGGTACGGCAGCAGCCTGCGCGACAGCAATCTGAACGCAAATGGCGAAGCCCACACCGACTACTTCTCCGGGCGCCACATCATCCGTTCCTTGTGACGCTCCAACGCCCGTGCGTAGATGGCCGGATCGCTGGCAAATTCAGCCATGAACCGAGGCTCTGGAAGTCGATATGGATCCTCTGGATCGATCTCGCACTCCGCCTCGATCTCGGGAGGGAAGACCGGCTTGCGGCAGGTCTTGAAGGTCAGCCATCGGCAGAGCGCCAGCGCGCCATAGATCGGGAACATCAGGTTGGTACGCAACGGCATCAGCGCGGTGCCCATCATCAGGATGACCATCAGCCAGCAGTTGCGGATCGTTGGATCCGACGAGAGCGTGATGACCCGGTCCAGCGGGTCGTCATAGCAGCTTTCCGGGCCTTCCTGCATGTAGCGACAGATCAGCGCCCACGGTTCGCGGATGTCATCCTCATGTTCCCAGAAGTGGCCGATGGTGAAGGTCTGTTGTATCTGCTGATTGCGATCGAGCAGATGGCAGCGGAGATCAAGAAGTTCAGGATTCTGCGCGCCCCGGCCGATGTGAAAGAAGGCGTAGGGCGAACCCCAGGGCACGACAGTCACACCGCCGGGCCCGTTGTGCCTGAAGAAGTAGATCTTGCGGGTGATGCGATTGAAGCGAACCGGATAGTGCGTGTACTGGAAGATGTCTTTTCTGAGAACCATCCACCAGCATACGAAGTTTGCCGCAAAGACGACTACGGTGATGAACAACAGATGTGGCCATAGGCCCGCTAGCCCCTCCCTCATTTCAGAGGACTGGATAAACAAATTCACGTTTACGCCAGTAAAGAAGATGACCATCAGCGAGGCGGACAGCGTCGCGGCCATACCCTTTACTTTGAAAGACCTGTCGACGAAATCGATGTACTGCGAATTCATCGCAATCAGACCGAATGCATCGTCGGGCGAGAACTGCGACGGAATGTCATGCCTCAACTCCGAACTGCGCTCCGGGTGGTTCAACCGTCGCCCAACGGGGAAGCGTGGCAGCCATCCTGTAAGCACTATGCGGACCTCTGAAGACTTTTCATCGAAGCCAGTTGATCTTCAACCGTCGAGAAAGAGCCAGCATCATTGCCGCCAAAGTGAATCGTTCTGTCCATCCACCGCTCGATTTCATCAGGCTTGAACCACCCTACGACGACCGTCACGACAGCCGCGACAAGCATCAGTATCAGTGCAAGTGGTATTGCCGCGCCCCAAAGCAACAACCCGGCAGCAACCATCGTGGCGATTCCTCCAGTAATCATACCAATGCCGTAGACGGCATCGAGCTTGAAGTCCCTGGCGCCTTCGTAGACCGTCAACCCACCCAGCACCATGCCAGCAATCCCACTCAACCACCGCCCTGCAGCGAAGACAACTGCCGCCCGAGTCTTAGCACGAAATGCCCATCGCCCCATCGGCTCGGCAAGCTTCTGCGAGAACCAGGGCAACTTCGATCCGATCTCGCCCAGCAGCATCGCCGAGTCTCCCAGCAGTGCACCCACGCCAGCGGCAAAGTTCGCGCCCAACAGTGGGCGCTCACGAGGCAGTGCCTTGCTGTATTGCCTGCTTAATTCAGACAGGCTGGCCGAAGCGAACACCAGGCTGGCCGTGCCATAGGCAAACGACGGGTTACCCAGCTTGGCGAAGCTGC
>NZ_JAXAXL020000024.1:0-36546 GCF_047497515.2 Stenotrophomonas maltophilia
TGGTGATCCTCAACGCCCGCAAACGGGAAGCGGAGGCCCAGATGGCCTCCGCCTGACAAGACAGTTGCTACAGAAAACAAGGTCAGGCAGATCACAGAAATCTGTCGAAGGCGGGGTGGATCCGCTTGCGGGGGTGTCCGCGGCATGGATGCCGCGGCCAAGCCCCCAAGGGTGAGGGCGCTTTGCTTGCGAAGCACTGCTTCGCAAGCGCCCGAACGCACAGCCGCCAGCGGCTGGGCCGGACCCCGGAGGGGGGTACGGCGTCCCCCGCAACCGGACCCACCCCGCCAACCCCAGGAACGCAGCTTTTGCCTCGGCTGTTGCTGTTGCTGGTGCTGTTGCCGGCCAGCGGCCGGCACTACCCGGGTGCCGGGTGCAACCCGGCCGATACCTTCCCGGTGCTACGCTGTGGCCACCGACAACCACGGAGGCGGGATGGGGGCGATCGTGTTGTTGCCGCTGTGCGTGGACGATGCTGCGCTCGACCGTTGTCTGGCCGCGCTGGATGCGGGCACTGCACCGGGCACGGCGGTCTGGTTGGCCGATGATGCACAGACCGGTCCGCGTGCGCAGGCCATCGTTGAACACTGGCTGGCAAATACGCCACTGCAAGCCGAATACACCCGGCGTGCGCGGCCGCTGGGTGAAGTGGCCCATCTGGATGAGATGCTGCGCGCCTGTGATGGCCTGGATGTGGCCGTGCTGGCGCCGGACAGCATGCCGGCGCCGGGCTGGTTGCAGCAGCTGCAGGATGCCTTTGCCCGCGATGCGTCGATCGCCACCGCCACGCCCTGGTGCAATGCCGGCGAAACCGCCGCCTGGCCGCGCCTGGGCGAGATCAATCCCGAGCCCGACGATCCAGCGCTGCTGGCCCATACCTGCGCCACGCTGCCGACGCTGCACCCGGAACTGCCATCGGCGGTCACCCATGCGGTGCTGGTGCGGAGCAACGCGCGCCGCCGTGTCGGCGGCCTGGACGTGGACAGCTACGCGGGATGGAATGCGGCACTGGTCGACCTCAGCCTGCGCATGGCCGGGCTGGGGTGGCGCAATGTGCTGTGCGAAACCGCGTTTGTCGGCCGCGCCGGAGAGGCGGTCAGCCGCGATGGCGATCTCGAAGCCCTGGCCGCGCGGTGGCCAGGCTGGGTGCCGAGGCTGGCGGACTTCCTGATGCACGATCCGCTGCACGGGTTGCGCGCCGATCTGCAACAGCGCATGCGGCAGGCGATAATGCCGCGCGAGCAGGGCGACCTGTTCGTCCCATCCGCGCCGGAGCCCTCCGTTTGAATGCTGCCATTGCCGCCATCGTCGTCACCTACCAGAGTGGCAGTACCATCGATGCCTGCCTCTCGCGCCTGCGCCAGGCGCAGGACGTGGAAGAGATCCGGGTGATCGACAATGGTTCGCTGGATGGCACCCTGGATATCGTGCAACGGCATGCCAGCCACGATCCGCGCGTGCGTTTTGTCGGCAATCCCGACAATCCCGGCTTTGCCGCCGCCAACAACCAGGGCGTGGCCGACTCGCTCAGCCCGTGGCTGGCCTTCATCAACCCGGACCTGATGGTCGAGCCGGAAACGCTCGCCGAACTGCGCGGCCGTGCCGAAGCAGTGGGCGATTGCCTGCTGGGCGTCGAGCAGGTGGACGAGCATGGCCACGCCGACGAGGCGGTACGCCGCCGCGACCCGGATTTCCTGTTGATGCTGCGTTCGCCCGGCAAGGGTTCCAGGCTGGCGGTTGCGCGCGATCCGCAGCAGTCGCTGCAACCGGTGCCGGCGTTGTCAGGTGCGCTGCTGATGATGCCGCGTGCGCTGTTTGACCGCATCGGTGGCTGGGACGCCGGCTATCGCCTGCATGCCGAAGACCTCGACCTGTGCCGGCGCGCGCGCGAGGCCGGCGCGGTGGTCGCCATCGCCAACGACCTGCAGGTTCTGCACGTGCGCGGTGTTTCCAGCCGTTCGCGGCCGTTCTTCGTTGAATGGCACAAGCACAAGGGCCTGTGGCGCTACTTCCAGAAATTCGAGGCGAGGCAGCGCTCGCTGCCGATACGCGCTGCGGTGTGGAGTGCGATCTGGCTGCATGCACTGATGCTGGTGCCGCGCCTGCTGCGGCGGTCGCTGTAGAGCCGAGCCTGCGCTCGGCTGCAAGGGTGGCTCATCCACGCATGGCGTGGATCTACGGTAGAGCCGATCGGCTGCATGGACACGGGATGCGGGCGCAGGCACCCGGGTTCACGCCGCCGGGCGCATAATCTGCCCCATGCCTATCATCCAGTCCCTGCTCGACACCGACCTGTACAAGTTCACCATGATGCAGGCGGTGCTGCACCAGCATCCCGGCGCCCAGGTGCAGTATCGGTTCAAGTGCCGCACGCCCGGCATCGAGCTTGCCCGCTACATCGACCAGATCGATGAAGAGATCGACCATCTGTGCAGCCTGCGCTTCAGTGACGCGGAACTGGACTACATGCGCAGCCTGCGCTTCGTGAAGCCGGACTTCGCCGATTTCCTCGGCCTGTTCCATCTTGACCGCAAGTACATCCGGCTGCGGGCTTCGAAAACCGTGCCCGGCGAGATCGAGCTGGACATCACCGGTCCGTGGCTGCACACCATCCTGTTCGAAGTGCCGCTGCTGGCGATCATCAACGAGGTCTGGTTCCGCAACACCACCACGGCCGACTTCGTCGAGGGCGAGCGTCGCCTGCAGGCCAAGGCGGCGTTGCTGCGCGATACCCCTGGCTTCGAACAGTGCCGCATCGCCGACTACGGCAGCCGCCGCCGCTACTCGCGTGACTGGCACGCGCGCCTGCTGCCGCTGCTGCGCGATGCACTCGGCCCGCAGCTGGTCGGTACCAGCAACGTGCACTTCGCCCGCCTGTACGGCATGACCCCGCACGGCACGATGGCGCACGAGTACCTGCAGGCATTCCAGGCGCTGGGCCCGCGCCTGCGTGACTCGCAGGTGGCGGCATTGGAGTCGTGGGCGCGCGAGTATCGTGGCGATCTGGGCATCGCGCTGTCCGACGTGGTCGGCCTTGACGCCTTCCTGCGCGACTTCGACATGTACTTCTGCAAGCTGTTCGACGGCGTTCGGCATGACTCGGGCGATCCGTTCGACTGGGGCGATCGCATGCTGGCGCATTTCCAGCAGCGCCGCGTTGATGCACGCAGCAAGGTGCTGGTGTTCAGCGATGGGCTCGACATCGCCAAGGTGATGCGCCTGTACGACTATTTCCGCGGCCGCTGCCAGGTGGCTTTCGGGGTCGGTACCCACCTGACCAACGACCTTGGCCCGACGCCGCTGAACATCGTCATCAAGATGGTCCGCTGCAACGGCCAGCCGGTCGCCAAGCTGAGCGATTCGCCTGGCAAGAGCATGTGCGACGACCCCGGCTACCTGGCCTACCTGCGCCAGGTCTTCGAATTGCCCCCCGAAGAGAAAACTGCCGTCACAAAGTGACGCTCTGCGTCACAACTGTGATGGAATGCTTACTGCGTCGGTTTGTGATGCAGGTCACATTTATATAGCCGAACTTCACAGAATCGCTTACGATCCAGCGACAGGATGTTTAGCAGGCCTTGAGGGAGTTCTGCGGTGAAGGTTCTTTCTGTTTTCGGTACCCGTCCTGAGGCGATCAAGATGGGGCCGTTGGTCAAGGCGCTGGATGAAGCGCCGGATATCGAATCGATCGTGTGCACCACCGGCCAGCATCGGGCGATGCTGGATCAGGTGATGTCGCTGTTTGCGATCACCGCCGATCACGACCTCGATGTGATGGTCCCCAACCAGACCCTCAACGGCCTGTGCGCCAAGCTGTTCGAGCGGCTGGACGCGCTCTACACGCAGGTGCGCCCGGATCGTGTACTGGTGCATGGCGATACCACCACGGCGATGACTGCAGCGGTGGCCGCGTTCCACCATCGCATCCCGATCGGCCATGTCGAAGCGGGCCTGCGCACCGGCGACATCCACCGGCCGTGGCCGGAGGAAATGAACCGGCGGGTGATCGATGTGGTGGCCGACTACCTGTTCGCGCCCACGCCGAGCTCGCGCAGCAACCTGGCCCGTGAACACCTGGGCGGGAAAATCGTGGTCACCGGCAACACCGTCATCGACGCGCTGAAGCAGACCGTGCAGCAGCTCGATCGCGATCCTGCCCTGCGCGCCAAGGCTGACGCGCCGTTCCAGATGCTCGACCCGGGTCGTCGCCTGCTGCTGGTCACCGGCCACCGTCGCGAGAGTTTTGGCCAGGGCTTCCTGGACATCTGCCGCGCGCTGGCCGAGCTGGCCCAGCGCGACGACCTGCAGGTGCTCTACCCGGTGCACCTCAACCCCAATGTGCAGGGCCCGGTCAACGCCGAACTCGGCCACCTGCACAACGTGCACCTGGTACCGCCACAGGACTACCTCAGTTTCGTGCGCCTGATGCAGCGCGCCGACGTGATCCTCACCGATTCGGGTGGCGTGCAGGAAGAAGCGCCGGCATTGGCCAAGCCGGTGCTGGTGATGCGCGATGTGACCGAGCGTCCGGAAGCGGTTGAAGCCGGCGTCGTGAAGCTGGTGGGTACCACGCCGGCCCGCATCGTCGAGTCGGTCAACGCCGCACTCGCACAGCCGTCGCACCCAACCCGTTTTGATCCCGATGCCAGCCCCTACGGCGACGGGCGTGCCAGTGCGCGCATCGTCGCCGCACTGCGCGGCCAGCCGTTGCCCGAGTTCAACCCCGGCCACCGCAGCGCCGGCCTCGCCTCCACTCCTCTGCATGAAGTGACGCCATGACCCAGACCGGCCGACGTACCTTCCTCCTGGTATCCACTGCACTGGCCCTGGCCAGCGGCGCCGCCACCACCAGCGCCGCCGACACGGCGGCCGGGCAGTTCGTCGAATGGACCGGTGACAGCACCGTGACCCGGCAGATGACGCTGCGCCAGCTGGGCTTCCGCCAGCCACTGGTGCTCAGTGGGCAGGAGAGCCAGCGCGAGATCTACCTGCCGGTGCCGGTGGGCGTGCCCACCCGCGACGCGCAGTTGCAGCTGGATGGTCGTTACGTGCGCGGCCATACCGGTCGTACCTCGGGGCTGTGGTCGGTCGATGGTGACCCGATTGCCGCGCGCTCGATCACCGATGCACAGGGCGATGCCAGCCAGCTGCTGGCGATCGACGGCGAACCCCGCGACAACGGCTTTGTCCGCGTCGGCGTGGGCTGGTGGTCGATCGTTTCCGATTACCGCTGCGCCGACCAGAGCGCACCGGCCAATGTTCTCCGCCTGTCACCCGATTCGCGCTTCAGCTACCGCTTCGATGGCCGTGCGGTGGATACGGTGGCCAAGGCCTGGGGCGCGCTGCCGCCGCGGGTGCGCCTGCTGGTTGATGGCAAGTCGTTGCAGGCCGCGTCGTACGACGCGGCGTGGCGCATCGGTGCCGCGCTGCAGACCGGCGGCAAGCAGGTGGACGTGGTTGCGTTGCCCAAGGTTGGCGACAGCGTCGACCTGACCGGTATCAGCATCCCGGCCAGCCTGATGGCCGTGCCGGCCTACGCGGCGCTGGCCGGTGGCGAGCGCGCGCACGCAATCAAGGATCTGGCCGAAGTCGGTGCACTGCTGTCGCTGCGTGACAGCGGTCCGCTGGCGGCCGACGTGATGATCGGCAGCGACGCACTGCGCAACGGCGTGCGCGCAGCGCTGGATGCGCTGGCCGCGCAGGTCGGCGCCACTGGCGCCGATGCCGCCAGCGCGTTCAGCGCGTGGCGTGCGGCCGACATGGGGGCGCTGGAAAAGCCGGCCGCCAACGCGTCGGTGAGCGTGGCCGCGGTTGCCGGCCGTCCGGCCCTGGTGGTCGATCCGGCGGCCGGTGGCAAGGTTGCCGGATTGCTGTCCGAACAGTGGCGCGCCTACGCCCTGGGCCGTTCGCTGAAGGTCGATCAGGCCGGTGCCCCGCCGATGCAGGGTGACCTGGTGCTGCTCAGCCGCCTCGGCAACATTGCCGGTACCCAGGACATCGTCACCCGCGGCGACCGCACCGCCACCTTCGAACTGGGCGCGTTGTCGGCCGATGGCCGCCTGCCCGAGGAAGTGGTGATCGACGTCTCTGCCGCACCCAATGCGGGCGGGCAGGGCGCGGTGGCCACGATCTTCTTCAACGATTACCTGCTCGGTGCCAGGGTGCTGTCGGCCAATGGCAAGCCGCAACGCCTGGTGGCCAAGGTGCCGGCCTACGCGCTGTCGGCACGCAACGAAGTCCGCGTCAGTTTCCTGCGCCAACCCGCGCGCCCGTACTGCCATGACCCGGCCACCGCGTTCCCGGTGTCGATCCTGCCCAGCAGCCACATCAAGCTGGCCAAGCGCACCCTCGGTGCCGACTTCATCGGTGCCGCCAGCCTGCTGTCGCGTTCCAATGAAGTGTTCGTGCCGGGCACCTGGCTGCAGGATGCGCCGGCGTCGCTGGCCAAGGTGATCGCCATCGCCAGCGCTGTCGGTGCGTCGCCGGAGGCGGCCGAACTGAAGGTGGTCGATGCCGGTGCGGCGATCAGCCCGGGCAAGCCCTACCTGGCCTTCGGCGTGGCGCCGTCGGGCGTCAGCCTGGCCGGGTTGAAGGACGGCCACCTGGTGATCGCCGGCAAGCCGCAGGCGCTGCTGGACCTGACCGGCGTTGAAAATGCCGCGGCCGTGCAGGTGGCCTCGGCCGGCGGCCAGACCGGGGTGCTGTACAGCGATCTCGGCACCCGCGGGCCGGCGCTGGGCGCTCCGTTCCGCCTGCTGCGCGGTGACCTCGCGGTGATCGACGGCAGCGACGTCGTACGCGATTTCGACAGCCAGGACCCCTATGGTTCACGCATCGCCGAAGAAGGCAATCCGCAGTCGGGCTGGGAAAAGCACATGGTGTGGCTGCTGATCGCCGTCGGCGTGGTGGTGTTCGCCCTACTGGCTGCCCGCGTCACCCAGGTCCGCCGCCGCCGCAAGTCCGCCAGCACCGGGCACTGATCCGTCGTGGACGGTCTGTTCTGGAACATCCAGCTGGCCAACTACTACGCCGCCCTGGAAACAGTGGCGGCGGCAGTCGCCGTGCTGATCCTGATCTCCAGCCTCGATGACCTGTTCATCGACGTCTGGTACTGGGTCCGCGAAACCTGGCGCACGCTGACGGTCAAGAAGCGCCGCGAGTACAAGCCGCTGACCCAGCAGGACCTGCTGCAGCGGCCGGAGCAACCGCTGGCGATCATGGTGCCGGCGTGGATGGAATACGACGTCATCGCGCAGATGGTCGAGAACATGATCAACGTGCTCGACTACCGCGAGTACGTGGTGTTCGTCGGCACCTATCCCAACGACCAGGCGACCATCGATGAAGTCGAGCGCATGCGACGCCGCTACAAGCGCCTGCGCCGGGTCGAAGTGCCACATGACGGCCCGACCAGCAAGGCCGACTGCCTGAACTGGCTGATCCTGTCGATCTTCGACTACGAGAAGCGCCACGACATCGAGTTCGCGGGCGTCATCCTGCATGACAGCGAAGACGTGCTGCACCCGATGGAGCTGCGCTTCTTCAACTACCTGCTGCCACGCAAGGACATGATCCAGCTGCCGGTGACCTCGCTGGACCGCGAGTGGTACGAGCTGGTGGCCGGCGTGTACATGGATGAGTTCGCCGAATGGCACGCCAAGGATCTGGTGGTGCGCGAAAGCGTGTCCGGCATGGTGCCCTCGGCCGGCGTCGGCACCTGCTTCTCGCGGCGCGCACTGCTGGCGCTGAGCGAGCAGACCGACAACCAGCCGTTCAACACCGACAGCCTCACCGAAGATTACGACGTGGGCGCGCGCCTGGCCGCCATGGGCATGCACTCGATCTTCGCCCGCTTCCCGGTGCACTTCCTGGTTCGCCGGCCGTCGTGGTTCGGCTGGGGGCCGGTGCGCGAGCGTACCCAGCAGATGGCGTTGTGCGTGCGCGAATATTTCCCCGACAACTTCCGCGCATCGTACCGGCAGAAGGCACGCTGGGTGCTGGGCATCGGCCTGCAGAGCTGGGAAACGCTGGGCTGGCGCGGGTCGCTGGCCACCAAGTACCTGCTGGCACGCGACCGCAAGGGCATCATCACCTCGTTCGTCAGCATCATCGCCTACGCCATCTTCCTGCAGCTGCTGCTGTTCTGGCTGCTGAAGGTGACCGGCGTGTGGACCCTGCAGTACCCCAGCGTGTTCCAGGCTGGCACGTGGCAGATGAACATCGCGCTGCTGACCACCGCTGCGCTGGCCACCCGCGTGGTGCAGCGGTTCTACTTCGTCAACCGGCTGTACGGCTGGGAACACGCGTTGATGTCGATCCCGCGCATGGTGGTCGGCAACATGGTCAACTTCATGGCCACCGCGCGCGCGTGGAAGATGTTCCTGGCCTACCTGCTGTTCGGCAAGCGCATGGTCTGGGACAAGACCATGCACGACTTCCCCGATGCGTCGGCGCTGGTGCAGACCCGCAAGCGGCTCGGCGAACTGCTGACCACATGGCAGGCGGTAGAGCCGGAGCGGCTGGAAGAGGCCTTGCAGCAACAGCAAGGGGGCCGCAAGCAGCCGCTTGGCCGCATCCTGCTGTCGCAGGGCTGGCTGGATGATGAGACCCTGGCCGAGGCCATCGCCTTCCAGGGCGACCTGCAGCGCGCGGTGATCGATGTCGACTACCTGACCCAGGGCGAATTCCCGGTCAGCGTCGATGCCTGCGTGCAGTGGCGCATGCTGCCGTTGCCGCCGCTGCGCGACGACACCCTGCGCCTGGCCGTGGCCAATCCGCTGTCCGAGGCCGCGCTGGCCCTGCTCAAGCAGGAAACCGGCAGCGCGCACGTCGAACAGAGCGTGGCCCGCGAAAGCGAGATCAACGCCGGCCTGCGCATGATCGGCGGTGCCGAGCAATGGCGCATCGACACCGTGCCGCTGCTGGGCGACCTGCTGGTGGAAATGCAGCTGATCGACCACGCGCGCTTCGAGATCGCGCTGGACGAGTACAAGCCGCAACGCGATGGCCGCATCGGTGATTACCTGGTGACCAAGGGCATCGCGACCGAAGAGGCCGTCGCCCAGGCCATGGAAGAGCAGCGCCGTCGTGCAGCGTTGCTGCAGTCACCGCCTCCCGGAGTCGTAACGGCATGAAGACCACGCTGCTGTCCACCGTCATTGCCGTCGCCCTGGCTGCCACCGCGCCGGTCTACGCGCAGTCGGATGCCCCCTTGCCGCTGTCCGGCCCGGCGTACCGGCTGGCCGAGCAGGCCTTTGCGTCCTACGAACGCGGTGACTACAGCGCCGCCTACCGCCAGGCCAGCGAAGCCTCGCGGCTGCGCCCGGACGTGGTGCGCCTGCGCCTGCTGCAGATCTATGCGCTGCAGAAGCTGGGGCGCGGCGAAGAAGCACGGCAGCAGGCGCGCAATGCCTTGAACGCTGGCCTGCAGGACCCGGCGCTGGCGGGGCTGGCCAGCGCAGCGCCCAGCGGCAGCAGCGCGACTGGCGCCGGCCGCCGCGCCGCGCCGGCCGCACGCCAGACCCCGGCCGAACGCGCCTACCAGCAGGCGTTCGCGCTCGCCACCGAGGCCTACACCGCTTACAACGACGACAAGATGGCCGTGGCTGCCAGCAAGGCCGAGCAGGCCTTCCGCCAGCAGCCGCAGCAGGGCGCGTGGGCAATACTGTGGGTGGCATCGCTGGAAGCGCAGCAGCAGCTGGAACAGGCCGATGCGGCGGCGGCCACCGCGTTGCAGCTGGGTGCCCCGAACGTGGCCGACCTGCGCGCCAAGCGCGTGGCGCTCGGCCGCCAGCGCGCGGTGAAGCCGGCGCAGGAGGGTTACCAGGCACTGATCGCCCAGGACTTCGGCGCCGCCACCGGTTTCGCCCGCGAGGCAGTGGCACGTGCGCCCGGCGTGGCGTCGCACCGCTTGCTGCTGATGACCGCGCAGCTGCTCGACGGGCAGCTGGCCGCAGCCGAACAGACCGCCAACGATGCGCTGGACAACGACCAGGACGACACGGTCGCGCTGGTCATGCGCGCCTACCTGCGCCAGCGCCAGGGCGAGACCGCGCAGGCCAACGCCGACTTCGACGCCGCGCTGAAGCAGGACTGGCTGGATGGCCAGCAGCAGCGCAATGTGCGCCTGCTGGCCGTGGACGCCGCGGTAGCGGCCGGTGACCGCGAGCGCGCCACCGCGCTGCTGGCGCCGCTGCAGGCCGATACGCTGGCCGACGAGGACGAGAAAACCCAGCAGGGCATCCGCCAGGCCGTGGCCGAGCGTGCCAAGGCGATCCGCGCGGCGCGCGCCGGCCAGACCCTCACCCTGCAGTCCTACCCGGCGCCGTTCCAGCAGTGCCGCGACACACCGTACGGCACCCAGTGCGAACTGATGCCGGCCGACCTGCAGGGCGATGGCGGTGCCTCGCAGCGCGCCTATGCCGCCTACGGCCGGCAGGACTACCAGCAGGCCATCGTCGAAGCACGCCAGGCCGTGCAGGAAGCCCCGGACAGCGTGCCGCTGCAGGGCCTGCTGACCACCACCCTGGCCGCCGGCAACCGCAGCCAGCAGGCCGAGGCGCGGCAGCGTCTGGATACCGCACTGGCCTCACACCCCGACGATGCCGGATTGCTGATGCAGCGCGGCTACCTCAACCAGGCGGCCCGCGAGCCTGCACAGGCCCTGGCCGACTTCCGAGCCGCCGAGGCCACCGGCAAGGCGCCCAAGACCGTGGTGATGGACCAGGCCTACGCCAGCGCCGCCACCGGCGACCATCGCCAAGCGGTGACCCTGCTGCGCGGTGCGATCGATGCCGCCGATGCTGGCCAGCTGCCGCTGGACAAGGCGCAGCGCTACAACACGCGCAGCGCCATCGCCAATTACTCGCGCACCTGGGGCGTGACCGCTGCAGCCGGCTATCGCGGATCGCGCCAGGCGGCCACCAACCTGGGCGGTGCGTCGATCAGCACGCCGGGCGCCTCGGTGTTCAGCACGCTGGAAGCGTTCTGGCGGCCGCAGGCAACCAACAACCAGCACGGCACGCTGGAAGCCTACGCACGCATCGCCAACACGCTGTACGACGCGGGCGGCACGTTTGAATCGCTGCTGTTCACCGACCCCTGCACCGGGGTGGAAACGCCGGACAACCGCGAGCGCGCTGAACGCCTCAGCCGTTCGCGCTCGATTGCCGGCTGGCCGTCCACCATCGGATCGTTCGGCGTGCGCTATGCGTTCGGCCAGACCGGCCTCAGCGTTGGCCTGGAACGCCGCCAGTTCCTCGGCAGTGCGACCCGCCGGGGCGGCATCTACGCCGACTCGGCCGCGGTGCGCTGCCAGATCCAGCTTGAATCCGAACGCCCGCTGCAGGCCAACCTGCTGGCCCGTTATCGCCTCAATGACAGCGCCGGTGGCTGGATGACCTATGCCACCTACGGCTTCTACCAGGGCACGGGCATGCGTACCGACGTCAACCAGTGGTGGACGGTCAGTGGCTACGCCCAGGCCGGCCTGAGCTGGGATGACAACCGTGCGCACTTCACCATCGACGCGCTCGATGCCAGCGGCAACCCCGGCCAGCGCGTGAGCGAATCCAATGGCCGCCTGCGCCGCCAGCAGGCCTTTGCCGCTGCCGAACTGCGCGCCGGCCGCAACTACCGTTTCGGTGCCGACCAGACCCGCTGGGTGGTGACCCCGTACCTGGTGCTGGGTGCCGACTGGCAGGACCAGCGCTCGCGGGTGCGCGGCATCGACTACCCCGGCATCGGGCCGCAGTCGTTCGCGTTGTCCGACACCCAGCGCAGCTGGTCGCTCGGCGCCGGTCCCGGCGTCGGCGCGCGCTACTGGTTCCGCGAGGACCACTACAACGCGGCGCGCTCCTACCTCGACCTGTCGGTGTCCTACCGCTTCGCCATTGGCGGTGGTGATACCCAGCGGGCCAAGGGCCTGTTCGCTACCGCCACCCTGTATTACTGACGCCGCAAGAAGGAACTGCCGATGAAGCCCGCTTCCCGTTCAACCACCGCGCGACGACCGCGCATGTTCCTGCTGGCCGCGCTGTGTGCGCTCGCCGCTGCAGGCCCGCTGCAGGCGCAGGCGCCGGCCGCGCCGGTGGCCGCCGCCAACCAGGATTCGTCCATCGTGCTGACCGGCAAGGACGGTTGGCTGTTCCCCGCTTGGGGCAGCCTGACCGAGGTCGACACCGCAGCCGTCGCGCGCAACACCGCGCTGATTGCCGAAGCGCAGCGCGCGCTGGCGGCGGCCGGGGTGAAGCTGCAGGTGCTGGTGCTGCCGGACAAGGCCCTGTTCTATGAAGACAAGCTGCCCGAGGGCAAGCGCCTGGGCGATCCGGTGCGTGGCCGTTATGCGCTGGAGCTTGATGGGCTGGGCAAGGCGCAGGTGCCGGCGGTCGATGCGCTGCAGGCCATGCGCCAGGTCAAGCAGGGTGGCCAGGACGTGTTCTACCGCAGCGACCAGCACTGGACCCAGCCGGCTGCCGACGCGGTGGCCGTCGCCGTCGCCGCGAAGATCAAGGAGCAGGTACCGACCCTGGCTGGCCAGGCCGGTACCGGCCTGGCGCTGGGCAGCGAGATCAAGGAACGCCGCTTCGGCGACCTGGCCGAACTGTTCCTGACCGACGAACAGCGCAAGGTGATCGGCCGCGACACCTTCACCGTGCGCCGCCAGGCCGAACAGCAGTCGCTGCTGGATGATGCGCCGGCACCGGTGCATGTGACCGGCCACAGCATGGTGCAGCCGTACTTCGGTTTCCCGCAGAAGCTGTCCAACCTGATCGACCGTCCGGTGTCGGTGAACTGGAAGCCGGGCAACGTCGGTCACTGGGTGATGCTGCTGGAATACCTGGAATCGGCCGATTTCAAGCAGAACAAGCCGCAGGTCCTGGTCTGGCAGATGTTCGAGCCGTCCTACCCGCAGGGCCCGGATGCACGCGGCCAGTGGGACAACGCTTCGATCATGACGGCCGAGCAGTGGAAGGCCCGCCTGCACAAGGCACTGGGGCAGTAAACCGATGAATGCCCGTCCCGGGGCGCCCGCGCCCCTGCCACCTGCTGCCCCTCCGCGCACCCATCGGCTGACCGCCGTGGTGGTGTCGGCATTGCTGTTGATCGGTGTCTGCGCCGGCGGCTGGATGCTGGCCAACGCCAAGCTGCCGGCCGAGAAGCTGCTGCCTTCCAAGTGGGCCGACGGCGAGGCCGGCCAGGCGATCAACCAGGCGCTGCGCCTGCCGATCCAGAACGAAGGTGATCTGGTCGGCGCCGCGCTGCGTTACCGCCTGCTGGGTGATACCGGCGAACAGGTGGCACTGGGCTGCCCGGACTGGCTGTTCTACCGCGATGGCCTGCGCCCGCAACCCGGCGCCGGCCACAAGGTGTTCGCCGATCGCGTGCGGTTGATGCAGCACTGGTCGCAGCAGCTGCGGGACAAGGGCGTGCAGCTGCTGGTGGTGGTGGTGCCGGACAAATCGCGCATCGAGCAGGCGCACACCTGCGGACTGCGCTATTCCGAGCCGATGCGTGCCCGCTACGGGCAGTGGCAACGGGCATTGGCGGACGCCAAGGTGTCCAGCGTGGACCTGCTGCCGGTGCTGTCCGGGCAGGACGCGCCGGTGTTCTTCCGCACCGACGTGCACATGAACCGGATCGGGGCACAGCGCGCCGCCGATGCCGTCACTGCGGCGGCGCTGCCGCTGCTGGGCGGGCAGGGCGGCCAGGCGTTCGAGGTCGGCCCGCTGGGCGCGCCGAAGCCGCGCATGGGCGACCTGATCGTGCTGGCCGGGCTGGAGCATGCCTGGCCGGCGTGGCGGCCCGCGCTGGACCAGGAACCGGAGCAGGTAATCGCCCCGCTCCGCAGCGGTGGCCTGCTGGATGACACGCCGCCGGTGGAGGTGCTGCTGCTGGGCAGCTCCAACGGCCGGCGCAGCCTGTTTGCCGAACGCCTGGGCCATGGCCTGGGGCGCGAGGTATGGAACCAGAGCATGGACGGTGGCCAGTTCTCCGGCGCGCTGCTGACGGCATGGCCGCAGCAGGCGACGTGGCCACCGACCCTGAAACTGGTGATCTGGGAATTCTCTGAAATGGCCCTGTCCCTGCCGCTGACCGAAGGCGAGCAGAAGGCACTGGCCGGTATCGACTGAGCGCCGACCGACCATGCTCTTCAACTCCTTCCTGTTCCTGCTGGTTTTCCTGCCGATCGCGCTGGGCGTGCACTACCTGCTGGGCGCACTGCAGCCGCGGCTGGCCGCGCTGTGGCTGTGCGTGGCCTCGATCGTGTTCTACGGCTGGTGGAACCCGCAGTTCGTCATCCTGCTGGCCGGCTCGATCGCCTTCAACTACCTGGTCAGCCTGGTCATCCTGTCGCTGGCCAAACGGCCGAAGCTGCAGCTGCTGGCCACCGCGTTCGGCGTGGCCGCCGACATCCTGCTGCTGGTGCACTACAAGTACTTCGCGGCGATGGTGAACTTCGTCCACGACATGGGCTTCAGCGTCGGCCCGATGGACACGCTGATCCTGCCGCTGGGCATTTCCTTCTTCACCTTCACCCAGATCGGCTACCTGCTGGACTGCCGCGCCGGCGTGGTCAATGACCGCAGCCCGCTCAGCTACGTGCTGTTCGTGACCTTCTTCCCGCACCTGATTGCCGGCCCCATCCTGCACCACAAGGAGATGATGCCGCAGTTCAGCAAGCGCGAAACGTACCGTTTCCAGGCTGAAAACCTGTCCATCGGCGGCATGCTGTTCGTGATCGGCCTGGCCAAGAAAGTGCTGCTGGCCGACACCCTGGCGCCATATGCCGACGCCGGCTTCGCCTCCACCGGTGACGTGCAGTTCTGGGGCGCCTGGGCCACCGCGCTGACCTATGCGCTGCAGCTGTACTTCGACTTCTCCGGCTACTCGGACATGGCGCTGGGCCTGGCGCGGATGTTCGGCATCCGGTTCCCGCTGAACTTCAACTCGCCGTACAAGGCCACCAGCATCATCGATTTCTGGGCGCGCTGGCACATGACGCTCACTCGCTACATCACCGCCTACCTGTACTACCCGGTGGCGATGGCGGTGACCCGCTGGCGTACCCGCCATGGGCGCGCGACCGGTCCGGCCGCGGTGTCCACCGCCGGCGGCTTCCTGTCGATGATCGTGCTGCCCACCGTGTGGGCGATGGGCCTGGCCGGCATCTGGCACGGCGCCGGCCTGCAGTTCCTGATCTTCGGCCTGCTGCATGCCGCCTACCTGGCCATCAACCACGCCTGGCGCGTATTCGTCGGCGGCCGCAAGCCGGCGGCGTTGCGCACGCTCAACCCGTTCCAGCACGCCGGCTACCTGCTGCTGACCTTCGGTGCGGTGCTGGTGGCAAAGGCGTTCTTCCGCGCCGACGGCGTGCACGATGCCTGGCAGCTGATCCAGGGCATGTTCGGCGTGCGTGGCTGGGAGAGCATGGATAACCTGGGCCACGTTGGTGGCCTGGCGTTCGCCGACGGCATGCGCCTGCTGCTCGGCCACCACCTGCAGCTGCTCTACATCCTGGTGTCGCTGGCCATCGTCTGGCTGGCCCCCAACGCGCACCAGATCATGGGCGTGTACTCGCCCTCGCTGGCCAAGCCCAACCCGGCACCGCGCGCGTGGATGCGCTGGCAGCCGAACCTGGCCTGGCTGCTGCTGATGCTGGTCATGCTGGCGCTTTGCCTGCTCAACCTGCACAAAGAAACCCGTTTCCTTTACTTCCAGTTCTGACAAGGTGGATAGCAACATGGACAAGCAGACGATCCAGAACCAGCTGATCGATATCGTCGAGGCGGTGATCGGCACGCGCGTGCAGCCGGACGAATACATGGAGTCGCTGTTCGATTCGATGTCGAAGGTGCAGCTGATGGTCGAGGTCAAGGACCGCCTCGGCGTGACCCTGCCGGTCGACGAGATCGATACGCTGGTGGATTCGGTGCAGGTACTGGCCGACTACGTGGCCGAGCACGGCGCGCGCTGACCGCGCCTGCCTGGACGCTCCCTGTAGAGCCGGGCCCACGCTCGGCTTGTTTCGCTGAACATCCAGCCGAGCATCGGCTCGGCTCTACCTCTCTTCAACGGCGCCGGAGATAGCGCGATGTACTTCGATTTCGACCACTGCCGCTTCGCCGATCTGGAGGTCGCCGCGCAGGCCCCGGCCCTGCACGCCGCCGATGGCGTGATGGACTGGGCGCGCCTGTACCGCAGCACCCAGGACTGGATCGAACGCGCGCGCGCGGCAGGCCTGGCTGCAGGCGATGCGCTGGTGATTTCCGGGCACAAGGAAGCGGCCTTCGTCGTTGCCATGCTCGGCTGCCTCAGCATGGGCGTGACCTATGTGCCGGTGGACAACATCAACCCGCAGGCGCGCCTGCAGCGCATCACCACCCTGGTGCATGCGCGCGCGGTCTACGACGCGGCCGCCGATGCCTTCCTGCCGGGCGCCGATGCACCCCGTGCACTGGCGGTGCCGGATCTGGCGTACATCATGTTCACCTCCGGCAGCACCGGCGACCCCAAGGGCGTGCAGATCGGCCGCGACAGCGTCGCGCTGTTCACCGGCTGGATCCGCGACTGCCTGGCGCTGGGGCCGGCGCCGGCCTTCATGAACCAGATGCTCTTCAGCTTCGACTTCTCGCTGTTCGATCTGTGCGGCGCGCTGGGCCTGGGTGGCTGCTGCGTGCTGTGCCCGCGCGAGGTGATCGCCAGCAGCGAGCACTTCATCGACCATCTGCGTGATTCGAAGGTGGCGGTGTGGGCGTCGACGCCGTCGTTCGTGCGCCAGCAGATCCTCAACCCGCGCTTCGATGCGGCCCATCTTCCGGACCTGCGCGTGTTCGTATTCGGCGCTGAATCGCTGACCCCTCGCGTGGCCGAGGAACTGTGGGCGCGCTTCCCGCAGGTGCGCATCATCAATTCCTATGGCCCGACCGAGGCGACCTGCTCCACCACCTGGGTGGAGGTCGACCCGGCCCTGCGCGCGGCCGCACCGAACCCGTTCCCGATCGGCGTGGGCAAGCCCTATGCCGAGGTGTTCCTGGTGGACGGTGAGATCTGCATGGCCGGCGACCACGTCATGCGCGGCTACCTGGAACGCCCGGACCTGGATGCCGGCGTGCTGTTCGAACACAACGGCAAGCGCGCCTATCGCAGTGGCGACCTTGGTGACCAGGATGCGCAGGGGCGGTTCTACTTCCGCGGTCGCCGCGATGACCAGATCAAGCTCAATGGCTATCGCATCGAACTGGCCGAAGTGGATGTCGGCCTGGCCCGGCTGCCCGGCGTGGTGGCCGGTGCGGCGGTGGTGCTGCGGCGCCCGGATGGCAGCCTGGTGCGCATGATCGGTTTCATTGAAACTGCGCAGCCCACCACCGGCGAACTGCAGCGCGTGCCCGAGGCACTGGCCGACTGGAAGGAACAGATGGAACGCTACATGCCGCCCTATATGATTCCTTCGGAACTGTTCGCGGTGGATGCCCTGCCACAGACGATCAGCAACAAGGTCGATCGCAAGCAACTGGAGCAGCGCTACCAGACCCTGGCGCGCACGCTTCGCATGACGGAGAAACCTGCATGAACCTGTCGATGAAATCACTGATCACCGCGGCCCTGTTGCTGGCACCGTGTGCATCCTTCGCCCAGCAGGCCGCACCGGAAGGACGCCTGGCCCAGCTGTATGCCGCGCGGCCGCCGGCCGGCTCGGCCTTCGTGCGCGTGCTCAACCCGGGCGCAACTGCGGTCAAGGCCGGCGTTGCCAACGGCGCCGACCAGAGCGTGGGCCCGGCGGCGCGTGCCACCCGTTACGCCATCGTTGAAGGCGGCAAGCCGTTTACCGTGCGCGTGGGCGGCAAGGCGCGCACGCAGCCGGCGGTGGCTGCGGGCAGCTTCACCACCCTGGTGCTGGATGGCGCTGCGCCGTCCAAGCCGGTGGCGGTACTCGAAGACGGCGGCGGCAGCAGCGATGCGCTGAAGGCCGAGATCCGCTTCTACAACCTGGCTGCCGGCTGTGCGCAGGGCAAGCTGGCGATGGCCGACAAGGGCGCCGCCGTGTTTCCGGCGGTGGCTGCCGGGCGCAGTGCCGCGCGTGCGATCAATCCGGTGAAGGCGCGCCTGGTGGCCAGCTGTGGCGCCAAGGACAGCACCGCACTGGAACTGCCGGCGTTGCAGCCCGGCGATCACTACAGCCTGTTCCTGACCGGTACTGCCAGCGCCCCGGTGCTGCAGGGCCAGCTCAGTGGCACCGATGCCGTGAGCCGCTGACGCAATGGCCGAGCGCGCTGTCTTCCGCGACGATCACGATCTGTTCCGCGAACAGGTGCGTCGCTTCATCGATGAGCATGTCGCCCCCCACTACGCGCAGTGGGAGCGCGACGGCATCACCCCGCGCGCGCTGTGGCAGGCCGCGGGCGAGGCCGGGCTGCTCAACTGCCAGCTGCCCGAGCCCTACGGGCTGGGCGGTGATTTTGGCCACGCCGCCTGCGTGATCGAGGAACTGGCCCGTGCCAACTTCCTTGGTATCGGTTTCTCGATCCACTCGGACATGGTGGCGCCGTACCTGATGCAGTACGCCACCCCGGCCGCGCGGGATGCCTGGCTGCCCAGGATGGCGCGCGGTGAAGTGATCGGCGCGATCGCGATGACCGAACCCGGCGCTGGCAGCGACCTGAAGACGATCCGCACGCGCGCCGAAGCCGTGGACGGCGGCTACCGCCTGAGCGGGCAGAAGACCTGGATCACCAACGGCAGCAATGCCGATATGGCGGTGGTGGTGGCGACCGTCGCGCCGGAGCTCGGTGCCGGTGGCCTCAGCCTGTTCTGCATGGATCTGCGCCAGCCCGGTGTCAGCCGTGGCGAACCGATGGCCAAGGTTGGCCAGCACGCGCAGGACACCACCGAACTGTTCTTCGACGGTGTGTTCGTACCGGCCGACCACCTGCTGGGCGAAGAGCGGCTCGGCTTCACCTATCTGGAAGAGCAGCTGGCCGCCGAGCGGCTGGCGATCGCCCTGCGCGCCGCGGCGTCGGCCGAAGGCATGTTGCAGGAGACCGTGGGCTATGTCCGCCAGCGCAAGGCGTTCGGCCGGCTACTGATCGACCATCAGAACACCCGCTTCGTGCTGGCCTCGGCGGCCGCGCAGCTGGCGATGCTGCGCAGCTTCCTCGACCAGTGCCTGGGCGAGCAGATGCAGGGGCAGCTACAGCCGTTGCGCGCGGCCATGGCCAAGCTCAACGCTACCGAAGTGCAGGGCCGGGTGCTGGATGACCTGTTGCAGCTGCACGGTGGCTACGGCTACAGCAGCGAATACGGCATCGGCCGTGCCTGGGCCGACGCGCGCGCACTGCGCATCTTCGGCGGCACCAGCGAGATCCTGCGCGACATCATCGGCCGCGCGCTGTAACCACAGAAAGGGGACGGATCAGATCCCCCAGCGCTTGCGCAATGCCGCCGCTTCCGGTGTGTCCTGCGACAGCCACGGGTCGAGTGCATACACCAGCACGTGCTCGGCACCGCTGTCGCGTGCCCACGCCAGTTGGCGTTCGATGCGCGCGGCGTCGGCGGTCTCCCCCTTGAACTGGGTGCCGTCGTTGTTCCCGCCGGGCAGTTCGCGGAACAGTTCCACGATCGCATCGAAGGCCACGCCGCGCTCGCGCAGATGCTTCAGCAGTGGCTGCAGCTGCTGTACGTTGCCAGCGCCGGCCACGCCCACGCCGTCCTGCACCATCGGCCGCAGCGTGGCCTGTGCCAGCACCGCATCCCACAGCGTCACAAGGTTGCCGTCGGTGGCCAGGCGGCTGAAATAGCAGGAAATCGCCCAGTTTGCGCCACCGTCGGCGCCGGCCTGGGTGATGCCGTGCAGCCACTGCGCCAGCCACTGCTGGCGCGCCGGGTCGGCCCAGTGGTACTGCTCCAGTTCGTAGGGGATGTACCATCCGTTGAACGCCTGCAGGCGCGCCCACGGTGCCTTCGCCAGCCAGCTGCGTGCCTGTACCAGGCTGTCGGCGAAGAACGCCTGCAGCGTCGCATCATCGGCGCCGATGGCCTTCCACCAGCGCTGCTGGAAGGGCAGGCCGACGCGCACGGTAATGCCGGCTTCGGCCGCGGCGGTGAACAGCATGCGGATGCTGGTATCGGGCAGTTCCCAGTCGCCGTCGGCGCCGCCAAGGATGCCGGTCCATTGCAGTACCAGCTGCCTGCAGCCCAGTTTGCGGGCCAGCTGCAGCGAGCGCTGCCAGTCCGCCATGCCCCACTGCAGGTGGCTGCGCCAGGGCTGCAGGAAGGTGCCATCGACCTGTTCCGGCAGCGAACAGCCGGGCAGGGTGGCCAACGCGCCCGCTACCGGTGCCAGCAGGGCGGCACGCAACAGGCGCCGGCGCAGCGGCGAAGACGGATCGGAAGGCAGCATGGGCGGCGACATGCGCCCATCATCCCAGAGCACCGTGCGCAGCGGGTGAACCAACCCGCCGGCCGGCACTTCGAACAGGGGTCAGATCCCATTGCGCAGCAATGGGACCTGACCCCATGCAGCACTCACTCCAACGCGTAGCGCAGCGTGAACAGCACCGCGACCAGCCACACCGCCGGGTGCACTTCGCGCCAGCGGCCGGTGCCGGCTTTCAGCGCGGCATAGGCAATGAAGCCGAAGGCCAGGCCATTGGCAATGGAGTAGGTGAACGGCATCGCCAGCGCACACAGCGCGGCCGGCACCGATTCGGTCAGGTCGCTCCAGTCCACTTCCACCAGTTCACGCAGCATCAGGCCAGCCACGAACAGCAGCGCCGGTGCGGTGGCATAGCTGGGCACCATCGCTGCCAGCGGCGAGAACAGCAGCGCGGCCAGGAACAGCGCCGACACCACCAGCGCGGTCAGGCCGGTACGGCCGCCCACCTGCACGCCCGAGGCGCTTTCGGCGAAGGCGGTGGTACTGCTGGTACCGAGCATCGAACCGGCAACAATCGCGGTGCTGTCGGCCAGCAAGGCGCGGCCGAAGCGCTTCTGCGCACCCGGCAGCTTCAGCAGGCCCGCACGGCCGACCACGCCATACAACGTGCCGGTGGCATCGAACACTTCCACCAGCACGAACACCAGCACCACCTGCAGCAGCACCGCGATCGGCGCGCCGCCGTCATGGTGCAGCAGGCCCGGCAGGTCCAGCTGCAGGAAGGTCGGGGCCAGGCTCGGCGGCAGCGACACCAGGCCCTGGTACTGCACGTCGCCCAGCGCCCAGCCCGCGCCGGTCACCGCCAGGATGCCGATCAGGATCGCGCCACGGATGCGGCGCGCTTCCAGCACCGCGATCAGCAGGAAGCCGGCCAGCGCCAGCAGCGGCGGCGCGGTGTTCAGCGGGCCCAGCGCCACCAGCGTGTCTTCATTGCCGACGATCACCCCGGATTTCTGCAGCGCGATGATCGCCAGGAACAGGCCGATGCCGGCCACGATGGCCGAACGCAGCGATGCCGGGATGCCCGACACCAGCCACGCACGCACCCCGGTCAGCGACAGCACCAGGAACACCAGGCCGGAGATGAACACCGCACCCAGCGCCTGCTGCCACGGCAGGCCGGCGGCGCCGACCACGGTGAAGGCAAAGAATGCGTTCAGGCCCATGCCCGGCGCCATGCCAACCGGGAAATTGGCGGCCAGCGCCATCACCGCCGAACCCAGCGCGGCGGCCAGGCAGGTGGCCACGAACACCGCACCGGCATCCATGCCGGTGGTGCCGAGAATCTCGGGGTTCACGAAGACGATGTAGGACATCGTCAGGAAGGTGGTGACACCGGCCAGCAGCTCGGTGCGCACGGTGGTGCCGTGCTGCTGCAGCTGGAACAGGCGTTCAAGCAGGGACATCGCGAAATCTCGAACCGTTGGGGGTGGGTACCGACCGTTGGTCGGTACGCCTCAAAGCGTCACCACCAACGGTGGTGACCTACCGAATGCAGAACGTGGGTACCGACCGTTGGTCGGTACGCCTCAAAGCGTCACCACCAACGGTGGTGACCTACCCGAATGCAGAACGGCCGCGCAGAGCGCGGCCGTTCTTCCTTTCTTATTTCAGCGCCTTGAAGCGCAGGCGCTTCGGCGCAGCGTCGTCGCCCATGCGGCGGCGCTTGTCTTCTTCGTACTCGCGGTAGTTGCCCTGGAAGAATTCCACGTGCGAGTCGCCTTCGAACGCCAGGATGTGGGTCGCGATGCGATCCAGGAACCAGCGGTCATGCGAGATGACGAAGGTGTTGCCCGGGAACTCCAGCAGCGCATCTTCCAGCGCACGCAGGGTTTCGATGTCCAGGTCGTTGGACGGTTCGTCGAGCAGCAGCACGTTGCCACCCTGCAGCAGGGTCTTGGCCATGTGCAGGCGGCCACGCTCACCACCGGAGAGCGAACCGACCATCTTCTGCTGGTCCTGGCCCTTGAAGTTGAAGCGGCCGATGTAGGCGCGCGACTGGATCTCGATGCCGTTGATGTTGAGGATGTCCAGGCCGCCCGCGATTTCCTGGAAGACGTTGTGGTTGCCCTCCAGCGCGTCGCGGCTCTGGTCCACGTAGGACAGCTTCACGGTCGGGCCGACCACGATCTCGCCGGTATCCGGCTTTTCCTGGCCGGTGATCATCTTGAACAGGGTCGACTTACCGGCACCGTTCGGGCCGATGATGCCGACGATGGCGCCAGCCGGCACCAGGAAGCTCAGGTTGTCGAACAGCAGGCGGTCGCCGAACTTCTTGGAGACGTTCTTGAACTCCATCACCGCATTGCCCAGGCGCTCGCCCGGCGGGATGAAGATTTCATTGGTCTCGTTGCGCTTCTGGTAATCGACCGACTGCAGCTCTTCCAGGCGGGCCAGACGGGCCTTGCCCTTGGTGCGGCCGCCCTTGGCGTTCTGGCGCGACCACTCCAGTTCCTTCTGGATCGCCTTCTGGCGAGCCTTTTCCTGGTTGTCTTCCTGCTTCAGGCGCTCGTCCTTCTGGGTCAGCCAGTCGGTGTAGTTGCCCTTCCACGGAATGCCGCGGCCGCGGTCCAGTTCCAGGATCCACTCGGCGGCGTTGTCCAGGAAGTAGCGATCATGGGTGACCGCCACCACGGTGCCGGTGTAGCGCGCCAGGAACTGTTCCAGCCACTCCACCGACTCGGCGTCGAGGTGGTTGGTCGGTTCGTCGAGCAGCAGCATGTCCGGCTTCTGCAGCAGCAGGCGGCACAGCGCCACGCGGCGCTTCTCACCACCGGACAGCTTGCCGACCACGGCATCCCACGGCGGCAGGCGCAGCGCATCGGCAGCCACGTCCAGCTGGTTTTCCAGGGTGTGCGCGTCGCCGGCGGCCAGGATCGCCTCCAGGCGCTCCTGTTCCTTGGCCAGCGCGTCGAAGTCGGCGCCTTCCTCGGCGTAGGCGGTGTACACCGCGTCCAGCGCGGCCTGGGCCTGCAGCACTTCGCCCACGCCTTCTTCCACCGCTTCACGCACGGTCTTGGTCGGGTCCAGCTCGGGTTCCTGGGCCAGGTAGCCGACCTTGATGCCGGCCTGCGGGCGGGCTTCGCCCTCGAAATCGGTGTCCACGCCGGCCATGATCTTCAGCACGGTGGACTTGCCGGCGCCGTTCAGGCCCAGCAGGCCGATCTTCGCGCCCGGGAAGAAGGACAGCGAGATGTCCTTGATGATCTGCCGCTTGGGCGGGACCACCTTGGACACGCGGTTCATGGTGTAGATGTATTGCGAGGACATGAGGTCTCCGTAGGCGCGGCCCTGCGCCCGGCCCGTCACGGGAACATCCCGGTGCGGCAGCGGGCACAGACTGAAAAGGTGTACCCCCAATTATAGCCGGAACCGGTTCCGGGCCGCGCCGGGCAGGGGGCGCCGGGCTGGCTATCGCCTGAATACCCGGTCACAGTCCTGAAACGGGAAGCGTTTCCAGCTGGAAACGGTTCAGATCAAGTGCGCAATATGGGCTCACCACCACCCACCCAAGCAGAGGTCTGACATGCGCATCAATCGAGTAATGGCCGGCGCCGTGGCCTCTGTGCTGGCGCTTGGCGCCGTCGCCCCGGCCTTCGCCGACAACGACCATCGTGACCGCCGCGAGTGGCGGGATGACCGCCGCGAGGATCGCCGCGAGTATCGCCATGACGTCCGTGAGGCCCGTCGCGACTACGAACGCGACCGCCGCGAGGCGCGCCGCGACTGGCACCGCGACCACGACCGCTACTACCGCCCGGCACCGCCGCGCGTGGTCTATCGCCCGGCACCGCCGCCGCCGCGCTACGGCGGCTACGGTTGGCGGGTCGGCTCCCCCTACCGCAACTATTATTCCGGCCCGGTCTACGTGGTGAACGACTACCCGCGCTACCACCTGCGCCGCCCGCCGTATGGGCACCACTGGATCCGCGATGACCGCGGCAACATGCTGCTGGTGGCCATTGCCACCGGCGTGATCGCCCAGTACGTGCTCAGCGGCCGCTGAGTCGGCGGCCTGGTCCACGCATGGCGTGGATCTACTGGTGCGGCAGGCGAAACCATACGGGGCCGGATTCCTTCGTGGATGCCGGCCCCGTCCGTTTCGGCCCCAGCGGCGCGGTGCGGGGCTACAATCAAGGGCTGAGTCGTACCCCTTTCCCTGCCTGCTGGAGTACCCGATGTTCCCGCGTGACGTCCGCATCGAATCCTACGATCCCGAACTGGCCAAGGCCATTGCCGCTGAGACCCAGCGCCAGGAAGACCACGTCGAGCTGATCGCCAGCGAGAACTACACCAGCCCGGCGGTGATGGAAGCCCAGGGCAGCCAGCTGACCAACAAGTACGCCGAAGGCTACCCGGGCAAGCGCTACTACGGTGGCTGCGAATACGTGGACATCGCCGAGCAACTGGCCATCGACCGCCTCAAGCAGCTGTTCGGGGCCGACTACGCCAACGTGCAGCCGCACAGCGGCTCGCAGGCCAACCAGGCCGTGTACTTCGCCCTGCTGCAGCCGGGTGACACCATCCTCGGCATGAGCCTGGCCCACGGCGGCCACCTCACCCACGGTGCCAAGGTCAACGCCTCGGGCAAGCTGTTCAACGCCGTGCAGTATGGCGTGAACGACCAGGGCCTGATCGATTACGACGAAGTCGAGCGCCTGGCCCTGGAGCACAAGCCGAAGATGGTCGTGGCCGGCTTCTCGGCCTACTCGCAGGTGATCGACTGGGCGCGCTTCCGCGCCATCGCTGACAAGGTCGGTGCCTACCTGTTCGTCGACATGGCCCACGTGGCCGGCCTGGTCGCTGCAGGCGTCTACCCGAGCCCGCTGGAACATGCCCACGTGGTCACCTCGACCACCCACAAGACCCTGCGCGGCCCGCGCGGCGGCATCATCGTCGCCAAGGGCGCCGCCGAAGACCTGGTCAAGAAGCTGCAGTCGATCGTGTTCCCGGGCATCCAGGGCGGTCCGCTGATGCACGTGATCGCTGGCAAGGCCGTGGCCTTCAAGGAAGCGCTGGAGCCGGGCTTCAAGGCCTACCAGCAGCAGGTGGTGAAGAATGCCCAGGCGATGGCCAACACGCTGATCGCGCGCGGCTACAAGATCGTTTCCGGCGGCACCCAGAACCACCTGATGCTGGTCGACATGATCGGCAAGGACGTGTCCGGCAAGGACGCGGAAGCCGCGCTGGGCAAGGCCCACATCACCGTCAACAAGAACTCGGTGCCGAACGACCCGCGTTCGCCGTTCGTGACCTCGGGCCTGCGCCTGGGCACCCCGGCGGTGACCACCCGCGGTTACGTCGAACAGGACTGCGTGGACCTGGCCAACTGGATCGCCGACGTGCTCGATGCACCGGCCGATGACGCCGTCATCGCCCGCGTGCGCGACGCCGTCAGCGCGCAGTGCCGCAAGTACCCGGTCTACGGCTGATCGAAACCGGGGTCGGATCCCTTCCCGCGGGAAGGGTTCTGACCCCGCCCTCGGAGCACCCGCGCATGGATGAGCGCCGTCTCAAGTACCTGTACACCGCGCTGGCGGTGGTGTTCGGCCTGCCGGGAGCGCTGCTGGGCGGCATTGTCGCCCTGGTGGGCGTGTACGCCGGCCTGATGCAGGAAACCCGGCTGCCGAGCCGGTTGCTGATGGTGCTGCTGGGCGCTGCCGGCACCGTAGGCATCATTGTCTGGCTGCGTATCAGCGTCGATTTTCTGCTGCACGGCCGCCAGGGCCTGCGGGCCGTGAGCCGCATCGGGTGGTGGGCTCTGGTGCTGGGTGCGTTGGTTGCCGTGCCCATCGCTGTACTGGGCGTGGTGGTCGGGTTGACCGAACGCGCGGAGGGCTTTGGCCTGTTGCTGTTCGGCCCGCCACTGCTGGTGCCGGCTGCGATGCTGCTGTGGCTCAAACGCCGCCCGTGACGCGGCCCACGGAAGGAAACCGGATGCATGGATGAGGGCCTGCACAAACGGCTGGTTGCGGTGGGCGGTCTCGTACTTGGCCTGCCTGCACTTGCCGCCGGGGGAACCATCGCGGTGCTGGGGCTGATGGTCGTGTTGGACGGCAAGTACCTGTCCGGCAACGAACCCACGTTGCTGCTGCTGTGGTCGCTAGGCGGGATCATCGGCCTGCTGTCATGGCTGTGGCTGAGCGGTGTATTCCTGCACCGCGGCCGTGATGGCCTGCGGCAATCGTCGCCTGTGGCGTGGGTGGGATTGTTGCTGGGCGTCCTGGCCGCGCTGGCGGTGGTGGCCGTCACCCTGCATCTGGTGTTCAAGGACGGCGAATTCGCGCTGTTGAGCTACTTGGGATTGGGGCCGCCGTTCCTGCTGCCGTCCACACATCTGGCGTGGTTGCGCTGGGGCTCGAGTGCCGCCGCAACCGCCCAGGGCGGCTGAGGCGACAGCTGTGGGCGGTATTGGCCTGTTGCGCAGTCACTTCCGCGCAAACCGCATTTGCTGCTGCGTCCCTTCTCAGGTACCTTTGCGACGCTGCCACGACCGTGGCCGCAGGTCTTCTCGCGAGCCAGGCGTTCCATGCATTGCCCCTTCTGCCAACATGCCGATACCCGGGTCATCGACTCGCGCGTCTCCGAAGACGGCGCGACGATCCGTCGTCGGCGTGAATGCGAAGCCTGCGGCGAGCGCTTCAGCACCATGGAAACGGTTGAACTGAAGCTGCCGGCCATCGTCAAGAGCGATGGCACCCGCGAGGCCTTCGACCAGCGCAAGGTCCGCGCCGGCTTTGACCGCGCGCTGCAGAAGCGTGCGGTGGCCGAAGACAAGATCGAAGCGGCGGTGCGCGCGGTGGTTCACCAGCTGCGCATCAGCGGCGAGCGCGAAGTGCCCTCGATCAAGGTGGGCGAGTTCGTGATGAACGAACTGCGCAAGCTCGACCATGTGGGTTACGTGCGTTTTGCCTCGGTGTACCGCAGCTTCGAGGATGTGGCCGATTTCCGCGAGGAGATCGAGAAGCTGGAACGCGAGTTGCCGTCCAGCACCGAACAGCTGCAGCTGCTGGGCGATGTGATCGCCCTGACCAAGAAGAAGAAAGGCTGACGCCCTGGTGGGTGCCAACCGTTGGTTGGCACAGATGCCTGCTTCGGTGGGTGCCAACCTTGGTTGGCACAGATACCTGCCTCGGTGGGTGCCAACCTTGGTTGGCACAGATATCTGCCTCGGTGGGTGCCAACCTTGGTTGGCACAGATATCTGCTTCGGTGGGTGCCAACCTTGGTTGGCACAGATATCTGCCTCGGTGGGTGCCAACCGTTGGTTGGCACAGATATCTGCCTCGGTGGGTGCCAACCGTTGGTTGGCACAGAGACCGCATGGCATGGATCCACACCGACGGCGTTACCATGGCGCCATGACCACCCCGTTCTCTGTCCTCGACCACCTGCACATGGCCAACGCGTTGCGTCTGGCCGAGCGCGGTGCCTACACCACCCGCCCTAACCCGATGGTCGGCTGTGTCATCGCCCATGGCGAACGCGTGGTCGGGCAGGGCTGGCACCAGCGTGCCGGTGGGCCGCATGCGGAAGTATTCGCGCTGCGCGAGGCCGGCAGCGAAGCACGCGGTGCCACCGCCTACGTCACGCTGGAACCCTGCGCGCACTACGGGCGCACGCCGCCCTGTGCGCTGGCATTGATCGAAGCCGGCGTATCGCGCGTGGTTGCGGCAATGCGCGATCCGTTCCCGAAGGTGGATGGTGGTGGCTTCGATCTGCTGCGCGAGGCCGGCATCGACGTAGCTGAAGGCTTGATGGCCGCGCAGGCCCGCGAGCTCAACAAGGGTTTCCTGTCGCGCGTGGAGCGCAACCGTCCGTGGCTGCGGGTGAAGCTGGCCGCCAGCCTGGATGGCCGCACCGCGATGGCGGACGGCACATCGAAGTGGATCACCGGCGCGGCGGCGCGCGAAGACGTGCAGCACTGGCGCGCGCGTGCGGGCGCCATCCTCACCGGCGCCGACACCGTGCTGGCCGACGACCCGATGCTGACCGTGCGCCTGGCCGATACCGAAGTGATGCCACCGCTGCGTGTCGTGCTCGATTCTCGCCTGCGGTCGCTGGAATGCAGCCGCGTGCGCGAGGGTGGGGCGCCGACGCTGTACCTGCACAACGCGGTCGTCAGTCCCCCCGATGCAGCCGACGCCGCATTTGCCAGCGTGGCGCTTCGCCATGGGCATCTCGATCTGGGCGCGGTACTGGCGCTGCTGGCCGAGCGCGGCATCAACGAAGTGCACACCGAAGCGGGCGCAACGTTGGGCGGTGCGCTGCTGCGCGGCGGCTGGGTAGACGAACTGTTGTTGTACCTGGCGCCCACGTTGCTGGGTGACAGTGGCCGCCCGCTGCTGGCCGGCCTCGGCATCGATGCGATGGACCAGCAACGCCGCCTGCGCGTGGTCGATCAGCGCCAGGTAGGCGAGGATTTGCGGTTGCTGTTGCGCGCCTAATGCTCTGGTAGAGGACAGCCTGGGTCGGTGCTGGGCCGCTCTTCATTCACGGCGTGAATCTGTCGTGCCATGAACGCGCCTATCGGCCTACAGGCTCGCTGTGGGAGTGGCTCGTCTTCCATCGTCCGCTCTTTGGCATCAAGATTTCACGGGCTGGACATCGACTTTATCCCGTGGAAAGTGGAATGCCAGAGATGCCGAAGCTGCTGAACAGACTGCTTCGGCCCATTCGGAATGATCGCCTGGGCTTGGTTGGATTTGGACAGTGGGCCGGAGACCCGGCAGAGCGCTTCTCTGACGAAGATTCTCAGCGCTGGCTTGCGCGATTCGATGGTGATGCCGACTGGCCCCGATAGTGGTCGGGTACAAGCCGGCAGCGCCGTGATGTCACAACTCGCGGAACCGAACCGAGGCCGCCATGGCGTCGACCGCGTCTTCCACGTCCTTGGAACTGCCTGGCGGCAGAATAGCGGCCAGACGCACGAACCGTTCACCTGGCCAAAGTGCAAGGTAATGCCGGTAAAGGCGCCCGTCGGGTGTCACTCCGTCAACCCGATGCCCGGTGATGCCGCCGAACGGCACGTTGCGTCTTGAGGTGATCCTTCCGCCCTGGATCCTGACGGTTCCCGCGATCAACTGATCGGACACCTGCTGTAGATCGTTTGAGGCAAAGGGCAGAGAAAGCTGTGACGCGACGATCACCAGAGGTTGCAGGCCCTCGGGATCGGTGTCCCGTTGGCCGGCCGTAAGTGCCACGGCTGAGCCGGACAGGGTGCCAATCAGCCGGAAAGGAGGCACAGGTTCGATACTGAACGGCATCGCGGCCATCTTCTGCTCAATCGTGGCCAGCGGACGCAGGGTTACCGATGCCAAAGCCCGCATCGCCTGCTTGTGCGTCAGAGCATGACCACGCGGAGCCTGAACGGTGATCATGACCGTGGGTGAGCCGCTGAAAAGCGCCATCCACTTGTCGAAGGTGTAACCGTGCGCGTCCTGGCTGCCGATGGCCACGGGAACCATTCGCCCGTCGACGCTGAGCGATTCCAGGCGATCCACTTCGACGCCTTGGCTGGCGAAGCGGCTGCGCGCAGTGCCCTCATCCACGAACAGTTCGCTGACCACGCTGCTGGCCTCGGCAGGCAGCTCGGCCACCAGGATGCTGGCACGGCCATCCTCACTTACGAAGCCGGAGAAGTTGGGGGCAGGTGCGAACCCAGGAGGCGGCGACAGGCTGACGACCGAGCCGGGCACGGCCATTGGCGGCTGTGAGGCTTGTGAACAACCCGCGAGCAGCAACGCGTGCAGGAGAAGCAGAGTCGCGCGCGCGATGCGGCGGAGGCGGCGGATGAGCATCGTTAACTCCTTCTATTCTGCCCCGACTCGATCGGGGTCTTCCTGGTTTACCGACCCTTCCCACACCGCGCGGTTTCGATCATGGGTTCCCCTGCAGTACGCTTCGGCCATGCTGGGTCCGAGCGATCGTACTTTTTCCGCCACGATGTCCTGCAAGGTCGTACCCCGCTGCAGCGGGCTATCGGGGTCATACCGCTCGGCGAACTTCAGTTGAGCGTCCAGCATCAAATCGCAGGCGGGAATGCCCGAATAGGCAGTGACCGACTCTGCTTCAATGCGCTCGTCCCAAGCAGAGAACGGCATCAGCTCCTTAAGGAGATTCAAGCCGAGGAACAGCATGTCGGCACTGCTCCATGGGCCATTGCCACCAACACGCGAAAACTCCGCCCTCGCCGTGTAGGTGGTGTCAGGCGCGTCGCGCAGTGTGGTGGCATAGATGCCCAGAAATGTTCTGAAGGCATCACCATCCGGATCCCCGGCGCGTGAACGCGCCAGATTTTCCCGGTAGGCGTCAAAGGCGCCAGAGACATCGGGAAGCGTGCACTGGTAGTCCACCGTTCCGCGTCGGGCGGCGCCGTCCTCCTCGACCCTGACCGCACGGCAGTGAATGGTCTTCCGGCGCGTGCTGATCGTGCTTGCGGCCGGCTCCTCGAAGCCCGCCGAGAGGTTCTCGAAAGCGTATAGCCCGTCCACGACACTACTTAGATCGGGATAGTTGCTCGGATCTGCCGTACGCAGACTATTGCCTAGAACGGTTTTGGCGTTCTCATCATTTTGGGTAATGATGCGTGCGTAGGCATCGAACGAGTCCTGAAGGGACAGTGATGCAGGCGCGGCAGTAGCGCAGAGCGGTGCGTAGAGCAGCAGGACGAGCGTTGGCTTGAGCATGGTTGGGTGTGGGCGGTCGGAACAACCGCAAATGATCTCGGCGGGTAACGGCTGCGTCCATGCAACTTGTCCGAAATTGCTGACGCACTGGCACATTTGTAGAGTCGGAGAAGCTTGAAAAAATTTGCATATACCAGTGCACGCTCATCGAGCACGATAGTGGTCCTCATCTTTTCAGGTGACTACTGTGTGGCACTCAAGTCGAGCCCTCAAGCTTCTGGGGATGGTATCCCTGAGCCTGGTCATCTCACCGTTCTGCATGGCTGATGACGAAGTTGAAGTCCCAGGGCACGAGTTCACCGCCGAGCAGGCCCTTCAGGGGCTGACAGCGGCTATTGAGTGCCGCTCATCCACACACGCCCAGCTGGCGCTCTCCAGGAATGTGTGGCCTGTGGTGCTGGGTGACAACAGGCGGGTCGGCTCACCGTTCGACGCGTGGACCGAGGTGGAACAGCCCAATGGTTCGTTGCATGAGATCGAACTGCCGGTGCCCATTACTGTTTTCGGCCACGAGACGAAGCGCGTCGCGGTGCTGTCCGAGGCGACGATGGCAATTCTTGAGCACATTTCCCTCGAAGACATATCGAACCAACTGGACATGAAGCCGTTGAGCGCGACGAATGCTCCGCATATCCATGTGCGCGAGCTATCGCTACGCAATAGTGGCGATGATGGCATCTACGTACGCTCGCTTACCGCATCTCGCATTGCCAGTCACCCTGAGGCGGTTCTGGTGGGGTGTGAAGAGCGCTACGACACCCGCACGGATCAACTTCGTCGGCGCGGAAAGGAGCCTGATACCAGGTTTGCCCCGGGGCTGGATATCAGTAAGGAGCTGGATGAGGTGCTGAGCTGCAAGGCTGATGCGCTGCGCAACTATACCGCCGGCTGGGCAGTAATCATGGGGCCGCTGTCCACTGACGCGCGTTTCAAGGGCTGGAAGAGCGGCGAGGATGATGAGGGTAATCGCTGGTGGACACTCCCGGCGCCGATTGTCATTGCCGGAAAGCCGGTATCCCGTTTCGTGAAGCTGGGTCAGACCTTGTATGCCGAGCTCGACGGCGACGTCGCTTCAGCGCTGGCAGAACAATGGGAGCTGCCGCTCTACGATGGCTGGGATGATGTGGCATTCGTCGGCTTCCACGATACCAGCACCTCTGCCGACGGGTGGTTGGAAGATCGCGCGCGCATCGTACGCGCCAGGGGACAGGGCAAAACCCTGCACGGCTGCGAGTACCAGCAGAATCGTCCGGAGTTCGGCGAACATCCGGACGACGATGACGAACAATGACAGTAATGCGGAACCGCCGGGCAGTGCCCGGCGTTACCACCTTACGCGCACGCGTCGGTCCACATCATCTCGGCGATCGGCCGCAGTGCCTTGCATTCCTGGGTCATCTCCTCGGCCGACTGCACCTGCGCCTTGGCCTTCAGTTCATCGGCCATCGCATCCACGCCGCTGATCTGTTCCGGTGCGATCTTCGCCACGCAGGCGCGGTGCTGCTGCAGCAGCAGGTCGCAGCCCGGCACGCCGGTCACCTTCGGTGCACTGGACGCCTGCGCGTCCTGCATCCACTCTTCGAACGGTGCCAGCGCGCCGGCCACGGTGCCGACCAGATCATCGAAATTGCCGCTGTACCAGTAGCCGTTGTCCTTGGCCGGGTACAGGGTGAAGGTGCCACTGACCGGCACGCGCGCGCCCGTCTGCAGTGCCTGGGTGTAGGCATCGGTGAACTGCTTGCGCACGGCTGGGCTGGCATCGGCGGCCAGGCTGGCGGCGAACAGCGGGCGCACCTTGCCCAGGTCGGGCACCTGGCAGCTGTAGCTGATCCGCGCCAGCTTCTGGTCTTCCACGTATTCGTTGTCTTCAATCACGCTCTGGGTGGCGCGGCACTTCGAATCACGCAGGGCCTTGGCATACAGCGCTTCGGTGGCGGCAGCGTCCACCTTGGCGCCGGTGCTGGCCAGCACGGTCTGCCAGGGTTCGGCCAGTGCCTTGGCCAGCGCGCCCGGGGTCGGGGTCACGGCGTCCTTGCCTTCAAAAGCGGGCTTCAGCGCGTCGTTGAGGCTGCGGGTGGCGGCGGCGTCGTCTTCCAGCAGCACGCGTGCATAGAGGTCGAAGGCCTGCTCGGGCGACAGCGTGGCCGGTGCGGCGTGGGCCAGCAGCGGGGCGCACAGCAGAGCGCTGGCCAGCAGGGTGCGAAGGGGGGTCTTCATGACGATGTTCCGTTTCCAGTGGGTAGTACAGGCGCGCAAGCCTAGCGCATCTGCATGCGGGTTCAATGGCCTCGTTAGCTCTTCAGCGATGGCCTGCCCGGGCTCGGTTTTTTCGAAGCGACTGCCTGTGTGGGAAGTCGCAGGTACAGCAACAAGGAGAGGCGGTAGGCCAATATCCATCCGTGCAGCAGAGGAAAGACGCCCAGCCTGTGGCAGCGCTGCGCCGTGTGCCATGCAACTCATCTGAAATCGGGCAAAAAAAAACGGGCCCCTCGCGGGGCCCGTCCGATCGCGTGACGAGGAGCGATCAGCAGATCAGAAGCTGGCGCGCACGCCCAGGCTGAACTGGGTGGCACCGTCGTAGGCCTGCACTTCGCCGGTCATGCCCCAGGTCTTGGTGAAGTTGATCTGGCCACCCAGGGTGCCGGTCCACTCACCATCCATGTCGCTGCCGTCGATGTAGCCGCCCTTGATCCACGCCTCGGTACGCGGCGAGGGCTTGCCACGCAGGCCCACGGTGACGCGGCCAGCGTTGACGTGATCCTTGTTGCGGGCGCTGCCGAAGCCCGGCACGCTCAGCTTCACTTCCTGGTTCAGGCGCAGCCAGGCGATGTCGCTGGTGAAGTCCACGCGGTCGGTCATGGCCATGTGGTAGCCGATGCCCAGCTCCGGCTGGTTCAGTTCGTACTTCAGGCGCGCGCCGTTGAAGCGGTAGCTCTTGGAGACGGTCGACCAGCCACCGAACAGGTTGACGTTGTCGGCGATGCCGTAGGAGCCGCGCACGTAGCCGCCGGTGCCCTTCGGGTCGTTCAGGTCGTCGTCGTTGAGCTTCAGCTGGGTCCAGCCGGCTTCGGCGTAGGTGTAGCTCAGGCCGTCAGCCGCGGTGGCCGACAGCGGAGCCGCAACCAGCAGGGCGGCCAGCAGGAAAGACTTGCGCATCATGTTTCTTCCTTTTCGGGGTTTACGGTCCGTGTCAGGCGGCCGTCATGGCCCCCTGCGGGAACGACCTCGTGTCGTTCGCGGCGAGATTTTAATGAAAATTTCACAAAAAGCGAGGGCTGCTCCACGATCTGCGATGGAAGGCACGGAAAGCGCTGTTCTGAACGTGGCCCCCTGGCATCCCGCCTGCAGCGGCCCGCCCGGGGAAGCCGCTGTTACAATGACCAGGCCGGTTCGCCGGTACACAAACGTCTTCAGGGCGGGGTGCGATTCCCCACCGGCGGTAGGTGCGCAAGCACGAGCCCGCGAGCGCCCCGGCCTACGCCGGGGGTCAGCAGATCCGGTCCAATGCCGGAGCCGACGGTATAGTCCGGATGAAAGAAGACGGTGCCACAGGGCTCATGCCCTGCGTGCGCCTGTTTGCCTTGCGGCGTTTTTCGCTCACTTTTCGCGGAGAACGTTACTTGTTTACTGGAATCATCGAAGGCGTCGGCCGTCTGGCCGCACGCGAATCCATCGGCGGCGATGTCCGCTTCACCTTCAATGTCGGGAATCTGCCGTTCGACAACGTGCAGATGGGCGAGAGCATCGCCATCAACGGCGTCTGCCTCACCGTCATTGCATTCGACGCCAGCAGCTTCCAGGCCGACGCCTCCACCGAGACCCTGGGCCTGACCACGCTCGGCCAGCTGGGCGAGGGCGCGGTCATCAATCTGGAGCGCGCGATGCGCCCGACCGACCGCCTCGGCGGCCATCTGGTCAGCGGCCACGTCGATGGCCTCGGCCAGGTGCTGTCCATCCACGAAGACGCGCGCGCCCAGCGCTGGCGCTTTGCCGCGCCGGCCTCGCTGCGCCGCTACATCGCCAAGAAGGGCTCGATCTGCGTGGACGGCGTCAGCCTCACCGTCAACGAAGTGGATGACGAAGGCTTTGAAGTCGCGCTGATCCCGCACACCGTGGCCAACACCGCCTTCTCCGCCGCTGACGTGGGCAGTGCGGTGAACCTGGAAATCGATCTGGTCGCCCGTTATGTGGAAAGGCTTGTCAGCCTGCCGGCCAGCGGCCGGCAGCTACCGTCTGAAGAGGGAGATGCCGCATGAATTTCGCCCCGATTCCGGAAATCCTGGAAGAGATCCGCCTGGGCCGCATGGTCGTCATCGTCGATGACGAAGACCGCGAGAACGAAGGCGACCTGATCATGGCCGCCGAGCTGGTCAAGCCGTCGGACATCAACTTCATGGTCACCCACGGCCGCGGCCTGGTGTGCCTGCCGCTCACCCGTACCCGCGCCGCCGATCTCGGCCTGGCGCCGATGGTGCAGGCCAATACCGCGCAGTTCCAGACCAACTTCACCGTCAGCATCGAAGCGGCCGAAGGTGTGACCACCGGTATTTCGGCGCATGACCGCGCACATACCATCCGCACTGCGGTGAAGCCGAATGCAAAGCCGGCCGACCTGCACCAGCCGGGCCACATCTTCCCGCTGATCGCCCAGCCGGGCGGCGTGCTGACCCGCGCCGGCCACACCGAAGCCGGCGTCGATCTGGCCATGCTGGCGGGGCTGGAGCCGGCCGGCGTGCTGGTGGAGATCCTCAACCCGGATGGCAGCATGGCGCGCCGCCCGGAACTGGAAGTGTTCGCCCGCGAGCACGGCCTGAAGATGGGCTCCATCGCCGACCTGATTGCCTACCGCCTGGCCACCGAAAAGACCGTCGAGCGCGTTGATGAGCGCGACATCGACACTGAATTCGGCCCATTCAAGCTCGTCACCTACCGCGACCGCATCGCCCACGACCTGCATTTCGCCCTGGTCCGTGGCACCCCGGATGCCGAAACGCCGACGCTGGTGCGCGTGCAGGTGGAAAACCCGCTGGCCGACCTGCTGCACTGGCGCCGCGACGATTTCGGCGTGGCCGCCACCGATGCCCTGCGTGCGATCGATGCCGAAGGCGCGGGCGTGATGGTGGTGCTGTCGGCCCCGCGCGATGGCGAAGCCCTGCTGGCCCGCCTGCGCCAGCAGCCGGCGCCGGTGGTGCCGGGCAAGGACAAGGACGTGGGCCAGTGGCGCCGCAACGGTGCCGGCGCGCAGATCCTGTCCGACCTGGGGCTGGGCAAGCTGCGCGTGCTGGGCACCCCGCGCCGCCAGGTCGGCCTGGCCGGGTACGGCCTGGAAGTGGTGGAGACGGTCACCCTGTAATGGGTAGTGCCGGCCGCTGGCCGGCAACCGCATCCCCGGGATTGCCGGCCAGCGGCCGGCACTACCGGTGGA
>NZ_JAXAXL020000024.1:36556-47180 GCF_047497515.2 Stenotrophomonas maltophilia
CCCCCCCCCCCCCCCCCCACTACCGGTGGATGCCGACCGTTGGTCGGCACACCATGCGGTAGAATTACCCCCTAACCGAATCCCCAAGCCGCATATGAGCCACTACGAAGGCGATCTTCGCACTCCCGAGTCGGCGCGCTTCGCCATCCTGGCCAGCCGCTGGAATGCCCGCATCACCGACACGCTGGTCGCTGGCGCCCGCCAGAGCCTGGCCGGCAACGGCATCAGCGAAGCCAACATCGACGTGATCCGTGTGCCGGGTGCCTGGGAACTGCCGCTGGTGGCCGCACGCCTGGCCGCTGCGCATGAACACGCCGCCATCCTCACCCTGGGCTGCGTGATCCGTGGCGACACCCGCCACTACGAACACGTGGCCGACCGCTGCGCCGAAGGCCTGATGCGCGTGCAGCTGGATTTCGGCGTGCCGGTGCTGAACGGCGTGCTGGCAGTGGAACGTGTAGAAGACGCCGAGGCCCGCGCAGGCGGCAGCCACGGCAACAAGGGCGAGGAAGTCGCACTCGCCGCATTGGAAATGGTCAACCTGCTGGAGCAACTGCCATGAACAAGAACACCCAGGGCAAGCCCTCCGGTAAACCCGTCCGCCGTGATGGCGTCGATCCGGTGCTGCGCTCGCGCGCGCGCCGCCGTGCCGTGCAGGCCATCTACGCCTGGCAGATCTCAGGCGGCAACGCGCAGTCGTTGATCGCCCAGTTCGCCCACGAGCAGGCCCGCGAAATCGCCGATCTGGCCTATTTCGAAGCGCTGGTGCATGGCGTGCTGGACAACCGTCGTGACATCGACGAGGCGTTCGCCCCGTACCTGGATCGTGGCATTGACGAAGTGGACGCGATCGAACGCGCCGTGCTGCGCCTGGCCGGCTACGAGCTGCGCTACCGCCTGGACGTCCCGTACCGCGTGGTCATCAACGAAGCCATCGAATCGGCCAAGCGTTTTGGTTCCGAGCACGGCCACACCTACGTCAACGGCGTGCTGGATCGTGCCGCCGTGGAATGGCGCAAGGTCGAATCGGGTCACTGACCCGCCCGTGGTAGTGCCGGCCGCTGGCCGGCAGCTGCAGGGATCCTGAGGTTGCCGGTCAGCGGCCGGCACTACCGCCCACCGCGCACTGCGCGGCACGTACAACAGCGGGAACGCCCCATGTCCCTGGCCGAATTCGCCCTCATCGACCGCATCCGCGCCCGCACCCTGGAGCGCGACGACATCCTGCTCGGCATCGGCGACGACGCCGCACTGCTGCAGCCGCGCGCCAACGAACAGCTGGTGGTCACTGCCGACACGCTCAACAGCGGCGTGCACTTCCCGGTGGAAACCCCCGCCTTCGACATCGGCTGGAAGACGCTGGCGGTCAATCTGTCCGACCTGGCCGCGATGGGCGCGCGCCCGTCCTGGTGCACGCTGGCACTGTCGTTGCCGGAAACCTCCGAAGACTGGATCGAAGGCTTTGCCGATGGTTTCTTCGCACTGGCCGACCAGCACGATATCGCGCTGATTGGTGGCGACACTACGCGCGGCCCGCTGTCGCTGTCGGTGACCGCGATGGGGCAGGTGGGCCGAGGCCAAGCGCTGCGTCGTGATCGCGCGCAGGTGGGTGACGATCTCTGGGTGAGTGGCACGCTGGGCGATGCCAGCGGCGCATTGAAGCTCTGGCAGCAGGGCGCCCTGAACGTGGCCACCGCCACGCTGCTGGCCGACTACGAGTACCTGCGCCTGCGCCTGTTGCGGCCCACGCCGCGTGTAACCCTCGGCCTGCGCCTGCGCGCCTTCGCGCATGCGGCCGTGGATGTATCAGACGGCCTGCTGGCCGACTCCGGGCATATTGCCGCACGCAGTGGCGTCGCCGTGCATGTGGACGCTGACATGTTGCCGATCTCGCCAGAGCTGCGCGAACTGATGGGTCGCGAACAAGCGCGCGAGTGCGCACTGCGCGGCGGCGACGACTACGAACTGTGCTTCACTGCCGCCGCCGACCAGCGCGACGCGCTGCATTACCTGGCCGAATCGCTGGACCTGCCGCTTGCCCGCATCGGCCGCATTGCCGAAGGGCAGGGCGTACACGTGGACGGCGAACCCGCCAGCGGCGGTTACCAGCACTTCGCGTAGAAGCAGCAATACCTGCTCTGGTGGGTGCCAACCTTGGTTGGCACGAATGTGTCCGGCATCCGTGCCAACACCGTGTCGACCAAGGTCGACACCTACCCGTGCGCGGCGTGCCGGAATTGCTCTGATGGGTGCCAAACTTGGTTGGCACGAATGTGTCAGGAGTCACTTGCTCTGGTGGGTGCCAACCTTGGTTGGCACGAATGTGTCAGGCGTCCGCGCCAACACCGTGTCGACCAAGGTCGATACCTACCCATGCGGGGCGTGCCGGAATTGCTCTGATGGGTGCCAACCTTGGTTGGCAAGAATGTGTCCGGCGTCCCTGCCAACACCTTGTCGACCAAGGTCGACACCTACCAAAGCGCGGCAGTTACATGTGCGGAACAGGCGCGCCGAAACGGTTATCACCCGGCGTGCCCGGCAACAGCATGAACACCAACATCACCAATCCGATAATCGGAATGAAGGCGAGCAGATACCACCAGCCAGAACGGTCAGTATCGTGCAGTCGACGTACCGCCACCGAAATCATGGGTAGGAATAGGCCCAGCGACAGCACGATGTTCAAGCCGCCAGAAAGCAGGGACAGCGTATTCGATCCATTGAGTGCTCCCAGGTATCCAAGAACCATCACCGGCAGGAACAGGATCAGAACGAACAACTGGAACCACCAGAACTCACTTCGGCTGGCGCGCCCGCTGAACTGCGTATAGCGGGTAAGCGGAATCATCATCTTGTGCATCGGTACGCTCAAAAAAAAGAAGCGCGCACTATCGCTGCTGGGGTAATGGTACTCCATGCAACTTATTGCAATCGCAACGCGAATTTCTGCAGAGCCGAGCCCACGCTCGGCTGCCTGGCGCAAAGAAAAAAGCCGAGCATGGGCTCGGCTCTACGTCTTCAATGGGCGATCTTCGCCTCGGCATCGCGCGACGTGCCGTAGTCATCCAGCCACTGGAATTTCAGCGTGGCCGGCACCGTGGCGCCCTTGGGCACAGGCAGGCTGATGCGCTCACCCGGCGGCACCATGTCCACCTCGATCGTCTTGCCATCGGGCAGCACCAGATTGGCCAGCGTCACGTGGTACGCGCTCGGGTTGTGCAATTGCAATGCCCCGCCATCAACACGCCATTCCAGCGCCGCAGCCGCATCGCGCGCATGGCCCGGCAGGCCGGCGGGCCTGTAGAACAGCTTCACCCGCGTGCGCACGGCAAACTGCAGCAGGTTCCTGCCTTCCACGTTTTCCGGCTTGGGCGGAATATCCAGCAGGTTGAAGTACAGCAGCGATTCACGGTCTGCCGGCAGCGACGCACCGGCCATCGGTGCATAGGTCAGCCTGAACGCCTGCGCATGCCCGGCATCGATGCGGCGGGTGGTGGGGGTCAGCACGAACGGCAGCTTTTGGCTGCCCGCCTTGGCACTGGCATCGCCATCGTCCAGCCACACCTGGGCCAGGGCCACGTTGTCGCCGCGGTTGTTGGCATTCACCGTTACCGCGCCCTTGCTGCCGTCGTAGATCACCCGCGTGCCCTGCAGGGTCACTGCAGCAGAGGCCGGAAGTACTGCGGAAGCGCCGGCCAGTGCCAGCATCACCGCGCATGCGCGAAGGTTCATGGAGGTTTCCTCGGGAAGAGCCGCCCGGCAGCATGCCGCCGGGCGGTGTGCGCTTACTTGTAGATGATGTCCATCTGCGCAGTGGCGTTGGCCACGCCAGCCACCACGTCGGCAGCAGCGCCGGTCTTGGTGTACCAGACGCTGTGCTTGACGGTATTCGGTGCGGTATCGGTGACGTTGACGAACTGGGTCGGAGCAGCGTTGATCTTCAGCTGGGTATCAGTGGTGTCAAAGATCTTGTACGCCACGCCTGCGGCGCCACCGGCCGTCAGCTCCAGCGCGCCGTCGGCGGTAGCCGGGCCGCTGAACTTCACCGCCACATCGTGCGAACCGGTGGCGCCCGGGCAAGCCACGGCCACGTCCAGATCGCGGCGGCCAATACGGTCGTTGCCCTTCAGATCTTCAAGATCCATCTTGCCCATCGTCACGGCCACGCCGCCGTTGATGGTGGCGGTGCAGGTGGTTTCAACAATCTCACCAGTAATGGTCAGGTCGGCAGCATTCACGGCCGGGGCAGCGGCCAGCAGGATGGCCAGCGCCATCGGGGTCTTCAGGTTCTTCATGGGTGTGCTCTTCAACAAGTAATGGAATCGGGAACGCCACCCGTCATCTGTGCGAAAGGTGGCCGGGGCAGTGGGCGAGATGCCCGTCGGTAGATGGCTTGCCGACAACGGGCGAGGCACGCCCGTCTTTCTGCCCGGCGCATGTTCGGCCTGATGCCCGGCGCAGGCCATACAACTTGTTGCAAACGCTTACATCCCGGGAAAACTGCAAGTAGTTGCATATCCGCCAGCACGGTCGCGCCCTAGTCTGCACGCCTCCCACTACTACCGGGGCTGCACTGCGGCCGCGTCGACGCCATGCGCCTGTCTTCCTCTCCCGCTCAAAGCGCCACGCAGTATTCCCTGCGCCATACCGCGCTGGCTGTGGCCATCAGCACCACGCTGGTGTTTGCGGCTGCGCTGCCGGCATACGCGCGGCCGGGTGGCGAAGTGGAGTTCAGCGAAGGCTTCGCCAGCGGCTTCGTCGGCGAAGACCTGGCACGCTTCAGCATGGGCAACCCGGTTGAGCCGGGTCGCTACAACGTCGATATCCACCTCAACGGCGAGTTCATCCGCCGCGATGACATCGACCTGGTGGTCTCGGATACGCCGCATGTCGCGCAGCCCTGCGTGCCCGCACACCTGCTGCTGGCGCTGGGCCTCAGCGATGCCGCTCGCCAGGCCGTGGAAGCGACCGCCACCCCGCACTGCGTCGATGTAGAGGCAGCGATTGAAGGCGCACGCGTGCGCTACGACGACAGCCAGCTGCGCCTGGATATCTCGCTGCCGCAGGTCGCGCTGCAGCGGCAGGCGCGTGGCTTCGTCGCACCGGAACTGCGTGACCACGGCATCACCGCCGCGTTCCTCGGCTACAGCGTCAACCACTACCGCAACCAGGGCCAGCAGAACACCTACGCGGGCATCACCACCGGCCTCAATCTGGGGGCATGGCGGCTGCGCCACCGCAGCTCGCTCAGCCACAGCTCGCAGGGCACGCACTTCACCACGCTCAACAGCACGCTGCAGCGCGATCTGCCGCGCTGGAACAGCCAGCTCACCCTGGGCCAGGCCAATACCGGTGGCGAACTGTTCGACAGCGTCGGCTTCACCGGTGTGCGCGTGGCCACCGACGAACGCATGCTGCCCGATTCACTGCGTGGCTATGCGCCAGTGGTGCGTGGCGTGGCGCAGAGCAATGCGCGCGTCACCATCCGCCAGAACGGCGCGGTGCTGTACGAAACCACGGTAGCGCCCGGTCCGTTCGCCATCGACGATCTCTACCCCAACGCCGGCAGTGGCGATCTGGAAGTGGCCGTCACCGAGGCCGATGGCCGCGAAGAACGCTTTACCGTTGCGTTCTCTGCCGTGCCGCAGGCACTGCGCGAAGGCAGCCATCGTTTCAGCGTTACCGCGGGCGAGCTGCGCAATACCGGCCTGGCGCAGAACGCGCTGCGCTTCACCGAAGGCACCTACGCGCGTGGTGTCAGCAACCGCGTGACGCTGCTGGGTGGGGTACAGGTAGCCGAGCACTATCAGGCCGGCCTGGCCGGCGCAGCGTTCAACACGCCGTTCGGCGCCATCGGTGCCGACATCACCCATGCCCGCGCCAACGTGCCGGGCCTGCCGACGCAGAGTGGCCGCAGCTACCGCCTGAACTACCAGCGCAGCGTGGCGCGCACCGGCACCAACCTGGGCCTGGCCGCGTACCGCTACAGCACCGAGGGCTTCCTCACCCTCACCGATGTCTCGCAGCTGTCGTTCGACCGCCCGCAGGCCGCCGATGCGTTCGTCATGCGCACCCGCCAGCGCTTCCAGGTGAACTTCTCGCAGCGCATTGGCCAGCGCAGCCAGTTGTATGTAAGCGGCGGCCACGTCGCCTACTGGAACCGGCCGGGCAAGCAGAACGATCTGCAGCTGGGCTTCCACAGCAGCTACCGCAGCGCCAACTACACCCTGTCCGCCACGCGCTACCGCATGGCCAACGGCGCACCCGATACGCGCCTGTCGTTCATGCTGAGCGTGCCGCTGGGCCGCAGTGGCAACGCGCCGCGCGCCACCGCCACCTACAGCGACAGCCGCCTGGGCAGCCAGCAGCAGCTGGGCGTCAACGGCAACCTGGGCGAAGACCGCGCGCTGTCCTACAGCCTGTCGGGCAACCGCGGCCAAGGCAGCAGCGGCTACAACGCCTACGCCAGCTACCAGGGCAGCCATGCCGATCTCAGCGCCGGTTACAGCCACGCCAACGGCAGCAGCAGCTTCAATGCCGGGGCCACCGGCAGCGTGGTGCTGCACCGGGGCGGCATCAACTTTGGCCCGTCGCTGGGCGAGAGCTTCGCGCTGGTGGAAGCGCAGGGCGCGCAGGGCGCGAAGGTGGGCAGTGGCCGCACCGTTACCGTGGCTGGCAACGGCTATGCCGTGCTGCCCTATACCAGCCCCTACCGCTGGAACCAGGTACAGCTGGATACCGCCGCACTGCCGCTGGATGTGGAAGTGCAGGCCAGCTCGCAGCGCGTGGCGCCCAGCGCGGGAAGCATCGTCAAGGTCAGCTTCCAGACCCGCAACGAGCGCCTGTGGTTGATTGACGCCAGCGATGCCGAGGGCCAGCCGCTGCCCTACGGCGCGCAGATTGCCCACCCCGATGGGCGGATGCTGGGCCAGGTGGGGCAGGGCGGTGTGGTGGCGCTGCGTGGCCTGGAAAACACCGGCCTGGTGCATGTGCAGACCGAAGACGGCATCGCCTGCCGACTGCATTACGCCATGCCCGAGACCCCCGATGCACACGGCCAGTACTGGGCCCAGGCCCGCTGTCTGGCGCCGGCTCAAGAGGGTCTGGCCGACGATGTTTCCTCTTCAACTACCGGAGCTTCCCAATGAAATTTCCGCACCTGATTTTCGCTGCATTGCTGTTCGGCGCCGCGCCGCTGGCCCATGCCGACTCTGCCACCATCACCGTTACCGGCAAGGTGTTGCCGGGTACCTGCACCATGGCGAATGTGCCGGTGGCGCTGGATGACATCGACGCCGCCGATCTGAAGGCCGGGCATGACAATGGCCTGAAGACAGCCACGCTCAACTTCACCGGTTGTGTAGGCGTGGGCAGCATCGACCTGACCTTCAATGGCACAGGCGATGCCGCACAGGACGGGCACTGGAAGAATGACGCGCCCACGGGCGGGGCAACCGGCGTCGCGGTGGCGTTGCTGGATGGTCCCACCGGCCCGAGCTTCATCAAGGACGGCGGGACGAAACAAGTAGCCGTCAATGGCGCAGCCACGGCCAAGCTGGATATGGGTGTGGGCTACTTCCGCAAGGCCGGAACGCCGCTGGTGGCAGGTGCAGTCAGGGCCCAGATCACCGTTACCGCCGACTACAAGTAGTACAGGGAGTCGTCCCGTGAAACAACCCGTACTTCTTCGTTCCAGCGCCCGCACCCGGCTGCGCGCCGTTGCTGCGGCGCTATTGCCACTGGCTAGCGCTCATGTCATGGCCTGTACGTCGTCGGGCAGCAATGCGGCTTATCTGACCGCCGATCTCAAATCCACCGATGCGCCGGGCACCATCACGATGCTCTCCGGCTCGGCCACCTGGATGAATGGCTGTGGCACGCCCCGAGCGCACCAGTTGGAGGTGTCGCTGGAGGGCATCGGGCTGAAGGCCGTATCGACCATCGATTACCAGGGCAAGACCTACGTCACGTATGAACTGAGCGCGACGTCGCCTCTGTTCTTCTTTCCGATGAACATCAAAACCTCCGGCGCCGGTGCTCCAGGTGGCTTCGAGCGCATTCCCGCCAAGGAAGGTGTAGGAACGCCTGTGACCTCATATACGGTAACGAACAACCAACTGTTCTCCTACCCTCACTTGGGTGTGGTGGCACGTGCGGGCATGCAGCCGGTACCGCTGACCCAGTTGGGTACCGAGGTGGCACAACATACCCAATTCACCTACTCCAACCGGCACGCGGTATATGTGACGGTAAACATCGAGCAACCCACGTGCAGCCTCAGCGACACGGCGTTCACGCTTACCGAGATCAGTGCCGATGTAGTGCGCACGGTAGGCGACAGCAGCCATGAGCAGACCTTCCCGGTGAAGATGCAGTGCGAAGCGGCGGGCATTCCGGTGAAGCTGACGCTGACCGATGCGAATGACCCCACCGCCACCGGCAGCCTGCTGAAGCCGACCGCCCATGCAACAGCAGAGGGCGTGCAGGTGGAACTGCTGCGCAACGGCGTACCGGTGAGGCTCGGCCAGCAATGGGACCACGGCGCATCGGGCAGTGGTGAACAGAACATCGATCTGCAGGCACGCTACACCCGCGTGCCGGGCGCGTTGAAGATCGGTGATGTGGAAGGGCAGGCGGTCATCACCGCCACCTACCGCTGACTTGGCGCCGGCTTCCTCCCATCGCTCACCTTTGAAGACGCCCCAATGAACCGCTCGCCAGCGCCAAGCCGCCGTCGCCTCCTCTTTGATCTGGCAGCAATGCTGGTGCTATGCGCCGCAGGAGGTAGCGCATGGGCATGCACCGCAACGGTCAACAGCAGGCATGCACCGCACTTCCAGCAGGATGTCGGTTTCCCCGGCGCTGCGCTGCTCTCGGCGGTGGGGCCCGAGTTCAAACTCACCGGGTGCAACACCAGCGACCTTCACGAACTGACCATCCGCCTGGAAGGCCAGAGCCTGACCCCGGTATCTACGGTCGTCTACGACGGCGCGACCTACGTGACCTACCAGACCAGCGCTACCTCGCCGTTGTACTTCTTCCATGTTCGTTCGCCGAACTCGGGTGGCTTTCAGTTTGCCCTGAAGGATGGCGAGCCGCAGGCGCTGCACATCAGGACCAGTGGTGGCGGCCAGCTGTACGCGCAACCCTACATCGGCGTGGTCGCACGCGCCGGCATGGCCAACGCGCCTTCCACGCCACTGGGGAAGTACGTGCTTGAGCACCCACTGCTTGCCATGCGCGCCGAATCAACGCTGTCAGCATCGGTGACGATGCGTGTGGAGTCCTGTGTCCTGAACGATGCGCCGGTGTCGCTGCCGGATGTCGAGGCGGCCGATCTGGCAGCGGCTGACAGCCATGCACACGAGACCGGCTTCAACGTGCGCATGACCTGCAGTTCGGCAGGCATTCCGTTGAGTTTCACTATCACCGATGCGAACCAGGCCAGTAACACGGGCACCTGGCTGGTGCCCACAGCAGGCAGCACCGCCAAGGGTGTCAGCATCGAACTGTTGCGCGGTGGCACGCCTGTGGAGCTGCGCAAGACATGGAGCCATGGCACGTCGTCCGCCGGAGCGCAGGACGTGCCGCTGCAAGCGCGTTACGCCCGCAGCAGCGGTGCCCTGCAGCCGGGCAGCATCAGCGGGCAGGCTATTCTGACGCTGGATTACCGCTGAGCGGGGGAAGGCCGCGCTTTGTAGAGTCGAGCTTGCTCGACTGCCTTGGCCAAGGCAGTCGAGCAAGCTCGACTCTACCGAAGCCCGGTGGCGTCGGTCAGGCCACGTAGACCTGCGTATCCACGTACTCCGACAGCCCACGGCATGCCAGCAAAAGGCCCTCGCGCACGTCGTTGCCCACCTGCTGCGCTTCTTCGCCATCCACGCGCACGCGTTCGCTGGCATGCAGCAGTTCCAGCAGCACCGTCAGCCCGGCATTGGCCCGGTTGATGCGCGCCAGCGCCATGCACTGGCCAGATGAACGACCTTTCCGCTGCAGGGGCTGGCCGTCGGCTGCCTCCACCTCGCGAATGCGTTGCAGACAATCCAGCAGGGTAATGCCATTGGCGGCAGGGTTTGCAGCGAGGGTGGTTTCCAGCGGCTCGGCAATCTCGGCGGGCAACTGGTTGGCAAGATCGCCCAGGGTGGCGAACAGGAACGGGTAGCGATTGGCGCTCATGGTGGCTTCCTTATGCGTTACGCGAAGGAGCCGCCCTGCTTAACAGCAAGGGCGGCGGACGGTGCGTGGTTCCAATACCGGGTAGCGTCTGCAAAAGCCGGCGGGCACGAGGCCCCCACGCACCGCCCGCCATAGATGCGCGGACAGAATGCCTGCCGACGCCACCCACAGGGGATGGGCGACGCCGGCAGGCAAGCGTAACCAACAGACACTACTAACGGGATTGGAAGCCCGTGCCACCCGTTGTCGGTGGCCGTACATGATTTGCATGCAGCGCCCGTGCTGCCAATGAGAAAAGTTGGAAAATAGAAAAAGTACGAATGTTTGCAGCGACGTGGCGAAAGCCGTCAATGCGTGCAGATTGCGACAATCTCTGTAGCAACTGTCTTGTCAGGCGGAGGCCATCTGGGCCTCCGCTTCCCGTTTGCGGGCGTTGAGGATCACCAGC
>NZ_JAXAXL020000025.1:0-46853 GCF_047497515.2 Stenotrophomonas maltophilia
CTACGGCATCTGCCTGGAACCATCCACGCATGGCGTGGATCTACCGCGGCAGCCTGCCCCTGGTGGGTGCCAACCTTGGTTGGCACGCTCTACGGTATCCGCGAAGAACCATCCACGCGTGGCGTGGATCTACCGAGGTCGCGCCAAGACCGCGTGATTCAAGGGTCTCACCAGCTTCACAAGCGCTCGCGCAGCCTCAGGACGCCAGCTGCACCCGCAGCACTTGATACGGAGCGTCCACCCCATGAGTACCCGATTCGATCCACCCGAGCGCGGCCCGCTCGGTCCCGACGTCGCCACCGTCGTCACCGCCCCCATCGTTCCGCCCGCCAGCGAAAGCGCGGTGTCCTGGGGCGCGATCTTTGCCGGTGCCGTCGCCGCCGCTGCACTGTCCCTCATCCTGCTGATTCTTGGCGTCGGCCTCGGCCTGTCATCGGTGTCGCCGTGGTCGTTCGAAGGGGTCAGCAAGGAAACCTTCGGCTGGTCCAGCATCGCCTGGCTCACCTTCACCGCGCTGGCTGCGTCGGGCCTGGGTGGCTACCTGGCCGGTCGCCTGCGCACCAAGTGGACGCTGATCCACGGCGATGAAACCTACTTCCGCGACACCGCGCATGGCTTCGTGTCGTGGGCCGTGGCCACGCTGCTCACCGCCGGCCTGCTGACCTCGGCCATCGGTGGCGTGCTGGGTGCGGGCGCCAAGGTCGCCGGTGCCACGGCGGGTGCAGCGGCCTCGACCGCAGGCGTGGTCACCGCAGCAGCCGGCACCGCCGCTGCAGGCAATGCGCAGGAAGGCGACCTCAACTATTGGGTCGATTCGCTGTTCCGCAGCGCGGCTCGCCCGGCGCCGGGCGCACCGGAGGCAGGCGCACCGCCGGCACCGGGCACGCCGCCGGCACCGGGTGCGATGAACGATCCGGCCGCACCGCCGCCGCCGGCCGCACCGAACGCAGGTCCGCGTCCGGCCGGCATAATGCCGCCGCCGCGTCCGATGGCGGGTGGCCCCGCCGGCGATCGCCGCGAGGTGCGTGCGGAAGTGAACCGCATCATCGTCAACAGCCTGCAGGGCGATGGCCTTGACCCGGCCGATACCCAGTACCTGTCGCAGCTGATTGCCCGCGAAACCGGCATGAGCGAAGCCGAAGCGCAGGCCCGCGTGACCGACGTGCAGACACGCATGCGTGCGGCGCTGGAGAAGGCCAAGACCACGGCCAAGCAGGCCGCCGACGATGCACGCAAGGCGACGGCGTACGCCGCACTGTGGCTGTTCATCACCCTGCTGATCGGCGCGTTCTTCGCCAGCCTCAGCGCCACTTGGGGCGGCCGTCGCCGCGACCTGTAATTCCCATTGCTTCAGGAGAACGGATATGAAGATGTTGCTGCTATGGCTGCTGGGCGTTCCGATCCCGCTGCTGATCCTGTACGCGATCTTCTTCTGATGATTGCGTAGCACGTGAACTCTCAGGCCGCCGCAAGGCGGCCTGAGCCATTCTGGACCAGGCGTTTCATGATGTTTGCGCAGAGCAATGAGAAATGTTGCAAAAACAGCTTGAGAGATATTGAGTAATTCCCAAACCTTGAGCGGCTTCAAAAATCCTGATCAGCGTTCAGCGTTTTAGGAATGCTTGAATGGTTTGTGGGGCAATGGATTCCTAACATTCTCTCCGTCGCCCGCATCCACCTCCGCGGGCGGCGCTTCCCTCGCCTTTGCGGAGAGGGGAGCTTTCACGTTTCCTGTCCGAGAGAGACACGCCCCATGAACGTCATCATCAAGAAAGTCGCGCTCGCTGCAGCGCTGGCCACCGCTTCACTGTCTGCACAGGCAGTGGAAACCCGCATCTCAGTCTATGCCAATGTCGATTCCACACTCGCCTTCCAGCAGGAAGACGGCACTGCGCTGCCGGATACGATTACCTTGAACTACCACCCCGAATTGACCGGCACTGGCGGACGTGTCGGTGGCCTGCAGGAGTGGAAGCTGGCGACGCGCATCTTCACCAACGACGAAGACAAGGATATTGAAGTCAGCCTGCGTACTGCGCTGGAGCTGGTGCCGACGCTGGGCTTTCCCGGTGCCAAGCCGGAGCCGATGACTGTCAGCCTGGACGACGTCGAGCTGACCACGGCTAGCCAGGACTTCAAGGCTGCCGATCTTTTTGACGGCGCAATCCCAGGTGTATCCAAGCCGCTGGACCTGAAGATCACGCAGACCACCCCGGGCCCCCTCGCCGCTGGCACATACAACGGCATGGTCGCCATCGTGATGGCCCAGAAGACCGGCACCCCGTAAGTAGTCCCCGCCGGCCCGTCAGCACGGGCCGGCCTTCCAACGCGATTGCCCCGAATGAATTCTCCCGCACCCGCCGTGACCCGGCTGGCGATGGCGCTCGCCTTGGCGTTGGCGCCAATGCTCGCCCACGCCCGCAGCGTCCCCGCTGGCTTTGAAGATCTGGTGGAAGGCCAGACCGAGCAGCTGGATGTCAGCCTGTTTGGCCAATCGGCCGGGCTGTCGCCGGTGCGGGTGACGCTGGACGAGGTGCAGCTGCTGGAGCCACAGCGTGTGGCCCAGGCGCTGGGCCTTTCCGCGGAAGCGCAGGCCGCCTTGCTGCCGGCGCTGTCGCAGCCGATGCCCCGCAACAGCCACCTGGCATGCCGCTTTGGCGGCGCTGCGGCCGGCTGCGGCTACATGGCACCGCCGGAAGATCCCGCGTCTGTGCGCGCGCTGTATGACGAAGGCGAAGGCGTGCTGCGCCTGTTCATTGCCCAGCAGTGGATTCCTGGCCAGACACCGGATGCGCATCGTTTCCACAACGTCACCGCCAACGCGGAGAACGCCTGGCTGCATCGGCAGACCTTCAACATCAGCGGCGGGCGCGACTATCAATCATTGAGTGCGCAGGGTGCGGGCACGCTGGGCCTGTTCAAGCGCGGCCATGTGGCGGGTGAGTGGAACTACAACCGCCAGCACTACCGCCGCAGCGGCAGCCGCGATGATTTCCAGCTGGACAGCGCGTACTACCGCCACGACCTCGGCCAGGAGCACTACCTGCAGATCGGCCTGATGGACCGGCGCAACCTGTCCAGCACGCAGGGCGGCACCTTTGCGTTCGGCATGCTGCCGCTGGACCGCTTCCGTGGTGTGCGTGCCGGCACCACCTACGCCTATGTGGACGCCGACGGTGCGATGCAAGCCTCGCCGCTCACCGTGCTGCTGGCACGCGATGCGCGCGTGGATGCCTTCGAGGGCGAGCGGCTGCTGCAGACCTTCTATCTGCAGGCCGGCGTCAACCAGCTGGATACCCGCAGTTTCCCGATGGGCAGCTACAACGTCACCCTGCGCATCTACGAAGACGGCGTGCTGGTGCGTAGCGAGGATGCCCCGTTCGACAAGGGCGGCGACTGGACCGATACGCGCCTGCAGTGGTTCGTGCAGGGCGGGCAGCGCGACGAGCGCCGCAGCCGCAGCGGTGACGGCGAGCACGCGCTGCAGGCAGGTGTCCGCTTGCCTCTGGCGCGCGACCTGGCGCTGACGGCAGGCGTGGCCGACATCGCCGGTTTCAGCTATGGCGAACTGCGCCTGGACGTGCGCCGCCAGTTCGCGACCCAGGATCTGCGCGGCGCCTTCAGCGTGCTGCGCGGCAGCGATGGCAGCAGCGGCCAGCAGCATCAACTGTCGTATCGCCGGCGTGCGTCGTGGAATCTGTACCAGCAGCGCATGCGCGGCAATGCCTGCCGCTTCCAGGATGACAGCCGGGACCGCCTGGGTTGCAGCGACTCGCTCAGCGGCTCGATGTCGCTGCCGTTGGCCGGCGGCAGTGCCTACGTGGGCTATACGCGCCGCCAGACCTGGCGCCCCGCGCAGGCGTTGCCCGGCTTTGACGAAGATCCCCTGGAGGGCCTGCTGCCATGGCTGCCGCCCGACCCGCTGCGCCCGCGCCGCGAAGCCCAGCGCAGCCGCACGTGGCAGGCCAGCTATAGCCGTACCGACCGCTGGGGTGAGTTCAGCGTGTCCAGCCGTGCCGGCGTATGGCAGCAGCACAACGACGGCAACACCAACACGTCCTCCAGCCGCGACAGGGGCGTGTTTATCAGCTTCGCCCTGAGCCGCCTGCAGAACGGCGAGCGCGGCAGCTCGCAGCGCCGCTACGCCGTGGATGCGCGCCAACCCGAACACCAGCGCCCGGACGTGACCTACAGCGTGGCGCAGAGCCTGCGGCAGGAGGTGGATGCCACCTACCGCGAAGCCAATGCCGAACTGCGCGCCACCAACACTGAACGCTACAGCGCGACCGTGGGCGGCCAGCTGCAGAACCCCTGGGGCCAGACCGGCATCACCGTCGGTGGTTATCGCCAGCCGGGACGCAGCGAGTTTTCCTACAGCGCCAACCATGCCTCCAGCTTCGCGCTGAGCCGTCGCGGTCTCTACTGGGGCGGCGGAGCCACCGCCGACGCCGGCCTGGCCGTGCAGGTGGACGACACCGACGATTTCGACCTGCGTGGCGTGGCTGCCGAACTGCAGGTGGGGGGCTCGCGCCGCCAGCGCCTGAACCTGGGCGAGCGCCGGCTGATGCCGCTGCAGGCCTACCAGTCGCACCGTGCCGACCTGCAGGACGCGAGCACCGTGGACGGCATCGCCTCGGTGCGGGTGAGCGGCGTGTCCGGCATGCGCCCGCTGTTCCTGTCGCCGGGTCGGCTGGTTCGCATGCCGGTGCCGATTGAAGTGACCTACACCTTCGTCGGCAGTGCGCGCGATGTCGCCGGCCTGCCACTGGGCGGCGCGCGCATCCTCAACGCACCGGTCGCCGGCACCAGTGCCAACGGCGGCTTCGTGGCCGACTTCCCGCGCAGGGAAAAGACCCTCTACCTGCTGCAGGACGACCGCCTGCTGCAATGCCCGCTGCAGGTGCGCGAACGCCGCAGCGTGGTGCTGCTGGTGGGCGCAGTGCAGTGCGAGCCGCTTGCGGTGGCGCAGCTGCCGGCGGAGATCCGCCAGCAGGCACGGGTGACCCGGCTGCTGCAGGAACAGTCCTTGATCGCGGTTGTACCGCAGACCGCTGCTACAGGAGAAACGCCATGAAACGGCGTGTGGTGTTTGCTTGGATGGTGGTGAGTGCGTTGGTTGTGGTGGTTCCGAGGGTGTGGGCGCAACAGCCGCCGCAGACGGACCCGCCGCGTGGGATGTTCACACAGGATGTGGTGATGAGCTGGGATCGATCCTCGGTTCCTGCTGATATCGAGTTGTGGGCGCCACGCACGCTGCTGGCTTACGACACGGATCTGAGCAAGCGCTATGGCGAGTTGTACATGGTGTGTGCATCGGCGACGGATACGTCGACGGGCCGGTGCCCGGTGGAGGACATGCTTGCTGCACTCGCATACCAGACGACGCCGATATCGATAAGGTTCGAGGATGCGCGCACCGGTTTGTTGATCAATGCGGACGCAACCGCCGCCCTCTACCGCGCAGACTCCAGCAACGCTTGCTCTCTCGGCTACTGGGCGCCAGGCACATTTGGAATATCTTCCTCTGTCAGCCCGACTTGTGATCCTGTGCCCGCAGGAACTGGCAAATCACTCGCACTGCGCGCGGCTGATCTGTCGAAGCTGACAGCGGGCCATTGGAAGGGAACGCTCGAACTCCGCCTGCGTCGCCCGCCCGCAGAGCACCTCGCCACCTATGTCTTCAACTTCGATTTCACGGTCACCGATCACGACGCGGCCTTGATCTACCTGCCGGCGTTCGAGTACGGCAACGCCCACGTCAACCTGGATCTGCGCTACGACCCGATCGCCAAGATGATCGGTGGACGCAAGGACGTCGATATGTGCCTGTACGACGGTGTCGGCTCCAGCAGCGAGTACCTGGGCGTCACCGTGCGCGACGCCGGCCCACACCCATCCGGTGGTGATGGCTTCTCGGTCTGGCATCCGGATACCACTGGCGACGAGAGCGAGCGCGTGGACTTCGACGTGCTGCTCGACTACGCCGGCAACAAGCGGCGTATGCGCAACGGTGTGGAGGAGCAACTGCACGGTGTCGACAGCGCCGCGCTGCGGCTGGTCAAGCTGCCCAAGCTCGACCAGCCGGTGTACTGCGTGCCCACGCCGTTGACCCTGCTCACGCCGCAATTTCCTTCCACCAGCAAGCGCCAGGGCGTCTATAGCGGCGAACTGAAGGTCGAACTGCGCGTGCCCGCGGCCCGCCCCTGATCTCCTCCACGGAACCTCCCATGAAAAAGATCGCTCTCTCCCTGCTGCCATTGGTCCTGCTGGTTGCACTACCGGCCCAGGCCAACCTGACCATCCATCCCATGCGCACCTCGATTGAAGGCAAGCGCAGCGCGCAGATCCGCGTGTATTCGCAGTCCACCCAGCCGCAATACGTGCAGGCCGCGCTGCGGCGCATCGACAACCCGGCCAGTGAGAACGAGCGCGAGGTCGAGGTGGAGCCGCATCAGGCCGCCATCACCATCACCCCAGGCAAGTTCGCGCTGTCGGGCGGCGGCAATCGCCTGATCCGCCTGATCCCGCTGCAGAGCGTGGAGAAGGAAACCGCCTACCGCATCTATTTCGAGGGTGTACGCGGGCCGGAGGAGATCGAAAGCGAAGGCGAGGGCGGATCGCAGGCCAACGTGGGCGTCAGCCTGGTCTGGGGTGCCCTGGTGAACGTGTTGCCCGCCGATGGCGAGGTGGCGCTGAGCCTGCAGGGCAACACCCTGCACAACACCGGCACGCTGCGCGTGGGCATCACCACCGTGGCCGAGTGCAGCAGTGCCGGCGCCTGCACCGCCCACGACGTCTCGCACAGCCTGTACCCCGATGCCGCGCTGGAACTTCCGTTCCAACCCAAGCCCGGCAGCACCCTGCAGCTGCGCTATCGCCTTACCCGCGACGGCTACCGCGAGCACGTGCAGACCGTCGCCGCGTCGGCAGGCTGAGTCCATTCCCTCTCTTTGACCTGCGCACCCGCGCGGGACGATTTTTCCCTGTGTTGTTAAGGAGCTTCAATGAACCGCATCTATCGACGTATCTGGAATGCCACCCGGCAGTGCTGGGTGGTGGCCAGTGAGCTGAGCTCGCCGCGCGGCAAGCCCGCACAGACGCGGGTGCTGATGTCTGCACTTCTGCTGACGACGGCGGGTGGCGCCTTTGCGGCCAATGAAACGGATGACCTGGAGCGGGCTTCGGAATCCAGTGCCGGAACATTGCGGGTTCAGAAGGAGTTGATCCCCCTGCTTTCCTTCGCCGCGCCGAATTCAGTCGCATCGGCCATCGCACCGCGTGGCAGGTACGATCAGCTGGCGATCGTGATGAGCGGAAACTACGCCGATGCGATCGTCAGTGGCGCCGACGTTCTGGCGCTCGGCTCGCGCGCAAACATCAGTGGTACCGAATCTACGGGGTTGGGCAACTATGCAAAGACCACTGGCGGATATGCTACGGCAATCGGCCACAACGCCAGAGCGTACGGCGGCCATGGCACGGCGTTGGGAACAGCTTCGTACGCCAACGGCAAGGGTGCAACCGCGCTTGGTCATGATGCGCAGGCAACCTCAGGCAATGCGATTGCGATCGGTAGCGGTGCGCGTGCAGCGTATACGGATTCTGTTGCTATCGGCGCGAACTCCGTAGCCTACGAATCCAGAACGGTTTCGGTGGGCAATAGCGGGCAAAGGCGTCGCATCACCAATGTTGATGCGGGGCAGTCCGGTAACGATGCGGTCAACGTCAACCAGTTGAACAATACAAACCGGAATGTTTCGACAGTCGAAGGCATTGCCAACACTGCAAGAAGCACCGCAAATACTGCGCAGTCCACCGCTAACACCGCGCGAGATACGGCAAACACCGCGCGCGATACAGCGAATGGAGTGCGGGATACTGCCAACAGCGCCAAGAGCATTGCCGACGCTGTGAACAAGCGTCTCAGCGACACGACGGTAAAGATAGGTGCCTACTCGTCCGCAGACAAGGCGGATGGTGTGGCTGTTGGTGCTTACGCCGCTGCCGGGCTGGGCGGCGTTGCGTTGGGGCGCAGTGCCAACTCGTTGGGGGATCGTTCGGTGGCCGTGGGTAACGGCGCGGCGGCCAAGGAGATCTACACGTCAGCTCTGGGGAACATGGCAAGCGCATCTGGCATCGGGGCATCTGCGGTTGGGTATGTCTCTTCCGCGGAAGGATCTTTCTCAACCTCGATTGGATACGGCGCCAAGACCCGCGAGCGAGGGGCCGTAGCGCTGGGGCATCGAGCTGAGTCAGTACACGAGGGATCCGTGGCGTTGGGCAATGAGGCCCAGACAAATGGCAGCTATCAGGTTTCCGTTGGCAACGCGACACAGAAGCGAAAGCTGGTGAACATGTCCGACGGACTGGTCGCGCAGGGAAGCTCGGACGCTATAACCGGCAACCAGCTTTACGCTACCAACGCAACTGCGACAGGCGCCAAGGCAGCTGCAGATTCAGCAGTTGCCCAGGTCAAGGCCTCGTCCTATCTGCTGGTCAACGGCACCGCTGGTAGTGATACCACCAAGGCCAAGGCCACCGGCACCGGTGCATTGGCCAACGGCATTTACACCGAGGCCAGCGGAACGGCTGCAACCGCGATGGGCCGCACGGCCAAGGCATTGGCGGAGGGGGCCATCGCCATTGGCGATCGTGCCGGCGTCGAATCTGCTACCTCCAAGCACAGCATCGCCATCGGAACCATGGCAAAGACCGGACCGCAGGAAGATCTGCTGGCCATTGGTCGCAATGCCAATGCCTCCGGCGGGGTCGGGGCAATGGCCCTGGGTTATGGCAGCACCGCCAGCCATCTGCGCTCGGTTGCGCTTGGCTCGGGTTCCACGACCAGCGCCCAGGACCAGGTGTCGGTAGGCAACGCCAGCATCAAGCGAAAGATCGTCAATGTAGCCAATGGCAGCCTAACCGCGACCAGCAATGAAGCTGTGACAGGTGCGCAGCTCTTCGCAACAGATCAGGCTGCGCGTGGCGCGGAATCTACAGCGAAAGAGGCTAGTGACAAGGCGGTTCAGGCACTTGCGAAAGCCTCGACGTTGGAGGGCCTGGTCAGCGAATCTGCTCCGACGGGCAATGTTCGATTGGGTGGGGCGAATTCCGGCTCTATTGTGGACGTGCGCAACAGCACAGGTAGCAAGCGTCGGATCAGTGGCCTGGCAGATGGCGAATTGATCGCTGGCGGAGCGGACGCTGTTAACGGCGGCCAGCTATTTGCTACCGATGAGCGCGCGAAGGCCGCGCATGACGTTGCCAGTGATGTTGCTTCCAGGGTTGCAGATGTGGAGGCACAGTCCATGTACTCATCTGTGGGTGCCGGTGGCCCAGGCGTGGCTGCGCGCGCTGGCTTGGTGGGAGTTGCAATTGGCGATTCCGCTCAAGCATCGCTGAACTCGGAGGGCGCGGTGGCCCTGGGTAGTTTCACCAACGCGGCGGGCATGAATTCAGTCGCATTGGGACGCGCTGCGCGCGTGACTGAGTATGCACTGTCTGGCTTCGCACTCGGCGCAAGTTCTGCTGTCGACGAGATTGCTGGTCTGGCACTTGGTGCCGCCAGCTCAGTGAAGCGCGGTGCGGTGAATTCAGTCGCTATTGGTGCTGGTGCTGTGGCGGACGAAGCTCGCACTGCGTCCTTTGGCACAATCGGACTTGAGCGCCGGCTTGTTCACATTGCCCGCGGCACCGCCGACCACAACGCCACCACCGTCGGCCAGTTGAACGACAGTCTCGCTACTCTCGGCGGCGGTGCCAAGCTCGACGCCAACGGCAACGTGATTGCCCCTACCTACACAGTACAGAATACCCGTCAGCGTACGGTGGGCGACGCCCTGACTGTTCTGGATAACGCGGTAGTCCGCAGCACTTCCCGCATGGATGGCGTCGAAGGTGAGCTTCGCTCAATCTTCCAGGAGCGGGTTGGCGTTCAGTCCAACGGTATCAACACCGTTGCGCTGGCCGGTCTCAATGGTGCCTTGCTCACCAATCTGGCTGATGGTCGGATCGCAGCGGGCAGTCGCGACGCAGTCACGGGTAATCAGCTGTTCGCTGCGGAGCAGAAGATCGAGCGAAACCGTAGTGAGTTGGATGCGTTGCAACGAGATAGGGGCTCTGAACAGTTGCGTGAGTTCGCCGCATCGCATGCAGGGAACACGATCGATTTCGACGGTGCTCGCCTGACCGGCGTGGCCGATGCGCGGCTCACCACCGATAGCTCAGATGCAGTACGTGGTAGCCAGTTGCATTCGACCAACCTGCGATTGAATGTCATTGAGGACAGAGCCGGAGACTCTGCTTTCGGCTGGTTGCCGGAGGGCTCGCGGAACGCTGCTGCAGCGGGCTTGGCGGGAGTTGCTATAGGTAGAAACGCCGAGGCTTCATTGCAGTCCGAAGGTGGCGTTGCTCTAGGTTCCTGGGCAAAGGCTTCTGGAAAGAACTCCGTCGCATTGGGGCGTGCAGCGGACGTCGGCGTCAATGCAGAGAGAGGCTTCGCGCTGGGCGTTTTTTCCGTTGTAGACGAGTATGAAGGCGTGGCACTCGGCGCTGGCAGCATTGTGAGGAAGGGGGCGGTAGAGGCAGTTGCGGTTGGCGCAGGTTCTATTGCTGAGGAGTCGAATACTGTGTCCTTCGGCTCCACGGCAATGAACCGCCGGCTCGTTCACCTTGCCAGCGGCACTCTTAACCACAACGCTGCAACAGTCGGCCAGCTCCGCAGCGCACTTTCTGGCTTCGGTGCCGAGGTGGACTCCGATGGCAACATCATCGGCCCGCAGTTCAACGTGCAGGGCAGCACCCAGTCCACGCTCAACGACGCGTTGACCACGCTCGATGGCGCCGTCCTCCGCACCACCTCCCGCGTCGACGGCATGGAAGGCCAGCTCCGTTCCATCTTCCAGGACACCGCCACCGCCCGTGCCGATGGCTTCAACCAGCTCACCCTCGCCGGTGCGCAGGGCATGGTCATCTCCAACGTGGCCAACGGCCTGATTGCCGCCGGCAGCCGCGAGGCGGTCAACGGTGGCCAGCTGCACGCGGTGCAGCAGCAGCTCAACGGCCGCATCGATGGGCTGGAGCAGCGTGTAGACGGCCAGGGCCCGACGCCACAGTCGCGTGCCATGGCGCTGGCATCCACCGAGCAGGAGGCAGCGGCACCCACGCCGCCCGCCACGCAGGACGACAAGGTCGTCGCCGATACCGGCAACGCACCGAAGTCCTCGCCCGCGCCGCAACCCAAGGCTGAAGCGCCGGAATCGCCGAAACCGCAGGTCGACACCGCCGAGCTGGAGAAGATGCTGGCCCGCGCCAACGACTACAGCGATGGCATCGCCCGCGAAGTGGATGCACGCTTGAACAAGATGGACAAGCGCTTCAACCGCATGGCGGCGATGAGCAGCGCGCAGACCGCGATGGCGATGAACACCGCCGGCCTGGCCACCTACAACCGCCTCGGTGCGGGCGTGGGCTATGCCGAGGGCGAATCGGCGATGGCGGTGGGTTACCAGCGTGTGTTGAACGACAAGGGTTCGGCCACCTTCAGCCTCAATGGTGCCTTCACCAACAGCGGTGAGCGCAGCGTGGGCGTGGGTGTGGGTATCGGCTGGTAAGCCGTGGAGCCCCGGCGTGGTGCGCGTAACGAGCCCCGCCGCGCCGGGGCGCTGGCCGAGGAGATGGCAATGTACAGTCGGGTAAGCCGATGGCTGAGCTACCGCAGCTTCTATCTGTGGCGCGCGCGGTATCGCTATTACACCCGCCACCTGGATGCCTGGACGCTGACCACCGTGCTGTGCCTGTCAGGGATGGTCGTGCTGCTCTGGTACTACTGGCGGTTCACCCACGTGCCACCGCCGCGCGTGCATCCGCAGGCGGCGGCGCTGCGGTTGGAAGGCGTCACCCACGAGGCGATCCACCGCATCGTGCTGGTGCGCCACGGTGGCAACCCGCCGGGCGAGGAGTTCACTACGGCCGAGGAGATCCGCGGCAGTGCGCAACGGACGATCCGGGTGCGACAGACGCTGGAAAGCGAAGTGGTCTGGCGCTTGAAGGCGCACATGCTGACCGATATCGCCGAGTACATCGAGGCTACGGATGGCTGTGCACCCTACCGGTGTACACGGGTGGTGGAGCGCATCGCGTCGCTGCGTGAGGCCGCGCGGGAGAACGCGGCGATCAACCGGGCGCTGCAGGGAATTCTTGATGGGCCCCACGATCTGGTACCGAGCCTGGAAAGCAGTGATCGGCAACGGGTGAAGAGTGGATGGTCGGATCCCTTCAACGATATCTACTACCAGACGTGGCTGTTGAATGATCTGCAGGCCATGCATGCGCGGATGATGACCGAGTATCCCAAGCGCGCCCCGCTGCCGTGGCTGGCGGCGTGGTTGAGTGACCCCGAGCCGGCGCGCGGCATGGGGGCGCCACTGTAGTGCCGAGCCTGGGCTCGGTTGCTCTTTCTTCCGGCATCCACGCAGCTGGGAGCATTGTGCGGACCAACGGTCCGCACCCACCCAGCGCGAGCGCGACACCCACCCAGCGCGAGCGCGACACCCACCCAGGGCGAGCGCCGCACCTACCAGCACCCTTCGCGGTTACCTGCCGACGTACGCGGTGATTTCGGCCTCGGCCAGTACCTGCCGCAGCTGCGCCACGGATGCGCGCCGCATCGGCTTCTCATCCACCGGCGACAGCGGTGCCTGGCGCAGGGCGTCATAGGGCAGCACCGCCAGGTCGAAGGTCAGCTCTTCGGCACTGAACACCCAGACCGGTACGTCCAGGCTGCGCTCACGGTCCATGCGCAGGCGGCGCGTGCGCGATTCGGCAGGAATACCGTGCTCGTCCAGGAAGCGGTGCACGGCCTCCGGGTCGTCGCTGTGCAGGTGCAGCTGCACGGGGCTGTTGGCGTCGGCGGTGCCGTCCAGCACCGGGCCGGCCAGGCGCGGCGCGAAGCCGTGCAGGAATTCCAGTGCACGCATTGCAGCCTCGCGCCGGCGCTGCAGTTCATTGCCGTGCTGTGACCCGGAGAACAGCCGCTGGTACTCGCGCAGCGCGTCTTCGATCTCGGTGTTGCGGGGCAGGGAAGCATCGTCGTGGATGCCCAGCCGGCTGGCGGCCTTCAACTTGGCCTGGTGGTAGTCGCGGATGCCGCCTTCGGCCATCAGGCGGGCGGCTTCGTGGGCGAGGCGGTGACGCCGCTCGCGGGTCTGGCTGGCAGCATGCTGGCGCGCGCGATGCATGCGATGACTCCTGTTGCGACCTGGCTACAGACTAGCGCACCGATGTGACATCTGCGTGGGTATTTCGGGGAGGTGTCAACCAAGGTTGGCACCCACCAACGCTCTGGTAGGTGCCGACCTTGCTCGGCACCCACGCGGACCCTTCCTCAGAAGATATCGAACGCGGCGGCGTCGGCCTGCGGCGTATTGAGGTTCAGGTCGTAGTCGGTCAGGCGGTCCATGTCTTCCACCTTCACCCACTCGGTCGCACCATTGAGGGTGGCCTGGACCATGCCGCTGGGCGGGTCGTTCTGCGCGATCGGGGTATCCTTCAGCGCGGTGCGCATGTAGTCGATCCAGATCGGCAGGGCGGCCTTGCCACCGTATTCGCGGTAACCCAGCGAGCGGAAGTCGTCGCGGCCGACCCACACGGTGGTCACGTACGGGCCGCCGAAGCCGGAGAACCAGGCGTCGCGGTGGTCGTTGGTGGAGCCGGTCTTGCCGCCCACGTCCTCACGGCCGAGCACCTTGGCCTGCACGCCGGTACCGCGCTGGACCACGTCGCGCATCATCGACACCAGCTGGTAGGCGGTGCGGGCATCGATCGCACGTGGGGCGGTACGCGCATCCGGGTTGGCCGGTACGGCGGCGGTTTCGGTCTTGGCTTCGGCCTTGGCCGCGGCGGCCGGGTCGACCTTCGGCGCGGGGGCACCGAAGTTGAAGCCGTCCACGACCTGGTTGACCGGCTGGTCGCTGCTGCCGGCGCACTCGCGGCAGGCCAGCGCCGGGTTTTCCTTGAACACCAGGTTGCCGTCGCGGTCGTTGACCTGGTCGATCAGCCAGGTGTCCACGCGCGAACCGCCATTGGCGAACACGGCGTAGCCACGGGCCACCGACAGCGGGGTCAACGAGGCGGTGCCCAGCGACATCGACAAGTTCGGCGGCAGTTCCGATTCGGCGAAACCAAATTCGCTGATGTACTTGCGCGCGTAGTCCACGCCCATGCCGTCAAGCAGGCGCACCGACACCAGGTTGCGCGACTGCACCAGCGCTTCGCGCAGGCGCATCGGGCCACGGAAGCCGCCGCCGTCGTTCTGCGGGGCCCAGGTCTTGCCGCGGCGGTCGCGGAACACGACCGGCGCGTCGAGCACGATCGAGGCCGGGTTGTAGCCCTTGTCGAAAGCGGCCGCGTACACGAACGGCTTGAAGCTCGAACCCGGCTGGCGACGGGCCTGGGTGGCACGGTTGAACTTGTTGCCGGAGAAGCTGAAGCCACCGACCAGCGCCTTCAGTGCGCCGCTGTGGGCATCCAGCGAGACCAGGGCGGACTGGCCGCGCGGGAGCTGGTCCAGCAGCCATTCGCCGTCCTTGGCACCGGCACGCACGCGCACGATGTCACCGCGCTGCACCAGCTTGCCCGGGGTCTTGTTGGTCCACTTGGCAGCACCGGCCGGCAGCACGATCTCGCTGCGGTTGGCCAGCACCACGGTGGCGCTGCCATCGGCACCGGTGCTGGCGACGATGGCCGGCAGCAGGCCGGCCTGGCCGAACATGCCACGCAGGTGTTCGGCCAGCGCGGCGGTATCGTCAGCGGCACCCAGCGGTACCTGCTTCTCCACGCCATGCCAGCCGTGGCGATGGTCGTACAGCAGCAGTCCATCGCGGATGGCCAGGTTGGCCGCGGTCTGCAGGGTCGAGTCGATGGTGGTGGTGACGTGGTAACCCTTGTTGACCACATCGCCGCCGAAGCGGGCGATCATTTCCTGGCGCACCAGCTCGGCCACGTACGGCGCATCGACCTGCACCGGCGGCTCATGCGCGCTGGCGTGCATCGGCACCGCCTTGGCCGCATCGGCCTCGGCCTGGCTGACGAACTTCAGGTCGGCCATGCGCTGCAGCACATAATTGTCGCGGCGCTGGCGGGCACGTTCCGGGTTGGAGATCGGGTTGCCCGAGGACGGGAACTTGGGGATGCCGGCCAGCGAGGCCATCTCGTCCAGGTTCAGCTCGTTCAGCTTCTTGCCGTAATAGAACTCGGCGGCGGCGGCCACACCGTAGGCGCGGTTGCCGAAGAAACTCTTGTTCAGGTACAGCTCGAAGATCTCGTCCTTGCTCAGCTCGGACTCGATCTTCCGCGCCAGCAGGATCTCGGCCAGCTTGCGGGTGTAGCTGTACTCGGAGCTGAGGAAGAACTGGCGGGCGACCTGCTGGGTGATGGTGGAGCCACCCGGCACGCGCTTGTCGTTGGTGGTGGCCAGCAGCCACACCGCGCGGCCGATGCCCATGTAGTCGACGCCGCCGTGCTCATAGAAGCGGGCATCCTCGGTCGCCAGGAACGCCTGCTTCAGGCGCTCGGGCACGTCCTTCATGGTGATGGGGGTGCGGCGGGTCTCGCCGAACACGGCCATCAGCTTGCCGTCGGCGGCATAGACGTACATGGGCTCCTGCATTTCCACGTCGCGCAGGGTCTGCACGTCGGGAAGCTTGGAGGACACAGCGTAGTACAGACCGCCCACGGCGGCCGCGCCGATCAGCGCCAGGACCAGGACAATCAGGAAGATCCAGCGCAGCCAGCGGCGGAGTCGAGTCATCGGGTTCAGATTCCGATTGCGAATTTCGTGGTCGCAGAGTATAGATTACGCAAGGTGGCGGCTGGGGCCGGCACCGGGGAGCGCAAGGGGAACAGTCAGGGGCTGCAGAGTGAATCCGTGAGGGACTTCACAGCAGGACCGTTGCCATTTGCTAAGAATACGTTATTAATGCTCGGGCGCAGGTCTTGCGTCCAAGTGCCCGTCGGCAGGGGAGAAACCGTGGGGCTCATCCCAAAAAGTCAGTCGCCGCTTGTAGGCGTCGACATCAGTTCGACTGCGGTAAAGCTTTTGCAGCTGTCCCGCAGCGGCAATCGTTTCCGTGTGGAACACTATGCTGTGGAACCTCTTCCGCCGAATGCGGTGGTGGAGAAGAACATCGTGGAAGTGGAGGCCGTGGGTGAGGCCATCCGCCGCGCGATGAGTCGTTCAGGCAGCAAGGCCAAGCTGGCCGCTGCGGCCGTCGCCGGCTCGGCGGTGATCACCAAGGTGATCCCGATGCCGGCCGAGCTGGACGAAAACGACATGGAAGCCCAGATCGAGCTGGAAGCGGTCAACTACATTCCGTATCCGATCGAGGAAGTGAACCTGGATTTCGAGGTTATCGGGGCCATCCCGAACAACCCGGAAATGGTCCAGGTGCTGCTGGCCGCGTCGCGTTCGGAGAACGTCGAGCTGCGCCAGTCCGCGCTGGAACTCGGTGGCCTGCAGGCCAAGGTGATGGACGTGGAGGCCTTCGCGGTCGAGAACGCCTATGCCCTGGTCGCCAGCGAGCTGCCGGTGTCCATCGACGGCGTGGTCGCGCTGGTCGACATCGGCGCCACCATGACCACCCTCAATGTCCTGCGCGGCGGCCGTAGCCTCTACAGCCGCGAACAGGTGTTCGGTGGCAAGCAGCTGACCGACGAGATCATGCGCCGCTACGGCCTCAGCTACGAGGAAGCCGGCCTGGCCAAGCGCCAGGGCGGGCTGCCGGAAAGCTATGAGATGGAAGTGCTGGAGCCGTTCAAGGAGGCCACGGTCCAGCAGATCAGCCGCCTGCTGCAGTTCTTCTATGCCGGCAGTGAGTTCAATCGCGTCGATCACATCGTGCTGGCCGGCGGCTGTGCCGTGCTGGGTGGCCTGCCGGAGATGGTCGAGGAACAGCTGGGCGTGCCGACCGTGGTCGCCAACCCGCTGGCACAGATGACCCTGGGCCCGAAGGTGAACGCGCATGCGTTGGCCCAGGATGCCCCCGCGCTGATGATCGCGACCGGTCTGGCGCTGAGGAGCTTTGACTGATGGCACGCATCAATCTATTGCCCTGGCGCGCCGAGCGGCGCAAGCAGCGCCAGCGCGAGTTCTACGCAATGCTGGGCATGGCCGCGATCGGTGGCCTGCTGCTGTCGTTGATGATCTGGTTCTATTACGACCGCCAGGTGAGCGGCCAGATGGACCGCAATGCCTATCTGGAAACCGAGATCGAAAAGGTCAAGGAGCAGAACAAGGAGATCGACCGCCTTGACGCGCAGAAGGACCGCTTGCTGGCGCGCAAGAAGGTGATCGAGGAACTGCAGGCCAAGCGCTCGCAGATGGTCCACCTGTTCGACGCACTGGTGCGCACCATCCCCGATGGCGTGGTGTTGACCGCGCTGCAGCAGGAGGGGGACATGCTCACCCTTGAAGGCCGCACCCAGTCCAACGCACGCGTGTCGGCCTACATGCGCAACCTGGAGACCTCCGGCTGGATGACCAATCCGGAACTGTCGATCATCCAGGCCAGCGCCGCGGACAAGAACGCTTCCGGCCCGGTGTCCGACATCAAGGCGCTGCCGTACACGTTCAAGGTCACGGTGAAGTTGCCCGCGCAGAGTGAAGAGACCGGAACGCCGGGCCTGAACCCGGATGGCAGCGTGGCGGTTGCACCGGCTGCGGCGCCCGCAGTGGCTCCGCTTGCGGCTGGCCCGGAAGCGACTGCCCCGGCCCCGGCCGCTGAGCCCGCGGCGGCCCCGCCGGCTGCCGCACCGGGCAGTGCACCCGCCACGGCACCGCCTGCGTCCCCGGTCAAGCCGAACCAACCGGCCGCACCGGCTCCGGCACCGGCCAAGCCTGAAGGCAGCCGCCTGGCGCAGCCGCCGCAGGCCTCCCACGCCCCGTTGCAGGGGGACCGCGCATGAGCCAGAAAATCGATCTGAAGAACCTGGATTTCAACGACATCGGCAACTGGCCGCAGAAGGCCAAGATCGTCTTCTGCTCGCTGCTGGCACTGGTGATCATGTTCCTGGCGTGGATGCTGCTGATCAGCGGCAAGCGCGATGAGCTGGCCAGTCTGGAATCGAAGGAAAGCGATCTGCGTGCCGAGTTCTCCAAACAGCAGGAGCGCGCGGTGAACCTGGGGCCGCTGAAGCAGCAGCTGGCGCAGATGGAGCAGGTCCTGCAGCAGATGCTGCGGCAGCTGCCGAGCAAGACCGAAATGCCGGACCTGATCATCGACATCTCGCAGACGGCGCTGTCCAGTGGGCTGACCAGCCAGCTGTTCGAGCCGGAGCAGGAGCAGATCAAGGAGTTCTACGCCGAGAAGCCGATCAAGCTGAAGATGGTGGGCAGCTATCACCAGTTCGGCGCTTTCGTCAGTGGCGTGGCCTCGTTGCCGCGCGTGGTGATCCTGACCATGCACGACATCAACCTGAAGCCTGCTGACAAGGCCGGCGGTGGCGCGCGTGCCGGTGCCCTGGAGTTGTCCGGCACGGTGAAGACCTACCGCTACCTCGACGAGACCGAGGTCCAAGAACAGCAGAAGGCTGAAGCCGGCAAGGAGGGCAAGAAGTGATCCGTTCCTTCCTTGCACGTGGTGGGCTGGTCGCTGCGGTACTGCTGCTGTCGGCATGCGGCCGTGGCGTCACCAGTACCCCCGGTGACGCACCGAACCTTGAAAAATGGGTGGAGGGTGAACGCGCCCGGCCGGCACAGCCGCTGGAACCGTTGCCTGTGATGCAGCAGTTCGAGACCTTCGAGTATTCCGCGCAGGGCCTGCGCGATCCGTTCACCGATGCCTGGACCAATCCGCAGGGGAATGGCGGAATGCGTCCGGATCCGAACCGACGCAAGGAGCCGCTGGAAGGCTTCCCGCTGGACGCGCTGGACATGGTCGGTACCATCGGCACCGGCGGCGGCACCGTGGCGCTGGTGATGGGGCCGGACAAGGTGACCTACCGGGTACGCCCGGGCGGTTACCTGGGTCAGAGCGACGGGCGGGTCACGGCGGTCTTCGAAGACCGCGTGGAGCTGATCGAACTGGTGCCGGATGGCGCGGGTGGCTGGCTGGAACGGCCGGCAACGCTCTCGCTTGAAGATCAATGATCGTTTACTGGGGATAGCACGATGACCTTTCACCAAGCCAAGGGGCTGCGTCCCATCCGGCGCTCTACCTTGAACCGTGTCAGCGCGCTGGGAGTCGCGCTGATGCTGGCCTGCGCTCCGGCGCTGGCCGCCGCACCGGCGGAAAAGCCGGTGGGCACCACTGTTGCACCGGCCGCCGCTCCGGCTGGCCTGTCGGTGGCCAAGATCGATTTCAAGCGCGGCGACGATGGCGCGGGCCGCCTGATCGTGCAGTTCGACGGCCAGGGCGCGATTCCTGACCTGCGCACGCAGGGCAACAGCGTGGTGGTCGACGTCGGCAACGCCCGCCTGCCGGCCAACCTGCAGAAGCCGATGAATGTCGTCGACTTCGCCACGCCGGTGCAGCGCATCGACGCCAAGCCGTCCGGCGCCGGCACCCAGCTGGTGCTGAGTACGGGCGGCGCGGTGGAATCGCTGGCCTACCAGAGTGGCAACGAGTACGTGGTCGAGATCAGCCCGCGGCCGGCTCCGGCCGCTGTCGGTGCGGTGACCGCCGGCAGCGTCACCCAGGCTGCCAAGGCCGTCGGCCAGCGCGGCTTCAGCGGCAAGCCGGTGACCTTCAACTTCCAGGACGTGCCGGTGCGCACCGTGCTGCAGTTGATTGCCGAGGAATCCAACCTCAACGTGGTGGCCTCCGATTCGGTGCAGGGCAATGTGACCCTGCGCCTGGTCAACGTACCCTGGGACCAGGCGCTGGACATCGTGCTGCGTGCCAAGGGCCTGGACAAGCGCCGCGACGGCAGCGTCATCTGGGTCGCTCCGCAGGCCGAACTGGCGAAGTTCGAGCAGGAGAAGGAAGACGCGCGCATCGCCATCGAGAACCGCGAAGACCTGGTTACCGACTACGTCCAGATCAACTATCACAGCGCCACCCAGATCTTCAAAGCCCTGACCGAAGCCAAGGGCATCGGCGGTGGTAGCGGCGGTGGCGGCGGTGGTGGTGGCGGTGGTTCGGCGCAGGAGGAAAGTGGCTTCCTGTCCGGGCGCGGTCGCATCGTTGCCGACGAGCGCACCAACACGCTGATGATCAGCGACATCCCGAAGAAGATCGCACGCATGCGCGAGCTGATCAGCGTGATCGACCGTCCGGTCGACCAGGTGCTGATTGAAAGCCGCATCGTGATCGCCACCGATACGTTCGCCCGTGAACTGGGTGCGCGGTTCGGCATCAGTGGCAGCCGTGACAACGCCTACTTCAGTGGCAATCTGGAAGCCAACGCCGAGACCCGCAAGTCGCAGGTGGAAGCGAATGCGGCGAACTCGAAGGCATACCGCGACTGGTTGGCCGGCGGCAGCGTCGGCCCGGCACCGGTGCCGGTCGGATCGGCGATCACCCGTGGCCTGAACTGGGCCATGCCGGCGGCGTCGACCAACCCGGCCGGCTCGCTGGCGCTGTCGATCCTCAATGCCGGCTACCTGCTGGACGTGGAGTTGTCGGCCATGCAGGAAGAATCGCGTGGCGAAGTGATCTCCAACCCGCGTGTGGTCACCACCAACCAGCGCGAGGCCCTGATCAAGCAGGGTAAGGAAATCGGCTACGTGACCATCAGTGCTGGCGCCGGTGGCGTCGCCACGCCGAACGTCCAGTTCAAGGAAGTGGTGCTGGAGCTGAAGGTCACCCCGACCATCACCAACGACAACCGCGTGTTCCTCAACATGCAGGTGAAGAAGGACGAAGTGGACCGGCTGATCCAGCTGGAAGGCTATGGCACGGTGCCGTCGATCAACCGTCGCGAGGTGAACACTGCCGTGCTGGTTGAAGACGGGCAGACCGTGGTCATCGGTGGCGTGTACGAGTTCACCGACCGCAACAGCATCAGCAAGGTTCCGTTCCTGGGCGATGTGCCGTTCCTGGGCAACCTGTTCAAGAAGCGCGGCCGCGGCAAGGATAAGGCTGAGCTGCTGGTGTTCGTCACCCCGAAGGTGCTGCGCGTGGCCAAGCAGAACTGAGCCCGCGTACCCGCAACACGAAGAAGGGCCGCCACGTGCGGCCCTTCTTCGTTCATGCCGATGGAACCGCGCCACGCGTGGAGCGCTCCGGTAGATCCACGCCATGCGTCGAGCGCTCTGGTAGATCCACGCCATGCGTGGATGGCCGTTCAGCCGTTCTTGATGCCAATCGCAAGGCACCCTGCGATGATGTCGGGAACCCGTGCCGCCCCGCGCCGGTCAAAGGCCCCCATGAACCTGCCCCCGCCGATGCCCGAAACCGTCTCGCCGCCGCCCGCGCCGGCCAGTTCCCGCCTGCATGCAGCATTCACCCAGCTGCGTGATGCGCTCTCGGCCGAGATCGTTGGCCAGGCCGCACTGGTCGAACGCCTGTTGATCGCACTGCTTGCCGATGGCCATCTACTGGTGGAGGGCGCACCGGGCCTGGCCAAGACCACGGCGATCCGCGCATTGGCGTCGCGCCTGGAGGCGGACTTTGCCCGCGTGCAGTTCACGCCCGACCTGTTGCCGGCCGACCTGACCGGCACCGAAATCTGGCGCCCGCAGGAAGGGCGCTTCGAGTTCGTGCCCGGCCCGATCTTCCATCCGATCCTGCTGGCCGACGAAATCAACCGTGCGCCGGCCAAGGTGCAGTCGGCGCTGCTGGAGGCCATGGGCGAGCGACAGGTCACGGTGGGTCGCCATACCTATGCGCTGCCGCCCCTGTTCCTGGTGATGGCCACGCAGAACCCGATCGAGCAGGAAGGCACCTTCCCGCTGCCGGAGGCGCAGCTGGACCGCTTCCTGATGCATGTGCGCATCGGCTATCCGGACCAGGCAGCCGAATCGGAAATCCTGCGGCTGGCCCGCGAGCGCGCCCGTGGTGCACTGGGCGAAGCCGCGCCGGCGCCGGACAAGGTGTCGATGCAGGATGTCTTCGATGCCCGCCGCGAAGTGCTCGACCTGCACATGGCGCCGGCGCTGGAGCGCTACCTGATCGAGCTGGTGCTGGCCTCGCGCGACCCGTCGCGCTATGACGCCGGACTGGGTCGCCGCATCGCCTGGGGCGCCAGCCCGCGTGGCTCCATCGCGCTGGAGCGCTGTGCGCGCGCACGCGCCTGGCTGGCCGGCCGCGACTTCGTCACTCCGGATGATGTACGTGCCGTCGCGGCCGATGTGCTGCGCCATCGCGTGCTGCCCAGCTACGAGGCAACCGCCGAAGGCTGGGATGGCGAGCGCCTGGTGCAGGAGCTGTTGGCCCGGGTGCCGGCACCCTGAGCCTGCGCATGTCCGATCCATCCCAGCAACATGCCACCACCGTCAGCGACGGAGATGGGCTGCGTCCGCACCTGGCCGAGCTGGTGGCGCTGCGCCGGCTGGCGCAGCGTCCGCCACCGCCGCGCCGTGGCCGCGCCGGCAACGCCGGGCAGGCGCCGTCGCCACTGCGTGGACGTGGCATGGAGTACGCCGAGTCGCGCGAGTACGTGGCCGGTGATGACGCGCGCCATATCGACTGGCGTGTCACCGCCCGCACCGGTCGCGCCCATACCAAGCTGTTCCAGGCCGAGCGCGAACGGGTCAGCCTGATCGTTGCCGACACGTCGGCAGCGCTGTATTTCGGCACCCGCGTGCGCTTCAAGTCGGTACAGGCCGCGCGTGCCGGCGCCGTCGCCGCGTGGTCGGCGCAGCGTCGCGGCGACCGTGTCGGTGCGTTGCGTGGCAGCGACCGTGAGCCGCCGATCGCGCCCGCCGCTGGACCGCGCGGGGTGCTGCGCGTGCTTGATGCGCTGACCCGCTGGTACGCGCAGCCGCCTGCTGATGATCTCGGCCTGGAGCGCGCGCTGGACCATGCGGGGCGCGTGTTGCGCCCAGGCGCGCGCATGCTGGTGCTGGCCGATCCGCAGCAGGCCATCCGTATTCCGCCGGCGCGCTGGAGCGCGCTGGCGCAGCATCATGACCTCAGCCTGATTCTGCTGGTCGATCCACTGGAGCTGCAGCCGCCGTCGGCCGCGCTGCAGTTCCAGACCGCGCAGCAACGCGTCGGCCTGGACCTGCGCCGCAGTGATGTGCAGGCTCACTGGCAGGCCCACTTCGTCGACCCCCTGCAGGAGCTGCGGCGCCTGCTCGGTGCGCGCCGTGTTGACGTGCAGGTGCTGGCCACCGACGCGCCCAGCGACGCCTGGCTGGCGCCGTCACCGACCGAGGTGCCGGCATGAGCACCGCCCTGCCGTTGCGTGACGTGCAGCTGCCACCGGCACCGTCATGGTGGCCACCGGCACCGGGCTATCTGATGATCGGCGCCGCGCTCGTGCTGCTGCTGATGGTGGCCGCGTTCATCGGGTGGCGACGCCGCCGTCGTCGCCAGCGCTGGTTGCAGCTGTTCGATCAGGAACGTGCTGTCGCCTCCGATGCCGCTGCCGAACTGGCGGCCATCGCGGGACTGCTGCGGCGTGCCGCACGGCAGGCACAGCCGGGCAGTGAAACCCTGCGCGATGCGGCCTGGTGGCAGCGCGTGGACCCGCAGGGAACCTTGCCCGAGGCCCGGCGCAGCCTGCTGGCCGAAGGTGCCTATCGGCCGCATGTGGATGCCGGCGAAGTGGCGGCCGTGCGCAGCTGGGCACGCGAGCGTTACCTGGCGATGCTGCTGGAGCGCCGCCGATGAACCTGCTGGCAAGTTACTGGCCGTGGCCGGACCTGCAACTGGCGTGGCCGCTGGCGCTGCTGGCCTTGCCGCTGCCATTGCTGATGCATTGGTGGAAGCGTCGTGCCGACCCGGGCGCCGCATTGCGCGTACCGTATGCGGCAAGCGAACTGGAGGCATTGTCCGGTGGCGGTCGCGTCGATGTGTCGTGGCTGCGCACGCTGCTGTTGTGGCTGGGCTGGTGCGCGCTGTGCATCGCGCTTGCGCGCCCGCAGCAGCTGGGCGAAGCCATCACGCCGCCGCAGCAGGGCCGGCAGATGATGCTGGCGATGGACGTGTCCGGCAGCATGGGCGAGGGCGACATGGTGCTGGGCGGCCAGGCGGTGGATCGCCTCACCGCCGCCAAGGCGGTGCTGGCCGATTTCCTCGACCGCCGTGCCGGCGATCGCATCGGCCTGCTGATCTTCGGTGACCGCGCCTACACGTTGACGCCGCTCACCGCCGATCTGGCCAGCGTGCGCGATCAACTGCGCGACAGCGTGGTGGGCCTGGCCGGGCGCGAGACGGCCATCGGCGATGCGATCGGCCTGGCGGTGAAGCGCCTGCGCAGCCAGCCCGAAGGGCAGCGCGTGCTGATCCTGCTGACCGACGGTGTCAGCAACGCCGGCGTGCTGGAGCCCTTGCGTGCGGCGGAAGTGGCGCGTGCCGAGGGCGTGCGCATCCATACCGTCGCCTTCGGTGGCGATGGCAGCATGCGCTTCCTCGGCATTCCGATTTCCGCCGACCAGGACCCGGTCGATGAGGCCACGTTGAAGAAGATCGCCAACATGACCGGCGGCCAGTTCTTCCGCGCACGCGATACCGCGCAGCTGGCCGGCATCTATGCCGAACTCGACCGGCTGGAACCGATCGCCGCGAAGGGCCTCAGCCTGCGCCCGCGTGAGGAGCGCTACGCATGGCCGCTCGGGGTGGCCCTGCTGCTGGGGGCCTTGGCCTGGCTGTGGCCGGAGCGTCGCCGATGATCGCTCTGGCCTCGAACCTTCCCGACTGGAACACCCTGCACTTCCTGCGCCCGGAGTGGCTGTGGGCGTTGCTGGTCCTGCCTGTGATCATTGCGGCGACGGTGTACCGGCAGCGACGCGGTGATGCCTGGCGGCACACCGTGGATGCGCACCTGTTGCCGCACCTGCTGGCTGCCGGCCCACGCCGTCGCGCGCGCTGGCCGTGGGCGATCGTGCTGGGCTGGACCCTGGCATCGTTGGCGATGGCCGGGCCGAGCTGGCGGCAGCAGGCACAACCGATGTTCCAGCCGAGCGCGCCACTGCTGGTAGTGCTGGACCTGTCCAGCCGGATCAACGCCACCGATCTGCCGCCGTCGCGCCTGCTGCAGGCGCGCGCGAAGGTGGGCGAACTGCTGCGTACGCGCCAGGGCGGACAGGTCGGGCTGGTGGTCTATGCCGATGACGCGTACACCGTTGCGCCGCTGACCGACGACGGCAGCAACGTCGCGTTGTATCTGGATGCCCTGTCGCCAGAGGTGATGCCACGCGATGGCGAGCGTGCCGACCGCGGCATCGACTGGGCAACGCGGCTGATGCGGCAGATCGGTGCGCCACAGGGTCAGATCCTGCTGGTCAGCGACCACGCCGACAGTGCGGCGGAACTGGCCGCGGCGCAGGCACGCAGCCTCGGCCTGCAGGTCTCGGTGCTGGGCCTGGGCACGCCGGCCGGTGCGGCCTACCGCGACGGCAGCGGTCAGATCCGCCAGGCGGCGCTGGATGAAGGCAGCCTGCGCGCGGTGTCCACCGCCGGTGGTGGCCGCTATGCACGCATCGCCGCCGATGATCGTGATCTACGTGCATTGGGCGTGCTCGATGCGCGCGAAGGCAGTGCGTCACAGCGGCCGGGCGAAGGCAAGCAATGGCGCGATGAAGGCTTCTGGCTGCTGCCGCCGCTGATGCTGCTGGCGCTGCTGGCATTCCGCCGCCGCGCGGTGCTCGCTGCAGTGCTGGCGGTGGGCCTGCTGCCCTGGATGGGCGAGGTGCATGCGCAGGCGCCCGCGGCGCGGCCTCCACAAGCGGTGCAGGGCACGTTGTGGAAACGCGGCGACCAGCTGCAGCACCAGCGCCTGGCCGACGGCGTACAGGCTTACCGCAGCGGCGACTTCGCCGCAGCGCGCAAGCAGTTTGAAGGCATCGACAACGATGCAGGCTGGTATAACCTGGCCAACACGCTGGCGCGCGAAGGCCACTACGACGAAGCAATTGCGGCCTACGACCGCGCGTTGGCGCTGCATCCGGGCATGGCCGATGCGGTGGCCAACCGTGCCGTGGTCGATGCCGCGCGCAAGCGCAAGCCGTCGGGAGGACAAGGCCAGGATCAGCAGAAGCCGCCGCAGAAGGGGCAGCAGAAGCCGCAGAACGATTCGCAGGGCAAGCAGAACCCGCAGGGCCAGCAACCCCAGCGGGGGCAGAAGGACCCCGGGCAGGGACAGCCTTCGCCGGGCCAGCAGGGCCAACCCAAGCCCGGCGATGACAAGCCATCCTCCAATCCGCAGCCCGGCGAACGCGGCCGCGATGGCCAGCAGGCGCCGCCGCAGGCCGAGGACGCCAAGGCGCAGGCACAGGCGGATGCACAGCAGCGCCAGCGCATGCAGCAGGCAATGCAGCAGGCACGCGAGGGCGAGGCCGACAGGAACGGCACACCGGTGCAGGGCAGCGATGGCCGCACCCCGCGCCAGCGCGAGGAGCAGCAGGCGGTGGAGGCGTGGATGCGGCGCGTGCCGGATGATCCGGGTGCCTTGCTGCGGGCCAAGTTCCAGCTGGAAAACGAACGCAGGAAGAGGGAAGGGCGATGACGCGGGCGATCAACATGCACGGGCACTGGCCACGGCAGGTCCTGGCAGCACTGCTGTTGTGGCTGCCGCTGCTGGCGTGGGCCCAGCCGCGCGCGTGGCTCGACCGTGATCGCATCGCGATGGGCGATACGGTCACGCTGAATGTCGAGAGTGACCAGGGCGCGCCGGACTTCACGCCGTTGCGCACCGACTTCGACCTGAGCGGGCAGACCAGCAGCCGCCAGGTGGAGTGGAGCAATGGCAGCATGCAGCAGCGCAACCTGTACGGTGTCGCGCTGACCCCCCGCCGCAGTGGAGCGCTGGTGGTTCCCGGCCTGGTGGTGGGCAGCGCACGCACCGCGCCGCTGACCCTGCAGGTGGATGCGGCCACGGTAGCCGGCCCTGACAGCAACGCATTGGCGTTCATCGAGACGGTTGTCGATGACGATACGCCCTACGTGCAGCAGAGCGTGGGCGTGGTGGTGCGGCTGTACTTCGCCGCGCAGCTGGCCTCCGGCGAACTGGTGCTGGATACACCGGCCGGCGCGTCGCTGCAGCGGGTGGGCGACGACCGCACCGACGTGCGTCAGGTCAATGGCCGGCGCTACAACGTGGTCGAGCGTCGCTTCCTGCTGATTCCCGAGCGCAGCGGTGCGTTGCGGCTGGCCGGGGCGCGCTTCAGCGGGCGCAGTGCGGGCGGCTTCTTCGACGATTTCTTCGGCGGTGGCGACGGACGCATGAACGCCACCAGCGCCGACCGCACCCTGCAGGTGCAGGCACAGCCGGCGCAGGCGCCGCAGCCCTGGCTGCCGTTGCAGAGCCTGCAGCTGCGTTACACCGGCGCACCGACCCGCGCGCGCAGTGGCGAGGCGGCCAACGTCGTGGTCGAAGCCATCGCCGAAGGCGCGACCCGCGCGCAGTTCACCGACCTGCCGGTGCCCGACCTGGGCAGCAGTGCCCAGGTGTTCGCCGAACCCGCACAGTACGAAGAGACCTTCAACGGCAGCACGCCGCGGCTGAAGATCACCCGCCGCTACTCGATCGTGCCGCGCCAGCCGGGGTCGCTGGTGGTGCCGGGGCCGCGCCTGCCCTGGTGGGATGTGCGCAATGGCAAGGCACAGGAAGCACGATTGCCGGATCTGACGCTGCAGGTTGCGGCCGGCACGGGCGCCGGTGCTGCCTCGCCAACGCCGCTGCCGCCGATCGATACCGATGCGGCGTTGCCGGGTACCGATGCCCAGGACAGCCGTATCGCGGCGACCGACCCGCGCGCCGGTGGGCTGTCCGAACGGCCGTGGCCGTGGATGGGCGCAGCGATCGGCCTGGCCCTGCTGTGGCTGCTGACCCTGCTGTGGGGCTGGCAACGCGGCCGCCGGCCGCGGGCAACGGCGCCGGTGGCGGGCGCTCCGGCTGTGCCGACTGTGGCGACTGCACGTGCCGGTGTGGCCGAGCTGCGCCGTGCGCTGGATGCCGAGGGCTTCGACCAGGTGGAAGCGCAGTTGTGCGCGATGGCCGGTGTTGAACGCATCGAGCAGGTCATCGCTCGGCTCGGCGATCCGGCCCAGCGTGAGGTGCTGCACGCGCTGCAACAGGCGCGCTGGGGCGGGCGGGGCGATCCGGCCGGGTTGCGCGCCCGCCTGCGCGAGGTCTTCCGTGACGGACCGCACTGGTCGCCGGTCGCCGCTCCCACCGACACTGGCCTGGCGCCGCTGTACCCACCGCGGCGAACCTGAACCGGCGTCGCTTGTGCGCTTTGTTAGAGTGCATTCATTTTTCGAGGAAACCCGCGTATGACAGCAGCTGCTGCCGACAAGAAGAAGTTGCCCCTGCATTGGAAGATGGGCATCGGCTTTGCGATCGGCCTGGTCCTGGGACTGACCGTGCACGCCCTGGGTGGCAGCGTCGAGGGTCTGCAGGGCGGTGCCAAGTGGGTAATGGACTACGTCACCACCCCGGCTTCGGGCCTGTTCCTCAATCTGATCTTCATGCTGATCGTGCCGCTGATCTTCTCGGCGCTGATCATGGGTGTTTCGGAGATGGGCGACATCCGCGCCCTCGGCCGCATCGGCTGGAAGACGCTTGCCTACACCGTGCTGCTGTCGGGCATCGCCGTGGGCATCGGCCTGGTGCTGGTCAACGTGCTCAAGCCGGGCGCCGGTGTCGATCCGCAGACCGCAGCGCTGATGCTGTCGGAGAACGCCGAGCGCAGCAAGGAAATCGTCGCTGGCATCCATGGCACGCCGAAGGGCATGGACATGCTGCTGTCGATCGTGCCGAGCAACGTGCTGCAGGCCGCGTCTGACAACGGCGCGATCCTGTCGCTGATGTTCTTCGCGCTGATGTTCGGCATCGGCATGGTGCTGACCGACAACGAGAAGGTTGCCCCGCTGCGCCGCGCCATCGAGGGCGTGTTCGAAATCTCGATGACCCTGATCAACCTGGTCATCCGCCTGGCCCCCTACGCGGTGGCCTGCTTCATGTTCAACCTGGCCGCACTGTTCGGCTTCGAGTTGATCATCCGCCTCGGCGCCTATGTAGGCGTGGTGGTGCTGGCGCTGGGCCTGCACATGATCGTGACCTACGGCACCGCGGTGTGGTTGTCGGGCCGCTCGCCGCTGTCGTTCTTCCGCGATACCCAGGAAGCGACGGTGATGGCGTTCTCCACCGCGTCCAGCAACGCCACCCTGCCGACCGCGCTGCGCGTGGCCGACCAGATGGGCCTGCCGCAGCGCGTATCGCGCTTCGTGCTGACCGTCGGCGCCACTGCCAACCAGAACGGCACCGCGCTGTTCGAGGGCGTGACGGTGATCTTCCTGGCCCAGTTCTTCGGCGTGGACCTGAGCATCGGCCAGCAGTTCATGGTGATGGCGGTGTGCATCCTCGGTGGCATCGGTACCGCCGGCGTGCCGTCCGGCTCGCTGCCGGTGGTGGCGATGATCTGCGCGATGGTCGGCGTGAACCCGCTGGGCATCGGCCTGATCCTGGGCGTGAACCACTTCCTGGACATGTGCCGCACCGCGCTGAACGTGACTGGCGACCTGGCCCTGACCACCCTGGTGGCCAAGGGCGAGTCGCACGACGGCCCGGTGCTGGGTCCGCAGCAGGACTGAGTCCGCTGCCCATTGCTGGCGACCTGATCGGGGTCGGATCCCATTCCTCGTGGAATGGGATCCGACCCCTTTTCATATGCCGGATTCGGCAAAGATCATGAGGTGCCGGCCAGCGGCCGGTACGACCGGGCAGGTGGAACTGACCCCTGCCCGGTGACTATGGGACAATAGGCCGCCCGCACGTCCGCGGCCGCCTCCCGATTCCGACAGAACCATGACGCAGCCTACCCGTCGCCAGTTGGCCAACGCCATCCGCTTCCTTGCCGCCGATGCGGTTGAAACCGCAAAGTCCGGCCACCCCGGCATGCCCATGGGCATGGCCGACATCGCCGAAGTCCTCTGGAACGACTACCTCCGCCATAACCCGAGCAACCCGCACTGGTTCAACCGCGACCGTTTCGTGCTGTCCAACGGCCACGGTTCGATGCTGCAGTACGCGCTGCTGCACCTGAGCGGCTATGACCTGCCGATCGAGCAGCTGAAGCTGTTCCGCCAGCTGGGCAGCCACACCGCCGGTCACCCGGAGCGCCACGAGACCCCGGGCGTGGAAACCACCACCGGCCCGCTGGGCCAGGGTTTCGCCAACGCCGTGGGTTTTGCCCTGGCCGAGAAGCTGCTGGCACAGCGCTTCAACCGCCCGGAGCTGGAAGTGGTCGACCACCGCACCTGGGTGTTCATGGGCGATGGCTGCCTGATGGAAGGCGTGTCGCATGAAGCGGCGTCGCTGGCCGGCACCTGGGGCCTGCACAAGCTGGTCTGCTTCTGGGACAACAACCACATCTCCATCGACGGCAACGTCGAGGGCTGGTTCACCGACAACACCCCGGAGCGTTTCGAAGCCTATGGCTGGAACGTGGTCCGCGACGTCGATGGCCATGACCCGGACAGCATCAAGGCCGGCATCGAGGCCGCGCTGTCGCAGAGCGACAAGCCGACCCTGATCTGCTGCCGCACCACCATTGGGTTTGGTTCGCCGAACAAGGCGGGCAAGGAATCCAGCCACGGCGCACCGCTGGGCAAGGACGAGCTGGAAGCCACCCGCAAGCAGCTGGGTTGGGAATACGGTCCGTTCGAGATCCCGCAGGCGATCTACGACGGCTGGCGCGCCAATGGCGCCGGCACCCTGCGCCAGGCCGAATGGGAGCAGCTGTTCGACAAGTACGCCAGCCAGTATCCGGCTGAAGCGTCCGAGCTGACCCGTCGTTCGCACGGCGAGCTGCCTGCCGACTTCGTTGCCAAGGCCGACGCCTACATCGCCCAGGTGGCTGCTGAAGGCCCGACGATCGCCTCGCGCAAGGCCTCGCAGCTGGCCATCGAAGCCTTCGCCCCCCTGCTGCCGGAAATCGTTGGCGGTTCGGCCGACCTGGCGCACTCCAATCTGACCCTGTGGAAGGGCAGCACGTCGGTCGCCAGCGACGACGCCAACGCCAACTACGTGTACTACGGCGTGCGCGAGTTCGGCATGACCGCGATTGCCAATGGCCTGGCCCTGCACGGTGGCTTCATTCCGTTCGACGCCACCTTCCTGGTGTTCAGCGACTACGCCCGCAACGGCGTGCGCATGAGCGCGCTGATCCCGGCCCACGCCATCCACGTCTACACCCACGACTCGATCGGCCTGGGCGAAGACGGCCCGACCCACCAGCCGGTGGAGCACCTGGCCTCGCTGCGCTACATCCCGAACAACGACGTGTGGCGCCCGTGCGATGCGGTCGAGTCGGCAGTGAGCTGGAAGGCCGCCATCACCCGCCAGGATGGTCCGAGCTGCCTGGTGTTCAGCCGCCAGAACCTGCCGCACCAGCCGCGCAACGCCGAGCAGATCGCCCAGATCGAACGCGGTGGTTACGTGCTGGCCGATGCCGCCGGTACCCCGGACGTGATCCTGATCGCGACCGGTTCGGAAGTCTCGCTGGCGACCGAAGCCAAGGCCCAGCTGGATGCGGCCGGCCTCAAGACCCGCGTGGTCTCGATGCCGTCCACCGACGTGTTCCTGCGCCAGGATGCGGCCTACCGTGAATCGGTGCTGCCCAACGCCGTGCGCAAGCGCGTGGCGGTGGAAGCCGGCGTCACCGGTTTCTGGCGCCAGTTCGTCGGCCTGGACGGTGCGGTGATCGGTATCGACACCTTCGGTGCCTCGGCCCCGGCCGACCAGCTGTACAAGCACTTCGGCATCACCACCGCCCACGTGGTGGAAGCGGCGAAGTCGCTGTAAACCGTTTGGTGTTTGGGTGAAGGAAAGGCCGGCGCAAGCCGGCCTTTCTCTTTTCTGGAGCAGAGAGGAGAAGTTTCGTCTGGCGGAAGCGGGTGTCGGGTTGGCCTCTTCATGTGATCTGTCTTCTCTGCGAAAAGAGTGGCCTGCCACGGAATCGTCCCGGCAGTCACAAACGCCAGTGCGGTCAGGACAAGAGGTTTAGAAGATGCATGATCGATTTGCGAGGTGTAAGGTGATGCCTTACACTGGCGCCGCATGATCGTCAGCTTCAGGCACAAGGGCCTGAAGGCGCTCTATGAGCGGGGCGACATTTCCGGAGTTCGTGCCGATCATGTTGGCCGGTTGAGGCGTTTGCTCCAGCAGTTGGACCAGGCCCGGTTTCCTGGAGACATGGGGCTGCCCGGAAATCGCCTTCACCCTTTGCGCGGAAGTTACAGCGGCTATTGGGCTGTAAGTGTGTCTGCAAGTTGGCGATTGGTGTTCCGCTTTCGTGAACTCGACGTCGAATTGGTCGATTACCTTGATTACCACTAGGAGTCTGCTCAATGCCGTTGCATGATCCGCCGCATCCCGGGGAATCGCTGCGCGAAGACATCCTGCCGGCGATCAGCATGTCGATCAGTGCGCTGGCCCAGCATCTGGGCTACTCACGCGGACAGCTGTCGACCATCATCAACGGGCATGCTGGCATTTCCGCGGAACTCGCATTCCGTCTTGAGCTGGCGGGCCTGGGCAATGCCCGCATGTGGTTGGCGATGCAGGCGGCCTATGACCTGTGGCAGGTCGAGCACCGAGAGCACCCGCCCATTTCCCGCCTGTACCTTGAGGACGCAGTGAGGATTGGACAGTAGATCCACGCCATGCGTGGATGAAAACAGGGGGCGGAGGGAATCAAGTCGTTTGTGCACAAACGACTTGATTCCCTCCGTCCCTTTTTTCAGGCAGTCCGTGCCAGCGCCAGGCGCAGCAGGCGCGCGTTCAAGCGCTCATCGAAATTCTTCGGTGCCTGCAGGCCCATGCGCTGCAGGTACACCGCATCGCCATCACCGGCCGGTTGGCGCAACGCAGCCCAGACCGTACGCAGTTTGTCGCTTCGGGTCTGTGTGTTGGCCTTCAGCCAGCCCAGCGCCTTCACCAGCACCTGCTCGATCTCGTTGAAGTCGCTGCCCAGCGGATAGTCCGGCAGGCTGCCATCGGCGCGGAACGGTGCCAGTGCTGCGGCCAGCGCCTGCGGCGTATTGCGCTGCAGGCGTTCGGGATCCGGCGGCGTGCTTTTCAGCAGTTTCCGCGCGGCATGCGCCTGCTGCAGCAGGCCGTCCTGGAACGGTGCCTCGGTGATCGCGGCCATCGCCTGCACGCAGTCCTCGTCGGTCAACCCACGCAGATCGGCAATGCCGTACTCGTTGAGGTAGATGTCGCGCAGATGGCGCGGGATGGTGGTGTGTCCGTAGTTCCAGCGCACGTTGGATTCGCGCTGCCCCTTGTCATCACGCGCGGCACGGAACATCAGCACGCTGCGCGCTTCGGGCAGGGCATGCGCCATCGCCACGAAGTTGTACTGGCCGCCCACGCCGGACACCACACGTCCATCGTCCAGTGCATCGGAGACGGCGGCGCCCAGCGCGGTAGCCATCATGCAGGAATTGAAGAAACGCGCATGGCGGCGCTGCAGGCGCTCCAGCGTCTCGTTGCCACCGTACAGCTGGTTGATCTCGCTGATGCGGCGCATGCCGATCGCGCGGCACTCATCTTCCGGCAGGGTGCGCAGCCACTCGTAGAACTCCGGTGAGCCCAGGTAGAACGCGCCGTGCAGGTACTCGCCTTCGGCGGCGAGGGTGGCATGGTCGATGGACAGCGTGCTGCCGTTCTCGATGCGCTGCATCAGCGCCAAGTCGTCGTGCACCTTGCGCTTGATCACCCCGGTCTGCACCAGCCGGCGGAAGCCCTCGTTGAGCATTTCGCTGCAGCCGTACAAGCCGACCTCGAACGGATCCAGTCCGCCGATTTCCTGCACCAATGGGTGGCGGGCCAGCTGCGGATCCAATGCATGCAGCACGCGGCGGTAGCGTGCGTTGTCGGTATGGCGCAGCACCAGCGCATGGCTGAGCGCATCGGCCAGGGTTCCGATGCCGATCTGCAGCGTGCCGCCATCGCGTACCAGCGTGCTGGCGTACAGGCCAATGGCATAGTCGGCATCGCCGACCGGCTGGCGAGGCAGGCCGAACAGGCCCGGGTACGGCGGTGGCGGGGTGATCACCAGATCGAAGAACGACACATCCACGGTGGCCGAGCCACCCAGGTAGGGCAGCTGCGGGTCGATCTCGGCGATCAGCAGCGGGCGCGGCAATCCGCGCGCCGCGATCGCATCCAGCGTGTCCTGGGTGATGTCGTTGTTGCACGACAGCGAGAGCCGGCGATCACCGGCGCGCATCGCGACCTTCTGCACGATCACCTGCGGGGCACGTTGCGCGACTGCATCAGCGGCATGGGTGTAGTTCAGGCTGGTGTAGCTGGACTGCGCCTGCCGCGAGCCGAGCAGGGCGCCGGACTGCATGTAGAACTCTTCCACCTGCACATGCGCCGGCAGCGCGTCGCGCGCGATCGCATCGGCATAGGCCAGGCGCGGGAAATCATCGCCGAAATGGCGCTGTACGAAGGGCGCCATGAAGCGCGCTTCCAGTCCATCGCCGCGTGCCTTGGGAGGATTCAACGACAGTGCGGTATACAGCTGCAGCGGCCGCGACGGATCGTGCTCGACGCGTGCGTACAGTGCATTGAGCAGCCGATGCGGTTTGCCCAGTGCCAGCGGTGCCCCGATCCGCAACGGCCCGTCCACGCGCGCGAACAACCAGTCGACGGCGGCGTCCAGGTCGGTGAGGTGTTCGGTCATGCGGGGCGGTCCTGCGAATGGGGGAGTGCGGGCATTACAGCATGTCGGGCTTGAACCGCCGTCGACGCGAGACTTCCGCGCCGGACACCATGAACTGCCCGTCGCCGCGGTAATGCACCGTGCGCGGCAGTTTCGGCCGGGACGCAACGTGGGCGCGCACGATTTCCCAGATGAACAGGTTGCTCGATGCTACCTGGCTGTCGTCGTACAGGCGGCACTCGAAGCACGAATGGCATTGCCCGACCAGCGGCGCGCCCACCTCGCGCGCGGGCAGTGGATCCAGCCCGAAGCGGGCGAACTTGTCGACCTCCCGGCCACTGCAGTTGCCGATGTCCACTACGGTATCGAGCAGCTCCACGCCAGGCACGTTGATCACGCACTCGCCGCTGCCGAGGGCAAGCGCATGGCTGTGGTTCTCGTGCCACAGGTAGGTGGCGACAAGCGATGGCGAGAAGCCCATCACCATGTGCCAGCCCATCGTCATCAGGTTGCGTTGGCCCCGCCATGCCGTGCTGACCAGCACGATCGGGCCGGGTTCGAGCAAGCGGCGGGCCTGCTCGACCGGGAAGTCCTTCTTGCGCAGTGCTTTCATCCGAAGCCTCGGGTGGGAGGGTTCGATGCTGGCGCGGGTGCGATGAACCCGGAGTCGAGGGGCTTGACAGCGGATTTGATTACGCGCGTAATCGATTCGTCGATTACGGATGTAAACCATGACCCCGATCAGCGAAGCCGAAGCCGTCGTGATGGAAGTGCTGTGGCAGCAGGCGCCGCGTAGCGCCGAAGAGGTGGTGGCCGCACTGGCCCACCGCGACTGGGCCGAGCCCACCATCAAGACGCTGCTCAACCGCCTGCTGACCAAGGGCGCGATCGCTGCCGAGCGCGATGGCCGGCGCTACCTGTACCGCCCGCTGCTGCAGCGCCAGGCCTGGGTGGAGGCACAGAGCCAGGAGTTCATCGGGCGTGTCTTCGAGGGCAGGGTGGCGCCGCTGGTGGCGCATTTCAGCGAACGTGGGCAGCTGAGCGCGCAGGACATTGCCGAGCTGAAGAAGCTGATCCAGGAGCTGGACCATGACTGAGCTGCTTGATGGACTGTGGCGGGCCAGCCTGTGGCTGGCGGTGGGCGTGCTGTTGCTGGCGGCGCTGCGACCGCTGCTGGTACGGCTGGGCGGCGCCGCGCTGGCCTACCGCAGCTGGTGGCTGCTGCCGTTGCTGTTGGCGGCGCTGTTGCTGCCGCTGCCCGAGGTTGCGCTTCTGCAGCACGTGCCGACGTTGCCGCTGAAAGTGGTGCCGGGGGCCGTGGATGGACTGACCGGGCAGTCGCTGCCGTGGGCCCTGCTGTTGCTGTTGGCGTGGGCGCTGGGCACCGGCATCTGCCTGCTGCGCGCCCTGCGTGCGCAGCGTCGTTTCCAACGGTGCATGGGCACGCTGCAACGGCGCGCCGATGGCAGCTGGCAGGCCAGCGGCGATCCCGGGTTGCCGGCGCTGGTCGGCGTGTGGCGGCCGCGCATCGTGGTCGGCCCGGCCTTCGATCAGCAGTTTTCCGCGCGGGAACAGGCATTGATCCTGCAGCACGAACGCAGCCACCGCCGCCATGGCGATCACTGGGCCAACGGCGCACTGCTGCTGGTGCGCACGGTGTTCTGGTTCCACCCGCTGCTGCCTTGGGCCGCGCGCCGCTTCCTGCGCGATCAGGAACTGGCCTGCGATGCCCGCACCATCGCCTCGCAGCCCGCGCTGCGCGGCCTCTACGCCAGCACGCTGCTGAAGGCGCAGCTGGTCCACCCGGTTGCGCCAGCGGTCTGCCATTGGCGCAGCCAACCCGTGTTGAAGGAGCGCATTGCCATGTTGAAGCAGTCCAGGCGGAAGGCATTGCCGTGGGTATCGGGGCAGGTGCTGGTGGTCGGGGTGTGCGTGGGAATGGGCGCGGTGGCGTGGGCCAGCCAGGGCAGCGCCGTGGCTGGTCCCGTCGCAGCCGCGGTGGATCGGGAGATCCAGGTCGACAAGATGCCGCCGCCGTCGTATCCGAAGTCTGCGGTCGAGCAGCGCCAGGTGGGCGTGGTCGACCTGCGCGTGGAAGTGGATGCGCAGGGGCAGCCGACCGATGTCCGCGTGCTCCGCGCGACCAACCCGGGCGTGTTCGATGCGGTGTCGATCGCCGCTGCGCGCAGCTGGACCTATCGGCCGGCGATGAGGAAGGGCAAGCCGGTTGCAGGCGCAGTCAAGATTCCGATCACCTTCGCCATGGACGACACCGAGGACGCGCAGTGAAGCGCGCGCCGCTGTTGATGATGGCGGCGTTGCTGGCGGGGTGCGCGGCACAGGAACCGTTGACCCGCGTCGATACCCGCAATGAGAGCGTCGGCCACCGCCGCCTGCAACCCGGTGCGGCGGGCGGTGGCGGCCAGATACAGCCCTACACGCTGGCCGACAGCGAGGGCAACCGCATGCCGCAGTTGCATACGGCACCGGACCCGGTGGTGGGCGAGGGCGATCCACGCACGTCGCTGCCACCCACCACGGTCTGCCTGCAGGTGGTGGTGGATGCGCAGGGCAGCGTCGAACGCAGCACGCCGCTGAGCGACCGGCCCGAATGTGCGGCAGGTGCTGCAGGCGAGAATGCGCCACTGCTGGAGGCTGCGCAGCAGGCGGTTGCGATGTGGAAGTACTCGTCCGCCGCGGTCTGCCACTTTGCAGCAGGCACGGTGCCGGCGGATCGCGGCGACTGCCGTGGCGCCGAGCGTATCGAGCCGGTGGCCGTCACCCTGCAGTACGCCTTCACCTTCGAGATCGTGAAGGGCCAGCATGTTGTCCGCCGGCAGGGCCGGTAGCACCGGGCCCTGCCTGGCGAGCACAGCGGTGCGAATCAGGCTCCGCCCTGGATGTTGGCCTTCACCGCCGGTCGCATCAACGCAGGTTCGGCCAGGGTGGCGTCGCGGGCCTGGCGCACGCTGACGAACTCGGCCTCGGCCACCCCGTCGTGCACGTGGATGTTGTGCGCGCGCTGTTCGCCGATGGTGGTTTCATTGGCGAATGCGCGGCCGCCGGGGCCGTAGTCATGGCAGACGAACACGCGGGTCGCGTCGGGCAGGGCGAGCAGGCGCTGGATCGAGCGATACAGCTGCGCGGCATCGCCGCCCGGGAAATCGCAGCGGGCGGTGCCGCCATCGGGCATGAACAGCGAGTCGCCGGTGAACAACGCATCGCCGATCAGGTACGCGATGCTGTCACTGGTGTGGCCGGGTACGGCAATCACCCGGGCAGGCAGTCCGCCGATGGCAAACGTCTCGCCATCGGCAAACAGGTGGTCAAAGATTTCATCCGCTGCAGGAAGCTGCAGGGCATAGCGCGGTGCGAAGGTGGCCTGCACCGCGCGGATGCCTTCGCCGATGGCCAGCGTGGCCTGCGGGAAGTGCTGCTTGAGCCGGCGCCCCGCCGACACATGGTCGGCGTGGGCATGGGTTTCCAGCAGCCAGCGCAGTTGCAGGCCCTGCTGTTCGATGGCCTGCAAGGCCTCGCGTAGCGGCGATTCGCTGCTGGCGTCGGTATCCGGGTCGTAGTCCAGCACCGGATCGATCAGCGCTGCCTCGCCGCTGGCCGGGTCGCTGACCAGGTAGCTGAAGGTGTTGCTGTCACGGTGGAAGAACGACTGCACCTGGACCGACATCGGAGCTCTCCTCAGCGCGTGCCGAGCACGCGGTTCAGCAGCTGCGCCAGGTTTTCGCCGGCCAGCCGCAGCTGCGCTTCGGCCAGCGGCCGGTAGCGCTCGGTGTATTCGTCACCGATCTTACGCGTGGCTGGATAAACCCCAGCTTGCATGGAGATGCGGCAGCTCGCTTCGGCCCACGCCTGCGGGTCGCGCTGCGGGTTGGACTGGCGTGCCAGCTTCGGTGCGCGCAGGCCCTGCAGCACGGGCAGGTAGCCGCTGTCGTCCAGCTTGCGGGTGTTGAGCATGCCGCTGTCCCACAGCGAGTGCAGGTTGGTACCGCGGTTGCCGAACTGCAGCTGGAAATCGTTGCCGCCCTTGTCGTGCGCGTAGCCGGCGTGCATCGGCTGGTGGATGTCGCCCACCAGGTGCACGACGAACTTCAGCGCTTGCAGGCGCTCGCCATCGGTCAGGCTGCGGTCGCCGAGGATGGCGCTCTGTGCCTTGAGGGCTTCGACGATGCAGTTGCCGTTCCTGCAGTGCTTGGGTGCCTCGTAATGGCAGTTGTCTTCGGCGATGTTGACGTAGTGCCAGCCGGCCGAGCGACGGCCCAGGCCGGGGTCCTTGGCGCGCAGCTGATCGGCCCAGGGCGCGATGCTGGCCAGGGTGGCGTCGGGCTCGGTGGCCAGCAGGCGGTCCACTTCGGCGCGGGCAGCGGGAGTGAGACGGGCGTCGGCGACTTCGGCGACAAGGCGGTGGCCTTGTGCGCCCCAGGCATGGGCCGGGGCGGCGACGGACAACAGGGCCGGCGCCAGGGCGGCGGCCAGGAACAGGGAGTGCAGGGCTTTCATGCGCCCATTCTAGCGGGGCGGGGCAGGTCCGGGTTTGGCCGGGTCGGGCGTTCGCCACATGGCCTTGATCCCGCTGCCGCTACGGTGGCCCGGACACAGGCGGGGAGAGGCCGATGGCGATCACGGACAGGCGCATCATGGCCGGTCATCCTGATGACGACGGATTCGCCGCCGCATTCGACGCCCAGGTGGTCTGGCGCATGCGCTGGGCCTGCGCGGTGGCAGCGGTGTTCTCGCTGGGCTTCGCCCTGCTCGATAGCTACTGGCTGCCGCCGGACGTGCACGCGCCGGTACTGCGCTGGCGGCTGGGCGTGCTGCTGCCGGTGCTGCTGCTGGGCGTGGTGCTGACCTTCGTGCCGGCGCTGCGGCGCCATCTGCAGTGGCTGGGTGGCGCTGTGGTGCTGGCCAGCGGGCTGGCGCTGGTGACCATGATCTGGACCGCGCACCGGGCCGGTGTGAACTACCCCTACGAAGGCATCAGCCTGTTCCTGCTGCTGAACTATTTCCTGTGCGGATTGCGCTTCGGCGTGGCGACGCTGACCGGTACCCTGATCGCGCTGGCCTTCGTGTTGGCCGAGCTGCAGGTCGGCCGGCACTGGGCACAGATGCTGCAGAGCGTGATGTTCGTGCTGGCCAGCAACCTGGCGGGCATTGTCGGCAGCTACATTTCCGAGCGGCAGACGCGCGCCACGTGGCGGGCCGAACAGCGCCTGGATGCCTTGGCCAACCATGACGGGCTGACCGGCCTGCTCAACCGGCGCGCCTTCGATCGCCATGCCAACCAGATCTTCCAGCGCTATCTACGTACACCGCATGCGCGCGGTGCGCTGCGCATCGCAATGATCGATATCGATTACTTCAAGCGCTACAACGACCACCATGGTCATCCCGCCGGCGACAGCGTACTGCATGCGGTGGCAACCACCCTGGCCGCGCAGCTGCGCGCCAGCGATTCGGTGGTGGCGCGCTACGGTGGCGAAGAGTTCGTGGCACTGGGGCACTGGGCGCCGGGGCAACCGGAAACGGCCCCGTTCGAGCAGCTCCGGAAAGAGGTGCAGGCGCTGGCGATCGCGCATGCCGATTCGGATGCGGCGCCGGTGGTGAGCGTGAGCGTCGGCGTGGCGCGCTGGCATGACGACGGTGGCGATACGCTGGAACAGGCCTTGGCGCGTGCCGACGCGGCGCTTTACCGCGCCAAGGAAAGCGGTCGCAACCGGGTGGAAGTCGCGGCGGATCAATGAATAACCGGTGGCGGGCCCACGACATGCGTGGATGAACCATTGCACTCAAAAAAGGCCCCGGCAAACGCCGGGGCAACATGCTGCTAGGGTTCCGGGTAACGCGGTGGGCGGAGGCGAAGCCCCCGCCGTCAACGCACCGCTTAGAACTTGAAGACGTAGGAGGCGCCGTACACCAGCGGATCGATGTTGACCGTGCCGATCTTCTCGCCGTTCAACTTCACCTTGCTGTCGATGTCGATCCAGCGCATGTCCACGCGCAGGGCGCCCTTCTCGCCGATCGCGAAGTCGATGCCCGCATGCGCGGCCAGGCCCCACGAGTCCTGCAGCTTCAGCTTGCTGCCGGCCAGCGCGCCGGTGGTGTCTTCGCTGAAGAAGGTCGTGTAGTTCACGCCGGCGCCGATGAACGGCGACACCTTGCCCTTGCTGTTGAAGTGGTACTGCAGGGTCACCACCGGCGGCAGCTGCTTGGTGCTGCCCACGCGGCCGAGGCCGTTGATGTTGATGTCATGCTTGAACGGCAGCGCGGCCAGCACTTCGATGCCCAGGTTGTCGGCGATGAAGTACTCGCCGGTGATGGTCGGCTTGACGTCGTTGTCGACGTCGACCTTCAGGGTGCCACCGGCCAGCCAGCCGTTGTTCGACTTCGGCGCCACCTGGTGCACGCCGGCCGAGACGGTCCAGTCGCCCTTGGACTGGGCCATGGCGGGGGCGGCGGCGAGGGACAGGGCGGCGGCCAGGCTGGCCAGGATCAAGGAAGAGGTCTTGCGCATGGGGGTGATCTCGTTGCTGGGTGGATGGCGACAGTCTCGGCCTCACGCCGCGCTAACGCTTTGATCCGGATCAAATCCTGTCCGCCAGCCCCCTGGCCGCGGGGGCTGGCCCACGGTGGCCAGCCCCGGTTTGCTAGACTTGTAAGCCCTATCCATCCCGCCGCACCTGTCGCGGCCGCAGGAGCTTGAGAACATGGCAATCAAGGTTGGTATCAACGGTTTCGGTCGCATCGGGCGTAACGTCCTGCGCTCGGCGGTGCTGAACTTCGGCGACGACATCGAAATCGTGGCCATCAACGATCTGCTGGAGCCGGACTACCTGGCGTACATGCTCAAGTACGACTCCGTGCACGGCCGCTTCAAGGCCGAGGTGGCGGTGCAGGGCAACGACCTGCTGGTCAATGGCAAGAAGATCCGCCTGACCCAGGAACGCGACCCGGCCAACCTGAAGTGGGACGAAGTCGGCGCAGACGTGGTGCTGGAAGCCACCGGCCTGTTCCTGACCAAGGAAACCGCGCAGAAGCACATCGATGCCGGCGCCAAGAAGGTGATCATGTCGGCCCCGTCGAAGGACGACACGCCGATGTTCGTGTACGGCGTGAACGACAAGACCTACGCTGGCCAGGCGATCATCTCCAACGCCTCGTGCACCACCAACTGCCTGGCCCCGCTGGCCAAGGTCATCAACGACAAGTGGGGCATCAAGCGCGGCCTGATGACCACCGTGCATGCGGCCACCGCCACCCAGAAGACCGTTGATGGCCCGTCCAACAAGGACTGGCGCGGCGGCCGCGGCATCCTGGAAAACATCATTCCCTCGTCCACCGGTGCGGCCAAGGCCGTCGGAGTGGTCATTCCGGAACTGAACAAGAAGCTGACCGGCATGAGCTTCCGCGTCCCGACCTCGGACGTGTCGGTGGTCGACCTGACCGTCGAGCTGGAAAAGGAAGCCACCTACGCCGAGATCTGCGCTGAAGTGAAGGCACAGAGCGAAGGCCCGCTGAAGGGCATCCTGGGCTACACCGAAGACAAGGTGGTGGCCACCGATTTCCGCGGCGAGACCTGCACCTCGGTGTTCGACGCCGACGCCGGCATCGCCCTGGACGGCACCTTCGTCAAGCTGGTCACCTGGTACGACAACGAGTGGGGCTACTCGAACAAGTGCCTGGAAATGGCCAAGGTCATCGCCGCCAAGTAAGGCACGCGAAGATCGCACGCGGACCCCGGCCTGGCCGGGGTTCGTCGTTTATGGGGCCAGCCCTGTCGTAGCATGGGCCGGTCGACCGCTGCCGCTGGGGCGCGGGATCGCAATGGAAGCACGCAATGGAAGCATTGATAGCCCTGGTCGTACTGGTCCTGCTGGCCATCCCGCTGCTGCTGGTGGTGGCGCTGGTGATGATTGCCGGCCTGCGCCGCCGTGTCGCCGCGCTGGAGGGTGCGCTGGCTGCCGCTCCTGCGGCCCGGCCGGTCGCCGCCGCGTCCATGCCTGAACGGCCGGAGGCCACGCCTGCGGCCAGTGCCGAGCCACCGTTCCTGCGGCCGGTCGCTGCGGCTGCACCGCAACCCCCACAACCGCCGGTGCGAGAGGCCGCGCCCACCGAGGCACCTGCGCCCCGTCCTGCTGCGCCGCCGCCGGTACCGCCGGCGCCGGTGCAGCCGCCGTTGCCTTCCGAGCCGGCACTGCCCAACGTCATCGAGCGCGGCATCGCGGCAGTCAAACGCTGGTTCACCGAAGGCAACGTACCGGTCAAGATCGGCATGCTGGTGCTGCTGGCCGGTGTCGCCGCGCTGCTGAAGTACGTCAGCGACCAGGGTTGGCTGGTGTTGCCGATCGAACTGCGCCTGGCCGGCGTCACTGTCGGCGCGCTGGGCCTGCTGGCGTTCGGCTGGCACCAGCGCGAGCGCCGGCGGATGTTCGCGCTGGCCCTGCAGGGCGGCGCCATCGGCGTGATGCTGCTGACCATCTTCGCGGCGTTCAAGCGCTTCGACCTGATTCCGCCGGGCTTCGCCTTCGTCAGCTCGATCGCGCTGGTGGCCGGGCTGTGCGTGCTGGCGGTGGTGCAGAACTCGCGCACGCTGGCGGTGCTGGGCATCCTGGCAGGTTTCATGGCGCCGCTGTGGTTGTCCACCGGCAGTGGCAACCACGTGGGCTTGTTCAGCTACTACGCCGTGCTCAACGCCGGCATCTTCGCCATTGCCTGGTTCCGCCCGTGGCGCGCGCTGAACCTGCTGGGCTTCGCCTTCACGTTCGGCATCGGCACCTTCTGGGGCGTGCTGCAGTACGCGCCGGACAAGTTCAGCAGCACCGAGCCGTTCCTGCTGCTGTTCTTCGCCTTCTACCTGCTGATTCCGCTGCTGTACGCACGCCGGCAGCCGGCCGGGCGGCGTGATCTGGTCGATGGCAGCCTGGTGTTCGGTACGCCGCTGGTCGCGTTCTCGCTGCAGGCGGGCATGCTGCATGAGCAGCCGATGACGCTGGCGCTGTGCGCGCTGGGGCTGGCGGCGATCTATGCAGCGCTGGCGTGGGCATTGATCCGGCGGGCGTCGTATACAGTGCTGGCGCAGTCGCATGCGGTGCTGGCGGTGGGCTTTGCCACGCTGGCGGTGCCGCTGGCGCTGTCGGCGCGCGCCACCGGCGCGGTGTTTGCGTTGGAAGGTGCCGGCCTGGCCTGGCTGGGACTGCGCCAGAAGCGCTGGTTGCCGCAGGTGTCCGGTGGCTTGCTGCAGATCGGTGCCGCGTTCGCGTTCGTGGCCGGCGGCGATCACTGGCACCAGGATCTGCGCTTCCTGCTCAATCCGACCGCCATCGGCGCGCTGCTGCTGGCCGTGGCCGGCTTTGCCTCGGCCTGGAGCTACCAGCGCCGGTCGCGCCACGAGATCGCGCTGGTCTACTACCTGTGGGGCCTGCTGTGGTGGCTCGGTGGGCTGGTGCATGAGATCACCCGCTTCTTCCCGTATCGCACCGAAGTGGATGCGCTGCTGGTGCTGGTCGCGGTTACTGCATGGCTGGCCGCCGAGATGCAGCGCCGGCAACCGGCGCGCGCGCTGGGGGTGACCGCGCTGGTGATGCTGGCGCTGGCCTTCCCGTTGGCCCTGCTGCAGAGCGATGCGCATCAGCAGCCGTTCGCCGGCTACGGTGCATTGGCCTGGGCAGTGTTTGCCGTGCTGGGTGTGCGCACCCTGCTGTGCCTGCGCCAGGGCGGCGACACCGTGGCACGCATCGCACAGTTCCTGTGGTGGCTGCTGTGGCCGTCGCTGCTCTCGTTGCTTGCCGTGTGGGGCGGTGGTGAGGCCAACCTGGCGCAGGGCTGGACGACCCTGCTGGTCACGCTGCCGTGGCTGCTGATGGCGGCGCTGTCGCTGTGGCGCTGGAATGCGCTGCGCTGGCCGTTGGGTGAAGCGTTCGACAGCGTGCGCCGGCCGCTGCAGTGCGTGCTGTTCGGCCTGCTGTCGATTGGCTGGCTGTTCGGCCAGCTGTTGCCGGGCGACGCTGCACCGCTGTTGTGGCTGCCGGTGCTGAATCCGGCCGAGATCGGGCAGTGGCTGAGCCTGCTGCTGCTGGCGCGTTGGCTGTACAGCAATCAGGCACCGCAGGCAGTGCTGAACATCCGTATGCCGCTGCTGTCACTGGCCATCTTCGTCGCGCTGACCAGCGTGGTGCTGCATGGCGTGCATCAGTGGGGCGGCCTGGCGTGGAACGCATCGATGATGCGCTTCAGCCTGGCGCAGACCAGCCTGACCGTGTTGTGGAGCGTGCTCGGCGTGATTGCCTGGGTGTGGGGCTCACGCCGCGGCCAACGTGTGCTGTGGATGGTGGGCGCCGTGCTGATGGGCGTGGTGCTGGCCAAGCTGGTCATTGTCGATCGCCAGCACCTGGGTAACCTGCTGGGTATCGCATCGTTCATCGCCTACGGCCTGCTATGCACGGTCGTGGGCTATCTGGCACCGGCACCGCCCAGCGCGGCGCCGGCCGTGGAGGAAAAGCAATGAAGACGTGGAGCAGAGCGCTGCTGCCGGCACTGTTCGGCCTGCTGGCCACCGTCGCGGTGCAGGCCGCCGATTATCGGACGCAGTACGCCGAGCAATGGCCGCTGACGTTGTCCAGCGCGCAGTCCGGCGCCTACCGCATCGTGCTGGAGCCGGCGATCTATCGTCGCGCCGGTGCGGCCGATCTGGGCGACCTGCAGGTGTTCAACGCCGCCGGACAGTCATTGCCGTCGGCGCTGCTGGCACCGGATCAGCCGCTGGCGCAGCCGCCGGTGCAACGCGAACTGCCGTGGTTCACGCTGCCGCCGCTGGCCGAAGCGCAGCGCAACGACCTGCAGCTGCTGACCGAACGTGATACCGACGGCCGCGTGCGCCGGGTCGAGGCACGCGTGAGTGGCGGTGCGGCGGCGAACGCGCAGGGCGGTTGGTTGATCGACGCCAGCGTGCTCGGCCAGCAGCCGGTGGCGGCCCTGGTGCTGGACTGGGCCGATGCCGGCCAGCCCCTGCAGGCGCAGGTGCAGCTGGATGCCAGCGACGACCTGCAGCATTGGCGTTCGATCGGGCGTGATATCCCGCTGGTGGACCTGCAGCGCGCCGGCAAGCGCTTGCTGCAGCGTCGCCTGCAGGTGGATGGCGAGGCACGCTACCTGCGCGTGCTGGCACAGGGAGACGCACGCCTGCCGACCCTGCGCAGCGTGCTGGCCGAACTGCCGCCGGCGCCGGCCACCGTGCCGTGGGAATGGCTGTCGCTGGAACCGACCGCGACCGGCAAGGGGGAGTACACCTTCGAGCTGGACGGTCGTTTCCCGGTGGCGCGTGCTGACGTGGCCAGCTCCGACAACAGCCTGGTGCAGTGGACGCTGTTCAGCCGCGATGATGAAAGCGCGGAGTGGCAGCGTCGCAGTGCGCCGTGGATCGCCTACCAGCTGCAGCAGGGCACGCAGGGCCAACGCCAGCAGTCGGCGGCCCAGTCGCTGGGAGGCGTGCATCGCGACCGCTACTGGAAGCTGGTCGCGAATCCTGCCGAAACGGCCACCGCGCCTACGCTGCGCCTGGGCTACCAGCCGGAAGTGCTGGTATTCCTGAGCCAAGGGGCGGCGCCGTATGCGCTGGCAGTGGGCAGCTCGACGGCGCGCCGGGTGGAAGCCCCGATCGGTGTGCTGATCGAGGAACTGCGGCAGCGCAATGATCCTTCCTGGCAGCCGACGCTGGCGCGACTGGAAGGCAGCCCGGAACCGCTGGCCGGCGACGCCGCGCTGAAGCCGCAGCACGACTGGAAGTCGTGGTTGCTGTGGGCACTGCTGGGTCTGGGGGTGCTGGTGGTGGGCGGCCTGGCGGTCAGCCTGCTTCGGCAGAAGCCGGCGCCTTCGGAATAGGTCCCAGCGAACGGCGCAGCCCCTCGTGGGTGGCCGTAGCGTCGGTAGAGTCGAGCTTGCTCGACTGCAAAGCCGCGCTTGGCCGGGCGGGGTGGGTTCGCGGGGGACGCCGCAAGTACGCCCTTGTAGGCTTGGCAGCCGCATCCATGCGGCTGACACCCCCGCGAACCCACCCCGCCCCGCC
>NZ_JAXAXL020000026.1:0-4379 GCF_047497515.2 Stenotrophomonas maltophilia
CGGCTGCTCCGGATTCCTTGGTTGCCGGCCAGCGGCCGGCACTACCATCAGATGCCGCAAAACCCCCGACGCGGTAGAGCCGGCCGCTGGCCGGCTGCTCCGGATGCCATGGTTGCCGGCCAGCGGCCGGCACTACCATCAGATGCAACCCACCATCGCCACTGCGTCCATCACGCATCACTCGCCGATGATGCGGCCATCCACCACGCGGGCCACCTGCTGGCCGAACACGGCCACGTCCTGCGGATCATGGCTGATCAGCAGCAACGGGATGCCGGTCCTGTCCAGCACCGTCTCCAGTTCCTGCCGCAGGTGCTGGCGCAGGTCGTGGTCCAGCGCGGAGAACGGTTCGTCCAGCAGCAGCGCCTGCGGCTGGGTCACCAGGGCGCGCGCCAGGGCGGTGCGCTGGCGCTGGCCACCGGAGACCTGCGACGGCAGCAGATCGCCCACCGTGTCGATGCGGAAGGCGTGCAACCACTGCTCCACCGCATCGAAGCGCTGGCTGCTGCGTGGATTCAACCAGCCCTTCTGCAGCCCGAACGCGACGTTCTGGCGCACGCTCAGGTGCGGGAACAGCGCATAGTCCTGGAACACGTAGCCCAGCCGGCGGCGCTGCGGCGGTAGATCCACGCCGGTGGCCGCATCGAACAGGGTCTGCCCCTGCACGCGCACATGGCCCTGGCCGGGCCGCAGCAGCCCGGCCACCGCCTTCAATGTCAGGCTCTTGCCCGCGCCCGAGGGCCCGAACAGCACCACCTGCCGCTGCGAGCACTGCAGCGACACGTCCAGCACGAAATCCTGTCCGGCCGCCTGCAGGCGCCGTTGCACCTGCAGGTCAAGCCACATCACGCAGCTCCCGGCGGCGTCCGCCGACCAACCGCGCGGCCAGCAACAGGATCACGATGCAGACCACCGAGGTCAGGATCACCAGCGCATTGGCCTTGCCATCCTGCCCGGCCTGTACCGCTTCGTAGATGGCGATCGACAGCGTCTGCGTGCGGCCCGGAATGCTGCCGGCCACCATCAGCGTCGCACCGAACTCGCCCATCGCACGCGCGAAGGCCAGCAGCAGGCCGGCAAGAATGCCGCGCCAGGCCAACGGCAGCGTGACCCGGAAGAACACCGCCGCTTCGGACACGCCGAGCGTGCGCGCAGCCTGCTCCAGCTGCCCGTCCACGCCCTCGAACGCCGCGCGTGCCGGCTTGAACACCAGCGGCAGGGAGGCCACCGCCGCCGCGATCACCGCCGCCTGCCAGGTGAACACCAGGTTGATGCCGAACCACGATTGCAGCCACGCGCCGATCGGGCCATTGCGGCCGATCAGCACCAGCAGGTAATAGCCCAACACTGTCGGCGGCAGCACCATCGGCAGGGTCAGCAGTGAATCCAGCAGCTCGCGGCCAGGAAAGCGCCGACGCGCCAGCAGTGCGCCCAACGCCACGCCCAGCACCAGGTTGATCGCGGTGGCCCAACCGGCCACCTTCAGCGACAACCCCAGTGCGCTCCAGTCAAGATCCATGCCTCAGGGCTTGCCGAACCCGTGCTTGGCCAGGATCGCCTGGCCCTGTGCCGAACGCACGAATGCCGTGAAGCGCTTGGCTTCGGCCGGCTGCGTACTGGCCTTGGTCACCGCCAGCGGATAGGCGATGCGCCCCGCCACCGGCACCGCGAAGGCACGGCGCACCCGGTCGGGCATCGCCTGCGCATCGGTGGCATAGACGAAGCCGGCGTCCACTTCACCACGCGCCACGTAATCCAGCGACTGGCGCACGTTCTGCGTGGTGATGGTCTTGCCCTGCACCGACGGCCACAGGCCCGCTGCTTCCAGCGCGCCCTTGGCATAGCGGCCGACCGGCACACTGTCCGGATTGCCCAGTGCAATGCGCTGCACGCTGGCACCGGCCAGGTCCTTCAAACTGCGCGGCGCGGCCTTGGCCTGCGGCGGCACGACCACCCACAGCGCATTCACCGCGAACACCTCGCGGGTGCCCGCTGCCAACAGATCCTGCTGCTGGGCCTGGTCCATCGTGGTTTCATCGGCCGACGCAAACACGTCCACCGGTGCGCCGCGGCTGATCTGCTGCAGCAGCACGCCCGAGGCGGCGAAGTTGAAATCGACCTTGGTCCCCGGGTGCGCCTTCTCGTAGGCGGCGCCCAGTTCACGGAAGCTCTCGGTCAGGCTCGATGCCGCCGACACCGTCAGGTCGGCTGCCCAGGCCGGCACCGTGGCCAGCAATCCCAGCAACAACAGTCCCGCTCGCTTCATCATCGGCTCCTGGCCAGGTTCAGTTCGGATCGGATTCGTCAGCCACCGCCAGCGCCGCCAGGCGCTCGGGCTGCAACAACAGGATCTCGCGCTGCTTCACCGCGATGATCCCATCATCGCTCAGGCGGCGCAGCACGCGGCTGGCGGTTTCCGGCGCCATCCGCAGGTAGTTGGCGATCTCGGTCCGCGCCATGGTCAGGTTGAAGCGCGTGGCGGAGAATCCGCGCCGCGCATAACGTTCGGACATGTCCAGCAGGAACGCAGCCATGCGCTCTTCGGTGCGGTGGTTGGCCGCCAGCGTGGCGACCTTGCCGATCTCCGCACTGAGCAGGCTGAACAGCTTGGCCTGCAGCCCCGGCATGCGCGTGGCCAGCAGGCTCAGCTTGGGGAACGAGATGCGGCACAGGTGCACGGTATCCAGCGCCACCGCATTGCAGGGGAAGCGCGAACCATGGATCGCGTTCAGGCCGATCACCTCGCCTGGCAGGCTGAAGCCCAGCACCTGTTCATTGCCCTGGCTGTCATCGACGAAGGTCTTGACCATGCCCGCGCGCACCGCTGCGATCGAGTCGAACGATTCGCCGGCACGGAAGATGTAGTCACCGGCATGGAACGGACCGACATGGTCGACCAGCACATGCAGGTCACCCAGTGCGGTCTTGTCATACCCCTGCGACATGCAGGCATCGGAGAACGCGCAGGTGCTGCAGAAATGCAGTGCGTCGCCGTCGTCGGCGGCAGCGGGATTCGGTGTCGCCTGGCGAAGGCGGCCGTGCGAGGGCGGATTCGGAGACATCGAGGCAAGACTCAAGCGATGGCGGCCGCCGGCCGGAAGCATGCAGCCATCATACGCCACAGCAGGCGGCCTTCTTCGGCCAGGCGCAGCACACGTGCGTCCCACTGCGCCCAGCCGCGAGCGAGCAGTGGCGACAGCGCCGGCAGCTGCGCGGCGAAGCAGTCCTCGAACGGTGCATCGTTGCGCCATTCGAAGGCGGCGGCATCGAGGGCATGGTCGCAGGCAATGCTCTGCGCCACCTCGGCCGCCAGCCGCTCGTCTTCAGACAGGATCAAGCCGGCGGACACGCCGATGTGCCCGGCCTGCAGCCGAGCGCGCCATTGATCCCATTCGTCCTCCAGCCGGTAGAACACCTCGCCGATCTGGCTGCAGGCAGACAGGCCGAGGCCAATGAAATCGCTGCGGTCACGGCGCGGCACGCCCGCCAGGTCGCAATGGCGCTGGCCATCGCCCGGCCCGTGCGGGTTCGGCAGGTCGCCGCGTTGATAGTGATCGCCCCCGATGGCTTCATAGCCTGCCGCGCGCAGCAGGCGCCAGGCCTGCAGCCAGTTCGCGGCGGATGGATGCTGCGGCAGCGCACACGGCGCCGGCAGCAGGATCCGTTCCGGCGCTTCGGCCAGCACTTCATGCAAGCGCTCGATGAAGCCGGCATCCTCGCAGGCTGGCACCCGCAACTGGTAGTAGCGCGCGGTGAAGCCGACCTGTCGCGCCTGCGCCAACAGGGTGGGCCCGGGTGCGTCGGCGCGGTCGATCACGTTCAGCCGGGTACAGCCCACCGCGCGCAGCTGCGCAGGCGCCAATCCACTGCCTGCATCCAATCGCACCTCGACCTGCGGGCGCGCCACGGTACGCAGGTGCTGCGGCACCGCGTCCAGCAGCTGGCCCAGCTGCGGCGGTGGCAGCGTCTCGGCCAACCCCAGCTGCAGCACCATCGCCACCACTTCGCGGTCCTCCGCCAAGGCAGCTGCCTGCAGCCGAAGGGCCAGCAGCAGTGTCTCCAGATAGGCCTGCGCCGGCACATCGCGGCCGCCGCGGCCGGCCTGGAAACCCAGGGTCAGGCCGCGCGGGATCAGGTGCTCGTTGCTGGCGCGCACGGCCGCGCGCCAACCGCTCTCCCCAAAGCCGGTGCTGAACTGGTCAGCCGGCGGGAACAGCACATGCCGGGGTTGCCGCAGCAATGCCGCCTGCAGCGCAGTGTCCTCACTCTCGTCGACGTGGAAGCTCATGGCAGACATCTTCGGGCGTCCCTCCTGGCGTTGCCCTGATTGAAATCAAGCGCGGCGCATCTGCGGATTCATGCCGGCCGCTGGCCGGCAT
>NZ_JAXAXL020000026.1:4389-46461 GCF_047497515.2 Stenotrophomonas maltophilia
GCCAACCCCGTTCACCTGCCGCGCACCGTCCCGGTAGTGCCGGCCGCTGGCCGGCAAGCCCGTTCATCCGCCGCGTTCCGTCCCGGTAGTGCAGGCCGCTGGCCGGCAACCCGGTTCACCCGCCGCGCGCCGTCCCGGTAGTGCCGGCCGCTGGCCGGCAACCCCGTTCACCCGCCGCGCGCGCGATCGGCCGCGGCGGCATCGATGGCTTCGGGCAGATCGGTCTCGCGGTCGATCTGCGGGAAGTGGCGGCGCTCCATGCGGCGGATGGCGAAATGCATCCACGCCAGTGCCGCGGCCACCAGCACGAACAGCAGCATGAAGCAGCTGCTCCAGATGCCCAGCGCATCGTTCAGCGCACCGAACACGATCGGCAGGATGAAGCCACCCAGCCCACCGATCATGCCGACCACGCCGCCCACCGCGCCCACGTGCTGCGGGTAGTACACCGGGATGTGCTTGTAGACCGCCGCCTTGCCCAGCGACATGAAGAAGCCCAGCACGAACACCAGCACGGTGAACAGCACCACGCCGATGGCCAGGTGGAAGTGGATCGGGCCGTGGATGCCCTTCACCACGTATTCGGTGTCCGGGTAGGCCAGCAGGAAGGTGCAGATGGCCGAGACGCCGAAGGTCCAATACATCACCCGGCGCGCGCCCATCCTGTCCGACATCCAGCCACCCACCACGCGGAACAAGCTGGCCGGGATCGAGTAGCACGCCGCCAGCATGCCGGCGGTGCCCACGTCCATGCCGTAGGCGCCCACCAGGTAGTGCGGCAGCCACAATGCCAGCGCCACGAAGCCGCCGAATACGAAGAAGTAGTACAGCGAGAACCGCCACACCTGCAGGTTCTTCAGCGGTGCCATCTGCTCGGCGAACGGCACCGGCTTCACGCCGTCGCGGCGGCGCTGTTCCAGCGACGGGTCTTCCTTGCTGAAGAGGAAGAACAACACCGCAGTGACGGCCAACCCCACCGCCCAGACCTTGGCCACCATGGTCCAGCCTGCGGCCACCATCACCAGCGGCGCCAGCAGTTTGGTCACCGCAGCGCCGATGTTGCCGGCGCCGAAGATGCCCAGCGCGGTGCCCTGCTTGCTGGCCGGGAAGAACTTCGATACGTAGGCCACGCCTACCGAGAAGTTGCCACCGGCAATGCCCACGCACAACGCGGCGAACAGGAACTGGGTGTAGGTCTGTGCATAGGTCAGCATCCAGGTGGCCACTGCGCCACACAGCATCACCAGCACCATCACCTTGCGGCCACCGAACTGGTCGGACCAGATGCCAAGGAACACGCGGCTGACCGAACCGGTCAGCACCGGCGTGGCGATCAACAAGCCGAACTCGGTGTCGTTCAGTCCGAGCTGCTGGCTGATCTGGATGCCGATGATCGAGAAGATCATCCACACAGCGAAACACACGGTAAAAGCAAAAGTGCTCAGCCACAGCGCACGCTGCTGCTGCCCGGCACTGGCGAGGGCAAGGGCCTGGTTCATGGGTTCTCCTCGTTCACGATGGGTCAGCCGATATCCGCTTCAGCTTCGATCTCTTCCAGCCCGCGCACCGGATAGCGTTCCTGCAGCTGCAGCAGGTAGGCCTGTACTTCGCGCTGCCGCACCTGCAGTTCCAGATAGTCACGCAGCTGCGGCAGCACCGCCTTGAACGGCTGCGGCTGGCCTTCTTCGCGGGCGTCGATGCAGACCACGTGGTAGCCCCAGCGCGACTCCACCGGGAAGCCGGCCAGGCCTTCGCGCAGGCGGAATACCTGGCGATCAAACTCCGGCGTGGTCTGGCCACGTTGCAGCCAGCCGAGATCACCGCCCTCGCTGCTGGAGGGGCAACGCGAATGGCGCAGGGCGAAATCGGCGAACAGGTGCGGCGATTCCTTCAGCAGCCCCACCAGCCGCTCACCTTCTGTGCGTGCGGCGAACCGCCCGGCCACGTCGTCGGCCGGTGCCGCCAGCAGGATATGGCGCAGGCGCACGCGATCGGGCGAGCGGAAGCGCTCAGGATTCTGCTCGAAGTAACGCCGGCAGTCGTCGTCGGTCGGTACACGGTCCTCGATCGCATCTTCCAGCAGTTGCTGGATCAGCACTTCCTCATCGCTGACCCGGCCGCCCTCGGGCGCCTGCAGGCCCCGCCGCTGCGCCTCCAGCCGCAGCAACTCGCGCACCACCAGTGCACGCGCCGCCTCGGCGCGTGACTGTTCCGGGCGCATCGCCCGATGGTGCTGCATCTCGCGGGCGATCTCGGCCTCGCTGATGGCGGTCTCGTCCACGAACAGCCGGCACGGTGCCGGCTGCCCGAGTGAACGCGGCCCGTGCTCCGCTGCATCGTGGTGGTGCGAATGCGCCTCGGCGGGCACCGGTGCGGCGGAGTCGATCACGGTGATCGGCAGGAATTTCGGCAGGCTGCCCATGGCTTACTCCCGCGGCCCGTAGCGCAGCGTGGCCTGGCGCCGGCGCACCACCTGGTAGGGCCGCCACAGGTAACTGATCGGAATGCTCCACACATGCACCAGGCGGGTGAACGGCGCGATCAGGAACAGGGTCAGGCCCAGGAAGATGTGCATCTTGTAGACCCAGCTGACGCCTTCGATGTAGTCGGCGGCACCGGCACGGAAGGTCACGATGTGCTGGGCCCATTCGGCCAGCTGCACCATCACCCCGCCGTCCAGGTGGCCAGCCGAAATGCGGATGCTGTACAGGCCCAGGCACAGCTGGGCGAACAGCAGCACCAGCACCAGCGTGTCGCCAAAACTACCGGTGGCACGCACGCGCGCATTGAACAGGCGGCGCACCAGCAGGATGCTGATGCCGATGAAGCACAGCGCGCCGAACACACCGCCGACCACCATCGCCAGCATCTGCTTCTGCGAGGAGGTGATGAAGTGCTCGTACACCGCGTGCGGGGTCAGCAGGCCGACCAGATGACCACCAAGGATGGCCAGAATGCCGATGTGGAAGCAGTTGCTGCCGATCCGCATGCCCTTGTCCGACAGCATCTGGCTGGAGCCGGTGCGCCAGGTGTACATGGCCTTGTCATAGCGGGCCCAGCTGCCGATCAGCAGCACCGCCACGGCGATGTACGGGTAGTACTGGAAGGCGAATTGATGCAGGGAGTAACTCATGGCTGGACCTCTCGATGCGAAGGACGGGCCGGCGAACGCACGGGCGGCTTGCAGTCTTCGGCAGGGGCTTCGGCGCCGAAGCGCACCGCCTCCTCCTCCCACAAGCGGTCCATGGCTTCGGCGGTATCGTCGCGGACTTCTTCACTGGCTCGCTGGCGCAGTGCGTGCAGATCGGCCTTGCCGTCGCCGGCTTCGACCAGGATCTCGAACAGCACCCGATGCGGCAGCTCGCGCTCGGCGGCGCGCGCGGCCAGCATCCCGGCGATGTGGCCGATGTGGTGCAGCCACTCACGGGCCTCGCTGCCGGGCCGATGGGCCAGGAACTCCAGCAGCAGCGGCAGGTAGTCCGGCAGCTCGCGTGCGTCCAGCTCGAAGCCGTTGCGCCGGTAGGTTTCGACCAGATCGACCATGGCCTGGCCACGGTCGCGCGATTCGCCATGGATGTGTTCGAACAGCAGCAGGCTCATCGAACGGCCACGGTCGAAACTGGCCAGCCAGGCGGCCTGCGCATCCAGCGCATCGGTGCCCAGCAGCTGCTGCACGAAGCTGCGCAGCTGCTGGCGGCGGGCGGCGTTCAGCGCCGGGTCGTCGCAGGCGGCGAACAGTTCCTCGCCGTGCTGCCACAGTTCCTCGCGGGGGTAGTCCAGCAGCACCCCGACCAGCTTGAGCACGCTCATCACACCACCTCCTTGCGGCGGTGGTTCGGCCCCTTGTCCACCACGAACGTGCTGGTGCTGCGCTGGCCGAACAGGTCGGCCGGGCTGTCACCGTTGCAGCCATTGCCGAAGGTGAAGCCGCAGCCGCCGCGCTCGCCGAAGGCATCGTTGGCATATTCGCGGTGGCCGGTCGGAATCACGAAACGGTCCTCGTAGTTGGCGATGGCCAGGTAGCGGTACATCTCTTCCACCTGGGCAATGCTCAACCCGGTCTGCTCCAGCACCGCGGTGTCTTCCACGCCGTCCACGTTCTTGGCGCGGCGCCAGGCACGCATCGCCATCAGCCGCTCCAGCGCGCGCACCACCGGTGCCTCGTCACCGGCCGTCAGCAGGTTGGCCAGGTAACGCATCGGGATACGCAGCGAGGCGACGTCCGGCAGTTCGCCGCTCATGCCCACCCGGCCACGCTCGGCGGCCGACTGGATCGGCGAAAGCGGCGGCACGTACCAGACCATCGGCAGCGTGCGGTATTCCGGGTGCAGCGGCAGCGCCAGCTTCCAGTCGATGGCCAGCTTGTAGACCGGCGACTGCTTGGCCGCGTCCAGCCAGCTGTCCGGGATGCCCTCCTTGCGCGCGGCAGCGATCACCGCCGGGTCGTTCGGGTCCAGGAAGATGTCCAGGTGCGCCTGGTACAGGTCCTTCTCGGCCGCCACCGAGGCGGCCTCGGCAATGCGGTCGGCGTCGTACAGCATCACGCCCAGGTAGCGGATGCGGCCCACGCAGGTCTCCGAGCACACGGTCGGCTCGCCCATCTCGATGCGCGGGTAGCAGAAGATGCACTTCTCCGACTTGCCGCTCTTCCAGTTGTAATAGATCTTCTTGTACGGGCAGGCCGACACGCACATGCGCCAGCCACGGCACTTGTCCTGGTCGATCAGCACGATGCCGTCTTCCTCGCGCTTGTAGATCGCGCCCGACGGGCACGCCGATACGCACGCCGGGTTCAGGCAGTGCTCGCACAGGCGTGGCAGGTACATCATGAAGGTCTTCTCGAAGGCGCCGTAGATCTCCTTCTGCACCTGGTCGAAGTTGTAGTCACGCGAGCGCTTGCTGAACTCCGAACCGAGGATTTCCTCCCAGTTCGGGCCCCACTCGATCTTCTGCATGCGCTCGCCACTGATCAGCGAGCGTGGCCGCGCGGTGGGCTGGTGCTGGCTGTCCTTGGCGGTGTGCAGGTTCTGGTAGTCGAAGTCGAACGGCTCGTAGTAATCGTCGATCTGCGGCAGGTCCGGGTTGGCGAAAATCTTGGCCAGCATCCGCCAGCGGCCACCGGCACGCGGCACCAGCTTGCCGGCACGGGTGCGCACCCAGCCGCCATTCCACTTGTCCTGGTTCTCCCATTCCTTCGGGTAGCCGATGCCCGGCTTGGTTTCCACGTTGTTGAACCAGGCGTACTCGACGCCCTCGCGCGAGGTCCAGACGTTCTTGCAGGTGATCGAGCAGGTATGGCAGCCGATGCACTTGTCCAGGTTCAGCACCATCGCGATCTGTGCACGGACCTTCATCACACCACCTCCTTGGCGGCGGCCGGCACGGCCTCGCCATCAAGCCAATCCACCTTGTCCATCTTGCGTACGATCACGAACTCGTCGCGGTTGGTGCCGCAGGTGCCGTAGTAGTTGAAGCCATAGGCCAGCTGCGCGTAGCCACCAATCATGTGGGTCGGCTTGAGCACGATGCGGGTCACCGAGTTGTGGATGCCGCCGCGGGTGCCGGTCACTTCCGAGCCGGGCACGTTGATGATGCGTTCCTGGGCGTGGTACATCATCGCCATGCCCGGCATCACGCGCTGGCTGACCACCGCACGCGCGGCGATCGCACCGTTGACGTTGAACAGCTCGATCCAGTCGTTGTCGACGATGCCGGCACTGCGCGCGTCATCCTCGCTCAACCATACGATCGGGCCACCGCGCGACAGCGTCTGCATGATCAGGTTGTCGCTGTAGGTGCTGTGGATGCCCCACTTCTGGTGCGGGGTGATCCAGTTCAGCACGATCTCCTTGTTGCCGTTCGAGCGCTTGTTCAGCAGCGGCTCCACCGTGCGCGTGTTGACCGGCGGCCGGTAGCCCATGAAGGCTTCGCCGAAGTCGATCATCCACTCGTGGTCCTGGTAGAACTGCTGGCGGCCGGTCACCGTGCGCCACGGAATCAGTTCGTGCACGTTGGTATAGCCGGCGTTGTAGCTGACGTTGTCGTCTTCCAGCCCCGACCAGATCGGCGAGGAGATGATCTTGCGCGGCTGCGCCTGGATGTCACGGAAGCGGATCGCCTCGTGCTCCTTGCCCACCGCCAGGTGGGTATGCTCACGGCCGGTGAAGGTACCCAACGATTCCCAGGCCTTCACTGCCACGTGGCCATTGGTTTCCGGCGCCAGGTGCAGGATCACTTCGGCCGCGTCGATCGCGGTCGAAATGGCCGGGCGACCGTGGCTGACGCCCTCGTCGTGCACGGTGTGGTTGAGCTTGCCGAGGAATTCGACCTCGTGCTTGGTGTCCCAGCTCATGCCCTTGCCGCCGTTGCCCAGCTTGTCCAGCAGCGGGCCCAGCGAGGTGAACTTGCGGTACAGGTTCGGGTAGTCGCGCTCCACCACCGTCATCGACGGCATGGTCTGGCCCGGAATGGCCTCGCACTCACCCTTCTTCCAGTCAGCCACCCCGAATGGCATGCCCAGCTCGTTGGGGGTGTCGTGCAGCGTGGGCACCAGCACCAGGTCCTTTTCCACGCCCAGCACGCCCGGTGCCATCTCGCTCACGGTGCGGGCGACCTCCTTGAAGATCTCCCAGTCACTGCGCGATTCCCACGCCGGGTCCACCGCCTTGGACAGCGGATGGATGAACGGATGCATGTCCGAGGTATTGAGGTCGTCCTTCTCGTACCAGGTTGCGGTCGGCAGCACGATGTCCGAGTACAGCGCGGTGGTGCACATGCGGAAGTCGAGCGTGACCAGCAGGTCCAGCTTGCCCTCCGGTGCCTCGTCGCGCCACTTCACCTCCTCCGGCTTGATCGCGCCCATCTCGCCCAGGTCCTTGCCCTGCAGGCCATGGCGCGTGCCGAGCAGATGCCGCAGCATGTACTCATGGCCCTTGCCCGAAGAACCGAGCAGGTTCGAGCGCCAGATGAACATCATGCGCGGATGGTTCTGCTGCGCATCCGGATCGGCGAAGGCAAAGTCCAGCGAACCGTCCTTGAACTTGCCCAGCGCATAGTCGGCCGGGGCCACGCCGGCCGCTTCCGCCTCGCGCACCAGCTGCAGCGGATTGCGGTCCAGCTGCGGCGCGCACGGCAACCAGCCCATGCGCACGGCGCGCAGGTTGAGGTCGGCCAGGCTGCCGCTGTACTTGCTGGCATCGGCCAGCGGCGAGAGCAGCTCATCCACCTGCAGCTTCTCGTAACGCCACTGCCCGGTGTTGAAGTAGAAGTACGAGGTGCCGTTCATGTGCCGTGGCGGGCGGCTCCAGTCCAGGCCGAACGCCAGCGGCTGCCAGCCGGTCTGCGGGCGCAGCTTTTCCTGCCCCACGTAATGCGCCCAGCCGCCACCGGTCTGGCCCACGCAGCCACACATGATCAGCATGTTGATCAGGCCGCGGTAGTTCATGTCGTTGTGGAACCAGTGGTTCATGCCCGCGCCGACGATGATCATCGAGCGGCCATGGGTCTTGTCGGCGGTACGCGCGAACTCGCGGGCGATCTCGATCACCTCCGCACGCGACACGCCGGTGATGCGTTCCTGCCAGGCCGGGGTGCCCGGCACCATGTCGTCGAAACTCGATGCCACGTTGCCGCCGCCGAAGCCACGGTCCACGCCGTACTGGGCCAGCAGCAGGTCGTAGACCGTGGCTACCAGGGTCTGGCCGCCGTCGGCCAGGGCCAGGCGACGCACCGGAATGTTGCGGTCAAGCACGTCATCGGCCGGTGCTGCGGTCCAGCCGTCGGTCTCGATGCCACCGAAGTACGGGAAGCTCACCGCCTCGATGCCGTCGTGGGTTTCAGACAGGCTCAGCTGCAGGCGCGTATCGGCGCCGTTGCTGGCCTTCTCTTCAATGTTCCAGCGGCCCTTCTCGCCCCAGCGGAAACCGATCGAGCCGTTCGGCACCACGATCTGGCCGCTGGTTTCGTCATAGGCAAGGGTCTTCCAGTCGGGGTTGTTGGCTTCGCCCAGCCCGCCCAGTTCACTGGCGCGCAGGAAGCGGCCCGGCACCAGCCGGCCATCGTCGCGACGTTCCAGGCGCACCAGCATCGGCATGTCCGAGTACTGGCGGCAGTAGTCCTGGAAGTACTGCGACGGCGAATCGACGTGGAATTCGCGCAGGATCACGTGGCCAAAGGCGAAGGCCAGCGCTGCGTCGGTGCCCTGCTTGGGGTGCAGCCAGTGGTCGGTCAGCTTGGCCAGCTCGGAATAGTCCGGGCAGATCGCCACCGTCTTGGTGCCGTTGTAACGCACCTCAGTGAAGAAATGCGCGTCGGGCGTGCGCGTCTGCGGCACGTTCGAGCCCCAGGCGATGATGTAGCGGCTGTTGTACCAGTCGGCCGATTCCGGCACGTCGGTCTGCTCGCCCCAGATCTGCGGCGAGGCCGGCGGCAGATCGCAGTACCAGTCGTAGAAGGACAGGCAGGCGCCGCCCAGCAACGACAGGTAGCGTGCGCCGGCCGCGTAGGACACCATCGACATCGCCGGGATCGGAGAGAAGCCGACCACGCGGTCCGGGCCGTACTGCTTCACCGTGTACAGGTTGGAGGCCGCAATGATCTCGTTGGCCTCTTCCCACTGCAACCGCACGAAGCCGCCCATGCCGCGGCGGGTCTTGTACGAACGCGCCTTTTCCTTGTCCTCGACAATGCTGGCCCAGGCATCGACCGGTGCCTTGCTCTTGCGCGCTTCGCGCCACAGGCGCAGCAGCGTGCCGCGGATCAGCGGGTACTTCAGGCGATTGGCGCTGTACAGGTACCAGGAATAGCTGGCGCCACGCGGGCAGCCACGCGGTTCATGGTTGGGCAGGTCCGGGCGCGTGCGCGGGTAGTCGGTCTGCTGGGTTTCCCAGGTGACCAGGCCGTTCTTGACGTAAATCTTCCAGCTGCACGAGCCGGTGCAGTTCACGCCATGGGTGGAGCGCACGACCTTGTCGTACTGCCAGCGGGCGCGGTAACTGTTTTCCCAGTCGCGGCCCTCGCTCTTGGCAAATCCATGGCCATCGGCAAAAGACTGGGGGTCACGCTTGAAGAACTGCAAGCGATCGAGGAAGTAACTCATCGGGGGTCTCCCTTTGCGGACATCTGCAACGTGGCTGTGGTGTTCATTGGCTGCGGTGCGTTTTCATGTTGTCAGCAGGGTGTCTCGGCACCGCGCCGGTAGTACCACCACCAGGTCACGGCCAGGCAGGTGATGTAGAAAACAACGAATCCGTACAGCGCCATGTCGGGGCTGCCGGTCAAGGTGATGGACGAGCCGTAGCTCTTGGGGATGAAGAAGCCGCCATAGGCGCCGATCGCACCGGAGAAGCCGACCACGGCGGCCGACTCGATGCTGGCCTGGTGCGCGGCCGCCGCCTTGCCTTCGGCGCTGTCGTTGGCCGACCAGCGCTCATGCAGGGTGCGGAAGATCACCGGAATCATGCGGAAGGTGGTGCCGTTGCCGATGCCACTGAGCACGAACAGCGCCATGAAGCTGAGCAGGAAGCCATGGAAGTGGCCGCCCTGGCCGTGGCTGGGCAGGAAGTGCAGCACCCCGAACACGGCGGCGATCATCAGCGCAAACACCCAGAAGGTCAGGCGCGCGCCGCCCCAGCGGTCGGCCAGGCTGCCGCCCACCGAGCGCATCAACGCACCCAGCAGCGGGCCGATGAAGGCGTAGGCCAGCGGATTCACGTCCGGGAACTGGCTCTTCACCAGCATCGGGAAGCCGGCCGAGAAACCGATGTAGGAACCGAAGGTGCCGATGTACAACCAGCACATCAGCCAGTTGTGCTTGCGGCGGAAGATCACCGCCTGCTCGGAGAACGACGAGCGCGCACTGGTCAGGTCATTCATGCCGAACCAGGCCGCAACCGCACAGATCGCGATCGCCGGCACCCAGATGAAACCTGCGTTCTGCACGAACAGCGGCGCCCCGCCCTCCACCGTGGGCTGCGGTGCACCACCCAGCGCACCGAACACGCCCACGGTGATGACCAGCGGGATCACCGCCTGCGCCACCGACACGCCCACATTACCCAGGCCGGCATTCAGGCCCAATGCCAGGCCCTGCTTCTGCTTGGGGTAAAAGAAGGAGATGTTGGACATCGACGACGAGAAGTTCGCGCCACCGAAGCCACACAGGATCGCAATGACCACGAACACCCAGTAGGGGGTGGCCGGGTCCTGCACCGCAAAGCCCAGCCAGATCGTCGGTGCCAGCAGCGAGGCGGTGGACAGCGCCGTCCAGCGGCGGCCACCGAAGATCGGAATCACGAACGAATAGAAGATGCGCAAGGTTGCGCCGGACAGGCTGGGCAGCGCCACCAGCCAGAACAGCTGGTCGGTGCTGAAGTTGAAACCGATCTTCGGCAGGCTGATCGACACCGCCGAGAACAGTACCCAGACCGAGAAGGCCAGCAGCAGCGAGGGGATCGAGATGACCAGGTTGCGGGTCGCCACCCGCTTGCCGGTGCGCTCCCAATAACCGGGGTCTTCCGGCGTCCAGTCGCTGATGACGCGGCCCGGACGGGCAGTGCTGCGGACAACAGGATCGCTACCGACGGTCATACATGGCTCCAAGGCTGTGGAATGACGTGGGTAAAGCGTTTCAAGTTGTGACCCGTCGTCATGCAGCCATTAGGCGGCGCAGCCAGGACGACGGGGTTGATCTGGATCAATCAGGGCCGGGTTTTCACCCTGGCCCTGACAAATGTCAAACCGATGAAGCGGTGCTGCGCCGGGTTACCCCGCGTTGGCGCACGCTGTCACGCACGTCCACGTCGAACTGCAGCTGAAGCTGGCCGCCCTCATCCAGGGCGATGTCGAACGGCAGGCCGTCACGGCACGGCAGGCGGGCCGCCAGTGCCTCGACCGCCGCACGCGGCAATACCAGGCGGCAGAAGGTACCGCCATCCAGCAGCACGGGCTGCTCACCGGCATGCAGCGAGACCGCCATGCCCCAGCCTTCGATGCCGCCGAAGCGGGTCATGTTCTCGACCGATTCACCGGCCAGCAGGCGCGCCAGCTCGGCCTCGTCCAGGCGAAGCCGTACCGACTGGTCCTGCAACTGCACTTTCATGACGCAACATCCTCCCATTGTTCGGGGGTATTGCAGTTGACCAGCCCAGCCTCGTCAACGGGGGCCAGGGTGACGGTGCTCACGCCCAGGCGGCGCTGCAGCGCCTGCAGCGAACGCGGGCCGTTGGGGTCATCCAGCATCGATGCCAGCGCGGCCCGGCAAGCATCGTCCAAATCCAGCAGCATGGGCAGGGAGTGGCCCGTAAAGATCGTGCACGGACTGCGATGACCGTCACGCAATTGCTGTAACAGACGCGGGGGCAGCAGCGGCGTATCCACCGGCACCACCCAGGCCGGGCCATCGGGCATGTGCATGGCCACACTATGGAGCCCGCCCAGCGGGCCACAGCGCGCCACCCGGTCGGGGATGCCGCCGAAAGCCGGATAGTTGCCGCTCACCCAGACCCGCTGGGCGCCGGCCCGCAACAACAGGCCGCGCATGTGCTCCAGCAGCGTGCGCCCCTGCCACGGCAGCAGGGCCTTGTCGCGGCCCATGCGGGTGGACAGGCCACCGGCCAGCACGATGCCGTTGATGGTTCCGCTCACGGTAGAGCCACGCCATGCGTGGCTGCGCCGGTTGGATACGTGGGAACGGCCCCATCCACGCATGGCGTGGATCTACTGAACCCCACCGCCATCCGGGCATTCGGTGGTAGAGCCACGCCATGCGTGGCTGCATCGGCCGGGTGGGCCGGGAAAGCCCCATCCACGCATGGCGTGGATCTACTGGCGTCAGGGGCTGTGGCTGTGCGCATGTGCGGGCTCGCTGTCCGCGTGGCAGAGGCTGCAGCCCTCGCTCCACGCGCTGTCGCCGTCCTCGTAATGCTCCTGCTTCCAGATCGGGCACTGGTGCTTGACGGCTTCGATCAGCTGCCGGCAGGCCCGGAACGCCTCGTCGCGGTGCGGGCTGCCTGCGGCCACCACCACCGCCACATCGCCGATGCCCAGGCGGCCCCTGGCGTGCGCCACGTACAGCTTCAGTTTCGGCCCGAACGCCGCCTCCACGTCCGCGGCCAGGCGCTTGAACTCGTTCAGCACCAGCGGCTCGAACAGGTCATAGGTGATGCCGGTTACCGGCCGGCCGACATTGACGTCGCGCACCTTGCCGATGAACACATCGATGCCGCCAAAGCCCGGATCGGATACTGCCGCGATACCCTCCGCCGGATCGATCCCCGCATGCGCGCGGTCCACCACCTTCGCGATGATCTTCTCGCTCATGGCTCAGCCCCCGCTTACCGGCGGCAGGATCGCCACCCGGCCATCGTCGGGCAGTGCCTCGTGGTCGCGCAGCACGCGTTGCTGGTCGGCGAATGCCGAGTAGTCCAGCAGGCCGGCGCGGAAAGCGGGCCAACGCACCGGCAACAGCTCGCGCAGCGCCTGGCGCAGGTCGGCCACGGTGCCACCGGCCACCTCGACCGCGATTTCGCGGCTGGCATCCAGATCGGAAAAGGCACCGAACAACTGCAGATTCACCTGTTTCATCATCACTCCTGGCTCACCAGCTGCACTGGTTCGTGGTGACCCCAGCCCTGCACGCGCACGTAGGTGCCTGCGTTGGCCAGGTCTCCCTCGGCCTCCAGCACCACCCAGGCGTTGGCCTGCAGCATCGACATCAAACGGAACGACTCCTGCCCGGACAGCACGCGCGCACTCAGGCGCCCCTGCGCGTCCACTTCCACCCGCGCACGCGCGTGGAAGCGCAGCCCCGGCGGCTTGCGCACGTCGGCCTGCAACGGCAGCTGCAACACGGTTTCCGGCGCCAGCCCCAGCAGGCGGCGCAGCACCGGCTCCACGAAGAAGCGCTGGCCGACGGCGGCCGAGACCGGGTTGCCGGGCAGGCCGAAGTACAGCGCGCCATTGGGCAGCACCGCAAACAACAACGGCTTGCCGGGGCGGATCGCCACCTTGTGGAACACGATGCGCGCACCGCGACCGCGCAGCGCATCGGGAACGAAATCGTAGCGGCCGGCCGACACCGCGCCGGTACTGATCAGCAGCTGCGCACCGGCGGCCAGCGCTTGATCCAGCACCGCGTTGAACGCGGCCACGTCATCGCCCACCGTGCCCTGCCAGACCACCTCGGCACCGGCCGCCTGCAGGCGCCCCACCAGATACGGCCGGTTGCTGTCACGGATCTGGCCGGATTCCAGCGTCTGCGCAGCCTCGGTCACCAGCTCCTTGCCGGTGGCGATCACCGCCGCCTTCGGCCGCGCCACCACCGCTACCTCGCCCACGCCGATGGCGTGCAGCAGCGTGCGCGCGTTGATGTCCAGCACCTGCCCGGCCTGCAGCACGCACTCGCCTTCGCTTACATCCTGGCCACGCAGGCGCACGTGCTGGCCCGGCTTCACCACGCCCTTCAACGCGATGCGGGTCGGGCGGCCGTCCTCGCTGGCGAGGACCTCCACATTCTCGATCGGCACCACGGTATCCAGTCCGGACGGCATGCGCGCGCCGGTCATGATTTCCCAGGCACCCTCGCCGCCCTCGGCACCGGCATCGCCGGCAGCCTGCCAGCCCTGCACGGCGAATTCGGTACCCGCGTCGAACGCAGCACCGCTGGCGCGCAGCGCGAAGCCGTCCATCGCCGAGTTGTCGAACGGCGGCAGCGACTGACCACTGATGATGTCACTGGCCAGGGTGCGTCCACCCGCCTCATGCAACGGCAGGCGCTCGGCGGGCAGTGGCGTGGCCGCCTCCAGCAGGTGCTGCAACGCTTCGCTGTAGGCAATCATCAGTGGCCACCACCGTCGATCATCGCCAAGGCGTGGCCCAGGACCGGCGCCAGGATGTCCAGACACTGCGCCGCCGCCTTCGGGCTGCCGGGCAGTGCGAACACCAGCATACCGCCCAGCTGCACCACCTCGGCGCGGCTCAGCCAGGCCATCGGCGTGTGCTGCGCGCTCAGCGCCCGCACCATCTGCGCCAGGCCATGCACCGGCCGCGCGTTCAAGGAACGCAGCGCCTCCGGCGTCAGGTCACGGGGGCCCAAGCCGGTACCGCCCGTGCACAGGCACAGGCGTACACCGTCGGCGGCCAATGCCTGCAGGCGCCCAGCCAGCGGCTCGATGCCGTCGGGCAGCAGTTCAGCGGCCAGCACCTCGCCACCCAGCTTCTCCAAACCGGCCACCAACGTTGGGCCGGACACATTTTCGTAGCTGCCCTCGCTGGCGCGGTCGCTCAGCGTGATCACCGCGCACGCAGCGCCCTCCAGGCCCTTCGGTGCACGCGGGTTGAAGCGCGCGCGCTCGGCCTCGTCCATGCCGTCGGGGTGCAGCCACACACCGCGCTTGCCACCTTCCTTGAACAGCAGGCGGATACCTTCGATGCGCAGTGCTGGCTCCACCGGCTTGCTCAGGTCGTACAGGGTCAGCAGCGCCGCGTTGACGCCAGCCAGTGCCTCCATCTCCACACCGGTGCGCGCCTCGCTGGCGCACTCGCACCACACGCGGATCGCCTGCCGTTCCGGTACCGGCGCGCAGAACACCTGCACCAGCTCCAGCGGCAACGGGTGGCACAGCGGCATCAGCATCGAGGCCATCTTGGCGCCCTGCAGGCCGGCAATCTCGGCCATCACCAGCGCATCGCCCTTGGGCAGGCGGCGCTCGACAATCAACGGATACGCCACCGGGCCGGCATGCAGTTCGCCCACCGCCACCGCGCGGCGGCGGGTGATGCGCTTGTCGCGGACATCGGCCATATGGAAGGCCGCATTCAATTCCCCACTCATCGTGTTGCTCATCCTCCGATGGAGGCCAGGTGCGGGGTGAGCCCGGTCTGGCCCTGGTGCAGGCCATGCCCGGCCGCTTTCAGGCCAAGCTGGGTGGTGATGCGCGCCAGCAGCGCGTCATGGTCATCGTCGCTTTGCAGCAGCGGCCGCAGCGGCACGCCGAACTCGCCGAACAGGCACAGCCGCAGGTCGCCCTTGGCGGTCACCCGCAGGCGGTTGCAGCCCTTGCAGAAGTCACGCGAATACGGCGCGATGATGCCGATGCTGCCGCGATGGCCGGGGTGGCCGAACTCGCGCGCCGGACCGGCGTCGGCCGCGCGCGGGCGCTCGTGCCAGCCAGCGGCCAGCAGCTGCTCGATCACCACGTCGGCACGCAGGTGGTGGCGCTGGAAATAGGCTTCGTTGTCGCCAGTGCGCATCAGTTCGATGAAGCGCACGCTGAAGGGGCGGTCGCGCAGGTAGTCCATCCATTGCGGCAGCTCGTCGTCGTTCAGGCCGCGCAGCAGCACCGCATTGAGCTTGATCGCCGGCAGGCCCCGTGCCTGCGCCAGGGCCAGGCCCTGCTCGATCTCCGGCAGGCGGTCGTGCCCGGTAATGGTCCTGAAGCGCTCGCGCTGCAGGCTGTCCATGCTTACGTTCAACGCGGTCAGCCCCGCCCGGTGCCAGCCCGGCAGGCGCCGCGGCAGCAGCGTGCCGTTGGTGGTGATGGCCACCTTGCGGATGCCCGGCACCGCCGCAACCGTGGCGATGATCTCGTCCAGGTCCTTGCGCAGGCTCGGCTCGCCACCTGTCAGGCGGATCTTGCTCATGCCCAGTGCCGCGAACGCGCGCACCAGGCGCGCGATTTCATCCACCTGCAGGAAACGCGGCCGGCCATCGGCCTGGTAGCCGTCGGGCAGGCAGTAGCTGCAACGGAAGTTGCAGGCTTCGGTCAACGACAGGCGCAGGTACGGAAAGCTGCGTCCGAAACCGTCGGTGAGTTGGCTCATGGCGGGTCCACCTTGTTGCTCCACGGTCTTGCCTGTGCCCGGAACGGCCCGGATACCCTCGTCTGCTGGAGTGATTGCCACACTACGCGTCGCGCACATGCGTGGGCATGACTTAAATCAATCGTCTCCGGCCCCGCACGGTGGGCGTTGTGGCAGCATGCGGCTTTCCGTGCAGCGGGCGTGTGACAACTCTCATGATGATGAACGATTTCCAGCAGCTGCTGCACGCCGCCGGGCAGCAGGCCGAACCGCAACGATTGTTGTTCGTATTCGCACGCGCCGAACTCCCCGAGTCGCCGACCGACGACCAGCGCGACCGGCATGACCGCCGCGAGGGCGGCACCCTGTCGCCGGTGCTGTGCGTGGACAAGCTGCCCGCCGAAGTGCCCAGCTTCCACGCGCTGGCGGCTGAATCGACCACCACCGGCATCGACTGGGACCTGGTGTTCGTGGCCGCGATGGACGGCCGCGCCGGCATCGCCCCCAACAGCGACGAGGCCGCGCGCCCGCTGCGGTTGATGGTCAATGCGATCCACGATGGTCAGATCGGTCGCTTCGCCGCCTTCGACCGCGACGGCGAGCCCGTTCAGTTCTATTGAGCCACCCGCTGCAGGGTCAGGAAGAAGATCACCAGCACGGTGTTCAGGCCCCAGGCCACGGTCAGCCCGCGCGCGGCCACGCCCAGGTTGGGGGTGTGTGCGCTGGGCGCCGCCCGCCAGACCGCCGGGATGATCCAGCCGGTATAGAGCAGCAGCACGGCAAATACTCCCAGCAGCAACGGGGTGCGCTGGTTGGCCAGCGCCCAGAGAGCCACCGCCCACAGGATATTGCTGGGAATGACGCCCTGCAGCCAGAACACAGTCCAGAGGCGGGAACGGCCCGGGGTGTCGGGCGCCGGGTGCAGCGAGGCAGTGGCGGTCATAAGTCTCCTTCTGTGTAGGAAACGTGCCGGGCAAGCGTGCGCTTGGTGGCTGGGCGCGTCAACCCGAGTCGCATGTCACGCTTTGGCGTCCGCAGAGTCCTGCGATGCTGAACTCAGCGCCCCTCCCTAGGGGTGCTTGTCGCCATTGCCCCTCCCCGCCCCCTCCCTTCCACCCGTCAACCTCGACTCCTGTCGCAGATTGCATGGTGCGGGCGGATCACCGCGCCAGCCAGCACTGGCGGTGCTTAACAGCGTGGGAGAATGCCGAAAGCGTCTCCAATCGCGTGAAGTTTGCAACTCTTCTGATTGGCATTGCACAGCGCCAGGGGCTCAGATGGCGTGCCACCGGAAAAGGGTGGCCGGGCTTCGAATCCCGTGTTGGCTTTGAGTAAGTGCGCTTGCCAGCCGGCGTCACCATGCGTGGCGCCGGCTGGCAATCCGTCTGCCGGCTATGGCGGGCGGTGCGTTGGGGGCGTTCGCGCCCGCCGGCTTGAGGCCAACCCGGATTCGAACCACGTACCGCCCGCCACCTTTCGGGTGGCGGCTACCGATTGCCCTGCACGGAGCCCTGTCATGAACGAAACCGACTTCCCCCATCCGCACGCCTACCGCGGCCCGACCGATGCGGACGAACCCTCTGCGCCCCCAACATCCGCCAATGCCACCACCTTCATTGCCCATCTGAACCGCATCGGCAACGGCGCAGCGGCGGATGGCCAGCCGTGGCCGGAACGCTACCTGCTGCCCGGGCGCCGCCTTGCACTGGCCGACGCCGATGGCGCGCTTGCCGGGCTGCGGGTGGTGCACGAAATCCTGCTGGCCGCCGAGCGGACCCGGCAGAACGGCGAACCCGAAGAATACGTGGGCGACAGGGTGATGGAGGGACTGAAACTGGCGTGCCTGGCACTGGGCTCGCAGGCAGGGGTGCGCCTGCAGGTGGACGCGGCGCCGTAACACGACGCGCAGGTCGACGAGGCAGCGCCATCACGCTGCCTCGTTCCCTCTTTGCCTGCCGCCCTCGGGCGTGCAGCCCGCATCGCCTGCTCAGGACTGCCTCGTCACCCACGCCCACACGCGCGTCCAGATCTCCGGCGCGATCGAGACATGCTTGCCCGGATTTGCTGGATCAGCCACGCGCATTCCGTGGTCGGCCTCCGGGTACACCCAGTAGTCCAGGTTGCTGCGGCCACGCGACAGGAACGCCACCATCGCAACGTCGGTGTTGATGATCGGAGCCTTGTCATCGTCCCCGCCCTGCACCAACAGCAGCGGGATCTGCAACGCCAGCATGTCGTCCACCACGGCGTGCGCCCCGAACCCGGACCAGCGTCGGTTGGTCTCGCCCATGAATGTCTGTTCCAGGCCAAGTGGATCGGCATGGATCGCCCTGATGGCGGCGAAGATCTCCTCGATGGCGGCCTGCGCTTCTGCGCGGGTGATCTCGCCCCGTTCCGCACGCAGCCGTTGCTCGATGATGAAGTCCTGGTACTGCGGCAAGGCCAGGCCGCCCCAGCCCACGGCCTTGTCCGCGCGCACCAGGCCGGCCACCGCAAAGACGTACTGCGCCCCCTCCGACCCACCCATGATCACGACCTGGTCAACCCTGTCGCCCAGCGTGCGGCGCGCTGCGGCAACGGCCAGCACCGTGCGCGCGATCAACGTGTCGCGCGCGAGCCCCGCACGGTAGGTGGGCCCATCCAACGGAAGCGGTCGTCCCTTGGCCGGGTCCAGGCGCATCTCGGCTGAAAACGGAACGCCGGGCTTGTCGACCAGCAGGAAATGCGCGCGGTCGCGGAATGCGAAGAGATCGCGGGGAAAACTGGTTCCCTGGCTGCCGTCGCTGAAGCGCTGGAAGTGCGGAAAGGCGCCTGAGCCTGGCAGCCAGACCACCAGCGGTCCCTTTTCCTCCGGGTTGACGTTGTCGATGTGCCAGCCAATGTCCCCCAGGGCCGGGTCATGTACCACATGGCTATCGAACTGCGCAGGCGTTGCCGCCTCCAGCGCAGCCGCAGGGCTTGCCAGCACCGCCAGAACCACCGCCAGAATCAAGCGCATCACCTTCCCCTTGATGTGTTACTGCACTGCTCCGATACGTTGCACAGCCCGGTAGCGGGCCACAAGTGCGCAACGTACCCGTGCCGGGGCGGGCGTCGCAGGGTAGACCTGGACCTGGCCGGTGCGTGCCGATTGCGTGCGAATTCCGTGCAACCGGCATCGCCTTTCCCGCATCAATCTGTCTGGACATCACCCGGAACCTGACCATGGACAGCGCACGATCCCACCCACGATGGGCAACACTTGTTGCGTTGGCATGCCTCTGCCAGCCCAGCATGGGCGCAGCCGCGCCGGCATGCGAGGCCGCACGCGCCCCTGCCCCGGCGCTCTTCGACGTTCCGTTCGACCTCGTTGATGGGCGCATCTATGTGCAGGCCCAGGTCAACGACACCGGCCCCTTCCGCTTTGCCGTGGATACCGGCGCCAGCGGCATGGCCCGCGCCGACAGCAGGCTGGTGCGCACACTGGCCCTGCCTCCCGGTGGCAGCGCGTTGAACTTCGACGGCCTGCAGAACGCCGAAGCCACTACCGTGCACATCGATTCCCTGAGCCTCGGCGCGTTGCGCCACCGCGACATCACGGCCATCGCCCGCGACTACAACGCCCGGCAACTGGAACCGGAGACGTTTGACGGCATCCTCGCGCGCGGGTTCTTCGGCGACGGCCTGCTGACCATCGACTACCCGCGCCGGCGCCTGCAGTTCACGCGCGGGCCCGGGCTGTCGGCCGACCAGCCGGATACCCTGCCCTACACGCGTGCATTCCGTATTCCGGTCACGATCGGCACGCTGCAGACCGAGGCCCAGCTCGATACCGGTGCAAACGTCACCCTGGTGTTGCCGAGCACGCAGTACGCAAAGGCATCTGCGGCCGGCCTTCCCGCCCAACGCGAGCGGCTGACGCTCGGCCATGGTGAACTCAGCAGCGGGCGCGTGCACTTTGGGGGAACGCTGCAGGCCGGAGCGCTGACGCTGCGGGATTTCGAGGTGCGCGTCGCCGAGCGCTACCCCGAAGCGGTGATCGGCGCACATGCACTGCAGGCCAGCGTGGTTTTGATCGACCAGGGCTCGCAGCGGGTTGCGATCTGCCCGGCCACAGCAGCGCCCGCATCGCCCTGATCATTCTGCGTGATCGCGCGGGCCTGTCACTGCCGTCGTTCTTCTGATTGGCATTGCACAGCGCGAGCTGCGCATTCCAGCGCCATGGCCACTTGTTGACGTGAACAGCCATGCTTAATATCCACGCGTATCGGCAATGCCAGCCCGCCCCAAGGCGCACCGCCGATGGACACGCAGACCGGCGGCCAAGGCCCCGGCACAGGAAGTACCCGCCCTCAAGGAAGAACCATGGCCCGTTCGTTGAAGCTTCTCTTGATCGCCATCCTGCTTGCAGGCGCGGCTGTATTCCTCTGGAACTACACCACACTGCAACAGCAGGCCCGTGATGTGCGTACGACGGATTCCCGCAATGCAGGCATCGAGGTATTCACGCACTATGGCTACTTCGTCAATCCGAAAGTGCTCGTGTTCGACCTCCGCGGACTGTCCGGTGACAACAGTCCGATGGATGTGACCCGGACACTGCTGCAGTTTGCCGAACGGCAGAAGCACCGCAGGTTCGATCGGGTAATCCTGGCGTACAAGGGCACTGCAAAGTTCGAGCTGAAGGGGGACTACTTTCATACCCTTGGCAACGACTACGAGCACCAGAACCCTGTCTATACGCTGCGCACGCTGCCGGAGAATGTCTACCGGCTGGATGGCGCGCCGGCTTTCGGAACCTGGACTGGCGGACTGCTGGGCGTGGTCGGCAAACAGATGGAAGACCTGAATGAACTGCACAAGCAGTGGTATCTGGCGGAGTACGCGACCGGTGGCTGATGCAAGGTTCATCCTCCCGCTTTTTAGCCTGATTGCCTGCCTGCCCGCCCACGCCGCGCAGAACGCCCCCGCCGACGTCAAGGCGATCGAACAGGTGGTCGAGTCTTTCCGCACCTCGCTGATCAACAAGGACAAGCCGACCTACATGGGCCTGTTCTTCTCGGACAAACCGGAAGATATCGGCTGGCAGTACGTTTCGGAGGATGTGCGCCTGCAGGACATCCGCAAGGCCAAGCCCGATGCGATCAAGGCGCGGAAGATTCCCACCAATAATTTCATCGCGCTGATCGATGGCGCCGTAGCATCGCCGAAACCGAGGGAGGAGAAATTCTTCAATACGAAGATCGAAACGGATGGCGATGTGGCCTCGGTGTCGTTTGACTACAGCTTCCACGACGATGGGGCGAAGATTAACTGGGGCAAGGAGATGTGGCAGCTGATCCGCACCGAAGGTGGCTGGAAGATCTTCTCGGTGATCTATTCGATCCGCGATTCACGCAGCCCGGCGGAGTGAACCGCCAGCGGCCGCGCCCAGCAGTTCTTGCGTAGCAAGGTGGCTCCGTCCTTCGCAGCACTACGCCGGCTGAGCGCAATGCTAACGAGGGTCCGACGCTTTCCCGACGCCCGCCTGCACATCCTGTCGTGAGGTCAATTCACGGCAGGAGCGGCATGCAGCCACCTCACCCCAGGGACAGCGGCAAGTACCCGCATGTCAAGACCGGCCTTCGCCGCATCTTCCACACGCTGCTCCATTCACGCGACGGCTTCATCGCCACCTTCCGTGGCGAAGCCGCCTTCCGGCAGCTGTTGCTGCTGCACGCGCTGTTGATGATCGCGGCCTTCGTGCTGGACATCAGCACCGTCGAACGTGCGGTAGTGCTGGCCGTCTGCTTCATCAGCCTGCTGGTGGAGCTGCTCAATTCGGCCATCGAAGCGGTGGTCGACCGCATCTCGCTCGATCATCACCCGCTGTCCAAGAACGCCAAGGACATGGGCAGCGCTGCCCAGACCACCGCGCTGCTGATGGTTGGCACGGTGTGGGGCGTGATCCTGCTGGGCTAGCCTTCCAATCCGCCGGGCATGACCCGGCGCTGCCCCGCGTTGATGCGTTACTGCGTGGCCAGGGCGAAATCCAGGCCCGCACACACCGCCGCCACCTGGGCGTCGTTGCATTCCTGCGGGTTGGTGCGCGGGCTGTCCGGGTAGACCTCGGTGGTGGTGGCAAAGCGCGCGTCGGTGAAGCCGGCGCAGGCACCGATCGAACGCGACTCGCCCCACACCACGCCCGGCGACTGCAGCGGCAGGCCCACCAGGTTGCCTTCGGCATCGGCCGGGGCGATGTGGGTGACCGGCGCAACCGCGGTGATCAATGCCTTCTGGAACTCGGCCTGCGGATCTTCGCTGTTGCCGATCACGTAGAAGCCGTCCGGAATGGTGTCGCGCTCGAACGGCTTGCCGTCGCGGGCGCAGCGGGCCGGATCGAACTCCTGCAGGTCGCTGTCGGTGGTCTCGTGCAGGTCCAGGTGCACCAGCAGGTTCGGCTTGCGCTCGGCCACCCAGCGCATCAGCGCGGCGGCCTCTTCGATCTGGCCACCGTCACGGAAGCTGCGGTTGGGATCGATCGCATCCGGGTTCCAGCGCTGGATGCGCTCGTAGCCCCACGGGCTGACGCACGGCGCCACGATCAGGTTCAGCCGGCCCAGGTAACGCTCGGCCTGCTGTTCCAGGAACTGCAGGGCGCCATGCACGCCGCTGGTCTCGTAGCCATGCACGCCGCCGGTGATCAGCGCGGCCGGCAGTGCCGGGTTCCAGTCATGGTTGACCACGGCGAACAGCGGATAGTGGTCCGGGGCGTAGTCCAGCTGGCCGTACTGGATCACATCGAAGATGCCGTCATCCAGCCGCTCGAGGGCGGCCACCACGTCGTCGTGGTAGCTGCGCTGGCGCTGCTGGCGGGCCCGCCACTGTGCGCGTTCCGCATCGCCCCAGGGCTGTCCGGGGGTGCCGATCGGATAGAACTGCGCAACAGTCATGGGGTACTCCAAGGGTCGAACGGGTGGGTGCAGCCGGTCATTCTAAGCCTTGTCGCGCCTGCGGATCCTGCCTTGCCGCCGCGCCTTCATCCAGCCGGGGTCATCTGGTTGTAAAATCAACGGTTTTTGGCCCCCAACCCCTTGATGGCGAACGCAGCGCAGCCGGTCCTGGGTGGACCGGAGTTCCTCCGCCTGCTCGCCCGTCTCAGCGACGGCGCGATGCCGGCCAGCAGTCCCGCCCTGACCGATCGCCTCGGCCAGTGGGTGGACTGGAGCCGTGCCGTGGCCCTGTCCGGGGCGCTCGGCGGACGCCTGCCCGAGCCGGATGAGGCCGCCGAAGCGGCCGGGGATGTGCTGGACGACTGCGCCCAGGCCCATGCCAGCCTGCTGGCCTCGATCCGCGAGGATGCCGAGGCCGAGCGCCTGCTCGACCTGGCCGAAGCCGCCGCCGCACCCAACTTCGCCTCGCTGCGCCAGCGCTATCGAGTGCTGCAGCAGGCCATCCAGACCGCCACCGGGCGCCTGCGCGGCCGCCTGCGCGACCAGCTGGTACAGGTTTCACCCGAGCTGGCACGGCTGGCAGAGGTCGATGCGGTGATGGAACAGACCCTTACCCCGCGCGAGCACAGCCTGCTGGCCACTGCGCCGGCGGTGCTCGGCGCCCGTTTTGAACGCGTGCACGGCCAGCCCGGCTGGCGCGCAGCCTTCCGCCATGACATGCGCACCCTGCTGCTCGCCGAGCTGCAGCTGCGCTTCCACCCGATCGAAGGGCTGCAAGACGCCCTGCGCTCCCACTGACCGGAACACCATGTCCAGAACTGCTTTCCATGTCGTTGTTTTCCTTGTCGGCCTGCTGGCCGTGTGCTGGATCGGCATTGGCTACGTTTCGGTGCATCCGTTGGGGGCAGCGGTGGCCGCGATCATCGCCGCCTGCTACATCGCCGGTGGCGTGGAGCTGTACCGCTACCGCCAGGCCAGCAACGGCCTGCGCACTGCGCTGAACGACCTGTCCAGCGCGAAGGGAAGCCTGGCCCCGTGGCTGGAGCGCGTGCCGGTGGGCCTGCGCAACGCGGTGCGCCTGCGCGTGGAAGGCGAGCGCACCGCCCTGCCCGCGCCGGTACTGACCCCGTACCTGGTCGGCCTGTTGGTGCTGCTGGGCATGCTCGGCACCCTGCTGGGCATGATGGATACCCTGCGCGGCACCGGTCTTGCGCTGCAGAGCGCGACCGACATGGCCGCCATCCGTGGCTCGCTGGCGTCGCCCGTGCAGGGCCTGGCGGTGGCGTTCGGCACCTCGATTGCCGGTGTCGCCAGCTCGGCCATGCTCGGCCTGCTCGCCGCCCTGCTGCGTCGTGACCGCCTGCAGGCCGTGCAGCAGCTGGACCGCGCCATTGCCGGCGACCTGCATCCGTACTCGCAGGCCTGGCAGCGCGCCGAATCGCTGCGCCTGCTGCAGGCGCAGTCCGCCGCCCTGCCAGCGCTGGTCGACCGCCTGCAGGCGATGACCAGCACCTTCGAACAGCACAGTGCGACCGCCAATGAGCGCCTGCTGGCCGGCCAGGCCGAGTTCCTGACCCAGAGCCAGGCCCTGCAGGAACGCCTGGCGGTCTCGCTGCAGCAGTCGCTGCGCGAAGGCGCCGAGGCCAGCGCCGCCGCCATCGGTGGCGCGCTGCAGCCGATGGCCGAGACCACGCTGGCCGGCCTGGCCCAGCATGGCCAGGCGCTGCATGCCCGTGTCGAGCAGGCGGTACAGCAGCAGCTGGCCGGCCTCAACGACGGTTTCGAGCGAAGCCGCGTTGCTACCGAAGCCAGCTGGGCCAAGGTGATGAGCGAGCAGACCCAAGCACAGCAGGCGCTGGTGGACGATCTGCGCCAGCACCTGCAGGCCTTCAGTGAGGGCCAAAGCGCACAGGCGGAAGCAGTGGTCACGCGTATCGGCGAGCGCCTGCAGGCCGATGCCAGCAGCAATACCGACGCCTGGCGTGCCGCCGCCGAACAGCAGCAGGCGCTGAACACCGCGCTGGTCGAGCGCCAGCAGCAGGCACTGCTGAGCGCCAGCGAGCATCTGGACACGCGCGCCGAGGCACTGCTGCAGGCACTGGACCAGCGCCATGCTGCCAGCCAGTCCTTGCTGCAGGAGCACGAAAACCAGCGTTCGCAGGATTGGCAGGCCGTGCAGGCCGCCGCCGCTGTCGCACACGCCGAACTGCAGGCCAGCCTGGACAGCCGCGAGCAGCAGCGGCAGGCGCGTTGGGATGCGGTCAGTGCCGAACTGCAGCAGGCGCACGCCACGCTGCGAGCGCAATTGCAGGCCGGTGACGAACAGCGCCTGCAGCGCTGGAGCGATGCCCTGCAGCACGTCTCCACGGATCTGGCCGAGCGCCTGCAGGCCAACGGCGAACGCCTGGCCGCGCAGCAGCAGCAGGTCTGTGACACGCTGGCTGAGACCGCGCAGCAGATCGGCGAGAACGGTCGCGCCCAGGCCAGCGCCACGCTCGCCGAAGTCTCCACCCTGCTGCAGACCGCCGCCGCCGCGCCCAAGGCCGCCGCCGACGTCATCAACGAGTTGCGCAGCACGCTCTCCGAGAGCCTGGTGCGCGACAACGCGATGCTGGAAGAACGCGGTCGCCTGCTGGCCACCGTGCAGACCCTGCTGGATGCGATCAACCACGCTTCGCACGAGCAGCGCACCGCAGTGGACGCACTGGTGGGCGGCTCGGCCGAGCTGCTGGAACGCGTCGGCAACCGCTTCACCGACCATATCGCCGCCGAGACCGGCAAGCTGGATGGGATTGCGGCAGCCCTCAGCGGCAGCGCGGGTGAGGTTGGCCAATTGGCCGGCACCTTCGGCGCCGCCGTCGAGCAGTTCGGCAGCGCTTCCACCGAACTGTCCGGCCGCCTGCAACAGATTGGCGGTGCACTGGATGCCTCGCTGGCCCGCAGCGACGAGCAGCTGGCCTACTACGTGGCGCAGGCGCGCGAAGTGGTCGATCTCAGCCTGCTGTCGCAGAAGCAGGTGATGGAAGAACTGCAGCAGCTGGCCGCGCGCCGCGGCAAGGCCGGCAGCGCATGAGTGACGAACTGGAGGTCGACGGCGGCTCGCACGCCCCGATCTGGGCCGCCTTCGGCGACCTGATGTCGGTGCTGCTGGGCGCATTCGTGCTGATCCTGGTCGGCGTGGTCGCGGTGCAGCTGGAGCTGTCGCAGCGGCTGGACCAGGAAGTGAAGCAGCGCCAGGCCGAAGCCAAGCGCCTGCAGACGCTGGAACAGGCGCTGGCCGGCCCGTTGGCCGCCGGCCGCGTGACCCTGGTCGATGGCCGCATCGGCATCAGTGGCAGCGTGCTGTTCGCGCTGAATTCCGACCAGCTGCAGCCGGAAGGCCAGGAACTGCTGCGCAGCCTGGCCGCCCCGCTGGCCGCCTACCTGGGCAGCCGCGAAGAAATCCTGATGGTCAGCGGCTTCACCGACGACGCCCCCGTGCGCGAAGGCAACCGCCGTTTCGCCGACAACTGGGAACTGTCCGCGCAGCGCTCGCTGACCGTGACCCGCACCTTGATTGCCGATGGCGTGCCCGCCGATGCGGTGTTCGCCGCCGCGTTCGGCAGCGAGCAGCCGGTCAGTTCCAACGCGAGCGAAGACGGGCGCGCGCGCAACCGTCGCGTCGAAATCGCGCCGATTCCCAAGCCCAAGGCCCCGGATGCCAAGTAAGCCGCCCGCTCTGGAAGGCCTGCGTGCGCTGGTGCGCGATCTCGATGCGGGGTCACGCTCGCTGCCGCACTACCCGCAGGTGCCGATGCTGCAGCAGGTGCAGCGCGAGTGGTCGGAACTGCGCAGCGAACTGCAGGTGCGTCGCTCGCTGCGCACCGAGGCCCCGGCCGACGGCGGTCCGCTGAACTCGGCGGTGCTGGTGCAGCGCATGCTGGACACGATGCAGGCGACAAGCCCCGGCTACCTGCGCCACTTCATCGACTACGTGGACACCCTGTCGTGGTTGCAGGCGCTGCAGGACGGTGCCGCCAGCGGCAGCGGCAGCGACACGGCAAAGCCGAAGCGCACGCGCAAGCCGCGCTGAACACCCATTGGTAGTGCCGGCCGCTGGCCGGCAACTGCACATTGCCCGACGGGTCCATGTGGCCGCCGGCCGGCACTACCCACCGCACGGAACGCCTCACAACACCTGAACATGTCACCAGACAGTCATCTGTCTAGCGCACCATTTTCACGTTGACCCACGGCGCCTGCAGCGCCCGCAGTCGCATCGGCTGTCCCTCCTTTCGAATTCCATGAGCTCCGCGCCCACGCGGTGGCTCGTGCCTGCCTGAGTGTCCGTAACATGACCAAGACTTTGTTGGCCGCTGCGCTGTCGATCGCGCTCGCTCCCGCGGCCTGGGCGCAGGATGCTGCCCCGACCTCCAGCACGCCCTCCGCCACCAACCTCGATGCGGTCTCGGTGATCGGCAGCGGTGAAGCGCGCCAGGTGCAGCGCATCACCCGCGAGAACCTAGACATCCTGCCGCCGGGTACCAGCCTGCAGAAGACCCTGAACCTGCTGCCGGGCGTCAACGCGCAGTCGGCCGATGCACTGGGTACCAACGAGCAGTCGATGACGCTCAGCCTGCGCGGCTTCAACTCCACCCGCCTCGGCTACACGCTCGATGGCGTGCCGCTGGGCGATGGCGCGTACAACAACTACAACGGCCTGACCATCAACCGTGCGCTGATCAGCGAGAACATGGCCGGCGCGGAACTGGCGGTGGGCATCGGCAGCCTCGGTACGCCGTCCACCAGCAACCTCGGCGGCACGATTTCCTATACCTCCGACCGCCCGGCCCAGGAACTCGGCGGCCGCGTGGTGCAGACCTTCGGCAGCGATGCCAACCGCCGCACCTTCGTGCGCGTGGACAGCGGCGAGTACAACGGTTTCTCCGGCTACGTCTCCGGGATGAATGCCGTCTCCGATCTGTGGAACGACCAGACCGCCTACAACACATCCACCACCAAGCAGTTCAACGCCAAGGGCGTGTGGAACTTTGGCCGCGGCCAGATCACCGGTTTCGTCGATACCTCGCGCACGACCCAGGCGGACTACTTCTACCTGTCCAAGGACGAGATGTCGCGCGGCCTGGGCTGGGACTGGGGCGGCTACGCGCCGGACTGGAACAAGGCGGTGGCCAAGGCCTACTGCAACACCGCCAGCTTCAATGCGAAGAAGTGCGACAGCAGCGGCCCGGACAAGGACGCCGATGGTGCCTTCACCGCCGGGCAGATCCTGCGTGACGACAACCTGTACTACCTGGCCGGCGACTTCTTCCTGGCCGACGGCTTCAGCCTGCGCGCGCTGGCCTACCACCATGATGACCGCGGCGAAGGCCACAACTGGAACAGCGGCGCCTGGTCGAACAAGGGCACCGCGCAGGAAATCCCGATCATCTTCCGCAATACCATCTACACCATTGACCGCGATGGCGGCACGCTGTCGTTCGATTGGGAACTGGGCGCGCACCGCATCGAAGGTGGCGTCTGGTACGAGCGCAACACCAGCAGCGCCGAGCGCTACCAGACCGCAGTGGATGGCCCGCGCGACCTGAGCGGCATGAACACCCTGCCCTCCGATGTCGGCGTTTTCGCCCAGCGTACCCGCTGGAAGACCCATCAGTTCTTCCTGAAGGACACCTGGCGCCTGCTCGATGATCGCCTGACCCTGGAGTTCGGCGCCAAGAGCCCGCACGCCACCTCCGATGCACAGGCGCTGCCGGGCGACGCAAAGACGCCGATCTCGCCGAGCTCGAACAACCAGTTCGCCACCGGTTCGCTGAAGGCCAGCAAGAATTTCCTGCCCAGCATCGGCGCCAACTTCCGCCTGGCCGAGCACCACGAACTCTTCGCCAGCTATGCCGAGAACATCGCCATGTTCCAGGGCGGCTTCAAGCTGGGCCCGCAAGCGGTGAGCCAGGCCACCTGGAATGCGCAAGGCAACCTGAAGCCGGAAGAGTCGCGCTCGGTAGAAGCCGGCTACCGCTTCGTCACCGATACCCTGCAGGCCTCGGTCGCGGCCTACAGCGTGCGCTTCGACAACCGCCTGCTGCAGTACAATCCCTGTGACTCGCGGCAGCCGGTCGGCCCGACCTGCGGCAACCGCTTCTACAACGTCGGCGGCGTCGACAGCCGTGGTGCCGAGCTGACCGTGCTGTGGACCCCGAACGCGCACTTCAGCTGGTACACCTCGGCCTCGCTGAACCGCTCGACCTATGCCTCCAACTACGTGCAGGCCGGTGTCGAGCAGCAGATCAAGGGCAAGATCCAGACCGACACGCCGAAGCAGCTGCTGGCCACCGAAATCACCTGGCGTGACAACGGCTGGTTTGCCAGCCTGCGCGGCAAGTACACCGGCGAACGCTTCTACACCTACACCAACGACCAGGGCTTCGGCGGCTTCACCGTGTTCGACCTGGCCGGTGGCTATGACTTCGGCCAAGTCGGTTTCGCCAAGGGCATGCGCCTGTCGTTCAACGTGACCAACCTGACCAACAAGCGTTACGCCAGCAACCTGGATTCGAGCGTGTTCGCGCCCAGCGACCCGGCCGGCAAGCTGTACGTGTTCCATGCCTCGGCACCGCGCCAGGTGTTCGGTACGATCGACCTTCGCTTCTGATCGACTGCCCGGAGTCCACCGATGCTCGCGACCACCCTGCTGCTGGCCACCCTCTCCGCCAGCGGATATTCCGCTCCGCACGAGGCCGCTGGCGCACCGCCACGCACCCTGCAGTTGGGCGGTCGTACTTACGTGGACAAAGGCCTGGTCGCCGCCGGGCGGCTGCCGGCGGGCACAGTGGACTTCCTGGGCGATACGCTGGGCTCGTTCTCGTCGCTGGCGGTGCAGCCCGGCACCTGGAAGCGCACCGCCACCGGCTACGAAGGCGTGCTGTGGACCCTGCCCGACCGTGGCCGCAATGATCCCGAGGCCGGCCTGTTCTACGACTACGCCGGCCGCGTAGAGCGCATGCAGCTGCTCATCGATACCACGCCGGGCAAGACCGGTGCGCTGGGCACGCTGAGCATGGTGCCGGGCAAGGGCGTGGTGCTGATGGACTTCAACGGGCACCCCTTCACCGGTGCCGACCCCGGCGACCACACCATCACCCAGCGCGACGTGGTGCTGCCCTCGCCGGCCAGCGGCGCCGGTGCGGGCAAGGTCTCGCTGGATGCGGAATCGCTGCAGTTCACCGCCGACGGTCATTTCTACATCGGCGACGAGTACACCGCCAACGTCTACTACTTCGATGCCAAGGGCCAGCTGCAGGGCGTGATCGTGGCGCCGCCCGCGATCAGGCCGCAGCGCGAGGGAAAGCCAGCGTTCGGTTCCCTTGCGCCACCGAAGAGCGGCCGCCGAAACAACCAGGGCGTGGAAGGCATGGGCCTGTCGCCCGATGGCACCCGGCTGTTCGTGGCGCTGCAGAGCGCGACGCTGCAGGACAGCGCGCAGGGCAATGCCGCAGGACGCATCAATACCCGCGTGCTGGTCTACGACGTGACGGCCTCGCCGACGCCACAGCAGCCTATCGGCCATTACGTGATGGCCCTGCCCGCCTACGCGCACGACGGCAAGGGCAAGCTCGACCGCACCGCTGCGCAGAGCGAACTGCGCGTACTGGACGCCCACCGCTTCCTTCTGCTGGCCCGTGATGGCAACGGCCTGGGCAAGGACGGCAACGACCCGATCGTCTACAAGTCGGTGCTGCTGGTGGATGTGGCCGCTGCCAGCAACCTGGCCGGCAGCGCCTACGAAACCGGCACGACCTCGGTACTGGCCGGCCCCTCCGATACGGCATTGAAGGCCGGCATCGTGCCCGCGCGCAGTGACGAGTTGCTGAACCTGCTCGACCGCCCGCAGCTTGCACGTGCGGGGCTGGACCTGGACACCAAGCGCGGCCCGCATGCCGGCCTGCTGTCAGAGAAGTGGGAAGCCATGGACGTGCTGCCGGCGCTGGACCCGCAGCACCCGAACGACGTGCTGCTGTTGATCGGCAACGACAACGACTTCATCGCCCGCCACTGCCGCATGCAGGGCGAGGCCTGTGACAGCCCTTACGACAACGACAACCGCGTGCTGGTCTACCGCCTCACCCTGCCCTGAAAACAGGGGGTGCAAGCCACTGGCGGGCAACTGCCATGGGCGCAATCCTGGTAGTGCCGGCCGCTGGCCGGCATCACGCCCAGACCGACCACGCAAGTGCGTACTCGCCAATCTGCCCCGCAAGACCAGCGCGTACCAGCGACTGCTCAGCCCTCAACGCAACGGGTAGTGCCGGCCGCTGGCCGGCATCACGCCCAGACCGACCACGCATGTGGGTACTCGCCAATCTGCCCAGCAAGACCAGCGCGCACCGGATTCCCGAGGATGTACAGAGCTTGCCGCGCCAGCGACTCCCCAGCCCTCAACGCAACGGGTAGTGCCGGCCGCTGGCCGGCATTACGCCCAGACCGACCACGCATGTGGGTACTCGCCAACCTGCCCCGCAAGACCAGCGCGCACCGGATTCCCGAGGATGTACAGAGCCTGCCGCGCCAGCGACTCCTCAGCCCTCACCGCGTGATCGAAGTAGCCAGGCTGCCAGACCGTACTTCGACGACCCGCCAGGCGATTCAGCGCAAGCGCACTCGACGACTTCATTCGGCGCGCAATGTCTGGAAGGTGAGCTGCGCTCAGCTCGAACATCCAGTGGACGTGATCCGGCATGACGACCCATGCGAGTGACTGCACCAGCCCGCGCTGTTCGATGTAATGGAACTGGTCGATTACACATGCTGCTGCAGCTTCGCTTTCAAAGAGCCGGCAGCGCTGATACGTGGTAGTTGTCAGAACGTAGACCTGGCCGATGATCGAGCGACGGCCCAGGCGGAGGCGATGGCTGCTCATGCCCCATAGTGGAGCGATCAGTGGGTGTTGAACGTCAGATCACGCCTCGACGGGTGTTGGGGGATGTCTGAAGTTGAATGAGGTTGCCGGCCAGCGGCCGGCACTACCAGGAATTATGGCTTGCCGGCCAGCGGCCGGCACTACCAGGGATTATGGCTTGCCGGCCAGCGGCCGGCACTACCGGGGATCATGGGTTGCCGGCCAGCGGCCGGCACTACCAGGGGCATGGGTTGCCGGCCCGGCCGCCGTCGGGGCTCACCCGCGCAGGGTGGCGCCGCCGTCCACGTACAGGTCGCTCATCGCCACGTGGCCGGCCTGTTCGGACAGCAGGAACATCACCGCATGGGCGATGTCGTCGGGCGTGGCCAGCTTGCGCAGTGGAATACCCGCCTTGTAGGTCTCCGGGCTGCCGGCGATCACCCGCTCGGCGCCGTGCTCGTCCTGCCACATGCCGGTCTGCATCGGGGTCAGCGTTGAACCCGGGGCGACGATGTTGCAGCGGATGCCAAGCGGCGCCAGTTCCAACCCGAGGCAACGGGTGAACATGGTGGCGGCAGCCTTGGACGCCGCATAGGCGGCCATGCCATGCCGCGGCACCCCCGCCGCGTTCGAGCTGACAGTGACAATCGTGCCCTGCCGGCGCGGCGACATCACCCGCGCCAATGCGCGCCCGACATGGAATACGCCATCGGCGTTCACCGAAAATACCCGGCGCCAGTCGGCATCGGTGGTGCCGGCGACGTCGCCCACGTGCAGCACCCCGGCCACGCTTGCGGCCAGGCCGATTGGCCCGAGGCTGGCTTCCACCCGATCCACCAGTGCGTCCACCGCCACACTGTCGGTCACATCGAGCGAAAACGCGTGCACGCGCGCATCCTCCACGCGGGGCGCCTCGCGATCGGTTGCCACCACCGTGCAGCCGGCCTCGGCCAACAGCCGTACCAGTGCTTCACCGATGCCACCGGCAGCGCCAGTCACCAGCGCCACGCGACCTTCAAAGCCGGTCAACTGCATGTTGTGATCTCCTGTTGCTCATCCCAGTGGCGCAGCCGCGCCGACAGCCACGGTGCCAGCTGCGCCACCGCATCGCGTCCGGTCAGCTCGGCGTGCAGGAACGGCAGTTCCAGCGCCTGCACCTTGCGCGCATGTGCCCGCCACAGCGCCGACTGCAGCTGCGGGCGGGCCTGGTGGTCACGACCGGCGCGCACATGCACCAGGGTGCCGTCGAACGGCCGGTGGATGTGTTCGCGGATCAAGCCGTTGGTACCGGTCACCGCGCGCACCACGCCGTCCAGCACCACGTCCGGCAGGCTGCCGAGCGCGCTGCCACCTCGTCGCAGGAATGCAAGGATGCGTTCGCGGCTGTCCAGCTCCGGATGCGCCTCCGGATCATGGCCGGCGATCGCCAGCAGGGCGCGCAGCGCAGCAATCGGGTCGGGCTCCGGTTCGGCGCGCCAGCACTCGCTGGGGTAGGCATCCAGCAGTACCAGCTCCCCCACCTCACGGCCGATCTCGTGCAGGCGCACCGCCATCGCCTGGGCGAGGATGCCACCCACCGACCAGCCGAGCAGATGCACTGGACCCTGCGGCTGCAATGTCACGATGCGCCGTACGTAGTCGTTGGCCATCGCTTCGATGCTGGACGGCATCGGTTCGCGTGCATCCAGCGCGGGTGACTGCAGGCCGTACACCGCGCGTGCCGGCTGCAGTGCCTTGGCCAGGGCCCGGTAGTTCCATGCGATGCCACCGGCCGGATGCAGCACGAACAACGGTGCAGGCCCGGTGGCATCGGTGGCGGCCAACGCAATGACCGGCCCCAACGCATGGTCGGCCAGTGCCGGGGGTTCAGCGATGCGCGTCGCCAAAGCGGCCACGGTTGGCTGGGCGAACAAGGCACCCAGGCCAAGATCGCAGCGCCAGCGTTGTTCGATGGCCAGCAGCAGGTGCACCGCCGACAGCGAATCGCCACCGAGGCTGAAGAAGTCGGCATCCACCGCTACCGGTGCCTCGCGGCCCAGCGCCTGCGCGAACAACACGGCCAGTTCCTGCTCCAGCGGCGTGCGCGGCGCCAACCCGCCCATGTCCTGCTGCGGCGGCTTCGGCAACGCATTGCGGTCCAGCTTGCCGTTGGCGGTCACCGGCCAGTGATCGATGCCAACGAACGCCGAGGGCACCATGTAGTCCGGCACGCGCGTGGCCAGATGGCTGCGCAGTGCGGTGGCATCTGCCAGCGCGGACGGCACGTAGGCCACCAGCCGGGCATCACCGGGCGCGTCCTGGCGCAACAGCACTTCCACGCGCGCCATGCCCGGCAGCTCGCGCAGCGCCGCCTCGATCTCGCCCAGCTCGATGCGTAGGCCGCGCAGCTTCACCTGATGGTCGCTGCGGCCGAGGTACTCGACCGCACCATCGTCGCGCCAGCGCGCCACATCGCCGGTGCGATAGATGCGTTCGCCCGGCAGGAATGGGTCGGCAAGGAAGCGCTCGGCGGTCAGATCATCCCGGCCCAGGTAGCCACGTGCCAGCTGCACGCCACCGAGGTAGAGAGCACCGGGCACGCCAACCGGCAGCGCCTGCATCCGCGCGTCCAGCACGTACATGCGGGTATTCCAGACCGGGAAGCCGATCGGCACCGGCCGTGAACGGTCCTGCGCCGACGCCGGCCAGTAGCTCACGTCCACGGCCGCTTCGGTCGGGCCATACAGGTTGTGCAGTTCAGCGTGCACGCGTGCATGGAAGCGGTCACGCAGCGAAGCGTCCAGCGCCTCGCCACTGGTGAACACACGACGCAGCTGCAGGCCTTCAGAGGCCGGTGCGGCAAGGAAGGCATCGAGCATCGACGGCACGAAGTGCGCCGTGGTGATGTCATGCGCCAGGATCAACCGCGCCAGCTCGGTGGGATTACGATGCGCGTCCGGGCCGGCCACCACCAGCGTGGCCCCGCACAGCAGCGGCAGGAAGAACTCCCAGACCGAGACATCGAAGGTGGCCGGGGTCTTCTGCAGCACGCGGTCGTCGGCGCGGATGCCGTAATGCTCGCGCATCCACAGCAGGCGGTTGACGATGGCGCGGTGCTCGATGACCACGCCCTTGGGTTCGCCAGTCGAACCGGAGGTGTAGATCACATAGGCCGCATCGTCCGGTGCCGGATCGGCCCACGGCGCGGCGAAGCTCAGTGCGGTCCACTGTTCCGGTGCGAGCACCGGCACCGTGGACATCCGCGCCGACACATCCGCCGCCGCCAGCACGCAAGCCGGCTTCGCCGAGGCCAGGATACGCGCCAGGCGCTCATCAGGATGCGCCAGGTCCAGCGGCAGGTAAGCGGCTCCCGCACGCAGCACGGCCACCAGCGCGATCACCAGCTCCAGCGAGCGTGGCAACGCCACCGCCACCACGCTGCCTGGGCCGACGCCCATCGCGCGCAGCTGGGCGGCCAGCGCAAAGCTGCGCGCCTCCAGCGTGGCGTGGTCCAGCTCGGTATCGCCGAACACCAGTGCGGTCGCCTGCGGATCGCGGTCCATGCCCTGCTGCAGCAGCTCGACCAGCGTGGTCTGCGGCAGCGCATGCGCGGTGGCATTGAAGCGGTGGACCACCTGCTGGGCTTCCTCGGCCGTGGCCAGCGGTACCGTCGCAATATCGTCAGCGCCCAGCGCCGCCGACACGAAATGCAGCAGGCGCGCGGCATGGGCCTGCACCTCCTCACGGTTGTACAGCGCAGGGTTCGCTTCGATTTCCAGGTCCAGCACGCGCTGGCCATCGCCACGGAAGCCCAGCGTCAGGTCGTCCACCGGACCGGTGCACAGCACCTCCAGCGTCGCCTGCACGCCCGGCAATGCCAGCGGCGCGTAGAACGGCTGCACATTTACCAGCGGACCATGCAGCCGCTGCTGTGCGCCCACCAGGCCCAGATCGCGACGCAGCTGTTCGCCACGGTAGCGGCCATGCTTGCGGCCCTGGCTGAGCTGCCGGCCCAATGCCCGGGTAAACGCCTCGACACTGCCCTCGCCCGCCGCGACACGCAGCGGCAGCACGTTCATCACCATCGCCGGCACGCGCGCCGACGCGTTGCCGAGCCGCCCCATGAAGGGGACGCCCAACACCACTTCGTCGGCCGCGCTCATCCGCCGCAGGTACTCGGCCGACAGCGCGGCCAGCACATCCGGCCAGGGTTGCAGCCAGCGCGCCGACGCCTGCAGCAGCTGCTCGCGGAACGCGGCGTCGAGGGGCTGCACCCAGCGCAGCGCGTCATCGCTGGCCGGCTCGGTACCTGCCAGGCCCACGCCCGCAGGTGCCCCGTGCAACTGCTCGCGCCACCACTGGCCGGCCAGTTCACGACGTGCATCTACGCGATAGGCCGCATCGTCGGCCAGCACCCCAGCCAAGCCCGGCAGGGGCTCACCCGCGCGGCCGGCATACAGCGCGCAGACACGGTCGCTGAACAGTGCCATGCCATAGCCATCGGCGGCCAGGTGATGCACACGCAGGTACCAGGCCCAGCGCTGCCCGCCCAGGTCGAACAGCACCTGCTGGCTGATCCGGTCGCGGGTCGGATCGACCGCGCTGAGCCGGTCGGCCTGCATCTGGGCGCGCGCCGCCGCTGCAGGATCGGCCTCGCCGGACAGGTCGCGCACCGACAGCAGCGGCACGTGTGCCGGGTCATGCCACTGCAATGGCTGCCCGTCGGAGCCTTCGGCAAAGCGCAGCGCGAAGGCCTCGGATTCAACCGCCGCCTGGTTGGCCGCCGCCACGAACGCGGGCACCTCCAGCAAGCCGTCGATCCACACCGCATGGGCGGTATTGAACGACGGATTGTCGGGTGCAAGCCGCTGCGCAAACCATAGCCCGGCCTGCGCCTCGGTCAGTGCCAGCGGCGTGGCCAACGCGGTGGCGTTCATGCGCGCTGCGCAGCCTGCAGCGTCTGCACCACACCCCACCACTGGCGCAGCGTGGTGTGTTCGGCCAGCTGCGAGAACTCCAGCGGCAACCCGGTGTTGCCCCAGGCCAGCACCAGGCCGAGCATGCGCATCGAATCCAGGTCCAGGTCGATCAGGTTGTCGTCGTCACCGATCTCGGCCGGCGCACAGTCCAGCACCCGTGCCACATCGGCACGCATGCGCTCCAGGTCAAGCACCTCACCCGTAGCGGTCATTACAGCGCCTCCAGCAGCTGGTCGGTTGTCATCGGCACACCGCTGGTACGCGCGATCCAGTGCAGCGCCTGATCGTGGTCGGCGCGCGAGAAATCCGCCACGGCATCGGCGGCGATGAAGGCTTCGATGTCGCGCTGGAACGCTTCCACCACCGTCGCCTTGCAACCGATATGCGCATACACACCGGTCACCAGCAGCTGGTCGCGTCCCCGCACCCGCATCAGCGTTTCCAGGTTGCTGCGCTGGAACGCGCTGTAGCGGTGCTTCACCAGCACATGCTCACCCGGCTGCGGTGCGACGGCGTCGATGATCGGCTCATGGTCGGCGATGCGGCGCATGCCCGGCCCCCACAGGTCGGCCTGCAGGCCGCGATCACGACGATCCTGGTCACCGTGCTGGGCAGTGTAGAACACCGGAATGCCGTGGGCACGGCAATGCGCCAGCAGCCGCGCGATGTTGTCCACGGCCGGTCGCAGCGGCGCGTTGCCGGCATCGAACGCGGCCAGGAAGTAGCGCTGCATATCGTGTACCAGCAGCGCGATGCGATCGCGCTGCGGGCGCCACGGCCCGCGCGCCTGCGGCAGTTCCGCGGCGGTCGGCAGGGAATAGGGGGTGATGCGGGGCAGCGCCATCAGCGCGTTTCTCCTGTCTGTTGCAGATGACGCGCGCGCAGCTGCGCACGCAGTTCGCGGCGGCTGATCTTGCCGACCGCAGTGGTATCGAAACTGTCGACGAACACGACCTGGTCCGGCACCTTGAACGCAGCCAGGCCGCGCGTGCGCATCCAGGCTTTCAGTGCGGGCGCCTTGATCGGCTCACCCTGCTGGATCACGAACGCGCAGCTGCGCTCACCGAGATACGCGTCGGGAATGGAGACCACGGCCGCGTCGAACACCGCGGGGTGGGCCAGCAGATGGTCCTCGATCTCCTCGGCGGAGATCTTTTCGCCGGCCCGGTTGATGTGGTCACCCGCGCGCCCCTGCACCACCAGGTAGCCGCCGGGCAGCTGCTGCACGCGGTCGCCGGTGCGGTAGAAGCCATCGTCGGTGAACGAGCGTGCATTGGCCACCGCATCGTTGTGATAGCCGCGGATCGTATACGGGCCGCGGGTCAGCAGATGGCCCACCTCGCCTTCGGCCACCGGCTGGTCATGGTCGTCGACCACGCGCACTTCGTCGTCCGCACTGATCGGCCGCCCCTGGCAGGCGACGATCAGGTCCTCCGGATCATCCAACCGGGTGTAATTGACCAGGCCTTCGGCCATGCCGAACACCTGCTGCAACGTGCAGCCCAGGCCGTCGATCACCCGCCGCGCGGCCTCGGGCACCAGCTTGGCGCCCCCCACCTGCAGCACCTGCAGGCTGGACAGGTCGTGCGGGGTGGTCGCCGCCGCCTGCGCCCACAGCAACGCCAGCGGCGGCACCAGGCCACAGCAGGTCACCTGTTCGCGGGCGATCAGCGGGAACGCCGCGTCCGGGCCGGGGCCGGGACTGAGCACCACGCGGGCACCGGCATACAGCGCGCCGAAGAAACCGGGCGAGCTCATCGGGAAATTGTGCGCGGCCGGCAGCGCGACCAGGTACACGCTGTCGCGGTCGATGCCGCAGATCGCGTTGCTGGCGCGGAACGAATAGATGTAGTCGTCGTGCGTACGCGGAATCAGTTTGGACAGGCCGGTGCTGCCACCGGAGATCTGCAGGAACGCCACCGACTGCGGGTCGGGGTCGGCCGGCAGCTGTGCGCGGTCGCCCTGCAGCCCGTCCAGCGCGATGAACTCCTGCGCGTCGCCGTCGATCACCACCGTGCGTATCGCCGGCACGTCGGCCTGCAACGCCCGCGCCAGCCCGCGATGATCGAAGCCGTCGTGCAGATCGGTGGTGATGTAGGCACTGGCTTCGGCCTTGCTGGCGAAGTGCACCAGCTCGGTGATGCGATGCGCGGGCAGCGCATACACCGGCACCAGGCCAGCGCGGAACAGGCCACAGACCGTGGTGATGAAACCGGCCGTATTGCCCAACTGCACCAGCACCCGCTCACCCGGCTGCAACCCACGTTCCAGCAGCCCGGCACCGATACGGCCGGCTTCGTGCCACAGCTGCGCATAGCTCAGGCGCACGTCGCCAGCGACCACGGCAATGTCATCGGCATAGCATTCCGCGCGCTCGCGCAGGAAGGCCGGGAAGGTTTCGCCACGCCAGTGACCGGCCTCGCGATAGCGCGCCACCAGGTCATCAGGCCATACCTGCCGCAGCGGCATGCGGGAAGACGTGTCGGGGATGTTCATGCTGCAGGCTCGATCGCAGGCGCGGCGTCGTGGACGCCCAGCGCATTCAACAGGGCAGCGAATTTCGCTGCGGTCTCGGCCACTTCGGCCTCGGGCTGCGACTCGGCGACGATGCCGGCACCTGCGTACAGGCGCAGCTGCGTACCCTGCAGTCGCGCACAGCGGATCGCCACGTACCAGTCGCCGTCGCCCTGGGCGTCCAGCCAGCCGACCGCGCCCGCATAGAAGCCGCGCGGCACGGGCTCAAGCTCACGGATGCGCTGCAGTGCGGCCGCTCGTGGCGTGCCGCAGACTGCCGGGGTGGGGTGCAGCTGCGCCAACAGTTCGGCGGCCGAGGTCTGCGGATCCTTCAGCGTGGCATGGATGCGCGTGCCAAGGTGCCACATGCTGGCAGTGGCATGCAGCGCCGGGCGCGGCTGCACATCGATATGGCTGCAGTACGGGGCCAGGCCATCGACAATCGCCTCAACGACGTGGCGGTGTTCGTCATGATCCTTGGTCGAAGCCTGCAATGCCTGCGCGGCGCGTTCGTCCTCGCCGGGATCGGCACTGCGACGTGCCGATCCGGCCAATGGATGCGACAACAGCTGCGCTCCACGCTTGCGCAGCAGCAACTCGGGCGTTGCGCCGATCAGCCAGGCGGGCGCCTCCCCCAGTTCGACCGGAAGCGGAACCGCGTAGGTGGCCACCGAAGGATCGGCGCCCAGACGCGCCAGCAGCACCTCCGGCGACAGCGCGTTGCGGGTACGCGCCAACAGGCTGCGCGCCAACACCACCTTGTGCAGGTCCTGTTCGGGTGCGCGCAGCGCCTCCACCGCAGTGGCAACGGCGGCTGCATAGTCCTGCGCTGCGGGCTCGGCCTGCAGTGCGCCCTGCAGCGCGGGTGCCGCCTGTGGCTGCAGCGGCAACGCCGGCAGCAGGCGCTCGGGCTGGTACAGCGCATCGTCGGCGCGCGGCTCGAACGGCACCGCCCCGACCAGCAGGCCCGGGCCACCGCGCTGCTGCGCGAAGAAGGTAGCGGCACGCTCGGCCAAGGTCGCCAAGGCGCCCGTCGGCAGCGCTGTACGGCACCCGCGTGCGTGTACATGCTGGCCAGCGTGCTGCAACAGGAACAGCGAGGCGTCGTCGCCGTGTTCCAGCGTCGACGGCACAGCCTCGGGCCACGCGCCCTGCATCAGGGAATCGTTCATGCGGTCTCCTTCATCCGATGCGCTGCGGCCAGCACGCACAGCAACAGCAGCAGCGCGCCCACCAGCAGGTATGGCAGGCTCGGCCCGCCGCGATACAACAGCGTGCCGAGCATCGGCCCGGCCACCATGCCCAGGCCCTGCGCGGCGGCCACAGTGCCAGCGGCGGCGCCCTGCTCGTGCGCCTCCACGGCATCGGCGGCCAGCGCCTGGAACGAGGGGAACACGAAGCCCATGCCGAAGGCGGCCAGTGCGTAGGCCGCCGGCAGCTGCCAGCCGTGCTGCACGCCCGCCACCGAGGCGAAGCCGATACCGGAAATGAGCGCACCGAGGATGATCCAGCGGCGCGGGTGCACGTCCAGCTTCATCACCAGCGCCTGCGCCACGATCAGGCCGACGCCGACCGCGGTAAGCGCGATGCCGGCCATGCGCGCGCCGGCTGCAGCATCCAGACCCAATCGATCGATCGCGAAGAAGCCGACGGTCACCTGCGCGATGGTGACCGACACCATCGCAATGAACGCTGCCAGCTGCGGCAGGCGCAGGCGCGGGTCGAGACGGCGCATGGGCGGGCGGTGTTGTGCGCCGACTCCCGCCGCCGGGGGCGTGGCCGGCAGCCGCCAGGCCAGCAATGCCAGCGCCAGCAGCGGCAGTACGGCGGCCACATACAGCGCCAGCGACAGATTGGTATAGGCCAGCCAACCCGCCGCTGCCGGACCCAGCACCATGCCCAAGGCGTTGGCGCTGCCTAGGCGCGCGAGGAAGCTGGCGCGCTGTCCGGCCGGGGCCTTGTCAGCGATCAGTGCGGCGGCCGTGGGCGGGACGGCCGCATAGAACAGCCCGATCAGGCCGCGCGCACCCACCAGCACCAGCACCGACACCAGCACCGGCGGCACCGCTTGCAAAGCCACGTCGATGAACACCGCCAGCGCGATATAGACCACGGTGTAGGCACTCATCGCCAGCATCAGCACGCGCTTGCGGCCGATGCGGTCGCTGAGCTGCCCCCAGGGGCGCGCGGCCAGCATCCACAGCACGCCAGCGGCGGTAACCGAGAGCCCGGCATGCCATTCGGACAGACCGAGCATGCGGACCACCGGGCCGATCACGGCGACGAAGGACATCATCGCCATGGTGCCGATCAGGGCCGCCAGGACCAGCGCCGGCAAGCCGGGGACGACGGGACGTGCGTGCATGGAACACCAGCCGTAAACAGGAAAGGATCACCGGGCGCTCACCTGCGCCCCGCCCGGCATCGGCCCTGCTCAGGACCGGATGCCATCCTCAAATGATAACGGCTCGTATTTGCATTTGATACCCATTCTCTTGAACGGGCATGCAACAGTGGATTCAGCGCGTTGCACGCAGGCCCAGCAGACCACGCCGCTTGAACCACCATTCCAGGGGCAACGTCACCAGCGGCGGGATGGCCGCCAGCAGCGCCACGGCGCTCGCCCACCACGGCCAGCGCAGGCGCACGGCCGCGAACAGGGTGACCGCCACGTAGACCAGGAACGCCACGCCATGCAGTGGGCCAAACAACTTCACCAGCGCCACATTGGCCATCGGGCCGTACTTCATCCACATGCCGATAAGCAGGCCGGCCCAGGTCACGGCCTCGATGAAAGCGACCGCCGCGAACAGGCGTCCGCTCGGGTGCATGGGGGAACGTTGGGTCACGCGGGGCTCCGGCATCGGGATGTCAAATGCGAATGATACGCAGATGCACACCGTCTGTAGCAACTGTCTTGTCAGGCGGAGGCCATCTGGGCCTCCGCTTCCCGTTTGCGGGCGTTGAGGATCACCAGCATCTTGCGCATTACCGC
>NZ_JAXAXL020000027.1:0-16618 GCF_047497515.2 Stenotrophomonas maltophilia
AAATCGAATTTTTCGACAATTGAATGAAGAGCATCCACGCATGGCGTGGATCTACCGTGTCGACCAAGGTCGACACCGGCCCACCATCCCACAGCAAGCCCGCTTCTGCTGTTGCTGTTGCTGTTGAGGTTGCCGGCCAGCGGCCGGCACTACCGGTGCAGGGCGCAGCCCTGCCGACCCCCCCTATTCCTCGACCGGGAAGTCTTCGATCGGCTTCAGCACATCGTAGTGCTCGCGATGCAGCTTGCCCTTCAGCTTCGGCAGCTCTGGCAACGGCGCATCCACCCGCGTATCCGGCAGCCGGTCCAGCAGGTTGCGCACCAGGGTCAGCCGGCCCAGCCGCTGGTCGTTGAAATCCACCAGCGTCCACGGCGCGCCTTCGCGGTGGGTGGCGCGCAGCATCGCTTCCCGTGCCTCGGTGTACGCGCTGTACTTGCTGCGCGACTTCAGGTCCACCGGGGACAGCTTCCAGCCTTTCAGCGGATCGACGTGGCGTTCGCAGAAACGCTTTTCCTGCTGCGCCTGGTCCACGCACAGCCAGTACTTGAACAGCAGGATGCCATCGTCCACCAGCAGCTGTTCGAACACCGGCGCCTGGCGCAGGAACTGCTGGTACTCGGTTTCGCTGCAGTAGCCCATCACCCGCTCGACGCCGGCACGGTTGTACCAGCTGCGGTCCATCAGCACGATCTCGCCGGCGGCGGGAAGGTGCGAAGCGTAGCGCTGGAAGTACCACTGCGTGGCCTCGCGGTCGGTGGGCTTGGGCAAGGCCACCACCCGGCACTGGCGAGGGTTCAGATGCTGGCTGATGGCCTGGATCGCGCCGCCCTTGCCGGCCGTGTCGCGGCCTTCGAACAGCACCAGCAGGCGTTGCCCGCTGTGCTGCACCCAGCGCGCCATCGCAGTCAGTTCCAGCTGCAGCGGCAGCAGCAGTTCGTCGTACTCCTTGCGCTTGAGCTTTGCCATCGTCACACCACGCGGGAAGGAAGCCCGAGCGTAGCGCAGGTGGCGCTCAGGTTCTGTCGACGCCGTGCCAGCCGTGCTCACCGGCCAACTGCTGCAGCAATGCCGACAGGTCGCGGGCGAACCCGCCCATGTCGAACAGGCCGCTGTGTTCGCGTGCCTGCGCCAGCTCGGCACGCAGCGCGGCCAGTGCCGCTGGGTCGTTGCCCAGTGCGCTGGCGGTGGCGATGAACGCAGCATCGTCGGCAACGTTCATCCGGGCCAGGCCGAGGTGATGGTTGAGGCTGCCGGCCACCCGCGCGGCAAAGGTGTCGCCAGGACAGGTCAGCACCGGACAGCCTGCCCACAGCGCATCCGACGCCGTGGTGTGCGCGTTGTACGGGTGCGTGTCCAGGAACAGGTCAGCCAGCGGGTAGCGGGCCAGGTAATGCGGATGCGGCAGCTTGGCCATGAACACCAGGCGTGCCGGGTCCAGGCCTGCGACCTGTGCGGCCGCACGCAAGCGCGCATCGGCCTGGCCGGGCCCGGACAGCAGCCACAGCACGCTGCCAGGCACCGCCTGCAGCACCGCGAACGCGCGGCCGATGCTGCGCGGGTTGAGCTTGTAGCTGTTGTTGAAGCAGCAGAACACCACGCCCTGCGCAGGCAGCCCGCAGTCCGATCGGGTCGGCGCCGGCTCCAGCACGCGGGTGTTGTCCGATGACTGGAAGGCGCGCGGCAGCCGCAGCACACGCTCGCTGTAGTGCGGTTCCAGAGCAGGTGGCAGCGCAAAGGCATCACCGACCACCGCGTCCATCCACGGCGCGCCGGACGTACCCGGATAGGCCAGCCAGTTCAGCTGCAGCGGGGCGGGTCGCATCGCCAGCACTTCCGGTGCGCCGCCACCGCCCCACCCGCGCAGGTCGAACAACACGTCGATGCCCTGTGCGCGGATACGTGCGGCGGCGTCGGCATGACGCAGGCCAGCCACATCGTGCAGCTGCGTCGCCGCCTGCAGGCGCTGGCGGATGCGACTGCTGTCGGCACGGTTCAGGGCGAACAGATGCAGCTGCAGCGCCGGGTCGTGACGCAGCTGCTCGAACAGCGCCACGGTCAGCAGCCCGGTGGGATGCGCACCGAAACCATTGGAAAGGAAACCGATCCGTAGTGGGCCTCGCGGGCGCACCGTCACCGGCGGCAATGGCCGCACCGAGGCGGCCACCGCCATCGCACGGGTGCGTGCGCAGGCCAATTGTTCGGCGGCGCTGGCGTCCTCGCTGAGGAAGGCGAACGGTTCGACCACGCCCTGGCCGGAGGCTGCGGCGTCACGTACCTGTGCAGCCAGTGCGTCCACATCCTGCCAGTCGCACAACCGGCGCTGCCAGGCCAGGCGCTGGGCGGCGATGTAGGGCTCGGCAGGCATCAGCGTGTGTGCGCGCCGATAGGCCGCCGATGCACCTTCGGCATCATCGGCGTCTTCCAGTGCGTGGCCCAGCCACAGTGCGATGCCCGGGTGTTGCGGGGCCAGCGCCGAGGCCTGGCCGAGCAGCGTTGCTGCATCGGCATGCGCACCCGCCATCCATGCCACGCGGCCCAGCCGCGCCAGCGCTTCGGGATGGTTCGGGCGCAGTTGCAGCGCGCGTCGTGCAGCCTGTTCGCCGGCGGCGATGTCGCCGGCTTCCAGTTCCAGGTCGGCCAGCATCACCCAGGCGACGAAATCACCGGGCTGGCGCGCGATCGCCTGCTGCAGGTCCTGCCGCTGCTGCCTGGCCGACATCGCGCTCAGCCCGCCGACAGCTGGGCCAGGGCGTCGACCTGGTGTTCGTGGCTGAGCCGCTGCAGCAGCGGGTCGAGGTCGCCGGCCAGGATGTTGGGCAGGTCGTACAGGGTCAGGCCTTCCACGCGGTGGTCGGTGATCCGCCCCTGCGGGAAGTTGTAGGTACGGATGCGCTGGCTGCGGTCGCCACTGCCGACCTGCAGGCGCCGTGATTCAGCCTGTGCCGCGTCCTGGCGCTGGCGTTCGGCGTCGAGCAGCTGCGCCTTCAGGCGCTTCATCGCCTTGTCGCGATTGGCATGCTGGCTGCGTTCGGTCTGGCACTCCACCACCACGCCGGTCGGCACGTGGGTGATGCGGATCGCCGACTCGGTCTTGTTGACGTGCTGGCCACCGGCGCCGGAGGAGCGGAAGGTATCCACCTTCAGGTCCGCCGGGTTGATGACGATGTCATCGACTTCGTCGGCCTCGGGAATGATCGCCACGGTGGCGGCCGAGGTGTGGATGCGGCCCTGCGATTCGGTGGCCGGCACGCGCTGCACGCGGTGCGTGCCCGATTCGAACTTCAGGCGCGAGAACGCCCCCCGGCCGACCACGCGTGCCACCACTTCCTTGTAGCCGCCATGCTCGCCCGGGTTGTCCGATTCGACTTCGACTTTCCACCCTTGGCGCTCGGCATAGCGGGCGTACATGCGGAACAGGTCGCCGGCGAAGATCGCCGCTTCGTCGCCGCCTGTACCAGCGCGCACTTCCAGGAACAGGTTGCCTTCATCGCGTGGGTCGCGCGGCACCAGCAGCAGCGCCAGTTCCTCCTCCAGCTGCTGCAGGCGCGCCTGCGCGGCGGCGATTTCCTCGTCGGCCAGCTCGCGCAGGTCGGGGTCGGCGCGCATGCTTTCGGCGGCGGCCAGGTCGGCCTTGGCGCGGGCTTCATCGGCCAGTGCGGTGGCGACCGGTTCAAGTTGGGCGAATTCGCGCGAAAGATCGCGGAAACGGGTGTTGTCGGCGACCACATCGGGTTCGGCGAGCAGGCGTTCCAGTTCTTCGCGGCGCTCGGCCAGCGCTTCCAGCTTACGGCGCAGGGTCGGCGTCATCGGGTCTCACGGGTGGGTGGCGGTAACCCGGCGTGGCCGGGAACAGGCGCTCTGCGGCGCGGGTCAGGTCGGCATCGCCGCTCAGCGCGGCGGCGCGCAAGGCAGCGGTCGGTGGGTGCAGCAGTCGGTTGGTCAAGCCGTGGGCCAGCAGTTCCAGCACTTCGTCGGCCGGCTTGCCGTTGGCCAGCTGCTGGCGGGCACGCTCCAGCAGTTCGGAGCGGGTGGCTTCGCCGAACGCACGCAGCTGCCGCAACGGCGCCTGGTGGGCACTGGCCTGCAGGGTCTCGACGAACCGCGACACCTGCAGGTCGATGATTGCCTCGGCCTCGGCAGCCGCCTCGCGGCGGCCGCGGCGGTTGTCTTCCACCGCGCGTTCGAGGTCATCAACCGTATAGAGGAAGGCGTCATTGAGCGTACCGACCTCGGCTTCGATGTCGCGCGGCACGGCCAGGTCGAACAGCAGCATCGGCTTGTGCCGGCGCGCGCGCAGGGCCTTGGCCACCATCTCGCGATGGATCACCGGTTCGCGCGCGGCGGTGGCCGAGAACACCACGTCGGCCTCGCCCAGATGGCGGTCCAGTTCGGTCAGCGGCAGGGCCACGCCGCCGTGGCGGCTGGCCAGCTCCTGGGCGTGGGCGAGGGTGCGGTTGGCGATCAACAGCCGCCGCACCTTGCCCTCGCTCAGGTGCCGCGCGGCCAGTTCAATGGTCTCGCCAGCGCCGACGAGCAGTACGGTGGAATCGTCCAGGCGTGCGAACGCGTTCTGCGCCAGGCGCACCGCGGCCGAGGCCACCGACACCGGGTTGGCGCCGACCTGGGTATCGGTGCGAGCGCGCTTGGCCACCGAGAAGGTCTGCTGGAACAAGCGGTCCAGGCGCTGGCCGAGCAGGCCATGGTCACGCGCGATCGACCAGGCATCCTTCACCTGGCCGAGGATCTGCGGTTCGCCCAGCACCATCGAGTCCAGCCCGGTGGCGACCCGGAACAGGTGGCGCACCGCCTCGGCATCGGCGTGCTGGTACAGGTAGCCCTGCAGGTCGCCGGCCTGGCTGTGCAGCCACTGGTCCAGCGCCTGCGCCGAATCGGCCACGGCGTACAGTTCGGTGCGGTTGCAGGTGGACAGCAGCACCGCCTCGGCGATCTGCGGGGTATCGCGCAGCGAACCGAGCGCGCGCGGCAACGCCTCACCGGCGAAGGCCGCGCGCTCGCGCAGCTCTACCGGTGCGGTCTGGTGATTCAGTCCGAGCACCCACAGGGTCATTGTTCAGTTGCTTGCGATAAGCTGCTGGCCATTGGACGACATTTTAAGGCCCCGATGCCGACGATGCCCGCATTGATTCGCATCCCCAGTGTTCTGCTGCTGTCCCTGGCCTGCGGCCAGGCCCTGGCAGCGGTGCCGGCCAAGGCGCCCGTACGGGCCGCAGCCACTGAGGAACTGGCGCTGGAACCGGTCATGGCCGGTGAGTTCGCGCTGCAGGCCGGCAAGCTGGCCGAGGCCGCGCGCTGGTACCTGCAGGCCGCCCAGCAGACCGACGGCGACGCCGGCCTGGCCGAGCGCGCGACCCGCATTTCCATGCTGGCCAACGACGATGCCAGCGCCGCCAAGGGCCTGGCCCTGTGGCAGCAGCGCGCGCCCAGCTCGTTGACCATGCGCAGTGCCGCCGCTGCGCTGGCCATGCGCCAGGGCGATGTGAAGGCCGCACGCGCCGATCTGCAGGGGCTGCTGGCCGACCCTGATGAACGCGGATGGAAGTTCGCCCTGGCCGCGCTGATCGGTGGTGGCCGCGACCCGGCGGTGCCGGCCCAGGTGCTGGGCGAGCTGGTCGATGCCAATGCCATTCCACCTAAGATCGAGGCCTGGCAGGAGTTTGGCCGCCTCGCCCTGCGCATGGAAAAGCCCGAGTTGGCGCGGCGCATGATCGATGAAGTGGTCAAGCGCTTCCCCGAGGAGCCGCGCGTGGCGCTGCTGCGTGCCAGCCAGCTGCAGCAGGCCGGCGAGACCGACAAGGCGTTGTCGCTGCTGCACGACGTCGAGCCGAAGACCCGGCAGGACCCGGAACTGCGCAACGCGGTGGCCATCGCCTATGACAGCCTCGGCCAGCCGTCCGCGGCCGAGCGCGTGCTGGCGTTCGGCCCGCAGGACGTGCAGACCTGGGGCATGCGTGCCTCACTGCTGGCCAAGCAGGGCGACAAGGCGGCGCTGTCCAACCTGTACAACGAACTGTCGCGGCAGGCCGCCAAGCCGGACCCGGCGCAGCGCCTGCTGCTGGGCAAGATCGCCGAATACCTCAAGCGCTATCCCGAAGCGGTGCAGTGGTACCACAGCGTGCCCGGTGGCGATGAGCTGAGCGAGGCGCGCCTGCGTGCGGCCAATGCGCAGGCGCTGGCCGGGCGCCTGCCGCTGGCACTGGATGAAGTGCACGCGATCCAGTCCGACGCCGTGGTCGACGACGATGTGCGCCGCGATGCCTACCTGCTGGAGGCCGAGCTTCGCCAGCGCGCCGACGACAGCGCCGGTGAGCTGGACGCGCTGGCCCGCGGCCTGGCCGCTTACCCGGATGACAACGGGCTGCTGTACGCGCGGGCGCTCACCTGGGAACGTCGCGACGACATTCCGCGCGCCGAGGCCGACCTGCGCAAGGTGCTGGTGACCGATCCCGAGAACGTGCCGGCGCTGAATGCACTGGGCTACACCCTGGCCGACCGCACGGGCCGCCTGCAGGAGGCACTGGAGCTGATCGACCGCGCCCGCGTGGCCGAGCCGGACAACGCGGCCATCGTCGACAGCTACGGCTGGGTGCTGTATCGCCTGGGCCGCAAGGAAGAGGCCCTGGTGCAGCTGCGCCGTGCCTGGACCCTGGCCAAGGACCCGGAGATCGCCGCCCATGTCGGTGAAGTGCTGTGGGTGCTGGGCAAGCACGACGAAGCCCGCCACTTCTTCGAGGAAGCGGCCAAGCTCGACCCCGAAAACCGCGCGCTGCTGCGCGCCCGCGAGAAATTCAATCCATGAGTGTTTCCCTGATCCGGCCGCTGCTGTTGGCGGCCGCGACCCTGGCGGTCACCGCCTGCACCAGCGTCGGCACGCAGAAGACCCCGGCGCCGGCCGTGGTCGAGATCGTGTCCGCCGAAGCCGCGCAGGCCGAGGCCGCGCGGGTGGCCGCGCTGCAGGCACAGCCGGACTGGGCTTTCCAGGGCCGGGTCGCGGTCAGCAAGGGCAAGGATGGCGGCAGTGGCCGCATCGACTGGAAGCAGGACGGCCGCCGCTACGTGGTCGAATTGAGCGCGCCGGTGACCCGGCAGAGCTGGAAGCTGACCGGCGATACCCATTCCGAAGCTGGCCGCCTGGAAGGGCTGGCCGGCGGTCCGCGTGACGGCGAGGATGCCCAGCAGCTGCTGCTGGAGGCCACCGGCTGGGACATTCCGGTCAACCAGCTGCCGGAGTGGATCCGTGGCCTGGTGGCCGGCGACGCCGCCGGTCCGGAGAAGGTCGAGCGCGACGGTGAAGGCCGGCCGCGCCGCATGCAGCAGATGGGCTGGCAGGTGCAGTACCTGGACTGGTACCCGGCCGAAGCCGCACGCCCGGCGCTGCCGCGCCGGATCGAGGCCAGCAATGGCGACGCCAAGGTGCGCCTGCTGGTGGACCAGTGGGGGCAGGGCACCCCATGAAGGGTGCAGCCGACGACGCGGGCTGGTCCTGGTGGCCGGCCCCGGCCAAACTGAACCTGTTCCTGCACATCACCGGTCGTCGCGCTGATGGCTATCACGAGCTGCAGACCGTGTTCCGCCTGCTGGACTGGGGCGACCGCATCGGCCTGCGCCTGCGTGAAGACGGCCAGGTGCGCCGGCAGGGCGACGGCCTGGCGGGCGTGGCCGAGGCCGACGACCTGGCGGTGCGAGCCGCGCGGTTGCTGAAAGAGGCGGTTAATGTCGCGCAAGGTGCGGACATCATCGTTGAAAAGCATGTTTCCGCGGGTGGCGGTTTCGGTGGTGGCTCGTCGGATGCTGCCACCGTGCTGGTCGTGTTGAACCGGCTCTGGCAGGCCGGCCTGGACGAAGACGCGCTGGCGGCGCTGGGCCTGCGCCTGGGAGCCGACGTGCCGGTATTCGTGCGTGGCCGCAACGCCTGGGCCGAGGGGGTAGGCGAGCGGCTGCAGCCGATTACGCTGGCTCCGGCCTGGTATGTGGTGGTCGAGCCGGGCGTTCATGTTCCCACGCCGGCCCTTTTCGCAGACCCGGATTTGACGCGCGACAGCCCAGTGGCGAAAATAGAGGACTTCGCTTCCGGGACCCTGGTCGGGAACGCGTTCGAACCGGTGCTGCGCCGCCGTGAGCCTGCCGTCGAGGCCGCGCTCGCAGCGTTGAGCGGCATCGGCTCCGCGCGGCTGACCGGTTCGGGAAGTGGTTGTTTCGTCGAGTTCGCATCGCAGGCTGCCGCAGAGCAGGGACGGTCGAAGTTGCCGAAGGAGTTGCGGGCAAGGGTGGCAGCGGGCGTTGCGCGTTCGCCACTGCTGGATGCACTCGAGCAACACTGATTTATCAATGCAGGGGCGTCGCCAAGAGGCCCAAGGCACCAGGTTTTGATCCTGGCATTCGTAGGTTCGAATCCTACCGCCCCTGCCAATAGCGGCTGTGTCCGCGCCTTCCAGCGCATCGCCTGCGCGGGACGTGGAAACAACCGCGGTGTTGTCAGCAGCAAGGGTCCATGAGGGTCCTTGCCGACTCCGGATCCCCGCCACTCGTCCCCGCCCGAGACAATCATGATGCAAGAGTCCCCGAACCTGCTGGTCTTTTCCGGCAACGCCAACAAACGTCTGGCGCAGAACATCTGCAAGGAACTGGGGGTTCGCCCGGGCAAGGCGCTGGTCTCGCACTTCTCCGATGGTGAAGTGCAGGTGGAGATCGAAGAGAACGTCCGCAAGCAGGACGTGTTCGTGATCCAGCCGACCTGCGCGCCGAGCGCGGAAAACCTGATGGAACTGCTGGTGCTGATCGACGCGCTCAAGCGCGCATCGGTGGCCAGCGTGACCGCCGTGGTGCCGTACTTCGGTTACTCCCGCCAGGATCGCCGCATGCGTTCCTCGCGCGTGCCGATCACCGCCAAGCTGGCGGCCAAGATGTTCAGCACCGCTGGCGCTGATCGCGTGCTGACCGTCGACCTGCACGCCGACCAGATCCAGGGTTTCTTCGATATTCCGGTCGACAACGTGTACGCCTCTCCGCTGCTGCTGGCCGACATCTGGCGCGCCTACGGCACCGAGAACCTGATCGTCGTCTCGCCGGACGTGGGCGGCGTGGTCCGCGCCCGTGCGGTGGCCAAGCGCCTGGATGACGCCGACCTGGCGATCATCGACAAGCGCCGTCCGCGCGCCAACGTCTCCACCGTGATGAACATCATCGGTGACGTCGAAGGCAAGACCTGCGTGATGGTCGATGACATCGTCGATACCGCCGGCACCCTGTGCGCCGCTGCCGCTGCCCTGAAGGCGCGCGGTGCGCTCAAGGTCGCCGCCTACTGCACCCACGCGGTGCTGTCGGGCCCGGCGGTGGACAACATCACCAATTCCCAGCTCGACGAGCTGGTGGTGACCGACACCATCCCGCTGAAGGACGCCGCGCGGGTGTGCAGCAAGATCCGCCAGCTGAGCGTGGCGGAAATGCTGGCCGAAACGATGCGCCGCATCGCCTTCGGCGAGTCGGTCAGTTCGCTGTACGTCGATTGAGTTTTCGCCCCCGCCGGCAACGGTTGGGGGCATGCCCCGGATGCTTCTGGTCGCGGAAGCATCTTCAACCGCCACGCCGCAAGGCGCGGCAACAACCTGAGTAGTCGAAAATGTCGAAGACCCATGAAATCAAGGTCACCAAGCGTGAACTGCAGCGTAAGGGTGCGAGCCGCCGCCTGCGTCACGCCGGTGTGATCCCGGCCATCGTGTACGGCGGCAACGCCGAGCCGGTCGCCATCAGCCTGGACCACAACGAAATCTGGCTGGCCCAGCAGAACGAGTGGTTCTATGCCTCGATCCTGGACCTGAACCTGGACGGCCAGGTGCAGAAGGTCCTGCTGCGTGACTTGCAGCGCCACCCGTACAAGCAGCTGATCATGCACCTGGACTTCCAGCGCGTGAACGAGAACGAAGCCCTGACCGCTTCGGTTCCGCTGCACTTCATCAACGAAGACACCTCGCCGGCCGGCAAGGCTGCCGACGTCGTGGTCACCCACGAACTGAAGGAAGTGACCATCAGCTGCCTGCCGAAGGACCTGCCGGAGTCGATCGAAGTCGACCTGGCCGACCTGGCCGCTGGCGACGTGGTGTACCTGTCCAACATCAAGCTGCCGAAGGGCGTGGAAATCCCGGCCCTGGCGCTGGGCAAGGACCACGACGACGCGATCGTCACCGCCAAGCACGGCAAGGAAGACGCTGCCGACGCTGAAGCTCCGGCTGCCGAGTAATGCAGTGACGGTGCCTGCCTCCGGGCAGGCACCGTTCTGGAAGGAACCATGGCAGGACTGCGACTGATCGTCGGTCTGGGCAACCCCGGATCGGAACACGCCCGGACCCGGCACAATGCCGGGTTTCATTTCGTTGAGGCCCTGGCTGAAAAAGCCGGTGCGCGATGGAATGTGGACAGCAAGCTGTTCGGTGAGACCGCCAAGGTCGAGATCGCCGGGCAGACGGTGTGGCTGCTCAAGCCCGCCACCTTCATGAACCTCAGCGGCAAGTCGGTCACCGCCGCACAGCGGTTCTGGAAGATCGAGCCGGAAGAAACCCTGCTGGCCCATGACGAACTGGACCTGGCGCCCGGCGTGGCGCGGCTGAAGTTCGACGGCGGCCACGGTGGCCAGAACGGCCTGCGCGACACCATCCGCTTGCTCGGCCACGGCAAGTTCCATCGCCTGCGCGTGGGCATCGGCCATCCCGGCCACAAGGACCGCGTGGTGGGTTGGGTGCTCGGCCGTCCCTCCAAGGACGACGACGTGCTGATCGCACGCGCCATCGACGATGCGATCGACGTAATGCCGCTGGCAGTGCAGGGCGATTTCAGCGAAGCGATGAAGCGGCTGCACACCCCGAAATAAACGGTAGGTGCCGACCGTTGGTCGGTACGGATGCAACGTGCGGTAGGTACCGACCGTTGGTCGGTACGGAAACAGGCGGCCGGTAGGTACCGACCGTTGGTCGGTACGGAGAATGATTGGAAAAGCAGCACCCATGCTGCTGCTTTCCCAATCACTTTCACCCCAGAGAGCTGTCACCCATGGGTATCAAATGCGGCATCGTCGGCCTGCCCAACGTCGGCAAGTCGACCCTGTTCAACGCGCTGACCAAGGCGGGCATCGCCGCGGCGAATTTCCCGTTCTGCACCATCGAGCCGAACGTCGGCATCGTGCCGGTGCCGGACCCGCGCCTGAACGAACTGGCGGCGATCATCAACCCGCAGAAGGTCATTCCCACCGCGGTCGAGTTCGTCGACATCGCCGGCCTGGTGGCCGGTGCCGCCAGCGGTGAAGGCTTGGGCAACAAGTTCCTGGCCCATATCCGCGAAGTCGATGCGATCACCCACGTGGTGCGCTGCTTCGAGAACGCGGACGTCATCCACGTCAACAACAAGGTCGACCCGATTTCGGACATCGAAACCATCGATACCGAACTGGCGCTGGCCGACCTGGACAGCGTCGAAAAGGCGTTGAACCGTGCCGAGCGCGCGGCCAAGGGCGGCGACAAGGACGCAGCGGCACGCAAGCCGGTGCTGGCCAAGCTGCAGGCGGCGCTGTCCGACGGCAAGTCCGGCCGTTCGGTTGGCCTGGACGAGGAAGAAAAGGCGCTGGTGCGTGACCTGTTCCTGCTGACCCTGAAGCCGGTGATGTACATCGCCAACGTGCTGGAAGATGGTTTCGAGAACAACCCGCACCTGGACGCCGTGCGTGCCCACGCCGCTGCCGAAGGCGCGCAGGTGGTGCCGGTGTCGGCCGCGATCGAGGAAGAGCTGTCCCAGCTCGACGACGAAGACCGCGACACCTTCCTGGCCGACCTCGGCCTGAGCGAGCCGGGCCTGAACCGCGTGATCAACGCGGCCTACAGCCTGCTCGGCCTGCAGACCTACTTCACTGCCGGCGTCAAGGAAGTCCGCGCGTGGACCGTGCGCAAGGGCGCCACTGCCCCGCAGGCCGCCGCAGTCATCCATACCGACTTCGAGAAGGGCTTCATCCGCGCCGAAACCATCGCGTACGACGACTTCATCAAGTACAAGGGCGAAGCCGGCGCCAAGGAAGCCGGTCGCCTGCGCCTGGAAGGCAAGGAATACCGCGTGCAGGAAGGCGACGTGCTGCACTTCCGCTTCAACGTCTGATCCGGCGGCATCGGATCGACTCCGGACGCCCCGCCTTGTGCGGGGCGTTCGCGTTTCCGGAGATGGTTGATGGTGTGGACAAAAAATGACCGCGCTTCGAAAGGCCTGCGCCACAACACTCGCGCGCACTTGTCCACACCCAACCCCCATCGCTTTCCACGTGCGGTGTGGAAAACCCCGCGCGCCTACGTAGAACCGAGCCCATGCTCGCCGCTGCGGGTATCGAACGCGGTGTGTGGACAATAACTCACCACGTCTCAAAAGGCCCGTGGTGCAAGGCTCGCACCCACTTGTCCACATCAAGTTCCCACCGCTCTCCACCTGCCGTGTGGAAAACAATCACGGTGATGGATAAAAAATCATCACGCGCGGAAACGCCTGCACTGCAAGCCTCGCGGCCACTTGTCCACACCAAGTTCCCATCACTTTCCACGCGCGGTGTGCATAAGAAACAAGGCCCGCCATTGGCGGGCCTTGTCGTCCACGTCCTGCAATGGGCCGTGCCTTACAGCGCGCTGCCACCAAACTTGTGGGTGTACTGCAGGTTGATGGTGCGGCCGACGCTGTCGAACCAGGACACGTCGTAGTACGGGTACGCGGTGTACGTGGCGTCCTTCGGCGGCATCTTGTTGAACACGTTGACCACCGACAGCGACAGGCGCGAATGGTCGTCGAAGCGGTACTGCAGCGACGCGTTGTAGCGGTAGGTCGCCTTCACGTACGGGCTGTCACCGCTCTCCCAGTCGAACGACTGGTCGTAGTTGTCTGAGGTCGGCAGCTTGCCCAGGCGCGAGCCGTAGACCGTGGCCGACCAGGCGTCCTTCTCCCAGGTCACGCTCACGCTGGTCTTGGTGCGCGGGATGTCGAAGCCGCTGTTGACCGCGAACTGGTCCAGGGTCGGGTCGCCCGGGTAGCGCTGGAAATCGTGCTTCTTCACCCAGGTGTGGGTGCCGTTGAGGATGAAGTCGCCGATGCCGGTCTGCAGGCGGTAGCGCAGGCCGACATCGATGCCGGAGGTGGACTCGCGGGCGACGTTGATCGGCGCCACGCGCACGCCATACAGGCGGCCATCGCTGGTACGGGTGATGCGGTCGAGTGCATCCACGCAGGTCGGCGAGCTGATGTCGGCGCTGCCGAGGCGGCAGTTCGCTTCATTGGCCAGGATCGTGCGCACGTCCATGTCCTGCACCTGCTTGCGCATGTCGATGTCGAACCAGTCCACCGACAGGTCCAGGCCGATCGCCGGCGACCAGACGAAGCCGGCACTCCACGAGGTGCTGGTTTCCGGGTCGAGCTGGCGGTTGCCGGTGCGGCTGCGGATCAGGTTGCGCTCGTAGTCGGAACAGTCGCTGGCGCCTTCGAGGCGGCAGCTGTACAGGTCTTCGGCACTGGTTTCATCGTTGCCCGGGCCGGCGAACACGTAATGCAGGTCCGGTGCGCGGAACGCGGTGCCATACGAACCACGCACCAGCAGGGTGTCGATCGGGCGCCATTCCAGGCCGCCGCTCCAGGTCGCCTTGCCGATGGTGTGGCCGGAGTAGCGGTACTGGTCATAACGGCCGGCCACGCTCAGGTTGACCGTCTCATGCAGCGGCATGCGCAGCTCGGCGGCGGTCGCCCAGCGGTTGCGCGAACCCTGGCCGTCCGAATCCTTCCAGCTGTAGTAGTAGTACTGGGTGGCCAGCGGATCAGGGTTCAGCGCGTAGGCCTGCTGGCCCACTTCCACGGTCGCTGCGAAGCCGGCATCACCGCCCGGCAGCCCGAACAGCGACGCATTGGTCAGGGTGAAGGCCGCGGTTTCGGTGCGCGACTTCGGCGAGTAGGTGGTGCGTGCGGCGATCGAATCGTACTCGGCGCGGGTCAGCGGCCGGTACAGGCGCGACGGGTCGGCGTTGTAGATCGGGAAGCCGTCATCATCCACGCCCAGCTGCGGGCCCAGGAACAGGTCATTGGCCTTGGCGGCGATGATCTGCGCCCAGCTGATCCGCGACTGGTACTGCGAATGGCTCAGCGCCGCTTCGTAATCCCAGTTGCCGGCCAGGTTGCCCTTGAAGCCGGTGGTCACGCTGAAGGTCTTCTGCGTGCTGCGCACCATCGCATTGCGCAGGCCGCCCATTTCCTCCGGAGAGAACTGGCGCTGCCAGAATTCGATCTCGCCGGTGGCTTCATTGTTGAAGTAGCCCGACTCATCGCCGTTGGCATCCATGCGGCCCCAGCTGGTGACATCGCGCATCAGCGACATCGTGTGGTAGCCCAGCTGCACGTCGGCGAACCACTGCTGGCCGTTGTCGAAGTCGTAGCTCAGCGAGGCGTAGCCGTTGGCGCCGCGGCGCTTGCTGAGGATGGTGCCGTAGCCGATCGACGCATCGCTGCCGCAGTAATAGCCGTACTTCGGGCGGAAGGCGCGGTAGGTGCTGCCCTGGTTCTGCCCGGCCAGCGCTTCGCAGGTGGCGGCGCCCGGGTCCAGGTAGTTGTCGTCGTAGTCGGTGCGCAGGTAGGCACGGCGCGCGATGCGCGAGCCCTCGGTGGGGCCGTCCTGGGTCGAATCCTGGATGTCGCGCTCATAGGCCCACAGCGGCGTCTGCGACTGCAGCTCAACGCTGTACACCGCGTTGAAGTTGCCGCGGCTGAAGCCGCTGGCGATGCTCATGTCGAACGACTCGCCACCGCCTTCGCTGGTGGTGCCCATGCGCATGTCGACGGTGGTGCCATCGGCCTTCTTCTTCAGGATGAAGTTGACCACGCCGGCGATGGCGTCCGAGCCGTAGATGGCCGACGCGCTGCCGGTCAGCACTTCGATGCGCTCGATCATGCCCAGCGGGATGTTGGAGACGTCGGTGAAGTTGCTGCGGCCCTTGAACGGCATCGGGAAGTCGGCGATGCGACGGCCGTTGACCAGCACCAGCGTGTGGTTCGGGCCGAGGCCGCGCAGGTCCACCTGCTGGGCGCCCGGCGAGAAGTCGGCACCGCTGGAGGACTGCTGGCTCTGGGTCTCACCGCCGTTCTGGGTCATCGCGCGCAGCACGTCCGGCACGGTGGTGAAGCCGCTGGAACGGATCTGCTCGGCGCTGATCACCGTGATCGGGGCGGGGCCCTCCACCTGGGCGCGCGGAATACGCGAACCGGTGACCTGCACCGCGTCCAGTTGTTGTACCGAAGAGGAAGCCGGTGCCTGGGCCGCCGCGGAAGCAGCCACGCCCATCAACGCCAGCTGGATCGACCACGCCATCGCCTTTCTACGCATGAGGAATTCTCGGAAATGAAGCCGGCCCGCAGAGGAGGGGCCCTGTCCCCCATTCAGATTTCCGGAATGGGCGCGCGCATTTAACGCCTTTTTTATGTCCTTGACTACTGGGTCTCTATCTGGCAAAGAGTGAAAACGCTTGCAAGTCGATTTTGTTCAGGGAGATCAAGATGCGGCGCCTTCAGCGGACTCTGCGTACCCCCTTCGCCTGGCTGGTGCTGCTGGTGCTGCTGGTGCTGTCCTGGCCGCTGGCCACCGCGGCGCAGGACCTGCACGGTCCTGGTTTCGCCTACTACGAGGTGGGCGACCTGGAAGCTCCGCGGCCCGGCCCACGCGCGCCGGCGATGATGCTGATGGGCGGCGGCGAATGGGTGCCGGAGGCCTTCCAGTGGTGGTTGAAGCAGGCCGGCAACGGCCGCGTGCTGATCCTGCGCGCATCGGGCAGTGATGAGTTGCAGGACCGGCTGTACCGCGAGATCGGCGGTACCACCGCCGTGCAGACCCTGGTCTTCGACAGCCGTCGCGCCGCCGACGATCCGGCCGTGCTGCGCGTGGTTGCTGCGGCCGACGCAATCTTCATCGCCGGCGGTGACCAGTCGCGCTACATCCGTTTCTGGAAGGGCACCGCACTCAACCGCGCGCTCAATGCCCATGTGCGGGCAGGCAAGCCGATCGCCGGCACCAGCGCCGGGCTGGCCATCCTGGGTGGCTACGCCTATGGCGCGATGGATGGCGGCAGCATCACCTCGGCCGGCGCATTGGCCGACCCGATGGGCAGCGCCGTGACAATGGACAGCGGCTTCCTGCAGATGCCCTACCTGCAGCGCGTGGTCACCGATACCCACTTCGACAAGCGCGACCGGCTCGGTCGCCTGATCGTGTTCGTGGCACGCGCCGCGCAGGACAGTGGCGACCCTGACATCGTCGGCATCGGCGTCGACGAGGACACCGCACTGTGCGTGGAGCCCGATGGCCAGGCGCAGGTGTACAGCACCGATGGCGAGGGCAAGGTCTGGGTGGTCAGTCCTGGCCGCGATGCCGACCGCCTGGTCGAGGGGGAGCCGTTGCGCTTCCACGCGGTGCCGGTCACGGTGGTCGCCAGCGGCAGCCGCATGCGGCTGGACGACTTCGAGGCCGAAGCCGACTACCAGGCGGTGGCCGATGTAAGCGACGGCGAGCTTGAGTTCACGCGTCAGTAGTGCCGGCCGCTGGCCGGCAACT
>NZ_JAXAXL020000027.1:16628-34819 GCF_047497515.2 Stenotrophomonas maltophilia
CCCTCCGCGATGCGCCCCTTGCCGGCCAGCGGCCGGCACTACCCTGCAATCCATTCCCTTGTCCTGCTGGAGACGTACCCGATGAAACTGCGCCTGGCGCTGTCCGCGCTGCTGTCACTGCCTTTGCTCACCCACGCCGCAACGGCCCCTGCGCCGCTGCTGGTCATCCACGGCGGTGCCGGCGTCGAGCGCAAGGATCTGTCGCCGGCCGAAGAAAAGGCGGCGCGCGAGGCACTGCGGGCGGCCCTGCTGAAGGGCCATGCCGAACTGGCCGCCGGCCGCCCGGCGCTGGCGGCGGTGACTGCCGCGATCACCGTGCTCGAGGATGATCCGACCTTCAATGCCGGCAAGGGCGCGGTGTTCACCCACGACGGCCGCAATGAACTGGATGCGGCGGTGATGGATGGCGCGACCCAGGCCGCGGGCGCGGTGGCCGGCGTGCAGCGCGTGCGCAACCCGATCCTGCTGGCGCAGACCGTGATGCAGAAATCCAGGCACGTGATGATGGTCGGGCAGGGCGCCGAGGCGTTCGCAGTGGAGCAGGGCATCACCCTGGTCGATCCGTCGTACTTCCGCACCGACAAGCGCTGGCAGCAGCTGCAGCGCGCGCTGAAGGAAGAGGCCAGCGGCCAGGCGCATGCCGACCTGGAGACCGCAAAGCACTTCGGCACCGTCGGTGCGGTCGCATTGGACGCGCAGGGGCATCTCGCGGCGGGCACCTCCACCGGAGGCATGACCAACAAGCGCTATGGGCGTGTCGGTGACTCGCCGATCATCGGTGCCGGCACCTGGGCCGATGCGCGCTGCGCGGTGTCCGGCACCGGCTGGGGCGAGTACTACATCCGCAGTGCCGCCGCGCACGAGATCTGCGCCCGCATGCGTTACCAGGGGCAGACGCCGGAGCAGGCGGGCAAGGGCGTGATCAACGAGACGATTCCGCAGATGGGCGGCGACGGTGGCGCGATCGTGCTCGCCGCGGATGGCAAGATGGCCACGCCGTTCAACACCCAGGGCATGTATCGGGGCTGGATTGGCGCCGACGGTGTCCCCCATGTCGCAATTTTCGCCAGCGAGACCCTGCCGGTCCCCGGGCAATAACCTTGCGTATCAATGGGTTTGCGACAACGTGTGAAAAAGATGGAAAAAAGCGTTGACAGCCCCCCGTCCGATCAGCAGAATAAGCGGCTCACCACCACACACCGCAACGCTTCGGCGGCAACGGAATGGGGTGGTAAGGAGGGATACCCAAGCGGCCAACGGGGGCAGACTGTAAATCTGCTGGCTTACGCCTTCGGTGGTTCGAATCCACCTCCCTCCACCAGTTTCACGTTGTGACATTCCCGGCGCGGGAGTAGTTCAATGGTAGAACCTCAGCCTTCCAAGCTGATGGTGCGGGTTCGATTCCCGTCTCCCGCTCCATTGAATGAACTTTGAATATTATCGAGTTCATGTCATAATGCAAAACTCGGCTCACGTAGCTCAGTCGGTAGAGCACTTCCTTGGTAAGGAAGAGGTCGAAGGTTCGATTCCTTTCGTGAGCACCATCTTAAGCATCACCTCTCAGACGAATTCGAGATAAGCAGCCATGGCCAAGGGTAAGTTCGAGCGCACCAAGCCGCACGTCAACGTCGGCACCATCGGTCACGTCGACCACGGCAAGACCACGCTGACCGCTGCGCTGACCAAGATCGGCGCTGAGCGCTTCGGTGGCGAGTTCAAGGATTACTCCGCGATCGACGCTGCTCCGGAAGAGAAGGCGCGTGGTATCACGATCTCGACCGCACACGTCGAATACGAATCCCCGACCCGTCACTACGCCCACGTCGATTGCCCGGGCCACGCTGACTACGTCAAGAACATGATCACCGGTGCTGCCCAGATGGACGGCGCGATCCTGGTGTGCTCGGCCGCTGACGGCCCGATGCCGCAGACCCGCGAGCACATCCTGCTGTCGCGTCAGGTCGGCGTGCCGTACATCGTCGTGTTCCTGAACAAGGCCGACATGGTTGACGACGCCGAGCTGCTCGAGCTGGTCGAGATGGAAGTGCGTGAACTGCTGAGCAAGTACGAGTTCCCGGGCGACGATACCCCGATCATCTCGGGTTCGGCCCGCCTGGCGCTGGAAGGCGACCAGAGCGACATCGGCGTGCCGGCGATCATCAAGCTGGTCGAGGCGCTGGACACCTGGATTCCGGAGCCGGAGCGCGCGATCGACAAGCCGTTCCTGATGCCGGTGGAAGACGTGTTCTCGATCTCGGGCCGCGGCACCGTGGTGACCGGTCGTATCGAGCGCGGCGTGATCAAGGTCGGCGACGAAATCGAAATCGTCGGTATCCGTCCGGTGCAGAAGACCACCGTGACCGGCGTTGAAATGTTCCGCAAGCTGCTGGACCAGGGTCAGGCAGGCGACAACGCTGGCCTGCTGCTGCGCGGCACCAAGCGTGACGACGTCGAGCGTGGCCAGGTTCTGGCCAAGCCGGGTTCGATCAAGCCGCACACCAAGTTCGAAGGCGAAGTGTACGTCCTGTCGAAGGACGAAGGCGGCCGCCACACCCCGTTCTTCAACGGCTACCGTCCGCAGTTCTACTTCCGCACCACCGACATCACCGGCGCAGCTGCTCTGCCGGAAGGCGTCGAAATGGTGATGCCGGGTGACAACGTCAAGATGGTCGTCACCCTGATCAACCCGGTGGCAATGGACGAAGGCCTGCGCTTCGCCATCCGCGAAGGCGGCCGTACCGTCGGCGCCGGCGTGGTCTCGAAGATCATCGAGTAATCTGCTAGACTCTGCGCCCCGATGTTGCCTGGGTAGGGCATCGGGGCGTATCAAAATGGGAAAGCAGGCACAGGATGTGCCTTGTGTTCCCCGGACCAGGAAGGGTCAATGCCATTCAGGCGGCGTCAACAGGAGACTGTTGACAGCTGCCTTGCGTGCCATTATGCTTCTTCGTCTGGGCAGGCCTGGTAACGGGTCTGCCTACGTTTTTGAGGTCTACGGATTGACCTTGTCGGCCTGCAGGAGTGTGGGCCGTCCGCATTCAGGAATTTCATGGGACAAAGCAACCCAGAGGCTTTGTCTGTCGCTCTTTTAACGAAGGAACCTACCGCCATGGCGGACCAAAAGATCCGGATCCGGCTGAAAGCGTTCGATCATCGTCTGATCGACCGTTCGGCCAGCGAGATCGTTGAAACGGCAAAGCGGACCGGCGCGCAAGTGCGTGGCCCGATCCCGCTGCCGACCAAGATCGAGCGTTACACCATCCTCGTCTCCCCGCACGTCGACAAGGACGCGCGTGACCAGTACGAGACCCGCACGCACAAGCGCGTGCTCGATATCGTTGACCCGAATGACAAGACCGTGGACGCGCTGATGAAGCTCGAACTGGCTGCCGGCGTCGACGTTCAGATCAAGCTGACCTGAGGACTACGACCATGACGAAGAAGTATTCGTTGGGCTTCGTGGGCCGCAAGGCCGGCATGAGCCGCGTGTTCACCGAAGATGGTCGTTCCATCCCGGTGACCCTGATCGAAGCAACCCCGAACCGCATCGCGCAGATCAAGACCGTCGAAACCGACGGCTACAGCGCCGTGCAGGTGACCGTTGGCGCACGTCGTGCCGCCCTGGTCAACAAGCCGGAAGCCGGCCACTTCGCCAAGGCGAAGGTGGAAGCGGGTCGTGGCCTGTGGGAATTCCGCGTTGAAGACGCGCAGCTCGGCGATTTCGCCGTTGGCGGCGAAGTCAAGGCGGACATCTTCGAAGTCGGCCAGATCGTCGACGTCCAGGGTGTCACCAAGGGTAAGGGCTTCCAGGGCACCATCAAGCGCCACAACTTCCGTATGGGCGATGCAACCCACGGTAACTCGCTGTCGCATCGCGCGCCGGGTTCGCTGGGTCAGCGCCAGACCCCGGGTCGTGTTTTCCCGGGCAAGAAGATGTCGGGCCACATGGGCGCGGTGCAGCAGAGCACCCAGAACCTGGAAGTGGTCAAGGTCGACGTCGAGCGCGGTCTGATCGCGGTTCGCGGCGCCGTTCCGGGCGCGGCGGGTGGCGACGTGATCGTCCGTCCGGCGAGCAAGGCATAAGGAGAGATGACGATGGAACTCGTTATCACGGGTAGCAACAACAAGGTCTCGGTCTCCGAAGCCGTGTTCGGTCGCGATTTCAGCGAAGATCTGGTTCACCAGGTCGTCGTTGCTTACCGCAACGCCGGTCGCGCCGGCACCAAGGCACAGAAGACTCGTTCTGAAGTGGCTGGTACCACCAAGAAGTCGAAGAAGCAGAAGGGCGGCGGCGCGCGTCATGGCGCACTGACGGCTCCGATCTTCGTCGGCGGTGGTGTCACCTTCGCGGCCAAGCCGCGCAGCTTCGAGCAGAAGGTCAACCGTAAGCAGTACCGTGCCGCCATGTGCGCGATCCTGTCCGAGCTGAACCGTCAGGGCCGTCTGACCATCGTGGAGTCCTTCGATGTCGAAGTGACCAACACGAAGGGTCTGATCGCCAAGCTGGCCGGCCTGGAAGTGGGCAAGCGCCCGCTGATCGTCACTGAAGAAGCCTCCGAGCACCTGTACCTGTCCGCCCGCAATCTGCCGTACGTGCAGGTGCGTGACGTCCAGGGTCTGGATCCGGTCTCGCTGGTCGGTGCCGACACGGTCGTCATCACCGCTGACGCGGTCAAGAAGGTCGAGGAGTGGCTGGCATGAACAGCAACGAAAAAATCTTCAGCGTGCTGCGTGCCCCGCGTGTCTCCGAAAAGACCGCGCGCCTGCAGGAACTCTCCAACCAGTATGTCTTCGAAGTTTCGAACGAAGCCACCAAGGCCGATGTAAAGGCCGCGGTTGAGCAGCTGTTCGACGTCAAGGTCGAAGCCGTCAACGTGGTCAACGTCAAGGGCAAGAACAAGTCCTTCCGTAACCGTGCTGGCCGCCGCGGCGATTGGCGCAAGGCGTACGTTCGCCTGGCCGACGGCCAGTCGATCGATGTAACGGCCAAGGCCTGAGGTACATCCCATGCCATTGATGAAATTCAAGCCCACTTCCCCCGGCCGCCGTTCGGCCGTGCGCGTGGTTACGCCCGACCTGCACAAGGGTGCTCCGCACGCCGCACTGGTCGAGTCGCAGAGCCGCTCGGGTGGTCGTAACCACCACGGCCGCATCACCGTTCGTCACGTCGGTGGTGGTGCCAAGCAGCACTACCGCATCATCGACTTCAAGCGCAACAAGCTGGGCATCCCGGCGCGCGTGGAACGCATCGAATACGATCCGAACCGCACCGCCCACATCGCCCTGCTGTGCTACGTCGACGGCGAGCGTCGCTACATCATCGCCCCGAAGGGTCTGAAGGCGGGTGATCAGGTGATCGCTGGTTCGGACGCCCCGATCAAGGCCGGCAACACCCTGCCGCTGCGCAACATCCCGGTCGGTACCACCATCCACTGCATCGAACTGAAGCCCGGCAAGGGCGCTCAGATCGCCCGCGCCGCCGGTGCGGCCGTGCAGCTGGTGGCCCGTGAAGGCATCTACGCCACCCTGCGCCTGCGCTCGGGTGAAATGCGTAAGGTTCCGGTCGAGTGCTGCGCCACCATCGGCGAAGTCGGCAACGACGAGCACAGCCTGGAAAAGCTGGGCAAGGCCGGTGCCAAGCGCTGGCGCGGCGTCCGCCCGACCGTTCGTGGTGCTGCCATGAACCCGGTTGACCACCCGCACGGTGGTGGTGAGGCGAAGGCCGGCCAGGGTAACCCGCACCCGGTCACCCCGTGGGGTGTCCCGACCAAGGGTTACAAGACGCGCCATAACAAGCGCACTCAGCAGTTCATCGTCCGCGATCGTAGGGGCTAATCGACCATGGCACGTTCACTCAAGAAGGGCCCGTTCGTCGATCACCACCTCGTCAAGAAGGTGGAGGCCGCTGCGGGCAGCAAGAAGCCGATCAAGACCTGGTCGCGCCGTTCGATGATCCTGCCTGACATGGTAGGCATCACCATTGCCGTGCATAACGGCAAGAACCACATCCCGGTTCTCGTCAACGAGAACATGGTCGGCCACAAGCTCGGCGAATTTGCCATCACCCGGACCTTCAAGGGTCACGGTGGTGACAAGAAGTCGGGCAAGTAAGGAGAGATGACAATGGAAGCGAAAGCCATCCTGCGCACTGCGCGCATCTCCCCGCAGAAGGCTCGTCTGGTCGCTGACCAGGTGCGCGGTCTGCCGGCCGAGCGTGCGGTCAACCTGCTGAAGTTCTCGGACAAGAAGGCTGCCCACCTGATCAAGAAGGTGGTGGAGTCGGCAATTGCCAACGCCGAGAACAACCAGGGCGCCGACGTCGACGAGCTGAAGGTTCAGACCATCATGGTTGATGAAGGTCCGACCCTGAAGCGTTTCATGGCGCGGGCGAAAGGCCGCGGTACCCGCATCCTCAAGCGCACCAGCCACATCACTGTGGTTGTGGGCGCCGGCAAGTAAGCGGATAAGGAAAAGACCATGGGTCATAAAGTTCATCCGATTGGTATCCGTCTCGGTATTTCCAAGGACTGGAACTCCAAGTGGTACGCCAACAAGGCCGAGTTCGCTGGTTACCTGGCAGCCGACCTGAAAGTTCGTGAAATGCTGCGCAAGAAGCTGGCTCAGGCCGGCATCAGCAAGATCCTGATCGAGCGTCCGGCCAAGACCGCTCGCGTGACGATCCACACCGCCCGTCCGGGCGTCGTGATCGGCAAGCGCGGTGAGGACATCGAGAAGCTGCGCAAGGAAGTGAGCGAGATGATGGGCGTCCCGGCGCACATCAACGTCACCGAAGTGCGCAAGCCGGAGCTGGACGCACAGCTGGTTGCCGAATCGATCGCTCAGCAGCTTGAGCGTCGCATCATGTTCCGCCGCGCGATGAAGCGCTCGGTCGGCAACGCGATGCGCCTGGGTGCCCTGGGCATCAAGGTCAACGTGGGTGGCCGCCTCAACGGTGCAGAAATCGCCCGTTCGGAGTGGTACCGCGAAGGCCGTGTGCCGCTGCACACCCTGCGTGCCGACATCGACTATGGCTTCGCTGAAGCCAAGACGACCTACGGCATCATCGGCATCAAGGTCTGGATCTACAAGGGCGAGGTCTTCGACTTCTCCCAGGTTGGCCAGGAAAAGCAGGACGACACCCCGTCGCGCAACGATCGTCACGATCGCGGCGACCGTGGTGACCGTCAGCGCCCGGCCCGTGAAGCGAGGTAACGACAATGTTGCAACCCAAGCGAACCAAGTACCGCAAGGTACACAAGGGCCGTAACGAAGGCCTGAGCTGGAGCGCCAACGCTGTCAGCTTCGGCGAATACGGCCTGAAGGCAACCGCACACGGTCAGCTGACCGCGCGTCAGATCGAAGCGGCCCGCCGCTCGATCAGCCGCTACGTCAAGCGCGGCGGCAAGATGTGGATCCGCGTGTTCCCCGACAAGCCCATCACCAAGAAGCCCATCGAAGTTCGAATGGGTTCGGGTAAGGGCAACGTGGAATACTGGGTGGCCCAGATCCAGCCCGGCCGCATGATCTATGAAATCGAGGGTGTTTCCGAGGAAGTGGCTCGCGAGGCGTTCCGCCTGGCCGCCGCCAAGCTCTCGGTCACCACCACTTTCGTGACCCGTACGGTGCGCTGATGGATATCAAAACTCTCCGTGAAAAGTCGGCTGACGAACTGAAGGCCCACCTGATCGACCTGCGTAAGGAACAGTTCTCTGTCCGTATGCAGCAGGTCACCGGCCAGCTGCCGAAGACCCACGACATCCGCCGGGTCCGTCGCGAGATTGCTCGCGTCAAGACCCTGCTCGGCAGCACGAAGTAAGGATGGCCGCTATGAGCGACAATACTGAAAACAAGGCGCTGCGCACGGTCGAAGGCCGTGTCGTCAGCAATAAGATGGACAAGACGGTTACCGTCCTGGTTGAGCGTCAGGTCAAGCACGCGCTGTACGGCAAGTACATCAAGCGCTCGACCAAGCTGCACGCCCACGATGCCGACAACGCCTGCAAGGAAGGCGATGTCGTCCGCGTGACCGAGATTGCTCCGATGTCCAAGACCAAGAACTGGCGCGTGGTGGAAGTCATCACGCGTGCGGCTGAATAAGGAGTCTGAATCATGATCCAGATGCAGAGCTACCTTGACGTCGCGGACAATTCGGGTGCCAAGCAGGTGATGTGCTTCAAGGTGCTGGGTGGTTCCAAGCGCCGTTACGCCGGTATCGGCGACATCATCAAGGTCACCGTGAAGGATGCGATTCCGCGCGGCAAGGTCAAGAAGGGTGAAGTGTATGACGCCGTCGTGGTGCGTACCCGCAAGGGTGTGCGTCGCGCCGACGGCTCGCTGATCCGCTTCGATGGCAACGCTGCCGTTCTGCTGAACAGCAAGCAGGAGCCGATCGGTACCCGTATCTTCGGGCCGGTGACCCGTGAACTTCGTTCGGAGAAGTTCATGAAGATCGTCTCGCTCGCTCCCGAAGTGCTGTGAGCGACAGGAGATAATCATGGCTAACCGTATCAAGAAGGGCGACCAGGTTGTCGTCAACGCCGGCAAGGACAAGGGCAAGCAGGGCGAAGTCGTCCGCGTCGACGGCGACCGTGTGGTCGTCGCCAACGTGAACATCGTCAAGCGCCACACCAAGCCGAACCCGCAGGCAGGTGTTGCCGGCGGCGTGGTCGAGCGTGAAGCTTCGATCCATATCTCCAACGTGAATGTGCTGAACCCGGCTTCGGGCAAGGGCGAACGCGTTGGCTTCAAGGTGCTGGAGGATGGACGCAAACTGCGTGTGTTCCGCTCCAGCGGTGAGGCGCTCGACGCCTGAGGAATGTGAAGATGACTTCCCGTCTCGAAAAGTTCTACAAGGAAGAAGTGGTGCCGGCGCTGATGAAGCAGTTCGGCTACACCAATCCGATGGAAGTGCCGAAGCTCGTCAAGGTCACCCTGAACATGGGTGTCGGCGAAGCGGCCACCAACAAGAAGATCCTGGAAAACGCCGTCGGCGACATGACCAAGATTTCCGGCCAGAAGCCGGTTGTCACCAAGTCGCGTATTTCGGTTGCGTCGTTCAAGATCCGCGATGGTTGGCCGATCGGCTGCAAGACCACGCTGCGTCGCCACAAGATGTACGAGTTCCTGGATCGCCTGATCAACATCTCGCTGCCGCGCGTGCGCGACTTCCGTGGTGTTTCCGGTCGTTCCTTCGACGGTCGCGGCAACTTCAACATGGGTGTGAAGGAACAGATCATCTTCCCGGAAATCGACTTCGACGCCGTCGACGCGATCCGCGGTATGGATATCGCCATCACCACCACTGCGAAGACCGATGCGGAAGCGAAGGCGCTGCTGGCAGCGTTCAAGTTCCCGTTCCGTAACTGATCCGTCGAGGAAACCGAAATGGCAAAGACCTCCATGGTCAACCGCGACATCAAGCGGGAAAAGCTGGCCAAGAAGTACGCCGACAAGCGTGCGGCTCTGAAGAAGATCGTGTCCTCGGTGGACGCGAGCTACGACGAGAAGATCGAAGCCGCTACCAAGCTGGCCAAGCTGCCGCGCGATTCGTCGCCGAGCCGCCAGCGCAACCGCTGCGAGCTGTCCGGCCGTCCGCGTGGCGTTTACAGCAAGTTCGGCCTCGGCCGCAACAAGCTGCGTGAAGCCACCATGCGTGGCGACGTCCCGGGCCTGCGCAAGGCCAGCTGGTAATCCCAGCCGGCCCTGCGATCAGGAGCCCCTCCGGGGGTTCCTGAACCGGGGAGGGGAGGTGTTCAGCCTTCCTTCTGCGAAAAAACCCGAAGAGCCCGACGCAAGTCGGGCTCTTTTGGCGTATACTCCCGCGTCTTGCCCTGTGCAAACCGGGTTTTAGGGCGGGCCGCTGGCCTGCCGCAAGAAGGGACCTGGCCCGTTTCCAGGAGACAACAGATTTTCGCGAAAGCGGATATCGGTGCACTCAAAGGTACTCATATGAGCATGACTGATCCCATCGCCGACCTGCTGGTCCGCATCAAGAATGCGGCCGCGGTTGGCAAGCAGACGGTGAAAGCCCCGTCGTCCAAGATCAAGGTTGCGATCGCCCAGGTCCTGAAGGACGAGGGTTACATCACCGACCTGCGCGTGACCAAGCTGGAAAACAACAAGTCCGAGCTGGAAATCGTGCTGAAGTATTTCGAAGGCAAGCCGGTCATCGCGACCCTGAAGCGCTTCTCGCGTTCGGGCCTGCGCCAGTACCGCGGCAAGAGCGAGCTGCCGAAGGTCATGAACGGCCTGGGTATCTCCATCATTTCCACCTCCAAGGGCATCATGACTGATGCGCAGGCGCGCCAGCTGGGCGTCGGCGGCGAAGTCCTGTGCTTCGTGGCCTAAGGCGAAAGGAGTAGAACTATGTCCCGCGTAGCCAAGAAGCCGATCGACCTGGGTAAGGTTGAACTGAACGTCCAGTCGGACACCGTCACCGCCAAGGGCCCGAAGGGCACCCTGTCGCTGGCCAAGCCGGCCGGTATTGCCATCAACGTCGACAACGGCGTTGCCACCCTGAGCACCGAGAACGCCGAGCTGGTCGCACTGACCGGTACCGTGCGTGCGATCCTGGCCAACATGGTCAAGGGCGTGTCCGAAGGCTTCGAGCGCAAGCTGGAGCTGGTCGGCGTGGGTTACCGCGCTGCCATGCAGGGCAAGGACCTGAGCCTGTCGCTGGGCTTCTCGCACCCGGTCGTGTTCGTGGCGCCGGAAGGCATCACCATCACCACCCCGACCCAGACCGAGATCCTGGTCCAGGGCGCGGACAAGCAGGTGGTCGGTGAAGTCGCCGCCAAGATCCGTGCGTTCCGCAAGCCGGAACCGTACAAGGGCAAGGGCGTGAAGTACTCCGACGAAGTCATCATCCGTAAGGAAGCCAAGAAGGCCTAATTAGGTCCTTCCGCTTTCAAGGGAAAATCAAAATGAACAAGAACATCGCCCGCCTGCGTCGCGCCAAGTCGACCCGCGCCCACATCCGTGAGCTCGGCGTTGCCCGCCTGTCGGTGCTGCGCACCGGCCAGCACCTGTACGCCCAGGTCTTCACTGCCGACGGTTCCAAGGTGCTGGCTGCTGCCAACACCACCCAGGCCGACATCAAGGAAGGCCTGAAGAACGGCAAGAACGCTGATGCCGCTGCCAAGGTTGGCCGCATCGTCGCTGAGCGCGCCAAGGCCGCCGGCGTCGAGAAGGTTGCCTTCGATCGTTCGGGCTACCGCTACCACGGCCGCATCAAGGCCCTGGCAGAAGCCGCCCGCGAAGCCGGCCTGCAGTTCTAAGGGATAAGGGCAGGGGACTTCTGGTCCTCTGCCCGCCTGCTCGCCAGCCTGAGTGAGGCTGGACGGCGCCGCTCTTCTGCAGCGGCCCACCGGAACGACGCGTCACTCCACAACCATAAGCGGCCCCGAGCCGTACATACCCAAACTACCAAGGAATCAAAATGGCAGAAGAGCGTCAGCAGCGGGGTCGCGATCGCGACCGTAACCGCGAAGAGAAAGTCGACGACGGCATGATCGAAAAGCTGGTCGCGGTCAACCGCGTCAGCAAGACCGTCAAGGGTGGCCGTCAGTTCACCTTCACCGCCCTGACCGTGGTCGGCGACGGCGAAGGCAAGGTCGGTTTCGGTTATGGCAAGGCCCGCGAAGTGCCGGTCGCCATCCAGAAGTCGATGGAGCAGGCCCGCAAGAACCTGGTCAGCGTTGACCTGAACAACGGCACCCTGTGGCACACCATCAAGGATGGTCACGGCGCAGCCCGCGTGTTCATGCAGCCGGCTTCGGAAGGTACCGGCGTCATCGCCGGCGGTGCCATGCGCGCCGTGCTGGAAGCGGTTGGCGTGAAGAACGTGCTGGCCAAGGCCACCGGTTCGCGCAACCCGATCAACCTGGTGCGTGCCACCGTGAAGGGCCTGACTGCTGCGCAGTCGCCGGCTCGCATCGCGGCCAAGCGCGGCAAGAAGGTGGAGGAACTCAACCATGGCTAATGAGTCCAACAAGACTGTGAAGGTGCGCCTGGTGCGCGGCCTGCGTGGTACCCAGTCGCGTCACCGCCTGTCGGTGCGTGCCCTGGGCCTGAACAAGCTCAACGATGTGCGTGAACTGAAGGACAGCCCGCAGGTTCGCGGCCTGATCAACACCGTTCACTACCTCGTCAAGGTTGAGGAGTAATCGATCATGACTCTGCGTCTCAATGAACTGAGCCCGGCACCGGGCGCCCGCACCGAGCGTACCCGCGTCGGTCGTGGTATCGGCTCGGGCCTGGGCAAGACTGCCGGCCGCGGCCACAAGGGTTCGTTCGCCCGTAAGGGTGGCGGCAAGATCAAGGCTGGCTTCGAAGGCGGCCAGACCCCCATGCAGCGTCGTCTGCCGAAGATCGGCTTCCGTTCGCCGATCGCCAAGGACACCGCTGAAGTGCTGCTGTACGCGCTGGACAAGCTGCCGGCCGGCGAGATCGACTTCGCCGCCCTGCGTGCTGCCAAGCTGGTCCCGAGCACTGCAAAGAAGGCCAAGGTCGTCGTCAAGGGCGAAGTGACCAAGGCGTTCACCCTGAAGGGTATTGCTGCCACGGCCGGTGCCAAGGCTGCAATCGAAGCTGCCGGCGGCAGCGTGACGGAGTAATAAATCATGGCGCAAGCTGGCATCGGTAACCTCGCGGGCGGAATGGGCAAGTTCACTGAACTTCGCCAACGTTTGCTGTTCGTCGTCGGGGCTTTGATCGTCTATCGCATCGGCTGCTATGTGCCGGTGCCGGGCGTCAATCCCGATGCCATGCTTGCCATGATGCAACAGCAGGGCGGCGGCATCGTGGACATGTTCAACATGTTCTCGGGCGGCGCCCTGCACCGTTTCAGCATCTTCGCGCTGAACGTGATGCCGTACATCTCGGCATCGATCGTGATGCAGCTGGCCGTGCACATCTTCCCCGCCCTGAAGGCGATGCAGAAGGAAGGTGAGTCCGGCCGCCGCAAGATCACCCAGTATTCGCGCATCGGCGCCGTGCTGCTGGCAGTGGTGCAGGGCGGTTCGATCGCGCTGGCCCTGCAGGGCCAGGTCTCGCCGTCGGGCGCTCCGGTCGTGTACGCGCCGGGCATGGGCTTCGTGCTCACTGCCGTGGTCGCGCTGACCGCCGGCACCATGTTCCTGATGTGGGTCGGTGAGCAGGTCACCGAGCGCGGCATCGGCAACGGCGTGTCGCTGATCATCTTCGCGGGTATCGTGGCCGGCCTGCCGGGCGCGATCATCCACACCTTCGACGCTTACCGCGACGGCAACATCCAGTTCATCCAGCTGCTGCTGATCGCCATCGTCGTGCTCGCCTTCACCTTCTTCGTGGTGTTCGTCGAGCGTGGCCAGCGCCGGATCACGGTCAATTACGCGCGCCGCCAGGGCGGTCGCAACGCGTACATGAACCAGACCTCGTTCCTGCCGCTGAAGCTCAACATGGCCGGCGTCATTCCGGCGATCTTTGCCTCCAGCCTGCTGGCGTTCCCGGCCACCCTGGCCATGTGGTCCGGCCAGGCCGCCAACCAGAGCAGCATGGGCCAGATCCTGCAGAAGGTCGCCAATGCCCTGGGCCCGGGCGAGCCGCTGCACATGATCGTGTTCGCCGCGCTGATCACCGGTTTCGCGTTCTTCTATACCGCGCTGGTGTTCAACTCGCAGGAAACCGCCGACAACCTGAAGAAGTCGGGCGCGCTGATTCCGGGCATCCGTCCGGGCAAGGCCACCGCCGACTACATCGACGGCGTGCTGACCCGCCTGACCGCGGCCGGCTCGGCCTACCTGGTGATCGTCTGCCTGCTGCCGGAACTGATGCGCACGCAGCTGAACGCCTCGTTCTACTTCGGCGGCACCTCGCTGCTGATCGTGGTGGTGGTGGTGATGGACTTCATCGCCCAGGTGCAGGCGCACCTGATGTCGCACCAGTACGAGAGCCTGCTGAAGAAGGCCAACCTGAAGGGTGGCAATCGCGGCGGTTTTGCTCGCGGCTGACAGGCCTGTTATACTTTCGTCTTCCTGACGTGATGGTCCCTCCGCTTCGCGGACTCCGGCCACACAAACGAAGGGCGGCCCCCGCAGCGGTTCCGGGTGGGGGTGTGATGAGGTGGTCCCGCGCTGGAGTAGCGCGGGCGGCTCAGGGGGAAACCCCAGGTCCAACCCCATCCGGCGCCGGAGCCTGGGCACACTCCCCAGGCCGGGTTCATGAAACCAATGGTTTCACGGGCTTCCATGTAAACCGGAACCTTGTTAGTATCGCTAGTTCACTTTTTTGATCCATCCTGCCGGATTGGCGTGCCCGAGGCGCGCTGTCGGCCATCACTCAGCTGGAGAACCGCGTCATGGCGCGTATTGCAGGCGTCAACCTGCCAGCCCAGAAGCACGTCTGGGTCGGGTTGCAAAGCATTTACGGCATCGGCCGTACCCGTTCGAAGAAGGTCTGCGAAGTCGCAGGCGTTGCTTCGACCACCAAGATCCGCGATCTGTCGGAGCCGGAAATCGAGCGCCTGCGCGCCGAAGTCGGCAAGTACATCGTGGAAGGCGATCTGCGCCGTGAAATCGGCATCGCGATCAAGCGCCTGATGGACCTGGGCTGCTACCGCGGCCTGCGTCACCGTCGCGGTCTGCCGCTGCGTGGCCAGCGCACCCGTACCAACGCCCGCACCCGCAAGGGCCCGCGCAAGGCGATCAGGAAGTAAGGGACCTATAAATGGCTAAGCCCGCTGCTAAGACCAAGAAGAAGATCAAGCGCGTCGTCACCGACGGCGTTGCCCACGTCCACGCTTCGTTCAACAACACCATCGTCACCATCACCGACCGCCAGGGCAACGCTCTGTCGTGGGCAACCTCCGGTGGCGCTGGCTTCCGCGGTTCGCGCAAGTCGACCCCGTTCGCTGCCCAGGTGGCTGCTGAAAAGGCCGGTCGTGCTGCGCTGGACTACGGCGTGAAGTCGCTGGAAGTCCGCATCAAGGGCCCGGGTCCGGGCCGTGAGTCGGCCGTGCGTTCGTTGAACAACGTCGGCTACAAGATCACCAACATCATCGACGTGACGCCTATCCCGCACAACGGGTGCCGTCCGCCGAAGAAGCGTCGCGTCTAAAGGGAGCGATAAGAAATGGCTCGTTATATCGGTCCTACCTGTAAGCTCGCCCGTCGCGAAGGCGCCGACCTGTCCCTGAAGAGCCCGGCGCGTGCGCTGGACTCCAAGTGCAAGCTGGAGCAGAAGCCCGGCCAGCACGGCGCCACTGCCCGCAAGGGCAAGCTGTCCGACTACGCCACCCAGCTGCGTGAAAAGCAGAAGGTCAAGCGTATCTACGGCCTGCTGGAGCGTCAGTTCCGCAACTACTACAAGAAGGCCTCGACCAAGAAGGGCAACACCGGCGAGAACCTGCTGCAGCTGCTGGAAACCCGCCTGGACAACGTCGTCTACCGCATGGGCTTCGCCGTGACCCGTCCGGCTGCCCGTCAGCTGGTGTCGCACCGCGGCGTCACCGTGAATGGCAAGTCGGTCAACCTGGCTTCGTACCAGGTCAAGGCTGGCGACGCCATCGCTCTGTCTGAAAAGGCTGCCAAGCAGCTGCGCGTCCAGGAAGCCCTGACCGTCGCCGCCCAGCATGACCTGAGCCCGTCGTGGGTTGAAGTGGATTCCGGCAAGTTCACCGGCATCTTCAAGGCTGTTCCGGATCGTTCGGATCTGCCTGCGGACATCAACGAAGCGCTGATCGTCGAGCTGTATTCGAAGTAATTCATCATTGGAGAGCCCCCGGCGACGGCCGGGGGTTCACTAGGAGAACCCGCAACATGACGGTTACCGCCAACCAGGTTCTGCGTCCTCGCGGTCCGCAGATCGAACGCCTTACCGACACCCGTGCAAAGGTCGTTATCGAACCTTTGGAGCGGGGTTACGGGCATACGCTGGGTAATGCCCTGCGTCGCGTGCTGCTGTCGTCCATCCCGGGCTTCGCCATCACGGAAGTCGAAATCGACGGCGTGTTGCATGAGTACACCACGGTCGAAGGTCTGCAGGAGGACGTGCTCGAAGTCCTGCTGAACCTGAAGGACGTGGCCATCCGTATGCACTCCGGCGACAGCGCCACCCTGTCCCTGTCCAAGCAGGGCCCGGGCGTTGTCACCGCTGCCGACATCAAGGTTGACCACAATGTGGAAATCTTGAACGGCGACCACGTGATCTGCCACCTGACCAAGGACACGGCAGTGAACATGCGTCTGAAGATCGAACGTGGTTTCGGCTACCAGCCGGCTGCCGCGCGTCGTCGTCCGGACGAAGAAACCCGTGCCATCGGCCGCCTGGTCCTGGATGCCTCGTTCTCGCCGGTCCGCCGCGTCGCCTATGCCGTGGAAGCGGCCCGCGTCGAACAGCGTACCGACCTGGACAAGCTGGTCATCGATATCGAGACCAACGGCACCATCGACGCCGAGGAAGCCGTGCGCACCGCCGCCGACATCCTCAGCGACCAGCTGTCGGTGTTCGGTGACTTCACCCACCGCGACCGCGGTGCGGCCAAGCCGGCCAACAACGGCGTGGATCCGGTGCTGCTGCGCCCGATCGACGATCTGGAGCTGACCGTGCGTTCGGCCAACTGCCTGAAGGCCGAAAGCATCTACTACATCGGCGATCTGATCCAGAAGACCGAAGTGGAGCTGCTGAAGACCCCGAACCTGGGCAAGAAGTCGCTCACCGAGATCAAGGAAGTGCTGGCTCAGCGCGGCCTGTCCCTCGGCATGAAGCTGGAGAACTGGCCGCCGGCCGGCGTCGCCAGCCACGGCATGCTGGGCTGATATCGGTAATGCCTGGAGGCTCCACCGTTCGCGGTGGAGCCTTCAACGCAACACTACATGCCACGACGAACCCCAGGTTCGCGGGCAGGTCGTCCAGGACGGATGGCCAGGACCAACCGCAGTCCGCGCAGCAACGCCAGGATGGCGACAACGATCCGCACAGCCTCATCATTAACCAAGGAATATCACCATGCGTCACATGAAGTCTGGCCGTAAGTTCAGCCGTACCAGCGCCCACCGCGAAGCAATGTTCAAGAACATGGCCGCCTCGCTGTTCAAGCACGAGCTGATCAAGACCACCCTGCCGAAGGCCAAGGAACTGCGCCGCGTTGCCGAGCCGCTGATCACCCTGGCCAAGGTCGACTCCGTTGCCAACCGCCGTCTGGCCTTCGCCCGCCTGCGCGACAACGAAGCCGTGGGCAACCTGTTCACCATCCTGGGCCCGCGCTACGCGAACCGTCCGGGCGGCTACCTGCGCCTGCTGAAGTGCGGCTTCCGCGCTGGCGACAACGCGCCGATGGCCTACGTCGAGCTGGTTGACCGTCCGGTCGTGGCCGAGGAAGTGGCCGAGTAATCGGACCGCTCCAACGCGACACAGCGAAAGCCCGGCCTCTGCCGGGCTTTTGTGTTTCTGCGGGGTCGGATGCCTTGCCGCAGGCACGGGCTCTGACCCCACGACGCTGGGCGCTGGGTCAGAGCCGTTTGCATCCGCAAATGGGTCCGACCCACACCGTTCCGACAGGCGTCACCTGTGGCGGTTCGAATGGCGCGCACTCTCGGTTACGCTTGGCGCCTGATCCATTCGAGCGTTGACGATGAATCCACTGCGCTGGCCCTTCCGCGCCCAGTTCTTCCTGGGCTTCCTGATCTGTGCGGGCCTGCTCGGCTACGCGATCTTCCTGCAGTTGAAGATGGGCCTGGAGCCGTGCCCGCTGTGCATCTTCCAGCGCCTGGCATTTGCCGCGCTGGGCCTGCTGTTCCTGATCGGTGCGTTGCATGGGCCGTCCAATCGGCCAGGCCGTGCGACCTATGGCGTGCTGGCCTTCATCGCCGCCGCGGTGGGTGTCGGCATCGCGGCGCGCCACGTCTACGTGCAGATGCTGCCGCCGGAGATGGGCGCGACCTGCGGCCCGCCGCTGAGTTTCCTGCGCGAGACCATGGGGCCGCTGGAAGTGTTCCGCACGGTGCTGACCGGTACCGGCAACTGCGGCAACATCGACTGGACCTTCCTGGGCCTGACCATGCCGATGTGGTCAGGCGTGTGGTTCGTGCTGCTGGCACTGTGGGCGCTGCTGGTGTCGCTGCGCAAGGTCAGGCGCTGAAGCAAGGTAGTGCCGGCCGCTGGCCGGCAACCTCATGAACGATGGCGGGTGTCCCGTAGTTGCCGGCCAGCGGCCG
>NZ_JAXAXL020000027.1:34829-38833 GCF_047497515.2 Stenotrophomonas maltophilia
CCCCCCCCCCCCCCCCCACTACCACGGTCCGTCCTCAGAAGTCCTGCTGCAGGCTCAGGTAGGCGCCGCGACGCGGGCCCCATTGCGGGGCGAACACGCCGACGCCGCCACCATCGCGCAGCTGGTAGCTGCGATCCAGTGCGTTGATCAACGCCAGCTGCACATGCAGCGGATGGCCGCTGTCGGCGTTGAAGTCGTGGCCTGCGCTGAGGTTGACCTGCAGGTATGACGGCAATTCGCCGCCATTGGGTACGCCCTCGATGTCCGAACGCAGCCCGCTGCCGAACACGTAGTTGGCGCCAATCCGGTTGTGGCCGGCGAAGGCATAACTGAAGCCACCCGACGAGGTCAGCTTCTGGTCGTGGTCGAGGTGGATCCAGTGGTCAGCCACGTAGGCCAGGGCCTCCGGGTCCAGGTTGTACTGCCCGGTGATGACGTCGGTACCGATGGCCTTGTTCAGGGCGGCATTGAAGTAGGCGCTGAACGGCCCGTTGCTGTAGTCGGCGCTGAACTCCAGGCCGCGGATGTGGCCGCGGCGGTAGTTGAACGTGGAATAGATGTAGGCGGCGCCGAACTGGCCTTCGTCCTGCAGGCGCGCGACGCGGCGGTCGTACGCATCAAGGCCCAGCGTGAGGTGTTCACCGAGCTGCTGCGAGACGCCGATGTCGTAGTAGTCGCTGCGTTCGGCCAGCGGAATGGTGTTGCCGCCACTGGGCTGCTGGTTGGTGGTGCCGTCGTAGAGCGCGATATCGCTGCTGGCGATCAGCTCGCTGGCCGGCGGGGTGAAGTAGCGTGAATAACCGGCATGCACGGTGGTGCTGTCGCTGGCATTCCAGACCACGCCCACGCGCGGGCTGAGCTGGCCCTCGGTGCGCCCAAAGGCCTTGTAGCGGTCACCGCGCAGGCCGTAGTTGACGGTCCAGTCGTCGCCGATCTTCCATTCGTCCTGCACGTACAGCGCCAGCGTGCTGGCGTGGAAGGCGCTGCGATCGGGAATCAGCAGCGGCGTGGTGCTGGACTGCTGGCCCGCGTCGTCAACCGGGAACACCCAGCTGTTGTTGCTGGCCCGCGCGTTCTCGTAGTTGCCGTACAGGCCGTAGCGCAGCGTGTGGTCGTTGCCCAGCGGCGTGGAGAAGTCGGCCTGCAGGGTGTTGGCGCGGTTGCTGCGCTGGACCTGTGAGGCGACGCCGCTGAACACCAGATCGCCCACCACGTCCGGGTTGAATCCCACATCGCTGTAACGCTGGCCGGCCGAGAGCTGGTAGGCGGTGCTGCCAAGCGTGCCCTGCAGCACCAGCATGCCGAAGCGGGTGGTCTCGCGTTGGGTCTCGTCCAGCTGGCTGGAGTCGAAGGTGGTGGTGTCGAGGTAGCCGAACTGCGGTGTCTGGCCCGGATTGACCGGGATCTGGAAGCGGTTGTTGGCGAAGCCGGCGAACACGCTCAGGCGGGTGTTGTCGTTGACCAGGTAGGTCAGGTCGGCGAAGGCCTTCCCTTGGTGGGTGTCGTCGTGCAGCGGTTTGCGGGAGCTGGTCGGATTCTCCAGACCGACCTCGTTCTGGTCGTAGTTGCCGGTCAGGAACCAGCTCCAGCGGCCCTGGTTGCCCCACCAGGAGGTATTGGGATTGATCTTGCCAAACGAGCCGGCAGTGAGCCCCGCGCTGCCGCCGTTGCCGAGTTCGGCGCCATTGCGCGTGGTGATGTCGACCACCGCTGCGGTGCGCTCGCCGAACTGCGCCGGCAGTGCCCCGTCCATCAGGCGGATGCTCTTGATGGTGCGCGCATCCAGGGTCTGGCCAAAGCCGGAGATCGACTCGGGCAGCAGCACGCCGTTGATGCGGTACTGCAGGTTGGCGTGGTCGCCGCGCACATGCACGCCGCCGTACGAATCCTGGACCACGCCCGGCGCCTGCAACAGCACCTGGCTGAGTGGCGAAGACGCACCCAGCGGCTGCTTCTGGATGTCCTCGGCGGTGATCTGGTACTGGCTGCTGCCGATATCCGGCGACAGCGTGTTGCGGGCCTGGTCGAGCTGGGCGTGGACGGTCACCGCGTCCAGATCCTTGACCGACGTGGAGGCGTCGTCGGCCACCGCGGCGAAGGCAGGCAGGCTGGCCAAGGCCAGGGCGAGGGTGATGCCGGTAGCGAGCAGGGAGGGCTTCATGGCGATGGGCTGTGGAAGGGGCCGGTCGGAGGATGTGGGGTGTTACTTCGTAACAGTGCGTGGCGAATCATGCGCCTGTGCGGACGGTTGCGGCCATGCGGCTTTTGGCCGATCGCGATGCCCTTTCCCTGTCGTTCAGTCATGTGCAGGCGCAGTCCGGCCCTTTGCGACAACGGTCGGCTCTGCGACCATGAACGTCCCCCACCTCCGGAAGTCTGCAATGAGCCTGTCCGCCGTTTCGCCCGTTCCCGATCCTGCCGCGACCGCCGCTGGCGCTGCCTGGTCGCCGGAGAGCTGGCGTGGCAAGACCGCGCTGCAGATGCCGACCTACCCCGACCCGGTGGCGCTGGATGCGGCCCTGCATGAACTGAAGCGGCTGCCGCCGCTGGTCACCTCGTGGGAGATCCTGGCGTTGAAGCAGCAGCTGGCCGAGGCGCAGGAGGGCAAGCGCTTCCTGTTGCAGGGCGGCGACTGCGCCGAGAATTTCAGCGACTGCGAATCGGGCACCATTTCCAACCGCCTGAAGGTGCTGCTGCAGATGAGCCTGGTGCTGGTGCACGGCCTGCGCCAGCCGGTGATCCGCGTCGGCCGTTTCGCCGGCCAGTACGCCAAGCCGCGTTCGGCCGATACCGAGACCCGCGACGGCGTGACCCTGCCCAGCTACCGCGGTGATGTGATCAATGCACCGGCGTTCACCGAAGCGGCGCGCCTGCCGGACCCGAAGCGGATGCTGCAGGCCCACGCGCATTCGGCGATGACGATGAACTTCGTGCGGGCGCTGATCGATGGCGGCTTCGCCGACCTGCACCACCCCGAGTACTGGAACCTGGAGTGGGTAAGCCACTCGCCGCTGGCCGCCGAGTACCAGAAGATGGTGGCCTCGATCGGCGATGCGGTGCACTTCATGGAGACCCTGGCCGGGGCCCGCGTGCACAACCTCAACCGCATCGATTTCTACACCTCGCACGAAGCGCTGCTGCTGCCCTACGAGCAGGCGTTGACCCGGCAGGTGCCGCGCCAGCAGGGCTGGTTGAACCTGAGCACGCATTACCCGTGGATCGGCATGCGCACCGCCGCGCTCGATGGCGCGCACGTGGAATACCTGCGTGGCGTGCGCAACCCGATCGCGATCAAGGTGGGCCCGTCGGTGACGCCGGACCAGCTGCTGCGCCTGATTGATGTGCTCAACCCGCATGATGAACCTGGCCGCCTGAGCTTCATCCACCGCATGGGTGCGGCACAGATTGCCGAGAAGCTGCCGCCGCTGCTGGATGCGGTCAAGCGCGACGGTCGCCGCGTGCTGTGGGTATGCGATGCGATGCATGGCAATACCGAGAGCACTGCCAACGGGTTCAAGACGCGTCGCTTCGACAATGTGCGCGGCGAGGTTGAGATGTCGTTCGACCTGCATGCGGCCGCAGGCACGCGCCTGGGTGGCGTGCACCTGGAGCTGACCGGCGAGGATGTGACCGAGTGCACCGGTGGCGCGCGCGAGTTGACCGAGCGCGATCTGGAGCGTGCGTACCGTTCGACGGTGGACCCGCGGTTGAACTACGAGCAGTCGCTGGAGATCGCGATGGCGATCGTGCGCAAGCAGGAGCAGGTCAGGTAGGTTTTTCTGCAGGGCTTGCAGCCCTGCACCTGCTGCAATCAACGGCAACGTCACAAGCTGCAGCGACATTCCGTGGTTTGGTGGGGCGGTGTCGGAGTGCGGGGACGCCGCAAGTACGTCCTTGTAGGCTTGGCAGCCGCTTGCTCGTGTGCGCGTTCCTGCGCACACGGCAAGACCGGGGTTGGGCGTCCTGCCCAACCCGCCCGAGGCATGCCTCGGGCCCATGCGGCT
>NZ_JAXAXL020000028.1:0-35735 GCF_047497515.2 Stenotrophomonas maltophilia
GGCTGCCGGCCAGCGGCCGGCACTACCGTGCGTGGCTGCCGGAGGAGCCGAGACTCTGCCTCAACACAGTTGCTACATGGACGTATTTACGGCGCCCCCCGCCACCGGACCCACCCCGCCAACCCACAGGAAGCCTGCTTCTGCTGTTGCTTCGGCCGTTGCCGTTGCGGTTGCCTCTGCAGGTGCAGGGCTGCAAGCCCTGCCGAACAACCCTCAACTCTCGCAGTTGGCGAACACGTCGCGGTCGCGCTCGTACAGCGCCGTCTTCACCTGCATCAGGCCCAGCACCGACGGGAACAGGTTGTCGTGGTCGGTGTAGGCCGCCGAACGCTTGCGCACGCACTGCAGGTCCAGGCCGCGGCTGCTGGCAAAGCCCGGCGAGAACCACATCGTCATCGGCACGCGGGTCTGCTCGGCCGGTGCAATGGCATAGGGCACGCCATGCAGGAACAGGCCCTTCTCGCCCAGCGACTCACCGTGGTCGGACAGGTAGATCATTGCCGTGTCGTAGTCCTGCATGCCCTGCAGCGTACCGATGGTCTTGGTCAGGAAGTGATCGGTGTACAGCACGGCATTGTCGTAGCTGTTGGTGATCTCTTCGCGCGAGCAGCGGCCGATGTCGCGGGTATCACAGGTCGGGGTGAAGCGGCGGAATGCCGGCGGGTAGCGCTCGAAGTAGGCCGGGCCGTGGTTGCCCAGCTGATGCAGCACCACCACCCGGTCACCGGGCTTGGCGCGCACCTGGGTGGCCAGGTCCTGCAGCAGGATCTCGTCCATGCAGCGGCCGTCGGCGCACAGCCCTGGCGTGGTTGCGTCGGACAGCGACTGGAAGTCCAGGTCTTCGCACACGCCCTTGCAGCCGGACTGGTTGTCACGCCACAGCGGAGCGATGCCAGCGCGGTTCAGCACGTGCAGCAGTGACTGGTGCGCGCGGATCTTCTTCTCGTCGTAGTCGTGTCGGCCCCAGGGCGAGAACAGGCACGGCAGCGAGACTTCGGTGCTGGTACCGCATGAGTGCATGTCCGGGAAGTTGATCACCGGCGCCTGCGCCAGTTCCGGCGTGGTGTTGCGGCCGCCATTGAGCCCCCAGTTCTGCGCACGCACGGTCTCGCCCATCACGATCACCAGCAGGCGCGGCTTGCTGGCCGGTGCACGTGGCGTGGCCTTGGCATCGGTGCCGATCGGCAGCTTCGGCGCGCGCTGCACGGGATTGTCGCCACGCAGTGCACGCGGCATGCCCAGCAGCACGTTGGCCGGCGTGGCGAGATAGCGCACTTCACGCTGGTTGCGCATCAACGCCGAGACATCCTGGAAGGAGATCAACGCGCCACCGACGGCAGTCACCGCTGCCACCACCAGGAAGCCGAGGCGCCACAGCAGGCTGCGGCCCCAGCTGCGGCGACGCAGCTGCACGCGCCACAGCACCACCATCGGCAGCACTGCCAACAGCAGCACCGGCCACACCAGCGACACGGTCATCAGCTCGCGGCTTTCCTTGGGGTCGGTCGCCAGCACGTTGCGCAGCATGTCCGCATCCAGGTAGATGTGGTAGCGGCTCATGTAGTGCGCAGCGAACGCGGTCACCAGCAACAGCAGGCTGATCACCACCTTGGCGTTCCAGCGCCAGACCAGGATGCCGAGCAGCACGCCGTGCGTACCCAGCAGCAACAGCAGCAGCGAAAGTGCGTAGCGCAGGCTGCCCGGATGGCTGGCCATCGCGTTGTTCCAGAACAGGCCGTTGCCGGCCACCGCGAAGAACAGGCTGGTCAGTGCGATCAGTGCTTCGGTGGACAGCTGCGGCCGCCAGCGGCGGAGGCTTGCCAGGGCAGGCAGGCGGGCGGGGCGTTGGACCGATGCACTCATGCGTTTGCCTCCTGGCGGTGGGGACGGTCCAGCTGACGGCGGATCAGGACGCGTTTGACGATCAGGTACAGGCCCAGCGAAAGCAGCCAACATATCAACGCGGTGGCAACGTCATGCGAAAGGAAATGCGCGCCCCGGAGCTGCTGGCTGATACCGAACACCAGGCCGGTGCCGAGGCCGATGGCCAGCCCGGCCCAGCGCCAGGATGGCCGCCACAGCAGGGCGAAGAAGTACAGGCAGAGCCACGCATAGCCTGCGCTGGCGTGACCGGCCGGGAAGCAGGCCTGGGCCGTCATGCCTTCCGGGCGCAGGGCGAACAGGCCGATGAAGGGCTGGTGGCCGCCGTAGCGCAGCAGGTCCCACGGGCATTCCATCGGCACCAGCGATTTCAGCAGGGAGATCACCCCGGTGCCCAGCGCCATGGCAATCACGACATAAAGCAGCGCCCATTGCAGGGTGCGGTCACGACCTTTGCGCCAGTGGTGGAAGCACAGCAGGATCACCACCAGCGCCGCTGCCGTGCTCAGCCATTTGCCGGCCTTGTGCACGACGGTGCGGGTGATCCAGGCGTCCTGCAGCGCCCAGTGGCCGCCCTCAAGGCGGAACAGGTGATCGGCCACCCATTGATCGCCGCCGAAACCCATCAGCAGCGTAAACAGGGGCAGACCGATTGCGACAGGCACCCAGAGGTGAGTTACAGCAAATCGTGACGCCAGCGGCGATGTCGCAAGCGGCGCTACCGAATCAAGGGGACGGACGGGCATGCTGGGAAAGGGCGGTTCGGGAATCCGCAGTCATGCTCGTCACCTGGATGTCGGAGAAGGGTCGGACGCTCGTTCGCGCCGGGTTAAGCATTGCCCGGCATGTGTCAACGTTCAGTCTTCTTCTGCGGTCGATCCTGTCCGCTCAGCGTGGCACTGCGGGTCCCAGGCGGTACCCGGGAGCAGTTGCCAGCGATTGCGGTTTGCCACGCCGATGTCGATCACCTTGGCCGGGTCCACGCAGGGGCTCATCGCATCGTCCAGCACCAGCAGCCAGCGCTTGTCCGGTGCCTCGGCCAGCCACGGGCCGGCGTCGTGCCACTGCTCGGCCCAGGGCCGCTTGAAGCCGAACTCGCGTACCGGGCGGTCGGCCTGCAGCAGGTTCTGTTCGCGCCAGGCGACCAGCGCCAGTTCGGCATCCGGGCCGATCCGCGCGCCGACCCGGCGCATCAATGCCGAGGCCGAAGCGTAGGGGTCCAGTGCCGGGATCAGCACCAGGCCGTAGAGCATCCACAACATGCCGTGGGCCAGCAGTACCAGCGTCGCAGCGCGGCGTACCCGCAGCCATACGATCAACGTGGCCAGGGCGATGGCGAAGGTCAGCAGGCCATCGCCGAGCACCGGCAGCAGGGTGTCGGGCATGGCCCGGCGCTCCAGTTGCGCCACCGCCCACGGGTGCTCGGTCATCAGCATTACACCGAGCGCGCCGGTGGCCAGCATCAGCACCACGCTGTAGCCGAACAGGTAGCGGCGCACGCACAGGCGGCGCAGCAGGCCGGGCAGCAGTGGTGCGACGGCCAGCGCCATCGCCGGCAGCATCGGCAGCAGATAGACCTCGCGCTTGCCCGGGCTGGCACTGAAGAACACCAGCACCAGCAGCGCCCAGCCCAGCAACAGCCACTGCCGGCGGTCGCCACGGCGCAGGCGGCGCCACCACGGTTTGAACAGCAGCGGCAGCAGCAGGCTGCCCGGCAGCCACAGGGTGAGGATCACCTGCAGGTAGTACCAGACCGGCTGCCGGTGATGCCAGGCGTTGGCGTAGCGGGTGCCGGTCTGCTTGAACAACAGCTCATGCGCATAGGCCTGCAGCTCGGCGCTGGGCGCATGCAGCAGGGCCCAGCCCAGCGGTGCCAGCCACACCCCCACGCCCAGCAGGAAGGCCGGGATGAGCCAGAGCAGGCTGGCCGGATGCGGGCCCTCCACCACATGGCCGCGGCGACGCTGGTACAGCCACCAGCCGAACCAGGGCAGGACCATCAGCAGCGGCAGGAAACCCACGCCCTTGGTCACCGTGCCGACACCGGCGGCGAAACCGGCCAACCACAGGGCGGGCAGATTGCGTCGCTCACACAGGTGGCGCATCAGGCCCCACAGGGCCACGGTGGTCATGCCCACCAGCACCATGTCGATCTGCGCGCGCTTGGCCATCAGGCCGAACTGCAAGGTGCAGAACAGCGCAGCCACGGCGTAGAGCGAATGCCGGGGCGACCACAGTCGCCGTGCCAGGTCCGAGACCAGCCACAGGCTGAGCAGGGCACCCAGCAGCGAGGGCAGCAGGAACGACCATTGCCAACTGCCCACCACCTCGTAGGCCGCCGCCTGCAGCCACATGAACACCGGCGGCTTTTCCGCATACAGCTCGACGCCCCGGTGTGGCAGCAGCCATTGCCCGCTCTCGACCATGGTGCGGGCAGCCAGCACGAAGCGGGGCTCGTCGGGCGGTTGCGGCTGGCGCATGCCGATTCCGGCCGCCAGCGCGGCAATGATCAGCAGCCACAACAGGGGCAGGCGCCAACGACGGGGCAGGGCTACGGGCACGGCGGGCTCCGGGAGCAAAACAGCCATTCTGAGGCGGCAGGGGTGGGAAAAGCGTCGGAGGTGGCCAAGGCGACCGCATTCCGACATGGGCAGCGCTACCATGTTACGAACTTCCGTGGATGTTTCGTGCATGCGTCTGTTGGTGATCGAGGACAACCGCCAGCTGGTGGCCAACCTGTTCGACTATTTCGAGTCGCGCGGGCATGTGCTTGACGTGGCCCCGGACGGCATCACGGGCCTGCACCTGGCCGGCAGCCACCCCTACGATGCGGTGATCCTGGACTGGATGCTGCCGCGCATGGAGGGGCCGGAGGTGCTGCGCCGCCTGCGCGCCGAGCACGCCTCGGAGGTGCCGGTGATCATGCTGACCGCACGTGACGAGCTGCCGGACAAGATCGCCGGCTTCCGCGCCGGTGCCGACGACTACCTGACCAAGCCGTTCGCCCTTCCCGAGCTGGAGGTGCGGCTGGAGGCGCTGCTGCTGCGTGCGCAGGGCCGCAATCCGCGCAAGCGGCTACAGGTGGGCGACCTGGTGCTGGACCTGGCGACCCTGGAAGCGCAGCGCGGCAGCCAGGTACTGCATCTGTACCCGGCCTGCCGCAAGCTGCTGGAAGTGCTGATGCGTGCCAGCCCCGGTGCGGTCACCCGCCAGCAGCTGGAGTTTGCGCTGTGGGGCGACGAGCCACCGGATGGAGACCTGTTGCGCTCGCATGTCTACGAACTGCGCCGCAGCGTCGATGGCCCGTTCGCTGACAAACTGATCCACACCCTGCCGCGGGTCGGCTACCGGCTGGCGGTGACCACGCCCAGCGATGCCGGCAAGGACGACGATGAAGGCGCGTAAGCCGGGGCCGCTGTACCGGCGCGTGGTGTGGTGGCTGCTGGGCTACCTGGCGCTGCTGTCGATCGCGGTGTTCAGCGTCGGCAACTACGTGCATGAGCACGCCGAGCATGCGGCCTGGCGCGCGCTGCTCAACTCCGAACTGGACAGCATCGTCGACCATACCGAGCACGAGCCGCATTACCGTTGGCAGGACTCGGACACGCTCAGCCTGTTCCGTTTTGATGAAGGCAACATGCCCGAGAGCGTGCGCACGCTGCACCCGGGGCTGCACGATGGCGTGCCGATCAAGGATCGGCAGACCGCGGTGATGGTGCGTGACACCGGCTCGATGGGGCGGGTGGCGCTGGCGCTGGACATCTCCGACTTCCATGACCTGGAGCAGTTCGCCACGCGCTGGGTGATGCTGGCCGGGGTGATCATGATCTTCGTCACCGTGCTGATGGCTTCATTCGGCATGGAGCGGATGGTGCGTCCGCTGAGCCTGCTGGCCCAGCATATCGGCGCGCTGCGGCCGGGCAGGCAGGGCCAGCGCGTCGAGGTCGACCCGCGCGGCAGTTCCGAACTGCACACCATTGCCGACGCACTGAATGACTACTTGGACCGCAACGAGCAGTTCGTCGAGCGCGAGCGGGTGTTCATCAGCACCGCCAGCCACGAGCTGCGCACGCCGATCGCGGTGATGACCGGCGCCGCCGAACTGGCGCTTGAACAGCCGGGCCTGCCCGATCGAGCGCGCCAGCAGATGCACCGCGTACTACGCACCGCGCAGAGCGTGGAGCAGCTGATCGAGCTGCTGCTGGTGCTGGCGCGTGACCCGGCGCGGTTGGCCGCACGGGCCGAGCGCATCGCACTGGACCAGCTGCTGCCGGAAATCGTCGACGACCATCGCCACCTGCTGGGCGACAAGGACCTGAGCATCGGCATCCAGGCCGCGCCGGTGGATATCGTTGCGCCGTTGGCGGTGGTGCAGGCCGCCATCGGCAACCTGCTGCGCAACGCCATCGAGAACAGCGGCCGTGGCCATATCGAGCTGCAGCTGAGTTCGTCGGCCGTGCTCACCCTGCAGGACCCGGGGCACGGCATGAGCCCGGAGGAGATCGCTGCGATCCACGCGCGCATGGCCCGAGGCGACCGCGCTGACCGTGGCGGAGGCATTGGCCTGGACCTGATCGCACGTCTGTGCGAGCACCTCGGCTGGACCTTGAGCCTGCAGCCCTGCGAAACGCGCGGTACGCGTGCCACCCTGGACTTCGGCGCCTCGCGCCCGGCCTGATCGGGCTGTCGTGGTAGATGCCCACCTGGGTTGGCGTGCTGTGCGTGTCACCGCCCGTTCGGGCGCGCTACGTGCTGGTCAATCAGGATCACATTCCCGTCGGGGTCGGCCAGCTGCAGGTAGCCGGTACCCTGGCCGTCAGGGTCGGTGCGTACCGCCAGTTCGATGCCCTTTGCATCCAGCTCGGCCTGCAGTTCACGCACGTCCTGGAAGTGGGGCAGCTCCTGCTTGTGCTGGTCCCAGCCAGGATTGAAGGTGAGCAGGTTGCCCTCGAACATGCCCTGGAACAGTCCGATCACGATGCCATTGCTGCGCATCACCAGCCAGTTCTGCGCCGGGTCGCCACCGGTGACCGAGAAGCCGAGGGCCTCGTAGAACACACGGGAGGCGGCCAGATCCTTGACCGAGAGGCTGACAGAGAAGGCGCCAAGCTGCATGTGAGGGGCTCCGGGGATGGGCAGCCGGCACTGCAGCATGACCCGGCGTGAAGACAATGTTAATCTCGGGGTGCGCCGCTTTATGCGGCGCTTTTTTTTCCCGCTCTTTCGATCGACAGAGGATCCCATGCCGACCGAACCCGCTACTGCCCTGATCAGCAACGACATCGTTGGACTGGGCCTGATTGCCGCCACCCTGGCCCTGATTTTCTGGGCTGCCAGCGGTCCGATTCCGTTGCTGAAGAAGATCTTCGCCTGGGTGCCGGCGCTGCTGCTGTGCTATTTCATTCCCGCCATCTACAACACGGCCGGCGTCATCGACGGCCACAACACTTCGCTGTACAACCCGGTCGCACGTGACGTACTGCTGCCGGCCGCGCTGGTTCTGCTGACCCTGTCGATCGACCTGAAGGGCGTCATCAAGCTCGGCCCGAAGTTGCTGCTGGTGTTCTGCGCCGGTACCGCCGGCATCATGCTCGGTGCCATCGTCTCGTTCCAGCTGATGAAGCTGATCCATCCGGAGACCGTGGCCGGTGACACCTGGGCCGGCATGGCTGCACTGGCTGGCAGCTGGATCGGCGGCGGCGCCAACATGGTCGCGATGCGCGAAGTGTTCGGTACTGATGCCACCACCTTCGGACAGTTCGCGGTGGTCGACGTGGCCTGCGCCAGCCTGTGGATGGCGATCCTGCTGTTCCTGGCCAACCGCGCGCAGCAGATCGACACCCGCAACGGGGCCGACACCCGCGCCATCGACGAGATGAAGGCGCGCATCAGTGCCTACGAGGCGCAGAACGCGCGCATTCCCAGCATGACCGACCTGATGGTGATTGTCGGCGTGGCGCTGGGCGGCGTCGGCCTGGCCCATGCGATTGCGGCGCCGTTGTCGGGCTGGTTCAAGGCCAATGTCAGCTGGGCCAGCCAGTTCAGCCTGGACAGCCAGTTCGTGTGGGTGATCCTGCTGTCCACCGCGATGGGCTTGGGCCTGAGCTTCACCCGCGCGCGCCGGCTGGAAGCCGCAGGTGCGTCGCGGCTGGGCACGGTGTTCCTGTACTTCCTGATCGCCTGCATCGGCATGCAGATGAACCTGCTGTCGCTGCTGGATCGGCCGTGGCTGTTCCTGCTGGGTGCGATCTGGATGGCCACGCACGTGCTGGTGCTGTGGATCGTCGCCAAGCTGCTGCGCGCGCCGCTGTTCTTCTTCGCGATCGGTTCGCAGGGCAACATCGGTGCGGCGGCTTCGGCGCCGGTGGTAGCCGCGGCGTTCCATCCCACGCTGGCACCGGTGGGCGTGCTGCTGGGCACGGTGGGCTATGCCACCGGTACCGGGCTGGCGTATGTCACCGGCCTGATCCTGAAATGGATGGCCAACGGCTGAGTGGGGGGCGCTATGGCTGCGCTTTCCCGCGATCTGCGGTAGATCCACGCCAAGCGTGGATGCACTCCAAAAAAGGGGTCAGATCCGTTTCCCGGAGGAAACGGATCTGACCCCGGACTCAATGCGACAGCTGGCAGATTCCATCCACGCACGGCGTGGATCTACAACACACCCGACTCAACAGCAACGTCCGCCGTTGCGACCGCCGTAGCGCGCCTCCTGCCGCTCGCGGAAGAACGTCTTGTAGTCCATCGGCTCCTGGTCCGGATGCTTCTCCAGCATGTGCCGGACATAGTTGTCGTAATCAGGAATGCCACAGCACAGGCGTGCGGTCTGCACCAGGCGCCGCCAGATGCGGCGGTGCGCCTGGTACTGGCCGGCGGGAACCAGTTGCGTGCTCATCACAGATCCACCATTTCATGCGGCTTCAGCGCCACGTACGGGGTCTCGCGGTCGCTGCGCTGCGGGTTGCGGCGGGCGGCCAGGATGGTCTTGATCGAATACACCAGCACGGCCCCCACCACCAGCAGGAACAGCGCGGTCAGCCCGGTGTTGACGTAGGCGTTGACCACGATCTGCTTCATCTGCGCCACCGACTTGGCCGGTGCAGTGATGGTGTCGCTGGCGAGCGCCGCCTGGAACTTGTGCGCCTGTGCCAGGAAGCCCTGTGCCGGATTGCTGTCGAAGATCTTGATGAAGCCGGCGTAGGTGGTGCAGATCAGCAGCCACACCGCCGGTACTGCGGTGACCCATGCGTAGCGGTCACGCTTCATCTTGAACAGCACCACCGTGCCCAGCATCAGCGCGATGCCCGCCAGCATCTGGTTGGAGATGCCGAACAGCGGCCACAGGGTCTGGATGCCACCGAACGGATCAACCACGCCGGTGTACAGCAGGTAGCCCCACAGTGCCACGCAGCCAGCGGTACCGATGATGTTGGCGGTCCACGACTCGGTCTTCTTCAGGGCCGGCACGAAGTTACCGAGCAGGTCCTGCAGCATGAAGCGCCCGGCGCGGGTGCCGGCGTCCACTGCGGTCAGGATGAACAACGCTTCGAACAGGATCGCGAAGTGGTACCAGAACGCCATCATTGCATCGCTGCTGCTTGGAATCGCCTGGTGCAGGATCTGTGCGATGCCCACCGCCAGGGTCGGCGCACCACCGGCGCGGTGCAGGATGGTCGGCTCGCCGATTGCGGCTGCCGTGGCGGTCAGCTGTTCCGGGGTGATGGTGAAGCCCCAGGTATTGGTGATGTAGTGCGCGGCCGACGCCACATCCGGGCCGATCACCGCCGCCGGGCTGTTCATCGCGAAGTAGATGCCCGGATCGATGATCGACGCCGCCACCAGCGCCATCACCGCCACGAACGATTCCATCAGCATGCCGCCGTAGCCGATGTAACGCATGTGCGCTTCATTGGCCAGCAGTTTCGGCGTGGTGCCGGAGGAAATCAGCGCGTGGAAACCGGACACCGCACCGCAGGCAATGGTGATGAACAGGAACGGGAACATGCCGCCCTTCCACACCGGGCCATCGCCGCTGGCGGCGAACTGGGTCAGCGCCGGCATCTTCAGTTCCGGCATCACCACCAGGATGCCGATGGCCAGCGCGATGATGGTACCGATCTTGAGGAAGGTCGACAGGTAGTCACGCGGTGCCAGCAGCAGCCACACCGGCAGTACCGAAGCGACGAAACCATAGCCGATCAGCATCCAGGTGATCTGGGTGCCGGTGAAGGTGAACGCCGGGCCCCAGGTCGGGTCGGCCGCGACCTTGCCGCCGAACCAGATCGCGGCCAGCAGCAGGATCAGGCCAACGATCGAGATCTCGCCGATCTTGCCGGGGCGGATGTAGCGCATGTACACGCCCATCAGGATCGCGATGGGCATTGTTGCGATCACCGTGAACATGCCCCAGGGGCTCTCGGCCAACGCCTTGACCACCACCATCGCCAGCACCGCCAGGATGATGATCATGATCAGGAACGCGCCGAACAGGGCGATTGTGCCGGGCACCTGGCCCATCTCTTCGCGCACCAGGTCACCCAGCGAACGTCCGTTGCGGCGGCTGGACAGGAACAGGACCATGAAGTCCTGCACCGCACCGGCCAGCACGACGCCCACCACCAGCCACAACAGCCCGGGCAGGTAGCCCATCTGTGCGGCCAGCACCGGGCCGACCAGCGGGCCGGCGCCGGCGATGGCGGCAAAGTGGTGGCCGAACAGCACGTGCTTGTTGGTCGGCACGTAGTCCAGGCCATCGTTGTTGATCACCGCCGGAGTGGCCCGGGTCGGATCGAGCTGCATCACCTTGTTGGCGATGAACAGGCTGTAGAAGCGGTAGGCGACCAGGTACAGCGAAACAGCGGCGACGACGATCCACAGCGCGTTGATGTGTTCGCCGCGGCGCAAGGCCACGGTGCCCAGGCAAAAGGCGCCGAGCAGGGCGAGGGCCGCCCAGCCTATTTTGGAAAACCCTTTCATGAGGTGCTCTCTCCCGGAAAGACAGTCAAAGAGTCCCGCGTGGCCTCGACAGGGTCAATTGGCACAGGACGAATCGGCGGTAGTACTTTGGTCGTACGATTGTTGTGCTGACGTGCAGCGAACATCAGGGATGGAACAATCGGTTGCGGCGCCGCCCATTGGCGTGCGGCGGTGTGGCGTCCATCTTCAGTGGCATCCATCCAACAGGAGTCGCCATGAGCCTTCCCGAGCCGGTCCGCGTGCTGAGGACCATCCGTGGCATGCCCACCTCCGACGGTGCCGGCGTGCGCCTGACCCGCGTCATCGGCGGCCCGGCGCTGCCCGATCTGGACCCGTTCCTGCTGCTCGATGAATTCGGCACCGATCGCGCCGAGGACTATATCGCCGGCTTCCCGGAGCATCCGCACCGGGGATTCGAGACGGTCACCTACATGCTCGACGGCCGCATGCGGCACCGCGACAACCACGGCAACGAAGGCCTGCTGACCCCCGGCAGCGTGCAGTGGATGACCGCCGGCCGAGGCCTGGTGCATTCGGAGATGCCCGAACAGGAGAGCGGGCAGATGCGCGGTTTCCAGCTGTGGGTGAACCTGCCGGCACGCGAGAAGATGACCGACCCCAAATACCAGGAGTTCGCCCCTGAGCGCATTCCGGTGGTGCAGCCAGCGCCGGGCGTGACGGTGAAGGTGATCGCGGGCAGTGTGGACGGTACCCAGGGTCCGATCGTGCAGCCGGCCACCGAGCCGCTGTACCTCGACATCACGCTGGCGCCCGATCGCGCCTGGACCTACACGCTGCCGGAATCGCAGAGCGCCTTTGCCTACGTGTTCGAGGGTGGGCTGACGATCGGTGAGCAGGATGCTGCGCGCGATGTCGCACGCCAGGAACTGGCGGTGCTGGGCGGTGGCGAGCAGCTGCATCTCTCGGCGCGCAGCGAGGGTGCGCGGCTGATCCTGGTCGCTGGCCGTCCGCTGCGCGAGCCGGTGATGCGGCATGGCCCGTTCGTGATGAACACGCGCCAGGAACTGATGCAGGCCTTCGTCGATTTCCAGGAAGGCAAGTTCTGAGGTAGTGCAGGCCGCTGGCCGGCAATTGCGTGAGGTCACGGCGGGCCGAGCTGCCGGCCATCGGCCGGCACTACCGTCGGGTCGGGCAGAACGTCGGGGATGCTGCCAGGCAGGCATCCCCGTCACCGTCAGCGCCCGGCGGCCACAGCCGACGGCGTCAGGCTCATCCCCTGCGCCAACTGCTGCAGCGTGCCCAGTTCCTGCGCGCTGTCCGGATACAGCGAAATCTGCGCGTAACGCCCTTTGTCGAGCTTGACCACGCTGATCCGGCGCTCGGCATAGCCGGGCGGCTGCTGGCCGCCCAGGTCGGGCTGGTACCAGTACAGCGATTCACCGCCGAAGCTGCCTTTCTCCTGCCGCAACGAGCGGTTCAAGGGAAGGTTGGGGTCGCGCGCGCTGAGCATCAGGCTCAGCACCTCGCGGCCATCGCCGGTACTGGCGCGGCAGACCAGGAAATCGGACTGAGCCTGCTGCTGCCACTGCAGGCCGCTGCTGGCCGGCAGCGAAGGACATTCGGTGGGAGCCTGCGCGGCGGCCTGGGCCGCAGCGAACAGCAGGCTCGACAACACTACAGGCGCGAACTTCATGCATCCCCCAAGGTGGTGTGTCGTTGGCTCCGCCGGATGGGCCGGCGGCCTTGGCATCCCATCCCCGGATGCCACCCCCGCCGCCATGTGCACGGCGGGTCAACTCAACCTTAACGGAACGTGAGCGATCGCACAAATTGCGGTTACAAGCGTAACCATTGCGGCCGAAGGTCGGCCGCAATGGTCCGCACCGGGCTCAGCGATCGTTGCCGAGCCACTTGTAGATGAGCCCGCCGATCGCGCCGCCCAGCAGCGGGGCAACCCAGAACAGCCACAGCTGGCTGGCCGCGCCGCTGCCGGCGAAGAAGGCCACCGCGGTGGAGCGGGCCGGGTTCACCGAGGTGTTGGTCACCGGGATGCTGATCAGGTGGATCAGGGTCAGCGACAGGCCGATCGCCAGCGGTGCGAAGCCGGCCGGCGCCTTGCCGTGGGTAGACCCCATGATCACGATCAGGAACACCGCCGTCAGCACCACCTCGCACAGGAAGGCCGCCGCGACGCTGTAGCCACCGGGTGACAGTGCGCCATAGCCATTGCTGGCGAACGCACCGGCCTGGCTGCCGTCGATGGCAAAGCCACTGGCCCCGGACGCGATCTGCAACAGGATGAAGCCGGCCAGCAGGCCGCCGGCGACCTGGGCGATGATGTACGGCACCAGGTCCCGGGTCGGGAAGCGGCCGCCGGCCCACAGGCCGACACTGACCGCCGGATTGAAGTGCGCGCCGGAGATATGGCCGAACGCATAGGCACCGGTGACCACGGTCAGGCCGAAGGCCAGCGCCACGCCGAGGAACCCGATGCCCAGCGGATTGCCGTCACCGCCGAACTTGGCCGCCAGCACCGCACTGCCGCAGCCTCCCAGAACCAGCCAGAACGTGCCGAGGAATTCGGCGGACAAGCGTTTACCCATGCTCATGGTGTGCACTCCTTTGACGATGAAAGTGTGATTTATGTCACATTTCAGTGCTCAGCGGGTGACTGTAGCGTCAACGCCGGGTGCAGGAGTACACCTGCGCATGTGCGCAGTACGCGATGTTCAGTACTGCGGCAGCGGGATGAATTCCTTGTCGTCGCCGGGAATGGTGCCGAAGCGGCCGGCTTCCCAATCGTGCTTGGCCTGCTCGATGCGTTCCTTCGAGCTGGACACGAAGTTCCACCACAGATGACGTGGAGCATCCAGCGGCTCGCCGCCGAACAGCATCGCCTTGACCGGCGTCTTCGCGCGCAGGCGGCCGACCGCGCCGGCTTCGGGAATGATCAGGTGCTGGGCGGGCACGTCCACGCCATCCAGCTGCGCGTCGCCTTCGAGGATGTACAGCGCGCGCTCGCGGTGGCCCTTGTCGATGTCGATCTCCGCGTCCGGGTCGAGGTCGATCGCCACGTTGAGCGTGTCGGCAAATACCTTCACCGGCGATTCCTCGCCATAGGCACGACCGGCGATCACGCGCAGCCAGGCACCGTTGCGGCGCTGCTCGGGCAGGGTAGCAGCGGCGTGGTGGTAGAACGCCGGTTCGATCTCCTCATGCGATTTCGGCAATGCGACCCAGGTCTGCATGCCGTGGATCGGGTTGTCGTGGTCGCGGTCGGGTTGCGGCGTGCGTTCGGAATGGGCAATGCCGCGGCCGGCGGTCATCCAGTTCACGTCGCCAGGTCGGATCACCTGGTCCGAGCCCAGCGTGTCGCGGTGGCCGATCGCGCCCGACCACAGGTAGGTGACGGTGGCCAGGCCGATATGCGGGTGCGGGCGCACGTCGATGGCGGTGCCGGGGTGCATGAGTGCGGGCCCCATCTGGTCGACGAACACGAACGAACCGATGCTGCGCGCCTGCAGGGTCGGGACGGCGCGACGGACTTCGAGGCCGCCGATGTCGTGCACGCGCGGGGCGATGATGGTGGTCATGCGGGCGATCTCGCTGGCAAGGATCAGGGCGCCAGCATCGCATGCAGCTGTGACGGGGGCATGCCCCGTATGGGTAACAGGTTGTTCCAGCCAACGGCGCAGCCCCTCGTGGCTGAACGCGCACTGCGTATCTCGCGCTTGGCCGGGCGGGTGGGTTGCGCAGGACACGCCGTAAACCCATCCATGGGGGCTCGATGGCGCCATCCATGGCGCCAACGGTCCTGCGCAACCCACCCGCCCGGCCTCTGACGGTTTCCGTGTGCTGTCCAGCCACGGAGAAGAAAAAAAGAAAATCAAAATCAAACGCCGGTCGCTTCGCTCAGGTGTCGACCAAGGTCGACACCCACCGGGTTCGCTGTTCGCTCACCGTCATCGGGAAACTGTCGGGGGTGGGGCGGTGTCGGGTTGCGGGGTGTCCGCGGCATGGATGCCGCGGCCAAGCCCCCAGGGACGGGTTCACGGCGTCCCCGCAACCCGACACCGCCCCGCCCACCCAAACAGAAAAGCCAGAGCCGGCTGTTGCTCCGGCTCTGGCATTGGGTTTTGATCCAGCGGGTGCCGGGCCGCAGGCCCGGCCGATCACCTCACACCACCGGTTCGCGCAGGGCCGGGTTGTCCCAACCCGGGCGCGGCGCGAAACGGTCGCCGTGGCGCTGCTGCAACGCCTTCAGTCGCTCGACGATCGCGTCAGCGCCGACCGCACGGATGTGCTGGATCGGACCACCGCGGAACGGTGCAAAACCAGTACCGAAGATCACGCCCGCATCCAGCAGGTCCGCGTCGGCCACCACGCCTTCGTGCAGGCAGGCCACTGCTTCGTTCAGCAGCGGCAGGATCAGGCGGTCCTCCAGGTCGGCCGGTGCCTGGTAATCGCTGGCCACGTCCGGCTTCTTCGGCTTGCCGTTCTCCCAGGTGTAGATGCCCTGGCCATCCTTCTTGCCGCGCTTGTCCGGTTCCACCGTCTGCAGTGCAGCCGGAATCTGCAGGCCGAGGAACGGCGCCAGCTCGCGGCCGACACCGGCAGCCACGTCCAGGCCCACGGTATCGATCAGCTCGATCGGACCCATCGGCATGCCGAACTTCACCGCCGCCTTGTCGATCACCGGGCCCGGAATGCCTTCGGCATAGGCGGTGGCCGCTTCCAGCATGTACGGGAACAGCACGCGGTTGACCAGGAAGCCCGGGCTGCCGGCCACCGGCACCGGGAACTTGCCCAGTGCCTTGCAGAACGCAGCCAGGCGGCGCTCGGTTTCCGGCGCCATGCCGTCGTGATGGATGATCTCCACCAGCGGCATCTGCGCGACCGGGTTGAAGTAGTGCAGGCCGGCGAACTGCGCCGGGCGCTGGATGTGGTCGCGCAGTTCCACCAGCGGAATCGACGAGGTGTTGGTGGTCAGCAGCGCGTCGTGCTTCATCTTCGGCTCCAGCGTCTGGTACAGCGCACGCTTGGCCTCCGGGTTCTCGATGATGGCCTCGATCACCAGATCGGCCTCGGCCACGCCGTTGCCGTCCAGGTCGGCACGCAGGCGCGCGGCCACGGCGGGGCGCTTGCTGTCGTCGCGCACCTTCTTGGCGAACAGCGCCTGTGCGCGCTCCATGGCCGGATCGATGAAGCGCTGCTCGCGGTCCTGCAGCGTCACCTCGAAGCCCTTGTAGGCGGCCCACGCCGCGATGTCGCCGCCCATCACGCCGGCACCGACCACATGCACATGGCGGATGCCGGAATCGCCGCCGCCCAGGCCCTTCAGGCGTTCGGTCAGGAAGAAGATGCGGATCAGGTTGCGCGCGGTCGGCGTGCTGGCCAGCTTCACCACGGCGCGGCGTTCGGCGTCCAGCCGCGCCTGGATCGGCTTGCCGCCGCTGCGCTGCCAGGTGCTGATCAGCGCGTACGGCGCCGGATACTGATCCTTCTTGGCCTTGCGTGCGACCTGCTTGACCATCTGCGGCGCCAGCAGCGTGCGCGCCAGCCAGGTGTTGGTCGCCCACGCCGTCGCGCGCTGCTTGAACGGGCGGGTGGTACCGGACAGGGCCAGCGCCACCGCGGTGTCGAGCACCACCGCCGGCGCCACCACCTTGTCGACCAGGCCGATGCCACGCGCGGCCGAGGCCGACAGGGTGCGGCCGGTCAGCATCATGTCCATCGCTGCCGGCGCGCCCACCAGCTGCGGCAGGCGCGCGCTGCCGCCCCAGCCCGGGAAGATGCCCAGCTGGGTCTCGGGCAGGCCGATGCGGGTGCTGCTGTCATTGGAGGCCACGCGGTAGCGGCAGGCCAGCGCCAGCTCGGTGCCACCGCCCAGACAATGGCCGTGGATGGCGGCCACGGTCGGGCAGGGCAGCTCGGCCAGCTTCTGGTAGGTGGCCTGGCCGCGGCGGATGGCATCGTTGACGGTGCCGCGGCGGTCGAACTCCTGGAACTCCTTCAGGTCCGCACCGGCAATGAAACCGGCCTTCTTCAGCGACTGGATCACCACGCCCTTGGGTGGGTCCAGCGCGATGCGCTCGAGCAGATCGCCAAGTTCCAGCAGGACGTCCTGCGACATCGCGTTGACGCTGCTGTCCTGACGATCCAGCGAGAGGACCACCACGCCGTCGTCGCGGATCTCGGGGTGCCAGTGGCTGAAGCGGAGACCATCGAAGCCTGAGAGCATGGACGTTCCATCCGGTTGTGTATGGAGAAGCGGCTATGATCCAGAGGTTGTTTCCCCCGCGTCAAATCCCAATAGCAGGGGAGTGGCGATCCCGGATCCACGGCCTTGGAACCGGACGCTAACGGAACGGTGGTTAAAAGCTGGTGCGGCGCCGGGTGATCGGTGACTGAACTTTTCCCGGGATTGGCAGTCTCATTGCCCGACGTCGGTTGGGCTGACAGGAGTGCGGCCCCTCATGGCCGAGGTTGATACACCACAGGAGCTGGACCTGGAGCTGGTCCGGCGCGTGCAGCGCGGCGAGAGCGCGGCCTTCGATGTACTGGTACGCAAGTACCAGCATCGGGTCGTCGCTCTGGTCGGTCGCTACATCGCCGACTGGAGTGAATGTCAGGACGTTGCCCAGGACACTTTCATCCGCGCCTACCGCGCGATCGGAAGTTTCCGTGGCGACGCCCAGTTCTCAACCTGGTTGCATCGAATCGCCGTGAATACCGCCAAAAACTACCTGGCTTCACACAATCGACGGCCGCCGACCGATGACATCGACATCGGCGACGCAGAGCAGTTCGACAGTGGGACGCGCCTGCGCGACACCGACACGCCCGAACGCGAGTTGATGCGCCAGGAGCTGGAACAGACGGTGATGAAGGCCGTCAACGCGCTGCCGGAAGAACTCCGGTCGGCGATCACCCTGCGCGAGGTGGAAGGCCTGAGTTACGAGGAAATCGCGCAGAAGATGGGGTGCCCGATCGGCACCGTGCGATCCCGGATATTCCGGGCGCGCGAGGCAATCGACACCGAACTCCGGCCGCTGTTGGACATCGGCAGCGCCACCCGTGAGAAGAGCCGTGTATGACCAGTCATCCGTTCAACGAATCGCAGAACCATCAATCACCCGCCGGGCAGCGCCTGGATCAGCGCCACCGCGAACAGCTGTCGGCCCTGGTCGATGGCGAGCTCGGTGCCGATGAGGCGCGCTTCCTGCTGCGCCGCATGGAGCGTGACCCCGAGCTTTCCGGATGCCAGGAGCGCTGGCAGCTGCTGGGCGACGTGATGCGCGGGCAGGCCTCGGCGCTGGCACCGGCGGGCTTCAGTGCAGCTGTAGCCGCTGCCATCGCGGCTGAACCGGCGCCGCAGGCCGAGCCGCGCCGCCAGGCGCGTCGCAGCGGTTGGCGGGCCTGGGGCGGTGGCGCCGCACTGGCCGCCTCGGTCGCTGCGGTGGCCCTGTTCATGGGCGGTGAGAAGCTGCAGGAGGCCACCCCCGGCGAGCCGTTGGCACCGCAGGTGATCGCCAGCCAGGCTGAACTGGCGCCTGCGCCGAACGGCCAGGCGCCGGTCACCGAGGCGTCGGTGGATACCGCTGCGATGGCCGTGGCGGCCGCGCCGGCGGTGGCAATGGCCGCCGCCAGTCGTCGCCAGGACGCCCGTCGCGCCAGTGCGACCCGCAGCCAGCAGGCCGCGCGTGTCGCCCAGCGCGATGACAGCCCCCAGCGTGCTGTGGCGTCTGCGCAGGCGCCGCTGACCCCGACGGTGCCTGCCAACGCCAGCCGCAACCTGCCGTTCGGCGAGGTGGGAGCACTGCAGGCGCGACCGTGGCCGCGCTCCAGCCTGGCCCCGGCGGCGGGGGGCGCGCTCAATGCCAGCTTCCCGGCCCACGCCGGTGGTGCTGCGTTCTACCCGTTCGAGCCGCGCCTGCAGGATGACCTGCCGGTGCCGCCGCGCCCGCGCGACTGAGCCGGGCGCTTTCACGCCCCGCCGTCGGCGGGGCCCGTATTCCTCTTTCCACCCGATCCGGAGGTTGCCGTCCGATGACTCCCCGACTCCGCACGCAGGCCATGGGCCTGCTGGCCCTGACCCTTCCCTTGATGGCCTGCGCACAGGCGCCGGCGCCTGTGGCGCAGACCCAGCCTGCGCCGGCGGCAGCGCCGCGGGCGCCCGCGCAGCCGCTGGTCACCGGCCTGCCTGACTTCACCCACCTGGTCGAGCAGGTCGGGCCGGGCGTGGTCAACGTCGACACCACCATTGTCCGCAGCAACCGCCAGGCCTCGCGCGGGCCGATGGGCGACGATGACATGCCGGAGTTCTTCCGCCGCTTCTTCGGGCCGGACTTCCCGATGCCGGGGCAGGGCCCGGGTGGCCAGGATGGCGGCCCCAGCATCAAGGGCCGCGGCATGGGCTCGGGTTTCATCATCTCGCCCGACGGTTATGTGCTGACCAACTACCACGTGGTGGCCGATGCCAGCGAGGTGAAGGTGAAGCTGGGTGACAGCCGCGAGTTCAAGGCCAAGGTGGTGGGCAGCGACCAGCAGTACGACGTGGCCCTGCTGAAGATCGACGGCAAGAACCTGCCGACCGTGCGCGTGGGGGATTCCAACACCCTGAAGCCGGGCCAGTGGGTTGTCGCGATCGGCTCGCCGTTCGGTCTCGATCACTCGGTCACCGCCGGTATCGTCAGCGCACTGGGCCGCAGCACCGGTGGCGCCGACCAGCGCTACGTGCCGTTCATCCAGACCGACGTGGCGATCAACCAGGGCAACTCCGGTGGCCCGCTGCTGAACACACGGGGCGAAGTGGTCGGCATCAACTCGCAGATCTTCTCCGCGTCTGGCGGCTACATGGGCATCAGCTTCGCGATCCCGATCGACCTGGCGATGAGCGCGGTCGAGCAGATCAAGAAAAGTGGCAGGGTCACCCGCGGCCAGCTCGGCGCGGTGGTCGAGCCGATCGATTCGCTGAAGGCGCAGGGCCTGGGCCTGCCGGACAGCCGTGGTGCGCTGGTGAACCAGATCGTGGCCGGCAGTGCGGCGGCCAAGGCCGGCGTGCAGGTGGGCGATGTCATCCGCTCGGTCAATGGCAGCCCGGTCAACAGCTGGTCCGACCTGCCGCCGCTGATCGGTGCGATGGCGCCGGGCAGCAAGGTCAATCTGGAGGTGTACCGCGACGGCAAGCCGCATCAGCTCAATGCCACGCTGACCGCGTTGAGTGAAGACGGCCAGGCCAACGCCCGCGGGCCGGCAGCCGGCGGTGCCGAGGCCGCGCCGCAGTCCGGCGCCAACGCCCTGCTGGGGCTGGACATCAGCGAACTGAACGCGGTCCAGCGCAAGCAGTTCGGGCTCAACGGCAACGAGGGCGTGCGCATCACCGGGGTCAAGGGCCAGGCGGCGCGCGATGCCGGTCTGTCGCCGGGGATGGTGATCCTGCAGGTCGGCCGCACGGCGGTCGGCAGCGTGGAGGCCCTGAACCGGGCGCTGTCCAGCTACAAGAAGGACGATGTGGTGATGCTGCTGGTCCGTACGGCCAACGGCAACAGTGCCTTCGTGGCGGTCAAGGCCGGCCAGTAAGGCCTGCGCGGGGCCGCTCCGGCGGCCTCCGCTTCTCCCCGAAGCCCCGCCCCGGCGGGGCTTCGGCCGTTCAGGGCCGGCCCGATGAGGCGGTTTTCGCGGCGAGGCGCCGGGCATGCGATAATCGACCGTTACCCTGACGACGCCGCGCGCCGCCGCCACCTATGTCTTCTGATTCGATGCGGAACATCCGCAACTTCTCCATCATTGCCCATGTCGACCACGGCAAGTCCACGCTGGCCGACCGCATCATCCAGCTCTGCGGTGGCCTGCAGGCCCGTGAGATGGAAGCGCAGGTGCTCGACTCCAACCCGATCGAGCGCGAGCGTGGCATCACGATCAAGGCGCAGTCGGTGTCGCTGCCGTACCTGGCCAAGGACGGGCAGACCTACCACCTGAACTTCATCGATACCCCGGGCCACGTCGACTTCTCCTATGAAGTCAGCCGCTCGCTGGCCGCCTGCGAGGGCGCGCTGCTGGTCGTCGATGCCGCCCAGGGCGTGGAAGCGCAGTCGGTGGCCAACTGCTACACCGCGGTGGAGCAGGGCCTGGAAGTGGTGCCGGTGATCAACAAGATCGACCTGCCCACCGCCGACATCGAACGCGCCAAGGCCGAAATCGAGGCCGTGATCGGCATCGACGCCGCCGACGCCGTGCCGGTCAGCGCCAAGACCGGCCTGAACGTGCAGGACGTGCTGGAAGCGATCGTGCACCGCATTCCGCCGCCGACGCCGCGCGACACCGAGAAGCTGCAGGCACTGATCATCGACTCGTGGTTCGACAACTACCTGGGCGTGGTCTCGCTGGTGCGCGTGATGCAGGGCGAGATCAAGCCCGGCGACAAGCTGCAGGTGATGTCCACCGGCCGCAACCACCAGGTCGACAACGTCGGCGTGTTCACGCCGAAGCGGAAAGTGCTGCCGGCGCTGCGTGCCGGTGAAGTGGGCTGGGTCACCGCCAGCATCAAGGACGTGCACGGTGCGCCGGTCGGCGACACCCTGACCCTGGCCGGCGATCCTGCACCGAAGCCGCTGCCGGGCTTCCAGGAAATGCAGCCGCGCGTGTTTGCCGGCCTGTTCCCGGTCGATGCCGAGGATTACCCGGACCTGCGCGAAGCGCTGGACAAGCTGCGCCTGAACGATGCCGCGCTGCGCTTCGAGCCGGAAAGCTCCGAGGCGATGGGCTTCGGCTTCCGCTGCGGCTTCCTGGGCATGCTGCACATGGAGATCGTGCAGGAGCGCCTGGAGCGTGAGTACAACCTGGACCTGATCAGTACCGCACCGACGGTGGTGTACGAGGTGCTGAAGACCGACGGCTCGATCATCAACATGGACAACCCGGCCAAGCTGCCGCCGGTGAACCAGGTCGAGGAGATCCGCGAGCCGATCATCCGTGCCAACGTGCTCACCCCCGAGGAGTACATCGGCAACATCATCAAGCTGTGCGAGGAAAAGCGCGGCAGCCAGATCGGCATCAACTACCTCGGCAGCCAGGTGCAGATCAGCTACGAGCTGCCGATGGCCGAAGTGGTGCTGGACTTCTTCGACAAGCTGAAGTCGGTCAGCCGCGGCTATGCCTCGCTGGACTACCACTTCGTGCGCTTCGATGCCGGCCCGTTCGTGCGCGTGGACGTGCTGATCAATGGTGACAAGGTCGATGCGCTGTCGCTGATCGTGCACCGCAGCCACGCCGACCGCCGTGGCCGCGAGCTGTGCGAGAAGATGAAGGACCTGATCCCGCGGCAGATGTTCGACGTCGCCATCCAGGCCGCCGTCGGCTCGCAGATCATCGCCCGTACCACGGTCAAGGCCATGCGCAAGAACGTGCTGGCCAAGTGCTATGGTGGCGACGTTTCGCGCAAGAAGAAGCTTCTGGAAAAGCAGAAGGAAGGCAAGAAGCGCATGAAGCAGGTCGGCCGCGTGGAGATTCCGCAGGAAGCGTTCCTGGCCGTGCTGCAGATGGACAACAAGTAATCCCGCACCGGCCCTGCGGGGCCGGTCGTCCGGTGACGTTGCAAAGGACCCTGAATGAAACTGTTTGAGATCCTCCTGGTCGTGCTGACCCTGGCCTCGGGCCTGATCCTGCTTGCGGACAAGCTGTACCTCGCCAAGCGCCGCGCCCAGCGCGCGGGCCTGCTCGATTCCGAGCCGGTGCTGGTGGATTATTCGCGTGCGTTCTTCCCGGTGCTGGCGATCGTGCTGATCGTGCGCAGCTTCATCGCCGAGCCGTACAAGATCCCGTCCAGTTCGATGATGCCGAACCTGCTGATTGGCGATTTCATCCTGGTCAACAAGTTCTCCTACGGCCTGCGCCTGCCGATCAGCAACACCAAGATCGTGCCGTTCGGCGAACCCTCGCGTGGCGACGTGGTGGTGTTCCACTTCCCCGGCCACAGCGACAACGACCCGGCCAAGGGCGAGAACTTCATCAAGCGCGTGATCGGCGTGCCGGGTGACACCGTGGTCTTCGAAGGCGACAGCGTGACCCTCAACGGTGAGCCGCTGAAGTACGACAACAAGGGTATCTACGCCGGCCACAAGGGCCAGGGCGAGGGCGCCAACCTGCTGGTCGAGCACCTGCCGGGCCGTACCCACACCGTGCTGGAGACCGAGTATCCGCGTGGCCAGGGCCAGTGGACGGTGCCGGCCGGCAAGTACCTGGTGATGGGCGACAACCGCGACAACAGTGACGACGGCCGCTTCTGGGGCCTGCTGCCGGAAGAGAACCTGCGCGGCAAGGCGTTCCTGATCTGGCTGAACTGCCAGGGCTGGTTCTGCAAGGATGGCTTCGAGCCGTCGCGGATCGGTTCGAGCATCAACTGAGCACCTTCACATCCAACGCGTATCTGGGGAGAACGCAATGAAGACGATGAACACGCAGCGTGGCATGACCCTGACCTCGTTCCTGGCGGTCCTGATCGTGGTTGGTTTCTTCCTTTACATCGGCATGAAGCTGTTCCCGATGTACCAGGAGTACTACGCGGTGCGCTCGGCGATGAAGAGCCTGGCCAACGAGCCGGGCGTGGGCAGCATGGAGCCGGCCCGCATCCAGGAACTGTTCTTCAAGCGCCTGTACATCAACTACTCGGAAAACGTGAAGCCGGCGGACGTGAAGTTTGATCGTCGCGACAATGGCTGGACCCTCAAGGTCAACTACGAAGTGCGTCGCCCATTGATCGGCAACCTCGACGTGGTTGGCAAATTCGATTCATCCCAGGACCTGATACGCAGCGGTGCCCAGTAAATTCATCCAACGTGGCGACCTGATCGGTCATCCCTTCCGCGATGCGGCCCTGCTCAAGCAGGCGCTGACCCATCGCAGTGCGGGTGCGCCGCACAACGAGCGCCTGGAGTTCCTCGGCGACAGCATCGTCAACATGATGGCGGCCGAAGCGTTGTACCAGCGCTGGCCCAAGGCGGACGAAGGCGCGATGACCCGTGCGCGCGCCGAGCTGGTGCGTGAAGGCGCGCTGGCGGTGATCGCGCGGACCCTGGAGCTGGGCGACCGCCTGACCCTGGGGTCGGGTGAATTGAAGTCCGGCGGCCATCGCCGCGACTCGATCCTGGCCGACGCGGTCGAAGCCGTGGTCGCCGCGATCTATCTGGACGCCGGCTTTGAAGTCTGCCGGGCAGTGGTGCTGCCCTGGTTCAGCGCGTCGATCGAGGCGCTGCCGGCTTCCGGCCGGCCCGAGAAGGACCCCAAGACCCGCCTGCAGGAATGGCTGCAGGCCCGGCAGAAGGCGTTGCCGCAGTACGAACTGGTGTCAGAATCCGGTGACGACCACGCCAAACACTTCCGGGTACGCTGCAACGTAGCCGACCCGGCCGTCAGCACCGAGGGCGAAGGCGCCTCGCGGCGGCTTGCCGAACAACAGGCGGCTGCGGCCGTCCTAGAACAACTGGATTCCAAGTGAGCGAACAAACTCCCCATCATTGCGGCAGCGTGGCCGTCATCGGCCGCCCGAACGTGGGCAAGTCGACCCTGACCAATGCCCTGGTCGGCGCCAAGGTCAGCATCGTTTCCAACCGCCCGCAGACCACGCGTCATCGCCTGCTGGGCATCGCCACCTACCCGGAAGGCCAGCTGGTGCTGGTCGACACCCCCGGCCTGCACAAGGTGCAGAAGCGGGCGATGAACCGGGTGATGAACCGCGCCGCGCGCGGCTCGCTGGAAGGCGTCGACGCCGGCCTGCTGGTGATCGAAGCCGGTCGCTGGGACGAAGAAGACAGCCTGGCCTTCAATGTGCTGCGCGACGCTGGCATCCCGGTGGTGCTGGTGGTCAACAAGATCGATCGCCTGAAGGAAAAGGGCGCGCTGCTGCCGTTCCTGCAGCAGGTGACCGAAGGCCGCGATTTCGCCGCCGTGCACCCGATCTCCGCGCAGAAGCGCAATGGCCTGGAAGCGCTGGTACGCGATGTGCTGAAGCTGCTGCCGGAAGCCCCGCCGATGTTCGGCGAGGACGAGATCACCGACCGCAGCCAGCGTTTCCTGGCTGGCGAACTGGTGCGCGAGCAGCTGATGCGCCAGCTCGGCGAAGAGCTGCCGTATGCCACCACCGTGGAGATCGAGCGCTTCACCGAAGACGGCAACCTGCTGCGCATCGGTGCGGTGATCTGGGTCGAGCGCGAAGGCCAGAAGGCCATCGTGATCGGCAAGGGCGGCGCCCGCCTGAAGGAGATCGGTGCCAAGTCCCGCCTGCAGATGGAGCGCCTGTTCGGCGCCAAGGTGTTCCTGGAAACCTGGGTGCGCGTGCGTGAAGGCTGGTCCGACGACGAGGCCGCACTGAAGGCCTTCGGTTACGAGTAAGCCGGACCGGTCGCTTCGATGATGATCGAGGACGACACCGGCTTCGTGCTGCATGCACGGGCCTATCGCGAGACCAGCCTGCTGGTCGAGGTATTGAGCGCGCAGCATGGCCGCCTCGGCCTGCTCGCGCGTGGTGTTTCAACGGCGAAGGGGCAGGTGCTGCGCGCCGCCCTGCAGCCGTTGCAGTGGATCCGCTTCAGTGCCCTGCAGCGCGGTGAGCTGGCCCAGCTGCGCGGCGCCGAGGCGCTGGATGCCGCGCCGCGATTGGTTGGCCAGGCGATGCTGGCCGGTTTCTACCTGAGTGAACTGACCCTGCGCCTGGCGCCCCGCCAGGATCCGTTGCCGGAACTGTACCTGGCCTACGGCGAGGCGCGCGCGCGGCTGGCGGTGGGCGCGGGCCTGGCATGGACCCTGCGCCGCTTCGAGCGCGAGCTGCTGTCCGCGCTGGGCCTGGGCTTCGAGCTGGACACTGCCAGTGATGGCCAGCCGATCGATCCGGCGGCACGTTACGGACTGGACCCGCAGGAAGGGCCGCAACGGCTGTTGAGCGAGCGTGGCGGTGAGCGCAATGCAGCGGCCACGGGTTCGGCGCTGCTGGCCCTCGCGTCCGACGAAGAGCCCGATGCGGCCGACCTGGCCAGCCTGCGCCTGCCGATGCGGCGGGTGCTGGCCCATCATCTGGGGCCGCGCGGCCTGAAATCCTGGGAACTGCTCGAGCAGCTCGCCCCCAGGCGTTGAAGGGTGTTTGGCAGGGCTTGCAGCCCTGCACCCGCGGAATCAACGTCAACGTCAACTGCAAAAGCTGGCTATCCGTGGGTAGGCGGGGTGGGTCCGGTTGCGGGAGACGCCGTAAACCCATCCATGGGGGCTTGGCCGCGGCATCCATGCCGCGGACACTCCCGCAACCGGACCCACCCCGCCTTCGACAGTTTTCCGCAATCTGCAGTAGATCCACGCCATGCGTGGATGAATTTCCATCGGAATCGAATATTTCGAATTGGAATCGAAAAGCATCCACGCATGGCGTGGATCTACCGTGTCGACCAAGGTCGACACCCACCGACAGCCGTAGAGATCTGTCAGCGGTGGGGCGGTGTCCCACGGAATGCAAGCTGTTGCCGTTGCCGTTGATTCTGCGGGTGCAGGGCGCAGCCCTGCTCGACCCACCCTTCAGACCGTGATGGTCTGGGTCAGTGACTCCCAGGTCGGGGGAACCGGCCACGCCGCAGCCTGGTTGCCATCCAGCACCCGCCGCAGATCGCGCGGATCGATCTGCGGGGCCAGCACATGCACCAACTCCAGCGCGTAATCGCGCAGCACGCGGTCGCGCGGCAGCACCGCCCACGCGATGCACTCGGTGATCGGCGCCGGGGCCGGCCACGCGCGCAGGTCTTCATCATTGGCACTGACCGCCATCTCCGCCAGCAGCCCCACGCCCAGCCCGGTACGCACGTAGGTCTTGATCAGGTCCGCATCCAGCGCGGTCAACGCAAGGTCCGGCACCAGGCCGCTGGCGGCGAACGCGCGCTGCAACGACGAGTTCGGCCGTGTCGAAGATTCGTAGCTGATCAGCGGTTGCCGGGCCAACGCGGCCAGGTCCGGCGCGCGGCCGGCGCGATCCAGTGGATGGCCCTTGGGCACCACCACCAGGCGGCGCCAGCGGAACAGCGGCACGGCGATGCCATCGGTCGGCTCACCACCGGCGGTGCTGATGATGGCGATATCGGCATCACCCTGGTTCAAGCGGTCCAGCGCGTCGGCTTCACCGGCCTGCTGCAGGTGCACGCTGACCTGCGGGTACGCCTGCTTGATCGCCGCCACCGCCGGCGGCAGCACGAAGCGCGCCTGGGTGTGGGTGGTGGTCAGGATCAGCTGGCCCTGGCTCTCACGACGCTGATTGGCGGCATAGGTGCGGATGTTGTTGGCCTCGGCCAGTACCGCGCGGGCGCGGGCGATGACCTCGGTGCCGGCCGGGGTGACCGATTCCAGGCTGCGCCCCTTGCGCACGAACAACAGGAAGCCAAGTTCGTCCTCCAGCTGCTTGAGCTGCTTGGACAGGCCTGGCTGGGTCGCGTGCACGCGCGAGGCGGCCAGCGTGATGTTCAGCTCGGCGTCGGCGATGGCAACCAGGTAGCGCAGCTGTGTCAGCGTCATGGGCAGGCAGGCGGCATGGGGCGGAGGTCCACTCTAGGGTCAATTGCCGTCACCAGCTTATAACCAAAGGTTGTTTAAGAAAGGTATCTGGTCATTTCCGGGCGTCATATGCCGGCGCTACGGTCAGCCGGCAGCCGCTGGCCTGAACAGCCAGCCCTCCCCCTTCGCCCGCCGAAGCCCGGCGAGGCCCCGTTTCCGGAGCGCTTCCATGGCCCTGTACGACTCCATCCTCGATACCGTCGGCAACACCCCCATCGTCAAGCTGCAGCGCCTGGCGCCACCGCAGGTCAGCCTCTACGCCAAGGTCGAGTCGTTCAACCCGGGCGGCTCGGTGAAGGACCGCCTGGCGCTGGCGATCATCCTCGATGCCGAAGCACGTGGCCTGCTCAAGCCGGGCGACACGATCGTCGAGGCCACCTCGGGCAACACCGGCGTGGCGCTGGCGATGGTCGCCGCCGCGCGCGGCTACAAGTTCGTGGCCACCATGGTCGAGACCTTCTCGGTGGAACGCCGCAAGCTGATGCGCGCCTATGGCGCCAAGGTGATCCTGACCCCGGCCGCCGAACGCGGCAGCGGCATGGTGCGCAGGGCGCGCGAGCTGGCCGAAGAGCATGGCTGGTTCCTCGCCAGCCAGTTCGCCAACCCGGCCAACCCGGCGTATCACCGCAACACCACCGCCGCCGAAATCCTGCGCGACTTCGCCGGCAAGCGGCTGGACTATTTCGTCAGTGGCTGGGGTACCGGCGGTACGCTCACCGGTGTCGGTGAAGTGCTGAAGGTCGCGCGCCCGCAGACCCGCATCATTGCCACCGAGCCGGCCGGCGCCGCTCTGCTCAAGGGCGATGACTGGAAGCCGCACAAGATCCAGGGCTGGACGCCGGACTTCGTGCCCGACGTGCTCAACCGCGCCGTGGTGGATGAACTGGTGTCGGTCGAAGATGACCGCGCCATTGCCACCGCACGACGCCTGGCTGCTGAAGAAGGCATTTTCGTCGGCATCTCCGCCGGCGCCACCGTGGCCAGCGCGCTGGACGTGGCCGCGCGTGCTGAACCGGGCGCCGTGATCCTGGCGATGCTGCCCGACACCGGCGAGCGCTACTTCTCCACGCCGCTGTTTGCCGATGTGAATGAAGGCTCCGACGACGATTGGCTGGCCGGCCTGCCGTGACACCCGGGGTCAGAGCCTTTTCCATCCGGAAAAAGGATCTGACCCCCTCCTGCTGGATGCCTGGGGTCGGATTCCTTTTCCGCAGGGAAAGGGCTCCGACCCCGTTTCGCTTCAGCCTGCATGAAGGCACCGCCCGCCATCGTGCGTGAAGGCCGTCGGATCGCAGCGCGTGAGACGGTCATGACGCAGTATCGATGCCCTGTCCCCTACCGTGGTGACAGCCAGCGCAGATGCTGCGCGGATCACCTCACAGGCAGGAGACGGACGCATGAAGATCGAAGTTTGGCAGGGCGACATCACGACCCTGGCGGTGGATGCGATCGTCAACGCGGCCAATGAAACATTGCTCGGTGGCGGCGGTGTAGACGGTGCGATCCATCGCGCCGCCGGCCCGGCCTTGCTGGCCGAGTGCGAGCAGTTGCCGGAGCTGCGCCCGGGCATGCGTTGCCCGACCGGCGAGGTGCGCGCTACGGCCGGATACGCATTGCCCGCACGGCATGTACTGCACACCGTGGGACCGGTCTGGCACGACGGCCAGCGCGACGAACCGGCACTGCTGGCCAACTGCTACTGGAAGTCACTGCAGCTGGCCGAGTCGCTGGGCGTGCAGTCGATCGCGTTCCCGGCGATCAGCTGCGGCGTGTACGGCTATCCGCTGTACCAGGCCGCGCAGATCGCGGTGACCGAAACACTGGCGTGGCAGCGCAGCCATGCACAGCCGATGCGCATCGTGCTGGTTGCGTTCAATACCGCCACCGCCAAGGCCTACCAGCAGGCGCTGGCGGCGGCCGGGCAGAACACTGAAAGCGAGCCGCGCAGCACGATGCTGCCGCCGCTGGGTGATGCGGGCCTCGCCGCCGCGCATTGAGCAACGGACTGGAAGAACGGGAAAAGGCCGGGCATTGCCCGGCCTTTTCCGTTGTGCGGTCAGTACCATCCACGCATCGCGTGGATCTACCTCAGGGGCTGACCGCCTCCACGGCGGCCGCATCATCGGCGCTGGCGCCTGCCACCTGCACGCGCACTTCCACCAGCCCGGCGCCATTGTTCAGGCTGGACACGTCGACCGTGTAGTGACCGGCCGGCAGCGTTTCCACCAGGCGTGCATTGGTGTCGTTGCCACCATCGTCGTCGGACAGCTCGACGTCGGCGCCGACCACGCGCAGCACGGTGTCGACCTGGCTGGAGATCGCATCCAGGCGCACGTCGGCCGGACGATCCAGGGTCAGCAGGAAGCGGCGGCGACCTTCGTTGTCGAGCATGGTGTACACGCTGCCCGAGGCCGGCAGTGGCGTGCCATCGCGCTCGACCAGATTGCCCGGCAGTTCAATGCGGGTGGCCGACAGGGTAAACATGCCATTGACGCCGTCACCGAGGCCGCGCGCGCTCAGGGTGTACTTGCCGGGCTTCAGCGACAGGCTCAGGCGCGAGTTGGCGCTGTCACCGCCATCGTCGTTCTCGGCATCCACGCCCTGGCCGGACACCTTCAGCACCGGATCGAAGACATCCGACACCAGGCGGATCTCGTACAGGCCTTCCTTCTCCACCTGCAAGGTGTAGTCCTGCGAATCGCTGGCCAGCATGTCGACGATTTCGCCGCTCCCCACCAATGGCTTGCCGTCGTACGGCTTCAGCTTTTCGGCGCGCAGGCGGTACGGACCGAATTCGGACGGGCCATCGGCATTGACGGCCACCTGGTAGGTGCCGCCGCCATTGGCGCGGAATGCCAGCGAGACATCACCTTCGCGCTCGTAAAGGGTATTGCTGGTGGATACCAGGCTGCCGTTGTTGAACACGGCGATCGAACCGTTGAGCGCACCGGTCAGCTTCAGGCCGACCAGCTCCTTGTCGTCCAGCGTGATCTGGTAAAGCTGGTGGTGGCTGCCGTCGTTGAAATTGATGCCGCTGCGCGTGGTGATCTCGCCGGACACCGGCTTGTCGAATTCGAGCGGTGCAGCCTTGCCCGCATCCATGCCCGTACCGATGCGGTTGCAGCCGCCGGCGACCAGGGCCGCGGCAACGGCCAGTGTGAGTGCTGCCAGACGCATGTTGTTTCTCCTTGGCCTTCCATGTAATGCCCACGTACCGGCCGGGTACGCGGGCGCGGAAAAGATACCCGCAAAAGCAAACGCCGGCATGATGCCGGCGTTGCCTTTTCATCCAGCGATGGAACCGATCAGCCGTTCCACTTGCCCAGCGCGGCCAGGCCGTTGTCCTTGGCGCGCTCGTACACGGTCTTCTGGGCAGCAGCGTAGTTGCCCTTCATGTCCTTGGCCCACAGCTTCAGTGCCGCCTGCTGCATGGCGCGGCCGTAGGAGAAGCTCAGCGGCCACGGCAGGTTGCCCAGCTGGTTCATCGCGTTCAGGTGCTCGGTGGACTGCTCGTCGCTCTGGCCACCGGACAGGAACACCACGCCCGGCAGGATCGCCGGCACGGTGCTCTTGAGGCACATCACGGTCGACTCGGCCACTTCCTCGACGTCGGCCTGCTCGTCGCAGCCCTTGCCGGAGATGACCATCGATGCCTTCAGGATGGTGCCTTCCAGCAGCACGTTCTGCTGGTACAGCGCATCGAACAGCGAACGCAGGGTGGCTTCGGTGACTTCGTAGCAGGTCTCGATGTCGTGGTCGCCGTCCATGATCACTTCCGGCTCGACCATCGGCACCAGGCCGCATTCCTGGCACAGCGCCGCATAGCGGGCCAGCGCATGCGCATTGGACTCGATGCAGGTGCCCGACGGAATGCTTTCGCCGATGTTGATCACCGCACGCCACTTGGCGAAGCGCGCACCCAGCTTGTAGTACTCCTGCAGGCGCTCGCGCAGGCCGTCCAGGCCTTCGGTCACCAGCTCGCCCGGGCAGCCGGCCAGCGGGTGCGCACCCTTGTCCACCTTGATGCCCGGAATCATGCCGTGGTCGGCCATGTACTTGGCGAACGGCACGCCGTCCTTGGTCGACTGGCGGATGGTTTCGTCGTACAGGATGGCGCCGGAAATGTGCTCGTTGAGCTTCGGCGTGGTCAGCAGCAGCTCGCGGTAGGCACGACGGTTCTCCTCGGTATTCTCGATACCGACGCCAGCGAAACGCTTGGCGATGGTAGCGGTGGATTCGTCGATCGCGATGATGCCCTTGCCCGGGGCGACCATGGCCTGGGCGGTTTCGGCCAGCTGTTCGATGCTCATGTATTTCCTGTGGCGGGTGCGGGAAAAACGTAAGTATAGCCCTGCTGCCCGTCGCCTCGCCGTGGAGGCCAGGGTGGAAACGCTTCCAATGTCTGCACCGGACAAGCAATGTCCTATCGCTGGGGGTCAGGGCCCCTCCGGGGATCTGACCCCGGGTCGGATCCGCGCAGCGGCTCCGACCCGATACCGTCAGGGCTTATAGATCGCCCAGGCCGCTGGCGCGGCCGTCTTCGCCCACTTCCAGCAGGCGCAGGGTGTTGGTCGCACCCAGGGTTTCCATGTGCTCGCCACTGGTGAACACCACGCGGTCACCGGCCTGCAGCAGTTCCGATTCCACCAGCAGGCGGATGCTGCCACGTGCGGCTTCGCGCGGGGTCAGGCCACGGCTGTCGAAATTGATCGGATAGACATCGCGCATCAGCGCCATCTGGCGACGTGCACCGTCGTGGCGGGTCACCGCGAACACCGGTGCCTTGGCGCGGAAACGCGACAGGTAGCGTGCGGTACCGCCGGATTCGGTCATTGCCACGATCGCGCGCACGCCCACATGCTGCGACAGGAACATGGTCGCCATGGCGATGGCCTGGTCGGCACGTTCCAGGTTGCGCGGCGAGGCGTTGAAGTCGGTCTCGGTCTGGAACTGGCGCTCGGCGCCCAGGCAGATGCGCGCCATCGCTTCCACGGCCTTGACCGGATAGGCACCGGCGGCGGTTTCGGCCGAGAGCATCACCGCATCGGTACCGTCGATGACCGAGTTGGCCACGTCCAGCACTTCGGCGCGGGTCGGGATCGGGCTTTCCACCATCGACTGCAGCATCTGCGTGGCGGTGATCACCACCTTGTTCTGCGCCAGCGAGGCCTTGATGATCTTCTTCTGCAGGCCCGGCAGTTCGGCGTCGCCGATCTCCACACCCAAGTCGCCACGGGCCACCATCACCACGTCGCTGGCCTCGACGATCTCTTCCAGGTTCTCGATGGCTTCGGTGCGCTCGATCTTGGACACCAGTGCGGCGTAGCAGCCATGCGATTCGGCGATCTCACGCGCATCATTCATGTCCTGCGCATTGCGGCAGAACGATACGGCGATGAAGTCCACGCCGATCTTGGCGACGATGCCGATCAGTTCCTTGTCGCGCTCGGTCAGCGCCCCCAGCGACAGGCCACCGCCCTGCTTGTTCAGGCCCTTGCGGTCGGACAGCGCGCCATCGTTGAGCACGGTGTTGATGATGCGCTCGCCCTGCACCTCGACCACCTGCAGTTGCATCAGGCCATCGTCGAGCAGCAGCACATCGCCCGGGCCCACGTCCTGCGGCAGGCCCAGGTAGCTGACACCGACCTGGCTGGCAGTGCCCGGGCCGGCGTTCTCGCTGGCGATCAGGTCGAAGCGGTCGCCCGCCTTCAGCTGCACCTTGCCTTCTGCGAAGCGCTCGATGCGGATCTTCGGGCCCGGCAGGTCGGCCAGGATGCCCACTTCCACGCCCACGCGGGCCGCAGCGGCACGCACTTCGGCGGCACGCTTGGCCTGGCCGGAGGGGTCACCGTGGCTGAAGTTGAGGCGCACCACGTTGACGCCGGCGCGGAACAGATCCTCCAGCACGCCCGGCGGATCGGTAGCCGGACCGAGGGTGGCAAGGATCTTGGTGCGACGCTGACGCTCGAACATGGTGAAGGGGCCTCTCCCGATAAAGAACGGAAATTAGCACATCCTTCACGCCGCATGTATACGGTTACAGCCTTGTGCCGCCTGACTTCGCGGGTCATGGAACGGACATGGTCCGGACATACGCTGGCGCAGGGCGTTCTGTAGCGTCGAGCCCCTGCCCGGCTGGGCATGCGCTGAAGCAGCCGCGCAGGGCTCGGCGCTACAGAAAGCTAGGCCAGCAGCGTTTCCAGCTGTGCCGGCTCATGGGCCAACTGGCCGGCGCCGGCTTCGGTGAGTTCCGCTTCGCCGCCAAAGCCCCACAGCACGCCGACACTGCGCAGGCCGTGGTGGCGTGCGCCTTCGATATCCATGCGGCGATCGCCGATCATCCAGCACTGTGCGGGCTGCACTTGCAGCCGGCGCAACGCCTCGCCGACCAGCTCCGGCTTGTGGCTGCGCGAGCCGTCCAGGGTCGAACCGATGATCTCCTCGAACAACCCGCCGAACGGCAGGTGGGCAAGGATACGGCGCGCATGCGGTTCGTTCTTGGCGGTGACCACCGCCAGGCGGTGGCCACGACCATGCAGCGTGCGCAGGGTGTCTTCCACCTGCGGGTACACCGTGTGCTCGCGCCAGCACTCGGCATCGAAGCGTTCACGGTAATAGCCCACCGCCTGTTCCACCCGCGCCGGTTCAATGAACAACGGCGCGAACGTGGTGCGCAGCGACGGACCGATCCAGCCCAGCAGCGTCGCCTGCGGCGGTACCGGATGGTCCATCTTCTGCAGCGCATAGGCGATGCACGCGGTAATGCCGACCTGCGAATCGATCAGCGTACCGTCGAGGTCGAAGAACAGGACATCCTTGCGCGGGTCGGCACTCATGCGCCGCGCGCGTCGAGCGCGGCAACCGCCGGCAGGGTCTTGCCTTCCAGGAATTCCAGGAACGCGCCGCCACCGGTGGAGATGTAGCTGACCTCCTTGGCGATATCGAACTTGTCGACCGCGGCCAGCGTGTCACCACCGCCGGCGATGGAGAACGCCTTCGAGCTGGCGATGGCGCGGGCCAGCGCTTCGGTGCCCTTGCTGAAGGCCTCGAACTCGAACACGCCGACCGGGCCGTTCCAGACCACGGTGCCGGCCTTTTCGATCAGCTGCGCGTACTGCGCGGCGGTCTGCGGGCCGATGTCCAGGATCAGATCGTCTTCGGCAACAGCGTCCACCGCCTTCACTTCAGCCACGGCATCGGGCAGGAACTGCTTGGCGGTGACCACGTCGACCGGCAGCGGAATGTCAGCGCCACGCGCCTTGGCATCGGCCACGATCTTCTTCGCGGTATCCAGCAGGTCCGGTTCGTACAGCGACTTGCCAACGTTGAAGCCAGCGGCAGCGATGAAGGTGTTGGCGATGCCGCCACCGACGATCAGCTGATCGACCTTGCCGACCAGGTTGGCCAGCAGTTCCAGCTTGGTGCTGACCTTGCTGCCGGCGACGATGGCCAGCAACGGCTTGGCCGGCGCGCCCAGCGCCTGGGCCAGCGCGTCCAGTTCGGCCATCAGCAGCGGGCCGCCAGCGGCGACCGGCGCGAAGCGGATCACGCCGTGGGTCGAGGCCTGGGCGCGGTGCGCGGTGCCGAACGCGTCCATCACGAACACGTCGCACAGCGCGGCGTACTTCTTCGACAGGGCCTCGTCGTCCTTGCCCTCGCCGACATTCATGCGGCAGTTTTCCAGCAGCACCAGCTGGCCCGGCTGCACGTCGACACCATCAACCCAGTCGCGCACCAGCGGCACTTCGCGGCCCAGCAGCTCGGACAGGCGTGCGGCGACCGGCGCCAGCGAATCGGCCTCGCTCCACACGCCTTCCTTCGGGCGCCCCAGGTGCGAGGTGACCATCACCGCCGCGCCCTGCTCCAGCGCGCGCTTGAGCGTCGGCAGCGAAGCGGTGATGCGCTGTTCGGAAGTGATGCGGCCATTCTCGATCGGCACGTTCAGATCCTGGCGGATCAGCACGCGCTTGCCGGAGAGGTCGAGGTCGGTCATGCGGACGATGGACATGGGCAACTCTTTGGCTCAGGGACGGGATGCCGGGCTACGGCAGATGGCCATTGTATCGGGTGCGGGTGGTGGGAGGGCCGATGCCTGCGGCAGGCAGAGGCGCAACTGCAACTGCAACAGCCAAAGCGCTGGCGCTTCGTGGTGCCGTGGATGGGCCGGGGCGGTGTGGGCTGGCAGGGGACGCCGTAAACCCGTCCTTGGGGGCTTGGCCGCGGCATCCATGCCGCGGACACCCCTGCCAACCCACACCGCCCCGGCCTCGACAGGTTAATGAGGCAGAGCGGATGGCAAAGGCAAAAGCAGTGTGTGGTGTCGGATGAAGAACGAA
>NZ_JAXAXL020000029.1:0-31703 GCF_047497515.2 Stenotrophomonas maltophilia
CAGCGTTCGCGCCAGTTCGGCATGACGCGACGTGCCGGTGATCACTGCCTTGGCATTCAGCGCCTTGAAAAGACGCAACTGGTCGCTGTCCACCAAGGCAACCAGTCCGATCCTGAAACGCTTCCCGTCCATGTCCGCGTCGGCCGCGGCAACAGCGTGCGCGGCCACGGCACGCGCCTGGCTGGCCGCATTCAACCCGGCGCGCTCGCTGACCACCATCGCCAAGGCATTACGTGCGCGCTTGGGCGTCGTGTGCCCACTCAGATCCACCAGTTCGCTGCCGGGTGATGCCGACTGGGCGAGTGCAGTCAGCATCCCCACCTGCATGCGGGTGGGCAACAGCATGGCGCCGCCTTCGAATACCTGCCCCATTCCTCGGCCAATCATCTGTGTCAGGGGGCCGGAAAGTTGCTCCACCAGCTTGGCCGTACCCTGGAACATCGCACCCAGCTTTCCGGCGGATTCTGCATCCAGCATCGCCTTGAGCGCATTTGACAGGCCGTTGGCCGCTGTCAGCCAGTCCCGCGTACCCGGTGCAACACTCGCCTTCTCCATGGTGTCTTTCCAGATCTTCAGCAACGCATCCTGATTCCACATCTGCGCTCGCAGGAAGATGGCTCCCGGGTCCTTCACGTCATCCTGCTGCAGACGCTCCAGCAGATAGCCCATGATCAGGCCGCGCGAGGTTGAGTCACGCAGCAGGTTGGTCACCACTTCCTGGTAGAGCACGCCGCTTGTGCTGTCCTTGCTGTCGTAGTTGCTTTGCATGTGCTGCTTGAAGGCCGGCGCCTGCCACCAGGCAATGCATGCTCGATCCAGATCGGCCACGGTGTCTTCATAGAACCGCGCCTGCGCAGGTGCGTAGACCTGCTCGAGCCAGTGCGTGTGTGCATCACCCTGGCGCAGATGGCGGCTGTACTTGCGCCAGGACTTGTCGGCCTTTACCAGCACTTCCTCCTCATCCTCGACCGCAAATATGTCGTGATTCCACGCCTGCAAGGGCCTGGCCAACTGTTCCGCGTTGGTTTTTCCGCTCAGGATGCTGACCACACCACGACCGAACAGGGCGGCCTCTCTACGGCGGTACGCGACATCCTCGAATGCGCCATGCCGCACGGCGCCCTCAATCAACGAGATGGACGAGGCAGACTGAACGCTCTCCCATCGCTCGGGCTCGGCCTCCCATTCAAGAATGCGTTCGGTGGCGAGCTGGTTGAGATCGGAAATGATGCCGATCGGATCGTCCAGTGCCACCAGCGCAGGCGGCGATGCCTGCGGATGACCGGCAGCTATGTTGGCCTGTGCGATCAACAGGTCGACTTGCGCAGTGGAGTAGTTTGCCCATTGATCCAGGCTGTACTCGAATGCATGCACACCGGGAACCGCATGGATCGCCGGAATGCCCTGCACGCCCCGGTCATCGCGTGAGACTGTCAATGTCGTGGATGGCTTGGCGAGGTGCAGCTCGGCCACCTGGCTCAGGGCATGGCCAAGACCGGCCACGTGCGCTTGCACAGAAGCTCCTTTGCGCCACGCAGCAAGATCAACGCACCGCATATGCTGCTGGCGATAGGCCTCGTCCTTATGCTTTTGCCACACTCTTCGCGTCCACGGTGCGCTGCTGTAGGCCAGCCACAACAGGGTTGCCTGGCCGGCGTCGGGCACGATGATGCACTTGGACAGCAACGTCTCGCCGTGGCGCGAACACCTCGCCGGCTGCGTGTCGTTCTGGGGTGGCGGGGTCAGATCACGGATGTCGAATGCACTCAGGTCTCCGTATTCGTTCAACTGCCACGCTTTCCACTCGTCGCGCGCCTGATGGTAGCTGTAGACATAGCCGCCCCGTAGCAGGCGAAGCGTGTAGTGCGCTGCATCCGCTGGCAAAGGCTGTGCGTTGCTGATGTCGTCGAACGGTGCCTGCAGCGTGGGCGCAGCTTCGCGCACCTCATCGTCTGCCCGCGCCACCGCGTAGCGCGAAAGCAGCAGCGGCAAGCCCGATGTGATGCAGTTCGGGCAGTAGTCGGGGTGGGTCTCGGGCCCAGTCATGCCGCCTCCGTCCGCAGACCGTGCTGTCGTTCCAGCTGACAGGCCATGCGATAGGACATTCCCTGCTGGTGGACACGCTTGAGCCGCAGGCTGAGTGCCGCTTGCTGGGCCGCCCCATCGCCATCACGCAGACGCTGGTGCGCGTACACCTGCAGATCGTCCAGATCCTGCAGCCCCACGCTCTTCGCCTCGCGTATCGCCTGCCGCAAGGCGGGCAGCAGCGAGCTGGCGTGGCCGGCGCCCGCGTCTGCGAGGTCTCTCAGGCAACCGTTGATGCAGGCGATCTGGGCCAGGTCGTCCCATTGATCAGGGTGGATCAACGGACCAGGCGAACCCTCGGTGGCCGGGCGCTGCTGAGTGCGCCACGTATTTCCCAGTGGCTCATGCCAGGTCCAGGCCGAAATCGGCCCCATCAACTGTGCCATCTGGGAGGGTGCCAGCATCCACCGGAGATGACGGAATACCCGTGCGTCGTGTACGCGGAACAGCACCCTGCCGGTACGCGGGCGCAGGGGCGCCATGCGGCTCATCAGGTGGTTTCGAACCCGGTCGGGTGCGTCACTCACAAGCAGGGTGCAGAACAGTGGCCGACCGCGATCGCGCAGGTGGGCATCGGCGCGTTCAAGCAGTTCAAGCCGCGCTTGCCATGAGAGCGCGTGCAGTGGCACCAGAAGCGGCGGAAGGTGCAGCCGCCTGCCCAGCTGCGGTGGGTTCAGCGGTTCGACCGGAAGATCGGCGAACTGCGCGGTAGCGACCCACACCTGATCGACGATGCCATGCGTCTGCGTGAGGAAGGTGCGGTGCCCCATGTCGACGGGGGCGGCGTGGGGTGAGTCCAGGTCCATTGGATCACGGTGAAGAAGTGTGATGCCACGGTACGGCCCGATGCCCCGAGCATTAAGAGGGAGAAACGACAGCCCGCGTCACCCCATCACTTTTGCAATATTTCTTACCGATGCGCGCACCCGCATCGGTCGCCACAGAACCGTTGACCATGGTTGGCGCGATACTTGTCCCCATCACCCTGGCCCCCCATGAACCGAGCCCGGAACAACGAGGCCCGGAATGACCGGGCCTCGTTTCAGATCCGCCAGGCATGGCCCGGCACTACCCTGCGGTCAGCCGGAGATCGCCAGGCGTTCGTTGTGGTAGCGGCGCACGGCGGCGAACCACAGCACGGCGGCCAGGCCCAGGCTGGCGCCGAGGTAGATCGCCCACACCGAGGGGGTGATGGTCTCGTGGCGGATCACCTTCAGCAGCATCTGGTTCTGCGACAGGAACGGCACCGCGTACTGCCACGGCTGGCTCTTCACCGGGTAGGCGATCAGCGCATAGCCCGGCAGCATCGGCAGCAGCATCAACCAGGTCATATGGCTCTGTGCTTCCTTCATGCTCTTGGCCGCAGCGGCCAGGAAGGTCAGCAATGAGGTGCCGATCAGCAGCATCGGCAGCATCACCAGCAGCATCTGCACCATCGCCATGATGTTCATGTTGAGCTGGCGGCCGATGTTGCCTGGGGCGATCTGCGCACTCACCTTGAACGCGGCCAGGGTCAGCAGCAGCGAGGCGAAGCCGACCATGCAGGCGGCAGCGATCTTGCCGCTGACGATGGCGCTGCGTGACCCCGGCGTGGCCAGCAGCGGCTCCAGCGATTGCCGCTCGCGCTCGCCGGCGGTGGTATCCATCACCAGATAGGCGCCGCCCAGGAACGAGGTCAGGGTCAGCAGGATCGGCAGCAACGCCGACAGCATCAGGCCGCGCTTGGCTTCGGCACTGGCCATGTCCTGGCTGGCCACGTCCAGCGGCCGTGCGACCTGGGCATCGATGCCGCGCGCCATCAAGCGCAGCGCACCGACCTGGCCGTTGTAGGTGGCCAGCGCCGCCTGCAGGCGAGCGCTGGGCACCTCGGCGGCACGCCGCGTGCTGTCACGGATTACCTCGACCAGCGCCGGCTTGCCGTCAGCCCAGTCCTTGCCGAAGTCCGGGCTGATGCGCAACGCCACGTCGATCTCCTGCGAGCGGATGGCCTCGGCCAGGTCCTTCGGCGCGGCAGTGGCATTCAGGCCCTGGGCGGCCAGGAAGCGGACCAGGTTGGGCGCGTGCTCGGCGCCGATGGTGGGAATCTGCAACGGTTGCTCGATCTGGGTGCGCACACGGCTTTCGGACAGCTTGCCCATGCCCAGGATCAGCAGCGGGTACAGCAACGGGCCGAACAGCAGAGTCAGCGCAAGCGTGCGGCGGTCGCGCGACAGGTCGCGCAGTTCCTTGCGCATCACCGTCATCAGGGTCGACATCATGCTCATGCGTGCAGGCCCTCTTCGCTGCCGATCAGTTTCACGAATGCATCTTCCAGGTTGACCTCGCCGGATTGCGCGCGCAGTTCGTCAGCGCTGCCGGAGGCCATCACCGTGCCCTTGGCGATGATCACGATGTGGTCACACAGCGCGCCCACCTCCTGCATGATGTGGCTGGACAGGATCACGCAGCGCCCCTCTTCGCGCAGGCCCAGCAGGAACCGGCGCAACGCGCGCGTGGTCATTACGTCCAGGCCATTGGTGGGTTCATCAAGGATGACGTTGCGCGGGTCGTGCACCAGCGCGCGGGCGATGGCGGTCTTGGTGCGCTGTCCCTGCGAGAAGCCATCGGTCTGGCGATCGAGGATGTCGCCCATGTCCAGCGCGTGCGACAACACCTCGATGCGTTCGCGGATGCGCTGCGCGGACAGGCCGTGCAGCTCGCCGAAGTAGGCGATGTTCTCGCGGGCGGTCAGCCGCTTGTAGACACCGCGCGCGTCCGGCAGCACGCCAAGGTGGCGGCGTACCTCCACCGGATTGCGCGCGGCATCGATGCCGTCGACGCTGATGCTGCCTTGGTCGGGCGTCATCAGCGTGTACAGCATGCGCATGGTGGTGGTCTTGCCGGCGCCGTTGGGGCCGAGCAGGCCGGTGATCTGGCCATCGGCGGCACGGAAGCCGACGTTGGACACCGCCTGGATGCGACCGGTGCGGGTGTCGAAGGCCTTGTGCAGATTATCAGCGACGATCATGGGGTCCATCCGTTGAACGAGGTGAACGCCGGCACGTAGCTCAGCGTATCCAGGCAGCGGGCATCGAGCGCCTTGGCATCGGTGGTATCGATGAACTGGCCGAGCAGGCGCGGCATGCAGCCCGCAGTGAGCGTGCCGTGGCCCTGCCCGCGGGCGACCAGCGCGCGGCCGTTGGGCAGACCCTTGAGTACCTGTTCGGCATAGCGCGGTGGGGTGACCGGATCCAGTTCGCCGGAGAGCAGCAGCACCGGCAGATCCGACTTCAACGGCGCGGTCAGCGTGGCGGCGGCCGGCTGATGCGGCCACACCGGGCACGCCGCGAAGAAGGCGCGCGCGGCTTCAGCACCGAACAGTGCGTCATCACTCTCTGCCGGCGCTTGGTAGCGCGGCGCATCCTCGCTGCAGATCACCGACCACTGCATGCCGCGGTTGATCTGGAAATCCATGCTGCGGGTGGCGCCGCGCACCAGCGAAGCCAGCGGCGCGTACCGGCCCTGTGCGGCCTCGTCCAGCACCAGCGGCAGCAGCGAGGAATATTCCGGCACATAGGAGAAAGCAAAGGCCAGACCAACCACGCTGTCCGGGGTCAGCACGTCCTGCCGCGGCGCGTTGGTGCCCGGGTCGCGGTAGTCCACGGTGACCGGCGTGCGGCGCAGCGTATCGGCCACGCTGCGCAGTTGCTCGCGGGTATCGACCGGGAAGCGCTTGCTGCAGGCGGCATCCTTGCGGCACTGCGCCGACTGCAGGGTGATCGCGTTGTCGAAGGTCTTGGCGAACTCGCCGCCGACCACCAGGTCGTTGGGGACCACGCCGTCGATGACCAGGCTGCGGGTGTGCTGCGGGTAGGCGATCGCATAGCGCTGGGCGACACGCGTGCCGTAGGAGCCCCCCACCAGATTCAGCTTTTCCACGCCCAGCGCCTGGCGCACCGCGTCCAGGTCGGCGATGGCCTCGGCGGTGGTGTAGAAGCGCGCGTCGGCACGGCCCTGCAGGGAAGCCGCACAGCGCTGCGCAAAGTCGCGCATCACGGCCTCGGTCGGTGCCGCATCCTCGTCCAGCTGCATCGGCTTGCCGTCCGCGCCCAGGCAGCTGAGCGGGTTGGAGCCGCCGGTGCCGCGCTGGTCGATCAGGAACACGTCGCGCTGCTTGCGCACCTGGCGCAAGGCGGTATCGACGATGACCGCCACTTCACTGGCGGCCTGGCCCGGGCCGCCGGCCAGGAAGAACACCGGGTCCGCTTGGCCACTGCCGCCGTCGCCCGACTCCAGCCAGGCGATGCGCAGGCCGATCCTGCGGCCGTCAGGGTGGGCGCGGTCCTCGGGCACCTGCAAGGTAGCGCATTGCGCTTCCACGTTCGCGCTGGCGCCGACGGTGGACAAGCTGCAGGGCTGGAAATCGATCGTGCCGAAGCGGCGGCTGGGCGCATCGGTGGCGCCCTTGCCAGCGGCCGACGGCGGCTGGCTGCAGCCGGAAAGCATCAGGCTGGCCAGCATCCCGGCCAGCACAAGGTGGTGTCGTTGCATCGTGCGTGTTTCCCCTGGAGGACGTTCCTGTCGACCACGACGGGCTGCCGCGGAAGATGTGACTCAACTTACACGGGCACGGCGCCGGCGGCGATGGTTAATGGCGAAATCGGCGCCGGCACCGCGCAGGCCAGCCGATCCCGGCCCTCGGCCTTGGCCCGGTACAGCGCCGCATCGGCCGCCGCCAGCAGCGTGGACAGGTCGCCCTGGCCCTCGTCCATGGCCAGGCCGACACTGGCGGTGACCGCCACCTCGCCGCTGGCCAGCGCCGCCGGGTGCTGCTGCAACCGGGTCCGCAGCTGCGATGCCAGCCCCATTGCCTCTGCCTGCCCGCTGCCGGCCAGCACCAGCACGAATTCTTCGCCACCGTAGCGGCCCAGCAAGGCCGACCATCCCTGCGCACAGCGCTGCAGTACCGAGGCGAAGTGGCGCAGCACCTGGTCGCCCGCCAGGTGACCCCAGCGGTCATTGATCTGCTTGAAGTGATCGACATCCACCAGCAGCAACGCCAGGGGCTGCCCCTGCCGTCGGGCCAGCTGCAACTGCGCCTGGCCGTCGGCCAGCACCGCGCTGCGGTTGAGCAGGCCGGTCAGGCCATCGGTGCGTGCGGTATGCCGCAGATCGACCAGCATGCGCTCGACCAGCAGCAGCACCATCGCGAAGCAGCGCGCCAGTTCCAGCATCACCCCGGCGATGTAGGTGGCGAACATCGGCGACCCGGTACGCATGATGTCCTCGCCGGCATCGGGCGCCACTGGCAGGAACAGGCGCACGGCATACAGCATGGCCTCGGCGAGGAACACGGTTGCCGCCAGCCGGCAACTGGTGCGCTGCTGCACCGGGGCATGGCGCAGCAGCAGCGTGGCGATCCATCCATCGACGATCATTGCGAACACGCTGAACACCTGCAGGCGCAGGCCCAGGTCGGGCCAGAGCACGAGGAAGGCGAAGATGCAGGCCATGAATGCAGCGGCAATCAGCAGCGGTCGCCACACCGGCAGCGGTTGCTCCAGATGCAGGGCCACGCCGCGCAGCATCATCAGGCCACAGCCGGCCATCGCGGCGTTGCCGGCCAGCACCGCAGGAACCAGCGGCAGGTAGGGCCGCAGTGCCAACAGGGTCACCCCCAGGGTCAGCAGCCACAGGCTGACGGTCCACTGCCGCAGCACCGGCTGTCCGCGCAGCACCACCAGCAGCAGCGAGAACCCCACCGCGATGCCGATGCAGAGCAGGAACCCAAGCACGGCAATGGTGGGGAAATCCAGGGACATGCGGCGTTCGTCGGCTGCGGCGGCGCGCGCATCTTAGCGCTTTGCCGCGATGACGCCGATGTCCTCGCCACCTGCTGTCGGATGCCGGGTCGGAAAACGGCGAGCATGGCAGGGCCTGCCTGCGCAGAATCGGCGAAAACTCAGGAGACGCCGATGCACGCCTGGTACCTCAGTGGCCTCGACCACCGCCCGTTCCAGCACCTGTTCGAGAAAAGCGATGCCGCCCTCGCCGCGTTGGGCATCCAGCGTCGCTGGGCCGGCGCGAACGGTGGCCATCCCTGTCGGATCAGCCTGAGCGATCCGGCCAGCGGCAGCGAGCTGCTCCTGCTGTCCCATGTGAACCTGCCGCGGCACTCGCCCTATCAGGCATCCGGCCCGATCTTCGTGCAGCGCGGCGTCAGCCGTTGCGTGCTGCCCGCCGGTGAGGTGCCGCCCTATGTGCAGCGCCGCATGATCTCGTTGCGCGCCTATGACGCCTCGGCGCTGATGTGCAGCGCGCAGCTCTGCGCCGGCACCGAGGTCGCCGCGCAGCTGGACGCCCTCTTCGCCGATCCGGCGGTGGCCTTCGTCCAACTGCACAACGCGGCACAGGGTTGCTTCTCGTGCCAGGCGGAACGGGTGGGCGTGGATGCCAGGTAGCGTCATCTCCATGACGTGATCGATGCCACGCCGATCCCGTGATCGCCAGCGCATCCATTCAGCCCCGCGTGAAGCCTGCGGGAAGGGCTTCACATGCACAGTCACGGATCGGCATTTCCAGGGTTCGGCCGCCCGCAGTGCGACTCGATACTCGTCGTGGTGCCGCCGATAGTCCGCCGCGCAGCGCAGCTCCTGCGGTCACCGCTCCCTTTCGACGACCACAAGGATGCGCCATGTCATTCCGATCCACACCGTTGCTGCTGGCCACCGCGTTCGCCGCCGCAGGCCTGTGCCTGGCTGGCACGGCGTCCGCCCACGGCACCATGACCACCCCGGTCAGCCGCGTCTACGCCTGCTTCCAGGGCAACCCGGAGAACCCGACCAACCCGGCCTGTGCGGCCGCCAAGGCGATCGGTGGCTCGCAGGCGTTCTACGACTGGAATGGCATCAACCAGGCCAACGCCAACGGCAACCACCAGGCCGTGGTGCCCGACGGCAAGCTGTGCAGCGGCAACAACCCGACCTTCCGCGGCCTGGACGTGGACCGCAGCGACTGGCAGACCACGCCGATCCAACCCGATGCCAATGGCAAGTTCACCTTCGTGTTCAAGGCCACCGCGCCGCATGCCACGCGTGACTGGCGCTTCTTCGTCACCCGCGAAGGCTGGCAGCCGGGCAGCCCGTTGCGCTGGGCCGACCTGCAGGAGTTCTGCACGCTGGGCAACACACCGCTGTCGGCCGATGGCACCTACAAGCTGCAATGCACCCTGCCGCAGCGCAGCGGCCAGCACGTGATCTACAACACCTGGCAGCGCTCGGATTCGACCGAGGCGTTCTATACCTGCATGGACGTGCGCTTCCAGGGTGGCGGCACCACGCCGGCCCCGCAATGGCAGGATGCCGGCCCGGTCACCGCACGTGGCGACCTGCCGATCGGCACCACCTTGGCGCTGCGCGTGTTCAATGCCAACGGCAACGATGTCGAGCGCGTGGACGCCACCCTGGCCAGCGGCCAGACCGGTGCCGCGCAGTGGCCGCTGGTGCTGGCGCGCAAGGTCAATGACAGCGCCCAGCACGCGCGCGTGGGCGTGCTCGACAATGGCGTGATCACGCCGGCTGCATCGGCCACCGCCAACCGCGTGTACCTGAAGAGCGGCAATCGCTTCCAGCTCGACACGAAGGTGCCGGACCCGGGCACGCCGTCGCCGGGCGGTGACTTCGACCATGTGTACCCGGCCGGCATCGGCAGTTACTTGCCCGGCCAGACCGTGGTGAAGGGCACCGACGGCAAGCTGTATGCCTGCCGCCCGTTCCCGGAAGGCGCCTGGTGCAACGTCAATGCCGAGGCGTACCGCCCAGGCACCGGTTCTGCCTGGCGGGATGCCTGGATCGCGTACTGAGTCACGACACCGGGGGCGGCGTGATGCCGCCTCCGGTGGGCATTTCAGGACGCCATGAGGTTGCCGGCCAGCGGCCGGCGCTACCTGACTTACTTGCTGCTGACGTACTTCTCGCGGCGGATCTGCGGGTTACCCAGGCCGGCAGCCTTGAGCAGCTCGGCACAGGCATCGACCATGTCCGGGTTGCCGCACAGGTAGGCGATGTCGGTGGCCGGGTCTGGCGTGAAACCGGACAGCACCTGCTGCACATAGCCGTGCTGCACATCCGGATGCGGATCGGCCGGCAGTTCGCGCGACAGGCACGGAACATAACGGAAGTTCTCGTGCTTTTCGGCGAAGCTGTAGAAATCTTCGCTGTACAGCAGTTCGCCGGGGCTGCGCGCGCCCTGCAGCAGCACGATCTGCACGCCGCGCTCGGCCATGGCCGTTTCCAGCAGTGGCAGCATCGAGCGGTAGGGCGTGACGCCGGTGCCGGTGGCAATCAGCAGGTAGCGGGCATTGTGGTCGCCGGGATTCAGGCAGAAGCGGCCGTAAGGGCCGGACGCGCTGACCTGGCCACCGTGCTCCAGCGCCTCGAACAGGGCCGTGGCGGCGCCGCCGGGCACGAAGCTGACCGCGATATCCACCGCCTCGCCCGGGCCCAGCGCGTGGTCGTGAAGGGTCGCCAGCGAGTAGCTGCGCTTGGTTTCGGTGCCGTCAGCGTAGCTGAAATGGACCTGGATGAACTGGCCGGGCTGGAAATCCAGCGGCTGTCCGTCATCACGCACGAACTGGTAGTGGCCGACGGTCGGGGCCAGCATGCGGCGGCCGACCAGCTTGAGGGGGAATTGAACAGGCACGACTTTTCGGGACAGTGTGTAGCCGGGGCAAGCCCTCGGGGTCTTCTATAATAGCCCCTCCCCGCCCCCTCTCCAGCGCCAGCCCATGGGCGCGAAGGCTTCGAGCTTGGCATCCCAGAATGAAACGGCGCCCGCCCTGCGCGTGCGCGACCTGCGCAAGACCTACGACAACGGCACCCAGGCCCTGAAGGGGGTTTCCCTGGAAGTGGCCCCGGGCGACTTCTTCGCCCTGCTCGGCCCCAACGGCGCCGGCAAGTCGACCCTGATCGGCATCATCAGTTCCCTGGTCAACCTCAGCGAGGGCCAGGTGGAGGTGTTCGGCAGCGACCTGGTGCGCAACCGCAGCGCCACCATGCGCCTGATCGGCCTGGTGCCGCAGGAGATCAACTTCAACCTGTTCGAGAAGCCCTTCGACATTTTGGTGAACTACGCCGGCTTCTATGGCGTGCCCCGCGAGGAAGCGGAGAAGCGTGCCGAAGAGGAGCTCAAGCGTGCCCACCTGTGGGAGAAGGCGCAGGTGATGAGCCGCACCTTGTCCGGTGGCATGAAGCGCCGGCTGATGATCGCGCGCGCGATGATGACCCGCCCGCGCCTGCTGATCCTGGACGAGCCGACCGCCGGCGTGGACATCGAGATCCGCCGCGACATGTGGCGCGTGCTGAAGGAGATCAACGCGGCCGGCACCACGATCATCCTCACCACGCATTACCTGGAAGAAGCCGAGTACCTGTGCCGCCACCTGGCGATCATCAACCATGGCCAGATCGTCGAGCAGGGGCCGATGCGCGCCCTGCTGGCCAAGCTGGACGTGGAAGGCTTCCTGCTGGACATCGACGGTGAGCTGCCGGCGCAGCTGCCGATGATCGAGGGCGCGACCCTGACCGCACCGGACCCGCACACCCTGGATATCGACATGCCGCGCGCGATGGACCTCAACCGCGTGTTCGCCACGCTGAACGAGTCCGGCATCCGCGTGCGTTCGATGCGCACCAAGAGCAACCGCCTGGAGGAGCTGTTCGTGCGCCTCACCGGCAACCTGGAGACCTCCGCATGAGCACCACCGAGCTGACCGACGGCCAGCGCAACCGCGTCGCACTGATGACCATCGTGCGCCGCGAAGTCGCCCGCATCATGCGCATCTGGGGCCAGACGCTGGTACCGCCGGCGATCACCATGACCCTGTACTTCCTCATCTTCGGCGGCCTGATCGGCTCGCGCGTGGGTGACATGGGCGGCTACAGCTACATGCAGTTCATCGTGCCGGGCCTGGTGATGATGAGCGTAATCCAGAACAGCTACGGCAACATCAGTTCATCGTTCTTCGGCGCCAAGTTCGGCCGCCACGTGGAGGAGCTGCTGGTCAGCCCGATGCCGAACTGGGTGATCCTGTGGGGTTACGTGGCCGGTGCGGTGCTGCGCGGCCTGATGGTCGGCGTGATCGTGCTGATCATCGCGATGTTCTTCACCCCGGTGCGCATCCCGCATCCGCTGGTGACGCTGACCACGGTGATCCTGGGCGCAACGATCTTCTCGCTGGCCGGCTTCATCAACGCGGTATACGCGAAGAAGTTCGATGACGTGGCGATCGTGCCGACCTTCATCCTGACCCCGCTGACCTACCTGGGCGGCGTGTTCTATTCGGTGAAGCTGCTGCCGACGTGGGCGGAGGCGGCCACGCATGCGAACCCGATCTTCTACATGGTCAATGCGTTCCGCTATGGCCTGCTGGGCAGCAGCGATGTGCCGGTGGTGGTGGCCTATGCGCTGATGATCGGGTTCGTGGTGGTGCTGACGGCGCTTGCGCTGTGGCTGCTGCGCCGTGGCGTGGGCATGCGTAGTTGAGTTTGGCGTGCAGGGCCTGCGGCCCTGCACCCGCTGAATCAACTTCAACGGCAAAAGCAACAGCATGCATCCAGCGGGATGGCAGGGTGGGTCCGGTTACGGGGGACGCCGTAAACCCATCCATGGGGGCTTGGCCGCGGCATCCATGCCGCGGACACCCCCGCAACCGGACCCACCCCGCCTTCGACAGTTCTCTGCGATCTGTCTGGATGGCATGTCTCCGCAACCTGTCTGGATGGCATGACCCGCTTTTGGTGGGTGTCGACCTTGGTCGACACGATGGACCCACGCCATGCGTGGATGAGGCGTAAACCTGTAGAGCCGGGCAAATGCCCGGCTCTTTTTTTGCCTGCAATCTCCGGCACAATCGCAGGCCTGATTCCCCCAGAAACGGTGAACGTGCAATGCGCATCCTGATTCTCGGCGCCGGTGGTACCGGCGGTTACTTCGGCGGTCGGCTGGCCCAGGCTGGCGTGGACGTCACCTTCCTGGTTCGCCCTGCACGCGCGGCCCAGCTGGACCGCGACGGCCTGGTCATCCGCAGCCCGATCGGCGATGCCCGCTTCCCGGTGCAGCACGTCACCGCCGACGCCCTGCCCGCGCTGGCTGCGGAGAAGCCGTTCGATCTGGTCATCCTCAGCTGCAAGGCCTACGACCTGGACAGTTCGATCGACGCCATCGCCCCGGCCGTGGGGCCGAGCACCACCGTGCTGCCGATCCTCAATGGGCTGCATCACTACAACGCACTCGACGCGCGCTTCGGCCGCGAGGCGGTACTCGGCGGCCTGTGCTTCATCAGTGCCACCAAGGCGGCCGACGGCGCGGTGCTGCACCTCGGCAAGCCCGCCAAGCTCACCTTCGGCGAACGTGATGGAGGAGGAATCTCCTCGCGCGTGCAGGCCTTCGCCGCCGCCTGTGCGCAGGCCAGCCTCGAGCATCTGGCCAGCGAGCACATCGGCCAGGAGCAGTGGATCAAGTACACCTTCCTGACTGCACTGGCCGCGGCCACCTGCCTGCTGCGCGCGGATATCGGCACCATCGTCGCCACCGATGATGGGCAGGCCATCGTGCGTGGGCTGTACGACGAATGCCTGGCCGTGGCCGAAGCGGCCGGTGAGCCGGTTCCCGATGCTGCGCAGGAGACCGCGCGCGCCACCTTGACCCAGTCCGGTTCGGCGCTGAAGGCATCGATGCTGCGCGACCTGGAAGCCGGCCAGCAGGTGGAGGCCGAACAGATCGTCGGCGACATGCTGGCGCGCGCACGCAAGGCCGACCAGGAGGCCCTGCTGCTGCAGGTCGCCTACAGCAGCCTGCAGGCCTACCAGGCGCTGCGCGGCGCGTGAGCCTCGCTTCGCCCGCGGGTGCCTTGCCCACCAGGGTGCTGATCCTCGGGCTGGGCTGGAGCGGACGCGTGCTGGCCGCGCAGCTGCAGGCGCGGGACGTGCATGTGGCCGGCACGGTGCGCGATCCGGCGTCGGCGCCACACGACGGCGTGCGGCGCCTTCAACTGCGCACCGACGCGACATTGTCACCGGCTCTGCTCGACGAAGTAGCGCAGGCCGACGCCGTGCTGTGCAGCGTGCCACCCGACGCCGAGGGCGATCCTGCACTGCGCCTGTTGCTGCCGGCACTGCAGGCCAGCCCCGCGCTGCGCTGGGTCGGCTATCTGTCGTCGACCTCGGTGTACGCCGACCGGGCCGGCGGCTGGATCGACGAAACCAGCGTTGCGGATGCCACGGGGATCGCGGGCGTGCAGCGCCGGCTCGCCGAAGCACAGTGGCGCTCACTGGCCGAACAACGCGGCATCGCCTCGGCGGTGTTGCGCCTGCCCGGCCTGTATGGGCCTGGACGCAATGCCCTGCTGCAGCTGGCACAGGGGCTTGCACGCCACGTAGTGCGGCCTGGCCTGGTGTTCAACCGGCTGCACGTGCAGGACCTGGCAGCGGTGATCATCGCTGCGATGCAACGGCCCACACCCCATGCCGTGTACCTGCCGTCCGATGACGAGCCGGCACCGCCGCAGGACGTGCTGGCCTTCGCCGCGCGGCTGGGCGGGTTTGCGATGCCGCCCGCCGTGGCGTGGGACGATCCAGCACTGAGCCCGACGCTGCGGCGCTTCTACGAAAGCAGCAAGCGCATCGACAGCCGTGGCACGCGTGAAGCGCTGGGCTGGGAGCCGCAGTTTCCGACGTATCGGGAAGGGCTGCGCGCCTTGGCAGATACGGATCTTCGCGCTTGAACCGGTGGTGCCGGCCGCTGGCCGGCAGCACCGTCTGATTGCCGGCCGGCGGCCGGCACTACCGGTTCAACCGGCGTCGGGCAGGCGGAAGAACGCACGTGTCGCCGCGGTCGCATTGGCTGCAGTCTGCGCCACGTCCTCGCCTCGGTCGCGTGCCAGTTCCTCCACGATGTGCGAGAGGAACATCGGTTCGTTGCGGCGGTCCTTTGGCAGCGGCTTCAGCGTGCGCGGCAGCAGGTACGGCGCATCGGTTTCGATCATCAGCCGGTTGGCCGGGATGTTCTTCACCAGCTCGCGCAGGTGCGCGCCCCGGCGCTCATCGCACAACCAGCCGGTGATGCCGATGTACCAGTCCTGGTCCAGGTAATCGAACAGTTCATCGCGTTCGCCGGTGAAGCAATGCACCACCGCCGGACCGATGCGCCCTTCGAAGTTCTTCATCTGCGCCATGAAATCCGCGTGCGCGTCGCGCTGGTGCAGGAACAGCGGCTTTCCATTGTCTGCGGCGAGCTGCAGCTGGCGTTCGAACGCGCGGTGCTGGGCCGGGCGCGGCGAGAAATCACGGAAGTAGTCCAGCCCGCACTCGCCCACCGCCACTACTTCCGGGTGGGCATGCAGCGCGCGCATCTCGGCATCGCATTCTTCGGTGTATTCCACCGCATGATGCGGGTGCACGCCGGCGGTGGCGTACAGGAAGCCCGGATGCTGCTGCGCCAGCTGCAGGGCCAGCGGCGAGTGCTCGCGGCTGGCGCCGGTGATCACCATCTGCACCACGCCGGCCTGCCGCGCGCGGTCCAGCACGGCATCGCGGTCGCGGTCGAAGGAGTCGTGGGTGAGATTGGCGCCGATATCGATCAGGTGCATGGTCATCGCGGGGGAAAAGTGCCCGCGCATTGTACCTGCGCCCGCCGTGGCCCCTTATCCTTTGCACATGAACGCCCCGCTCTTCCCGATCTCCCCACTGCTGCCACAGATCCAGCAGCACCTGGCCGCACAGCCGCGGCTGGTGCTGGAAGCCCCGCCGGGCGCCGGCAAGACCACCCAGGTGCCGCTGGCGCTGCTGGATGCGCCGTGGCTGCAGGGCCGCAAGATCATCCTGCTGGAACCGCGCCGGGTGGCCGCCCGCAGCGCGGCGCTGTTCATGGCGCGGCAGCTGGGCGAAGAGGTCGGTGGCACGGTCGGCTACCGCATCCGCTTCGAGAACAAGGTCTCGGCGCGCACGCGCATTGAAGTCGTCACCGAAGGCATCCTGACCCGCATGCTGCAGGACGACCCGATGCTGGAAGAGGTCGGTGCGATCCTGTTCGATGAATTCCACGAACGCCACCTCAGTGGTGACCTTGGCCTGGCGCTGGCGCTGGACGTGCAGGCGCAGCTGCGCGACGACCTGCGCCTGGTGGTGATGTCGGCGACGCTGGATGGCGAACGGCTGGCCCGCTTCCTCGATGCACCGCGCTTGAGCAGCGAGGGCCGCAGTTACCCGGTGGCGATCAGCCATTTCCCGGCGCGCCGCGACGAGGCATTGGAACTGCAGGTGCGCCGGGCGGTGCAGCAGGCCTTGGCCGAGCACCCCGGTGACCTGCTGGTGTTCCTGCCCGGCCAGCGCGAGATCGCGCGCGTGCAGGCCGGGCTGCAGGAATCGCTGGATGCCGGCGTCGAGGTGCTGGCCCTGCACGGTGAACTGCCGGTGGAACAGCAGGCGCGCGTACTGCAAGCGGCAAGTGATGGTCGTCGCCGCGTGGTGCTGGCCACCAACGTGGCCGAATCCTCGGTGACCCTGCCTGGCGTGCGCGTGGTGATCGACAGTGGCCAGGCGCGCGAACCGCGCTACGACCCCAACAGCGGCTTCACCCGTCTGGATGTGGTGGCCATCGCGCAGGCCTCGGCCGACCAGCGCGCCGGCCGTGCCGGGCGCGTGGCCGAGGGCGTGGCCTGGCGGCTGTGGCCGCAGTCGCAGCGACTGGAACCGCAGCGCCGTGCCGAGATCGACCAGGTGGAACTGGCCGGGCTGGCGCTGGAACTGGCGGCCTGGGGCAGCAGCGACCTGCGCTTCCTGGACACGCCGCCGGCCGGCCCGATGGGCGCGGCGCGCGAACTGCTGCAACGCCTGGGCGCGTTGTCGGACACCGGCGCGATCACCGCGCTCGGTCGCCGCGTGCTGGCGCTGGGCACGCACCCGCGCATGGCGGCGATGCTGCTGGCCGCGCCGGACGCCCGTGCACAGGCGCTGGCGGCCGATCTGGCCGCGCTGCTGGAGGCACGCGATCCGCTGCGCCAGGGCGGTGATGCGTTGGCGGCACGCTGGCGGGCGCTGGCGGCGTTCCGCAATGGCCGTGCGCCGGGCGATGCCAACCGTAGCGGGTTGGCCGCCATCGACGCGGCCGCCAAGCAGTGGCGTCGACGCCTGCGCTGCGAGGCCACCCCGCCCACCAGCATCGAGGCGCACGAACTGGGCGACCTGCTCGCGCATGCCTTCCCCGACCGCATCGGCGTCCAGCATCCCAGCGATCCGCTGCGCTACCTGCTGGCCAATGGCCGCAGCGCGCGCCTGCACGAATTGAGCGACCTGCGCGGCGAACCCTGGCTGGTCGCCAGCGAACTGCGCTTTGAAGCGCGCGATGCGCTGCTGCTGCGCGCCACCCCGGTGGATGAAGGCCAGCTGCGAAAAGCGTGGCCGGAGCGCTTCGTGACCGAAGACGTGGTGCGCTGGGACAGCGAGCGTCGCGCCCTGGTAGCGCTGCGCGAGACCCGTTTCGACCGCATCGTGCTGGACAGCCGCTCGGCCGGCCGTGTCGATCCGCAGCACGCCGCGCAGGCGCTGACCGACGCTGTCGCCGAACTCGGCCTGCAGGCGTTGCCGTGGACCGAGGGCCTGCGCCAATGGCAGGCACGGGTGGAATCGCTGCGGCGCTGGATGCCGGAACTGGAACTGCCCGATTGCAGCGACGCCGCCCTGCTGGCCAACCGCGCGCAGTGGCTGCAACCCGCGTTCGCCGGGAAAAGCCGTCTGGACGCACTGGACGAGGCCAGTTTCGGTGAGGCACTGAAGTCGCCCTTGGAGTGGTCACAACGGCAGCTGATCGAGCGCCATGCGCCGACCCGCATCACCGTGCCTTCCGGGCTGGAGCGGCCGATCACTTATGCATTGGACAGCGAGAACGGCGAACCGCTGCCGCCGGTGCTGGCGGTGAAGCTGCAGGAACTGTTCGGCCTGGCCGACACCCCACGCATCGCCGACGGCCGCGTGCCGTTGACCCTGCACCTGCTCTCACCTGGCGGCCGCCCGCTGCAGGTCACCCAGGACCTGCGCAATTTCTGGGAAAACACCTACGCCGAAGTGAAGAAGGAAATGAAGGGCCGTTACCCGCGCCATCCGTGGCCGGATGATCCGTGGACGGCCACTGCGACGCATCGGGCCAAGCCGCGCGGAACCTGAAGGCGGGGGTCAGGGCCCTTTCCCAAGGGAATGGGATCCGACCCCACCCTGCCCGATCCTGAATGGCTGCAGTAGAGTCACGCCACGTGTCCCGCCGAAAGACATACCGTTTACGGGCAACACGCGACACTGGACTTCGACCCGAGGCAAAGGACCCCCGCATGAGCAAGCTGACTGTAATCACCGATCGCGCTCTGGAGCGCGCCCTGGAGCTGGCCCACACTGCCGGCGACGGCCTGAAGAGCGCCGGTGGCAGCCTGCGCAGTGCAGACTGGATCAAGACCGGCGCCGCCATCGGCGCGGTGAAGACCGGTGGCAAGGCTGCGACCAAGTTCGTGCGCCGCAATCCGGCAGTGGCCGTGGCCGCTGCGGCGGTCGGTGTGGGCCTACTGGGCTATGCGCTGTACCGCAAGCAGCAGAAGAAGAAGGCCGCCAATGGCCATGTTGTGAACGGCCAGGCGCAGCGCATCAGCGCGCGTGACCGCCGCAATGACACCGTGGTTGACGAGCACAGCGATATCGGCAGCGACGCCTGAGTCTGCCCGGGTCGGATCCCTTCCGCAGGAAGGGCTCTGACCCCACCGCCACATGAGGGCCGGACGCCACAGTGCTTCCGCCCTTTTCCGTTCCTGCAGGCGCGTTCAGCCGATCTGCCGCCACTGCCCCGGCTGCAAATCGTCCAGCCGGTACGGCCCCATCGCCACCCGCACCAGCCGCAATGTCGGCAGGTTCACCGCCGCCGTCATCCGCCGCACCTGGCGATTGCGCCCCTCGCGGATCGTGATCGCCAGCCACGCATCGGGCACGGTCTTGCGGAAGCGCACGGGTGGATCGCGTGTCCACAGCGCCGGCGCCGGATCGAGGCGTTCGATCGTTGCCGGCAGGGTCGGCCCGTCATTGAGCAGCACGCCGTCGCGCAGCTGCTGCAGCTGTTCGTCGCTGGGCGTTCCCTCCACCAGCACCCAGTAGGTCTTGTCGGCCTTGTGCTTCGGGTCGGTAAGCTTGTGCGCCAGCGTACCGTTGTCGGTCAGCAGCAGCAGGCCTTCGCTGTCGTGGTCCAGGCGACCGGCGGCGTACACGCGCGGCGGCAGGCCGAACCCGGCCAGGGTCGGCCGCGGCGGCACGCTGCGGTCGGTGAACTGGCAGAGCACGTTGAAGGGCTTGTTGAAGGCAATCAGCATCGCGGGTGCGGCAGGCGGCGGGTACGGCATTGTCCCATTCCCGCGCCGCCGCCGCGATCACCGCTGGCTCAGCCGAACACCTTCCATTCCAGCAGGAACGACCCCAGCACCAGCGCGATGCCGCAGGCGGCGATGATGTTGGCACGGCGCCGCAGGCGTGCGGAGGGCGGGCCGGCGCTGCGTGCACGTTCTTCCAGCAGGATGCCGGCGAACAGCACTCCGAAACCAGCGGCCCCGACCAGGTCGCGGGCGTGGCCACCGTAGAACACGAAATCGATCAGCCGCGTCAGCACCAGTACCGCGACAGCGATGTAAAGGATCTTCTTCAACAGTCCATGTCCTTGAATACGATTGAACCCCGGCGCGCGCGGTGAGCCGGGCATGGGCCCGGCTCTATCGTGGGCACTCCGCGCTGGCAATGCGGCGTGCCGCCTTACGGCTTGATGAAGCGCAGGGTCATGCGGTCGCTTTCGCCGATCGCCTGGTACTTCGCATCGTCGGCCTTGTCGTGCTGGTTGGTCGGCGGCAGCGTCCACACGCCGTTCGGGTGGTCCTTGGTATCACGCGGGTTGGCGTTGACCTCGCTGCGTGCCTCCAGCTTGAAGCCGGCCGCCTCGGCCATCGCAATCACCTGCTGCTGGCCGACGTAGCCGGTGTCATCGTCGTCCGCCACATCGGCCTTGGCACGATGCTCGACCACGCCCAGCACGCCACCCGGCTTGAGCACGTTGAAGAAGCCCTCGAACATGCCCTGCGCCTGGCCGGCCTTGCGCCAGTTGTGCACGTTGCGGAAGGTCAGCACCACGTCGGCTGAATTGGCGGGGCCGAACACCGGCTTGGCCGGGTCGTAGGCGACCACGGCGGTCTTGCCGAACTGTGCCGGCGCAGCGGCGTACTTCTTTTCCAGGCTGTCGCGGCTGCGCTGCTGGTAGTCACGGCCGCGGCCTTCGGCAACGGCCATCGGATCGACCACGGCGGCGACGTAGCGGCCCTTGTCATGCAGCAGCGGCGCCAGGATTTCCGAGTACCAGCCGTTGCCGGGGGTGATCTCGATGACGGTCTTGTCAGGTGCGACCTTGAAGAACGACAGCGTCTGCGCGGGATGGCGATAAGTGTCGCGCTTGACGTTGTTGGCATCGCGGGTGGGCGCCTTCACCGCCGCATCGATGGCCGGCGAGACCTGGATCTTCGCCGGTGCCACCGTGGCCGGTGCGGCGAATGCGGGAACAGCGGCGAGCAGGGCCGAGGCAAGCAGCAGGCGGCAACCACGCAGGGACGAAGCAGGCATCATCGGGGCGACTCCAGCGGAAGATGCGGCGAGACTAGCAGTCGCGGCGTCCCAGGTGTTCACAAAACGTTAGCCGGAGGCCTGCGGCGGAACACTGTTTTGTGGTCGCCGCCGCAGCGCGGTCACACAACGCGTTCTATTCTGGAGCACTTCCCCCAAGGAGTCCGTGCCCATGACGGCAACCCGCGAACTGGGCCGTTCCGGCCTGCATGTACGTCCGCTCGCCTTCGGTGGCAACGTGTTCGGCTGGAGCGCCGATGAGAAGGCCAGCTTCGCCCTGCTCGATGCCTTCGTCGACGCCGGCTTCAACCTGGTCGACACCGCCGACGTGTACTCGGTGTGGGTGCCCGGCAATGCCGGCGGCGAATCGGAAACGCTGATCGGCAAATGGTTTGCCCGCAGCGGCAAGCGCGACAAGGTGGTGCTGGCGACCAAGGTGGGCAAGTGGGCCGAGCGCCCCGGCCTGACCCCGGACAACATCAATGCCGCCGTCGAGGATTCACTGCGCCGCCTGCAGACCGACGTGATCGACCTGTACCAGGCCCACGAGGATGACGAGTCGACGCCGCTGGAAGCCACGCTGGCCGCGTTCGGCCGCCTGATCGAAGCCGGCAAGGTGCGCGCCATCGGTGCCTCCAACTACAGCGCCACGCGCCTGGCCGATGCGCTGAAGGTGTCCACCGACTACAAGCTGCCGCGCTATGAAACCCTGCAGCCGGAGTACAACCTGTACGACCGCGCCGGCTATGAGAAGGAACTGGAACCGTTGGTGCAGCGCGAGCAGATCGGCGTGATCGGTTACTACGCGCTGGCCAGTGGCTTCCTCAGCGGCAAGTACCGCACGGCAGCCGATGCGGCCAAGAGCCCGGCGCGTGGCGAGAACGTGGTGAAGCGCTATCTGAATCCGCGTGGCCTGCGCATCCTGCAGGCACTGGATGACGTGGCCAGCAAGCACAACGCCAGTGCCGCGCAGATCGCACTGGCATGGCAGATCGCACGGCCATCGATCACCGCACCGATCGTCAGCGCCACCAGCGTAGAGCAGCTGCACGACCTGCTGGCGGCGGCCGACGTGTCGCTGAGCGTGCAGGATGTCGCGCAACTGGACGCCGCCAGCGTCGAAGGCTGAGGTGTTGTGCCGGTCGCTGGCCGGCATCGCACAACAGCGAAGAAAATAATTGAACAAAATGGTTGCGCACGACTAAATCGTGGTTTATCGTGCGCACCTCGTTTCAACAACCACTGGAAACTTTCCTTGAACGCGCATTCCGTCGCCATCGCCAAACTGCTGCCATGCCTGCGCATGGACGTGCTGGCGCGCGCGTTCGGCAAGGAAATCCAGCTGACAACGGCCTGATACCCGCCCTGCGGAGATCGGCCACCCCGATCTCCGAGGCCTGACGACGCCCTCGGAACGCAAGTCCCGGGGGCGTTTTCGTTTGCGTCGGCACAAGGACCCGCGATGCCAGAACTGCACCCCGCGCGGCAACCCGCCGCTCACTGACCCGGTTTTTCCGCCCCGCCGAAGGATTTGTTTCGCGCGAACGGCGACGCCTGGACATTATCTGCATCGCACCCAAACATTATCGCTCGCGATAATGTCGGCGGCCTGCACCCTCGATTTTCCAACGGTCCCGTTTCCACCACGGGCTGGTGCGCGCGGCGTTGCCGTGGCGTATGCCGGAGGTCGCGGACAGGCCATCGCCTGGACTGCCTGCTGGACGCAGGCGCCGGTTCGCCGGCACGCGGTTCGATTCCGCGCGGTCCCCAACTGGATAGCTCAGCTTGGTCAGAGCAACGGATCCCTAATCCGTCTGTCGTGGGTTCGATTCCCACTCCAACCACATGACCTCTCACGTCATGACGTGAAGCAACACCCGGGGCGCAAGCCCCAGCGGCCATCGTCGCCTTCCCTGCCTCCGCTTTCGGGCGCGGGCAGGAAGGCAACGGACCACACGCCGGGCCCTGGCCCGTCGCCACCCACTGCTCCGCTCCGCACCGGCGCTGCTTGCCGGCAACGACGATGGCACGGGTGACGACGCGCCGCAGGCTCCGCGTGCGGACCGTCCCGCGATGGCCGCCCTCTTCCGCCGGCTGCACACGCTGTGCAGCCGGCCACGCCACGACCTGATCGGCCCGGGTCATGGCGTTTCATCGCATCGGGTCGAACCACCAGAGCCATACAAGGAGAGACTCCCATGTTCTGGACCATCAAGGTCGTGATCGGCGACGGCGAGCGCGGCCTGGTGTATCGCAACCGTCGTTTCCAGCAGATCCTGCTGCCGGGCGTGCACCGCCTGTCGCCGTTCGGCGGCCGCCCGCACGTGGACATCCACACCGCTTCGAAGGGCGCGGCCTACACCGGCAGCGACCAGGACAGCCTGATCGAGGCACTGGGCGCGACGCTGGACACGCACTTCGTGCTGGCCAATGTCGGCGCCACCGAGGTCGGCCTGTTGCTGCGCAATGGCCGCATCGATGAAGTGTTGCCGCCGGGCAGCCGCCGCCTGTATTGGCGGGGTTCGGTCGACACCCAGGTGCGGGTGATGGCGCTGGGTGACGAGCCGCGCATTGCGGTTGACGTGCAGCAGCGCCTGGGCCAACTGGGTGTGCTGCCGCGTGTGGCCGTGATCAGCACCGTGCCGAGCGAGTCGGTCGGCCTGCTGTTCATCGATGGCACGCTGCGGCAGACGCTGGACGCCGGCCTGCACGCGTTCTGGAACTTCAACGGCAACGTGTCGGTGGAGCGTGTGGAGCTGCGTGCACGTTCGCTGGACGTGTCCGGCCAGGAGCTGCTCAGCCGCGACAAGGTGACCCTGCGGGTGAACCTGGCCGCGACCGTGCAGGTGGTTGACCCGGTGCGTGCACACCGCACGCTCAGCAATGCCGACGAGTTCGTCTACCGGCAGCTGCAGTTCGGCCTGCGCCAGGCGATCGCCGCGCGCAGCCTGGACGAGCTGCTGGGCGACAAGGCGGCACTGGACGGCGAGATCGCCGCGCATGTGCAGGCCGCGATCGAGGGCCACGGCGTGCGGTTGCTTGGCGTGGGCATCAAGGACGTGATCCTGCCGGGCGAGATGAAGGAGATCCTCAACGGCGTGGTGCTGGCCGAGAAGCAGGCCCAGGCCAGCGTGATCCGCCGTCGCGAGGAGGCCAACGCCACGCGTTCGCAGCTCAACACCGCAAAGCTGATCGAGGACAACCCGGTGCTGATGCGCTTGAAGGAGCTGGAGGCGCTGGAGAAGGTCACCGAGAAGATCGACACGCTCACCGTGTTCGGCGGCCTGGATGGCGTGCTGAAGCAGTTGGTGACGATCAGGTAGGGGGCAGCGGCGGCGCAGGGACGCGCCGCCGGCCCATCAAGGACATTCAAGAAGACAATGGACACTCAACACAATTATCAATGGCTGCACGCCGAGGGCACCACGCCGATCAAGGGCTGGGTCAACGGGGTACCGCTGGAAGCGCAGGCGCATGAGCAGCTGCGCAACATCGCCGCGATCCCGTTCGTCGGGCCGTGGGTGGCCGTGATGCCGGACGTGCACCTGGGCAAGGGCGCGACCGTGGGCTCGGTGATCCCGACCCGCGGCGCGATCATCCCGGCCGCGGTCGGCGTCGACATCGGCTGTGGCATGGCCGCCGTGCGTACCACGCTGCGCGCCAATGACCTGCCCGATGACCTGCGGCAGCTGCGCAACAGCATCGAGCGCAGCATCCCGGTCGGCAACGGCCGGGGTGGCGAGCACCAGCGCATGCCCGACAGCATCCACACCCGGCTGGTGCAGTCCGGGCTGGCCGCCGGCCTGGAGAAGATCAAGGACAGGCACCGCCGGATCCGCACCGACAAGCTCGACCGCCAGCTGGGTACGCTGGGCGGCGGCAACCACTTCATCGAGCTGTGCCTGGACGAGACGGATGCGGTGTGGGTGATGCTGCACAGCGGCTCGCGCGGCACCGGCAACCTGATCGGCACCTACTTCATCGAGAAGGCGCGTGAGGAACTGGCCCGGCGCGTGCTCGGCTTCCACCTGCCGGACAAGGACCTGGCGTTCTTCATGGAAGGCGAGCCGCTGTTCGATGACTACGTCGAGGCGGTGTCGTGGGCGCAGGACTACGCCCGGCAGAACCGCGAGGCGATGATGTCGCGCGTGCTGGCCGAGATGCGCCACCGGCTGCCGAAGTTCCAGCTGGCGGCGATGGCGGTGAACTGCCACCACAACTACGTGCAGAAGGAGACGCACCACGGGCAGGCGCTGCTGGTGACGCGCAAGGGTGCAGTGAGTGCCCGCGAAGGAGAGCTGGGCATCATTCCCGGCAGCATGGGCACGCGCAGCTACATCGTGCGTGGCAAGGGCAACCCGGACAGCTTCCACAGCTGCAGCCACGGCGCCGGCCGGCTGATGAGCCGTGGCAGCGCACGCCAGCAGATCACGCTGGCACAGCACCGCGAGGCCACCGCGCACGTGGAATGCCGCAAGGACAGCGGCGTGCTGGACGAGTCACCGGCGGCGTACAAGTCAATCGATGACGTGATGGCGGCACAGCTGGACCTGGTGGACGTGGTGCACACCCTGCGCCAGGTGCTGTGCGTGAAGGGATGAGGGAACGGTGCCGGCCAAGGCCGGCACCCACCACACGGCATTCATGCTCGACCGCTCTGCAGTAGATCCACGCCATGCGTGGATGCAGCGCGGCTGACCACACCAGGCATCCAACTTGGCTCAATCGTGCTCGATGCCGCACCACCCCGGCAGATAACGCGCGTCAGCGTGCCGGGCATGCTCGGTGGCAGTGGCCACCGCCTGCTGGAAATCCCGGCGGATCGACTTACGGGTCATGCGCTGGCGGAAGTAGTCCGCCCACAGGAACTCGGCGAACGGCTGCACCGATTTTGCGTAGCCGCCGCGACGGCGGACTTCGCCGGCCAGCGAACGATGCGGGTCATCGGCCAGGTCCAGCAGCGACTTCGGCATCGCCGACGGTGGCTGGCGCACGCCCTCGGCATCGAACGGATGCGCCCAGCAGTAGCGTTCCATCACCGTCCAGAACAGCTTCCGCGGAAGATGCGAGAGATCGGCCTGTATCGCGGTCAGCACGTGCTCGATGCCCTCATCATGCAGGGCCAGCGCAAGGTGGTGATGGTCGATCAGGTACAGCCGCTCTGACGGCCCCACCACCACCGGCACCATGTGCCGCCCGAGATAGTGTTCCTCGTCCTGCTTCGGCAGCGTCTTCCATTGCGCACGCTTGCGCTGCACCTCCAGCAGGCCCACGCTCATCTGCGTCGGGCGCAGTTCGAGGATGGCGACCGGCGAAAGCCGCGGTTCGGGAATGCGGGTCATGGCGTACCTCGTGTGCGGTAGTGGTCAACGGCCTGTTGCACGCTGTGGCTGGTTCCGTCCGGCCCCAGCAGGGCGGCAATGCCGAAGCGATCCAGCGCCTGCATCGCGCGCAGCGAGCCCAACCGCGCGATGACGAACACGATGCCCTTCTGCTGGCAGAGCCCGATCACCTCGCGCAGGGTCTGCGCGGCGCTGTAGTCGATCTCGACAATGGCACTGCCTTCCAGCACGATCAGCCCGGGCGGCGGCGTCGCCTCGATGCTGGCCAGCAGCTGCCGCTTGAAACTGTCGGCGTTGGCGAACAGCAGCGGTGCCTGGAACGCCAGCACGGTCACGCCGGGTTCGGTCTCACCACGGCTGCCCGGCCACCAGACAGTGCTGCCCGGCAGGCGGGTCAGCGTCAGCATCGGGCTGTGCGCGATCATCCATACGCCATGCAGCAGGGCCAGCCCCACGCCGATCGCGATGCCCGACTGGATCGGCAGGCACACCACCGCCAGGAAGGTCAGCACCGCCAGCAGCGCTTCACCACGCGCGCGGCGGGCGATGTCGATCAGCACGCGCAGGCGGAACAGGCGCACCGCCACGAACAGCAGCACGCCGGCCAGCGCCGCATCGGGAATGGCACCGAGCACGCTGCCGCCGCAGAATGCCAGCAGCATCACCAGTGCTGCGGCGATCAACGCGCCCAGCTGCGAGGTGGCCCCGGCCTCCACCGCCACTGCGGTACGCGGCGGACTGGCATTGACCGGGAACGCACCGAACGCGGCCGACAGCAGGTTGCCGGCACCGACGCCGAGGAAGTCCTTGTTGACGTCGGGCTCTTCCTCGCCGGGAAACGCACGATCGACGGCGGCCACCTGCATGATGATGACCAGGGTCAGCAGCAGGGCCAGCGGCACCAGCGTGGTGAAGGTCGCCAGCGGGGGCAGCTGCCACGCGGGCGGATACGGTGACACCGCGCCGAGCGTCGCCACGCCGAGGCGTTCGGCGCCCAGCGTAGCGACCAGCACGGTGGCGATGGCCACGGCGATCAGCGCGCCGGGAATGCGTGGATTGATCCGGTCGCACAGCGCCATGGCCAACAGCACGCCGAAGCCGATCACGGTCGGCAGCAGCTGTGCCCGTGGCAGTGCCAGCAACAGTTCATACAGCCGCTCCGGCAGCTCACTGGACGGCAGGCTGACACCCAGTGCCACCGGCAGCTGCGAAGCGGCGATGTGCACTGCAATGCCGCCGAGGAAGCCGGTCACCACCGGCACCGACAGCAGCGCGGCCACCACGCCGATGCGCAGCAGCGCTGCCAGCGCGAGGAACACACCCACCAGCAGCGCCAGCACCACGGCACTGCCGGCCAGCACGCCGGTGTGCTGCGCAGCCATGCCGGCCAGGGTGAGCGCGAAGATCGGCGTGATGGTGGAATCGGCGCCGACGGTCAGCCGGCGGTTGCGACCCAGCAGCACGAAGCCGAGCGTGCCGCCGACGAAAGCGTAGAAGCCAACCTGCGGTTCGAAGCCACCGAGCCGGGCCGTCGCCATCTGCTCGGGCAGGGTGATCGCGGCCAAGGTGATACCCGCGATCGCATCGCGGGTGGCCTGCGCCGGCCGCCAGCCGCGCAGCCCCTGCAGAGGGGCCAGCAGCGATCGGAGGCGGTTTGCTTCGTCCATGCCGGGTTCGGGCGCGCGGGTACGTTGCAGCCACTATCGACGTTGGGAAGTGGAAATGGCGTCAGCGGTCAGATCCGTTTCTGCTTGTGGGATCCGACCCCGAGGGCGCAGTAGATCCACGCCATGCGTGGATGGAACGGCGCCGACCAGGGTCGGCCTCTACAGAACAAGCCCGATCATCGTGGCACGCTGTCTTCGCTCACCAGGGCATGGTGCATGCCGATTCCCGCGCGCACCCCTTCGGCGGTGGCCAGGGTGATGTTGCCGACCGTGGTCGCATCGCCTGCGGCATATACGTTCGGCACCGAGGTCTGCTTCATCGCATCGACCTCGATCAGCACGCCCAGCGGGCTCTCGGCCAGCGTGCAGCCCAGCCGCTGCACCAGCGGCGTGGCCATCGCCTGGGTGGCCGGCACGAACAGCGCACGCTGGGCGATGCGACGGCCATCGGCCAGTTCCACTTCCAGCCAGCTCGGCTGGTCGCCCTGCACGCCCCGCACCGGCGAGGTCTCGATCTGCACGCCGCGCTGCTGCATGGCGGCGCGTTCGTCCTCGGTGATCGGCAGGCCTTGGCTGAAGAAGGTGACATTGCCCCAGTCGGCGAACAGCGGCGCCTTGCCGGCCGACATCGGATGACCACCGAGCAGGCCGATCGCACCGCCACCGACTTCATAGCCATGGCAGTAGGGGCAGTGCAGCACGGTGCTGCCCCAGCGCTCGGCCAGGCCGGGCAGGTCCGGCAGCTGGTCGGCGATGCCGCTGGCCAGCAGCAGCTTGCGCGCGGCCAGCACCTGGCCGTCGGCGGTCTCCACTTCAACCCCATCGCGGGTGCTGCGGGCGTGCACCGCATCGGCATGCAGCCAGCGCACGCTGGGGTAGTCCAGCAGCTGCTGGCGGGCGGTTTTCAGCAGCTCGGCGCCGCTGACACCATCCAGCCCCAGCACGCCATGCGAATGGCTGGCGAAGCGGTTGCGCGGCGAACCGGCGTCGATGACGGTGACCGCGCGACGGGCGCGGGCCAGGATCAGGCCGGCGGCGATGCCGGCGTAGCTGCCGCCAACGATGAGCACATCAGGATTCATGGTGACCTTCCAGGGAACGGTGATGGGCGAGATGGCGGGCGAACTCTGCGCCGAGCTGGTCCAGCGTGGCGGCCTGCAGGCGCTGTTCAAGCAGGCGCTGGGCCTCGCGTGCGCCCTCCAGCAGGGCGCTGTTGACCAGCTGCTGGATCGGGCAACCGCCGCCGGAATCGCGGGCACCGACCTGCACCAGCGGCGGCGCGCCTACGGCCAGGTAGATGTCATGCAGGGTGATGGTGGCGGCGTCACGGGCCAGCTGGCTGCCGCCGCCGTGGCCGCGCGCGCTGTGCACCAGGCCGGCCTTGTGCAGCTGTGCCAGCAGGCGCCGGATCACCACCGGATGAGTCGGCAGGCATGACGCCAGCTGTTCGGAGGTGCGCGGTGCGCTCTGGCCGACCAGGTGCGCCATCACGTGCAGGGCGTCGGAAAGCGGGTTCGCGGATTTCATGTAACAACAATAGTTACATTTAAATCCCCTGTCCAGAGTCTGCTTTTGTTCCATCTGGACACATTTGTCCTATGAAACGTTTCCTTCACTTCGCTAAACGAAACACGAATGTGATCAACGTCGCACTTCAGAGGTGATCGAAACCGGTCGATACCGCATCGCCCCTTCCCGAGAGCCCCTTCCGATGAATGCGTCTGTCCGTGCACCCCGCCTGCAGTCCAAGCTGCTCGGCGCGGTTTCCGTTGGCCTGGCCGTGGTCCTGTTGTGCGCCTTGGCAGGTCTTGCTTCCGCCTGGTTGAAGCTGTCCACCGAAGTCCCGCCCGAAGTCGCGCACAGCCGCGATGCCGAGCGCCTGCAGCGCGAGTTCCGCGGCCAGGTGCAGGAATGGAAGAACGTGCTGCTGCGCGGGCACGACGACGCGTTGCGCCAGCGTCACCTGGAGGCCTTCGACAGCGAAGGCCGTCTGGTTGAACAATTGGCCAAGGGCCTTGCCAGCAGCCCGGATGCGCGCACGCGCGAGCAGGCGCAGGCCTTCATCGGCCTGCATGCGCAGCTGCAGAAGGACTATCACGCCGCGCTGCAGGCGTTCGCCGAAGCCGGCTACGACCCGGCCGCCGGCGACACCCTGGTGCGTGGCAAGGATCGTCCAGTGGCCACCGCGCTGGATGCGCTGAGCACGCAGGCCACGCAGGTGGCCGAAGCAGCACTGGCGGCGCGTTCGCAGCAGGCGCGGCAGACCCTGCTGCTGTGCGCCGCACTGACCGTGCTGGCTGCGGTGCTGCTGCTGATCGGCCTGGCCTGGTGGTTGCGGCGTGCCGTGGTGCAGCCGGTGCTGGCGGTGGAAGCTGCCGCACGCGCGGTCGCCGCCGGCGACCTGCAGCACGTGGTGCGGGTGAGCAGCCGCGACGAGATCGGACGCCTTGCGCAGGCGATGCAGGCGGTGCAATCCACGCTGCGCGGCGTGCTGGATGCACAGGGCGCGATGGCGCAGGCGCACGAGGCCGGCACCATCAGCCATCGCATGGATGCCAGCACCTTCCCCGGCGCGTTCGGCGAGATGGTGGCCGACAGCAATGCGCTGGTGGATGCGCACATCCAGGTGAAGATGCGCGCGATCGCGATCATGGGCCGCTATGCCATCGGCGACCTCAGCCAGGACATGGAACGCCTGCCGGGCGAGAAGGCGGTGATCACCGAAGCGCTGGATGCGGTCAAGCACAACCTCGGTGCGATCAACGGCGAGATCCGCCGTCTTGCCGAAGCCGCCGCCGCCGGCGACTTCAGCCAGCGCGGCGACAGCGCGCGTTTCGAGCATGATTTCCGCGCGATGGTCGATGGCCTGAACCGCCTGATGCAGGCTACCGAGCTGAACCTGGGCGAGGTCTCCGGCATGCTGCGCGCGATTGCCGATGGCCGCCTCGGCGCACGCATGCACGGCGATTTCCAGGGCGTGTTCGCACGCATTGCCGGCGACGCCAACACCACCGCTGCGCAGTTGGCGACCATCGTCACCGACATCAAGCACGCCTCCGGCAACATCCACACGGCTGCGGCGGAGATTGCCGCCGGCAACAACGACCTGTCACGTCGCACCGAGCAGCAGGCCGCCAACCTGGAAGAGACCGCCGCTTCGATGGAGGAACTGACATCCACCGTGCGGCAGAATGCCGAGCACGCGCGCCAGGCCAACCAGTTGGCGATCGGTGCGCACAGTGTCGCCTCGCATGGCGGCAGCGTGGTCGGCCAGGTGGTGGCGACGATGGGCGCGATCGAGACCTCGTCGCGGCAGATCGCCGAGATCATCAGCGTGATCGATGGCATCGCGTTCCAGACCAACATCCTGGCCCTGAACGCTGCGGTGGAAGCCGCGCGTGCTGGCGAACAGGGCCGCGGCTTCGCGGTGGTCGCCAGCGAGGTGCGCACGCTGGCGCAGCGCTCGGCCGGTGCGGCGAAGGAGATCAAGGCGCTGATCGAGGCCTCGGTGGAACAGGTCGGTCACGGCGCGCAGCGCGTGCGTGAGGCCGGCGACACCATGGCCGAGATCGTGGCCTCGGTGCAACGCGTGACCGACATCATGGCCGAGATCTCCGCCGCGTCGCAGGAACAGAGCGCTGGCATCGAGCAGGTCAGCCAGACCGTGATCCAGATGGATGGCACCACCCAGCAGAACGCTGCGCTGGTGGAAGAGGCCAGCGCCGCTGCGCGCAGCCTGGAGCAGCAGGCGAACCGCCTGATCGACGCCGTGGATGTGTTTGACCTGTCGACCACGGCAGCGGCGAAGGATGCGCTGCAACGCGCAGCCTGATTGATCCGGCTGCCGGCCAGCGGCCGGCACTACCGTGGAGCGCGGACATGGGTAGTGCCCGACCGTTGGTCGGGCGACGACAGGATCGGTGCGGACCTACGGTCCGCACCCA
>NZ_JAXAXL020000030.1:0-14330 GCF_047497515.2 Stenotrophomonas maltophilia
CGGCACATTTCAGTTGGGCAAACCCCTCGACGTCGAGGGGTTTTGGGCGAGGGTGAGGATTGCTCAAATGTCTCGAATTCGAGACATTTGGAGCTGGCGTCATCTGATGCCGAGGTTCGAAAAGCGTCACGATGTCGCTTTTGGGGGCTTGGCAGGCGGTGTGGTATAGCCCGGGCTGGGCCAGCGGTGCAGTGACGCTGCTACGCCAAAACGGACATTGTGTCCGAAATGGGTCGACGTCGACGCATTTCACTCAGGCAAATGCCGCGCGGGCGCGGCATTTGGATCGAGGGTGAAGCTGGCTCAAATGTTTCGACGTCGAAACAATTACCGCCTGGTATGGATTTCCCCTGGCGCAACGTCGTCGGATCTGCACTGGGTAGTCCCGCCACATCCCGGGTAGTCCGGCATCAATTATCCCGCCCGGTCCCCTTGGAATATCTCACCCCCGAACACCCATGGATGGGTTCACGGCGTCCCCGCACTCCGACACCGCCCCGCCACCCCACGGATAGCTCGCTTTGGCTTTTGTTGTCGCTGTCGCTGTCGCTGTTGCTGTCGCTGTTGCTGTTGCCGGCCAGCGGCCGGCACTACAGCAGGTGCAGGGCTGCAAGCCCTGCCGAAAACCCCCTTGGGCGTAGAATGCGGGCATGAGCGAATCCCTCGACAACCATCTGGTCCACGGCCGCCGCCAGCGGCCCGACGGCCCATCGCCGATCGATGTCATCTCGGTCCAGTCGCAACTTGTCTATGGCCACGCCGGCAACAGCGCCGCCGTCCCGCCGATGCGCGCCCTCGGCGTGCGCGTGGCGGAAATCCCGACCGTGCTGCTGAGCAACGCGCCGTTCTACGACACCACCCGCGGCCGCGTGCTGCCCGCCGACTGGTTCGCCGACCTCCTGCTCGGTACCTACGAACGTGGCCTGCCGCAGCGGGCAAAGATGCTGGTGTCCGGCTACTTCGGCAGCACCGCCAACGGTGCGGCCTTCGCCGACTGGCTGGACGAGATCCTGCCAACCTGCCCACAGCTGCGCTACTGCCTGGACCCGGTGATCGGCGATACCCACACCGGGCCCTATGTAGAGCCGGGCCTGGAAGCGATCTTCGCCGAGCGCCTGCTGCCGCATGCCTGGCTGGTCACGCCGAACGCATTTGAACTGAATCGCCTCACCGGCATGCCGGCGTTGGCGGAGGCCGATGCCATTGCTGCCGCCCGTACGCTGCTGGCGCGTGGTCCGCAGTGGGTGATCGCGCACAGCGTCGGCGGCAACCCCGGTGAGCTGGTAACCCTGGCCGTCGGCCGCGAGGAAACCTGGCGCTGGACCTCGCCGCTGCTGCCGGTGGACGTGGCCGGCACCGGCGATGTGCTGATGTCACTGGTGGTGTCGTTCCTGCTGCGCGGTGAATCGATGCAGCAGGCGATCTCGCGCGCCATTGCCGGCACGCATGCGGCATTGGAAGCGACCCTGGCCAGCGGCTTCGAGGAGTTCGACGTGATCGCCGCGGCACCTGCTGCCTTGGCCGATGGTGCGCGCTTCCGCGCCGAACGCGTGGCATGAGCGTTGTGCACACGCGCACGCCGCGCACGGTCGGCATCGTCGGCAGTGCCGGCGCCTACGGGCGCTGGCTGACCCGCTTCTTCGAGCAGCACATGCAGCTGCAGGTGATCGGCCACGATCCCGCGGACCCGGCTTCGCACACGCCCGAGCAGTTGTTGGCGCAGGCTGACGTGCTGGTGTTCTCGGCACCGATCCGGTACACACCCGCGCTGATCGCCCAGTACGTGCAGCAGTCAGCGGGGCGCGAGCGGGACCGCCTGTGGCTGGACGTGACGTCGGTGAAGGAAGCGCCGGTGCAGGCGATGCTGGCCTCGCAGGCCGAAGTGGTCGGCCTGCATCCGATGACCGCGCCGCCGAAGGCGCCGACCCTCAAGGGCCGGGTGATGGTGATCTGCGAAGCACGGTTGCAGCAGTGGCAGCCGTGGGTCGATGCGCTGTGTGCGGCGCTGCAGGCCGAATGCGTGCGCGCCACCCCGCAGCATCACGACCAGATGATGGCGCTGGTGCAGGCGATGGTGCACGCCACGCACCTGGCCCAGGCCGGCGTGCTGCGCCAGTACCAGGCGCAGCTGGGCGATCTGGCCGCGATGATGCCGTACCGCTCGGCCTCGTTCGAACTGGACACCGCGATCATCTCGCGCATCCTGTCACTGAACCCGGCGATCTATGAAGACATCCAGTTCGGCAACCCGTACGTAGCGCCGATGCTGGAACGGCTGGTCGGGCAGTTGCAGGCCCTGCAGGCCCAGGTCGGGCAGGGCGACGATAGTGCACGCGGGGCATTCCGTGAGCAGCTGTTGTCGGCCAACCGCAGCGCCTTCGGTGAGCAGGCACTGGCTGAAGGCAACTACACCTTCGAGCGGGTGGGCTACCTGCTGGCCGACCTGACCGAGCGCAACGCGCTGTCGGTGCATCTGCCGGAAGACCGGCCAGGTTCGCTGCGCGAGCTGCTCAACGTGTTCGAACAGCATCGCATCAGCCTGGCATCGATCCACTCCTCGCGCACGCCGGGGGGCGAGGTGCATTTCCGCATCGGGTTCGTGGCGGGCAGCGATCCGCAGGCCATTGCGAGGGCCGCCGCGGAGGTTGACGCCAGCGGGATCGGCCGGGTGCTCGGCTGACGGGGCACATTCATCCACAGGCGGTGTGGATGGTTGCTGAGCAAACATGTGGATAACCGCGCACAGCCCTTGGCAGGCAAGGCTGTCAAGATGGTTGATCAAAAATTGATCACGCCATTCTTGTAAAGCCGAGCCATGCTCGGCTGCTTCTGGTCAAAGCACGTGTCGACCAAGGTCGACACCCACCAGGCTGCGTGGCAGCGCTAGATCGTCAACCTCAACTCACCACCGCTGGTGGTGAACTCGTGGCCATTGCGTACCAGCAGGCGACCGTCGTCCAGCTCGTAGCGCGGGGTGGATTCGGAGTGATGCCCGCTGCCATTGGCCTCGGGCTTGAACTCGATGATGATGTGGCTTTCGCCATTGCTGTCGACGGCGGGGAACTGACGGAACGACATCGTGCACCTCCTTCAGCGCATGCTGCTGATACGCCGTCAGCTTGGCCTCGCCGATGTTAGGCGACTGTCATCAATCGATGAACTGCAGCCTTGCCAGTTCAGCATAGAGGCCGCCTTCGGCCAGCAGCTGCGCGTGCGTGCCTTCTGCCACGATGCGGCCCTGGTCCATCACTACGATGCGGTCGGCCTTGAGCACGGTGGCCAGGCGGTGCGCGATGACCAGCGTCGTGCGGCCAGCCATCAACCGCTCCAGCGCCTGCTGCACGCCATATTCACTCTGTGCGTCCAGCGCGCTGGTGGCTTCGTCCAGCAGCAGGATCGGAGCATCCTTCAGCAGCGCACGGGCAATGGCCACGCGCTGCTGCTGGCCGCCGGACAGGCGTGCGCCACGTTCGCCCAGCTCGCTGTCGTAGCCCTGCGGGAGGGCGCGCAGGAAGCCATCGGCCTCGGCCGCACGCGCGGCGTCTTCGACCTCGGCATCGCTGGCCTGCAGGCGGCCATAGCGGATGTTGTCACGCGCGCTGGCGGCGAACAGCGTCGGCTGCTGCGGCACCAGTGCCAGCTGCGCGCGCAGCTCGGCCGGGTCGACCTGGCGCACGTCGACGCCATCCACGCAGATGCGGCCGCCGGCCGGATCGTGGAAGCGCAGCAACATCGACAGCACGGTGCTCTTGCCCGCGCCCGACGGGCCGACCAGCGCCACGGTCTCGCCCGGGCGCACGTGCAGGGTGAAATGGTCCAGTGCGGCCTGGTCTGGCCGCTGCGGGTAATGGAACACCACATCGTCGAACTGGATTTCGCCACGCAACGGCTGCGGCAGCGCATGCGGCTGTGCCGGCGCACGGATCTCGATGTCCTCCTGCAGCAGCTCACCGATGCGGCCCATGCCGCCGGCCGCACGCTGCAGTTCGTTCCAGACTTCGGCCAGCGCGCCGACCGAGCCACCGCCGATCAGCGCGTATAGCACGAACTGGCCCAGGGTGCCGGCGCTGAGGCGGCCATCGATCACGTCGTGTGCGCCCAGCCAGAGCACGCCGACGATGGCGCCGAACACCAGCAGGATGGCGCTGGCGGTGACCAGCGACTGCGCGCCGATGCGGCGGCGGGCGGCCTTGATGGCGTCGCCCAGCGCGTGGTCGAAGCGGCCACGCTCGTAGGGCTCGCGTGCGTGCGCCTGCACTGTGCGCACCGCGCCCAGAGTCTCGCTGGCCAGGCTGTTGGCATCGGCGATGCGGTCCTGGCTGCTGCGCGCGACGGTGCGCAGCTTGCGCGCACCGATGATGATCGGCAGCACCGCCAGCGGAATGCCCAGCAACGACCACGCGGCCAGGCGCGGGCTGGTGACGAACAGCATGGCCAGGCTGCCGACCACGGTGACACTGCTGCGCAGCGCGACCGACATGGTGGAACCGACCACGCTGCGCAGCAGCTCGCTGTCGGCGGTCAGGCGCGAGACCAGTTCGCCGCTGCGGCTGCGGTCATGGAAGCCGGCGCCGAGCTGGATCAGGTGCGCGTACAGGCGGCTGCGCAGGTCGGCGACGACCTTTTCGCCCAGCAGCGACACGAAGTAGAAGCGTGCGGCCGTCGCCAGCGCCAGCACCACCGCCACCAGCATCAGCAGGGCGAAGGCACGGTTGATCTGGCCGCCGCTGCTGAAGCCGTGGTCGATCATCTGCTTCACCGCGGGTGGCAGGCTCAGCGTGGCCGCCGAAGACACCGCCAGCGCCAGCAGCCAAGCGCTGAACAGGCCGCTATGGCGGCGCACGAACGGCCACAACGTACGCAGGCTGCCGAGGCGGCGCAGCGGCGGGGTCGAGGCGGCGGCGCCATCCTTGTTGTCAGTCATCCTGGTCGTCGTTCTGTATGCGGATACGATCACGGGTGGCGTCGCGCAGGCGGATTTTCAATGCGTCGACCTGATCTGCAGGCAATTCGACCCGCAGGCAGACGCCCTCGGCATCGAACTGTTCATCACGCTTCTCGGCACCAAAGGCGGGCAGGGCGGCGTGCAGGGTGCCCAGATCCTCGAACCCGGCCAGCAGTTGCAGCCGGGCCATGCTCACCAGCGGCAGTCGTGGCGCGGTCCGCAGGCATTCGGCGGCGGCTCCGCCGTAGGCGCGGACCAGGCCGCCGGCACCCAGCTTGATGCCACCGAACCAGCGCGTGACCACCACCATCACCCGGTCGAAGCCCTGGCCGTCTATCGCGGCCAGGATCGGCCGCCCGGCGGTACCTGCAGGCTCCCCGTCATCGCTGGAGCGGTAGTCCTGGCCGTGGCGGTAGGCCCAGCAGTTGTGCGTGGCATCGGCCACCGCGACCTGTTGCAGGAACGCCATCGCGGCGGCTGCGCCGTCAATCGGCGAAGCGTGGGCGATGAAGCGGCTGTGCTTGACGTCCAGCGTGTGGCTGACCGGTTGGGCGAGGGTGTCGGACATCCCCGCCATTCTACGGGGTGGCCCCTGTTTCCGTGGGTCTCAGTCGTCCAGCAGCGGTCGCAGATCGTGCGGCAGGCGCGACTCCGGATACTGCTGGAGGTAGCGCTCCAGGCTGGCACGGGCGAGATCGCGCTGGCCTTGATCGCGGCGCTCGCGGATCTTCTGCAGCCATTGCCGGCGCGGCAGGCGCGCATCGGCGTTCACCTCGGCCTGCACTGCATCGGCGCTCAGGCCCGCATCGTTGCTGCGGCGCATGACGCCGGGTGCAGAGCGGTAGGTGGCAACGCGCTTGCTCGACGTGACGTCGACGCGATCCAGTGCCGGGGCCGGTTCGGCGTCGGCTGCACTGGCCTCTGCTGCTGCAGCACCGTGCGCCCGCATGGCGCCGAGCGAAGCCGGTGCGGATGCGGGAGCAGGTGCCGAGTAGGCAATCGGTGCCGGAGGTGCGGGCGCCGCTGCTGGCGGCGGGGGTGGCAACGCTGCGAAGGCGGTATCGGCGACAGGTTCTGCGACCGGTTCTGCGACGCGTGCGCGGCCAGCTTCTGCCTTCGCCGATGCAGGAGCCGGCGCTTGAGCGGGTTTTGCCGCAGGCGGTGCGGGTGCGCGGGCGAGGGCCGGCGCGGCCACCGGTGCCGCCTGTGGAGCGGCCTCTGGCGCAGCGGGAGGCGACGCCCTCGCCGTTTCCGTCGCGGCGCCTTCGGCAGCCTGATCGGCCATGGCGGCGTCCGCTGCGGGTGCTGTGGCGACTTGGGCTTCGCCCGCCGGAATCGGGGGCGGCTCGGGGCGCAGCTGCCAGGCAATGCCGATGGCGAACACCATCGAAGCAGCGATGCCGAACACGGCCGGCCAGCGTGGCCGCGAACGTCGCGTACGCGGCGCATCCGGGGCGGCAGTGATGCCGGCGGACGGGGCGTCCACGGCCGCGCGCGCCGCAGCCAGGATGGCGGCATCCAGCGCGGCCGGCGGGGCCCGTTCGGCGTGACGGCCGAGCAGGCGGGCCAGCTCGTGTTCTTCCGGCGTCAGGGGGTCGTCTCGGTTCATGCGTTCAGTCCCGCACGCAGCTTGTCCATCGCATAGCGCAGCCGCGATTTCACGGTTTCCCGGCCGACGCCGGTGATCTGGCCGATCTCCTCCAGGCTCAGTTCCTGATCCAGCCGCAGCTGCAGCACTTCACGCTGCTCGGGCGGCAGTTGTTCCATCGCCAGCTGGATGCGCCGACGTTGTTCGAATTCGGAAAGCTCGGCTTCCGGGGTCTGTGCGTCCTCGATCGCGGCCAGGCGCAGCTCGGCATCGGCCGGCGCGGCAGGGCGATGGCGGGCGGCACGCCAATGGTCGTTCAGGCGGTTGTGCGCGATGCGGAACAGCCAGGTGCTGAAAGCGGCTTCAGGTTGCCAGCCGGCGCGGGCACTGATCACCCGCTGCCAGACATCCTGGAAGATCTCCTCGGCCAGCGCGTTGTCGCGCAGCTGCCGCAGCAGGAAGCCGAACAGGCGCTTGCGATGGCGCGCATACAGGCTTTCGAATGCACGCAGGTCGCCACCGGCCCAGGCCAGCATCAAGGCTTCATCGGTTGGCAGTGCGCTGGCTTCCACGGCGTACAGGGTAAGGCCTGCAGGCGGTGGCGCATAGCCGGTGGCGGGGCTGGGCAGGGCGAGGTTCATGGCTCGGAAAGGGCAAGAGGCAGCAGGAAAAACGTACGGACGCACGATTCGGGGTTTCCGGGCTTCCATTGCCCCCCGGGTGGCGCGCTATGCTCGACGGCTCAGGGGAGGCGACGCATCGACGGCGCCAAGAGATTGTCATTTGTCCACGCATGCTGAACCGGCGGAAGAGCCACCACACGAGGTCGTGCTGAGCACGGCGCTGGTGCGCGCATTGCATGCGCTGTTGCCGGAATCGGCCGTGATCCGGGTCGGCTGGGATGACCCGCAGCTGGGCTGTGGCACGGGCGGTTGGCCGGCGGTCGCGCGGCCCAGTGCAGGGCCCGACCACGCCGCCGTCGCGCCCGGCGGCGGTGATGGCCAGCATGGCTGGGAGTACGACGGTGCACGGCTGCTGTTGTCGGTGGCAGGGGCAGTGCCCTCGCCGGCATGGTGGGGGCTGGCCCGCCAAGCGATGGAGCTGGCGCTGCAGCGCGGCCGCCAGGCAGGGCAGATCAAGGCGCTGGAAGAGGCCGAGCGCCTGCAGCAGGCACTGTTCCAGATCGCCGACCTGGCCGGTGCCGACCTGGAGATGGGCGAGATGCTGCGCCACGTGCACGGCGTGCTGGGCACGCTGATGTACGCCGAGAATTGTTACATCGTCGAATATGACGATGTCCGCGACCAGATCCGCTTCCTGTACTTCGCCGACCAGGTCGATGACTTCGTTGCCGATCCGACGCAGAGCCACGACGCCAGCGAGATGCCGCGCAGCCTGACCGTGGCGTTGCTGCGCCATGGCAAACCGCTCAGTGGTCCGTCGCGTGAACTGGTGGCGCGGGTGGTGCAGCAGGAACACGACCCGCAGCGTGGCCCGGATAGCCTGGACTGGCTCGGCGTGCCGATGCTGCGCGATGGCCGCGTGTGCGGGGCCATCGTGGTGCAGAGCTATGAACATGCCGCCCGCTATGGCGAGGCCGAGCGCGCCCTGCTGGGGTTCGTGGCACAGCACGTGCAGACCGCGATGGACCGGCGCCAGGCGCAGGTGCGGCTGGAGCAGCAGGTGGAACGGCGCACCCAGGAACTGCGGCGGGCCAACCGCAGCCTGCAGGATGAGGTCGCCGAACGGCGTCGTGCCGAGCAGTTGCAGACCGCGTTGTACAACATTGCCGAAATGGCGATGTCGGCCGACAGCCTGGCCCAGTTCTACGGGCAGGTGCATGGGGTGGTCGGGCGCCTGCTCGACGCCCGCAATTTCTACATCGCGCTGGTCAACGCGGCCGGCAACGGCCTGGATTTCGTCTATTCGGTGGACGAGCACAATGCCAGCCGCCCGCCGCGGTCGTTCAGCCGGGGCTTGACCGAGTACGTGGTGCGTAACCGGCGCCCGCTGCTGGCCTCACGCGCGCAGATCGACGCGCTGCTGGCTGCCGGCGAAGTGCGCGAGCATGGTGCCCGCTCGCACTGCTGGCTGGGCGTGCCGTTGCTGCGCGACGACGAAGTGGTCGGCGCGATCGTGGTGCAGAGCTACAGCGAGCACAGCACCTTCAGCGTGCACGATCAGCGGCTGCTGACCTTCGTCGCGCAGAACATCGGTACCGGCCTGGCCCGCCAGCGCGACCAGCAGCGGCTGCGCTCGGCCCATGCCGAACTGGAAAAACGCGTGGAGGAGCGGACACGCGAGCTGGCCGAAGTGAATGAAAAGCTGCTCGGCCAGATAGGCGAGCGCCTGCGTGCCGAACAGCGCCTGACCCACCAGGCCATGCATGACGCGTTGACCGGCCTGCCCAACCGCCTGCACCTGCTGGACCGCCTGCAGGACGCGCTGGCGCTGGCCAAGCGCCAGGGTGGCCCGGTGTTCGCCGTGCTTTTCCTCGACCTGGACCGCTTCAAGCTGGTCAACGACAGCATCGGCCATGCTGCCGGCGACCGCATGCTGGTGGAAGTGGCCAAGCGCATCGTGTCGATGGCCGGCCCCGAGGATGTAGTGGCACGGCTGGGCGGCGACGAATTCGCCGTGCTGCTGCAGTGTCCGCAGGGCCTGGCGCAGGCCCTGGATTTCGGTCAGCGCCTGCTGCTGGCGCTGCAGGAATCGATGTGGATCGCCGGGCGCGAACTGTTCCCGTCCGGCAGCCTCGGCATCGCCTTGTGGAACCCGCGTTACCGTACCGGCGAAGAGCTGCTGCGCGATGCCGATGCGGCGATGTACCGGGCCAAGGCGCAGGGCCATGACCGCTGCTCGATCTTCGACGAGGATATGCGTGAACAGGCCATGCGCAGCCTGGACCTGGAGGCGGACCTGCGCCGTGCCATCAACAACCGCGATTTCATGCCGTTCTACCAGCCGATCGTGCGCCTGTCCGACGGTGCAGTGGTGGGCCATGAGGCGCTGCTGCGCTGGCAGCATGAGCGCCGCGGCCTGCTGCTGCCGGGCGCGTTCCTGGAACTGGGCGAGGAGAGCGGCCTGATCGAACAGGTCGACTGGCTGATCTACGAGCAGGTCATCGCCGGCCTGGCCGACGACGGCGAAGGGTACGTTTCGGTGAATGTGTCACCGCGGCACTTCCGTTCGGCCGAATTCAGTGGCCGCCTGTTCGGCCTGCTCGACAGCTGCGGTGCCGATCCGCGCCGGCTGCGCCTGGAGATCACCGAGGTGGCGCTGCTGGACGATGGCCCGCATACGCTGCGCATCCTGCAGGGCCTGCGCGAGCGCGGCATCCAGGTGCAGCTGGACGATTTCGGGACCGGGTTCTCGGCACTGTCCTACCTGCACCGCTTCCCGATCAGCACGCTGAAGATCGACCAGAGTTTCATCGCCGGCCTGCACGGTCCGGAAGTGCAGAGCACGCGGGCGCTGGTCGAGGGCGTGCTGTCGCTGGCGCGCACGCTGGGCATCGAGACCATCGGTGAAGGCATCGAGACCGAGGCGCAGCGTCAGACCCTGCGCGAACTCGGATGCGACTACGGCCAGGGCTACCTGCTGGGCCGGCCCGCGCCCTGGGCACACGCGGTGGCCTGAGCCACCGCGTGCCGTTGCATCAGCGCAGGGCGGCGCGGCGCTTTTCGTCAATCCACTTCGATGCCTGGGCAGGCTGGTAGTTCTGCATCCAGGCCAGCATCTCTTCGATGTCCGAGCCGTACCACAGGTCCTGGCGCTGGTCCGGATGCAGGAAGCGCTCCTCCACCATGCGATCGATCATGCCGATCAGCGGCGCATAGAAGCCATCCACATCGAGGAACGCGCACGGCTTGTTGCCGATGCCCAGCTGGCGCCACGTCAGCATCTCGAAGATCTCTTCCATTGTCCCGAAGCCGCCGGGCAGGGCAACGAAGCCATCGGCCAGGTCGAACATGCGCGACTTGCGCTCGTGCATCGAGCCGACGATCTCCAGTTCGGTCAGGCCGCGATGGGCCACCTCCCAGTCGGCCAGCTGGCGCGGGATCACGCCGGTTACTTCACCGCCTGCGGCGAGCACGGCATTGGCCACGGTTCCCATCAGGCCGACGTTGCCGCCGCCGTACACCAGGCGCAGGCCGTCGCGGGCGATGCGGTCGCCCAGGGCAATGGCGCGCTCGGTATAGGCCGGCTTGCTGCCAGCGTTGGAGCCACAGTAGACGCAGATGGACTTCATGGGGGTTCCTGTCTCTTGGTGCGGAAACGAAAACGCCCCGCCGGCGACCGGGTCAGTGGTCGCGGGCGGGGTGTTCATGGAGTATGACGCGTTGGGCGGGCTTACGCCGCGGCGGCCTGCTCGCGGCGCGGACCCTCACGCAGGGCGCGTCCGACCATGCACACCAGCAGGTCCAGCTCATCGCTGTCCATGCCGAAGTGCGGGGTGAAGCGCAGCGAATTCTCGCCGCCGTGGATCACGTTGATGCCGTGCTGGCGCAGCCATTCCTCGGTGGAATTGGCGCCGTAGCACTTGAACTGCGGTGCCAGCTCGCAGGAGAACAGCAGGCCGGTACCCTGCACCTTGGTGATCAGCCCGCCCAGCTCGCCCTTCAGCTGTTCCAGCTTGCGCACGGCTTCGGCACCGCGTTCGGCGATGTTGGCGCGCACCTGCGGGGTCAGCTGGGCCAGGGTGGCGCAGGCCACGTCCAGCGCACGCGGGTTGCTGGTCATCGTGTTGCCGTAGATGCCCTTGCGGTACAGCTGCGCGGCATGCTCGGTCACCGCCAGCACCGACAGCGGATACTGCGCGGCGTTGAGTGCCTTGGAGTAGGTCTCCATGTCCGGCGGGTCCAGCCCTTCGAAGCCCGGGTAGTCAACCACCGACAGCACGCCATGTGCGCGCAGGCCGGCCTGGATCGAGTCCAGCAGCAGCAGGCTGCCGTGCGCGCGGGTCAGTTCACGGGCCAGCGCATAGAACGCCGGCGGCACCGAGCGGCCCGGGTCACCTTCGCCCATCACCGGCTCCAGGAACACCGCCTCGATGAACCACTGGTTGCGTGCGGCATCCTCGAACACCTTGCGCAGGCCGGGCTCGTCATACGGTGCAACGGTGATCACCGAATCCTCGCCACGGTAGCTGGCCAGATGCTGCATGTAGCTCTTGCGGCTGGAGTCGGAGTACAGGGCCGGGCGATCGGTGCGGCCATGGAAGCTGCCCTTGACCACCACGCGCTTGATCGTGGCGCCGGCATGACGGGCGCCCGGGTCGGTCTGCAGCTTGGCGTTGACGTCGGCGATGCGCGCGGCCAGGCCAACCGCCTCCGAGCCGGAATTCAGGCACATGAAGCGGGTGAACGGGCAGCCGCCACGGCGATGCCCGATCTCAGCGCGCAGGGCGGTGATGAAGCGCTGCTGCGACAGGCTGGGGGTCATGATGTTGGCCATCACCTGTGGGCGCGCCATCGCCTCCAGCACGGCGTCCGGGGTATGGCCGAAGCCGAGCATGCCGTAGCCGCCAGCGTCGTACAGCACGGCACCCTTCAGGGTGACCACCCACGGGCCGCGCGCGGCCAGCGCCACGTACGGGGTCACCGCATCATCGGCATAGAAATTGACGAAGCCGTCCTGCATGGCATCAATCTGGGCCTGCTCGTCCTGCGCCAGCAGCGGCCCGAGGTCGGCCTGCACGCGCGCGAATTCTTCGGCGGCGGCATCCACCGCGGCGACCAGCTGCGGGTGCTGGGCGGACAGGGCGGTCAGGGTGGCATCGTCCAGGCCGGTGGTGAGGCGGGTGCCGGGCTGGGTGCGCAGGGGGGCGAGGCGTTCGATGAAGCTCATTGCAGATCTCCTGAAACAATGGGTCGCACGGGTCTTCAAAAGCAAAACGCGCGTCATCACGCGCGCTTGGGGGCAGGCTCGTGCAGCGGACTTCCATCTCGATGCTAGCACTTGTTTTTTTGCGCGATAACCCCGCAAAAGACTGCTGCATAGCAGCATTTTGCGCGACGTTCGCGGCCATGCGCGCCGGCTCGCAGACGCTGGACGTACAATGCGCGCCATTGTCGACCTGTTGCCGCCCACTGCCTTGAAGAAGTCCGATTTCCATTACGACCTGCCGGCTGAACTGATCGCTCAGGCGCCCCTGGCTGAACGTTCCGCCAGCCGCCTGATGCTGGTGCCGCCGGCCCCCGCCGCCTTCACCGATCTGCAGGTGCGCGACCTGCCGTCACTGCTGCAGGCCGGTGATCTGCTGGTGTTCAACGACACCCGGGTCATTCCGGCGCGCCTGTTCGGGCAGAAGGCCAGCGGTGGCCGTGTGGAGATCCTGATCGAGCGCCTCCTCGGCGGCCAGCAGGCGCGTGCGCAGGTCGGGGCCAGCAAGTCGCCGAAGGCCGGCAGCCGCATCGCGCTGGATGCCGGCGGCGAGGCCGAGGTGCTGGGCCGCGATGGCGAGTTCTACGTGCTGCAGTTCCACGTGCCCGAGTCGCTGGAGCAGTGGTTGCTGCACGCCGGCCGCCTGCCGCTGCCGCCGTACATCCAGCGTGAGCCGGGCGTGGACGACCGCGAGCGCTACCAGACCGTGTTCGCGCGCGAAGTGGGCGCCGTGGCGGCACCGACCGCCGGCCTGCATTTCGACGAGCCGCTGCTGGCCGCACTGAAGGAGAAGGGCGTGGACTTCGGCCACGTCACCCTGCACGTGGGCGCGGGCACCTTCCAGCCGGTGCGTGCGGACGACCTGAAGGACCACGTGATGCACCGCGAGTGGCTGAACGTCGGCGCGGAGCTGGTGCAGCAGGTGCGGCGCACGCGCGCCGCTGGCGGCCGGGTGATCGGCGTCGGCACCACCGTGGTGCGCGCGCTGGAAAGCGCGATGCGCGATGGCGAACTGCTGCCGTTCGCGGGCGAGACCCAGATCTTCATCACGCCCGGCTATCGCATCCGCAGCGTGGACGCGATGGTGACCAACTTCCACCTGCCGGAAAGCACCCTGCTGATGATGATCTCCGCGTTTGCGGGCAAGGAACGCGTGTTCGAGGCCTACCAGCACGCGATCGAGCAGCGCTACCGCTTCTTCAGCTACGGCGACGCCATGCTGCTGTTCCCGCAGGCGGGCTGAGGAGGCAGGGCAACCTGGGAGGGTAGGGTGCTCTGTGAAGGAGGGCAGCCTGGGAAGGGAAGGCCCCTGTGGGTGCGCACCTTGGTGCGCACGCCTTCTTGGGAGACAATGGACGACTATTTGCCTGAATGACCGCTCCATGTCCCGACTGCAGTTCCAGCTCAAGACCCGCGACGGCCGTGCCCGCCGTGGCCGCCTGACCTTCCCGCGCGGCACGGTGGAAACGCCGGCCTTCATGCCGGTGGGAACCTATGGCTCGGTCAAGGGCATCCTGCCGGACCAGGTGCGTGCGCTGGGCGCCGAGATCATCCTCGGCAACACCTTCCACCTGTACCTGCGCCCGGGCCTGGACATCATCGCCGACCACGGCGGCCTGCACGGCTTCTGCCGCTGGGATGGCCCGATCCTGACCGACTCCGGTGGCTTCCAGGTGTTCTCGCTGGCCCATCGCCGCAAGATCACCGAGCAGGGCGTGACCTTCGCCTCGCCGACCGACGGTGCCCGCGTGTTCCTGGGCCCGGAGGAGAGCATGAAGATCCAGAAGGTGCTCGATTCGGACGTGGTGATGATCTTCGACGAGTGCACCCCGTACCCGGCCACCGAGGACGTCGCCCGCCGCTCGATGGAGCTGAGCCTGCGCTGGGCCCACCGCACCCCCAAATCGCAAT
>NZ_JAXAXL020000030.1:14340-18797 GCF_047497515.2 Stenotrophomonas maltophilia
GGGGGCGGCCCCCCCCCCAGCCGCAATGCGCATGACGAGCTGGGCAACGACGCGGCCCTGTTCGGCATCGTCCAGGGCGGCGTGCACACCGATCTGCGCAGCCGCTCGGCCGAGGCCCTGCAGGCGATCGGCTTCGATGGCTACGCCATCGGCGGCCTGGCCGTGGGCGAGCCGGAGCACGAGCGCAATGCCATGCTCGACCACCTGGACCCGGAACTGCCGGGCGACCGCCCGCGCTACCTGATGGGCGTGGGCCGGCCGGAGGATCTGGTCGAGGGCGTGGCCCGCGGCGTGGACATGTTCGACTGCGTGATGCCAACCCGCAACGCCCGCAACGGCCACTATTTCACTTCCTTCGGCACCGTCCGCATCCGCAACTCGCAGTACGCGCGCGACATGGACCCGATCGAGCCCGGCTGCGGCTGCGTGGCCTGCACCGGCGGCTACACCCGTTCCTACCTGCGCCACCTGGACCGTTGCAACGAGATGCTGGCGCCGATGCTGGGCACCCTGCACAACCTGTTCTATTACGAAAAGCTGATGGCCGACATCCGTGCGGCGATCGAAGCGGGAACCTTCCTGGCCTTCCGTGAGTCTTTCTACGCGGCACGCGGGGCGGTCGCGCCGCCCCTGTAACCCGAACGCCCCCTGCCAAACGGCCCAAGGACGAACGCCCGGGGCCGTGGCATACTTCAAGGCTGACCCAGATCCGCGGTCGACACCTCGTGCCCGTGAAAGGGCCGAAGCGCCGCCCAACCAAAGGACCAACGATGAACCTGCTTGCCTTCCTGATTCCCGCCGCCCACGCCCAGGCCGCCGGCGGCCAACCGCAGGGCGGTATGGGCCTGACCACCCTGCTGTTCCCGATCATCCTGATCGCCATCATGTACTTCCTGATGATCCGCCCGCAGATGAAGCGGCAGAAGGAGCACAAGTCCATGCTGGAGAAGATCAAGCGTGGCGACGAAGTGCTGACCAACGGCGGCATCGCCGGCAAGGTCACCGACATCGGCGACAACTTCATCACCATCGAAGTGGCCGAGAACGTGCGCATCCGCGTGCAGAAGGGCGCCGTGGGCAGCGTGCTGCCGACCGGCACCCTGGATTCGGCCAAGTAAGCCACTCCCTTTCCGATGCACAACCGCGGCGCCGGGGATGGCGCCGCGCGGGACCCAAGCAATGCTCGAATTTCCACGCTGGAAGTACGTCGTCATCCTGATCGTACTGGCGCTCAGCGCGCTGTACGCACTTCCCAACATCTACCAGAAGGACCCGGCCGTCCAGATCACCGCCAACCGTGGCGGCCAGGTCGACGACGTGCTGCGCGACCGCGTGCTGGCCGACCTGAAGAAGGCCGGTGTAGCCACGCTCGGTGCCGAGAAGGAAGGGGAAAGCCTGATCGTCCGCCTGCCGGACCTGAAGGCGCAGTCCGCTGCCAGCGACGCCCTGCGTGACACCGTCGGCGAAAACTACACCGTGGCCCTGAACCTGGCCTCGACCGTGCCGGACTGGCTGGCCAACCTCGGCGGTCGTCCGATGGTGCTGGGCCTGGACCTGCAGGGCGGCGTGCACTTCGTGCTGCAGGTCGACCAGAAGGCCGCCCTCGACAAGCGCCTGGACGCCTACACCGAAGACGTGCGCAGCACCCTGCGTGACGCGCGCATCGCCTACCAGTCGGTGGAGCGCCGCGCCGACAACAGCATCGTGGCCAACCTGAGCCCGTCTGCCGGCGATGACGCCGCACAGCGTGCCCGCGCAGCCCTGGCCAAGGCGCAGCCGACGCTGGGTTACGACGTCAGTGGCAACCGCATCACGGTCACCGTGCCGGACGCCGAGATCACGCAGATTGCCAATGGCGCCATCGAGCAGAACATCAACACCCTGCGCAACCGCGTGAACCAGCTGGGCGTGGCCGAGCCGATCATCCAGCGCCAGGGCGCCGACCGCGTGGTCGTGCAGCTGCCGGGCGTGCAGGACACCGCCGAAGCCAAGCGCATGATCGGTGCTACCGCCACCCTGGAATACCGTGCGGTGGTCGAGGGCAACGCGCAGGACGCCATCGCCTCCGGCCGCATTCCGCCGGAAGCCAAGGTCTACCAGCAGCGTGACGGCCGTGGCCCGATCCTGCTGAACAAGCGCGTGATCGTCACCGGTGACCAGATGGTCGGCGCGCAGGCGGTGACCGATTCCAACAGCGGTTCGCCGGCGGTCAGCGTGACGCTGAACAACGTTGGCGGCCAGCGCATGTTCGACTTCACCAGCGCCAACGTGAACAAGCCGATGGCGGTGGTCTACACCGAGCGCGTGCCGACCGTGACCGTTGTTGACGGGCAGGAAGTGCGTGGCTTCAAGGTCAACGAGGAAGTGATCTCGGTGGCCAACATCAACGGCGTGTTCGGCAAGAACTTCCAGACCACCGGCCTGCAGAAGAAGGAAGCCGAAGACCTGGCCAAGCTGCTGAAGTCGGGCTCGCTGGCCGCGCCGATGGACTTCGTCGAAGAGCGCGTGGTCGGCCCGAGCCTGGGCGCCGAGAACGTCAAGAACGGCATGCGTGCGGTGGTGTTCGCGTTCCTGTTCACCCTGGTGTTCTTCAGCGTCTACTACCGCATGTTCGGCGTGATCACCTCGGCGGCGATGCTGTTCAACCTGCTCATCGTCGTGGCGGTGATGTCGCTGTTCGGTGCGACCATGACCCTGCCGGGCTTCGCCGGCCTGGCGTTGTCGGTCGGCCTGTCGGTGGACGCCAACGTGCTGATCAACGAGCGTATCCGTGAAGAACTGCGTGCCGGCGTGCCGGGCAAGACCGCAATCGTGACCGGTTACGAACGTGCTTCGGGCACCATCCTCGACGCCAACCTGACGGGCCTGATCGTCGGTGTGGCGCTGTTCGCATTCGGTACCGGTCCGCTGAAGGGCTTCGCGCTGACCATGATCATCGGTATTTTCGCCTCCATGTTCACCGCGATCACCGTGTCGCGTGCGCTGGCGACGCTGATCTACGGCCGTCGCAAGAAGCTCCAGAACGTGGCCATCTGACGGGACGACACGCACATGAAACTGTTTCCGCTGCACATCCTCCCGAACGACACCAAGATCGACTTCATGCGCTGGCGCCATGTCGCGATGGTCGTCACGATCATCGTGTTCCTGGCCTCGGTCGCGATCATCGGCTTCAAGGGCTTCAACTACGCGCTGGACTTCACCGGCGGCACCCTGATCGAGGTCCGCTTCGACAAGGCGGTGGACGTCGAGCAGGTGCGTACCAAGCTTGAGGAGAACGGCTTTGACGGCGCGCAGGTGCAGAGCGTCGGTGGCAACACCGACCTGCTGATCCGCCTGGCACCGCACGGCGAGCACGCACCGGGTACCGGTGATGCCGCCACCGAAGACAAGGCCACCGCTGCTGCCGTGGTGAAGGCGTTGTCCACCGCCGACAACCAGGCCACCGTGCTCCGCAACGAGTTCGTGGGCCCGCAGATCGGCAAGGACCTGGCGATGAATGGCCTGTACGCCACCATCTTCATGCTGGCCGGCTTCCTGATCTACATCGCGGTGCGCTTCGAATGGAAATTCGCGGTCACCGCCAGCATCGTGGCGATGTTCGACCTGATCGTGACGGTCGCTTACGTGTCCCTGCTGGGCCGTGAGTTCGACCTGACCGTGCTGGCCGGCCTGCTGTCGGTGATGGGCTTTGCGATCAACGACATCATCGTGGTGTTCGACCGCGTCCGCGAGAACTTCCGCAGCCTGCGCGTGGACTCGATGGAAGTGCTGAACCGTTCGATCAACCAGACGCTGTCGCGTACGGTGATCACGGCGGTGATGTTCTTCCTGTCGGCGCTTGCCCTGTACATGTACGGCGGCAGCTCGATGGAAGGCCTGGCCGAGACGCACATGATCGGCGCGGTGATCGTGGTGCTGTCCTCGATCCTGGTGGCGGTGCCGATGCTGACGATCGGCTTCCTGCGCGTCAGCAAGCAGGACCTGCTGCCGAAGGCGAAGGACGTCGAGGCCCTGGCCCGTCGCCCGTAATCACCTGCTGCACGCAGTACACAGAGAACCCCGCGCAAGCGGGGTTTTTTGTTGGCAGGGCTGGTACGCGTCATCGCATGCGCGCTGTCGCTCCCATGCTTCTCTGCGCGAACCGTGGGCCCCACTTACCAACTCCCAGACCCCCGCCGCTTCGCGGCCGCCCCCTGACTCAGGGGGCTCTGCCTCAGATCGTTTACTGCGGCTGTTGGTGGGTGCCGACCTTGGTCGGCAAATCTGTCAGATATCGAATGAATTGATCCACGCATGGCGTGGAACTACCGTGTCGACCAAGGTCGACACCTACCAGAGCGGGGTGCTGTTCCGACAGATCACGGAAAACTGTCGAAGGCGGGGTGGGTCCGGTTGCGGGAGTGTCCAGAAAAGCTTGACCACCACAGGTTTACGGCGTCTCCCGCAACCGGACC
>NZ_JAXAXL020000030.1:18807-20334 GCF_047497515.2 Stenotrophomonas maltophilia
CCCCCCCCCCCCCCCCCACTACCGCGGGTGCAGGGCTGCAAGCCCTGCAAAAAGAGAACCACCCTACGCCAGCGTCGGTTGTGCAATCTTCCCCCGCGCACTACGATCCTGCGGTTCGCGCGCGCAGGCGCGCGCCCGTATTCCTGCTGAGCGCCCCGTGCGCCGCATCTGCCAACCCGAGGTATCCATGGTCATCAAACCGCGCGTCCGCGGCTTCATCTGCGTCACCACCCACCCGACCGGCTGCGACGCCGCGGTCAAGCAGCAGATCGACTACATCCGCGCCCGCCCGCCGATCCAGAATGGTCCCAAGCGCGTGCTCGTCATCGGTGCCTCCACCGGCTATGGCCTGGCCGCACGCATCACCGCGGCGTTCGGTAGTGGTGCCGCCACCCTGGGCATCTTCTTCGAACGTCCGGGCAGCGAATCCAAGCCCGGCACGGCTGGCTGGTACAACTCGGCCGCGTTCCACAAGTACGCCGACGAAGCCGGCCTGTACGCCAAGAGCATCAACGGCGACGCATTCTCCGACGAAGTGAAGGCCAAGACCATCGAGATGATCAAGGCCGATCTCGGCCAGGTCGACCAGGTCGTCTACAGCCTGGCGGCGCCGCGCCGCAAGCATCCCAAGACCGGCGAGATCATCAGCTCCACGCTGAAGCCGATCGGTGAGCCGATCACCCTGCGTGGCCTGGATACCGACAAGGAAGTGCTGACCGAGACCCACCTGCAGCCGGCGACCCCGGAAGAAATCGCCGGCACCGTCGCCGTGATGGGGGGTGAAGACTGGCAGATGTGGATCGATGCGTTGGCCGACGCCGGCGTGCTGGCCAATGGTTGCACCACCACCGCCTTCACCTACGTGGGCGAGGAGATCACCCAGGCCATCTACTGGAACGGCTCGATCGGCGCCGCCAAGAAGGACCTGGACAACAAGGTGCTGGGCCTGCGCGAGAAGCTGGCAAAGATTGGCGGCGACGCGCGGGTGTCGGTGCTCAAGGCCGTGGTCACCCAGGCCAGCTCGGCCATTCCGACCATGCCGCTGTACCTGTCGCTGCTGTTCAAGGTGATGAAGGAAAAGGGCACCCACGAGGGCTGCATCGAGCAGCTGGATGTGCTCTACGACATCCTTTACGGCGGCAAGGCCGATGGCGTGGCGATCGATCGCCTGCGCCACGATCTGGTTGATGGTGACGGCCATGCCGTCGCGCTGGTCGATGAAGAAGGCCGCCTGCGCGCCGACTACAAGGAAATGGCGGCGGACGTGCAGGGCAAGGTGGTCGCGCTGTGGCCGCAGGTCACCAACGAGAACCTGTACGAGATCAGCGATCTGGCCGGCTACAAGGCCGACTTCCTGCGCCTGTTTGGCTTCGGCGTGGACGGCGTCGACTACGAGGCCGACGTCAATCCGGACGTGAAGATCGAGAATCTGGTCGACATGACCTGATCAATGAAAAGGCCGGCGAAAGCCGGCCTTTTCATTGGGTAGTGCCGGCCGCGGGCCGGCACCCCCGGGGGTCAACCAAA
>NZ_JAXAXL020000030.1:20344-28915 GCF_047497515.2 Stenotrophomonas maltophilia
GCTGTTCAGTGCCGGCGTGGACTACGTGCAGGGCGACTTCGTCGGCCCGGCACCCCCGGGGGTCAACCAAACTCGAACCCCATCTCCGGCAGCGCCGGGCCGACGAAGTCGCCCTGCACGTAGTCCACGCCGGCACTGAACAGCAGGGTCATCGAATTGGCGTCGCTGACGAACTCGGCGATGGTGCGGATACCCGCGTCCTGCGCGCGCGCGGTGATCTGGCTGATGCGGTCGATGTTTTCGCGGGTAGCGGTCAGGTCGCTGGTGAAGCCGCGATCGAGCTTGAGGAACTGCGGCTGGAAGTGGGCCAGCAGCTGGAACGAATCCAGCCCCGAACCGAACTGTTCCAGGCCGATACGGCAACCCAGCGGGGTCACTTCGGCAAGGAACTGCTGGGCGCTGCGCAGGTGGGTGAACACCTTCGCCTCCGGCGCATGCAGCCACAGCCGCTCGCCCGGCACGCCCTGCGCCTGCAGTTCGCGGCGCAGTAGGGCGACCATCTGCGGGTCGTCGAACGATTCCGGTGTCACCTTCACCAGCATCTGCGTGGCGCTGCCTTCGCGTGCGCGCTGGCCCAGCACCGAGATGGCCTGTGCCACCACCCAGCGATTGATGTCGGCCAGCAGGCCATGCTCCTCAGCGATGCCCAGGAACGCGTTCGGGCTCAACAGCTCGCCGTTGTGCTCCAGACGCAGGTAGGCCTCGTACAGCTCCAGCGGCTCGCCCTGCAGGTTGAGGACCGGCTGGTAGTGCAGCTGGAAGCCGTCGCCGGCCAGCGCCTCACGGATGCGCGCCACCCAGCGCTGTACGCGTTCTTCCTCGACCCGATCGGCAGCGGCCGGGTCGAAGATGCGGCAGGTGTTGCCGAGCGCGGCGGCGGCCTGTGTGCATTCGCTGGCACGTGCCAACACCTGGCCGATGCTGGCAATCTTCTCGCCGACCTGCACGCCGCCGATGCTGACGGTCACCGTGGCCGAGCGCGCGCCGATGCTGAACACGTGCGCTGCATAGGCTTCGCGGATGCGCTCGGCCAACGCCACGTTCTGCGCATAGGGGCCGGCCTGCAGCACGGCGAAATTATGCTCGCCGAAGCGCGCCAGCTGCGCGTCCTCGCCAACCACCTCGGCCAGAAGCGAGGCGAGGGCAGCGATCAGCGTATCGGCCGATGCCAGCCCGATGTCCGGCAACAGCCGTGCGTAGTGATCCGGCTCTATCAGCAGCAGGCCGAACTGGCCCTCGCTGCGGCCAGCCTGGGCCACCGCGCTTTCCAGCTGCAGCATGAAGGTCGGGCGGTTGAGCAGGCCGGTGACCTGGTCGCGCTGGCGCAGATCCTCGACCTCGCGCGCCAGTTCCGGGTCGAACTCCATGCGACGGCGCAGCACCACCTGCAGGCAGGATTCGCCTTCGTAGGTGGCGGCCGCAAACTCCATGGTTGCCGGGAACGCACTGCCGTCCTCGTGGCGCGCGTCGAGTTGGTACTGCGGCGGCGGCGCCTCGCCACGACTGAGACCCTTCAGCAGCTGCTTGAAGCCTTCCACGTGCTGCGCGGCGACCATGTCCAGCAGCGAAATGCCTTCGATGTCGTCGAAATGCTCGTAGCCGAACATCTCCAGGTAGGCGTCGTTGGCGCGGATATGCATGCCTTCATGCACATAGGCAATCGGGTCGCGCGAGGAGGCGATCAGCGCATCGCAGCGGCGCTCCGTCTCGCGCATCTGTGCCTCGATGCGGCGCAGTCCGCGACGGGCCTGCAGGTCCACCCACTGGTCGCGGACCACGGCCAGCAGGTGCTCCGGGCGGTGGCGCAGGGCGAGGGCGCGGATGCCGTGGCTGCTGGCCTGCACCAGCTCTTCCTCGTCGATGCGCTCGGCCAGCAGCACCAGCGGGATATCCTTGCCGCCGGCGGCGATGTGCTGGGCCACCAGCGGCAGCGGGATGCCCTGCGAGGGCGAGGCCAGCACCAGGTCGATGGCCTGGTTGGCCAGCACCTGCGCCAGCTCGGCCGCATCCTGCGGGCGCCACGGGCGCACCGCGATGCCGCTGTTGCGCAGGGTGCTGACGATGGCTTCGGCATTCTCGCCGCTGTCATCGACGATCAGCAGGCGGATGGTGATGTCGTTCGCGTTCTGCATGCACTGCTCCCCAATCTGCGAACCTAGATACACGATGCGCGGCGAACCGTCCATGCGCGCACCCCTTGCGCGCATCGAACGGCGATCTGGTTCACACCACGCCGCCGGCAGCGTGGCCACTCGCCCAGGCCCACTGGAAGTTGTAGCCGCCCAGCCAGCCGGTCACGTCCAGCACCTCACCGACAAAATGCAGGCCGGGTACGCGCTTGGATTCCATCGTCGAAGACGATACCTCGGCGGTGTCCACGCCGCCCAGGGTGACCTCGGCGGTGCGATACCCCTCGGTGCCGCTGGCCACCAGCGGGAACGCGCCCAGCAGCTGCGCGGCCTGGCGCAGCACCGGCTCATCCAGCTGGCGCACCGGGCGGTCGGGCAGCCAGTGTTCGCACAGGCGCTGCGCAAGCCGCTTGGGCAGTACCTCGCCCAGGACCGTGCGCAGCTCGGCGGCGGGCCGCTCGCGCTTCATCTGGCGCAGCCATTCGCCCGCATCCTGGCCGGGCAACAGATCCAGCTCCAGCGCGTCGCCAGGCTGCCAGAACGACGAAATCTGCAGGATTGCCGGGCCGCTCACGCCGCGATGGGTCAGCAGCATGAAGTTCTGGAAGTGCTTTCCGTTGCAGCGCGCTTCGATCGGCAGGGCGACACCGCTGAGGTCGGCCAGCCGCTCCTGGTGCTTGCCGCTGAGCGTCAGCGGCACGAGCCCGGCGCGGGTCGGCAGCACCGCGTGGCCGAACTGGCGTGCGATCTCATAGCCGAAACCCGTGGCACCCATGCTCGGAATGGACAGCCCGCCGGTCGCGACCACCAGCGAGGCACAGTGGAACAGGCCGTGGCTGGTGTGCACCCGGAAGCCGTCGCTGCCGTGCTCGATGCGCTGCACGTTGCAGTCGGTACGGACCTGCACGCCGGCCGCCTGGCATTCGTCCACCAGCATTTTCACGATCTGCTTGGACGAGACATCGCAGAACAGCTGGCCCAGCTCTTTTTCGTGATACGCGATGCCGTGCTTGCTGACCAGTGCGATGAAATGCCAGGGCGTGTAGCGGGCCAGCGCCGACTTGCAGAAGTGGGGGTTGGCCGACAGGAAGTTGGCGGGGGTGGTACCGGTGTTGGTGAAGTTGCAGCGGCCACCGCCGGACATCAGGATCTTCTTGCCGATCTTGTTGGCATGGTCGATCACCTGCACCTGGCGGCCGCGCTGGCCGGCGGTGATCGCGGTCATCAGCCCGGCCGCACCAGCGCCGATGACCACCACATCGCAGCGGATCGTGCTCATGCCTTGGCGCGCTTGCGCCAGTTGGGGATCACGTCGAGCTGGGCCTGGTCGTTCAGCAGCTGCACCTCGCCGTCCTGGATCAGCACGCTCCAGCGCATCGCACGCTGGATCTGCTGGCCCCACTGCTCAACGAAAGCGCCGTCCAGATCGACCACCGACAGGTTGTCGAAGCGCGCCAGGCCCTTGCTCTGCTTGTTCCACCAGATCTCCGAGGCGTTGCCGCCATAGTTGACCACCTGCACGGCGCGGCTACGGTTGCTGGCCTTGCGCACGCGCGATTCGTCCGGATGGCCGAGATCAAACCACTGCAGGATGTCGCCGGTGTAGTCGTGTTCCCACAGGTCCGGTTCATCGTCGGTGCTCAGGCCGCGGCCGAATTCGAGCCGGTCGCCCGCGTTCAGGGCGAAGGTGAGCAGGCGCACCATCAGGCGGTCGTCGGTCTCGGACGGGTGCTGGGCCAGGGTCAGGTTGTGGGTCGCGTAGTAGCTGCGATCCATGTCGCTGATCTGCAGTTCGGCCTTGCGGATGGTGGCGGTGAGAGCCATGGGCGGTCCGTGGACTAAAGAGGACAATGATAGAGGTTTGCTCCAGGGGTGTCCGTGGCTGGGCTGTCTGCGGGGCGTCAACGTGGCACGCTTGCACTCCTTTTCGCCGCTGGAGTGGCCTCGATGACCCTGCCCAGCCGGTTGCAGCTGCCGCCCGGCCACTGGCCCAGCCTGCTCGACGGCCTGTGCGCGCGCTTTGCGCGCATCGATCGCGCGCAGTGGATGGACCGCTTCGCCCGTGGGCGCGTGCAGGACGCACAGGGCAGGGCATTGGCGCCGGACATGCCGTGGCAGGTGGGGCTGGAAATCGTGTACTTCCGCGAGGTGGCCGACGAGCCGGTGATTCCCTTCGCCGAGACCATCGTTCATCTGGATGCGCACCTGCTGGTCGCCGACAAGCCGCACTTCCTGCCAGTGACGCCGGCGGGCCGGCATGTGCGCGAGACATTGTTGGCGCGCCTGGTCGCGCACACCGGCAACGCCGATCTGGTGCCGCTGCACCGGCTGGACCGGCTCACCGCCGGGCTGGTGTTGTTCTCCACACAGCCAGGCTCACGCGATGCCTATCAGCGGCTGTTCCGCGAGCGTCGTATCGAAAAGACCTACGAGGCGCTGGCACCGGCATTGCCGGGCGTGGTGTTCCCACTCCAGCGGCATAGCCGGCTGGTGCCGGGTGAACCGTTTTTCCGGATGGCCGAAGCGCCGGGCGAGCCCAATGCGCGCAGCCGGATCGAGCTGATCGAGGCCGAGGGGCCGATCTGGCGCTACAGGCTGCTGCCGGAGACCGGCCGCAAGCATCAGCTGCGCGTGCACATGGCCGCGCTGGGTGCGCCGATCGAGGGCGATGACCTCTACCCGGAACTGCAACAGCGGCCGCGGGACTTCATTGAGCCGCCGCTGCAGCTGCTGGCACAAGGCCTGGCCTTCGATGATCCGTTCAGCGGGGAACGCCGGCGCTTCAGCAGCCAGCGCAGCCTGCGCCTGCCCGGGTAGGGCGGGGCCGTTCAACGGGCCGGGCGCCGCGCCAGCCAGCGGTCCAGTTCGGCGGCGAACAGCTGCCGGTCACGCGGCCCCAGCGGCGGCGGGCCTCCGGTCTGGACCCCGGCGCCGCGCAGTTCTTCCATGAAATTGCGCATCGACAGCCGCTCGGCCATGTTGTTCGGCGTATACAGCTGGCCGCGCGGATTCAGTGCCACCGCCTTCTTTTCCAGCACCAATGCGGCCAGCGGGATGTCCTGGGTGACCACCAGGTCACCGGCGGCGACCCGCTCGACGATGGCGCTGTCGGCGACGTCCAGGCCCTGCGGCACCTGGATCGAGCGCAGCCAGCGCGAGGGCGGGGTGCGGATCCACTGGTTGGCAACCAGGGTCAGCTCGATCCCGACCCGTTCGGCGGCCCGGAACAGGATGTCGCGAATGACACTGGGGCAGGCGTCCGCGTCCACCCAGATGCGGGGGAGAGCGGGTTCAGCTTGGGTTTCAGCTTCAGTCATTTACCCAGTGTAGGGTAGGAAAAACCTGAATGGGGACTCGGAGTTAGCCTCGATTGGCTGCAATCCCTTGTCACGCCTAGCGGGCGGGGCCTGCCCATGAACGTCCGGGCTATCGCTTTTTGCAGAAAACACGCGTATCGTTCGTCCCACTGTGTTTGCTAGGGTCACCGTGAATCGTGGCCTGGTGCAGTTGATCTCACGATCCGCTCATCGATCCGCTTTACCAACGCCTGCAACTCAGTCTCGGCCCCGATACCCGGTGGCTGCGATTTTTTCAACATGTGTTTCAGGAGTTAGTCAAATGTCTGATCGTCAGACCGGCACCGTCAAGTGGTTCAACGACGCCAAGGGCTTCGGCTTCATCACCCCGGAAAGCGGCCCGGACCTGTTTGTGCACTTCCGTGCCATCCAGGGCACCGGCTTCAAGACCCTGCAGGAAGGCCAGAAGGTTACCTTCATCGCCGTCCAGGGTCAGAAGGGTATGCAGGCTGACCAGGTGCAGGCGGTCTAATCCGTTTGCTACCGTTAGGTAGCCAGAACGCCGGAAGCGAAAGCTTCCGGCGTTTTTTATTGCCTGCTGTTTTGTAGAGTCGAGCTTGCTCGACTGCTTTCAACGACAGTCGAGCAAGCTCGACTCTACAAGCGGCATGCAGCCCGCGCGGTACGATGCAGGTCTTCCCAAGGATCATCCCCATGCGCATCGTCCACCACCTGGAAAACTCCCGTTCGCTGCGCGTGCTGTGGATGCTTGAAGAGTTGGGGCTGGACTACGAGCTGCGCCGCTACCCGCGCGATCCGAAGACGCTGCTGGCGCCCCCGGAGCTGCGCAACGTGCATCCGCTCGGCAAGTCGCCGGTGCTGCAGGACGGTGAGCTGGTGCTGGCCGAGTCCGGCGCCATCCTCGATTACCTGGCCGATCGCTACGACACCCAGCGCCAGCTGTCGCCATCACCGATGCCGGCCGACGGCGCCGAACGCATCGCTTACCGCTACTGGCTGCACTACGCCGAAGGCTCGGCGATGCCGCCGTTGCTGCTGACCCTGGTGATGGGCCGCATCCGCAACGCGCCGATGCCGTTCTTCGCGCGCCCGATCGCACGCAGCATCGCCGACAAGGCCGAGCGCGGCTTCATCGGCCCGCAGCGGCGCCTGCACCTGGACTGGATGGAACGCCGCCTGGCCGAAAGCCCGTGGTTCGCGGGTGAGCGCTTCAGCGCGGCCGACATCCAGATGAGCTTCCCGATCCAGGCCGCGGCCGCGCGCGGCTGTGGCCTCGACGACAAGCCGGCGCTGCGTGGCTTCCTCAAGCGCATTGGTGAACGCCCGGCCTACCAGCGCGCCGAGGCCCACGGTGGCCATCTGCAGGCGCTCAGCGGCAATTGAGGCGGGCGGCGGTCGCCCCCATCTTCAAGGCCATGGATACCGACTCCCCCCGTTTCGACAACCGCCTGCTGCGCACCCTGCCGGGCGACCCCGAATCCGGTCCGCGCCGCCGTGAAGTGCTGGGCGCGGCCTGGTCACCGGTGATGCCCACGCCGGTGGCAGCGCCCGCTCTGCTGGCGTGGTCGCCGGAGGTGGCCAGGATGCTGGGTTTCGATGCCACAGAGGTGGAAGGCGAAGGCTTCGCACGTGTGTTCGGTGGCAATGCACTATATGCAGGCATGCAGCCGTGGGCGGCCAACTATGGCGGGCATCAGTTCGGCCACTGGGCCGGGCAGCTGGGCGATGGCCGCGCAATTTCGCTGGGTGAGCTGGTCGCGCCGGATGGACGCCACTGGGAGTTGCAGCTGAAGGGCGCCGGGCCGACGCCGTATTCGCGGGGTGCCGATGGCCGTGCAGTCCTGCGCTCGTCGATCCGCGAATTCCTGTGCAGCGAAGCGATGCACCACCTCGGGGTGCCGACCACGCGTGCGCTGTCACTGGTCGGCACCGGCGAAGACGTGGTGCGCGACATGTTCTATGACGGCCACCCGCGTGCCGAGCCCGGCGCCATCGTGTGCAGGGTATCGCCGTCGTTCCTGCGTTTCGGTTCGTTTGAACTGCCGGCGTCGCGCGGTGAAGCCGCGCTGCTGCAGCAGCTGGTGGATGCCTGCATCACCCGCGACTTCCCGGAACTCGAAGGGCAGGGCGAGGCGCTGTATGGCGACTGGTTCTCGCAGATCGCGGTACGCACCGCCGAGATGATCGCGCACTGGATGCGCGTGGGTTTCGTGCATGGCGTGATGAATACCGACAACCTGTCCGTGCTCGGCCTCACGCTCGATTACGGCCCTTACGGCTGGGTCGAGGATTTCGACCCGGACTGGACGCCGAACACCACCGACGCGCAGGGCCGGCGCTATCGCTTCGGCACCCAGCCGCAGGTGGCGTACTGGAACCTGAGCCGGCTGGCGCAGGCGCTGTCGCCGTTGTTCGCCGATGTGGCACCGCTGCAGGCCGGCCTGGCCGCCTACCAGTCCACCTTTGTGGCCTGCACGCGCCGCGATGCCGCCGCCAAGCTCGGCCTGGCCGCCGCCGACGATGACGACCTGCAGCTCTACCTGCGCTGGCAGCAATTGATGCAGGACGGCGCCATGGACATGACCTTGGCCTGGCGCGCGCTGATGCGCTTCGATCCGGCGGCACCGGATGCGGCGGTGCTGGACGCGGTGTACTACGACGAGACGCGCCAGCAGGCGGTGCAGGCACCGTTGCAGCAGTGGCTGCAGGACTACGCGACGCGGTTGCGCGCCGATCCGCTGTCGGCCAGCGAGCGCGCTGCGAAGATGGGCGCCGCCAATCCACTGTACGTGCTGCGCAATTGGCTGGCGCAAGAGGCGATCGATCGCGCCGAGCAGGGTGACCTCGGTGGCGTGCATGCGCTGCAGGAGGTGTTGCGCGACCCGTACACCGAGCGCCCGGGGCTTGAACACTTCGCTGGCAAACGCCCGGCGTGGGCCGACAACCGCGCCGGCTGCTCCATGCTGTCCTGCAGTTCCTGAGGGTGGGTTTCGGCAGGGCTGCGCCCTGCACGCGCAGAGGCCAGGTCAACGGCCAGAGCAAAGGCTGGATTCCGTGGCTTGGCGGGGCGGTGTCGGAGTGCGGGGACGCCGCAAGTACGTCCCTGTAGGCTTGGCAGCCGCATC
>NZ_JAXAXL020000031.1:0-5158 GCF_047497515.2 Stenotrophomonas maltophilia
AAGATGCTGGTGATCCTCAACGCCCGCAAACGGGAAGCGGAGGCCCAGATGGCCTCCGCCTGACAAGACAGTTGCTACAGAAAGCCAAAGCAGTCGAGCAAGCTCGACTCTACAGGGGCATGCGCAACCGCTTACGCGTCGCGGTTGCCGCGACGCATCACGCGCTGCTTCTCGATCGCCCAGTCGCGGTCCTTGGCGGCATCGCGCTTGTCGTGGGTCTGCTTGCCCTTGGCCAGCGCGACTTCGAGCTTGATCTTGTTCTTGCTCCAGTACATCGCGGTGGGCACGATCGTGTAGCCATCGCGCTCGACCTTGCCGACCAGCTTGTCGATCTCGCTCCGGTGCAGCAGCAGCTTGCGCTCGCGCCGGTCGTTGGCCACCACATGGGTCGAGGCCTGGATCAACGGGGTGATCTGCGCGCCGATCAGGAAGATCTCTCCATCCTTGACGTAGGCGTAGGCGTCGACGATGTTGCCGCGGCCCGCACGGATCGATTTCACTTCCCAGCCCTGCAGGGCCAGGCCGGCTTCGAAGCGATCCTCGATGTGGTACTCGTGGCGGGCACGCTTGTTCAGCGCGATGGTCTTGTTGGCCGTCGCGCTCTTTGCTTTATCCTTGCCGCTGTTCTTGCTCATTTCCGTATTGTCTCCGATTCGGGCCCGCCCGGTCGATTGCCGAAACGTCCTGTATTCATGCCTACTATCCGCCGCAGCGCCCTGGTCGAACATTCGGCCGCGCGCATGTTCGACCTGGTCAACGATGTCCAGGCCTATCCGCGCCGTTTCCGCTGGTGTTCGGCCGCCCAGATCCTGGAGCAGGGCGAAGACCGTCTGGTGGCGCGCCTGGACCTGGGCCTGGGCTCGTTCAGTACCTGGTTCCAGACCGAAAACACCCTGCAGCGCCCGCACAGCATCGACATGCAGCTGCGCGATGGCCCCTTCAAGCAGCTGCACGGCCGCTGGGAATTCCATGCATTGGCCGAAGATGCCTGCAAGGTCACCCTGACCCTGGAGTTCGAGCCCAGCTCGCGCTTGCTGGGCCCGGCGCTGGCGATCGGCTTCCAGGGGCTGGCCGATCGGATGGTCAACGATTTCGTCCGCGTCGCCGACGAGGGCTGAGCGATGATCGAGGTCGAGGTGGTGCTGGCCTGGCCGCAGCGGGTGCTGTCGCGCCGGCTGCAGCTGGAAGAGGGCGCGACCGTGGCCGATGCCATTGCCGCTGCCGCGCTGGAGGGCAGTGACGGATGCCCGGCCGTGGCCGTGCATGGCGTGCTGGCGCGCCCGCAGCAAGCGCTGCTGGAGGGCGACCGCATCGAACTGCTACGCCCGCTGCTGGCCGACCCCAAGGACAACCGCCGGCGACGCGCGCTCGGCGGTTGATACCCACGACCCGTCCCTGCGGACGGGTAGGGGGCCTCAGCGGCCCTTCTTCTTCTTGTCCTTCGGCAGGTTGCGGCCGAACTGGCGCACGGTCTGCTGGGCCAGGGCCTTGTCGTTGCCCGGGAAGTAGTCGCCTTCCCAACGGGTCACGTTGTCGTTCTCGAAGAACACGACGAAGTTCTTCACTTCGGTGCGGCCCAGGCGGTTGACGCGCTGGCTGGAGGTGTAGTCCCAGCGCTGGGCATGGAACGGATCGGGAATGGACGGGGTGCCCAGCAGCGCGGTGACCTGCTGCTTGCTCTGCCCGACCTGCAGCTTGGCCACGGCATCTTCCCGGATCAGGTTGCCCTGATAGATGGGTTGCTTGTAGATGATGCCGCACCCGGTGGTGGACAAGGCGACGGCGGCGACCAACAGGAGATTGCGCATCGGGACTGGCGGTTGGGGAAATCAAACCGATGATACACTCCCGGCGTGCCACCGCGACCCAATCCGAGGCAGCTGGCGCTAAATCGCCAATGAACGGAGACCTATGGAAACCCACGACCTGCGTAAAGTCGGCCTGAAGGTGACCCATCCGCGGATGCGGATCCTGGCGCTGCTCGAGCAGCGCAATGCCCAGCACCACATGACCGCCGAAGACATCTACCGCCAGCTGCTGGAGCATGGCGACGAGATTGGCCTGGCCACGGTCTACCGGGTGCTGACCCAGTTCGAGGCCGCCGGCCTCGTGCTCAAGCACAATTTCGAAGGCGGCCAGGCCGTCTACGAGCTGGACCGCGGCGGCCACCACGACCACATGGTCGACGTGGACAGCGGCAAGATCATCGAGTTTGAAAGCCACGAGATCGAAGAGCTGCAGCGCAAGATCGCGGCAGATCACGGCTACGAGCTGGAAGAGCACTCGCTGGTGCTGTACGTGCGCAAGAAGCGCAAGTAAGCGGTTCCAGCCAGCCGGACGCGACAGAACCCCGGGCGTGCCCGGGGTTTTTTGTTGCTTACGGTAGATCCACGCCATGCGTGGATGGCCCCATCAACACCTCCAGATCCACCGCCTCGGCCATCGCCCGGTTGCCCGCATCGCCCGGGTGCAGATGGTCACCGGAGTCGTAGGCGGGCGCCATCCGTGACGGGTCGGACGGGTCGCGCAGGGCCGCGTCCAGATCGATCACCGCGTCGAACGGACCGTCCGTGCGCAGCCAGGCATTGAGCTGCTGGCGCAGCGCCTCCTTGTCGGGCTGGTAGTAGTCGTCCAGCGGCGTGCCGGGCAGGGCGCCGGCGAACGGTGTCAGGGTGGCGCCGAGGATGCGCACGCCCCGGCGGCGGGCCTGTCTGGCCAGCGCCCGATAGCCGGCCTGCAGCTCGGCCAGCGTAGGACGGGCCTGCTTCCGGGCGAACGCGGTGCCCGGCCAGCTGATGTCGTTGATGCCGATCAGCACGATCACACTGGCAACGCCCGGCTGATCCAGCACATCCCGCTGCAGGCGAGCCAGAACCGACTCGCCCATGCCGTCGCGCAGCAGCCGGCCGCCGGAGATGCCGGCGTTGACCACCGCGACGCCGCGGGGTGCCAGCCGCGCGGCAAGGTGGTCGGTCCAGCGCTGGTCCTGGTCGAGGCTGGCGGTGGCGCCGTCGGTGATCGAGTCGCCAATCACCACCACGCTGCGTGCGCCGGGCGCGGCCTCGACTTCAATGCCCGTCACGAACAGGCGTGCGGTGGTGGGGGTGGCCCGATCCAGGCTGCGCGCCGGGCTCTGGTCGCCAGGGGCGATCCAGCTGGTCTGGCGGCCGTCCCAGTGAAAGGTCTGTAGCGGTGTCGGCCCCGGCACGAAGACGCTGACCTGCAGGGCCTGCTGATTGCCGGTGGTTAGGGCCAGCGGATCGCTCAGCCGTTCCTGGCCCGGGCCGATCAGCACAGTGGGCTGGCCGTCGAAGTGGAGCGGCAGTGGAGTCGCGCCCGGTCGTGCGGCCACGCTGGCCGCTCCTATCTGCAGTGGGTGCGTGCCGTAGGCATTGCTCAACCTTACCCGCAGACGCGGGCCGCCCAGGCTGATGCGCGCGGTCTGGCGGAAGGTCTGGTCGTGCAGCGATGCTGGAACCAGGGTTGGGAACAGGAAGTCGGCGCTCCACACCGGTTGCGGGCTGGCCTGCCAGCTGGCCACCCAATGTGGGGCAGGGGCGGCGCTGGCGGCGCCGGTCAGGGCGAGCAGGGTGCTGGCAGTGAGCTTGCGGAGGCGGTCCATGGAGCGATTCCGGAGGAAAGGAGCCGCCATGGTGATTTCGCCTTCATCTGTGAACTAGACTGCGTATGGACAATCATCTGTGAACTGGATTCATCTCCATGGCGCGACCCGACATCAACCGATCCGGCGAACTGGAAGTCTTCGTACGGGTGATCGAGACCGGCGGTTTTTCCGCCGCCGCCCGCACCCTGGACATGACCCCGTCGGCAGTCAGCAAGCTGGTGGCCCGGCTGGAACAGCGGCTGGGCACGCGCCTGCTGCAGCGGTCCACCCGCCAACTGCAGCTGACCCCGGAAGGCTGCGCGTTCTACGAGCGTGGCCTGCGCGTGCTGGCCGATCTGGACGAGGCCGAACGCTGTGCCAGCGCGCATGCCGAGCCGCGCGGGCGGCTGCGGGTCAATTCCAACGTGCCGTTCGGCCAGCACTTCCTGTTGCCGCTGCTGCCGGCGTTCCTCGAGCGCAACCCGCAGGTGGGGGTGGACCTGACCCTCAACGACGAGGTGATCGACCTGCTCGAGCAGCGCACCGACGTGGCGGTGCGCGCTGGCCCGCTGAAGAGTTCCAGCCTGGTGGCGCGGCGATTGGGCGCGACGCGGATGATGATCGTGGCCGCACCGGCCTACGCGCAGCGGCACGGCCTGCCGGCCAGCGTCGAGGAGCTGCAGGCGCACAACCGCCTGGACATCGGCCATGCGCGGGCGATGCAGGGCTGGCCGCTGTTGCAGGACGGTCGTGAGCGCATGCTGCTGCCCAGCGGCAATGCGCGCGCCAGCAACGGCGATGCACTGCGCCAGCTGGTGCTGGGCGGGCTGGGCATGGCGCGCCTGGCCGCGTTCCAGGTGCAGGCCGACATCGCCGCCGGGCGCCTGTTGCCGGTGCTGGAAGAGGCCAACCCCGGTGACCTGGAGGAGGTGCACGCGGTGTTCCTGGGGCAGGGCGGTTACCTGCCACTGCGGGTACGCGCGTTCCTCGATTTCCTGGTGGAGCACGTGGATCTGACGCAGCCACGGGGGTAGTGCCGGTGTGTTGTAGATCCACGCCATGCGTGGATGACCTCGGTCAGCCGAGCGAGCTCGACTCTACCAGCACCGCGCGGCGGCGCGTGCTTCCATCGGGCTGCCGGCCAGCGGCCGGCACTACCGCGCCGATGCGTTGTAGATCCACGCCATGCGTGGATGACCTCGGTCAGGCGAGCGAGCTCGACTCTGCCAGCAGCTTACGCGCGGCGGCGCGCGCTTCCTTCTGACGCAGCCACGGGGGTAGTGCCGGTGCGTTGTAGATCCACGCCATGCGTGGATGACCTCGGTCAGTCGAGCGAGCTCGACTCCACCAGCAGCTTGCGCGCGGCGGCGCGCGCTTCCTTCTGACGCAGCCACGGGGGTAGTGCCGGCCGCTGGCCGGCAACCTCACGAATCTTCACCGACTCGCATCGGGCTGCCGGCCAGCGGCCGGCACTACCGCGCCGATGCGTTGTAGATCCACGCCATGCGTGGATGACCTCGGTCAGGCGAGCGAGCTCGACTCTGCCAGCAGCTT
>NZ_JAXAXL020000031.1:5168-23223 GCF_047497515.2 Stenotrophomonas maltophilia
CGAGGTCATCCACGCATGGCGTGGATCTACAACGCATCGGCGCGGTAGTGCCGGCCGCTGGCCGGCAGCCCGATGTGAGTCGGCGAAGATTCGTGAGGTTGCCGGCCAGCGGCCGGCACTACCCCGTGGCTGCGTCAGAAGGAAGCACGCGCCGCCGCGCGGTGCTGGTAGAGTCGAGCTCGCTCGGCTGACCGAGGTCATCCACGCATGGCGTGGATCTACAACACACCGGCGCGGTAGTGCCGGCCGCTGGCCGGCAGCCCGATGCGAGTCGGCGAAGATCGTGAGGTTGCCGGCCAGCGGCCGGCACTACCGCGCCAGTTCGTTGTAGATCCACGCCATGCGTGGATGATGCCGGTGCCTCGTAGATCCACGCCATGCGTGGATGACCGCGGTCAGCCGAGCGAGCTCGACTCTACCAGCAGCTTCCGCGCGGCGGCGCGCGCTTCCTTGCTCACTTCCACGCCGCCCAGCATGCGTGCCAGTTCTTCCTCGCGCGCCTTGTTGTCCAGCTTTTCCACCGCGCTCTGGGTCATGCCTTCCACCGGCGCCTTGCTGACCCGGTAATGCGCATGGCCCTTGGAGGCGACCTGCGGCAGGTGGGTCACGCACAGCACCTGGCGCTTCTCGCCGAGGGCGCGCAGCTTCTGGCCAACGATATCGGCCACCGCGCCACCGATGCCGGAGTCGACTTCGTCGAACACCATGGTCGGCACCGCATCCAGGTCCAGCGCGGCCACTTCGATGGCCAGCGAGATGCGCGACAGTTCACCGCCCGAGGCGACCTTGCGCAGGGCGCGCGGCGGCTGGCCGGCGTTGGCCGCGACAAGGAACTCCACGCGTTCGGCACCCTGCGGGTCGGGTTTGCCGTTGTCCTGCGGCTCCAGTTCGATCAGGAACTGGCCGCCGCCCATGCCCAGCTCGGCGATGATGCCGGTGGTGGTAGCCGACAGTTCGGCCGCGGCGCTGCGCCGGCTGGCGGTCAGCTCCTCAGCCTGTACGCGCCAGGCGGCGGCGGCCTTGTCGATCTCACCAGCCAGGCGCTGCAGGCGCTCGTCGGCGCCGCGCAGCTGCTCCACTTCGGCATGCATGCGTTCGCGCTGCGCGCCCAGCTCGTCCATCGGCACGCGGTGCTTGCGTGCCAGGTCGTGCAGGCGGCCCAGGCGCCGCTCGTTCTCTTCGAACTGCTCGGGGTCGGCATCGAGGTCATCATGCACGCGGTCCAGCAGCGACAGGGCTTCGTGCAGCTGGATCGAGGCATTCTCGATCAGGCCGTCCACCTCGCCCAGGCGCGGGTCATGTTCGATCAGGCGCGACAGCTCGTGGCGCACCTGCTGCAGCAGGTCCAGCGCGGAACTGCCGTCGTCGCCGTTGAGCTGGTTGCTGGCCGCCTGGCAGGCGCTCAGCAGGGCGCTGGCATGGGCCTGGCGGCGATGGCTGGCGCCAAGCGCGACGATCGACTCCGGTTCCAGGTCCTCGCGGTCCAGTTCGCGCAGCTGGTGCTCCAGGAAGCCGATCCGGTCACTGACGTCGCCCTGTTGCGACAGCGCCTGCGACTCGTCGACCAGTGCCTGCCAGGCGGCGGCGGCGCGGCGCACCTGGCGGCGCTCCGCCTCGTTGCCGGCATAGGCGTCAAGCAGGGCCAGCTGCGACGGACGGGTCAGCAGCGCCTGTTGTTCATGCTGGCCATGGATCTCCACCAGCAGCGCGGCCAGGTCGGCCAGCTGTGCCAGGGTGACCGGACGGCCATTGATCCAGGACCGCGAGCCGCCGTCGGCGCGGATCACCCGGCGCAGCTGGCACTGCTCTTCATCGTCCAGCTCGTTGTCGGCCAGCCACTGGCGCGCGGCCTGCAGCTGGTCCAGCGCGAACTCGGCGGAAAGCTCGGCGCGGGCGGCGCCGTGGCGGACCACGCCGCTGTCGGCGCGCAGGCCGGACAGGAAGCCCAGCGCGTCGACCATCAGCGACTTGCCGGCGCCGGTCTCGCCTGAAACCACGGTCATGCCCGGCCCGAACTCCAGTTCGGTGGCGCGGACGACGGCGAAATCCTTGATCGAAAGATGTCTGAGCATGGGTAAGGGGTATCAGCAGCCGCGCAACGCTAGCACGCGGGCGAGGGAGGTCCAATGACTTGCCAAGGTGATGCGCCGCCATTATCTAGTGTCCGTGTCTCACAGGTTGATTCCATGCACGGTTCTCCCGACCAGCTTGCCCCGCGTGCGCGCCATCTGCTGCGCACGCTGATCGCGCGTTACATCCAGGACGGTGAGCCGGTCGGCTCGCAGACGCTGGCGCGCGTGGCCGGCCTGGAGGTCAGCCCGGCCACCATCCGCAACATCCTCGGTGACCTGGAGGACCTGGGGCTGCTGGCTTCGCCGCATACCTCGGCCGGGCGCATCCCGACCGCGCATGGCTACCGGGTGTTTGTCGACAGCCTGCTGCAGATGCAGCCGCCGGGGGAGGGCGAACTGGCCCGCCTGCGCCAGGAGCTGGCCGGCGGCGGCAGCACCCAGGCCCTGCTGGGCAGCGCCTCGGAGCTGCTGTCGGCGATGAGTCACTTCGTCGGCGTGGTCAGCGCGCCACGGCGCGAGCAGTTCGCCTTCCGCCAGATCGATTTCGTGGCGCTGGACGGGCGCCGGGTACTGGCGATCCTGGTGTTCGCCGACAACGAGGTGCAGAACCGGGTCATCGAGACCCGCCAGGAGTTCGCGCCGGGGCAGCTGGAGCAGGTCGCCAACTACCTCAATGCCCATTTCGCCGGCCTGCCGATGGCCGAGATCCGCACCCGCCTGCTGCTGGAACTGCGCGACGCCCGCTCCGAGCTGGAGCAGCTGCTGGCGCACAGCATCGAGCTGGCCGAGCAGGCCCTGCAGCCGCCGGCCGACGACATGCTGGTGGCCGGCCAGACCCGGCTGATGGGCGTGCAGGACCTGTCCGACCTGGAGCGCCTGCGCGAGCTGTTCGAACTGTTCTCCAGCAAGCGCGAGATCCTGCAGTTGCTGGAGCGGACCATCCAGGCGCCGGGCGTGCGCATCTTCATCGGCGAGGAGACCGGGATGATGCCGCTGCAGGGTGTCTCGCTGGTCACCGCGCCCTATACCGCCAACGGCCAGGTGCTGGGCGTGCTGGGCGTGATCGGGCCCAAGCGGATGGCCTACGACCGCATGATCCCGCTGGTCCAGGCCACCGCCGATGTGCTCGGCGCGGCCTTTTCGCCGGCCGGGCGCACACCGGGAACATCCGACGCTTGAAACGCAGCATCCCGCCCACACTAGGGTGGGTGGAGGCGGAGACTGACCGCCAGGGACCCAGACATGAACCACGAACATCCAGATATCGAATCCCAGCAGAGTGCCGCCGATGCGGCCGCCGCCGCCGGCGTCAATGACGAAGTGGAGCGCCTGCGCGCCGAAGTCGAGCAGATCAAGGCCGATGCGCTGCGTGAGCGCGCCGACCTGGAGAACCAGCGCAAGCGCGTGGCCCGCGACATCGAGCAGGCCCGCAAGTTCGCCAACGAGAAGCTGCTGGGCGAGCTGCTGCCGGTGTTCGACAGCCTGGATGCCGGCCTGAAGGCGGCCGGCGATGACCCGCACCCGCTGCGCGAAGGCCTGGAGCTGACCTACAAGCAGCTGCTGAAGGTCGCCGCCGACAACGGCCTGGTTCTGCTGGACCCGACCGGCCAGCCGTTCAACCCGGAACACCACCAGGCGATCAGCCAGGTGCCGACCCCGGGCGCCGCCCCCGGCACCGTGGTGACCGTGTTCCAGAAGGGCTACCTGCTCAACGAGCGCCTGCTGCGGCCGGCGCTGGTTGTGGTGGCCGCCGACTGACCCGTGCCGGGCCGGGAGGCGGGAATGACCCGCGACCCGGCCCGACGCTGAACGCACCGGACGACCGGAAACACAGCGTTCGGGAGATGGCTTGAATGTTCCACGAGCCTCCCCCACATCGTATTCATCCACCGGCCGAACGGCCGGACTGACCCCAAACAAGCATCCTCAGGAGTCTCCCCCATGGGCAAGATCATTGGTATCGACCTCGGCACCACCAACTCGTGCGTGGCGATCATGGACGGCGGCAAGGCCCGCGTCATCGAGAATTCGGAAGGCGATCGCACCACCCCGTCGATCGTCGCCTACACCAAGGACGGCGAAGTCCTGGTCGGCGCCTCGGCCAAGCGCCAGGCCGTGACCAACCCGAAGAACACCTTCTACGCGGTGAAGCGCCTGATCGGCCGCAAGTTCACCGACGCCGAAGTGCAGAAGGACATCGCGCACGTCCCGTACGGCATCCTGGCCCATGACAATGGCGACGCCTGGGTGTCCACCAGCGACGGCAAGAAAATGGCGCCGCAGGAAATCTCGGCCAAGGTGCTGGAAAAGATGAAGAAGACCGCCGAGGACTTCCTCGGTGAGAAGGTCACCGAAGCGGTCATCACCGTGCCGGCCTACTTCAACGACAGCCAGCGCCAGGCGACCAAGGACGCCGGCCGCATCGCCGGCCTGGACGTCAAGCGCATCATCAACGAGCCGACCGCGGCCGCGCTGGCCTACGGCCTGGACAAGGGCGACAACAAGGATCGCAAGATCGTGGTGTACGACCTGGGCGGCGGCACCTTCGACGTCTCGGTGATCGAGATCGCCAACGTCGACGGTGAGAAGCAGTTCGAAGTGCTGGCCACCAACGGCGACACCTTCCTGGGCGGCGAAGACTTCGACAACCGCGTCATCGAGTACCTGGTTGAAGAGTTCAACAAGGACCAGGGCATCGACCTGCGCAAGGATCCGCTGGCCCTGCAGCGCCTGAAGGACGCCGCCGAGCGCGCCAAGATCGAGCTGTCCAGCGCCCAGCAGACCGAAGTGAACCTGCCGTACGTCACCGCTGACGCGTCGGGTCCGAAGCACCTGAACATCAAGCTGACCCGCGCCAAGCTGGAAGCGCTGGTGGAAGACCTGATCAAGAAGTCGATCGAGCCGTGCCGCGTCGCCCTGAACGATGCCGGCCTGCGTTCGAGCGACATCAGCGAAGTGATCCTGGTCGGTGGCCAGACCCGCATGCCGAAGGTGCAGCAGGCGGTGACCGAGTTCTTCGGCAAGGAACCGCGCAAGGACGTCAACCCGGACGAAGCCGTGGCACTGGGTGCGGCGATCCAGGGTGGCGTGCTCGGCGGCGACGTCAAGGACGTGCTGCTGCTGGACGTGACCCCGCTGTCGCTGGGCATCGAAACCATGGGCGGCGTGTTCACCAAGATCATCGAGAAGAACACCACCATCCCGACCAAGGCCTCGCAGGTGTTCTCCACCGCCGAGGACAACCAGTCGGCCGTGACCGTGCACGTGCTGCAGGGTGAGCGCGAACAGGCCCGCTTCAACAAGTCGCTGGCCAAGTTCGACCTGTCCGGCATCGAGCCGGCGCCGCGCGGCCTGCCGCAGGTGGAAGTGTCCTTCGACATCGACGCCAACGGCATCCTGCACGTGTCGGCCAAGGACAAGAAGACCAACAAGGAACAGAAGGTCGAGATCAAGGCCGGTTCGGGCCTGTCCGAGGAAGAGATCGCGCGCATGGTGGCCGACGCGGAAGCCAACCGCGAGGAAGACAAGAAGTTCCAGGAGCTGGTGCAGGCCCGCAACCAGGCCGACGCCCTGATCCACGGCACCCGCAGCGCGATCACCGAGCACGGCAGCAAGGTCGGCGGCGAAGTGATCGGCAAGGTCGAGGCGGCCCTGGCTGACCTGGAAACCGCGATGAAGGGTGACGACAAGGCGCAGATCGAAGCCAAGTCGAAGGTGCTGGAAGAAGCGGGCCAGTCGCTGTTCGCCGCGGCTTCGGCCGACCAGGGCGGTGCTGCCCCGGGTGCCGATGCCGGCAACGCGGGCAAGGCACAGGATGACGTGGTGGACGCCGAGTTCACCGAAGTCAAGGACGACAAGAAGTCCTGATCCGGACCGACAACGGGACGCTGCTTGCCAGCGTCCCGTTGTCGTATCAGGGTCCTGACCGCCCTCTGGCGTGTCGGGGCGCCCGACGCAAGAGCGGACCTGGTTCCGCTCTTCCGCTTTGACGAATCCCGACTTTCCGGAATGCGATCCACGATATGAGCAAGCGCGATTACTACGAAGTGCTGGGCGTTGCCCGCACCGCCACCGACGAAGAACTGAAGAAGTCCTATCGCCGTTGCGCGATGAAGTTCCACCCGGACCGCAATCCGGGCGATGCGGCAGCCGAAGCCTCCTTCAAGGAGTGCAAGGAAGCCTACGAGGTCCTGTCCGACGCCAACAAGCGCCGCATGTACGACAGCCACGGCCACGCCGCGTTCGAGCACGGCATGGGCGGTGGTGGTGGTCCGGGCGGCCCGGACATGAACGACATTTTCGGTGACATCTTCGGCAACATCTTTGGAGGCGCCGGTGGTGGCGGTCCGCGCCAGGCCCGTCGCGGTGCCGACATCGGCTACGTGATGGAGCTGGACCTGGAGGAAGCGGTGCGTGGCGTCGAACGCCGCATCGAGATTCCGACCCTGGCCGAATGCGGCGACTGCGATGGCAGTGGCTCCGAAGACGGCAAGGTCGAGACCTGCAACGTCTGCCATGGCCGCGGCCAGGTGCGCATCCAGCGCGGCATCTTCGCCATGCAGCAGGCCTGCCACAACTGCGGCGGCCGTGGCCAGATCATCGCCAAGCCCTGCAAGACCTGCCATGGCAACGGCCGTGTCGAGGAAGACAAGGTGCTGTCGGTGAAGGTGCCGGCCGGCGTCGATACCGGCGACCGCATCCGCCTGCAAGGCGAGGGTGAGGCCGGTCCGGCCGGTACGCCGCCGGGTGACCTGTACGTGGAAGTGCGCGTGCGCGAGCACGCCATCTTCCAGCGCGATGGCGACGACCTGCACTGCGAAGTGCCGATCCGCATCTCGCAGGCCGCATTGGGCGACACCGTGCGCGTGGCCACCCTGGGCGGCGAGGCGGAGATCCGCATCCCGGCCGAGACCCAGACCGGCAAGCTGTTCCGCCTGCGCGGCAAAGGCGTGCGTTCGGTGCGCAGCCGCAGCGAAGGCGATCTGTATTGCCGCGTGGTGGTGGAGACCCCGGTCAACCTCACCAACGAACAGCGCAAGCTGCTGGAGCAGTTCGAAGCCACCTTCGTCGGCGAGGAAGCGCGCAAGCATTCGCCGAAGTCGGCCACCTTCATGGATGGCGTGAAGGGCTTCTGGGACCGCATGACGTCCTGAGTTCTTCAACGGCAGCGTTGAACGATAGCGCCGGGCCAAGCCCGGCGTTTTCGTATGCGGTCAACGGAAAAACGCCGCCGGCGTCTGCCCCAGCTGACGCTTGAACATGCTGGTGAACGCGCTCGGGCTGTCGTAGCCCATCGCCAGCGCCACATCGATGACCTTGTCCCCCACTGCCAGTCGTTCCATCGCGGCCAGCAGCCGCGCCTGTTGCCGCCACTGGCCGAAGGTCATGCCCAGTTCGCTGCCGAAATGCCGCTGGATAGTCTTCACGTCCACCTCCAGTGCCTGCGCCCAGTCCTGCAGCGTGGCGTCATCGCCAAGGTGCTTCTGGATGTGCTGGCAGATCCGCTGCAGGCGCGGGTCGGTCGCGGCGGGCAGATGCAGTGGCAGCACGTCCATGCGATGCAGTTCGTCCAGCAGCAGGCGCACCACACGGCCATCGCGGCTGTCTTCAACGTGCTCACCCTTGATCAGCGTGGCGGCCTGCAGCAGCTCGCGCAGCAGCGGCGCCACCTGCACTGCGAACGGTTCGGCCGGCAACTGCGGCGCGAACAACGGATCGATGTACAGGCTGCGCATGTGCACGGCGGCCACGCAGTCCACCGCGTGCACCATGCCGGCCGGCATCCAGATCGCGCGGGTCGAGGGCACCACCCAGCGGCCCACTTCCGAGCGCACCACCATCAGCCCCGAGATGGCATAGACCAGCTGGTGGCGCTGGTGCTTGTGGCCTGCGATGTGGGTACCGGCCGGGTACTGGGTGACCCGATAGGTGACCGGGCGATGCTGGGGGACGTCGCGCCAGGGCGCCGTAGGATCGACGTCGCCAGCAATGTCCTTTTTGCGATAGGCCATGACCCGAACGCGGCAGAAGGGAGGGGAGGGCAACCGTAGCATGCGTGGCTCGCCCCCAACCTGACTGCGTCCATGTCCGCCCTGGCTTCTCCTGCAACGACCTCACGCCCGGTGGCTCCCGGCGTACTGGCCGCCATCTCCACTTCGCACGTCGTCAACGACATGATGCAGTCGCTGATCCTGGCCATCTATCCGGTGATCAAGGGCGGCTTCAACCTCAGCTTCACCCAGATCGGGCTGATCACGCTGACCTACCAGCTCACCGCCTCGATCTTCCAGCCGCTGATCGGCATGGCCACCGATCGCCGCCCGGCGCCGTACTCGCTGCCCATCGGCATGGCCTCGACCCTGTGCGGCATGCTGCTGCTCGGCTTCGCGTCGAGCTACGCCGTGGTGCTGCTGGCCGCTGCGATGGTCGGCATCGGTTCGGCGATCTTCCACCCGGAAGCCTCGCGCATTGCGCGGCTGGCCTCCGGAGGTCGTCATGGCTTCGCGCAGTCGGTGTTCCAGGTCGGCGGCAACTTCGGTACCGCACTCGGCCCGCTGATTGCTGCAGCGGTGATCGTGCCGTATGGCCAGCACGCCGCCTCGTGGTTCGCCGGTGCCGCCCTGATCGGCATCGCGCTGCTGACCTATGTCGGTCGCTGGTATGCGCTGCACCTGGGCGCGCCGCGTCCGGCCAGCACCGCGTCGATGGCGCCGAGGCATCCGCCGCGGACCGTGGCCAAGGTGCTGGCGATCCTGCTGGTGCTGATCTTCAGCAAGTACTTCTACATGGCCAGCATCGGCAGCTATTTCACCTTCTACCTGATCCACCACTTCGGCATTCCGGTGGCACAGGCGCAGCTGCACCTGTTCGCCTTCCTGGTGGCGTCCGCTGCCGGTGGTTTCCTCGGCGGCCCGCTGGGCGATCGCATCGGCCGCAAGCCGATCATCTGGACCTCGATCCTGGGCGTGGCGCCGTTCGCATTGATGCTGCCGCATGCGGATCTGTTCTGGACGACGGTGTTGGCGGTGCTGATCGGCTTCGTGCTGTCTTCGGCGTTCTCGGCGATCGTGGTGTACGCGCAGGAGATGATGCCGCACCGCATCGGCATGGTGTCGGGCCTGTTCTTCGGCTTTGCGTTCGGCATGGGCGGATTGGGCGCGGCCGTGCTCGGCCTGCTGGCGGACAAGACCAGCATCGAGTACGTCTACCAGCTGACCGCATTCCTGCCGCTGCTGGGCATCGTGGCGGCCTGGCTGCCGCCGTCGCGGCCTGCGCACTGAGGGGTTTTGGTTTGCAGGGCTTGCAGCCCTGCACCTGCTGCAGTGCCGGCCGCTGGCAGGCAACAGCAACAGCGGCAGCAAAAGCCAAAGCGGGCTATCCGTAGGTTGGCGGGGTGGATCCGGTTGCAGGGGACGCCGTAAACCCATCCATGGGGGCTTGGCCGCGGCGTCCATGCCGCGGACACCCCTGCAACCGGACCCACCCCGCCTTCGACAGTTTTCCGCGATCTGTCGGAACGGCGTCTGGCCTTGGTAGGTGTCGACCTTGGTCGACACGGATGAATTCATTCGATATCTGACAGATGTGTCGACCAAGGTCGACACCCACCAACAGCCGCGGCCAACTGTCAGAGGTGGGGCGGTGCCGGAGTGCGGGGTGTCAGCCGCATGGATGCGGCTGCCAAGCCCCCATGTGTAGCGGCGCGCGATAAATGGGCGTGGAATGCGCGATAAATGGATGCTGCCGCAGATTGCGTAGCGTGTAACGAATTTGCAGATGCAGAAACGCCCCGGATGGTCGGGGCGTCAGGTTGAGGCTGCTGTGGACCGAATGGGGCGGTCAAGCATCCAGAGCTGGATGGCCATGCACGATCTCGCCGAGCCGGTGGACGGCAACCTCTTGCAGCTTGGCCAGCAGGCAGACCAGCGACCACACACGGGCGCGCGAGATGCCGTTCAAGTTGGCCTCGGGGCTGATCAGGTCGATGATCGCAGCGCGGGCCTCGCCAATCCCTTCATCACTGACGCCCTCCGGCAAGTTGCGTGCCTCAGTGGCGTGGAAGAGCATCGCCAGGTTATCCCGGTTGATGGCGTCGTTGTTGCCCCGGACTTCCAGTGCGTCGCGCAGGCCATTCAGCGCTCCGGCAATGGTGTCAAGGTCATCATGGGCTTGGGATGCTGCCAGCTTGAGCGAACGGGAAGGGGGCTGGCTGGCGGAATTGGTCATGTTCATTGTCGGGTCCTCAGGTCTGTGAGTGACCGCCAGCCCACAACGCCAATTGGGGTGGCGGACGGTACGCGGTTGGCGTGCCGGCCTGAGGACCGGTGGACCTTGCGGTCCCCGCGCACCGCCCACCATAGAATCGGTGGACTAGAGCCCCCGCCCGATGCGGGACAACAAAAAAGCGCCTTCATCGGGCGATGGGCGCTTTATGCGCCTCAGGTATACGGGACGCCAATCCCGGCCGCCCATGTGGGGCGACGGGAGAGACACTACACCCTCAGGGATGGATATGCAACAGCCCTGGGATTGGGTGGTCACCGCCCCGTGACTTCGCCCTCGGAGAACCTGGCGAACGGCCAACGGCCGGAAGAGCAGCCCACCCTGCGGTCGTTGTTGAGGCCGAGGCCCACGGACACGCACCGCTTGTCCGTTAGCGCCTGGCTCAGCGCTCGGGAACAAACTCTTCCTGACCGGTTTCCAGGTTCATGCGCATCCAGCCCCTGACGCCATCCCGCACAACGATTGACCGAGCGCGCAGGGGATCGTCAATCGCCTCCTGTCGCCGGCGACGCTCCACGCTCTCAGTCAGCTGGTTCAACCACTCCCAGCTACCCGGCTGGATCGGCTCCACCTTCACCGGCTTCGGTGGCAGGGCCAGGCCGATGCGGTGCGCATCCTTTTTCAGCAACTCCAGCTCGGACTCGATGCTGAGCATTTCCCGATCAATCTCACCGATCTTCGCCAGCGAAGCCTTGAGCGGGAGGGCCTTGGGCCAATTTGCGATGCCATCCAGGGCGTCGGCAGTCGCCAGCTTCATCTCATCCAGGAGGAAGTAGGTAGCGGCAAGCTGGGTGAGCGGCTCCCTGTCAAAATCACCGCCGTAGACCGCTCCGCGCAGCTGTCCCGGCAGGATGCCAAGCATATCGTCGGGCTTCATCGTGTTGACCCGCATGGCCGACCCTACAGTGGCCTTCATCTGGCCGGGGTCACCGTTCCCAAAGATGGATTTCCTGAGCTCATCGGTGAGCCTCTGACGATAATGTTCAGCCTTCAGATCCAGCATGCGCCACAAGAGCGTCGTGTAGTCCCTGCGCGACACGGGCTGCGAGACGATCCTGCCCCTTTCCCCGGCCAGCACCTCCAAACGCTGGTAGCGCTCAGAAACGGCGGCAGTGATTTTCTCTTTGATCGCGCCCAGGCTTTCGATGCTGGACTGGATTTCCGTGATGGTGTTCATGGGGACCTCTTATCGTTGAATGGCCTTTTGGGCCATGATCGCGGCTTGGATAAAGCCGATAGATGGGTTGGCGTGTTGCACATCACGCGCCAGTTCGTACAGCTGCATCTGTGCGCGATCAACCTGGTACCCGATGGGTGCGGAGAAGTTCGCAACAGAGGGAGTGCCGCCGTACGCAGGTTCTGCAAAGCTCAACGGCTGCATTCCCTTTACAGCGGGGGCTTGGGCACCCAGAAAGCCGACATGCCGGAGGTAGTAGGTACCCGGCATGGGGTTGCCTGGCGAGTTGGGAAGGTAGATCGAGGCTGAGACGCTCTTGTAGGAGCCACTTCGCACCGAGCCGATCAGGCTGTCAGCCACATCGGCAAAGGCGTAGAGCTCGCCATCCATTTCAGCCAAGCCTCGCACCTGACCATAGGTGTCCGTCTCAACCTCAGGGTGGCCGAGCACCAAGGGGGCAGCCTTTACCGCCTGGCTATAGTTGAGGGCAACGGCGGTGACGGCCCGCTTGTCGATGGTGACCGAGCCAGACTGAGAGTTCCATGTTCCAGCTCGGAAGATTTGAAATGCACGCAATGCCATTTTGAAATGCCTATCACAGGGTAGGAACAGAGAGCTGCATACGCAGCAATCACGTGCTTCTACGGCCTATCAGTTGTTGCTTTCCAGTTCCGACCTTCACGTCGATTGCGTTCGCGGCTTCGCTGCAAGATTCGACGGACCGAACGCTCAGAAATGCCGCAGGACGCAGCAATGTCATGCGTTCTCTCTCCGGCTCGGTAGCGGGAAACAATTTCCGCGTGTTGCTCGGCCTGGCGGTAAGCCGCCATCGATGGGATATAGACCGATCCCCCAGAGAATGCCGTCAGCACAGACGCCACGGCCGCTGCACCAGCTGCCTCGCGTCTGTCCTGATCGCACCCACGGATTACCAGTTGGCGGATGACCTCCGCTTTCAATCCGGCAATGAACCCGTCCCGGCGAGCCTTGGTGTCGCTACGGCGTCCCGCGCCTTCGGCAGAGACCGGAAAGCACAGATTGACCCCGCCATACTCACGGGCCACGTACTGTATGGCCGCTCCAATGACCGAAGGAACGTCCACCTCTGAGTTCAGCTTGTGCAATGCATGGGCAAGAGCGCCACCCAGGCTCTCCATCACGCCCGAGCCCTCATTCGTGAAAGCCACCGCGCTGCTCATGTTCGCTGCCTGACCTTTGCCCCGAACAACGTCAGCTGCACCCCCGCCCGCAGGTGTCTGACACCTGTCTGAAGGCACGTCGCCACCCAGAAGCGGATGATCACAAGTCTTTGAGCTTCTATCTTGCACGTCAGCCTCCCAACACCTGGCGGATCGCCTCGGAATTGCGATTGATCTTGTTAATAAACACGTGGTCACTCCCGGGGTCATCCAGGTAGTTCGCCAGCAAGCTCGGCTCCACCACATTCACCATCCGCAATCCAATGCGCGGTGCCTGGCTCGCGGGAGCGCCAGTAGCCACCATCCTCGCCATTGGCTGTGAGACCGACATGGGCTGTCCAAGGCTGACCGGGCCGCCCTCCGCGTAGCCATCGCGCCAGCCGCCGATGGCAGCCATGCCCACTCGATTGAATGCTGAGAGGAATGTCTTGGCGCCAGACTGACGAACCACTTCCTGGCGCAAGACGAATTCATCGGCATGCACGATGCCGGCAGGCTTGTACTTACCACCAGGCCCCGTCCAACCACCAGTTGCAAAGCTGGCTGCACTGGACACAGCCATAGCCGCGGCAGCAGCCTGCATCTGGCTGGCGGCCTTGCTGACCGCCTGCGCGCCGATGACCAGGCCGAGTCCCGAGGACCCCAGAGTGGTTGCAGAGGTCTCCAGCTTCGCGGCACCAAGGCCAATAGCTGCACCGGCTGCTGCCGCAACCGTTGCTGCTTTGGTCATCTCTTGCGCCCCATCTCCACCGCCACTCGAACCGGGGAACAGGCTCATAAGACGCATGGCTGCGGCTTGAGCAAGCTGAGCTGCGGCGAACTCGGCAATACCCAGCGCCAAGCTGGAGAAGAAGTTGGCAATCGAATCACTCAGTGAATCGGTTTGCGTCACCAGGGACATGAACAGGTTCTTGAATGACCCTTCCAGGGTGTTGCGGATCGACTGTTGCAGAAGACTGGTTGTTTGCCCCATCTCTTGGAGCTTCAGCTCAATCTGATCCACTGCCGCAATGACTGCCGGGTCCTTGAGCGTCAACGCAATTTCGCGCATCTCAGGGACAATCTCCCTGATGGTGCCGAGCTTCTTCTGGTAGACCGCAACAATGCGATCTTGAGCCTGTGCCTCAGTAATGAGACCCGCCTGAAGCTCAACCTGGATGCGCTGCTGATCAAGCGCGATGGCTCCGATTGTCTGGTTGTAGGTCTCCTGCAACGTCTTGAAGCGTGTGCTCGCCTCGCTCAAGTTGAGTAGTTTGGTGACGTCGGCCGCTTTGGCGGTTTCGCCCAGACGTTCCAATTCCTGCTTGAGTAGGTTCAGCTCTCGGCGGGTCTTCGCCAGTTCCGCATCCGGGCCTTGCCCCTGCAATTGGGCAATTCGATCCCTGACCCCGAGCAGCTGCCGATCAGCATCAAGGCGCTGGTCAGCCAGGTCTTTCTCCGCTGCCTTGTCCAGCAGCTCTTGCTTTGTGCGCGCAGTGGCATTCTTGAACTCACCCTCGGCAATAGCGGCCTCGATACGAGCCTTTTCGGTAGCCTTCTTGTGCATTTCATCCAGCGTTCCAACCAGCTGAATTTGCTGCTTTAGCCGCTCCAGTTCTCGCTGTGCAGCGGCCTCATCCTTCTGCGCGTCGGATTTTCGAGCCTTGGGCGTCGTCTCCCGAAACTGACTTTGTAGCTGCTTGACGCGCCGGTCATAGGCACCGCCGCTGACGCTGCCATCGTCCCCAAACACCACTCCCTTGAGCAGGTCGCTGCCGGGGCTGATCGCACGAAGCGTACGGAACTGATCGGCGACCTCCGCAGTGGCCTTTCTCAGCTTCTCGGCCTTGCTGGCACCACTATCGAGCGCACGTGCCAGGTCATCTGCTACGGCAACACCCTTTCGGCGCAGCCCTGTCACAAAAGCCTCGCCCGACGCGAGTTCGTCCTGGTCTTCCTTCTGCGCCTTCAACAGCGCCAGTCGGCGCTCCAGCTCGGCGATATCGTTGGCCCGGTTCTGATCGCTCAAATATCGAGGTGCTACGAAAGCGCCACTGCGCAGCGCCGCAAGCTGCTGCTGAGTCTTGGCGATATCGATTTCCAGCGTTGGGTTGGAAATGTTCTTCAGGTCTTCCGTAAATGCCTGCCACTCCTGACGAAGCTGGCTCACAAAGCCAGTGAGGCCGCGAGTGGCATCCTGCACGCGCTTGAGCCGCTCGGTGTAGACGTCGGCCATATACTCCACCGCCACCCGAACCGCGTCGGTCTCGCGCCCCTGCTCTTCGAGAGAACGCACATGCTCGTAGACTTCAACGGTCAGGAAGCCATATTGGTCACTGAGCTTGCGCAGCGTTTCGGTAGGTGACTTGGCGAGTTCGGAAATCTTGGCCGTGGTCGAATCGATGGAATCACCTGTCAGCTTTGCCAGCGCAGCAGCTGCGCGACTGGCATCGTCCAGGGTCTTTCCGGAGAGCTGTCCGCTTCGAGTGAGCTGCTCCACCGACGCGCGCGCCAGGTCGTAGTCCTTGACCAGCCCGCCAACCTCACCGGCAAGCTGGTTGAGCTGGCCAGCAGTCCTGCCCGAGCTGCCACCGTTGGCGATGATCGCCGACTCCAGCGATAGCAATTCCGTGTAGCCACGGTGGGCCATATACGCCATAGAGCCCAGCACCGCAGCGGTACCGCCGACAGCCAGCACCATCGGGTTGATGGCCGCCGCCACCGCCCTCGCAGCAGGGCCGATGCCGCCGAAAGAGTCCTTGATCTGGCCGCCCTGCTGCACCGCGACCATCCAGATCGGCATGCCTGTTGCCAGGCTGGTGGTGATATCGGTGATTTGTGCAGGCAACTGCCGCATGGCGGCCTGATACTGGCCCGCAGATACGGCCCCAGCACCCATTGAGCGCGAGAGCGCATCAGCGTTTTTGACCGCATTGCGTTGCGCGGTCAGGTCCGACAACGCGCGGTTGTACTGCTCACGGCTGATTCGGCCCGAGTCTACTGCAACCTTGAGTGCACGCTCATCCTGCTCGAGCTTCTGAAGTTTGACCGAGGCTTTGTCGTAGCGCCCGACAGCCCCATCTACGGCCTGCTCGCGCTGCCGCTCAGTGCGCGCGAGCGCGCCGCCCTGCTTGTCCAGAGCCTTGAGTGCGTTGTTATAGTCCTCGGTGCTAAGCAACCCTCTGGACATCGCCCTATCGAGCAGGGTCTCCGTTTCAGTCAGGTCGGCCATGCTTGCTGCACCGCGCTGCAACCGGGCATCAAGCTCTCCAATCATGCGAATTTCGTCAGCAACCGTCTTTTGAACGGCGGTGCCAGATGCACGCACGCGATCTGCCGCAGCTGCAACATCTGCTGACATGGCTTTGGCCGAGCCGCCCGCTGCCTCCATTCCAGCGGCACCCTTGGCAGCACTTGCCCCCGCCTCTTCCATGCGGCCTGCGGACTCAGAGCTGCTCCTGCTGGCTTTGTCCAAGGCCTGGGCAACCTTGGTGGACTTTTGCGCCAACGCGTCGAACCCAACACCAGCAGCACTGCCCGCATCCTTAATCGAGCTCAAGCCACGCTGCAATACCGGCAGCGCCTTTTGCGCCTGCTCAATATCAACGGCGATACGCATCGCCAGTTCCATGCTGCGCTTGCTTGCCATGACTATTCCTCTGACAGCAGATGCCTTAGCAGCGCTGCGGTTTCCTTGGGTTCGCCGTTCACGGCGGCGTTCATGTCGTTGATGCGTTCAGCGCGAAAGCGACGGCGCTGTAGCTGCGATTCGCGGTAGAGAAGCTGCAACTGACGTCCCGTCATTGATTTCAGTTGCTGGCAAGGCCCATAGCCCGCCTGGGTCAAGGCGCTGAAGACCTTGGCCCAGCTCACGGGTTGCTTTGGGGCGCCTCTGCGATTGCGCGCCGGAGGACCCGACGGATAAAAAAACCGGAGTTCACTCTCCACCAGGCAAGCATCAGAAGTTCACCCTCGGCCTCGGCCAGAGACTCCACCCAACTGCGTTCAACATTGGCTGACTTCGCCATCAGGTCCAGAATCACATCGGCATTGCGAGCGCAGATCGCACTCACTTGCTCGAAGCTGGGAACGGTGCTGCCTGGCTTGAACACGCCGTACAGATCTTCCAGGAAGGATCGAGCGGTAGCCTGGATGAAAAGCCCCTCGGCGAAGGTGTACTCACGTACAGAGAGCTGTTGGCCTGCCACCCGAACCTGGCCTTCGCCCATCAATATCTCCAGTTCAGCCTGGCCGCCTTCACCGCCGGTTTCAGTCAGCGGCATCGCCTCACTGGTGCCCAGCTCGGCATCCACGTTTCCAATCTTCTTAGCCATTTTGCACCTCAGGGTCTGTGAGCGAATTGGAACAGAAGCGGACAGCTGTCTCATGGGACCCGGGTCCGGGTGCGCACGGTACGGAAAGCGAGTAGAGGGTCCGCTTGCCGCTCTCGGCGGCAAGTATCTGGAATGCACGAAGCGTCATACCTGGCATTCCTTGTGGTGGTCACCGTCCTTTCGCTTGTTCGTCGCTTGGAGGTGTTTCTCTGCACGCCTGATCATCTTGCAGACGGCTTGGGTCGATACGTTCAGCATCGTCGCGATTTCGCTCCTGCTCTTGTTGTTCTGAAGGTGGGAGTGAGCCTGTAGTGCCCTTGCCAATGCGGCATCCCGTTGCCCGCTGGGTACGTAGATGCAAAGAGAGCAGCATCGAGCCAGCAGCTCCTGGCGAACGTCTTCGGTCGCAGCGGCGAGCTCCAGTTCATCCAGCAAGGCTGCCTGGCGCAGTTGATGAGAGAGTTCATCCTCAACCAGGCCGAGGAGTTCCATCCCCAGCTTGCTGGCATGACCTCCTGCTTTGGACCGGTTCGTCGGCAGGTAGATCGTGCTGCCTCCAAATTGGGACTTGATCCGGCGACACACTTGCCTGGACACCGCGAGGGCGTCGGCATGCGCGACATCCGCGCTACTGAGGACAAGACGGATCACGTCCGTAACCTCATCGAAAAAGGTTCTGTTGGCCGACACGCTCTTGCTCCAGATGACATTCATGAAACCGGACAGCTGTCCGGGTGGCGAAAGTATTCCGGTGGCGTCGAGGCAAGTCCCTGAAACCAGTTTCTAGAAATGAGATTTCGCTCAAAACTCTCGGCGCTGAGCGTTTTGCCTCTATAGCGATGGCAGGCAGATCGTGCGAATTCGCACGATTTGGGGCGTGAGGCAGGAGGCGATGAGGGGTAAAGGTGACACGTTGTCACTTTTGGTGATCTACACCGAATGGGCCAAATGTTTCGCATGCGAAACATTTGAGCCATCCTCACCCTCAACCCAAATGCCGCGACGTCGCGG
>NZ_JAXAXL020000032.1:0-16528 GCF_047497515.2 Stenotrophomonas maltophilia
TCAACCCGGTGGCAATGGACGAAGGCCTGCGCTTCGCCATCCGCGAAGGCGGCCGTACCGTCGGCGCCGGCGTGGTCTCGAAGATCATCGAGTAAGCCTGCAGTACCGGTGGTTGCATAGCGCCGCCGGTTACGCGAATGGCGGGCCGGGAACCTCGGTCCGCCTTCGCCGTCTAAGGGAAGGCAAGTTTCAAAACGTACGCCAGTAGCTCAATTGGCAGAGCAGCGGTCTCCAAAACCGCAGGTTGGGGGTTCGAGTCCCTCCTGGCGTGCCATCTGCCCACCTTATCCAGCGGCCTGCGCCGCTAAAGCAGACACAGCCTGATGAATAGCAAGATCGAACACTCCAAGGACAACTCCGCCAACGGTGGGGATATCGTCAAGTATGTCGCCGCATCGCTGCTGGTGCTGGCCGGTCTGTTCGTCTGGTTCTGGTTCTCCGCCGACTCCGGTCGCGCCGCCCAGCTGGGCGCGTGGGCGGGTCAGCTGCGTGCGTTGGCGGTTGTAGTCGGTCTGGTTGGCGGTATCGGCGTGTTCATGCTGACCGGCAAGGGGCGCGACACCCGCGAATTCCTCTCCGAGTCGCGTTTCGAACTGCGCAAGGTGGTCTGGCCGACGCGCCAGGAAGCCATCCGCATGACCTGGGTCGTGATGGTGGTGGTAACCATTCTCAGCCTGCTGCTGGGTGGGTTCGATTACGTCATTCAGTGGCTGGTTCAGCTGTTCCTGAGCCGCTAAGGAGAATTGCATGAAGCGTTGGTACGTCGTTCACGCCTATTCGGGCTTCGAGAAGTCGGTGGCGCAGGCTCTGCGCGATCGCATCGTCCGTGACGGCATGGAAGAGCGCTTCGGCGACGTCCTGGTCCCGACCGAAGAAGTGGTCGAGATGCGCGCTGGCCAGAAGCGCCGCTCCGAGCGCAAGTTCTTCCCGGGTTACGTGCTGGTCCAGATCGAGACCCACGAAGAAGCCGGTATTCCGCGCATCGACAACGAAAGCTGGCACCTGGTCAAGGAAACTCCGCGCGTGATGGGCTTCATCGGTGGCACCGCCGACCGTCCGCTGCCGATCGCCGATTCCGAGGCCGAGGCCATCCTGAACCGCGTTCAGGAAGGTGTCGAGAAGCCGCGTCCGAAGGTGCTGTTCGAGCCGGGCCAGATGGTCCGCGTCACCGACGGCCCGTTCAACGATTTCAATGGCGTCGTCGAAGAAGTCAACTACGAGAAGAGCCGTCTGCGCGTCTCGGTGCTGATCTTCGGCCGTGCCACCCCTGTCGAGCTCGAGTTCGGCCAGGTCGAAAAGGCCGTCTGACCGGCGGGGTAGAGTCGAGCTTGCTCGACTTTGCCGATCAGTCGAGCAAGCTCGACGCTAGAGAAGGAACCGGGCATTGCCCGGTTTCTTCCGTTTACCTGCCGCTTCAGGCATGTGAAGAAAAAACCTGATATAGTGCGCGGCTCCTCGCTGGGAAGCCAGCAGGACGAGGCCACCGCAAGGTGGCCTTCGGCATGATTTCAAAACGCGATGCCGGGACGCGTGATTCCCGGTCCGATGGGGAGCCTGTTGTCGAAAGGCGCTAGCACCCGGAGAGCATACTCATGGCAAAGAAAGTTGTCGGTTACATCAAGCTGCAGGTGAAGGCCGGTCAGGCCAACCCCTCGCCGCCGGTCGGTCCTGCGCTGGGTCAGCGCGGTCTGAACATCATGGAATTCTGCAAGGCGTTCAACGCCGCCACGCAGAAGCTCGAGCCGGGTCTGCCGGTTCCGGTGATCATCACGGCCTACTCGGACCGTACGTTCACCTTCATCACCAAGAGCACCCCGGCCACCACCCTGCTGAAGAAGGCCGCTGGCATCTCGTCGGGCTCCAAGCGCCCGAACACCGAGAAGGTCGGCAAGGTCACCCGTAAGCAGCTGGAAGAGATCGCCAAGGCGAAGGAACCGGATCTGACTGCCGCCGACCTGGACGCCGCCGTGCGTACCATCGCTGGCTCTGCCCGTTCCATGGGCCTCGTGGTGGAGGGTTAATAAGATGGCACAGACCAAGCGTGAGAAGGCCATCAAGGCCGCCGTCGTTCCGGGCAAGGCATACGCCTTCGAGGACGCGATCAACATCCTGAAGAGCGCCACCAAGGCCAAGTTCGTCGAGTCGATCGACGTTGCCGTGCGCCTGGGCGTCGATGCGAAGAAGTCCGACCAGCAGGTCCGTGGCTCCACCGTGCTGCCGGCCGGTACCGGCAAGTCGGTCCGCGTCGCCGTGTTCGCTCCGGCCGGTGCCAAGGCTGACGAAGCCCTGGCCGCTGGCGCCGAAGCCGTCGGTATGGACGATCTGGCCGAGAAGATGCAGGCCGGCGATCTGAACTACGACGTCGTCATCGCGACCCCGGACGCCATGCGCGTCGTCGGTAAGCTGGGCACCGTGCTGGGCCCGCGCGGCCTGATGCCGAACCCGAAGGTCGGCACCGTTTCCCCGAACCCGGGTGAAGCCGTGAAGAACGCCAAGTCGGGTCAGGTCCGTTACCGCACCGACAAGGCCGGCATCATCCACTGCACCATCGGCAAGGCCGACTTCGCCGAAGACGCACTGAAGTCGAACCTGACCGCGCTGCTGCTGGACCTGATCAAGGCCAAGCCGGCCACCTCGAAGGGCACCTACCTGCAGAAGGTTTCGGTCAGCTCGACGATGGGCCCGGGCGTCACCGTCGACCAGTCGTCGCTGACCCTGAAGTAAGTGTTTCAAGCGATCACGGCGCCCTGGTGCCGTGATCGTGACATTTGAAGGCATCGCGGACAGTCCATCGCCCGCGGTAGCCGTCAAAGACCGCAGGCGCGGTCGTGGCATACCGGCGACGGGCACGGAAGCTCGATCTGGCAAGGAGTCGCCGCCGGAGCAGTCATGAGCGCTTAATCGATTCCCCGGAATCACCCTGCGTAGATGGTGCCCTTCTGGAGTTTTTCTGGTTCACGCACGTCTGGGGTTTCCCAGGTTGGCCCACTCCAGGTCTAGAACGGCCCACCCCCGGAACATCATCCCGATGTTCCCGGCGTCCAGGACGGATGCCGCACAGGACCGCACACGGCAGGAGCCGTAAGCGGAGTTCAATTGGAGGAGTGCAATGGCTCTCAATCTGTCCCAGAAGCAAGAAGTAGTCGCCGAGCTGGCAGACGTCGCCGCCAAGGCCCACTCCTTGATCGCAGCCGAATACGCTGGCACCACGGTCGCCCAGATGACCGCGATGCGCAAGCAGGCTCGTGAAACCGGTGTTTTCTTGAAGGTTGTCAAGAACACCCTGGCTTCGCGCGCCGTTGAAGGCACCGAGTTCGCAGTCGCCCAGGACCAGATGGTTGGTCCGCTGCTGTACGCGTTCTCGCTTGAGGAGCCCGGCGCTGCCGGTCGCCTGATCAAGGAAGCCGCCAAGGGCAACGACAAGCTGAAGGCTAAGGTCGTCGCCATCGGTGGTGAAGTGTTCCCGGCGAGCCACGTCGAGGTTCTGGCATCGCTGCCGACCCGCGACCAGGCCCTGGCAATGCTGGCCCGCGTCCTGACCGAGCCGGTCACGATGTTTGCCCGCGCCATCAAGGCTGTTGGCGAGAAGCAGGGTGGTGGCGACGTCGCCGCCGACGCTGCTGAACCGGCCGCCGAGACCGCCTGAGTTTCGACCTACCGTGGTTCCTGACGGAACCTCAACCCAGAAAATCATCCAAAGGTATTAATCATGTCCCTTACCAACGAACAGATCGTCGACGCCATCGCCGAGAAGTCCCTGATGGAAGTGATGGAGCTGGTCAAGGCCATCGAAGAGAAGTTCGGCGTCTCCGCCGCTGCTCCGGTTGCCGTGGCTGCTGCCGCTGGCCCGGCTGCTGCTGTTGAAGAGCAGACCGAATTCGTCGTCACCCTGAAGAGCGCCGGCGACAAGAAGGTCGAAGTCATCAAGGCCGTCCGCGCCATCACCGGCCTGGGCCTGAAGGAAGCGAAGGACCTGGCCGAAGCCGGCGGCGTCCTGAAGGACAACGCTTCGAAGGACGAAGCCGAGAAGATGAAGAAGGACCTGGAAGCTGCTGGCGCGACTGTCGAAGTCAAGTAAGCACTTCCCTTGCATCGTCACCGATTCACGGCGATGCAGCCAAGGCTGGGGGCGTAAGCCCCCGGCCTTTGGTCGTTGTTGCGGTGTTGTAGATCCACGCCATGCGCGGGTGTAGTCGGTAGATCCACGCCATGCGTGGGTGTAGTCGGTAGATCCACGCCATGCGTGGATGCAAGAAGCAGCAAAAAGCCCAACACGGGCTGCAGTCAAACCCCGTCCGGCCAGCGCAGCGCGCGGCGGCAGGGGCGCGGTGGCAGACGAGTTGGCAGTTGGAAGTAGCGGGAGAAGGCGTGCTGGTGCCGGCAATACCAGCGACTTCCAACTGACAATTTCAAGTTTCCTTCTGGGTCGTGGACGCACGGCCCGCACAACAAGGTGGAAGACCTCATGACGTCCTATTCGTTCACCGAAAAAAAGCGTATCCGCAAGGATTTCGGCAAGCAGCGCTCGATTCTTGAAGTGCCGTTCCTGCTCGCCATCCAGGTGGATTCCTATCGTGAATTCCTGCAGGAAAACGTCGATCCGGCCAAGCGCACGGACCACGGCCTGCACGCTGCGCTGAAGTCGGTCTTCCCGATCGCCAGCTACAGCGGCAATGCCGCCCTGGAATACGTCGGCTACAAGCTGGGCGAACCGGTCTTCGACGAGCGTGAGTGCCGCCAGCGTGGCATGAGCTACGGCGCCCCGCTGCGCGTGACCGTGCGCCTGGTGATCTACGACCGTGAGTCGTCGACCAAGGCCATCAAGTACGTGAAGGAGCAGGAGGTCTATCTGGGCGAAATCCCGCTGATGACCGAGAACGGCACCTTCATCGTCAACGGCACCGAGCGCGTCATCGTCTCGCAGCTGCACCGTTCGCCGGGCGTGTTCTTCGACCACGACCGTGGCAAGACCCACAGCTCGGGCAAGCTGCTGTACAGCGCCCGCATCATCCCGTACCGCGGTTCCTGGCTGGACTTCGAGTTCGACCCGAAGGACGCGCTGTTCACCCGTATCGACCGCCGCCGCAAGCTGCCGGTGTCGATCCTGCTGCGCGCGCTCGGCTACAGCAACGAAGAGATGCTGGCCGAGTTCTTCGAGATCAACACCTTCCACATCAACCCGGATGAAGGCGTCCAGCTGGAGCTGGTGCCGGAGCGCCTGCGTGGCGAAACCCTGGGCTTCGACCTCGCCGACGGCGACAAGGTCATCGTGGAAGCCGGCAAGCGCATCACCGCGCGCCACATCAAGCAGCTGGAAGCCTCGGGCATCGCCGCCCTGGCCGTGCCGGACGACTACATCGTCGGCCGCATCCTGTCGCACGACGTGGTCGATGCCTCGACCGGCGAACTGCTGGCCCAGGCCAACGACGAAATCACCGACGAGCAGCTGCAGAGCTTCCGCAAGGCCGGCGTCGATGCCGTGGGCACCCTGTGGGTGAACGACCTGGATCGTGGCCCGTACCTGTCCAACACCCTGCGCATCGACCCGACCAAGACCCAGCTGGAAGCCTTGGTCGAGATCTACCGCATGATGCGTCCGGGCGAGCCGCCGACCAAGGATGCCGCGCAGAACCTGTTCCACAACCTGTTCTTCACCTTCGAGCGCTACGACCTGTCCGCAGTCGGCCGCATGAAGTTCAACCGTCGCGTGGGCCGCAAGGAAACCACCGGCGAAGCCGTGCTGTACGACAGCAAGTACTTCGGTGAGCGCAACGACGAAGAGTCCAAGCGCCTGGTCGCCGCCCACGGCGACAGCTCCGACATCCTGGACGTGATCAAGGTCCTGACCGAGATCCGCAACGGTCGCGGCGTGGTCGACGATATCGATCACCTGGGCAACCGTCGCGTGCGTTCGGTCGGCGAAATGGCCGAGAACGTGTTCCGCGTCGGCCTGGTCCGCGTCGAGCGCGCGGTCAAGGAGCGCCTGTCGATGGCCGAGTCCGAAGGCCTGACCCCGCAGGAGCTGATCAACGCCAAGCCGGTTGCCGCAGCCATCAAGGAGTTCTTCGGCTCCTCGCAGCTGTCGCAGTTCATGGACCAGAACAATCCGCTGTCGGAAGTGACCCACAAGCGTCGCGTCTCGGCCCTGGGCCCGGGCGGTCTGACCCGTGAGCGCGCCGGCTTCGAAGTGCGCGACGTGCACCCGACCCATTACGGCCGCGTCTGCACCATCGAAACCCCGGAAGGCCCGAACATCGGCCTGATCAACTCGCTGGCCGTGTACGCCCGCACCAACCAGTATGGTTTCCTCGAGACCCCGTACCGCAAGGTCGTGGACGGCAAGGTCTATGACGAAGTCGAGTTCCTGTCGGCGATCGAAGAAAACGAGTACGTCATTGCGCAGGCCAACGCGCTGACCAATGCCGACAGCGTGCTGACCGAGCAGTTCGTGCCGTGCCGCTTCCAGGGCGAATCGCTGCTGAAGCCGCCGGCGGAAGTCCACTTCATGGACGTCTCGCCGATGCAGACCGTGTCGATCGCGGCCGCGCTGGTTCCGTTCCTGGAGCACGATGACGCGAACCGTGCACTGATGGGCGCCAACATGCAGCGTCAGGCCGTGCCGACCCTGCGTGCGCAGAAGCCGCTGGTCGGTACCGGCATCGAGCGCGCCGTGGCGCGTGACTCGGGCGTGACCGTGAACGCCCGCCGTGGTGGCGAGATCGTGCAGATCGACGCCGCCCGCATCGTGGTCAAGGTCAACGAGGAAGAGATCGTTGGCGCCACCGACGCAGGCGTGGACATCTACAACCTGGTCAAGTACACCCGTTCGAACCAGAACACCTGCATCAACCAGCGTCCGCTGGTCCAGGTGGGTGACGTCATCGCCCGCGGCGACGTGCTGGCCGACGGTCCGTCCACCGACATCGGCGAGCTGGCCCTGGGCCAGAACATGCTGATCGCGTTCATGCCGTGGAACGGCTACAACTTCGAAGACTCCATCCTGCTCTCCGAGCGCGTGGTGGAAGAGGATCGTTACACCACGATCCACATCGAAGAGCTGACCTGCGTTGCGCGTGACACCAAGCTGGGGCCGGAGGAAATCTCCGCCGACATCCCGAACGTCTCCGAGCAGGCGCTGAACCGCCTGGACGAGAGCGGCGTGGTGTACATCGGTGCCGAAGTCCGCGCCGGCGACATCATGGTCGGCAAGGTCACCCCGAAGGGCGAAAGCCAGCTGACCCCGGAAGAGAAGCTGCTGCGCGCGATCTTCGGCGAGAAGGCTTCGGACGTTAAGGACAGCTCGCTGCGCGTTCCGCCGGGCATGGACGGCACCGTCATCGACGTGCAGGTCTTCACCCGCGACGGCATCGAGAAGGACAAGCGCGCCCGCCAGATCGAAGAGTCTGAAATCAAGCGCGTCAAGAAGGACTTCGACGACCAGTTCCGCATCCTGGAAGCGGCCATCTACATGCGTCTGCGTTCGCAGATCGTGGGCAAGGTGGTCAACGGCGGTGCCGGCCTGAAGAAGGGTGACGTCATCTCCGACGCCTTCCTGGATGGCCTGAAGAAGGCTGACTGGTTCGCCCTGCGCATGAAGGACGAGGACGCCTCGGAAGCCATCGAGCGCGCGCAGAAGCAGATCCAGGCGCACGAGAAGGAATTCGAGCGTCGCTTCGCCGACAAGCGCGGCAAGATCACCGCCGGCGACGACCTCGCCCCGGGCGTGCTGAAGATGGTCAAGGTGTTCCTGGCCGTGAAGCGCCGCATCCAGCCGGGCGACAAGATGGCAGGCCGCCACGGCAACAAGGGTGTGGTCTCCAACGTGGTGCCGGTCGAGGACATGCCGTACATGGCCTCGGGCGAAACCGTGGACATCGTGCTGAACCCGCTGGGCGTGCCGTCGCGTATGAACATCGGCCAGATCCTGGAAGTGCACCTGGGCTGGGCGGCCAAGGGCCTGGGTCGCAAGATCCAGGCAATGATGGAAGCCCAGGCCGCGGTTGCCGACCTGCGCAAGTTCCTGGACGACATCTACAACCACGACGACACCAACGTGGCCAACCGTGTCGACCTGTCGCAGTTCAGCGACGAGGAACTGCTGCGCCTGGCCCGTAACCTGACCGACGGCGTGCCGATGGCCACCCCGGTCTTCGACGGCGCCACCGAAGCGGAAATCAAGCGCATGCTGGAACTGGCCGACCTGCCGAGCAGTGGCCAGACCCAGCTGTACGACGGCCGCACCGGTGAAGCCTTCGACCGCCACACCACCGTCGGTTACATGCACTACCTGAAGCTGAACCACCTGGTCGACGACAAGATGCACGCCCGTTCGACCGGTCCGTACTCGCTCGTCACCCAGCAGCCGCTGGGCGGCAAGGCGCAGTTCGGCGGCCAGCGCTTCGGTGAAATGGAAGTCTGGGCGCTGGAAGCCTACGGCGCGGCCTACACCCTGCAGGAAATGCTGACGGTGAAGTCCGATGACGTGCAGGGCCGCAACCAGATGTACAAGAACATCGTCGACGGTGAGCACGAGATGGTCGCGGGCATGCCGGAATCCTTCAACGTGCTCGTGAAGGAAATCCGCTCGCTGGCCATCAACATGGAACTGGAAGACAACTGATCCATGCCGGCGCGGCGGCCTCAACCGCCGCGCCGCTGGCAGTCAACTGAAAGCCCATCGACACAGCATTCCTCCTTCTGGAGAACACCATGAAAGACCTGCTCAACCTCTTCAACCAGCAGCGCCAGACGCTGGACTTCGACGCGATCAAGATCGCGCTGGCCTCGCCGGACCTGATCCGTTCGTGGTCCTTCGGCGAAGTGAAGAAGCCGGAAACCATCAACTACCGTACCTTCAAGCCGGAACGTGACGGCCTGTTCTGCGCCGCCATCTTCGGCCCGGTCAAGGACTACGAGTGCCTGTGCGGCAAGTACAAGCGCATGAAGCACCGCGGCGTGGTCTGCGAAAAGTGCGGCACCGAAGTGACCCTGGCCAAGGTGCGCCGCGAGCGCATGGGCCACATCGACCTGGCGTCGCCGGTCGCGCACATCTGGTTCCTGAAGTCGCTGCCGTCGCGCATCGGCCTGATGCTGGACATGACCCTGCGCGACATCGAGCGCGTGCTGTACTTCGAAGCCTACGTGGTGACCGAGCCGGGCCTGACCGCCCTGGAACGCCGCCAGCTGCTGACCGAAGAACAGTACCTGCAGGCCCGCCAGGAGCACGGTGACGACTTCGACGCCGCCATGGGCGCCGAGGCCGTGTACGAACTGCTGCGCACGATCGACCTGCAGTCGGAAATGACCCGCCTGCGCGAAGAGATCGCAGCCACCGGTTCGGAGACCAAGCTCAAGCGCCTCACCAAGCGCATCAAGCTGATCGAAGCCTTCCTGGAATCGGGCAACCGTCCGGAGTGGATGGTCATGACCGTGCTGCCGGTGCTGCCGCCGGACCTGCGTCCGCTGGTTCCGCTGGACGGCGGCCGCTTCGCGACCTCCGACCTGAACGACCTGTACCGCCGCGTCATCAACCGCAACAACCGCCTGCGCCGCCTGCTCGAACTGAGCGCGCCGGACATCATCGTGCGCAATGAAAAGCGCATGCTGCAGGAATCGGTCGATGCGCTGCTGGACAACGGCCGTCGTGGCCGTGCCATCACCGGCACCAACAAGCGCCCGCTGAAGTCGCTGGCCGACATGATCAAGGGCAAGCAGGGCCGCTTCCGCCAGAACCTGCTCGGCAAGCGCGTCGACTACTCGGGCCGTTCGGTCATCGTGGTCGGCCCGTACCTGCGCCTGCACCAGTGCGGCCTGCCGAAGAAGATGGCGCTTGAGCTGTTCAAGCCGTTCGTGTTCGCCAAGCTGCAGCGTCGTGGCCTGGCCACCACCATCAAGGCCGCCAAGAAGCTGGTCGAGCGCGAAGAAGCCGAAGTCTGGGACATCCTGGAAGAGGTCATCCGCGAGCATCCGGTGATGCTGAACCGTGCGCCGACCCTGCACCGTCTGGGCATCCAGGCGTTCGAGCCGGTGCTGATCGAAGGCAAGGCGATCCAGCTGCACCCGCTGGTCTGCACCGCGTTCAACGCCGACTTCGACGGTGACCAGATGGCCGTCCACGTGCCGCTCTCGCTGGAAGCCCAGCTGGAAGCGCGTGCGCTGATGATGTCGACCAACAACATCCTGTCGCCGGCCAACGGCGAGCCGATCATCGTGCCGTCGCAGGACGTCGTGCTGGGTCTGTACTACATGACCCGCTCGCTGGAAAACAAGAAGGGCGAGGGCATGGCCTTCGCCAACATCGCCGAAGTGAAGCGTGCCTACGACAACCGCGTGGTGGAACTGCACGCGCGCGTCAAGGTCCGCATCACCGAAGTGGTGACCGACGAAGACGGCAACAAGCAGCCGAAGACCTCGATCGTGGACACCACGATCGGTCGCGCCCTGCTGGCTGAAATCCTGCCGGAAGGCCTGCCGTTCGCGCTGGCCAACACCGAGCTGACCAAGAAGAACATCAGCCGCCTGATCAACTCCAGCTACCGCCAGCTGGGCCTGAAGGACACGGTCGTGTTCGCCGACAAGCTGATGTACACCGGCTTCGCCTACGCGACCCGCGCCGGCGTCTCGATCGGCATCGACGACATGCTGATCCCGGACGAGAAGAAGGGCATCCTCACCGAGGCCGAAGCCGAAGTGCTGGAAATCCAGGAGCAGTACCAGTCGGGTCTGGTCACCGCCGGCGAGCGCTACAACAAGGTGGTCGACATCTGGTCGCGCACCAACGAGCGCATCGCCAAGGCGATGATGGACACCATCGGTACCGAGAAGGTGGTCAATGCCAAGGGTGAGACCATCGACCAGAAGTCGATGAACTCGCTGTACATCATGGCCGACTCCGGTGCGCGTGGTTCGCAGGCGCAGATCCGCCAGCTGGCCGGTATGCGTGGCCTGATGGCGCGTCCGGACGGCTCGATCATCGAGACGCCCATCAAGGCGAACTTCCGCGAAGGCCTGAACGTGCAGGAGTACTTCAACTCCACCCACGGTGCCCGTAAGGGTCTGGCCGATACCGCGCTGAAGACCGCGAACTCGGGTTACCTGACCCGTCGTCTGGTCGACGTCGCGCAGGACGTGGTCATCACCGAGGTGGATTGCGGTACCACCGAAGGCCTGATCATGACCCCGATCGTGGAAGGCGGCGACGTGGTCGAGCCGCTGAAGGATCGCGTGCTGGGTCGCGTGGTTGCCGAGGACGTGTTCCTGCCGGGCAACGACGAGGATCCGATCGTCACCCGCAACACCCTGCTGGACGAAGCCTGGGTGGCCAAGCTGGAAGATGCCGGCGTGCAGACCATCAAGGTCCGCTCGACCATCTCCTGCGAATCGGCCTTCGGCGTCTGCTCGCGCTGCTACGGCCGCGATCTGGCCCGTGGCCACTTGGTCAACATCGGTGAAGCGGTCGGCGTCATCGCCGCGCAGTCGATCGGTGAACCGGGTACCCAGCTGACCATGCGTACGTTCCACATCGGTGGTGCGGCGTCGCGAGCTGCTGCGGTCGACAACATCACCGTCAAGACCACCGGCTCGGTCAAGTTCAGCAACCTCAAGTCGGTCGAGCACGCCAACGGCTCGCTGGTGGCAGTGTCGCGCTCGGGCGAAATCTCGGTGCTCGATGCCCACGGCCGTGAGCGTGAGCGTTACAAGCTGCCGTACGGTGCGACCATCACGTCCAAGGACGGTGATGCGATCAAGGCGGGCCAGACCGTGGCCAACTGGGATCCGCATAACCACCCGATCGTGTCGGAAGTGGCCGGCTTCATCCGCTTCATCGACTTCGTCGACGGCATCACCGTCATCGAGAAGACCGATGAGCTGACCGGCCTGGCGTCGCGCGAAATCACCGATCCGAAGCGTCGTGGTACCCAGGCCAAGGACCTGCGCCCGATCGTGCGCATCGTCGATGCCAAGGGCAACGACCTGTCGATTCCGGGCACCGACCTGCCGGCGCAGTACCTGCTGCCGCCGCGTTCGATCGTCAACCTGCAGGACGGTGCGGCCGTCGGCGTGGGCGACGTCGTTGCCAAGATCCCGCAGGAAGCCTCCAAGACCCGCGACATCACCGGTGGTCTGCCGCGCGTGGCCGATCTGTTCGAAGCGCGCAAGCCGAAGGATCCGGCGGTGCTGGCCGAGCGTTCGGGCATCATCAGCTTCGGCAAGGACACCAAGGGCAAGCAGCGCCTGATCATCAAGGACACCGATGGTTCGGAGCACGAAGAGCTGATTCCGAAGTACCGTCAGGTCATCGTGTTCGAAGGTGAGCACGTGACCAAGGGCGAAACCATCGTGGACGGCGAGCCGAGCCCGCAGGACATCCTGCGCCTGCTGGGTGTCGAACCGCTGGCGGCCTACCTGGTGAAGGAAATCCAGGACGTGTACCGCCTGCAGGGCGTGAAGATCAACGACAAGCATATCGAGGTGATCACCCGCCAGATGCTGCGCAAGGTCGAGATCACCGACCAGGGCAGCAGCAAGTTCCTGAACGGTGAACAGGTGGAGCGCCAGCGCGTAATCGAGGAGAATGCGCGCCTGTCGACCCGCAACGAGCTGATCGCCCGCTTCGATCCGGTGCTGCTGGGTATCACCAAGGCATCGCTGGCGACCGAGTCGTTCATCTCGGCGGCGTCCTTCCAGGAAACCACCCGCGTGCTGACCGAAGCTGCCGTCCGCGGCACCAAGGACAACCTGCGTGGCCTGAAGGAAAACGTCATCGTCGGCCGCCTGATTCCGGCCGGTACCGGCCTGTCGTACCACAGCAACCGCCGTCGCGGCGCTACCGGTCTCACCGAGTCCGAGATGCAGACCCTGGCGGGCACCCCGGCTGCGGTCGAAGCGCCGGCAGTTGAAGCCGAGACTGAACAGGCTTCGGAAGACTGATACACCGGTCCGGCCCAACGGCCGGACCACCCGGGCAGGTAGAGTCGACTGTTAGTCGACTCTACCGGGCCAAGGACAGGGCAGGGCGGATCGCTCGCGATCTGCCCCGCCAACCTGAACGGGGTACATGGAGGCCCCCCAGTAACGTTCCAGGATCAGGAACGGGCTTGACAGGACGCGTTTGACTGCGTTCCTGGCAGGTTGCTACAATCGTCTGTCTCAGCAGGCCAGAATTTTGGCCTGCTTTAACATTTCCGCATCTCTGGTCGGATTTTCCGGCCACCAATCAGAAGAACCTACTGATGGCGACGATCAACCAGCTGGTCCGCAAGCCGCGGCAAGCTACTACGTACAAGAGTGCCTCGCCGGCGCTCGACAAGTGCCCGCAGCGCCGTGGCGTCTGCACCCGCGTCTACACCACCACCCCGAAGAAGCCGAACTCGGCTCTGCGCAAGGTTGCCAAGGTCCGCCTGACCAACCAGGAAGAAGTGATTTCCTACATCGGCGGTGAAGGCCACAACCTGCAGGAGCACTCCGTGGTCCTGATCCGTGGCGGTCGCGTCAAGGATCTGCCGGGTGTGCGTTACCACACCGTTCGTGGCTCGCTCGACGCCGCCGGCGTTGCCAAGCGTCGCCAGGCCCGTTCCAAGTACGGCGCCAAGCGTCCGAAGGCATAAGGAGAGACCACTATGTCGCGTAAGGGTAATACTCCGCAGCGTTCCGTCCTGCCCGATCCGAAGCACGGAAGCGAAACCATCGCCCGTTTCATCAACATGGTCATGCAGAGCGGCAAGAAGTCCGTCGCTGAAAAGATCGTGTACGGCGCCATGGACGTGATCACCGAGAAGAACAGCAGCGCCAACGCCATCGAGCTGGTGCAGAAGGCTCTGGACAACGTCGCTCCGGCGGTCGAGGTCAAGTCGCGCCGCGTCGGTGGTGCCACGTACCAGGTGCCGGTCGAAGTGCGTTCGTCGCGCAAGATGGCTCTGGCCATGCGCTGGCTGATCGACTCCGCGCGCAAGCGTGGTGAGAACACCATGCCGAAGAAGCTGGCTGCTGAACTGATCGACGCCTCGGAAAACCGTGGCGGCGCCATCAAGAAGCGCGAAGAAACCCACCGCATGGCCGAAGCCAACAAGGCATTCGCCCACTACCGCTGGTGAGTTTGACGGCCTTGTAAAACAGGCAGGGCAGCACCACTTCGGTGCGTGCTGCCTCGCGGTCCCGGAAGGACTGCGCCAATCCGAAGGCCGCCGAAAGGCGGCGTTCGGCCATCCGAAATCCAAGAAATCTGAGAGGCTCCCGTGGCCCGTTCCACTCCCATCGAGCGTTACCGCAACTTCGGCATCATGGCCCACATCGATGCCGGCAAGACCACCACGTCCGAGCGCATCCTGTTCTACACCGGCAAGAGCCACAAGATCGGTGAAGTGCACGACGGCGCCGCCACCATGGACTGGATGGAGCAGGAGCAGGAGCGTGGCATCACGATCCAGTCCGCTGCCACCACCGCGTTCTGGAAGGGCATGGACAAGTCCCTGCCGGAGCACCGCTTCAACATCATCGACACCCCCGGGCACGTCGACTTCACCATCGAAGTGGAGCGCTCGCTGCGCGTGCTCGACGGTGCCGTCTTCGTCCTGTGCGCCGTCGGTGGCGTGCAGCCGCAGTCGGAAACCGTGTGGCGCCAGGCCAACCGCTACAAGGTGCCGCGCATCGCGTTCGTCAACAAGATGGACCGCACCGGCGCCAACTTCTACAAGGTCCGTGACCAGCTGAAGGCCAAGCTCGGCGCTGTCGCCGTGCCGATGCAGCTGCCGATCGGCGCTGAAGAAGGCTTCAAGGGCGTTGTCGACCTGCTGAAGATGAAGGCCATCCATTGGGATGAAGCCTCGCAGGGCATGAAGTTCGAGTACGGCGATATCCCGGCCGACCTGCAGGACAAGGCTGAAGAAGCCCGTACCTTCATGATCGAAGCCGCGGCTGAAGCCAGCGAAGAGCTGATGGAAAAGTACCTGGGCGGCGAAGAGCTGGCCGAGGCTGAAATCATCAACGCGCTGCGTACCCGTACCCTGGCCACCGAAATCGTCCCGATGTACTGCGGTTCGGCGTTCAAGAACAAGGGCGTGCAGGCCATGCTGGACGGCGTGATCCAGCTGCTGCCGTCGCCGGTCGACGTGCCGGACGTGACCGGTACCGACGTGGACGACGAAAACGTCGCCATGACCCGCAAGTCCGACGACAAGGCTCCGTTCTCGTCGCTGGCCTTCAAGATCATCACCGACCCGTTCGTCGGCGCGCTGACCTTCTTCCGTGTCTACTCGGGCACCCTGAACGGTGGCGACACCGTGCTGAACTCGGTGAAGGGCAAGAAGGAGCGCATCGGCCGCATCCTGCAGATGCACTCGAATAACCGCGAGGAAATCAAGGAAGTTCTGGCCGGTGACATCGCCGCTGCCGTGGGCCTGAAGGACACCACCACCGGTGACACCCTGTGCTCGATCGACCAGCCGATCATCCTGGAGCGCATGACGTTCCCGGAGCCGGTGATCTCGATGGCCGTCGAACCGAAGACCAAGTCGGACCAGGAAAAGATGGGCCTGGCCCTGGGCCGCCTGGCGCAGGAAGATCCGTCGTTCCGCGTCAAGACCGACGAAGAATCCGGCCAGACCATCATCTCGGGCATGGGCGAGCTGCACCTGGACATCATCGTCGACCGCCTGAAGCGCGAGTTCAACGTTGAAGCCAACGTCGGCGCGCCGCAGGTGGCCTACCGCGAAACCATCACCCTGGCCGACGTCAAGTCGGACTACAAGCACGCCAAGCAGTCCGGTGGTAAGGGTCAGTACGGTCACGTCGTGATCGAGCTGTCGCCGATCACCGCTGAAGACCGTGCCGATGCCAAGATCGCCCCGCTGATCAAGGACGACTTCCTGTTCATCAATGACATCACCGGTGGTGTCATTCCGAAGGAATTCATCCCGTCGATCGAAAAGGGCCTGCGCGAAACCATCACCAGCGGTCCGCTGGCTGGCTTCCCGGTCGTGGACGTCAAGGTGAAGCTGGTGTTCGGCTCGTACCACGACGTCGACTCGTCGGAAATGGCGTTCAAGCTGGCTTCGTCGATGGCCTTCAAGCAGGGCTTCGCCAAGGCCAAGCCGGTGCTGCTGGAGCCGATCATGAAGGTCGAGATCGTGACCCCGGAAGACTACCAGGGTGACGTGATGGGCGACGTCAGCCGTCGTCGCGGCGTGCTGCAGGGTTCCGACACCACCGGTGACGGTTCGGCCAGCATCATCAACGCGATGATCCCGCTGGGTGAAATGTTCGGCTACGCCACTGCGCTGCGTTCGCAGACCCAGGGCCGCGCCACCTTCACCATGGAATTCGATCACTACGAGCCGGCGCCGAACAACATCGCCGAAGCCGTCATGAAGAAGGGCTGAGCCTCGCTCAGCCTCTCCTGAAACCACTTACGAACAATCAAGGTATACAACAATGGCAAAGGGTAAGTTCGAGCGCACCAAGCCGCACGTCAACGTCGGCACCATCGGTCACGTCGACCACGGCAAGACCACGCTGACCGCTGCGCTGACCA
>NZ_JAXAXL020000033.1:0-14819 GCF_047497515.2 Stenotrophomonas maltophilia
GACCGCGATGGAACTGAGGTGATCGCCCTCGACGTGCACGGGCGGCCGGTCCGTGGCGTAACGGATAGGCAGGGGATGGCCCCGCGCCTGTTCTGCGAACAGGATCTGCGGCTGGTGTTCACGCTGCCGGGCAGCCGCAGCGAACTGCGAAGTGCGCTGTCCGAGCCACGGGTCGTCGGGCAACCGCGCCTGGTGCCGGTGGTGCCGGTGAAGATGCATGCGGTGGTGAGCGGTCCCGGCGAAGGCGCCACGCTGGAGCTTGCCGGCAAAATCAGCGCACCGGCGCTGCTGAACGTGGCCGACGAAGAACTGCTGCTACTGACCCCCGAGGTCTGGGAGGAGTTCCGCGAGGTCGCGCGATCCATTGAAGGCAGCCTCTCCGCCGTGCCGCGCGCCCGCTGGCAACTGGAGGAGGCGCTGGCCGGCCGCAGCCTGGAGGTGGTGGCCCAGGCCGAGAAGAACCTGGGCATGGCCGAGGACCGTGCAGCGGCCATGCTCAACCGCACCTTTGCGCGAAAGGCCGATCTGGTCGAAGTGATCACCTTCGAGAGTTACAGCCGCAAAGGGGACGGCGGGGCGCGGCAGGAGGTGGGTCTTCGCCGCAACTACCTGCCGCGGTTCAAGTACGACGAGTTCAAGGGGCGCCGGGTGATGGGCGTGCCCACCCATGTGGATCTGGGAATGTCGACACGCGCGGGCGACAGCGCGATGTCCGTGGGCAGCGCGGCCCGGCAGAAGGGTCCGGCCTTCCAGAACTTTGATTCACGCAAGTTCATGCAGTCGCTGATGACGATCAAGGCGCAGATCGGCCGAAGCGTGAAGGCACCGAACGTCCAGTACGACCTTATCGAGCTGGGTGGGAACCAGTTCTCCGAGCTTGTGCGCGCGTCGGAGACCTACTCGGTGGAGACCTCCGCGCAGTGGTTGCGATTTGTGGCGGGCGCCGGGGCCAGTGCCCAGGCCGAGTGGGATCCCCTGCACCGCAAGGCCAGCGCCAAGGTTGAAGCGAGTGCGCATTACAAACTGGCGCTGTTTGAAGCAAAAGCCGTGCATACGTGGTCGATTCCCTCGCGTACCGGGTGGATGCAGCGCTACGGCGATATTGACCTGGGTGCGATCGTGTTCCAGATGTCGCTGGAGCTGCATGGCTTTGCCGGAATGAAGCGGGCGTTGATGGGTGCTGCCGGCGTGAGCATTGACCGTGGTGCTGCCAAGGTCGAGGCGCAACCGCGCGATCGTGACGACAGCTTCGTGCCCGGCTTCGATATCGTGCGCGGCATGCCGCGAGCCGACATGGGCGATCCATCGGGCGAAGACGGTCGGCCGTCGAGACGCGTGGTGATGGCCGCGGTGGGCGAGAAGCCGCCCGAGACTTTGAATGGCATGCAGGTGAATGCCGAGGCGTTTGTGGGTGTTGAGGCGGGCTTGACGCCTGCGGGTGAATTGCAATGGCTGCCGCCGCAGCAGGGAACACCGGTGACGCTTGCGAAGCTGAGCCTGGATACGGCGGGTTCTGCAGGCGTTGGCGCCAAGGCGCAAATGTATGTGTACTACGCGAAGGGGCGTTTCAGGATCAAGGTCAGTGCGCGGCTGTGCCTGGGCATCGGCTGCAAGGGGGCGCTGGATTTCGTGGTGGGGGTGGAAGGCATGCTGGAGTTCGCCAAGTGGGTGTATTACCAGTTGGCGCATGCTGGGTTTAAGGAGTTGATGTTCTTTGCGGATGGTGTACTAGCCTATCTGGCCAAGCTGGAGCTCTTGCAGATTTCAAGTGACGGGTCTGTAGGTCGGTATTTGCTCTCAAAAATTGAAGAGGCGCAGGACATGGCAAGCGACATGATCATGAAGCTTGATACTTCCGAAAGTCGCGCCGAGCTTGTTCGGCGGATTAACTCTTCTTCAGGACGCAGTCGGGATGCGGCTGATACATGGCTTGTATATGCGACGCCAATCACAAGAGGCATGCTTCTCTATGCTATCACCCGCCACGACTGGCTAACCCACATGAAGAATCCGGCCCGGGTCGAAGGCATCCTAGATCCGCAGATGCACTACCTTCCCGATCACAAGAAGGCCATCGTTCGCGTGATAAGCGGGATTACACTTGTAAGTGAGTGGCAAGCCATGTTTCAACATATGACTTCCGAAGGTGAGCCCAGGAGTGAATCGCCAGGCGACCTTGAGGGGGATGTGATTAGATTCCTTGACTACGGCCGCTCGTTGTCAGGTGATCTCAAGGGAAAAGTGATTGATCCAATCAATGAAAAAGGTGATGTGCCTTCACAGGAGTTGGGGAGCAAGTACCTTGAGCAGTTTCTTGCACATCGCAGTAGGCTGATAGGAAGCTTTCCGAGAGGTTATGAAGTGGCTCAGCTGCAGATGATGGATGTAGATGCATTGCTGGCGCTTGATGGCAGGGAGGCGCCTATGTTTGCGAGAGTCGATGGCAACTATCGCCACTCCTTGCATGGGGAGAGACGTGGTGTCGCTATGTCAGCTGGAACTAGCATGCCAGAAGGCACGTCCTAACCATTGTTGCCTCCGTTTATGTTGAGGCTGCAATGATAGGAGTCTGCGGGATTTACCTCTCGATTGAGCCCTGAGAGATGAGGGCTGCACATCGGAACTTGTTAAACGGCTGGGACTTCTGGGGGGCTCTCCGAAGAGGCCTGAGGCGACTCAGTTGCGGGATGGATGTTGACAGGCTTCTGAAGCGAGACGATAGGAGCGCCCCTACGTTGGCGAGCATCAATTGCGATCACCTCCGATCTCCGAATCAGGAGCGAACGCATGCCATTGCGTCCTGTCGCAGCATTCCATCAGCGAACGCGTCCTAGCGCACCGCTACCCGCCCACAGGGTCCTGAGCGGCGGCGCAACGAAACTTGTTTGCCCTGTTTGGGTTGTACCGACGCTGTCCTTCTTTCGAAAGGTACCAGTCGGGACCTGGATCGGGTTGTGCCTGGAATCGAGTAAATGTCATCGACACGATGAAAAGTGAGTCGCCCCCTCTGTCGCTGTGGCTCCTCTGGACCCTCTTTTCACCATGCGTAGGTCCACGTGGGTCCTGCGTGTCTGACACGTCGTACGGGTCCTGATACCAATCAAAGACCCACTCAAATCCATGATCAATCATGTCGTAAAGGCCTAAAGGAGTGGGCGGGTACTGTCCCAGCGGGGCCGGTCCGTTCGTGTAGCCGTGCTCAGATCCGTAACGGTTCATAGTCTTGTAGTCCGCTACATTTCGACCGTTGTCGACAGAGCCATCATCGGTAGGCCAGATCACGAACTGGCCCCGATTACGTGCCGCGTACTCCCACTGCGCCTCCGTCGGAAGCTCCATCTTTCGCCCGATCAGCCCGCCAACCCATCCACAGTACTGCTGCGCGGCCTCCCAGCTCACGCCGACCGGTAGATCGTCCGGCAGGTTCCGGTACTCCAGATCCATCGGGTACTGCGCGGTCCGAGGCTGGCCAGTCGCATCGGTATAGACGTCGAAGTCGGCGTAGGTGATCTTCTTCGCACCGATCGCGTAGCTGCTCAGCGTTACCTCACGCAGTACATCGTCGTCGCGCTCACCGCTGTAAGGCATCTTCGCGCGCGGATCGATGGGGCCGAAATCACCCATGATGAAGGTGCCGCCTTCCACCTCCACAAGGTCTTTTTTGGTCTTTTGCGACAGCGCTTCGATGCGTGCTGTGAGCTCAGGGGAGTGCTTCTGGGGCGTTTTGACGGTCGGGCCTTGGCACGCAGTCAGCAAAAGTGCCGTTGGCACAAGGGATTTCAGAAGGACGGGTCGAAGAGGCGGCATGAGAAGCACCGATCAGTTCTGGATGGACTGAATCAGCGTAGCAACGCAGGCGCATGGCGATAGAGTCTGCCTGTGGTTGGATACGAGCCTTGGTCGGCATGCAGGAAAACAAGAGTGCCAACCCAGGTTGGCCTCTACCGAATGACGGCTGCTTACGGCCGGTACTGCGCCCGGGCATTGGCAATCACCGCCTTGACCAGCGCGCGATCGGCGTGCCGGGAAATGGCCCGGGCACCGAGCGTGATCGCCTGTGCGCGCAACTCTGCAGTGACATCGTAGTGGGCGCCGCTGGCCTTGTTCTGGAAGGCCCGCGGGGGAATGCCGAGCTGCGCCGCCATTGCGTGCAGCTCGGCCAGGGTGTCGGCCATCAGGTGCGCCCAGCGCTGTCCGCGCCAGGGATGCACCGCGTCATCGACGTAGACCGTCACCGCCGCGGCCGGTTCAGGCCTGCGGCTTGCTGTCGCTGTCAGCGGCCGGGGTGGCCTCGGCGTCGGCAGCGGCGGCTTCGGCCACGTCGCCTTCAGCGGCTGCGTCTTCCTCGCCTTCGGCGGCTTCGACGCCTTCGAACTCGGCGACCAGCGTGGCCAGGTACTCGTCAGCGGTCTGGCCGGACTCTTCGGCCAGGGTATCCAGCAGCTTCTGCAGCAGCTCGGAGTATTCCAGGTTGACCTTGCGGCCTTCCTTCTCCTGCACGTTGGCCAGGTGCTTGAGCATGGCCAGCATTGGCACCGGGTTCTCGGCGTTGCCCATGGTCTGGCCGCCGATGGCCAGCAGCCACTCGCGGCCCTGCAGGCCGATGGCGGCGACCACCTGGCCGTCTTCGCTGGTCAGCACGGCGTGGTTCTGCACCTGCTGCTGGGCGTTCAGGCGGAGGAACGGGCGCTTGCCCTGCTGCTTCTTGCGCTTGTCGCGCTTGGCCTTGGAGTTCTGGGACATGAGGTGGGGTCACCTGGAAACGGAAAGACCGCCATTGTAGCGGGTGCGCCAGGTGATGCCCCTGGTGGGTGCGGACCTTGGTCCGCACGCTTTCCCGGATGTGCGGACCAAGGTCCGCACCCACCGTTTACTTTGCCGGCCCCTGCGCGGCCTGCACGTCCGGGTCTGCGCTGGGCGCCGACAGCCCCACCTGCGGGCCGGCGCCGGCCAGTGCGGCGGCTTCGGCGGCCTGGGTCATCACCACGATGCTGATGCGGCGGTTGATCGGGTTCTGCGGGTCGGCCTTGTCGAACAGCACCGACGAGGACAGGCCGACCACGCGGGTGATCTTGCTGTCCTCCAGGCCACCGTCGATCAGCGCGCGCCGCGCGGCGTTGGCACGGTCGGCGCTCAGCTCCCAGTTGCCGTAGCCGCGTGCGGCCGAATAGGCGGTGATGTCGGTATGCCCGGTCAGGCTGATCCGGTTCGGCACGTGGTTCAGGTATTCGGCCAGCTCGTGCAGGATCTGCTGCGTATACGGCTTCAGCGTGGCGCTGCCGAGGTCGAACATCGGCCGGTTCTGCTTGTCCACGATCTGGATGCGCAGGCCTTCCGGGGTCAGGTCCAGCAGCAGCTGGTCCTTGAACGGCTCCAGCGCCTGGCTCTTGCTGATCGCTTCCTGCAGTTCCTTCATCAGCTGCTCCAGCTGCTGCTTGTCGCGCTGCTGCTGGTCCAGCGGCTGCGGCACCGCTTCCTTCTGGTTCTGGAAGGGATCGTTGCTGTTGCCGCGGGAGACGTCGGTGGCACCGCCCAGCTTGATCATCGAGGTACTGGCGCCGCCCGGGCCGGTCATGCCGGGGGCCGGCGTGGCGCTCTTGCCGCTCAGCGGGCTGGGGTTGCGGAAGTACTCGGAAATGGCCGCGCGCTCGGGCTTGCTGGTGCTGGCCATCAGCCACAGCACCAGGAAGAAGGCCATCATCGCGGTCACGAAGTCGGCATAGGCGACCTTCCACGAGCCGCCGTGGTGGGCGGCGTGGCCGGCCTTCTTGACCCGGCGGACGATGACGGTGGGCTTGGTCTCGGCCATGGCTTACTTGACCGTCTTCAGGTGCTGCTCGAAATCGGAGAAGGCCGGGCGCACGTTCGACGGCAGCGTCTTGCGGGCGAATTCCAGCGCGATCTTCGGGTTGTAGCCGCGCAGGCAGGCCAGCAGGGCGGTCTTCACCGACTCGTAGATGCGGCTGTCCTGCTCGGCACGGGCTTCCATCGCCGCCGCCATCGGGCCGACGAAGCCGTAGCCCAGCAGGATGCCGAGGAAGGTGCCGACCAGCGCGCCGGCCACGTGGCCGCCGACCTCGACGATGTCACCGCCGATCGAGCCCATGGTGATGACGATGCCCAGCACCGCGGCGACGATGCCGAAACCGGGCAGTCCGTCGGCGACCTTGGTCAGCACCTGTGACGGTGCCATGGCCTCGGCGTGGTGTTTTTCCAGCTCCAGTTCCAGCAGCGGTTCCAGCTCGTGCGGCTCGATGTTGCTGCCGATCATCAGGCGCAGGCAGTCGGTGATGAAGTCGATCAGGTGGTGGTCGGCCTGCACCTTGGGGTAGTTGCCGAACAGCGCGCTCTCGGCCGGTCGCTCGACATGGTCTTCCAGCGCCATGAAGCCCTCGCGGCGCGCCTTGTTGAGCAGTTCGTACAGCAGGCTGAGCACATCGATGTAGTCCTGCTGCTTGTAGCGCGGGCCCTTGAACACGCCCACCATGGCCTGCAGGGTCTGCTTGACCGTCTTGGCCGGGGTGCCAACCAGGAACGCGCCCAGTGCGGCACCGCCGATGATGACCAGCTCGTAGGGTTGCCACAGCGCCCCCAGCCGACCGTGTGCGCCGAGGTAGCCGCCCAGCACGCTGATGATGACGACCAGGAATCCAACGATGATGAGCATGGCGCGACGCAAGGAGCGGGGATATCTCCTTGTCGGCCCATCACCTGGTTTTCTGAAGAGGGAATTCTGTGAAATCGGTCGGCGGGGTGTTTCAGCCCGCCACGCCGCTTTCGGCCCCGCCGCGCTGCAATGGGTCAGGCCACGGCTCGCCATTGCCGGTGAACGAAAGTGAGACCGAGTTCAGGCAGTGGCGTTCGTAGGTGGGCGGCGGGCCGTCCGGGAACACATGGCCCAGATGGCTGCCACAGCGGGCGCAGGTGATCTCGGTGCGGACCATGCCGTGGCTGGTATCGCGGATCTCGCGCACATGCGCCGGGTCGAACGGCGCAAAGAAGCTGGGCCAGCCCGTGCCGGAATCGAACTTGGTGCTGGAGCGGAACAGCGGCAGCGCGCACAGCCGGCAGCAGTAGACCCCCTCACGCTTGTTGTCGAGGAACACCCCGCAGAACGGTGCCTCGGTGCCGTGCTGCAGCAGCACGCGGCGCTCCTCGCTGCTGAGGCCGGCAATCAGCGCCTCGGTCTGGGTGGCGGTGGGGGGCGTCAGGTCGAAGGCAGTCATGCCGGCTCTCCGTGGGTCGATGGCCTGGGGATGCCTGCAGAAGTGGGGGTGCCGGCACGGCCTTGCAAGTGTGATGGCCGTTCATGGGCGGCACACAGGGGCAGGCGCAAGGTGAACACGATCCACGCCGGAGCGTGCCATGAAACCGACCCTTCCCCTGCTGCTGCTCGCCCTGCTGCCCGCGCTGTCGCTGGCCCAGGTGCCCACTGCCGATCCCACCGCCACCCGCAGCACCACCACCGTTGCACCCGCGCCCGTAGTGCCGCCGCCACAGGCCGCGCGCCCACAACCGCAGGTCCTGCCCTCGCCGCAGCCGGCGCAGCCGATCAAGTCCACCGGCCCGGCCCGGATCGCGCCGATGGCCGTGCCGAAACCGGCCGACAAGGTGTACGACCGCAATGGCCGCATCGTCCCCGGCGTGCGCCCGGCCGGTCCCAACCGCGTGTTCGATTCGCGCACCGGCCGTTATTACGACAGCGTGCCGCAGGGCGACGGGCAGCAGGTCCGGTAGCGCCGGGGGGCGTACCTGAACTGTGGAAAACAGCATCCTGGCGCTCACTGCTTTTTCGCCTGCGATTAACCGATCCGGGACCACTTTGGCCGTGCGCCGGCATTCCGCCGCCGCTTCTCCTTTGTCCATTGGATCGCGATCATGAAAAACCAGCAGACCCGTCATCCCGGCAAGGAACCGCAGGGCCGCAACCCGCAGCAACAACAGCAGCAGCAACAGCAGCAGCAACAGCAGCAGATGGATCAGCAGCAGCCGCACAAGGGCGGCAAGCAGCAGGAGCAGCGTTCGCAGAAGCATCCGCAGCAGCGCTGACGGATCTGGGGTCAGAGCCCGCGTTGCGGGATCTGACCCCGCACAGCACCGAGACTGGGGTCGGATCCCGCGCAGCGGGCTCTGACCCCACCCCAGCCGCCTCAGTCCGGAATCGGCAGGCTCAGCGTCTCCTTCACCTCTTCCATCACGATGTAGCTCTTCGATTCCCGCACATGCGGCAGGGTCAGCAGCGTGCTGCCGAGCAGCTTGCGATAGGAGGCCATCTCGCTGATGCGCGCCTTCAGCAGGTAATCGAAGTCGCCCGAGACCAGGTGGCACTCCAGCACGTTGGGCAGCTTCAGCGCTGCGCGCCGGAACTCCTCGAAGATGTCGCCGGACTTGTAGGCCAGGCTGATTTCCACGAACACCAGCAGGCTGGCTTTCACCGCCGCAGGGTCGAGGTGGGCGTGGTAGCCGGTGATCACCCCCTCGCGCTCAAGCCGGCGCACGCGCTCGGTGCACGGGGTGGTCGACAGGCCGACCCGCTCACCCAGTTCGGTGAAGGAAATACGGCCCTCGGCCTGCAGGATGCGCAGGATCTTGCGGTCGATCTTGTCCAGTTCGCGGGTACGGGTGGCCATGGTCGTCAACCTTGGGGAATGAATTGCAGGAGAACATCCTGCCGGTTGATTTCAAATCAGGCAAATCAACTGGTATCGGCTGTCTATACTTCCCCAATTATGGTCCCGGCACGCTCCAGTGCAGGGAATGATCGGGTTGGAGAAGTCCCATGCGAGTCCTAGTTCTCGGCAGCGGCGTGATCGGCACCACCAGTGCCTGGTACCTGCGACAGGCCGGGTTTGAAGTCACGGTCATCGACCGCCAACCCGGTCCGGCGCTGGAAACCAGCTTCGCCAATGCCGGGCAGCTGTCGTTCGGCTACACCTCGCCGTGGGCAGCGCCGGGCGTGCCGAAGAAGGCGATCGGCTGGCTGTTCGAGAAGCATGCGCCGCTGGCGATCAAGCCGGGCATGGACCTGGCCCAGTACCGCTGGCTGTGGCAGATGCTGCGCAACTGCACCCACGAGCGTTACGCGATCAACAAGGCGCGCATGGTGCGCATGTCCGAATACAGCCGTGACTGCCTGAATGAGCTGCGCGCGCAGATCGGCATCGAATTCGAGGGCCGTGACCTGGGCACCACCCAGCTGTTCCGCACCCAGCAGCAGCTGGACGCCTCGGCGCAGGACATTGAGATCCTGGCCCAGTACGGCGTGCCCTACGAAGTGCTGGACCGCGCCGGCATCATCCAGGCCGAACCGGCCCTGGCCCATGTCGATGGCCTGGTCGGTGCGCTGCGGCTGCCGCGTGACCAGACCGGCGACTGCCAGCTGTTCACCCGCTGCCTGGCGCAGATGTGCGTGGATGCAGGCGTCGAGTTCCGTTTCGACCAGGACATCACCGGCCTGGCGTTCGAGGGCGACCGCATCAGCGGCGTGCGCATCGGCGGCACGCTGGAAACCGCCGACCGCTTCGTGGTCGCGCTGGGCAGCTACTCGCCGGCGCTGGTCGCACCGCTGGGCATGCGCCTGCCGGTGTACCCGCTGAAGGGCTATTCGCTGACCCTGCCGATCACCGATCCGGCGATGGCGCCCACCTCGACCATCCTTGATGAGAGCTACAAGGTGGCGGTGACCCGTTTCGACGACCGCATCCGCGTCGGTGGCATGGCCGAGGTTGCGGGCTTCGACCTGTCGCTGTCGCAGCGCCGTCGCGAAACCCTGGAACTGGTGGTCAGCGATCTGTACCCAAAGGGCGGCGACCTGTCGCGCGCGCAGTTCTGGACCGGCCTGCGCCCGGCCACGCCGGACGGTACGCCGGTGATCGGCGCCACGCCGTTCCGCAACCTGTACCTCAATACCGGCCACGGCACGCTGGGCTGGACCATGGCCTGCGGCTCGGGCCGTTACCTGGCCGACCTGATGAGCGCGCGCCAGCCGCAGATCAGCACCGAAGGCCTGGATATTTTCCGCTACGGCCAGTACGGTCACGCCCCGCAACATGAGAACCGCACATGCGTCCTGCCCGCGCGCTGATCGATCTGGGCGCCCTGCGCAGCAACTACCGGCTCGCCCGTGAACTGGGCGGTGGCAAGGCCCTGGCGATCATCAAGGCCGATGCCTACGGCCACGGTGCGGTGCGCTGTGCACAGGCGCTGGAAGGCGAGGCCGATGGTTTCGGCGTGGCCACCATCGAAGAGGCGCTGGAGCTGCGCCAGGCCGGCATCCGCGCGCCGATCCTGCTGCTGGAAGGTATCTTCGAGCCCAGCGACATGGCGTTGGTGGCCGAGCACGATTTCTGGTTCGCGGTGGGCGCATCGTGGCAGCTGGAGGCACTGGCTGCCTTCGACAGCCCGCGTCCGCTGACGGTGTGGCTGAAGCTGGACAGCGGCATGCATCGCCTCGGCCTGGACGTGGACAGCTTCCGCGCCGCGCATGCACGCCTGTCGGCGCTGCCGCAGGTCGAGCGCATCGTGCTGATGACCCATCTGGCGCGTGCCGACGAGCTGGACAGCGAACGCACGCACGAACAGGCCGCTATCTTCGCCCGCGCCATCGATGGCCTGGCGGGCGAGACCAGCGTGTGCAATTCGCCGGCGCTGCTGGGCTGGCCGGATGTGCGCAGCGACTGGGTGCGCCCGGGCCTGATGCTGTACGGCGCCAATCCACTGCCGGAGGCTTCGGAGATCACTGCGCGGTTGCGCCCGGTGATGACCATGCAGTCGAAGGTGATCGCCGAGCGCTGGATCGAGGCCGGCGAGCCGGTCGGCTATGGCGCCCGCTTCGTGTCCAAGGGGCGTACCCGCGTCGGCGTGGTCGCGCTCGGCTATGCCGATGGCTACCCGCAGTTCGCGCCGAACGGCACGCCGGTGCTGATCGATGGCCAGCCCGGCACGTTGATCGGCCGCGTGTCGATGGACATGCTGACCGTGGACCTCACCCCGCATCCGCAGGCTGCCGTGGGCAGCGTGGTGGAATTGTGGGGCACGGCGCCAACCCTGGCGGAACTGGCACCGCGTTGTGGCGTAAGTGCCTACCAGCTGCCGTGTGCGGTCAAGCGCGTGGCCCGCGTATACCAGGACTGAAGTCATGCTGGCCAGCGGCCGGCCTTGCCCGGACGCCCGGCGCGTCCGGGCCCTGGCAGCTGTCGACCAGGGCCGGCACTGGCCGGCGGACCACGCTGCGCGGATCAGCGCGCAGCCGTCGCCTCGCTGGTCAGCTGCCGCCTCACCCAGTCATTGAGCAGGCGCTTCTCGTAGCGCAGCGGATCGCTGTCGCTGAGCAGCCCACCTCCCTGCAGGTAGCCAGTGTCGCTGAGGCGTGCGTCGCCCTCGCTGATGATGCGGCCGCTGGCGTCCTTCAACGTGTACTGCAGGGTGATCCGCGGCGGATAGATGTCGCGCATCACCCTGATGTCACGCCCGCGCGGGCCGTGCCACGGCTCGTAGTCGCCGGCACGCTTGATGTCGACCAGGGTGACGTCCAGGGTCTGGCCAGGCAGCAGCGGCTTGGCCGCGGTGGTCTGCAGGTACCGGGCCAGCTGCTGCACCCAGTCGCCGCGTTCGGCCTCGAAGCGGTTGCTGCTCTGGCGGATCTCGGTGAACTTGGCCGGATCGTCCCATTTCACGCTGACCGGGCCATCGGCCTGCAGCGCTCGGGGGGCGTCCGGATCGGTCACGGCGCGCGGCGCGGCGTTCGCGCTGCCGGCCATGAGAGCGCCTGCCAGCAGCAGGGCAGTAGCCAATGAGCGGTTCATGACGGTCTCCTGCGTCCCGCAAGGGGGACGATGTTGATCACAGATCGAGTGTGATCCCGCTCCAGGGCCACCGCAACGGCCGATTGCGACAGGCGCAAGAGTGGTTGCCGCCAATTCAGTGTCGTCAACCGTGACTGACGGCGCTTGACGCTGTGAATACGCTCTTTGGAAGATGCTGTGCCTCCAACCTGGCTTGTCCACACGCCCTTGTCCACACTGCCGCCCCTAGTGGCGCGCCCACCCTCGATGGTGCCGGCGCCCGAACCCGACCTGCATCATGGCGTGCTTGAGCGCATCAACGCCGGCTTCTGCGTGATCCAGGTGCTGTTCGAAGGCGACCGCGCGGTCGACTACCGCTTCATCGAGGTCAATGATGCGTTCGAGCGGCATACCGGGCTGAAGGACGCACGCGGCCAGCGCATGAGCCTGCTCGAGCCGAGCCACGAAGAAGACTGGTTCCGCATCTACGGTGAGGTCGCACGCAGCGGCCGCCCGGCGCAGTTCGAGATGGAGGCGCGTGCGCTGGGTCGCTCGTTTGCGGTCGACGCGGTGCGCGTGGGCCGGCCGGGCGAAGACAAGGTCGGCATCCTGTTCTTCGACATCACCGCCCGCAAGCAGATGGAAGTGGAACTGGGTGAGAGCGAAGCCCGTTTCAGCGCCTTGGCCGATGGCCTGCCGATGCCGGTGTGGGTGCTCGATGAGCGCGGCCATGCCCGCTTCGTCAACAGTGCCTTCAGCGAGTTCTTCGGCGGTGACGAGACGCGCGTGCCGGAAGACGTCTGGCGTGGCCTGGTGCACCCGGACGATGCTTCGGTGTTCGAGTACGAACTGCAGGAAGCCCTCAAGGCGCAGCGTTCGATGCATGCGCTGGTGCGTGCCCGGCGCGCCGATGGCCAGTGGCGCTGGCTGGAGATGAACGCACGGCCGCGCTTCTCGCGGATGGGGCGCTTCATCGGCCTGGCCGGCAGCAGCCCGGACGTCACCGAGCGCCGCGAGATCGAGCTGGCGCGCGAGGAGCTGCTGCAGTCCGAGCGTGCCGCGCGCAGCGCAGCCGAGAACATGGCGCGGCTGAAGGACGAATTCCTGGCCACGCTGTCGCATGAGCTGCGCACGCCGTTGACCACCATCCTCGGATGGAGCGAACTGCTGCTGCAACGCATAGACAACACCAGCCCGCTGTTCAAGGGCCTGAACGTGATCGCCAACAGCGCCGGTGCGCAGAAACGGCTGATCTCGGACATGCTCGACCTCAGCAGCATGCTGCTGGGCAAGGTGCAGCTGGAAGTGGAAATACTGGACCTGCAGCAGCTGCTCAGCGAATCGGTCGGTGCGCAGGAGCTGGTGGCCGAAGGCAAGGCGCTGGACGTGCACCTGCAGCTGCCCGAGCAGCCCAGCCTGGTACTCGGCGATGCCACGCGCCTGCAGCAGGTGTTCTGGAACCTGTTGACGAACGCGATCAAGTTCACGCCGGCCGAAGGCCGCATCGACCTGCAGCTGCAGGCCGACGGCAACCACTGGGTGATCACCGTGCGCGACACCGGCGACGGCATCGCGCCGGAATTCCTCAATCACCTGTTCAGCCGCTTCCGCCAGGCCGACGGCACCACCACGCGCCGTCATGGCGGCCTGGGCCTGGGCCTTGCGATCGTGCAGCAGCTGGTCGAGCTGCATGGCGGCACCGTGACCGCCGCCAGTGACGGCCATGGCCACGGCGCCACCTTCACCGTGCGCCTGCCGCAGCACTATCCCGATGCCGAACGCCGCCCGCTGCGCGAAGTGTTCAGTGGGCCGATCCTGGAGCCGGCGCTCGTCGAGCCGTATCCGCTGCGCGGCATGCATGTGCTGGCGGTGGAAGACCAGCCGGAAGTGCTGGAGTACCTGCGGCGCATGCTGGAAGAGCAGGGGGCCAGCGTGTCGGTGGCCAGTTCGGCCGGCGAGGCGCTGGCTCTGCTGGCCGACACCGGGCACCTGCAGTACCACGTGATGCTGACCGACATCGGCATGCCGGGCATGGATGGCTATGGCCTGGTACGCACGCTGCGCGAGGACATGGGCGTGGACGCGGCGACCCTGCCGGCGGTGGCGGTGACCGCGTTGGCGCGTGCCGACGACCGTCGCCGTGCGTTGGCATCGGGCTTCCAGGAGCATGTCGCCAAGCCGTATTCGGTGGCGCAGCTGGTGGCCGCCGTGCGCAAGGTGCAGGTGGCGCGCGCCGACAACGCGCTGCACTGAGCATTCACGGCCGATCGGCGACCCTGCATGCAGGAGGTCGCCGATGTCCCGCATAGCTCCCCGTATCCATACCGATCCGGCGCAGATCGCGCGCCTGGAAGCCCTGCTGCCGCAGCTGGAAGGCGAAACGCAGGTGCAACTCACCCTGCACGACGGTCGCCGCCTGCTGGGCACGGTGGCAGTGAAGCCAACCGTGCAGCAGTACCGCAACGAGGCCGGCGATGAAGGCAGCAATGGCCAGCTGCGCTTGGATGACTATGACACGCCGGTGCAGCAGCACCATGTGTGGCTGGACGAGATCGCCAGCATCGACCGGTTGCCGCCGAAGATCTGACAACAGCATCCACGCATGGCGTGGATCTACTGCTGGAATGCGCCGCACCTACCGTCACATGCACGGAATGCAGTAGATCCACGCCACGCGTGGATGAGCGCGTCAGATCCACGCAATGCAGTAGATCCACGCCACGCGTGGATGAGCGCGTCAGATCCACGCAATGCAGTAGATCCACGCCACGCGTGGATGAGCGCGTCAGATCCACGCAATGCAGTAGATCCACGCCACGCGTGGATGAGCGCGTCAGATCCACGCAATGCAGTAGATCCACGCCACGCGTGGATGAGCGCGTCAGATCCACGCAATGCAGTAGATCCACGCCACGCGTGGATGAGCGCGTCAGATCCACGCAATGCAGTAGATCCACGCCACGCGTGGATGAGCGCGTCAGATCCACGCAATGCAGTAGATCCACGCCACGCGTGGATGAGCGCGTCAGATCCACG
>NZ_JAXAXL020000034.1:0-13837 GCF_047497515.2 Stenotrophomonas maltophilia
AGCGACGTGTGCAGCCGCAGGAAGCGCTGTGCGTGCGAGGGGCCGGCCAAGGCTGCCCGCAGGTTGTTTACCAGATCCATGGTGCTTCCCCTACTTCCCGTACCTCAAGGTGGTCTGCATGCGGCATGCGCATCGGTGTACTCCGCTTCCCGCGTGCGCGCGGCCTGCGCCCCGGCCGGGGCGACAGGCACGCACGTCCGTCAGGCGGCCTGGACGATCTCTTCCAGCTGCAGGCGTACGCCCTCGCTGATCTTCAGGCGGTAGTCGCGCCCGCCGGCAGTGATCTGCAGTTCGCGTACGTTGCTCACCAGCTGCGGCTTGCCGACCACCGGGGCGTCCATGTGGATGCGCCAGGAACCGCGGCTGATCTGTGCGGCGATGTTGCGGGCGTCCTGGCGGGCCGCCGGTACGGCGGTATCCAGCAGTTCGATCACATGCTCCGGGCGCAGCCGGTTCCAGGCACGCACGCGGTCCAGTTCGCGACCCAGGCCCAGTTCCAGGCTGTCGCAATGGTTGAGGGCCGCTTCGCGGCTGAATCCATAGAATTCCATCAGCGTTCTCCTTCTGCTCAGTGTCATGACACTTTGTATTTGAAGTCACCCTTCTTGCCGGCGGTGACCTTGATGGCGTTGATCCGGTTCCCTTCGGCCATTGCCGCCAGCACGCTCTCGGCGATTTCCGGCAGCAGGGTTCCATTGAGGATGTGGTCAACGTTGCGCGCACCCGAGTCCACTTCGGTGCAACGTGCAAGCACGGCCTCCACCAGGCTGTCGTCCCAGCTGAAGGTGGCCTTGTGGTTGGCGATGACGCGGTCGCGGATGCGGCCGAGCTTGAGCGTGATGATCTGCGCCAGCACGTCATCATTGATGGGGTAATACGGCACGACCTTCAGGCGGCCGAGGAAGGCCGGCTTGAAGGTGCGCATCAGCACCGGGCGCAGCGCGTCGGACAATGCCTCTGCACCCGGGATCTCTTCGGCCGGCTTGTTCAGGCAGGCCTGCATGATCTGCGAGGAACCGATGTTGGAGGTGAGGATGATCAGCGTGTTGCGGAAGTCGATCTCACGACCTTCGGCATCATCCATCATGCCCTTGTCGAACACCTGGAAGAACATCTCCAATACGTCCGGATGGGCCTTCTCGACCTCGTCCAGCAGCACCACGCTGTACGGGTTTCGGCGCACCGCCTCGGTCAGCACGCCACCCTCTCCGTAGCCCACGTAACCCGGCGGCGAGCCCTTCAGGCCGGACACGCTGTGCGCCTCCTGGTACTCGCTCATGTTGATGGTGACCAGCTTGCGCTCGCCGCCATACAGGATGTCGGCCAGCGCCAGCGCGGTCTCGGTCTTGCCGACGCCGGACGGGCCGACGAACATGAACACGCCGCGCGGCTTGTTCGGGTCTTCCAGCTTGGCAGTGGCGGTGCGCACGCGTTGGGCGATCGCATCCAGGGCATGGTCCTGGCCGATCACGCGCTCGACCAGCAGGGTGCCCAGGGTACGCACGGTGCGGATTTCGTCCTTGACCATGCGGCCCAGCGGCACGCCGGTCCAGGCCGAAACGATCTCGGCGACCACCGTGCCATCGACCTGCAACGGCACCATCGGGGTTTCGCCTTGCAGCTCACGCAGTTCGGCCTGCAATCGCGCCAGCTCGGCATGCTGCGGTGAGAGTTCCGGCTTGGCCTTGCCACGCTTGGTGGCCGGCTTGGCTACGGCAACATCGCCTTCGTTGTCGTCGTTGGACGGCTCGGAATCGCCCGATGCAGCGTCGCCCTGCTCCATCTGCTGGCGCAGGGCGGCGATGCGGCCGGCAAGATCACGTTCGCGGCCCAGACGCTCTTCATTGCTGGCCAGCACGGCCTGTGCTTCGGCCTGCTGTGCGTGCAGCTCGGCCAGGCGTTCGCCATGCTGGTCGCTGCCACCGGCGGTCTCGCGCTGCAAGGCGGCGATCTCCGCGTGCAGACGATCCAGGTGCTTGCGCGTGTCTTCGATGATGGCCGGCGTCGCGCTCTGGCCCAGTGCAACCTTTGCACAGGCGGTATCAAGTACGCTGACCGCCTTGTCCGGAAGCTGGCGGCCACTGATGTAGCGATGCGAGAGGCGCACGGCCTCGGTCACCGCCTCATCCAGCACGCGGATGTTGAAGTGCGCCTCCATCAGCCCGACCATGCCGCGCAGCATCGCAGCGGCCAGCGCCTCGCTCGGTTCCTCGACCTTCACCACCTGGAAGCGACGGGCCAGCGCCGCGTCCTTCTCGAAGTACTTCTTGTACTCGCCCCAGGTGGTCGCGGCGATGGTGCGCAGCTCGCCGCGTGCCAGTGCCGGCTTCAGCAGGTTGGCCGCATCGTTCTGGCCGGCGGTGCCGCCGGCGCCGATCATCGTGTGCGCCTCGTCGATGAACAGGATGATTGGATGCGGGCTCTTCTTGACCTCGTCGATGACGTTCTTCAGGCGATTCTCGAACTCGCCCTTGACGCTGGCACCGGCCTGCAGCAGCCCCATGTCCAGGGTGTGCAGCTCCACGCCCTGCAGCACATCGGGAACGTCCTTGTCGGCGATGCGGCGGGCCAAGCCCTCCACCACCGCGGTCTTGCCGACGCCGGCCTCGCCGGTGAGGATCGGGTTGTTCTGGCGGCGGCGCATCAGGATGTCGATCACCTGGCGGATCTCGCCGTCGCGGCCGATCACCGGGTCGATCTTGCCGTCGCGCGCCCGCTGGGTCAGGTTGGTGGTGAACTGGTCCAGCGCCGGCGTCTTCGACAGGCCGCCCTTGGCCTCACCCGGCACCACGCCCTGCTCCTGGTCGCCCTCGCCCGGCGCCGAGGCGTCGGCGAAACGCACGGTCTGCACCGCTTCCTGCGAGCCCTCGGTGAGCTTGGCGAAGTCGTGCTTGAGCTCGTCGCGCTTGAAGCGCACGAACAGCTTGGAACCGCGATACGCCAGCTGCGACAGGTCCGGCTCGGTCAACAGCGCCAGCAGCAGATGACCGCTGCGGATGCGGGTGGTTTCCGAATCCAGCGAGGCAATCAGCCAGGCGTGCTCGAACAGCTTGGGAATGTGCTGGGAGAACACCGGCGTGCGGCTGTTGCCGGTCTTGAACTGGCTGATCTCGTCGTTGAGGTCGCGCTCCAGCGACTCGGGCAGGATGCCGCTGCGCCGCGCGATCAGCACGAAATCACTCTGCGGCTGCTCAAGCAGGGCCAGGAACAGATGCTCCAGGTCCACCTCGTAGTTGCCACGCGCCATGCACAGGTTCGCCGCCCGTTCGGCGGCCAGCCGGCAGGTGTCGTCCAGTTTGCTGATCAGGGTCTTGAGGTTGATGCTCATGCGGAAACGCGCACTCCTTGCTGGAACCGTTCGGGGGCCGGCGGTGCGGACGCCACCGGCGCTGTGTCATTGCAACGTGTGGATGCCATACGTGGTGTCCTCACGAGATGTGGTCTGCGCCTGCGTGCACAGGTAGCTGTCCCAGCCAAGGCGGACACCGCCACCGCCGCCGAGTGCGCTGCCCTGCACATCTTCGGCGCGCAGCACCAGCCGCACTTCGTATTCGAGAATGCCGCCGGTCAGCAGCGACAGCCATTTGGCGAGCGCCTCGGCGGCACTGCCACCGGGCAGGAACGCATCGAACTGATCGCGGCGCAACGGACCGATGCGCAGTCGCAGGCGCAGGTCGCGCTGCCAGACCCGGTTGCCGGCCAGCGCGCTGGCGCCCAGCACGGCGTTGGCCTGGCCCAGGCGGGTCGCCTGCCCCGCGGGAACGCGATACCACGCACCGACGAACTGCTCCAGATGCAGCGGCACCTGGAAGTAATCGGACAGCACCCGCTGCATCAGCATGGCCGAGACCGGACGCTGGCGCACCGCACCGGCGTAGTAGGCCACGGCCTGGTCGAACACTTCGCCCTCGCCTTCGTGCAGGCGATCGCGCAGCTCGCTCATGCCCATGCCAAGCAGCGACAGCACCAGCGGCAGGAAACGCTCGCGACGATCCAGCTCGTACTGCAGCGCCAGCCGGTGCTTCTTCCATGCGGCGTAGTGCAGCGACACCGCGCGGGTGGAGAAGATATCCAGGAAGGCGCGTGCGGTGCGGTCGCGCTGGTACAGCTCGCGCAGCTGCAGGGTTTCGGTGTAGTGCAGCGGCAATGCACCGGCGGTACCCAGCAGGCCCATGAACTGTGGGGTCAGATGGACTTCGGCCAGTTCCTCGCCATGCAGCGCCTGCTCGATTGCCTCGCGGCCCTGCAGGCGCTCGCCCTTGAGCGAGTACACCTCGCCGTCGGCCGCCAGTTCGGTGGCCGGGAAGCCCAGCGAGAGCGAGTTGCGGAAGCGCACCCGCATCGGCACGGCCTGGCCGGGCTTGACGCCCTGCCGCTGGAACACCTGCTCCAGCAACCGCACCGCCTGGAAGAACTGGAAGCGGTGCGGTTCGGCGAGCAGCTGCTGGGCTACGCCAGGATCGATTCGCCGCTGCGCGCTGGGCATCGGACGATCTCCTCTCCGCTGTCGCCGGACACCAGCACCAGTCGGGTAAAGCTGTTGGCATGCACGTACAGTGCAAAGAAGTGGTCCATCACCTGGGCGAAGGCGGCCACACCGGTGCCCACGAAATGGGCTTCATTCAGAGTCAGGCGGATCTCCAGTCCACGTACCACCGAAGCGAACTGGCGGCCGTGCATCCAGGTCGTGACCGGGGTCTGCTGCAGTTCGAGGATGCCGTCGATCTGCCGCGCCGAGACGCTGCTGCCGGACAGGTCGTACAGGCGCAGCATTTCTTTCAGCGCGGGCAGGCCGCTGGCGGTCAGCGACAGCTGGTTCAACGACAGGTGCGAGATCAGGCGCCACTGGGCGTTGCGGCCATGGCGGAAGCGCAGCGGCTTGGTCGGCTTGCGCAGCAGGCTGATCGCCTTGGCCGGGCTGCCGCCTTCAATATTGAGGTCACCACCGACAACGCCGAACGCCAGCTGGTTGGGTAGGTCGCGGTTGCTGCAGGTCAGCTCGAGGCTGACCGTATCGGTCTGCGGCAGCACCGGATTGAACGACAGGTCAACGAAGCTGATCTCGGTTTCGAACCCGGGGCTCTGCCGGGCGACATCCTCATCGCGACGCGCCACCCAGTACTGGCCGGTGCGCTCGGGGTCTTCACCGTGATGCAGCGAATAGAACGGCCGGAACGCCTGGATCAGCTCGCCCTGCGGCGTCTGCCGGATGCGGTGCACCGAGTCGATTGAATGCACTTCATAGGCGAACGCGCGGCGTGCATCCGCCAGCACCGGATAGTTCACCGTACGATGGGTGACACGGATCGGCTCGCCGCTGGCGCGGAACAGGTTGACGATGGGTGTGCAGCCCAGCCGCAGGTTGTGCGGCCCCAGCTCCTCCAGCACCATCGTGTTGTCGCGATCCTGGCCCTGCGCCTGCAGCACGAGGTGCAGGGTGAAGCGGCGGCTGGCGCTGGCAGTCAGTGCCGGCAGGTGCAGGTCGACAAAACCGAATTTCTCCGGATAGGCGAACAGTTCGGTCAGCAGCCGATAGGCCGGATGCGAGCGCGCCGGGAAATCGATCAGCGCTTCATCGTCGGCAAACCCGACCGGGCTCAGCGGCACGCTGTCCAGACGACGCCAGCGACCATCACCGTCGGACTCCACGTAAGCCGCCTTGACGCCCAGCATCAGCGCGTCGCGCAGCGCGGCACGCACCGACGGCTCGCCATCGAGGAACAGCCGCAGGCGATCGGTGCCCAGCTGGTGGAAGCCGAGCTGGTCGGACAGCAACTGGAAACCCATCGAGATCTGGCCACCACTGCCGGCCGGCAGCGTGGTGGCCATCGGCGCATCGGCCACGCTGCGGTACACCACCTGCTGCACGCCGATCGGCGCCAGCACCACGTCGTAGGCAGTACGGAAATCGCAGCGCACGCCGCGCACCGGGCGACTCTGCAGGGCGGTGCCACGCGGCACGCGTACCGGCGCGCTCAGCTTGGAGGCCACGCCTTCCATGTCGAAATGGGCGATCGAACAGGACGGAAACGGCCGCAGGTAGTGCGGATACAGCACATCCAGCAGCGCGTCGGTGAACTCGGGATAGTCATCCTCGATGCGCTTGGACACGCGCGCACTGAGCAGCGCGAAGGCCTCGATCAGGCGCTCGACATGCGGATCCTGGCTGCCTTCGGCAGACAGTTGCAGGCGGCCGGCGATCTTCGGGTAGCGCTCGGCAAACTCGCGCCCATAGCGGCGCAGATAGGCCAGTTCCCGCTCATAGTAGGGCAGCAGATCCTGCATCAGGCGGCCTGCGTGCGGCGTGCGCGGGTGACCTGGTACTGCAGGGTAGACGGCTGCAGCATGGCGTCGAAACTGACCGGCTCGCGCGCAGGCTCCAGGTCGAGCAGCGCGTGGATGGTGAAATGCAGGCCGCCGGCAAACTGATTGCCGGCGTCCAGATGTACGTTGACATTGCGCAGTCGGCGCTCGTGGCGCGCCACGGCCTGTTCCAGCGAACGGCAGATCGCTGCACGATCGTAGGCATTGGCCAGGCTCATCGCCGAGAAGTCAGCCAGCCCGTAGGTCAGCAGCGATTGCCGGCAATTGGGAAATTCCTTCATGTCGCCTTCCTGGAACGCGGCGCGCGAGTTCAGCAGCCCCTCCAGGTCGCGGGCGATGGATTCCTTGTACTGCTCAAGCGAGACGGACTTGAAGACCGGCCCGGCGCCCTTTTGCTTGGGGGCGTCGTCGAACAGTTTTTCCAGCAGGCTGGGTTCGAGTCCCTTCATTGGATGATCCACTCAGGTTCGGCATCCGTGCGGGCGGCAACGGTGCAGCAAAGGCAAGGCCGCTCCTGGCCCCGCCCGGCGATCAGACTGCGATGGCGCACGAGGCGCCATCGCAGCGACACAACATCACACGGTGTAGTTGGGGATGTTCTTGGTTGCGCTCCACTGCGCCACGGTCTTGCCACCAACGCCGCCTTCCGGCTTCTGCTGCTGGTAAGTCCACTTGATGGCGCCGAAGCTCAGCTGAACAACTTCCTGCGGCATGCCTTCCTTGTCCACCGTCGTGGTGACGCGGTGGACCAGCACGTTCAGCAGCTCGACCGTGTAGTAATTGATCGCGTTGCCGTCCTTGTCGGCGCGCATGAACTGGATCTGCGCCTTGGGGAAGGTGGTGCCGTTGGAGGCGGCCTGGTTCAGGGCCGTGGAGGCGAGGTCGATCGACTTGGTGATTTCGATCGGGGACAGGTTCACGCGGGCAGCGGTGGTGCCGCCGGAGGTCGACGCGGTGGCCGAACGCGGCTGCAACAGGTCCTGCGAGAACGACTGGATTTCGATCCAGTCCTTGTGCTTGTCGTCGTGCGACTCGCCCTTGATGGTGTCAATCGAGAGGAAAGCGTGCTGCATATCTGGTCTCCTAAATTCCGTTCTTCCGTGAGATTTGATGTGCCAGGCGCGGGCCTGGCGGTTAAGGGGGGCTACGCCCTCTTGAAATAAGCGTCACTGCAATCCGGGGAGCGGACTCCCCTGGACGCTTCAGTTACAGCAAACCGTTACGACTTTTTCGCGGACGCCGGCAGTTCGGCGACCAGACGCAACGAAACAGACAGCTCATCGAGCTGGAAATGCGGCCTGATGAAGGCCACCGCGCGGTAGACGCCAGGCTTGCCCGGCACCTCCGAAACCTGCACAGATGCTTCGCGCAACGGGAACTGCGCCTTGGCTTCCTGCGATGCGTTGTCGTCCAGCAGCACGTACTGGGCGATCCAGCGGTTCAGGAATTCCTCGACGTTGCCCGCCGAAGCAAAGCTGCCGATCTTCTCGCGCATCATCGCCTTGAGGTAGTGGGCGATGCGCGAGACCGCGAAGATGTACTGCAGCTGCGCAGACAGGATCGCGTTGGCGTTGGCCGAATCGGTGTTGTACTTCTTCGGCTTCTGTGCCGACTGGGCGCCGAAGAAAGCGGCGTAGTCGGTGTTCTTGCAGTGCACCAGCGGCATGAAGCCGAGGTCACTGAGTTCTTTTTCACGACGGTCGGTGATGGCCACCTCGGTCGGGCACTTCAGGGCCACTTCGCCATCGTCGGTGCGGAAGGTGTGGGTGGGCAGGTCTTCGACCAGGCCACCGCCCTCCACGCCACGGATGGCGGCGCACCAGCCAAAACTCTCGAACGCCTGGGTCAGGCGTGCACCCATCGCGTAGGCGGTGTTGCACCACAGGAACTTGCTGTGGTCGGCCGCGTCGATGTCCTCGACGAAGTTGAAGCCTTCGACGGTGGTGCCATCCTTCGGGTTGTACGGCAGGCGGCCGAGGAAGCGCGGCATGGTCAGGCCGACGTAGCGGCTGTCCTCGCTCTCGCGGAACGACTTCCACTTGGCGTATTCGACGGTGTCGAACACCTTGGCCAGGTCACGCGGCTTGCCCAGGTCGGTGAACGTTTCCAGGCCGAACATGCCTTCGCTGGCAGCGGAGATGAACGGTGCATGCGCCGCGGCGGCGACGTGCGACATCTGCTCGATGAAGTACATGTCCTCCGGCTGGCGGCCGAGGAAGTAGTCACCGATCAGCGCACCGAACGGCGCGCCACCGAAGGTGCCGAACTCTTCTTCGTAGACCTTCTTGAACAGCGCACTCTGGTCGAAGTCGATGGCCGACTTGAAATCCTTCACCAGGTCCTTCTGCGGCGAATTGAAGACCTTGATCTTCATGTTCGGGCCGGTGGAGGTCTGCTGGCACAGGTAGTGCAACCCGCGCCAGCTGCCTTCCAGCTTCTGGAACGCTTCGGCGTGCATGACCGCGCTGAGCTGCTCGGAGATGATCCGGTCGATCTCGGCGATGCGCGCATCCAGGGTGAGGTTGAGGTTGTCGGAGACCACGACGGTCCCGTCCAGGACTTCCTTCGCCAGTGCGGAGATGATGTCCTTGGCGCGGTCGTGCTCGGTCTGCGACTTGGCGACCTTGCTCTTCTCGACGATCTGGTCGAGCAGGCCCACGTCTTCGGCCACGGCGGCCTGGGTGGCCAGTTGGCTGGCTTCAGCTGACATCGGTCAGTCCTCCTTGGTCACGCCGAGCTTCTTCAGCTGCTCGGTGTTGTTGAGCACATCGGTCAGCAGGTCTTCCAGCTTTTCATTGCCGGCCAGCTTGTTGCGCAGGTCGGCCAGCTTGGTGCGCGATTCGAGCAGGCGACGCAGCGGCTCGATCTGCTCCACCACCGCCTCGGGGCGGAAGTCCTCGATGGATTTGAACTTCAGCTCGACGCCGAACTCGCCACCGTCGTCACTGATCTTGTTGGGCACGCGGTACACCGCTCGCGGCGCCACGCCTTCCATCACTTCGTCGAAGTTGTCCAGATCGACGTTGACGAATTTGCGATCCTTGACCTTCGGCAGCGGCTGCTCCGGATTGCCACTGAAATCGCCCATCACGCCGACCACGAACGGCAGTTCCTTCTGTTCGATCGCGTCGCCCTTCTCCACGTCGTAGGTGAGCTGGACGCGCGGCGGGCGGATCTTCTGCAGCCGCTTCTGGATGCTTTCCTTCTTGGCCATGAGTGTCTCCTGACTGGGGCCGGTTCCGGATCAGTTGCCGATGTTCTGGAACGGATCGGAGTTGTTCGAGCGGGCGGCGGGCTTGGCCGGCTGCGTGGCGGCGGGCTGCGTGGCAGCGGCCGGAGCAACAGCGCGACCGGCGCGGGTACGGGCGCGCGGCTTGGGCTTGGGCGTCGGATCGAGGATCGCATCACCCATGGTGTTGCGCAGGGTGGTTGCCAGCGTCTGCGCTTCCTTGCGTGCGGTATCCGAAGCCAGTGCACCACGGCCCTGCAGGCGGGTGAGCGATTGGTTGGCCACGCGGAAACCGGCAACGGTGATCACGCCATCGGCAACCAGATCATTGGGATCGCGCTGAAGGACTTCTTCCGCCGCGACGATTGCGCGGGCGTACTGGCCCTGATCGAACTGCAGCTGTGCGATGCGCACCCACGGTTCCTTGCGTGTCGGGTCGGCCTTGGCCGCCACTTCGAACGCGCTGATCGCTGCATCGGCGCCACCGGTGGTGACCTGTGCCTCCGCATTGCTCAGCGTGGTTTCGAACGGCACGACCTCGGCCTTCTTCGGTGCCGATGCGCAGGCCGCCAGGCCCGACAACATCATCAGCGCGAACATCGGCCGATATACAGCCTTCCCCATTGCCTTCACTTCCATAGTGATCCCTCGTCGAAATTAGTTCCTAAAGGAAGCCGAATCTCCGCCGATACAACACACGGGATTCCTGCCCCTGTCGGCGGCAGTGTACATTCGCGAATACGCGTCGGTATAGTGAATTTCGTCAAGAATACGGCGAAATTGATAGACACACCCTTCACATCCCGATGTGATATTCGCGAGCAGAAACCGTTATACGCGCACTTTTCACCCCTGCACCCCGAGCCCGCCGACTACACATGAATGCGCAACTCTTCCGATTCCAACGCGTGATCTCCGTCACGATTTTCTCCCTGATTATCTCCAGCTCACTGGCCGGGTGCGCCAGCGACAGCAAACTGGGTAAAGCGATGGACAAGACACTGCAGGCCGTCGGCATCCGCGAAGAAAAGCCGCAGGCGGCGCCAACGATTCCGCTGCGCCTGTACGCCGGCAGCAACCTCAATGCCGGCAATGACAAGCGGGCGACCGCTGCGGTGGTCAAGATCTACCACCTGCGCAGCCTGCAACGCTTCGAACAAGCGCCCTTCAACGCCTTCCTGGACCAGGCCGGCGAGCAGGCAGCGCTCGGTGCGGACCTGTTGTCGGTCAACGAAGTGGTACTCACCCCCGGCGCCCGGCAGGAATTGTCCGAGCAGTTGAGTGAAGGAAGTGCAGTGCTCGGCGTGGTCGCCCTGTTCCGCGCCCCGGCCGAGAATCGCTGGCGACTGGCCTTCGACACAAAGGGCAAGACTCTCCCACAGGACGGCGTCACCATCGGTATCCATGCCTGTGCACTGACCAGTGACAGCAAGGCCCTGTTGACACGGATTTCCGGCGATCCAGGCAGTCTTGCATCGATCCGCTGTGCGGGTGCGAAGTAATCCCGCGCCGGAATTCTGGCACTCGATTTCGCCGATGCGATAGTATCCCCCGACGCAACGTTTGCCCCCGCGCGCTTAATGTGAGATCCAACTCACACTTTCACATTGCTGGATAGGGATTCTCGCCACGGCGGAAGGTGAGAATGGCGGGATCGGCCCTCGCCGACGATATTTTCGAGCTATTTCCAAGGATTGAACGTGGCTTATGTAAGCAGGATGTCGAAGGTTCTCTGGGGTGAAGGATTGTTCCTGCGCCCTCAACATTTCCAGCGTCAGGACGCCTATCACGAAGCGCGGCTGCAGGATCTTTCGCAGACGCTGCATCCGTATGCCTGGGGTGCGCGCCGGGTGCGTTTCGATCCCCATGCGCTGTCGGGCGGCACGCTGCGCCCACTCGACCTGTCGGCCGTGTTTCCCGATGGCGAAACCTACGACGCGCCGGCCCATGACAGCCTGCCCGATGCGGTTTCGCTGCAGGACCTGCCGCCCGGCGTGCAGTCCACGGTGGTCTACCTGGCACTGCCGCTGCTGCGCGACGATGGCGCCAACTGTGCCGATGCCGAAGGCACCCTGCTTGCCCGCTACCGGCAGGCCAACCGCGAGACGCAGGATCTGTTCACCGACGCGGTGGAGGCCGAACTGGCCTTCCTCAGCAAGGCGGTGAAGCTGCTCACCGACGACCAGCCGCGCGATGCCTACGCCACGGTGCCGGTGGCGCGCGTACGCCGTACTTCCAGTGGCGGCTTCGAACTGGACGATGAGTTCATCCCGCCGTGTGCGCAGCTGCAGGCATCGCCGTTCCTGCACCGTGAACTGCGCGCCGTGCTCGATGCGCTGCAGGCCAAGGTGGACGCGCTGTACGGCCTGCACCGGCAGACGTCGCAGAACATCATCGAGTTCCGCTCCGGCGACATCGCTTCGTTCTGGCTGCTGCACACGATCAACAGCTCGTTCAGTGCACTGGCGCACCTGCTGCATCATCCGCAGCTGCATCCCGAGCGCCTGCACCAGGAACTGCTGCGCATGGCCGGCGCGCTGCTGACGTTCTCCAATGCCTACCAGCTGGGCGACCTGCCGGTGTATCGGCACGACCAGCCCGAAGCCTCGTTCCGCAAGCTGCTGGAGATCGTGCGCGCCCTGCTGGATACGGTGATCTCCACGCGCTACTTCAAGATCGCACTGAACGAGGTCAAGCCGTCCTATCACCTGGGCCGCCTCGACTCGCAGCGCATCGACGGCAATGCCTCGTTCTACCTGTCGGTGTCGGCATCACTGCCGGCCCAGGAGCTGATCCAGAGCGTGCCGATCCGCTTCAAGGTCGGCGCGCCGGATGACGTCGAGAAGTGCGTGCTGTCGGCCCTGCCCGGCGTGAAGCTGACCCATGCCGCGCAGGTGCCTGCAGCGATCCCGGTGCGTCCGGGCAGCCACTACTTCGAACTCGACGCGCGCGGCGCGCTGTATGAGCGCATGCTCAAGGCGCAGTCGGTGATGATCTATGTGCCGGCCGGCATTGCCGAGCTGAAGATGGAACTTGTGGCGGTGACCTCATGATGAACTCTCCCCTGCCCCCGACGCCGGGCCCGATGCCGTCGCTGACCGCCAACGGCGCGATGGTCAATCCCACGCCGCAGGCGGCCAATCCGCAGAGCCTGCAGGACCTGATGTCCGATGGTTTCTACCTGCTGTTGCTGCTCAAGCGCGGGCAACTGCCGCACGATGCCGAGAGCTTCGTGCAGACCGTGCAGAAGTTCCTTGACGGCGTGGAGCGCAATGCGATGCGCCTGGGCGTGGCGTCGGAGGATGTGTACGCCGCCAAGTACGCGTTCTGCGCAGCGGTGGACGAAGCGATCCTGTCGCAGCCGTCGCCGCTCCACGAAACCTGGGAGCGCAACCCGCTGCAGCTGCGCCTGTTCGGTGAGCACCTGGCCGGCGAGCACTTCTTCGACCGGCTGGAGGAACTGCGCCGCCAGGGCGCGGCACGCCTGCCTTCGCTGGAGGTCTACCATTACTGCCTGCTGATGGGCTTCGAGGGCAAGTACCGCCTGGAAGGCACCGAGAAGCTGGGCTACCTCACCGCGCGCCTTGGCGATGAAATTGTCTACCTGAAGGGCAAGCGCCACGGTTTCGCACCGCACGCGCTGCCGCCGGACAATGTGCGCCATAGCCTGCGCCGCGTGGTGCCGCTGTGGCTGCCGGCGGTGGTGGTGGGCTGCTTCGGCATCGTCGCCTTCTTCGGCATGCGCACCTATCTGGGCCACGAGACGCGCCAGCAGCTGGCCGCCTACAACGATGTGGTGCAGATGCCCGAACGCACCGCGCACATCACGATCACCTTGCCATGAGCCTGATGATATGGACATCCCAAGCTCCGCACTGCTCGCATCCCTCGCCTCGCTGTCGCACCGCGACCGCCTGATCCAGCTGAAGGGGCCCGATGCGGGCCTGGTGGTCGAGCGTTTCGAAGGCACCGAGACAGTCTGCGGCGACAACCGCCTGCAGATCGACTGCCTGGCCACCGACGCCTTCCTGGAACTGGATCCGTGGCTGGAGCAGCCGCTGACCCTGCAGCTGCGCCAGGCCGACGGCGCGCTGCGGCAGTGGCACGGGCTGTGCACCGAAGCGGCGCAGTTGGGCAGTGACGGCGGCCTGGCCCGCTACCGGCTGATCCTGGAGCCGTGGACCGCGCTGCTGCGCCTGCGCGGCAACGCAGTGATCTTCCAGGACCAGGACGTGCGGGCGATCTGCGAGCAGATCTTTGCCGACTACCCGCAGGCCGTGTTCC
>NZ_JAXAXL020000035.1:0-12227 GCF_047497515.2 Stenotrophomonas maltophilia
ACAACTGGCACCGACCCCACATGGGGATCGGCAGCCAACCGCCTATTTCCAGAATCCCGCTGAACAACGTGGTGGGTTTACACAGTTAGTCGACTGCTCTGTGCATCTGCCCTACAGAAGACCGCCCTTCGCGCAGGAGTCGACCAACAGTCGCCTCTATCCATTGACAATTTTCAGAGTTGGCGCGACTCGACCAAAGACATGCGACTGAGGCCGGGTTGTTGGCGCTTGAAATTCCTCTTATGAAACAACGGCCTCGGCACTGCAAAAGTAGGATTGCAGCAAGCCCCCGAAGGGCGCGGTGAAGGACAGGCTCGTGAGCAGTGAGTTTTCGGTTGGCGAACCCGCTCGGCGTGTTGTCGCCCGAATCGCGGACGTTTGGTCACTAAGCGAAGAGGAGCAAGACGCCATTCTCGGCCAACCTGTTGAATCGGCCTTTCAGCTCGACGCCGCCGCGGGCGGCATACAGGCTGAGACACTGGAAAGAGTCAGCTACCTGATTGGGATATATCGTGCGCTGCACGCAATCTTCCCCGGTGATGATCAGGCTGACAACTGGATTCGTCGAGCTAACAAGGCTCCCTTCTTTGGCGGTCTTTCCGCGCTGGAGCTGATGTGCGCAGGAAAAGTATGCGACTTGGCCTCAGTTCGACAGTACTTGGGTGCGTAGGGCCCGTTTGACCTGTAGGCGACAAATCCATCGTGCCCTAGCCCATGGTGCACGAGATGCTTGCCGGACAGCCAGAGGCAATGGCCAAAATCATGAAGGAGCAGTCCATCGGGCGACTTGGCCAGGGGGCATAGCCAAGAACGATGCTGGCAAGTGCTGTCCCACCCGCAAGCTGCGCGAATTTTTGACCGAAGGCTCGGTGCGCGGTTCGGAATGATTCGCCAAGGTCAATCGCGTCAGACGTCTGAGGCAGGACTACATACGCTTAGTCGGCCCACTGGCCGGCCTTCACTTCGTGGCGTTCTACACGCTGCTGTTAGGAAATGCCTCGAACCGACTGAGTACGTACCAAGGGCAAGACGTCGGGCGACTTAGCGCCCGACAATAATGAAGTCACGAGGTAGTTTGGCCTACGCACCTACCGCGTAGAGCGGTAGAAGCTAACTAAGCAATCGTTGTCGGATCCGTCGGCTGTAAAGTGCAACACAGTTCCGTTGGAACGGAGCTGGTAGCCAGATTGACTTCTCGCCCGCTTGGCGACCGCATCGTGTGGGTTCGGCGGATATATGAACCGCTCGAGCGCATACTTCTCCTTCAGTCGGGCGGCGGGGTAGCAACGACCTTCCTCCAACTGGGCATAGTAGAAGTTTATGCCTTGGACTAGGCGAGGAGGAATTCGAAACTCGGTATATGCAATTCGGTAGCCATCGCTAGTCTCTACCGGGCCCGACCTAAAAACTATGGGATCAGTATTACTACTGCCCTGCTGCTTGAATTCAGCCACACCTATGCTTCGAAAGTAATCGAACCCAAGCGGCCACGGCGCGTCAATAAGATTTTGAACAATTTCGTCAAGTGATGCCTTGCTCTTATCCTTCGGCTGGCTCGGATTTTCAGCTGATGCCTGAAATGAGAGCGCCAGCATCAAGCCAAATAGAGACGGAAGGTACTTCCGGGAAGGCTTGAAGATCATCGCTCCACCTCCTCGAACAGACCACCGCCACCGCCACCGCCGCTACCTGGCGAAGGGCTTGGGGCAGGATGAGAGCTGTCCCACCAGCTTCCGTAATAGTCCCCGTACGAAATGTCATCGTCGCGGCTCGCGGTCCCATTCACATCAATGTGCTCACCACTTCGGTAGATTTCGCCAATCTGTCGCGCAGCTTCGTCCCATCCTATGTAGCCAGCGGTATAGGAGTCATAGATTGAATTGTAAGTCCCGGCATTTGAGATCTCGGCGGGGAGGTTCATTGAAATACCTTGCCCTGCTAGCTCCCGCTGCACAGCCATGCTGTACATCGTCGCCTCACCCTCGGTCTTCAGACCCATCTGAATGGCTGCATCCCTTGACATGGACGATATCCAGTCGCATAACTGCACCGAATACTACAGCTAGTCGCATCCTCTCTGATCGCCAGTCGCAATGCCTCTGACTTCATCATGCTCAATTCTCAAGATTGCCTGACTCCAACAGTCGCGCCTACTTGAAAAATTGTCATCCATAACCAGCCCGGCCGACATTTCTAAGGCTTTCCCCGGTCCAACTGCCGATACCCGATCGCCTCCGCCAGATGCGCGGTCTGGATCACCCCGCAACCCGCCAAGTCCGCAATCGTGCGCGCCACCCGCAGAATGCGGTGCATGGCTCGCGCAGACAGCTGCAACCGCTCAATCGCCTGCTCCAGCAGATCCTGATCAGCCTCACTCAGTCGCGTGCACGCGCGCAGCGCCGCCGGTGGCAGATGGGCATTCAGCCCGCCACGTGCCTGCTGCCGGGCATGTGCTGCTTCCACCCGCGCCCGCACGATGGCACTGGGCTCACCCAGCGGCGTGCTCTCCCGCAGTTCTACCGCGTCCATGCGTGCCACGCTGATATGCAGGTCGATGCGGTCCAGCAGCGGCCCTGACACGCGCGCGCGATAGCGGTTGATGCGTTCATCGCTGCACAGGCAACGATTACTGCGATCACCGGCCCAGCCGCACGGGCACGGGTTCATCGCCGCTACCAGTTGAAAGCGGGCCGGAAACACCACGCTGCGCGCTGCGCGGGCGATGCGGATATGACCCGACTCCAGCGGCTCGCGCAGGGTCTCCAGCGCGCTGCGGTTCCACTCGGGCAGCTCATCAAGAAAGAGAACACCGTGATGGGCCAGCGAGATCTCACCGGGGCAGGGGGGATTGCCGCCGCCCACCAGCGCCGCTGCGCTCGCACTGTGATGAGGGGAACGAAACGGCCGCTGCCGCCAGCGTCTCGGGTCCAGTCCTTCGCCACTCACCGAGGCAATCGCCGCCAGCTGCAAAGCCTCGGCTTCCTCGGTATCCGGCAGCAGGCTGGGCAGGCGCGAGGCCAACAGTGTTTTGCCGCAGCCTGGGCTGCCAATCAGCAGCAGATGATGCCCACCTGCTGCGGCCACCTCCAACGCACGCCGCGCATGTGCCTGCCCGCGCACGTCGGCCAGATCGGGCAGCGGCAGCGGTGTGGTGTCCACCCGCTCCACAGCGGGCAACAGGCGCGGATTGCCCAGCCCGGCGCAGCATTCCAACAGCGTGCGGGCCACCCGCACATCGGCATGCTCGGCCAACGCCGCCTCGGCGGCATTGCCCGGCGGCACCACCAGGATGCGTCCGGCTTCGGCCGCCGCAATCGCGGCCGGCAGCGCGCCGGCCACCGGCCGCAGCTCGCCGGTCAGGCCCAGTTCGCCCAGGAACTCGTACTGCAGCAGCGACTGCGGATCGACCTGGCCGCTGGCCGCGAGGATGCCCAGTGCAATGGCCAGGTCGTAACGCCCGCCCTCCTTGGGCAGATCGGCGGGTGCAAGGTTCAAGGTGATGCGCCGTTGTGGAAAGTCGAAGCGCGCGCAGAGCAGCGCGGCCCGTACGCGCTCGCGCGACTCGCGCACGCTGGTTTCGGCCAGGCCCACGATCTGGGTGGCAGGCAGGCCGCCAGAGAGATGCACTTCCACCCGCACCAACGGGGCATCGACCCCGGCGCGGGCACGGCTGTGGACCAGCGCCAGGCTCATGTGTGGTTTCCTGCAGAGGGACGTTCGATGGTGCGGCAGGCGCTCCGTGGCCAACCATCGGGAATTGCTGGTAAAGCGGCTAGGAGGAATTCCGGGACAGCTATCAGCGCATGCGCCCACCCACAGCCATGGCACAATCGGCAACGGTGACCCCCCAGCGCCTCCAGCGCCCTCGGGCAGACTCACCACGCGATGCATTGCCTCCACCGCCAGTGCCAGGGGATCCCGTGCGATATCCGATACGATTCATTGCAGCGTGCATCATTGGCGCAATGGTCTCTGCTCACGCGGGCGCCAGCGATGCAGCCGCACAGGAACCCTACTGGCCGACGCAGGGATGGCGCCAGTCCTCCCCGGAGGCCCAAGGGATGGATTCGGAAGTGCTGGCCAATGCGTTCGACTACGTGCGCGAGCATCAGACACCGATCCATAGCCTGACCATCATTCGCAATGGTTATGTCGTGGTGGACGCCTATTTCTGGCCATTCCAGAAAGGGCAGTACCACGATGTCGCGTCGGTGACGAAGAGTGTCACAACCACCCTGGCGGGCATCGCCATCGGCAAGCACGCGCTGGAACTGCACCAGCCCCTGACGTCGGTCTTTGCCGCTCAGGACATCGCGAATCTGGACGAGCGAAAGAAGCGCTTGACCGTCGAGCATCTGATGACCATGACCTCCGGGCTGGACTGCGACGCCAGCCAGGGCGAAATCACTCTCTCGCGGATGAGGCAGAGCAGTGATTGGGGCCGCTTCATGCTGGATCTGCCGATGCGCGATGAACCCGGGAGCCGCTTCGAGTACTGCTCCGGCGGCATGCACCTGCTGTCTGCAGCGATCACGAAGGCGACGGGCCAGAGTGCGTTCGACTTCGCACGTCGCGAGCTGTTTGGCCCGCTTGGCATCAATCATGCGGCCTGGCCGATGGACAACCATGGGGTTTCGTATGGTTGGGGCGATCTGCACCTTGAACCCCTGGACATGGCGAAGCTGGGCTACCTGTGGTTGAACGATGGCCGATGGGAAGACCGGCAACTCGTCCCGACCGCCTGGATGCGTGCTGCCATTCGGCCGCAGGCGCGGCCGGAAGGTGGCGACGAAAAGTACGGGTATGGCCTGTGGCTGCAGCCGGACAGGAAGCCGTCGCTGTTCGAGGCGAATGGTCGCGGTGGCCAACGCATCAGCGTGAGCCCAGAGAAGAATGTCGTGGTCGTGTTTACCGGAGGAGAGTTTGAACCCGGCGACATCGGCACCTTCATTCTTGCTGCGCTCAAGTCTGATCGGCCCTTGCCGGAGAATCCAGCGGCCGCGGCCGCATTGTCTGCTGCGGTGAACGATGCGGCACGCCCATTACCGTCGCTGTCATTGATGCCGCCGCTGGCGAAAGCGGTCTCGGGCAAGCGGTACGCGCTCGCGGAAAATCCGCTTGGCTTGAATGCGCTCACGCTTACGTTCTCGGGAGCCGAAGCTGCACAGCTCCAGTTCGAACTGAAGAGCCGCAACGAACCCTCCAGGCCGATCGGGTTGGATGGAACACCGCGCGTGTCGCCCGATGGCAACTTTGGTTTGCCGGTAGCGGTAAGCGGCCGCTGGGAGAGCAACAGCACCTTTGTCTTCGACTACAACGAGGTCGGAAACATCAACGCGTACCGGTTCCGGCTGACGTTCTCGGGCGATGACGTTGATGTGGGCGTGAGCGAGCGATCGCGGGTGATTCAAGGATTGCGAATCCACGGAACCACGGCGGGCCGGGCAGTCTCTGGACAGGTGCACTGACACCCGGCCCGCCGGCAGCGCCGTGGTGCGCGCTGGGAACTGCAGGAGCGGCGATCAGGAAGGGCCCGACCAGCGGTGACGCGGGCTCTCGAACGCACACCGTTGCTCATCAGGCACCACCCCACCCAAGCGCCCAAAGCGCGCCTCTACCCACGGCGGCCCAGCACGCTCCATCAGCAACCGCCCTTCGATCTGCTGGACAAGCAGCCAGTGCTCGAAGCTCATGCGCAGCCGCTCGATATCCGGCGCCCGCCACTGTGCATCGCCGGGCAGGCGGATCAACACGCGCGTCGGTGCGTTCTCAACGTCCATCACCAGCACGCCCTTGCATCGGATCTCGAACGAGGTTGCGCCGGCATGGTGCGCGTGCAGCTCGAAGCCCTCATCCGCTTTCGCGGTCACGAAGCCGAGCGCATCGCTGTGCAGCAGCCGGTAGTCAGCCGGCTGCAGCTTCTGGTAAGCCCAGACCCGATCGCCCGCAGGCTCAGGCCAGCCGGCCCATACCGCGCCGATCACCGCGATGCACACCGCTGCAGCGGCAAGGCCGTGCTTCTTCATGGGTCACCCCGCACACAAGCAGGAAGTAGGCAGCACGCGCGCGCGTTCAGCCCTGTGGCCGCATCCGCTCGTGGATGAAGGCCGTGAGTGCCATATCAGCCATCACCAGCCCCTCCATCACCCGATCACCCACGTACTGCTCGGGCTCGCCGTTCTGGCGCGTGCGCTCGGCCGCCAGCAGGATTTCCTGCACGATGCGCTGGCCGGTTGCCGCGCAGTCGGCATCGGACATCGCGATCTGCCGGCTGCGCAGCAGGTGGCGTTCGGGCCAGGGCTGGCCATCGGCGGCAGCGCCGGCGCCGATGGCGTGCAGGACGGCGATGAGGCTGGTGGGGTCCAGGGCAGGGCCGGGTGACGGCGGCTGCTGGATCGGGCGCGGGGGAGGGGAGTGCGGCTTGGTCATGGCAGGCTCCGTGCATGCAGGCAGAAGCCGCCACCGATAAGGGTGGCGGACGGGGCATGGCTCGAAAACCGGATGTTGGGAACCGGCGGGTACAAGACCCCCACGCCCCGCCCGCCATAGCCGGCAGACGGATTGCCAGCCGGCACCACGCAGGGTGATGCCGGCTGGCAAGCGCAAACTACTTCCCAACGACGGGTTTTCGAGTCCCGACCACCGATGCACGGTGGCGCGGTAACGATTACCTGCCGTTGTGTGGAATGCCAAGGGGGTGGGGTCAATGCCGCCAAAACCCGAGACGTTTTTGGCATTGTCGCATAGCGTGGAAAGGGGTGAGAGCCTTGGCGTGTCAGGCGGAACGGCACTTCTGGAACGGAGTCGTCAGATCTTTCGGCCAGAGACGCAAGGCGCGGCAAATGCGACAGCTTTGGTGCAATGGCAATGCGTGATCGTCCCCCGCGATGGAACCAGCGCGACGGACGCGCAGGGGGCGATCGTCGCCTTCAAGCGTGAGTGACTTTCTGCCTATTGACCCCACAGGCCGTCACGCAGAATCTGACTACCGATGTAGTCACGCCGAGCTGTGCTTCCCATAACAGGAAGGCGTTGTAGCGTTTGAACGGATTCCACCCACTGGCGCAGGCCACCACAAGGATCACTGCACGTGTCACGCCGCAATCGACTTCTGCTTTCCGCCGGTCTGGTCCCGCTTCCGTGGTTCCTGTTCTGGACCAGCGTTGCTGCGGTGTTCGCGCCGGGCTACAACCCGCTCGCACAGCACGCCAGCGAGCTGCTGCAGGCGCCAACCCTCGCAAGCATCTGTGGCAGGATCGCCGCCATCGGCTCCGGCGTGGGCTTCGTGGTGTTCTCCATCGGGGTGTGGCGCGAGTCTGGTCGCCGGATTGCCGTAGGCGCGCTCTGCTGGATGATCTTTGGCGTCTCGATGTTGACCAACGGGCTCTGGCCCATGGGCCATCCGATGCACGGCTTCTACACCATCGGTATCGCCAACATCATTGCACCGGCGATGTCGCACATCGAACTGAGCGCGTGGTCTGCCCACCGAAGGGCGTACGCCGTGACCGCTATGGTGAGCATCGCGGGCATCGCCTATCTCTGGTTGAATGTGGTGGGAGCGGATCCGGAGGGGTTCAGGGGGCTGACACAGCGTCTGTTCTCGTCCATCAACTCGCTGTGGCCGTTCCTGGTTGCGCTGTATCTGGTGCGCAGGGGTTCAAGTGCGCTGAAGGCGCAGCCGGCGCTTTGATGGAAAGGCATGTAGTTGCATGGATGGCCATTGAGCGCACGGAGCTGAGAATGTGGTGAAGATCTTTCGCCGTCGGCTGATCTACGTGCAAGTGCACCAGGACCACTTCATTGCCCGGGTGGTCGGTGGAGACAGGACCATCCGGCGCCAGTGTCATGCCCTTGGCAATCGCACGGGTCCGATCAAGGACTTCTCTGCCCTCCAGCCCCAGCTCAAGGTGATCTTCTCGGAACTCCTGCCTGGGTTCTCTTTCGTCAAGCCGTGGGGGCTTCTGCACTTTGATCCGGTTGAGTATCCGATCACGAAGGAAGAATTGGCCGGGTTTCAGAAGGCTGCCATGCAAAGCGGCGTGAGCTTCTGCTTTCTCTCCACGTGGGAGCAGCGGCATGAAGACAGAGACTTGTTGGAGATGTTCAAGTAGGGCCGACCCGATACTTCGTTCTAGGCCAAGCAAATTCGTGGTTGGGCCTGTTCGAGGCACTGCGAGAGTCCGCTCTTGGCCGAAAACAGACATGCCAGCGCCAGACAACGCGACCAAGAATGCTAGAGTCCGCTATCGACCGAAACGGACATCTGCAGTTCTACCAGAACCGCCTTGCGGTGGTGACTGAGCCCTCTGCTCGGTCCGGCTATACGCTGGCTTCTTAGCCGGACCCCGCCACCCTAAGATCGAGCTGGAAAAAGGGGGAAGGCCCGCCATACGGTGCTTTGTGGGTAAGTTGCATAACCGGACCCACGGGTCCGTCTATTAGGTAGTTAGACGACAGGAGTCTCCATGCCAAAGACCAAAAATCACCTAGATGCATTTGTCATCGCGAACTGGGGACTCTCAGGATCGGCAACAGCCGGTCAATCCGGTTACCGCTCGCAAAACCCTTGGCAAGCACTAGAGCGCTACATGGAGGGGTCGAGGGGAAATGGCGCGCATTTTCTCGCTAGCCATGGCGCAGCAGTAACAAGAATTGACTCGGGTGGCTCCGTTTGGAAGATTAAGCTTGCAAATTCACCTACACCCCAAGGGGCTGATGCCAGTCAGTTCTCCGAACAGCTTCTGGATAACCTAGTTGCCCAAAATACAAAGCCTAACCCGGACGATTATATTTGCATCACATACTTTGACGGAGCCGGTAGCGGCACATGGGAGTGGACTCCGTAATGTCGTCTAACAATTCATTCAGGCCGACGCCGCTTTGCGGCGCGGCTTAATTCTGGCGTTGAACGTCCGCTCCTGGCCGGAAGCGGACATCTGCGGGGCCGGGGATTAGGAAGACTTATCGAGGGTAGGGCGGCTATCGGCCCTTCCCCGGAAGCAGACGCGCGCAGGCGTTCTTCCCGGTCCAGACACCGCTTGCCGCTTGCGGCTCAGGTGGTCGCTTGCATTGCTGGTCTTGGTGTTTGCTCTAGATTGGAAGCGAGGGCATAGTTCATCCATCAAAGTGGAGGAATCGGACCCGCTATGACAACACCATCGGAGCGGAATCGGCTGTTGTCTGCGGCAACGCAATCGGCGATGGAAGCCAAGCTGGGCCGGAAGCTGACCTCGGCGGAGAGCGACAAGATCTGGAACACGGGCTCATTTCAGGGGCTTGAGATGATTGATATGGCGATTCACTACGCCCAATCCACTGATGCTCTTGAAGCGTATCTCGCCGGGTTGCCGGAGCGGGATCCGTTGCCTGAGCGTTATACAAAGCGCTTTTGATTGGCCTATTTACACCCAGGCTTTCCCTCAAGCGTGCCTGATTGGGCTGGCTGGAACGTACTCCTTGCCGCTTAGGGTCTATTGCGCTCCGCGCCAATCTGCGGCGCAGTCCACTTCTTGCGTGAGCTTTCGGTCTGCTGACTGCTGGATTACTTATTTTTTACTAGGTTGGGGTGGAGGTCCACTTCTGGTCAGAAGCGGATCTAACTGCCAAGCTCCACCTGCAATCATATGGCCGGGCTGGTCAGATTATGGTGACTGGCCTGATGTCCCGCCAACAACAATCGCCCAAGATGATGAGCGGCCTCATCATGAAATCGCCCGCCGTGGTTCAGTAGGTACCGGGTATCAGGGATCTCCTCATCATTGTTCATTCCCCATCTTCCCGCAGAACGCTCAGAAACTCGGATCGCAAAGCTGACATAAACCGGGGAACATCAATGATCATTTGCCCCGACGGAAGCGTGATTCTTGAGAAGACCGGTGCGAGCTGGCGCTCACTCCAATGCTGCGATTGGCGAAGAATCTCGATCATCGCTGCCCTGTTCCTTTCGTCGCACTCTGTGAAATTTTTACGCATCCAGCCGCGCATCAATGTTTCAAGCTGAGCATCATCATCTATGTTCACTCCCTCAATCAGCGCGCACTCGGCATCATCAAGGATGTTTGCGTCCAGATACCCCAGGAATGACATGAGATCATCAGGGCAAAACGCGTGCATCTCAGTCGCCATGTCAGGCCCTTCTCCCATCAACGAATACGTGGCCGAAGGCTGAATAATTGAATCAGCCATTATGCAAGCAGTGGCCAGATTGTGAGCCCGGAGAGTTTCATAAGGCAAGTTGCAAGTCTTTCTCTAGGATCATTCTGTCACCCATGAATATTCTATTCGGGCGACGCAGCTCTACGGGCACCAGCCTGCGGACTGGCAGCAGGGCAGCGTTGCATCGCCAGGTGTCCAGTGTTATCTACACAAACTGCCCGGCCTCCGGCCTGTCCGCTCCTGGCCGTAAGCGGACACCCCGCAGGGAGTGGGTCGTTGGGTGCGTGACAGTATTGGCTTTCGATCCAGAGCAGGCATCTGCACTTCTACTGGAGCGAGCTTGCGGGGGGGCAATGAGCCCACCTGGGCCCGGTTATACGCTGGCTTGTTAGCCGGGTTCAGCCAACCTAAGATCGAACTGCATCAGGGGAGGGAGGCCGTCCTCCGGTGCTTTGTGGTTAGGTCGTGTAACTGGACACACGGGTCCGTCTATCAGGTAATTGGGCGCACATGACACATCGCTACGCTCGGAGAACATACGACGAGGCCATGGAGCTGGCACGATTGGCTTTCCGTACGTCGGCCGCCGATCACCTGACCCCTGCCGAACTCGATGAGCTTGTGGCGCATGGACTGCTTACTGGAGGCACCCCCGGCCCGGGCTGGGAAAGGGTCATCGGCGCCGTCCCGACCGAACGCCATTTTTATGAGCTGCAGATCTACAAGCCGTCGGATAAGAAGCCGTACATTGAGAGCTCCTACGTGCGCATACTCGTCCCTCGGGACAGATCAATAGAGACCATACAATTTATGTGGCGCCCTCCCGTTGAGCGCGTTTAGCACTTCATCGACGACCGCTTCTGGCCGCTAGCTGACATCGAAGAGACATACAGAATGAAGGCGATTCCCAAAGGAGCAATTGAGTTTCAATGGCCGCATTCGATCATTCCTCGGTAACCCTGCGACTCTTTGGGGACGACCTTCTGCCTGCTGAAATCACTGCCATGCTCGGAGCGAATCCAACGGCCGCGCACTCCAAGGGCCAGCAACTCACGGGCAGCCAATCCGGCGCCGTGCGTATCGCCAGGACCGGAGGCTGGAGGCTCAGTGCGGCTCGGCGTGAGCCTGAAGATCTGGATGCGCAGATCTTCGAGATCCTCGATCAACTCACCGGCGATCCCGGCGTATGGCAGTCACTGGCACGTTTCCGACCCGACCTGTTCTGCGGCCTCTTCATGGGCAGCAGCAATGATGGTGTCTCGCTTTCGCCGCGTGCGCTGCTCGCCTTGGGGCAACGCGGCATCGCGCTTGGGCTGGATGTCTACGATGCCGATGAAGAAGAGCGCAACGCTCCGCGCCCGCAGGCCATCAGTTGATGATCTCCCCACTTCCCGAAGCAACGAACGCCTTCAACTGCCGAACGAACTCCGCGTCGTAGAGATCCCATTCCGTAATCTCCCCCACAACCTGCAACGGCTGCGCACTGCGATACGACTGCGTCGGATTCCCGGGAAACTTCTTGTTGGTCACGTTCGGGTCGTCTTCAAACGGTCCGGTCGGCTCCACCACATACACGCGCGGCCGCCCTTCACCGCGAGCCATCTCCGCAGCCAGCCCGGCGCCCTTGGCAATGGTGGTGAAGTAGATGTGGTTCATCACCACACTGTCGCGATAGTTGGAGCGGTAGCCCGCGCTCAGCAGCTCGCCCACCGCGAGGTCTGCGCGGGTGCCGTGGTAGAACGGCCCGGCGACCTGGCCGCAGGTGTCATGCGAAACGGGTGTCCATTCGGTGTCCTGCGCCATCGGCACTGCCCCTGAGTGTCCTGCCGGATCGACAGGCCGGCGAGTCTAGGGCGCCGGCAGGGCCTTGCGGCAAGGCCCCATCCGCGAAATACTCTGTAAGTGGGAGGCGCCGTGCGCCTCCTTTTTTCATTCTGCAGTGCCGCGCCCTTCCAGTTCGCGCACGGCCGTTTCCAGCGCGTCCAGCTTCTCGCGGGTCTTCAGCAGCACGGCGCGCTGCACTTCGAACTCCTCGCGGGTGACCAGGTCGAGCTTGGCCAGTCCGGCCT
>NZ_JAXAXL020000036.1:0-7167 GCF_047497515.2 Stenotrophomonas maltophilia
CAGTTCCTCGCGCGATTCGCGCAGGCCCGGCGGCACCAGGTCGCTGAGGCGACGGGCGAGGTCATCGATGTGGTTCAGGTCGATCATGGGGAGGGGGCCGTGGGGTAACAGCCGGTTCGATCTTCAGCCCGCCGAGTTAAACCATGCGGGAAACATTGTGATGGCTTCCTCAGACCATTCCATCGCACTTTTCGAGCACAAACGCGGTGGCTGGCCGGGCTCGTTAGGAAAAGGCCTACAGGTCAATGCGGGTTTTTCCTACGAGTGTGAGGCCGTTGGACCGTGCAGAATCGGCAGCGCTGTATGAACAGATTGTTCATTCTCGCCAGGGGGACATCATGGGATGCAATGGGTGGCGGCTCGCTTCAGTGTTGCTGTGCTTCGCTGCAACGTCGGCTTCAGCGCAGGAATTCGTGGAAGCCGAGTCCGAATACGCCAATCGCATTGGCAAGGCCCAGCAGCTTGGGAAGCTTGATGCAGGTGCCTTCGGCGAGAGCATTTCTCTGTTCAACGGGCAGTTGAGCTTTTCGGTCACAGACATCGCCATCCCGGGTAACGCTGGGCCGCCTGTGGCGCTGAGCCGCAAGCGCAGCATCAGTGAGCGCTACCTGTATCAGGACAGCAAGCCTGGCGACCTTGCCGGCTTCTACGATTGGGATATCGACGTTCCACACTTGGAGGGTGTTTTCAGCGCCCGCGGATGGGTGGTTGGGCCCGATAACGATGCGAGCCGCTTCCAGCGCTGCTCACAGCAGAAGCGGCCCTACATTGGCGAAGGTGGCATTTCCTATTACCCGGAAACCGTGTTCTGGAACGGCTATGGTCTGAATCTGCCGGGGCAAGGGAGCGCGCAGATGCTGGTGGCATCAGCCGGCATCCCTATGCCTGCCGATGGGCAGAACTATCCTTGGGTGACAGCCGGCAACGTGCGCGTCCGCTGCTTGCCGCAGACCAAGAACGGAGTGCCTGGTGAGGCGTTCCTGGCGGTTACGCCGGATGGGACGAAGTACTACCTCAACTGGGTCGTGACGCGCGAAATGACCCGTATGAACTACAAGGATAATCCGCTGGCACCCACCCGGTCGCTGTCGCGAACCCATGTCTTCTTCATGGCGACGCGCGTGGAGGATCGTTTCGGTAACTGGGTCAATTACGGATACAACGGCGACAAGCTGACGTCCATCACCAGCAGTGACGGACGTGCCATCACCCTTGGCTACTCCGGCGACCGCATTACGAGTGCCTCGGCCAACGGCCGAACATGGACCTACCAGTACCGCGAACCCGGCGTACTGGGTTCACGTATTGATGGTGGACTGGCCGCCGTAGTGCTCCCCGACGGCACGCGGTGGACCTACACCGTGAGCGGCACCCTGCGCCCACCCAATTTTGGACCTACGCCGGAGGGCTCCGAGTGCGATCCCCGTATGGGAACCGTCTACGGCCCCTACAGCTACGCGGTGGGTCATCCGGCGGGTGCCGTGTCTACCTACTCACTGGCCTATCGCTATTTCTACCGCGCTACCGACATCAGCCCGTGCTCGTCGCCTGAGCAGACGCCCTATATCGGTGTCTGGAACCTGCAGCAGCGGACCATCAGTGGGCCGGGCCTGCCATCAATGACAACCACCTACGGCTTCCAGGATGGCTTTTCAGCCGGGGGGCGCTGGACGACGGTGACCGAGCCTGACGGAAGCGTCACCAGCTATCTGTTCGGCGTGCGGCCGCGCGTCGATGAAGGCAAGGTGCTGGAGACCCGAACCGCCAATGCTGCGGGGGTGACGCTTCAAGGCGTGAAATACCAGTATCTGAGCAAGGAAGAGGCTGCTGGTCAGTTCATTCCTCTTGTGGGGCAATCGCTGAGCATCATGACCCCAACTGAAGGACTCATCGAGCCGCAGAAGCAGGTCGTCACCACGCGTGAGGCCACGGCATATACCGAGCGGGTGGATCTATTCGACCTCTTTGCGAGGCCGGTCCAGACCTACAGTGGAAGCGACTTGGCCGTGGCCAAGGACAGGGTTGTATTCCATGACAATCTCGCCAGCTGGACCTTAGGCCAGAAAGAACGCGTGGAAGATGCCGACACTGGTGTCGAGCGAAATCGCACCGAGTTCAATGCACAGTCCCTCCCGCATTCCATATGGGTGTTCGGCAAGCTGAAGCAAACGCTGGCCTATGACTCACTGGGGAACCTCACGCAGGTGGTTGATGGCAACGGCAACACAACACAACTGCAGGATTACAAGCGGGGCACGCCTCGGCGCATCCTGTACGCCGATGGCACCAGCATCTCCGCCACGGTGGACGACAACGGCTGGCTGTTGAGCAGAACCGACGAAACCGCGGCGACCACTACCTACGGCTACGACGCGGCCGGCCGCTTGGCGCTCATCCAGTATCCCGGCGGCGATAGCGTGGCGTGGAATGATTTGATCATCAGCTATCAGCGGACGACCGGGTCTGAACGAGGGTTGGCAGCGGGACACTGGCGTCGCACGGAATCAACCGGAAATGCCCGGCGTATCACTTGGCATGACGCGTTGATGCGCCCGGTACTCACCGAGGAATACGACGCGGCCACCCGCAGTTCAACGTTGCGGCAGGTCATCACATCCTATGACCACGCCGGCAGGACGATCTTCCAGTCCTATCCCGGTCGCTATCGCGTGGAGGGGCCCTGATGCGAGTTCCGACAATGATGGAATGTGGCGTTCAGTCGCGCTGGCTCAGCGCATTGCTGCTGATGATCATGGTGCTTGCGCTTAGTCCAGCAGTGCACGCCCAGGCGTGGGTCAGACTGACTGGCCCGGCGCAGACCGTCTACACAGCTCCAGCAACTGTGACCATGACGGTTGAGTTCGGAAGTACCAATGGGGGCCCAAAGTCGGAGTACATCGACAATGTCCGGCTGACGCAGAACGGCGCGCTGGTTACCAATTTCGCGTATGGCGCTTACACGGTGCATGGTCTGCCTCCAGGAACGTATCAGTACATGCTGACGGCGCAGGGTATCCGCAACCTCAACGGAGAGGAGATCGTCCGGTCGCTGCAGAGCGGACCAGTGGTCATCACTGTCAATGCACCACCAGAGCCCGTCAATTCAGCCGAGTTGGTGTCTGCCTCGCTGTCAACCAATCGCGTGGTGGCCGGCCAGCCGTTCGTGGCGACGGTCACGATGAGGAATACCGGGGAAACCACATGGACGCCGGAAGGCGGATATGCACTCAGCATGCCCAACGACAATCCGGCGTACTGGCAGTCCTCAAGCCTATCCGTTCCAGGAACAGTGCCGCCGGGGGCAACCGCGACCTTCAACATCACTCTGGTTCCCAACACGGGCGCGGCCAATGGAGGCTGGTATGGCGTGTCATTCCAGATGCACAGGAATGGGAACTGGTTTGGGCTTGCTACAGGCCAGATCGGCTTCTTCATATGGCAACCGGTCAACGGCGCTGAGTACCACAGTCAATCCGTAGCCAGTGAAATGAAGACTGCGGGGAGCCAATCCGCCGTAGTAAGCATGAAGAACACCGGGGACACCACGTGGCAGCCGGGCAGCTACTGGTTGGGTTCGCAGAACCCAACCGATTCCACGCTATGGGGCGGGGCGCGCATTCCTCTGCCTCGCGCAGTGGCGCCGGGTGAAACAGTAGATATCCCTGTGCCAATGCAGGCGCCAACAACGCCGGGCGTCTACAACTTCCAGAGACAGATGTGGGCTGATGGAAAGGGCTGGTTCGGGCCCGCCACGCCAAATGTGGCGGTCAACGTAACCGCGCCTGTGAACAACGCGCGAACCGAGGAGGGGGGCGGCTTCCCGATCAGTATGGAGACGGGTAGCACGATGCAGATGCGGCTGCGCTTCCGCAACACAGGCGAGACGACGTGGAGCAACGGAGCGGGCTACGCACTGGCAACCGAGAATCCTGCCGACAACACCGTGTGGAGCGCCGCACGCATTCCCCTGCCGCATGATGTGCCCCCCAATGGCATCGTGGAATTTCTATTCACGATCACCGCACCTTCCGCAGCCGGGCAATACCCGTTGCAGTGGCGGATGAATCAGGAAGGTGTGGGCCGATTTGGAGATGCCACAGCCAATACCAATACCCGCGTAACGCTTCCGCCTCTGAAGGGTACTTGGACCGAGTACGATGCACTGGGACGCCCCACGTCGGTTTCCCAGGATACCGAGTCCGGAGTGGCAACGAGCGTCATCACTTACGAGGCGGGCAATCGACGTGCCACGGTGGATCCGCGAGGCTATACCACTCGAGTGCAGTACCTTGCGTTCGGTACACCGGCGCAGTCTGATGCAATTGCCATCAGCGCGCCTGAAGGGGAATTTACCGATATTCCCCGGGATCGCTATGGGCGGCCGGCGGCGATCGTACGTCGCAATGCAGACGGCAGCGTGCGCTTGCAACGCACGCTTGTGTACGGCGCTGGCGGGGAATTGTGCAAGGCCATAGAGCCAGAGTCTGGGGCTACGGTCATCGCCCAGGATGGCGCTGGCAACACGCTCTGGACCGCCAGTGGTTTAAACCTTCCGGATGCCGCCAACTGTGATCTGGCGGCGGCCCAGGGATCCGGGCGACGTATTGATCGGGCGTACGATGCGCGTAACAGGATTTCGACGCTGACGTTCCCCGATGGGAACGGAAACCAGACTTGGAGTTACGCCGCAGATGGACTTCCAACACAGATAGTCACGCTCAACGACGGTGGAACGACCCAGACTACAAACGCCTACAGCTATAACAAGCGAAGGCTGATGACGGGCGAATCCACGTCACAGCCCGGTTGGTTCACGTGGGGGCTGGGCTACTCTTACGACACCAACGCCTCGCGATCGGGTATCCAGTACCCGAGCGGCATGTTCATTGCTCTGGATCCGAATGCCCTGGGCCAGCCGAGTCGCGTCGGTAGCTATGTGAGTGGCGCTGAGTACCATTCCAACGGAAGCCCACGGCGATTTGCTTACGGTAACGGCGTTCAGTTCGTGCAGGAGTTGAATGTACGGAACCTGCCTTCCCGGATCACTGCGTCACCCAGCGTGGTTGACCTGACCTATGCATACGACGCCAGCGGAAATGTCAGCGCCATCCTCGATTCAATGGATGCAGGCCGTGACCGGCAGATGATCTACGACGGCATCGGACGTCTGACGCAAGCTACGTCGGCTGCCTTCGGTGGGGATGGAGTGATTCGCTACGCGTATGACGTTCTCGACAACACGCTGAGCGCCAAGTTGTCTGGACGCAAAGATCATACCTATGCATACGATGCACGTAATCGGTTGACCAACATCATGTCAAGCGACGGCGCGACGACGACGGGTTTGGCGTACGACGTGCAAGGGAACCTTTCGATGCGCAATGGCCAGCCATTCGTATTCGACTTCGGAAATCGGCTGCGCTCTGCGCCAGGACCAGAGAATTATCGCTATGACGGCCATGGGCGTCGCGTTCTGGCGTGGTTGCAGGGCAGTGGCTCGATTCTTTCCATGTACGACAGTGAGGGAAAGCTCCGCAGGCAGCAGAGTGAACGTGACGGGAAGGTTCGGGAGTACGTCTATTTGGGGTCGATGCTGGTTGCAACCCTGGAGGCTGGGGCTGACGGGGTAGTTCACCCGAAATATGCGCACGCAGATGTTCTGGGTTCACCCATTGCCGCCACCGATGCCTCCGGAAGTGTGATTGAACAAAGTTTTTATGATCCCTACGGTGAGTTGTTGAATCGCGGGCTGAGAGACGAAGTGGGATTTTCAGGTCATGTAAGTGACAGCCAAAATGGCATCTCGTACATGCAGCAGCGCTACTATGATCCGGTCGTGGGACGCTTCCTCTCTGTCGATCCAGTTACGGCTCATGCCAGTCCTACGAATGCATTCAATCGATACTGGTATGCAAGCAGTAATCCTTATCGATTCGTTGATCCTGATGGCCGTTACACCTGTGAAGCCGCGATGTGCGCGCCTATCAAGGCTTATGTTGGACAACTCAGGGAGTCACGGGCTAACCTCACGGATCGCCGGGAGCAGCGCATCGTCGACAAGATACTGCGCAGCATAGGAACCGAAGGTTCCGCTGGACCGCATTATGTGTCCGGTGAGCTGGACGGCAAGACAATCGCCAATACCAATCAGAAGGGGACAGTCACTGTCGATCTCAGCAAGGTCGACAGCCCGAAGACGGGCGCGCAGGTGATAGCCCATGAAGATCAGCACGATATTGATACGGCGGAGCGTGGACGCCCCGCGGCCACCAGTGATGAGGTTCGTGCCACAGAGCGGAGTGCTTACGGCACGGAGGCGGTTGTTGCCAAAGGCCTTGGGATCAACATCAGCAAGAGTGAACAGGCCAAGGGGGTGGAGGGTTCTGTTGCAAACTGGGAAGCGCGTCAGCCCAAGACCGAGAAGGACAAATGACTATGAAATCAGCGTCATTAGTGCCCATGCTGGGCCTGCTGCTATCTGCATGTGCCAGTGGGGGGGCGACAACCATGAACGACGATACTCATGATGAAGTGCTGTGTGCCATCGCTAAGAATCCCGGCGAATATGATCGGGACGAGGTCGTGTTGTCAGCTCGATATGTAACGGATAACCGCCACGAAGAGGTTCTGCGCAACTCCCGCTGCAGCGATGGCGCACGAATCCTCGATATCGGCAAGCATGGGGCCGCCAGTTCGGTCGCACGTTTTTACGCCGAACAGAAGCGTATATGCCTGGAGCGTCACAGTCCTGGCCTGTGCAATATCTCTGCCAGCGTGGAGGTGTCCGGGCGGATTCGGCTGACGCAGGATCGTGCCGTGTTCGATCTCGAGGACGTGAGGCACTTCGCGTTTGACGATGAGCGGTAGTCTGCTTTTCGCCTCGCTGTCTGGCGAAAGTGGCGTCAACTCAATCTGATGGCGAGCGCCCTTCCAGCTCGCGCACAGCGGTTTCCAGCGCGTCCAGTTTCTCGCGGGTCTTCAGCAGCACGGCGCGCTGCACTTCGAACTCCTCGCGGGTGACCAGGTCGAGCTTGGCCAGTCCGGCCTGCAGCGCGCTCTTGAAGGTGGCCTGCAGTTCCTCGCGCGATTCGCGCAGGCCCGGCGGCACCAGGTCGCTGAGGCGACGGGCGAGGTCATCGATGTGGTTCAGGTCGATCATGGGGAGGG
>NZ_JAXAXL020000037.1:0-1023 GCF_047497515.2 Stenotrophomonas maltophilia
TGTGATCTCTCGGTAGGTTGTTCATCCGGGGCATCTTTGGAAAATGGTGGTTACCACACCTGTCCAGCCCCCAAAGAGCCCGGATGAACCACCATAAAAATGCCCGTTTGACGCCGTTTAGTCGAGAGCTTCTTGTCCGCCGCATCACTGAGCAAGGCCTCCGGCCAGAAGAGGCCGCCCAGGCTTGTGGGGTGAGTGTACGCACGGCTTACAAGTGGCTGGCCCGGTATCGAGCCGAGGGCCTGATTGGGCTGCAGAACCGCAGCTCTCGGCCCAGCCGCAGCCCCCATGGCACACCCGAGGCACTGATAGAGCAGATCGTCCAGCGTCGACGTCAACGGCAAACCTACCTGACCATTTCCAAGGCACTGGGTGTGGCTCACAGCACCATTTCACGCCTGATGCGTCGAAGAGGACTCAATCGCCTGTGCCTTCTGGACCCACCGAAGAAGGCGGTCCGGTATGAGTACGACAGCCCGGGCGGCTTGCTGCACTTGGATATCAAGAAACTCGGCAACTTCCGCCGGCCCGGACACCGGGTCGATCCAAGTCGGCGTGGCAATGCTGGCGGCGGCGGCTGGGGTTATGTCCATGTGGCCATTGATGACCACTCCCGAGTCGCTTTCAGTAGCGTTCACACGGATGAGAAAGGCTCAACGGCCTGCCAAGCGCTGCTGGCCGCCTTGGCGTACTACAAGACGCTGGGAGTCACCTTTCAGCGTGTCCTGACTGACAACGGCGCCTGCTATCGCTCCGGCGTCTTCGCTCGACTCGTCGCCTCGTTGGGCATGAAGCACTATCGGACCAAGCCCTACACCCCGCGAACCAACGGTAAGGCCGAGCGCTTCATCCAGACCAGCTTGCGCGAATGGGCCTATGCCTGCGAGTACGCTTCGTCAGAGCAGCGCGATGCCGTGCTGCCTGAATGGCTGCATCACTACAACTGGCACCGACCCCACATGGGGATCGGCAGCCAACCGCCTATTTCCAGAATCCCGCTGAACAACGTGGTGGGTTTACACA